>NZ_JBWKPO010000003.1:0-719465 GCF_059418285.1 Sphingomonas sp. GW821-FHT09B04
GACGTCTCATCCCTCGGCGATACCTCCACCCTCGCCGACCCCTCCGTCGTCGACGACCTCGTCGCCAACCGCGTGGGATGAGCCTTCGCATCGCCGAGGGGGACATCACCCGTCTCGCGGTCGATGCCATCGTCAACGCCGCCAACAGCTCCTTGCTGGGCGGGGGCGGGGTCGATGGCGCGATCCATCGCGCGGCCGGGCCGGGGCTTCTGGAGGAGTGTCGCAAGCTCCGCGCGCTCGGTGGCTGCAAAACGGGCGATGCCAGGCTGACCGGGGGATATAATCTTCCGGCGCGGCATATCATCCATACCGTCGGCCCGGTCTGGCAGGGCGGGGAGAAGGGCGAGCCCGATCTCCTCGCCAGCTGCTACCGCCGCTGTTTCGAGATCGCACGCGCCAACCAGATCCGCAGTATCGCGTTTCCGGCGATCAGCTGCGGCGTCTATCGCTATCCGGTCGATCAGGCCGCAACGATCGCGGTGCGCGAAAGCCGCGCAGCGATCGCCGCGAACCCCGACCTCGACGTGACATTGATTGCATTCGGCGCCGACATGCGCCGTGTCTACGAAGACGCGCTCGGCTAGGCGCACGAGCGGCTGAGAGCATGAAATAGGGCGCGGGGAGATGATCCCCGCGCCCTATTTCGTTGCGATTGTCTTGGACAGGATGCCGGGGCCGAAGCCCCGGCCCGTCGTCACTTGACGCCGTGCATCCACTTCTTGAGCGGCCAGCTCAGCAGCAGCAGCAGCACGCCGAGGCCGATCGCCCAATAGGAGATCGTCGTGAATACCGCGGCATAGGTGTCGAGGCTGACCTTGAGGTTGGTCACCTGACCGCCCACCGTCTCGACGCTGGCGAACTGCGCGACGATGCCGGCGACAAATTGCGCGACCGAGATCGACAGGAACCACACGCCCATCATCAACCCGACGATGCGCGCGATCGACAATTTGGTGATCATGCTGAGGCCGACCGGCGAGATGCAGAGCTCGGCGAAGCTGTGGATGAAGTAGAGACCGGCCAGCCACCACAGTGCGACCTTGAAGTCCGGTCCGGCGAATTTGGTACCCCAGACCAGCAGCAGGAAGCCCAGCGCAACACCGATCATCGCGATACCGAACTTGACCGGGATGGTTGGTTCCAGCCCGCTCTTCGCCAATGTGGTCCACAGCACCGACATGATCGGTGCGAGCAGCACGATGAACGCCGCGTTGAAGAACTGGGTCTGACCCGCTGAGATGCTGAAGAGTCCGAACACCGACAAATTGGTGTTGCGATCGGCGAACAGCGTAAGCGACGAGCCCGCCTGTTCGAACAGCGTCCAGAAGACGACGTTGAAGACGATCAGCACCATCGCGGCCAGCATCATCTGGAATTCCTGCTTGGTGCCGGAGACGAACGACCAGATCAGGATGGCGGGCACGCCGAGCAGGAACGACCCGAACAGCAGCTTGCCCATCAGCGGCAGCGAGGTGACGTAGCCGATAAGGCCCGCCTCCGGCGGCACCGAGGTGGCGTTCATCAAATTGGCGTAGAGCAGGTAGAAGAGCGGAATGACGCACAGCGCGCCGGCGTAGATCCACCATTGCTGGCGCTCGACTCCGGGCTTCGCCGGCGGTTCGCCATAACCCTTGAGCCGCCCGCCATCGAACTGGATCAGCGACCACGAGATCATCATGCCGATCGCGGCGAGCAGGAAGCCGACCCACCAGTCGAACGCGACCGCGAGGAATGGGCACAGGATCTGCGACATCAGCGAGCCGAGGTTGATGCCCATGTAGAAGATCGTGAAGCCGGTATCGCGTCGTCGGTCGCCGGCCTCATAGAGCTCGCCGACCATGGTCGAGATGTTCGGCTTGAAGAAGCCATTGCCGACCGAGACCATCGACAGCGCGACCAGCAGGATCAGCACGTGGAACGGGCTGCGGTCCGCGCCGGATTCGAAGCCGCCCTTGGCGACCTCGCGCACCGTGGCGCCATTCTCGATCAGATCGACCGAGCCGTCGTCTTTGCCCTTGATCTCAAGCTTGCGCTCGCCATCGATGACGTAGCGCGTTTCCTTGCCCTGCACCTGCTCGATTGCCACCGTATAGCGCTGGCCGTCGATCGTCGCATGGGGCTTGGCGGTTTCGCCGCCGAAGCACAGGGTCAGATAGCCCAGCGACATGATGATCGCGCCGAACTTCACCGCGCGTTTCGAGCCGAGGAACTGATCCGCGAGATAACCGCCGATCAGCGGGGTGAGATAGACCAGCGCCGTGAACCCGCCATAGAGGCCCGTCGCCTGCCGATCGCCGAACATGAAATGCTGGGTCAGGTACAGCGTCAGCAGCGCGCGCATGCCGTAGAAGCCGAACCGTTCCCACATCTCGGTGGTGAACAGGCGTGCGAGCTGCCGGGGGTGCCCGAACCAGGTTTTCTCGGCCGCCGGATTGACGTGCGAGATATCCGGTTCTGACCGATTATCGGCGGTTGGGGTATCTACCATTCAGAGTGTTGCCCTTGTCTGTGATCCGGGCCTCCCGAGCCCGGGTTTATGGTTACAAATTAAACGGAATGGTCCGGGTGTAAAGCATGGCGCGCTCCGCGCCGGGTCCGGGTGCAATCGGCATTTGCCCGACGCGTCGCGCATTCCTAAATGCGCGGCTATGTTCAATGACAGCACCACCCCGCTCTCGCTGCTTGCCACCCGCCGCTCCGGCAAGGCGCGCGACATGATCGCGCCAGGCCCCGAAGAGGTGGAGCTGGCACAGATTCTTGAGATCGCCGCGCGTACGCCGGATCACGGCAAGCTGGCGCCCTGGCGCTTCGTCGTGGTCCCGCAGGATGCGCGCGATGCGCTCGCGGCGGGGATCGTCGCTGCCTATCGCGCCGAGAAACCCGATGCCGGACGGCTTGAGATCGAGGCGATGGACCAGTTCGCGCGTCAGGCGCCGACATTGGTCGTCGTGCTCGCCTCGCCCAGAGTCGGCAGCCATATCCCGCTTTGGGAACAGGAATTGTCGGTGGGAGCGGTGACGATGAACCTGCTCCACGCCGTCCACGCGAGCGGCTATGCCGGGTGCTGGCTCACCGGCTGGTCGGCATTCAGCGACCGGGTGCGCGACCTGTTCGGTGCCGCGCCCGAGCGAATCGCAGGATTCGTCTTCATCGGCACGCCTGGCAAAATGCTGGAGGAGCGGCCGCGGCCCGATATGGCGGAAACCGTCTCGGTCTGGGCCGGGGCCGCGGATAACCGGGCCTGAAGCGGTATCGGGTGAAACCGTCTTAGGAGTGGAACTTTCAGCACCATTGCTGTATTAAGTCAGCATGACAGCGCTCGAGCATGAAGACAGCCCGGTTTATCTGAAGCTGCGTGCCAGCATCGCGACCGCGATCCTGCGTGGCGAATACCGGGCAGGGGACCAGTTGCCGTCGGTGCGTGCGCTTGCCGCCGAACATGGCGCCAACCCGCTGACCGTCGCCAAGGCCTATCAGAGCTTTCAGGACGACGGCTATGTCGAGGTGCGCCGTGGCGTCGGGATGTTCGTGCTGCCCGGCGCAGTCGAGCGGCTGAAGATCGCCGAGCGCGACCGCTTCCTCAACGGCTATTGGCCCAAGGTGCGCGAGCATATCGCACTGCTCGGCCTCAACGCGCACGAGCTGCTCGACCGCGAAATCGCCTGAAGCGGCCGATTGTGCCCGCGGTGATGCGGGCGTAGCATCCGATCACTGTCGTCGGAGTTTGGCCGTGCGAATCCCGATCTCCATTCTCGCCGCTGTGGTGCTGGCGTCCTGCGCCGCCGAAACGCCGTCGCCGCCGGGGAATGATGTCGCCGCGAATTTCGCCGCGCCGTTGCCTGCGGGCAACGATTCCGCCGGTAGCGGCATAGAAGCTGTGGATGGACCGCTGTCGGTCTATGTGGGCAAATATCCGTTCGACAAGGTGGCGGGCGTCAGCTTCCTTGCGCATCCATTGGTGCGCGCTGCGGTCGAAGGTGCGGTTCCTGATGCGAAGATCCGTCGATGGATCCTCGACAAGGCCGGGCCGCGCAGCCCGATCACATTACACGACGGCCGGCTTGTTTCCGGGGGGTGTCAGGAGAATTTTTGCGGTCCGCATGAATGGACGGTGTTGCTGGCGCCAGACGGTACGAGGGCGGAGATCTGCTACAAACCCCCGGGCCAGAATACGCGGATCTGGTATGTGGGCGGCAAGGAGGTCAGGCGTACCGATCTCTGCCCCTCACACGGCGGCTGATCGGGCCGGTAAGGGGCGCCTGACGGTCAGCAGACCGAGCCGTTGTCGGTCAGATACTTGTCGATGAATTCGACAAAGCGGTCGCCGTCGACCAGCATGTTTCTGGCAGTGTCACCCCGCATCGCGCCTCAAGCCCGGAAAGCTGATCCTCCCGCGCCGGGACAACCGGTATGCCCTCCTTCTCGAACCAGCGCTTAAGCCGGTTGAACGGCGGCGCGCCGATCTCGAACGAAGGGCTAGGCAGCGAACGTCTCCGCATCGACCGCGTACAGCACATCGGCCTTCGCCATGGCCGCGGCCTTCAGCCCCATCGCCTCGGGCACGATCTGCTCGACATGGAAGCGCGCCGCAGCCTGCTTCATCGCGAGAAACGCCGGATCGCTCTCCGCGCCCGCCGCGATCCGACCCTGCTTCTCCATCAGCCAGCCGCATACCGCGACCGACAGCATCGTCAGGAAGGGGTAGCTACCCGCGAGCCGGTCGTCGATCTCGCTCGCCAGCATATGGCGGCCGACGTCGTCGCACGCTTCGATCAGCGCGATCAGCCCCGCATCCTGCGCCTCAGCGCGCATCTGTGCCGTCAGCGCGAACAGCGTGCCGCCATTGTCCATGCTGAGCTTGCGTCCGACCAGATCGGCGGCCTGGATCCCGTTGGTGCCTTCGTAGATCGGGAAGATGCGCGCGTCGCGGAAATGCTGGGCGGCGCCCGTCTCCTCGATATAGCCCATGCCGCCATGCACCTGGATGCCGAGGCTCGCGACCTCATTGCCAAGGTCGGTACCGTGCGCCTTGGCGAGCGGGGTGAGTAGCTCGAGCCGCGCCTTGGCGGCCGCGTCGCCCGCATTCGCACGGTCGAGCTGGCCGAATGCGAGGTAGACCAGCGCGCGCGCCGCCATCGTCTGCGCCTTCATGCGCAGCAGCATGCGACGAACGTCGGGATGCTCGATAATCGCCACCGGCTCGCGGCTCGGTGCTCCCGCACGGGCGGACTGGATGCGCTCGCGGGCATAGGCGACCGCGCGCTGGGTCGCACGTTCGGCGACTTCCACGCCCTGCAGCCCGACGTTGAGCCGCGCATTGTTCATCATCGTGAACATCGCGACGATGCCGCCCATCTCGTTGCCGATCAGTTCGCCGGCGCAATCGCCATTGTCCCCGAACGACAGGACGCAGGTGGGCGAGGCGTGGATGCCCATCTTGTGCTCGATCGAAACGACGCGGACATCGTTGAACTCGCCGGGGGTGCCGTCCGCGTTCAGCCGGTATTTGGGAACCAGGAACAGCGAAATGCCTTTGGTCCCGGCGGGCGCGCCGGGCGTGCGGGCGAGGACGAGGTGGACGATATTGTCCGCCATGTCATGGTCGCCGAAGCTGATGAAGATCTTCGTGCCCTTGATCGAAAACGTCCCGTCGCCGCGCGGCGTGGCGGTGGCGCGCAGCGCGCCGACATCCGACCCGGCCTGCGGCTCGGTCAGGTTCATGGTGCCGGTCCATTCGCCGGTGGCGAGTTTGGGCAGATAGGCGTCCTGCTGCGCGGCGGTGCCGTGATGCACCAGCGATTCGATCGCGCCGACGGTCAGCATCGGCGCCAGCGCAAAGCCGATATTGGCGGTCCCCAGCGTTTCGATCACCGCAGTGGCAAGGCTGATCGGCAGCCCCTGTCCGCCATAGGCTTCGGGCGACCCGATCGTGCCCCAGCCACCCTCGACATAGGCCTTGTACGCCTCGGGATAGCCGGCGGGCATCTTCACCCCCTCGGGCGTCCACTTCGCGCCGACGGTGTCGCCCGCGCGGTCGAGCGGCGCCCATTCGCCCGCGGCAAAGGCGCCCGCGCCCTCCAGCACGGCGTCGACAAGGTCGGGAGTGGCGGCTTCGGACAGCTCCGAAATGCCGGCAATATGCTCCAGCACAAAGCGCTGTTCGGTGGTGGCGGGGGTGAAGCTCATCGGTCCTCTCTTGCCGTCATTTTTCCCTCGCTATAGCCAGAGAGAATGAGCGCTCCAAATCCTCCGCAGATCACCCGCACCTTACCTTACGGCGAGGCGGCGATTGCTGAGGCCGCGGCGCTGATCGCGGCCGGCGGATGTGTCGCAGTGCCTACCGAGACGGTCTACGGACTCGCCGCCGACGCGACGAATCGCGATGCGGTGGCGGGGATCTACGCCGCCAAGGGCCGCCCCTCGTTCAATCCCCTGATCGTCCATGTCGCAGACCGGCAGGCGGCCGAGCGGATCGCACAGTTCGACCGTGACGCCCGCGCGCTCGCCGATGCCTTCTGGCCCGGTCCGCTCACGCTGGTGCTGCCGCTGCGGCCCGATGCGGAGATTGCCGGGCTGGTCACCGCGGGTCTCGACACCGTTGCGATCCGCGTACCCCAGCATCGCGCGATGCAGGCGCTGCTCGCTGCCTCGGGCAAGCCGCTCGCTGCGCCCTCAGCCAATGCCAGCGGGACGATCAGCCCGACGCGCGCCGCGCATGTCGTCACCAGCCTGCACGGCCGGATCGCGCTGATCGTCGATGACGGGCCGACCAGTGGTGGCATCGAATCGACCATCGTCGCGCTCGGCGGCAATCCGCGCCTGCTGCGCCCCGGCCCGATTTCCGCCGAGGCGATCGAGCGCGAAATCGGTCGCTGGCTTTCCGGTGGAAGCGAAGCGATCGAGGCGCCGGGCCAGCTCGCCAGCCACTATGCCCCGGCCAAGCCCGTGCGGCTCGACGCGACCGAGCGCTGCGCCGACGAATGGCTGATCGGCTTCGGCGCGGTCGCGGGCAACGACACACTGTCCGCCGCCGGCGACCTGATCGAGGCGGCGGCGAACCTGTTCGACGCGCTGCACCGCGCCGATGACTCGGATTGCGCTGCCATTGCCGTCGCGCCCATTCCCGACGAAGGCATCGGCATCGCGATCAACGACCGCCTGCGCCGCGCCGCGCACCGTTAGTGTTCCGCACCAGCCCGTTCCCCCACCCGGCCACCCAGCGCCAGCATCCTATGGGTGGCCGGGTGAGGGAGCGGGCTGGTGCCGGTTCGGCGAAGCCGAATCTCATCCAACCCTTTACACCTGCGTAACTAAGCATAGTCTCCCGCTTGCCGCGTAATGGCGTGTTCGAACACGAGAGTGGGAGAGGCATGATGACCAATGTGCAACGGGGCCTGGCCGAACTGATCGGCACATTCTGGCTGGTCTTTGGGGGCTGCGGCAGCGCGGTACTCGCGGCGGCGTTTCCGGACGTAGGAATCGGATTGCTCGGCGTCAGCCTGGCATTCGGCCTGACCGTGCTGACGATGGCCTATACGATCGGACATGTTTCGGGCTGCCATCTCAACCCGGCGGTGACCTTCGGCCTGTGGGCGGGCGGGCGCTTCGCGGGGAAGGACATCCCGCTCTATGTGATCGCGCAGGTGATCGGCGCGGTGATCGCAGCATGGTTGCTCTATTGCATCGCGAACGGTGCGCCGGGCGGATACGACCTTGCGGGCGGGCTCGCGGCGAACGGCTTTGGCGAGCATTCGCCGGGCAAGTTCAACTTCCAGTCGGCGCTGGCGATTGAGGTCGTGCTGACCTTCATGTTCGTCATCATCATCATGGGATCGACCGACAGCCGTGCGCCTGCAGGCTTCGCGCCGATCGCGATCGGTCTCGCGCTGACGCTGATCCATCTCATCTCGATCCCCGTCACCAACACCTCGGTCAACCCGGCGCGCAGCACCGGCCCCGCGCTGATCGTCGGCGGTTGGGCGATCCACCAGCTGTGGCTGTTCTGGGCGGCGCCGATCGTCGGCGGGGTGCTCGGCGGGATCTTCTACAAGGCGCTTGGCGCCGAAGCATCGAAGCGGCCCCCGGTCGAGGGTGAGCCTCTGCCCTGATCCTGTATTCCGTCACCCCGGTCGTACCGGGGTGACGGACGATCTCAGGCCTGCGCACCTTCCTTGATGCGGTTGGCGAAGCTCTTGCGCAGCTTGTTGAGCTTGGGCGGGATCACCGCGAGGCAATAGGGGTTCCGCTGCCCTTCGCCTTCCCAATAATCCTGATGATAGCCTTCCGCGGGCCACCAAATGTCGTTGGCCTCGATCGTGGTGACGATCGGCGCAGGCCATTCGCTGGCATTGCGCGCGATGCCCGCCTTCGCCGCTTCTTCCTGTTCGGGCGACTGGGGAAATATTGCCGAGCGATATTGCGTGCCCACGTCGCCGCCCTGCCGGTTGAGCTGGGTCGGGTCGTGCGTCGCGAAGAAGATGTCGAGCAGGTCGCCATAATGGATCTGCGCCGGGTCGAACACGACCTTCAGCGCCTCGGCATGGCCGGTATCGCCGCCGCACACCGCCTTGTAGGTCGGTTCGGGGACGTGCCCGCCGATATAGCCGCTTTCGACCGACTCGACGCCGATCAGGTCCTTGAACACGGCTTCCACGCACCAGAAGCAGCCGCCCGCCAGAATTGCGGTTTCGGTGGTCATCATCGAACTCCTTGCTTACCAAATGAAGATAGGGTTCAGGCCGCGTGCGAACAACGGGACGGGTGACGATGCGCGAAGGTACGGTAATGGTGACGGGCGGGGCGGGCTATATCGGCAGCCATGCGGTGCTGGCGCTGCTCGATGCGGGCTGGCACGTGGTGGTGCTCGACAATCTCGTCACCGGCTTCGACTGGGCAGTCGATCCGCGCGCCACGCTGGTGGTTGCCAATGTCGCTGACGACGACAAGGTCCGGGCCGCGATTCGCGCGCATGGCGTCACCGCGATCATGCACTTCGCCGGATCGGTGGTGGTGCCGGAATCGGTCAGCGACCCGCTCAAATATTACCGCAACAACACCGCCGCCAGCCGCAGCCTGATCGAGAGCGCGGTGAGCGAAGGGGTGAAGCACTTCATCTTCTCCTCCACCGCCGCGACCTATGGCATCCCCGAGGTCGTGCCGGTGCGTGAGGATTCGCCGCAGCTGCCGATCAACCCCTATGGCATGTCGAAGCTGATGACCGAGCATATGCTGCGCGACGTCGCCGCGGCGCATCCGCTGAACTTCGCGGCCCTGCGCTATTTCAACGTCGCCGGCGCCGATCCGCAGGGCCGCTCGGGCCAGAGCACCGCTGGCGCGACCCACCTGATCAAGGTCGCGGTCGAAGCAGCGACGGGTAAGCGAAACGGCGTCTCGGTCTTCGGCACCGACTTCGCGACCCGCGATGGCACCGGGGTGCGCGACTATATCCATGTCAGCGATCTCGCCGCCGCGCATGTCGACGCGCTTGACCTGCTGGTCGCGCAGCCGACGCAAAGCCATTTCCTCAACGCCGGCTATGGCCGCGGCTATTCGGTGCTCGAAGTGCTCGACGCGGTCGATCGCGTGACGAACGTCAAGATCGAGCGACATCTCGAAGGCCGTCGCGCGGGCGATCCGGACGAGCTGATCTCGGACAATCGCGCGATCCTCGACGCGCTGCCCTGGCGCCCGAAGCATGACGATCTCGACCGCATCGTTACCGACGCTCTCACCTGGGAGCGCAAGCTGGCAGAGCGCGCATGATCGAGCTGTTCCTCTCCGCCTTCGCCACCCTGTTCGTGGTGATCGACCCGCCGGGCTGCGCGCCGATCTATGCCGGGCTGACGAAGGGCGCGACCCACGCGCAGCAGCGCAGCATGGCGATCCGCGCGATCGTCATCGCCAGCGCGATCCTGCTGGTGTTCGCGCTGGTGGGAGAGGCGCTGCTCAGGACGCTCGGCATCAGCCTCAACGCCTTCCGCATCGCGGGCGGGATCATGCTGTTCCTGATCGCACTCGAAATGGTGTTCGAGAAGCGTCAGGAACGCCGCGAAGACCGCGCCAACAAGATCATGGACACGCCTGAGGTCGAGGACGTCTCGGTCTTCCCGATGGGCATGCCGATGATCGCCGGTCCCGGCTCGATCGCGACCGTCATGCTGCTCGTTTCGCGCAGCGAGGGGCCGGGCGAGACCGCGGTGGTGTTCGCCGCGCTCGGGCTGGTGCTGATCCTGACGCTGATCGCCCTCCTTGCGGCCGGCCCGCTGATGCGACTGCTCGGCGCGAAGATCGAATCGGTCATCACCCGCCTGCTCGGCGTGCTGCTCTCGGCGCTGGCGATCCAGTTCGTGATCGACGGGGTGAAGCGTAGCTTCGGGCTGTAACGGGGCGAAGCGCTCTGGAAATGTTGGAATTCGGCTGCTCTATCGTGATCGATGGGCGGCCAATTCTCTTCGGCGTTTCATGACCATCGTCGCGTCGACGGCGCGCGGTCGGCGCGTCTGCGTCGCGTGCGTGTCGCGAACCCGTCGATCCGTGTCGCGTTCGTGGCGCGCATGTGTCGCGTCGGTGTCGCGTCGTCGTCGCGCACCTGTCGCGTCACCGGCGCGCGGCAGTCGCTAACCCGTCGCGTTCCGGTCGCTTCGGCCGGAAATCAGTGTGTTTCCGTAAGTTTTGTCATGCGCTCAGCGGTCGTAACGGATCTTCCACAGCCGGTACGGGGCCTTTGCCGGCAGCCGCACCGGGACCAGCCAGTCCGGCACCTTGCCCTTAGCGAGCTGGCCATAGAAGCCGTTCGGCGCGCGGCTGCGATAGATCGTCGTCTCCGCCATATTGGGGCAGAGCAGCAGATACTGTGCGCCATAGCGTTTCGCGATCGGCCGGAACGCCTCGGGGCTGCCTGTAAAGGCGTGGTGCACGTCGAGGATCGCCCGCTCGTTGCGGTGATACGGCCCGGCAATGCCGTTATGATGCGTCATTACGATCAGCCGCGGCCCCAGATCGACATGGGTGAACAGCGTCGAGGGCGGCAGCGACCGGTCGAGCAGCGACATCCCCGACGCGCTCGCGCAACGCGCGTTGGACTGGGCGACGACGCTGCGCGCCTTTTGCGGCTTGTCGACCTTCACATATTTGACGACGAAGCCCGCGAAGAGTCCCGACAGCAACAGGAAGGCAGCGACCGCGCCCAGCACGCGCACCGCCATGAAGCGCTGGTTGAGGAACCACGGCACGACCAGCCACACCAAAGCGGTCGCGCCGGGAATGGCGAGCAGCTGCGCCGCCGGTCCTGCGCGGATCTGCCACAGCAGCATCGCCCCGGCAAAGGCGGTGAACAGCCCGATCGCAATCCAGCTGGTCAGCTGCACCGCCGATGCGCGGGCACGCCATGCGGCCACCGCTGCGCCGATGATGCCGATCACGGGGAGCACCGCGACGGGGAAGCCCATTGCGAAGCTGTGGCGATAGATCGGCCGCGCCTCGCGCACATTGCTCAGCCAGATCTCGTAAAGCTCGTCCGACACGCCCTCGGGCCGCGACAGGCATTGCGGGAACATCCCGGCAAAGCCGCCCGCGATTGCCGCGCCCGCTACTGCGGCAAGGCCCAGCCGCGCCGCGCGGTTCGCGGGGTTGAGCAGGCTGATCGCGAACAGCAGCACGCCCGCCGCGATGGTGACGGAGAGCCAGACCGGGGTCAGCGCGTCGCAGCGCATCGCGTGGTTGGCGTTGGACGCGAAGACCGCAAACCCCAATGTGCTCCCGCCGGCGAGGCTCAGCGCATAGGCCTGCATCCGCCGCACTTCGCCGCCGTCCCATACCCAGCGCAGCGTCACGATCGCGCCTGCGATCGCACAATAGGGCAGCAGCTCAAGTCCGATCGTGAGCGACGCTGCGCTCGAAAGGCCGACCACGAACCCGCCGCGCGCGCCCCTGGGATCGGTGATTCCGGCAAGCGTCACCGCAAGGCAGGCGAGCTGCCAGCCATGATGATCGATGCGCAGCGGCATGAACATCAGCATCGTCGAGCCGCAGCCGAGCAGGATAATCACCGCGATCGGCCAGGCGACCGGCGCGATCAGGCGGCGCACCGTCACGCCCAGTGCCGCCATCGTCAGCGTGAGTGGGAGGAGCGGGGCGATGCCGCACGCCAGCTTCTCGGCCATAGCCACACCGACGAAGGGCTTGAAGATCAGGATCAGCGCCGCGATCGGCAGGTCCACGAGCCGCGACCAGTGGATGTCGAGGCCCCCGGGCGGGCTCAGGCGATACTGGCGCAGATCGTACCAGCCCTGTCCGTCGAGCAGCGCACGCACCTGCATCAGCCGCATATTGTCGTCGGTATCGCCAAGCCCCAGCGCGTTGATCAGCCCCCAGCGGTCCCACAGGAACCATGCGGCGATTCCTGCCCAGGCCAGCAGCGTCCAGCGCAGCCAGTGGACCGACAATTCCCGCTCGAGGTCAAAGCCCGAAAGTCGCTTCGATTCCAAAACTGCTTCCCCTTGGAGCCGGGCCGCTCTAATGGCCCCGCCGTTCGCCCTGACCCCGGACTTGATCCGGGGGATGGGCTGTCCTTCTTCTTTCCGGTAAAAAGAAGCAAGACAGGGCTTCGACAAGCTCAGGCCGAACGGATAGAGCTTTGGAAATCCGCGACGGCAAGGCAGGCGTGACCGCAATCATTCATCGTATCGGCGAATTGCAGCGCAACGGGGTGCTGGGTCAGATCATACGCTTCGGCATCGCCGGCGTCATCTCGACCCTGATCTACTCCGCTGTCTATCTGCCGTTGGCGTGGTGGGTGTTCCCCAATCTCGCCGTTGCGGCAGTGCCCTTCGCCTTCGTCGTCGCGGTTACGTGCGGTTTCTTCATGCACAGCGCGTGGAGCTTCAAGGGACATGGCAGCCGCGACAACAGCGGGCGCCAACACCTCAAATTCCTGATCGTGCAGCTCTTCGGGCTGCTGCTCAACGCGCTGTTCACCTGGCTATTGGCCGATCTGCTGCACTATCCTGACTGGGTGCCGCTGATCCCGATCGTCACGATCACGCCGCTGGCGACTTTCGCCTTCAATCGCCAATGGGTATTTGGTTAGACTATGGACCGTATCGTCTACGACCGCATGGCCGAGCATGATTCCACCCATTGGTGGTATGTGGCGCGCCGCGACATCCTCGCCGACTTCATTGCGCGTGAAGTGAGCCTGCCCAAGGGCGCGCGCATCCTCGAGATCGGCTGTGGCACCGGGCACAACCTGCCCATGCTCGGCGCGTTCGGCGACGTCGACGCGATCGAGATCGATCCTGCTGCGCGCGAGATTGCCAGCAAGCGCCTCGGCAAGGAAGTGGGGCGTTCGCCGCTTCCCGAACTGTCGGGCGTCGCCGATGGCCTATATGACATGATCGCCGTGCTCGACGTGGTAGAGCATGTCGAGGACGATGTCGCCGCGCTCGAAGCGATGGCGAAGCGCCTCAAGCCTGGTGGCACGATCCTGATCACCGTGCCCGCACACCAGTGGATGTGGAGCGCACACGATGTCGTGAACCACCACAAGCGCCGCTATTCCAAGGCCACGCTGGCCGCAGTGCTGGAACGTGCGGGTCTGAAGTGGCGCAAGCTCGGTTATTTCAACTCGCTGCTCTTCCCCGCGGCGGTCGCGGCGCGGCTCGCGGGCAAGCTCACCGGCAAGGACGACAGCGACGATTCACCGCCTGCCAGGCCGCTCAACGCGATCTTTGAGAAGATCTTCGGGCTTGAACGCCATCTGGTCGGCCGCGTGCCGCTGCCCCCCGGCCTCTCGCTGATCGTGCTCGCCCAGCCCAAGGGCTAGTCCACTGCCCCGCTGGAGCAGCCAGTGGGGCAGTGATCCCATTTAGACCTCAAATGACTGGAAAGTTCCAACGCTCTCCGGTGACCCGATTGGTGACGCGAATAGGAAGAGGCATTGCGTCGCGAAGGTCGGGAAGGGGGGCGCTCAAAACTCGCGCCCTGCCGCTGACAAAGACGACTAGATAATCCTGATGTTCACCGACATAGCCAATCAGTTCAGTACCATCCGGTAAGGCCGCCGTTACGGCGTATAGCTTTCCGCGCATCCACTCAGTTTGGGCAGCGGCAATTGGCAGGGGGAAGTAGTGATCGTCCTCCCAGCTCACGCTATTGAGGGCGGCTCGAACTACGGCCTCAGGAACTCCCCAGCGGACGATCTCGTCGATATCGTCAGGCTCGTAGTACCCCGCCCATAACGGGCTTTCTTCGAAGTCGCTTGCGGTCAAGGACTCAACTGGCCGAAGGACAAATGATCCCGTTTCCATATGATGTTCGTATCTCGTCGAACGGTAGATAACCACCCAATAGCCGCCGTGCTTGCAATGTTGGAATTGGTTTGCTTGCATCGGCGGGCCGCGTGGCGGCCGCTCTTTGATTACGTCGATCCGTTCGGCTCAATGGTCCCCGGAACCTCCGCCGGACAACGGCGACAAAGCTGACAGGATGAATCGCGTTCCGCGTAACTTCGTCAACTTCGTGGCGATCTGTTGTCGGTCGGCAATTTTCGGAATCCACCCAATTCCGGTCGTTCCCGTGGATGCGTTCAGGACTCAGTTCGCCTCGGCGATCGCCACCAGCGCGGCGTCCATCGCCGGCGTTGCCGCAGTGCCCGACGGCACGTCGTTGGCATAGGCGGCGAAGGTCAGCGTCTTGCCGCTCTTCGTCGTCAGATAGCCCGCCAGCGCGTTGGTGGCGTTGATCGTGCCGGTCTTGGCGAAGATCTTTCCTTCGAGGATCGTGCCTTTGAACCGGCGGCCAAGCGTACCGTCGACGCCGCCGATCGGCAGCGTCTCGCGCCATGCCGCGCCCCAGCGCTGCGCGCTGATCCAGTGCAGTAGCTTGACCATCCCGCGCGGTGCGATGCGGTTATAGGTCGACATGCCCGACCCGTCGGCAAAGTCCCATGACGTGCGCGGTACGCCTGCTGCCGTGAACATCACCTCGACCTCGGCCAGCCCATCGGCGACCGATCCAGTACCTCTCGCCAGCCCGACCCGGCGCAGCAGCAGCTCGGTGTGGAGGTTCTGGCTGTCCTTGTTGATCGTGCGCAGGTCTTCCCACAGCGGCGGCGGCGTCAGCGCGGCGAGCGGGGCGGGGGACGTCGCGCGTGGCGGCATCGGTGCGAGGCGCTGGGCAGGATCGTCGGACAGCTCCGGTGTGCGGTAGCGCGATTGCAGTTCGCCCGTCACCCGGACCCCGCGCTCGCGCAGCAGCGTGGCGAGGCGCCAGGCGGCGTAGTGGGCGGGATCGTCGATCCCCATGCGGATCCGTTGCGGCTTGGCGTCGGCGGCGATGGTGCCGGTCAGGCGGATCGTGCGGCTGAAGGGCAGCCGGTCAACATCGAGGTCGGTCTTGCCGCCTGCCGCCACGGTGACGGCGCGGTTGTCGATCGTCAGGTAGCCGAGATGCGCGACGCCGGGAGCCGTGCCGGCCTTTCCGGGGGTCGCGGTTGCGATCAGCTCATTGTCGTCGAGCGTGAGCGCGGTCAGCGCGGTGCCATAGGGGCTGGGGATGTTGTTCCAGCTCATCCCCGCGCTCCAGCGCTCGTCGGGGAACAGGGTCGCGTCGCCGGTGATGTTGCGCACCCGCTTCGACTTCGCCGCGATCGCATCGGCCAGCTGCGACAGGCAGTTGGTGGCGCAGTCGGCCGCGCTGGAGAGCCGCGCGTCACCATGCCCGGTCAGAACGACGTCGCGTCCCTCGATCCGCACGCTGGCGCCGGCTGCGACGTCGGGCCGGTCTAAACCGGTCAGGGTCGACAGCGCTGCCGCCGTCGTCACGATCTTGGTGTTCGACGCGGGGATGAAGCGCTGATCGGGATTGACCGCGACGATCTCGCGACCCTGCGCGTCGGTCACCACCAGCCCGTACCGTGTGCCCGGCGCAGCCTTGGCAAGCTCGGCCTCGACACGACTCTGGAGCGGCGTCGCATGCTGCGCGGCAAGCGGGCTCGCGATTGCGAGCGCTAAAAGAGCGAGGGTGCGCTTCAAAGCAGCGTCGGCGGTTCGTCGGCCTTGCGGCGCGGGGGTTTGGCTGCCGCGGCGGGCTCCGGTTCGGGCAGCCCGTGACGGATCGGGGCGTGCGGCGACACTGTGACCTCGCCCGAATCGGCGAAGCGATAGCCAAGCGAGGCATGGCCCTTCACCGGACCCGCGACGTCCGCGACCAGATAGAGCGGGCGTCGCTTCGATTCGACATAAAGCCGGCCCAGATATTCGCCGATCATGCCGAGTACGAACATCTGCACCGCGCCGAGGAAGACGACGACCAGCATCGTCGAGGTCCAGCCCTGTACCGCATTCCCCAGCAGCCAGCCGATGACGATGTAGAGGAACAGCAGCGCCGACATACCGGTGAGCGCAAGCCCTGCATGGCTCGCGAAGCGCAGCGGTGCGGTGGAGAAGCCGGTCACCGCGTCGAGCGCAAAGCGGATCATCTTGGCCAGCGGGTATTTGGTCTCGCCCGCGTGCCGCTCATGCCGATCATAGACGAACGGCACCTGGCGGAAGCCGACCCAGGCGACCATGCCGCGGATGAAGCGCGCTTGCTCCGGCAGCGACAAGAAGGCGTCGAGTGCGCGTCGCGTCATCAGTCGGAAGTCGCCGGTGTCGAGCGGGATCGGCGTGTCGGTGATGCGATCGAGCATGCGATAGAACAGCGCCGCGGTCGCCTTTTTGAAGAAGGTCTCGCCTTCGCGCTTGCGCCGCACGGCATAGACCACGTCGGCGCCCTGCTCACGCAGCGTCGCGCGCATCTCGGTGAGCAGCTCGGGCGGATCCTGCAGGTCCGCGTCGATCACCAGAATCTCCTCGCCCGCACACAGGTCCAGCCCGGCGGTCAGCGCAAGCTGATGGCCGTGATTGCGCGACAGGTTGATCGCGACGAGGTGCGGGTCGGCGGCCGACAGGCGCTGCATGACGGCCCAGCTGCCGTCGCGTGAGCCGTCGTTGATCAGCACGATCTCGTAATCGTCTCCGACCGCAGCGCGCGCGGCGGCGGAGACGCGGCCGTGGAGCAGCTCGAGACAGCCTTCTTCATTGTAGCACGGCACGACGACCGAGAGCTTGGGACGTTGCATGACGAGCGGCTTAGCGCGCCGTCAGCGAAAAATCATGCGTGTTTTGCATGCCGGGCATCGACCCCGCGCAATTGACAGTGGTTCGCAACAAGCTTAGGCGCGATCTAATAATGCGAGTCAGTCGCAATCGCAAAGTTCAAGGGGAAATCATGTACCGATCACGTAGCTTCCTTGTCGCCGGAGCCAGCCTGTTGGCCCTCGCCGCGGCTCCGGCTTTCGCCGAGGAAGCCGATACCGATGCGCGGGATACCGTCACCGTCACCGCGACCCGCTCGCCGCTGGCGACGCAGGATGCTCCGGCGACGGTCAGCGTGATCGGCGAGGAGCAGATCGCCGACGAACTGGTGACCGACATCAAGGAACTGGTGCGGTTCGAACCGGGCGTAAGTGTCACCCGCCAGCCGACACGCTTTGGCGCCGCGCTCGGTACGACCGGTCGCGCGGGCAATGAGGGTTTCAATATCCGTGGCATGGGTGGCAACCGTGTGCTGATCCAGGTCGACGGGGTGCGCGTGCCCGACGGGTTCACGTTCGGCGCGCAGGGTGTGGGCCGCGGCGACTATGTCGATCTCGGCCTGATCAAGTCGGTTGAGATCCTGCGTGGCCCCGCCTCGGCGCTCTATGGCAGCGACGGTCTGGCCGGCGCGGTGAGCTTCATCACCGCAGATCCTAAGGACTTTCTGCGCGAGGGGCAGAATTTCGGCGGTCGCGCACGCGCATCCTGGTCCTCGGCAGACAATGAATTCAGCGAGACGCTGATCGTCGCCGGGCGCTCGGGCGACTGGTCGGCGATGGCCGCCTATACCCGTCGCGATTTCAACGAATATGAGAATCAGGGCACCGTCGACGGCGACCGCGCAACGCGGACGAAGGCCAATCCGCAGGATGGCCGGTCGAACGCAGCGCTCGGACGCATCGTCTACGAAAGCGGCGGACATCGTTTCCGGCTGACCGGCGAGTATCTCGACACGCATCTGTTTACCGATGTGCTCACCGGTCATTCGGCGACTGTCCTCAACCTCGACGCGACCGATACCGGCCATCGCTGGCGCGCGGCGCTGGACTGGACCTGGACCGGCAGCGGCACGATCGAGCAGGCGCGGCTTGCCGCCTATCTTCAGGACTCGGAGGATCGCCAGTTCACGTTCGAGGATCGCACACCCGCGGTCGATCGCACGCGGCTCAACACATTTGAAAACCGCGTCTATGGCGCGGCGGGCGATGTGCGGTTGAACTTCGGCAGCGCCGAAACGCCGCTGCGCCTGGTTCTTGGAGGCGACGTCAGCGTGACGCAGCAAAAGGGGCTACGCGACGGCACCGTTCCACCTGCGGGCGAAGTCTTCCCGGCCCGTGCCTTCCCCAAGACCGACTATACGCTGGTCGGCGCGTTTGCAGCGGGCGAGATCACGCTGGGCCCGGTGACGTTGCATCCGGCGCTGCGCTTCGATCATTACAATTTGTCGCCGGACAAGGACCCGTTGCTTCCGGCCTTTGCCGCGGCAAAGCAGAGCGGCTCGCACGTCTCGCCCAAGATCGGTGCGGTGGTGAAGCTGGGTGAAACGGTGCGGCTGTTCGCCAACTACGCACAGGGTTTCAAGGCGCCCGAGCCGGGTCAGGTGAACCAGTTCTTCGAGAACCTTGCCTTCGGCTACACCTCGCGGCCCAATCCGAACCTGCGGCCTGAGACCAGCGAAGCATTCGAGGCCGGGATCCGGTTCCTCGGCAACAATGTCCGCCTCGATCTGACCGGCTTCCATGTCGACTATGACGACTTCATTTCGCAGGAGGTGGTGAGCGGCGCCTTCACCCCCGCCAACCCTGCGGTCTATCAGTTCATCAACATCAACCGTGCGCAGGTGAAGGGCGCTGAGGCGCGCTTTGAGGTGTGGAGCGACAATGGCTTCACCGGCCGTCTTGCCTTCTCTTACGCCGATGGCAACGAGGTCAGGGCCTCGGGGATCAAGACGCCCTTGCAGTCGGTCGATCCGATCAAGCTGGTGGTCGGCGCGGGCTGGCGCGATCCGGCGGGGCGCTTCGGAGGTCAGCTGATCGCTACCTACAGCGCGCAAAAGGGCGTGCGCGAAACCTATGGGTCGAGCTGCTACCCGCTGCCGACCACGACGGTTCCCAAGCCCGTGCCGGGTTGTTTTCGCGGCGACGAGTTCGTGACGCTTGATATCACCGCCTTCTGGCGACCGGTCGAGGCGCTGACCCTGCGCGCGGGTGTCTTCAACATTACCGACGCGAAATACTGGTGGTGGAACGACGTTCGCGGTCTCGCCGCATCCTCCACAATCAAGGATGCCTATTCTCAGCCCGGCCGCAACGCGAGCGTCTCGGCCAGCATCCGCTTCTGAATACCGAACGATCAAAAATAGAGGGCAAAACAATGAAGAAGATGATGTGGATCGCGGGAGCCGCTCTGATTGCCTGCGCCGCTCCGGCGCTGGCCGACGGGCCGGTCAAGGCGGGCAGCGAGGCCGAGTCCAAAGCGTCGTTCGAGGCCGACCGCAAGGACATCCTCGCAATGGCCGGCAACTATAAGGTCCGGTTCGATATGCAGGAATCGACGCCCTGGCGCGCCGACTACACGCCGATCGCCGCCAAGGTTTCCGGCGGGCATGAATCGGTCCGTGTGATCGAGGACACCGGCCGCGTGATCCGCCTCCAGCACCTTCTGGTCGTGAGCCATGAGGGCAAGGATATGATCATCAAGCATTGGCGACAGGACTGGGAATATGAGCCCGCCAAGGTGCTGGTCTATTCCGGGCCCGACAGTTGGACCTGGGAAGAGGTGCCCGAGCGAATGCGCAAGGGCCGCTGGTCGCAGACGGTCTATCAGGTCGACGACAGCCCCCGCTATGGCGGCTGGGGTCAGTGGACGACCGAGGCGGGGGTCCGTCGCTGGCGTTCCAACTGGACGTGGCGCCCGCTCGCCCGCCGCGATGCGGTGCGCGGCCCGGTCTATGACCGCTATTACGGGATCAACCGCCACCAGATCAGTCCGGCCGGCTGGATCCACTGGCAGGACAACACCAAAATGGGCCAGTTCGACGGCAAGCTTGAGCCGGTCGTGCAGGAATATGTCCTCAACACCTACACGAAGTTCGACGGCTATGCCGTGAAGGCGGCCGACGACTATTGGGCGTCGACAAAGGGCTATTGGGCCGCGGTCCGTGGCGAATGGGACCGTATCGCCACCGCCAAGAACGGTATCCGCATCACCGAAGCGGCTGAGGCCGGGACGGTGATCGCCAGCCGCCTGCTCGGCATCGCCGACGACATCCAGAGCGGCAAGACCAAGGAGGCCGACGCGATTCGGACCGCCAAGGCGCTGATGGATCAGGCGACGCGTGCGGCGGGGCAGTCCGCCAACTGAGTTTCACGAGACCCTCCGGCACCCCATGTGCCGATCCCTGGCCCGCCCCGGAATCAGCCCCGGGGCGGGCATTTTTCTTTGGCGCGATGGTGCACTGCAACAGGTTCGTCACCAATTGAGGACATGGAGCCGGACATGGGCATTCCGCCCGCGTCTACAGGGGCTTCCGTCATGTCGATCCGCTTCCCGCTTCTTGCCTTTGCCAGCCCGATCGCGCTCGCTGCGACCCCTGCTCTGGCGCAGGATGCACCCGCGGAGCCGGTGGTAGACGACGTGGTCGTCACCGCGCAGTTCACCGAGCAGCGCCCGATCGAGGTGCCCTTCGCGCTCACCGCCTATGACGACCGTTTCCTCGAGCGGCTCAACATTCAGGAGTTCGACGCGCTCTCGCGCTACGTGCCGGGCTTTGAGGTGCAGAACCAGTCGCCCAACAACCCCGGCTTCGTGATGCGTGGCATCACCTCCGATTCGGGCAGCGCGTTCAATGAGCCGCGGGTTTCGGTCTTTCAGGACGGGGTTTCGATCTCCAAGTCGCGTGGCTCGTATGTCGAGCTGTTCGACCTTGAGCGGGTTGAAATCGCGAAGGGGCCGCAATCGACACTCTATGGTCGCGGCGCGCTGATCGGCGCGGTCAACCTCATTCAGGCAAAGGCCGACCCGAAGGCGGGCTATGGCATGCTGCGCGCATCGGGTGGCAACTATGGCATGTATCGCGTCGACGGGACCTGGAACATTCCGCTGACCGACGATCTCGCGATCCGCGCCGCAGCGCGCGTCAAGAAGCGCGACGGTTTTGTCGAGGATCTGCTCGGCGGGCGCGATTTCAACGGGATCGAGAGCGAGGCCGTGCGCGGCAGCCTGCGCTGGGAGCCTGCCGGCTTCACCTTCGATCTGATCGGCAACTACCAGACCGATCGCGCCACCGGCACGGCGTTCAAGTCGATCGCCTACAACCCCACCGACACGATCACCGGTGCGGTCATCGGCAATCGCGGCCGCAACACCGGCGCGGCGCTTGCAGCCGGGCCGGGGTTCGAGGGCGGCAAGCGCCTTGGCCTCGAGCGTGAAGTGTGGGGCATCACCGGCATCGCCAATGCCGAACTCGGCAACGGCTTCTCGGTCAACGGCACGCTTTCCTATCGCGCGTTCAGCGGGACCGAGATCTTCGACGCCGATGGCATCGCGCTTCCCGTGCTGACCGCGGCGGAGGATGCGGCGGGCACGCAGACCATGGGAACGTTGCGTCTCGCCTGGGACAATGGCGGTCCGCTCAAGGGCTTTGTCGGCGCGACCTATTTCTACGAGGACGGTCACCAGCGCACCCCGGCGCAATTCGACGAGCGCGTCACGCTGGCACGGCTGACCAACACACTCAACGGCGGCGGCGCGATCCCCGGCCGTCCGGCGAGCGATCCGGCGCCGATCTCGGTGTTCGGCAACACTGCCTTCACCGGCCAGTTGCTTCAGGGCGTCGCGGCTGCGCGCGGCTACGTCTTGTCCGCCCCGCTGGCGCAGGCGATCGCGGCTAACCTCAAGAGCGCGCATCGCGAAACCAGCACCAATTTCAGCCGCACCAAGGCGTGGGATCTGTTCGCCGACATGACCTTTGAGGTCAGCGACCGGTTCGAGATCGGCGGCGGCATCCGCTACAGCCGCGACGACAAGCGGACCAGCTACACGGCGTCGATCCAGAATGGTCGCTCGATCCTCGGCGGGTTTATCGGCGCGCTGAGTCAGAGCGAACCGGCGCGCACCGCGCTGCTCAATGCGCTGGCCGCGCCCGGTGCCGCGAACATCCCGCAATCGGCGCTCTATCCGGTGCCGATGTTCGGCCTCGGACTTCAGCCGACTGCGAACAACGGTGATCTGTTCGCACAGACCAACGACAGCGGCGGCTTCACCTGGCGCGCGACCGCCCGCTACGAGCTGAGCCCGCAGGCAAGCGTCTACGCCAACTATGCGCGCGGCCGCCGGCCCGAAGTGCTCGGCGTCTCCCCGCCGGCAGCTCCGGGAGGCGCGGCGCGCTTCAACCTGCTCCCCGCCGAAACCGTCGACAGTTTCGAGATCGGACTGAAGACCGAGCTGTTCAACCGCACCCTGTTCTTCGATGGCGCAGCTTTCTACTACGACTACAGCAACTTCCAGACGACCGAGCAGGTCGGCACCAGTTTCGTCACGGTCAACGCGGGCAAGGCGCAGAGCTATGGCTTTGAGGGACAGCTGCGCTGGAACCCGGCCGATTGGGTCAATCTGTTCGCGACCTATGCCTATAACCATAGCCGCTTCAAATCGGGCGCCCGCGACGGCAACCGCTTTCGCCTGTCGCCCGATCACAGCGCATCGGCGGGCGTGACGCTGCGCGGAAATGTCGGGCCGGTCGCGATCGACTTCACCCCGGACGTGACGTGGCAGTCGAGCGTGTTCTTCGACGACGACAATGATCTCGCGCGTCTTCAGACCGGAAACCTCATCCCCGACACGCTGCAGGACGAGACGCAGGGCGCTTATGCCACGGTCAACGCGCGGATCGGGATCGAAACCGCCAACGGCCGCTGGCGGATCGAGGGCTTCGTCACCAACCTGTTCGACAAGGAATACATCAAGGACGCGGGCAACACTGGCGATGGTCTTGGCCTGCCCACTTTTATCGCGGGCGAGCCGCGCATGTGGGGTGCATCGCTGATGCTGCGGCTCGGGGGGAAGTAGGCGGGATACCCTGCCCATAACCTCCCGCCGTCACCCCGGCCTTGTGCCGGGGGCCACTCAGCCTCACCGTCTGACCTTTCTGCTCTGGTCCAGGGCTCGCCTCCCGGTGGACCCCGGCACAAGGCCGGGGTGACGGGCGATGGGGGCAGGGAAGATCGATCCCCGTCCGGCCGCCGATCCGTCCTAGCCCACCGCCATCCGTCGCGCGTCTTCCTCCACCAGCCGTTCGAGGGTGGTGAGGGGAACGGCGCCGCGGCGGATCACCTCATGGAAGCGTTTGAGGTCAAACTTGTCGCCCGCGATCTCCTGCGCCTTCTTGCGCGCGCGGACCCAGCTGGTGTGGCCGATCTTGTAGCTGCACGCCTGCCCCGGCTGGGTGCAGTAGCGTTCGATCTCGCGCTGCGAGCGTGGGCGGGCGAAACCGACGGTGTTGACCATATAGTCTGTTGCCTGCTCGCGGGTCCATTTCTTGGCATGGATGCCAGTGTCGATCACCAGCCGCGCCGCGCGGAACAGGAAGGACTGGAGATAGCCTGCGCGCTCGAGGTCGCTGGCATAGGCGCCAAGCTCGTCGGCAACCTGCTCGGCATAGAGCGCCCAGCCTTCGCTATAGGCGCCGAAGAAGCTGAACTTGCGGATCATCGGACCTTCGGCACCCTGCGATGTGCTGATCTGCAGGTGATGGCCCGGCAACCCTTCATGATAGGTCAGTGAGGGCAGGGTATATTTCGGCCAGTCGCCGACGCTTTTCAGATTGATGAAGTAGATCGCCGGGCGTGAGCCATCGAGAGCGGCGCGATTGTAATAGCCGTTCGACGCGCCATCCTGAATCTCGACCGGCACTGCGCGGATTTCGAGCGGCGCCTTGGTCGGATCGATGAACATCTTCGGCAGCAGCTTGGCGACCTTGTCATTGTCGACGTTGAGCGATTTGATGAGGTCGATCCGGCCTTGGGCGGTATCGGGCCAGAGCTGATCGGGGCGCTGGTTGAGTGCGGTCAACCGCTCGCCGACGCTGCCCTTGGTCAGCCCCTGTGCCTTCAGGATAGCGTCCAGCTCTGCGCTGATCTGCGCGACCTCCTCAAGCCCGATCTTGTGGACCTCGTCGGGCGTGAAGTTGGTAGTGGTCGCCTGCGCCAGCGCCGCAGCGTAGATGCCGTCGCCTTGCGGCACGTCCCACACGCCTGCGGTGGTGCGGGCCCTGGCGCGCTGTGCCTTGATCAGTGCGATTTGGCGGTCGAGCGCGGGATAGACCGATGCGTCGATGATCTTGGCGGCGCGCGCGCGCCACGCGCCGGGGATGCCCTTGGCCGTGGTGCGCTGGACCAGTGAGCGGGCGATGGTGTTGTCGATCGCGTCCGGCGCGCGCAGCTTCTGCATCTGGTCGATCGTCAAATCGAGGCAGAAGTCGGGCGCGACCACGCCGCGCTTGCCCAGGTCGGCCTGCTCCTGGGTATTATAGTCGAGCGCCTGTCCCATCTGGTCGAGCCGCGACAGCAGCGCCTCTGCATCTTCCTTGGTCGCGATCGTGTGGGTGGTGTTGAGGAAATCGGGCATCGAGAAATAGATGCCGCCCTGCTGGAAGATCGCGAACGGACGCATAACCGCGTCGAGTTCGAAGCGGTCGCGCGGGACGAGCTGCGTCTTCAGCGAATAAGCGACGATCTCGCGGTCGAGCCTGGAGGTTTCGGACAGCGTCGCTGGATCGACCGCCTCGATCCGCGCGAGCGCTTCCTTGGTCTCTGCCTGCGCCCTCGCTTTGGCTGCGGGCGAGCGATCGGTGAGCTGGCGCTTGAGCGCCGCGCCCGGCCCCTTGTCGAACCCGATCGAGCTTGCGAGCTCGGGCGAGCGCTGGATCGTCTTCTTGAGCACATCATCGAAGATCGCGTTGAGACCGGCATCGCCCGGCCCGGGAAGCTTGATTTCGGTTTGTGCGGCGCGAGCGACCACCGGAGATGCGGCGAGCGCTGCAGTTGCGGTGCCGGAGGCGAGGAAGGTGCGACGATCCAAGGGAAGGGCCTTTCAGGCTAGCGGGTGATTCGGCTGGGAGCGATGCAGCGGAAGTTGCCACTACGTACCCCCCGTTTCTCCTTCTTCCCGCAGCACCAGCGTGTGCGAGTGAGCGAAGGGAAGTCGAACATCCGCCAAGGCAAGCAAAACGGTTGCAACATTGCAACCGCGATCCTGCAAACGGCATCCGATACGCGGAGGGTCAGACGCGCTCGGCCGAGCTCACCGCGTCGGCCGCGCGCAAGGCACCTATCAATTTCATCAGATGCGCTGCGTCGCGCACCTCCAGATCGATCATGTTGGTGTGGAAGGTGGTGTCGCGCGTGTCGAAGCGGATGTTGAGGATGTTCGCCTTGTGCTGGCCGAGCAGCGTCGCGACGGCGCCGAGCGCGCCGGGCTCGTTCTTGACCGTAACCGCGATGCGCGCGGTGCCGCCCTCGGCCTTGTCGCCCCAGCCGATATCGATCCAGTCCTTGTCCTCGACTTTGTCGAGCCTGGGGCAGCTGATCTGGTGAATCTCGATCGGTTCGTCGGGCTGGCGCACGCCGACGATGCGATCGCCGGGGATCGGGTGGCAGCAAGGGGCGAGGGTGAAGGCAACACCGGGGGTGAGGCCCTTGATCGAGATCGGCTCGCGTGCAGTGGGGAGGGGAGCGAGATCGCCCTCGGTAGACCCCGGCATCAGCGCTTCCATCACCTGCACGTCGGACAGCTTGCGCCGCGCAATCGCCTCCATCAGCGCATCGGCGTCGTCCAGCTTGAGGCGGGTGAGTGCGGCACCCAATGCTTCCTCGCCGATCGGGACGGGCAGGCGGCGGACGATGTCGTCGTAGAGCTTGCGGCCGAGAGAAATCGTCTCGTCCAGTTCCTTGTGCCGCAAATGCCGACGGATCGCGGCGCGCGCCTTACCGGTGATCGCGAAATTCAGCCAATTGTCCTGCGGCTGCTGGGCTTTGGAGCGCAGGATCGCCACCTGATCGCCCTGCTGGATTTCGGTGCGCAGCGGGACGACCTGACCGTTGATCTTCGCGCCCACCGCCTGATCACCCAGATCGGTATGCACGGCATAGGCGAAGTCGATAGGGGTCGCGCCCTTGGGAAGCTGGATCAGCTCGCCCTTGGGTGAGAAGGCGAAGATCCGGTCCTGATACATCGCCATCCGGGTGTGCTCGAGCAGCTCTTCCGGGCTTTCGGCGGTCTCGAGGATTTCGACCAGATCCT
This sequence comes from Sphingomonas sp. GW821-FHT09B04, assembly GCF_059418285.1. NCBI lineage: Bacteria > Pseudomonadati > Pseudomonadota > Alphaproteobacteria > Sphingomonadales > Sphingomonadaceae > Sphingomonas > Sphingomonas sp. GW821-FHT09B04. Next base: position 26,436 of record NZ_JBWKPO010000003.1, read on the forward strand.
GGATCCAGCGGACCTGCGTGTCAGGGCGCACGCCCGACTGTTTATAGGCCCAGTGCGCGGCGAGGCCGTGCTCGGCCTGGGCGTGCATTTCCTGCGTCCGGATCTGAATTTCGACACGGGTGTCGCCGGCGTGCATCACCGTGGTGTGCAGCGAGCGATAGCCGTTGCGCTTGGGGGTCGAGATGTAATCCTTGAACCGGCCCGGCACGAACGGCCAGCGGCGGTGGATGATGCCGAGCGCGCGGTAACATTCCTCTTCGGTACCGACGATCGCGCGGAACGCCATGATATCGGAAAGCTGCTCGAAGCTGACGTGTCGCTCCGACATCTTTTTCCAGATCGAATAGGGATGTTTCTCACGCCCCAGCACTTCGGTATCGACGCCGCCGCGCGACAGCAGCAATTTGAAGCCTGATCCGATCTTGGCGATGCGATCCTCGCCCTCGACCTTCAGCGCCTCCAGCCGCTTGATAATCGATTCATAGGCCTCGGGCTCAAGCTCGCGAAAGGCGAGGGTCTGCATTTCGGTCATGAATTCATACATGCCGATCCGCTCGGCGAGCGGGGCGTAGATATCCATCGTCTCGCGCGCGATGCGGCGGCGCTTCTCGGGCTTCGGAATGTGATGAAGCGTGCGCATGTTGTGCAGCCGGTCGGCGAGCTTGACCAGCAGCACGCGGATGTCGTCCGACATGGCGAGCAGGAATTTGCGGAGGTTTTCCGCGGCGCGTTCGTTCTCGGTCTGCGCCTCGATCTTGGAAAGCTTGGTGACTCCGTCCACCAGCCGAGCCACGTTGGGTCCGAACCGCGCCAGGATCTCTTCGGGCGTCGCCACCGTATCCTCGATCGTGTCGTGCAGGATCGCGGTGACGATCGTCTCGTCGTCGAGATGCAGGTCGGTGAGGATGCCCGCGACTTCGATCGGATGACTGAAATAGGGGTCGCCCGACGCGCGCTTCTGGCTGCCATGCGCGTGCATCGAGAAGACGTAAGCGCGGTTGAGAAGCGCTTCATCCGCTTCAGGATCGTAGCTCAGGACCCGATCGACAAGTTCATATTGACGCAACACGTTCTCAAGATGGTGCGACGGGCTGCTGCTTTGCAATATGTTTCAACGCAAAACGGGCACCGGCAACGCCGATGCCCGTTTCGGTGTGGCTTTGGTGTGACTTACTTGGCGCGCGCGTTGCAGGCAGCGAGCGCTTCGGCATCGAACGCGGTGCCGGCAACGGTGAAGGCCGACAGGGCGCCGATGCGCTGCACGGCGCGCTCGCAAACGACCTTGTCCTGCGATCCCGCGCGGGGGGCGGTGCAGACGGTGTCCTTGCACTTCCAGATCGTGTTCTGCGTGACGAAGCTGGACTTACCGGGGGCCGCGACTGCGGTCGCGGCATAGTGGCTGCCCGACTGGGCCAGAGCAGCGGCGGGCATGAACGCCGCGACCGACAGCGCGGCGGCGGCAAGCGAGACGAGGCGGGTCATGGTGATACTCTCCCTGGGGTACGCAACAAAGGTTGCGAATCGCAACTTACTAAACTAGAGGTTAGGTTGCAAACAAAAACTGGTGTTGCATTGCGGCAACTTAAGCGGTTTGTCCACCAGTGAATTTGGAGTAGGTTCAACGGTTATGGGTCACAGTGGACTGCGAGAACCGCTTCGTCAGTTGGCCGCCAACTGCAGCCTGCCCGCCGCGCTTGAGGCGATGGGTGAGCGTTGGTCCTTCCTCATTCTGCGCGGGTCGTTCAACGGCCTCTATCATTTCGAGGAATTCCAGTCGGAACTGGGCATCGCCCGCAATATCCTGGCCAACCGGTTGGCGCGGCTGGTTGATCACGGGATTCTGGCGCGCCAGACCTGCGACGACGACCGGCGCAAGGTCGAATACCGGCTGACTGACAAGGGCTTTGCGCTGTTGCCGACGATGGTCGCTCTGCGCCAATGGGGCGAGCGTTGGGAGACGGGCACGCCGGCGACGCCGGTGCTGGTCGATGCGCGCGACCATCGGCGGATAGCGCCGGTACAGGTGATGAGCCATGACGGCCGGCCGCTGACCAAGCATGACCTGCTCTGGTCCCTGCCCGAAGATGTTGCGGGCGAGGGACGCAACGCCGCGGAGGCCGCGGAGTAAGCGCAGGCTGAATCAGTCGGTGGGAAGCATGCGTCGCCGGACCGCCGACGGTACTGGTGCGGACGTGCCCGCATCCAGATCGACATTGACGTAGACCAGCTCGATCACCGTATGCAGCGCGCCGGTTTCGGCATGGCATAGCTCGACCCGGCTGGTGAGGCTCGAATTGCCGATCCGCTCGGTCCGGATCCACGCATCGATCTCATCGCCGTAGCGGAAGGGCGCCTTGAAATCGACGGTGGCGCGGGCGACGTGAAACTCCATGCCGGCCCATTCCGGCAACTCGGAGAGCTTCAGCCAGCGCCAATATTCGCTGAGCGCGACATCGGCATATTCGAGGTAGCGCGAGTTGAAGACGACCTTTTGCCCGTCGATCTCGGAATAGCGGACGCGAAGGCGCGTCGAGAAGTCGAAGCCTTCGCGTCCCATTAGGTGTCAGGCCGATTTGACGCCGGTGTTGACGCCCATCGACTGGAGATATTTGCGCACGTTGCGCGCTGCCTGACGCAGGCGCTGCTCGTTCTCGACCATCGCGATACGGACGAACCCCTCGCCATTTTCGCCATAGCCGACGCCGGGTGCGACCGCGACTTTGGCGTGGCTGAGAAGTTGTTTCGAGAACTCCAGGCTGCCGAGATGCGCGAGCGCCGGCGGTAGCGGCGCCCAGGCGAACATCGAGGCGGCCGGCGCGGGGATGTCCCAGCCGGCGCGACCGAAGCTCTCGACCAGCACGTCACGGCGCTTGTGATAGAGCTCGCGGTTCTTCTCGACGATGTCCTGTGGGCCGTTGAGCGCGGCGCACGCCGCGGCCTGGATTGGCGTAAAGGCGCCATAATCGAGATAGGATTTCACACGGCTCATCGCCGCGATCAGATGCTTGTTGCCGACCGCGAAGCCGATCCGCCAGCCGGCCATCGAATAGGTCTTGGAGAGCGAGGTGAACTCGATCGCCACGTCCTTCGCGCCCGGCACCTGCAGGATCGAGACCGTCGGCTTGCCGTCGTAATAAAGCTCCGAATAGGCAAGGTCGGAGATGATCCACACCTTGTTCTCGCGCGCCCAGGCGACGAGCCGCTCGTAGAAGGCGAGGTCCACCGTTTCCGCTGTCGGGTTCGACGGATAGTTCACCACCAGGATGCTCGGCCGCGGCACGGTGAAGTTCATTGCGCGCTCGAGGCTCTCGAAATAGCGCTCGTCGGGCGTGGTCGGCACCGCGCGGATCGTCGCGCCCGCGATGATGAAGCCGAAGGTGTGGATCGGGTAGGACGGGTTCGGCGCGAGGATCACGTCGCCGGGGGCCGTCATCGCAGTGGCGAGGCTGGCCAGCCCCTCCTTCGACCCCATGGTCACGACAACCTCGCTCTCGGGGTCGACATCGACACCGAAGCGGCGGCCATAATAGTTCGCCTGCGCACGACGCAGTCCGGGAATGCCCTTGGACTGCGAATAGCCGTGGGCGGAGGGTTTCTGCGCAACCTCGCACAATTTGTCGATGACGTGCTGGGGCGGCGGCAGATCGGGATTGCCCATGCCGAGATCGATAATGTCCTCGCCCGCCGCTCGTGCCGCTGCCCGCATCCCGTTGACTTCGGCGATGACGTAGGGCGGCAGGCGCTTCATGCGGTAGAATTCTTCGGACATCGTATTTCTCGGTGAGCTCCTCTTGAGGTCGCGCAGGATGCGCGGGGCCGTTATACAGGGACCGGGCATGGGTGCCAGAGGAGAGGCGCGTGGTGGCGGAAAAGAAAAAGACGGCGGCGAACAAGGCCGCGAAACCAACCAAACCCCGCAAGCCAGCCGCCAAACCCAAGAAGCCGGATACCAAAGCCGAGGCACCGTCGACTCCTGAACCTGAGGTCGCTGCATCGCCAAGCCTCGAGGATCTCCAGCACTGGACCTGGATATGGGGCCGCGCGCAGCAGATGCTGATGGAGCAGGGCTTCGACCTGATGGCGAAGGCCCCCCCGATGACCCAAATGCCCCAGATGCCATCGATGCCGCCGGTCGATCCGGCAGCGGCGATGCGAGCGGGCGCCGATTTCTGGGCCGACACGATGACGTTGTGGCAGCGCTTCCTTGACCCGTCCAAGGCGGGGACGTTTGAGGAGACTCCGGCACAGGCGCGCGACAAACGGTTCAAGGCGCCGCAATGGCGCGAACAGCCGGTGTTCGACTTCATCCGCCAGAGCTATTTCACCGTATCGGATCATCTGCTCAAAGGCGTGGATTCGATCGAGGGGCTGACGCCCAAGCAGAAAGAACAGGCGCGGTTCGCCACGCAAGGCTTCATCGATGCGATGAGCCCATCCAACTTTCCGGCGACCAATCCTGTAGTGCTCGAGAAGATCGTCGAGACCAAAGGCGAAAGCTTGCTCAAGGGCCTCGCCCATATGCTCAAGGACATGGGCAAGGGGCAGATGACCCAGGCGGCCGAGGGCGCGTTTGCGCTGGGCGAGAATATCGCAATGACGCCGGGCAAGGTGGTCAAGCGCACGCCGCTCTACGAATTGATCCAGTATTCGCCGACGACCGGGACGGTGATCGAAACGCCGCTGCTGATCTTCCCGCCATGGATCAACCGCTTCTACATCCTCGATCTCAGCCCCGAAAAGAGCTTCATCCGCTGGGCGGTGGAGCAGGGACTGACGGTGTTCGTCGTCTCGTGGAAGTCCGCCGATGCATCGATGGCCGATGTGGTGTGGGACGATTATGTCGAGCGCGGACAGATCGACGCGATCGACAGCGTCCGTGACCTGCTGAGCGTCGATGCCGTGCATACGATCGGCTATTGCGTGGCCGGCACCACGCTCGCTGCGACGCTGGCGGTGCTTGCGGCGCGCGGACAGGCGGAGAAGGTCAGGAGCGCGACCTTCTTCACTGCACAGGTCGATTTCAGCGAGGCCGGCGATCTCAATGTCTTTGTCGATGACGAGCAGCTGGCGCTGATCCAGTCGCTGACCACCGACGGCTTTCTCGACGGGCGCTATATGGCCGCGACCTTCAACCTGCTGCGCGGGCGTGACCTCATCTGGAACTATGTGTCGAGCAACTATCTGCTCGGCGAAGACTATATGCCGTTCGACCTGCTCCACTGGAATTCGGACGTTACCAATCTGCCCGCCAAATGGCATGCGAGTTATCTGGCTGATCTTTATCGCGATAACCTGTTGGCTCAGGCGGGCGCGCTCAGCATCGGCTCAACGCCGGTGGACCTGAGCAAGGTCGCGACTCCGGCTTATATTCAGGCTGGGCGAGAGGATCATATCGCGCCGGCACACAGCGTCTGGAAGATCACCGAGCATTTTGCGGGGCCGCTGCGCTTCGTGCTTGCGGGATCGGGGCATATTGCCGGGGTGGTCAATCCGCCCGCCGCGCAGAAATACCAGTATTGGACCAACGAAGCGGGTGCGGCGACTCTCGAAGAGTTTGTTGCGGGTGCGACTGAGACCAAGGGGAGCTGGTGGCCGGACTGGATGGGCTGGATCGAAGGCTTTGGCGAGCCTCGCGCCGACGCGAATGGGTCCAGAATTCCCAAGTCTAATGAAGAGCTTGGTGATGCTCCAGGGTGGTATGTGAAGACCCGTTGAAGTTTTTTGTGCACTGCACAAAAATCTGTCTTGAAACTGTCGCGTCCAAAGCGTATATGCTGCATCGCAACAATCGCTGCGAGGACGTTCAATGGCCAGCAAGGCTCCACGTACCGGTGCAAAGAAGCCGGTTGCGAAGACGCAGGTGAACAAGCCCAAGGCAGTAGCGCCGAAGGCCGAAGCCCTGAAGGCTGCTCCAATTGCCGTCGAAGCAGCGCCAGTAATCGAAACCCCGGTCGTCGAACCGGTGATCGAAACCGTAACTCAGCCCGCCGAAGTATTGGCGGAGACGCTTACCCAGACCGCCGAGGAAGCCGCCGCGCCGGTCGCAAAGATCATCGAAGACACCGCCTCCAGGATGGCGGAAACCGCAACCAAGGGAACTGACATCATGGAAAACACCATCGAGAAGACCCAGGCGCTGTTCGCCGACTTCAGCGAGCGCACCAAGGCGACCGTCGAAAAGAACACCAAGCTGGCCGGTGAATTCACCGAATTCGCCAAGGGCAATGTCGAAGCGCTTGTCGAGAGCGGCAAGATCGCTGCCAAGGGCTTCGAGGCTCTGGGTCAGGACGCCGCCGAGTACAGCCGCAAGTCGTTCGAGAACGCGACCGCGACGCTGAAGAACCTGTCGGCGGTCAAGACCCCGGCCGACTTCTTCAAGCTGCAGAGCGACTATGTCCGCTCGGTCTTCGACTCGGTCGTCGCCGAAACCTCGAAGAACACCGAAGCGTTCATCAAGCTGGCCGGTGACGCCGCTCAGCCGATCTCCAGCCGCGTTGCGGTTGCGGTCGAGAAGGTGAAGACCGCGGCGTAATCGCCACGGTACCGAACGAACAAATGGGGCGGCCGCGCAAGCGGTCGCCCTTTTTGCTATTCCGCCTGCGGGATGGCGCGCGCTGCTAGCTGTCGCCGGCTTGGTCTATCAGCCGTAGGCGATGCCATTTTCCGCTCGCCAGTTGCCTGCGGACCCGGATCAGGTAGCGCTCGGGCGGCAGTGGACGCTTCGCCTTGTGCCTGTGTTGATTGCAGAAGCGGCAGGCCGCGACCAGGTTTTGTCTTTCGTCAGACCCGCCGTTGCAACGCGCTTGCAAATGTTCGACGGTCGCTTGCAGCTGCTGCGCTTGGATGGTCGAGATATCGTGCTGCGTGGCAAAGTCGCCGACGGCCTTGCGCCACATCGGCTGACGGCAATAGTGGCACTGGCCGTTCTGACGAGGGAACAGGTGCTTGAGATGGCAGGATAAGCCCATACGTAACGCTCCGACTAAAAATCCATCGATTGAAAGTCGCGGTTACGCTCCGGCCGAAGCCGTCCGAGGCGGGTGAGCTGTTGCTCGCGTACAAAGCAGCCTCAGGCTGTACTCCGCAGGCCTCATATGGTCGCCGTCTGGCTTGACCATCAGGTGAAGCTGCCTCGCTGCGATCGAATTTGCAAGACGCGTGGAAAGTTGATGTCGGCGAGGAAAGGCACATATGTCGCCTCTCAATCGCCCGCCTCCACGAAAATAAGGGTTACTGCCCTTGCCCTCGATTCACCGGTGCCATATTTTTGAAGCCCTCATGACAGTGCCGCTCCACCTGATTTCGATGGCTGACGATGCCGACCGCGACGATGATGGCGATGCATCGACCGGCGTCGCCACGCGCACGCGCGCGAAAACCAAGAAGCCCACGCCCTATCGCGTGCTGATGCTCAACGACGACTACACGCCGATGGAGTTCGTCGTGCTGGTGCTCCAGCGCTTCTTCAAGATGGACATGGAGCAGGCGACTCAGGTGATGCTGAGCGTCCATCAGCGCGGCGTGGGCGTGTGCGGCGTGTTCACCTATGAGGTCGCGGAGACCAAGGTTGCGCAGGTGATCGACTTTGCCCGCCAGAACCAGCATCCGCTCCAATGCACGCTGGAGAAGGCCTGACCCGGTCCAAGCCCGGGCCCGTTGACGTCAGCCACGCTTGCGCGCGGCCCGCGAGTCGATAGAAGCCCGAAAATGGACCGTATCCTCATTCGCGGCGGCAAGCGCCTTTCCGGAACCATCGCCATCTCGGGCGCGAAGAATTCGGCGCTCGCGCTGATGCCCTGCGCGCTGCTGACCGACGAGCCGTTGACGCTGCGCAATCTGCCGCGGCTCGCCGATGCCGATGGCTTCGGGCATCTGCTCAACGAGCTTGGCGCGTCGACCGCGATCGAGGGTACTCGCCCCAACGACTTTGGCCGCGTGCTGACGGTCCGCGCCTCGCGCCTGACCTCGACCGTCGCGCCCTATGACATCGTGCGGAAAATGCGCGCATCGATCCTGGTGTTGGGGCCGTTGCTGGGCCGGGCAGGGGAGGCGACCGTCTCGCTGCCGGGCGGCTGCGCGATCGGCAACCGGCCGATCGACCTGCATTTGAAGGCGCTTGAGGCGATGGGCGCGGAGATCGAGCTGGCGGCGGGCTACGTCAAGGCGACTGCGCCAGGCGGGCGGCTGGCGGGCGGACGTTATCGTTTCCCGGTGGTGTCGGTGGGTGCGACCGAGAATGCGCTGATGGCCGCCGCAACGGCCAAGGGCACGACGGTGCTGGAGAATGCTGCGCGCGAGCCGGAGATCGTCGACCTCTGCAACCTGTTGGTGGCGATGGGCGCGTCGATCGACGGGATCGGCAGCGAGACGCTGACGATTGAGGGACGCGATCGACTGCACGGCGCGACCTATAAGGTGATGCCCGACCGGATCGAGGCGGGCAGCTATGCCTGCGCCGCAGCGATCACCGGCGGCGACGTGTTCCTTCAGGGCGCCAAGGCCGACGACATGCGCGCGACGCTCGACGCGCTGGTCGAGGCGGGCGTGACCGTCGAGGAGAAGGCGGATGGCGTGCGGATCGCCGCCAATGGTCCGCTCAGGCCGCTGACGCTCTCGACTGCACCCTATCCGGGCTTCGCCACCGACATGCAGGCGCAGTTCATGGCGATGCTGTGCAAGGCGGATGGCGCGAGCGTGCTGACCGAGACGATCTTCGAGAACCGCTACATGCACGTGCCTGAACTGACGCGCATGGGGGCGAATATCGACGTTCGCGGCAGGACCGCGGTGGTGCACGGGGTCGACAGACTGGTCGGTGCGCCGGTGATGGCGACCGATCTGCGCGCATCGATGAGCCTGATCCTCGCCGGCCTGATCGCCGATGGCGAGACCCAGGTCAGCCGCATCTACCACCTCGACCGCGGTTACGAGCGGCTCGAGGAAAAGCTTCAGGGCGTGGGTGCGGACATCGAACGCGTCGGTGACGGCTGAAGTTCACGCTGGTATCCGCGGTCACGACACGACTCGCGGGAGCAATCGAATGAAGCGGATCACCGTGACGGCGCTGGGTGCGCTGGCGCTGGCAGGCTGTGCGCAGCATCGGGCCGACGGCCCGGCCGCGCCGGTGACGGTCAAGATCATCGCCTTCAACGATTTCCACGGCGCGCTGGAGACGCCGGGGCGGGCGATCGACGTGCAGGCGGCCGACGGATCGGTGGCCAAGGTGCCGGCAGGCGGTGCGGCCTATTTCGCGACCGCGGTGAGGTCGCTGAAGGCCAAGGCCGCGCACAGCATCGTGGTCGCGGCGGGGGACCTCACCAGTGCGAGTCCGCTGGTTTCGTCGCTGTTCCTCGACGAGCCGACGGTCAAGGCGCTGAGCATGGCGGGGCTTGAGATCAACGCGGCGGGCAACCACGAATTCGACCGCGGGACGCAGGAGCTGAAGCGGCTGCAGAGTGGCGGCTGCGCCAAGCTGACTCAGGTCGAACCCTGCCAGCTCGAGCCGTTCAAGGGCGCAAGCTACACCTATCTCGCCGGCAACACGATCCAGGCGGACGGGACCAGCCTGCTGCCCGGCACCGCGCTGCGTAGCTTCGGTAGCGGGCGCGGCAAGGTGACGATCGGCTTTATCGGGCTGACAACCCGGCTGACCGGCAACTATGTCGATCCGGCGGGGATCAAGGGCATCACCTTTGCCGACGAGGCCGAGACCGCGAACAAGCTGGCCGCCGATCTCAAGGCGAAGGGGGCCGATGCCATCGTGATGCTGGTGCACGAGGGCGGCTATCCCGCGCGTAACGACCAGCCCGCCAAGTGCGATGGCCTGTCCGGGCCGATCGTCGAGATCGCCCAGCGGCTGACCCCGGCGGTAGATGTGATCGTCTCCGGCCACACCCACCGCGCCTATATCTGCGACTATTCCGCCTCTGATCCTGCGCGGCGGCTGCTGCTGACCAGCGCGGGCAATAACGGCGTGATGCTGACCGATATCGACCTGAGCTTCGATCCCGTGACGAAGCACGTGACGGCGAGGCGCGCAGTGCAGGTCATCGTGCAGGGCGACGGCGTGACCAGCAGCGCGGGGCCGGTGAAGCCCAGCGCGGCGTTCCCGACCTTCGCCGCCGATCCCGCGGTTGCAGCGCATGTTGCGCGCTATGCGGCGGCGGCGGAGCCACGCGCCCGGCGGGTGGTGGGCAGGGCGTCGGCGCCGATCCTGCGCGACGAGCATGACGACATGAAGGAATCGCCGCTGGGGCTGCTGATCGCCGATTCGCAGCTCGCGGCGACGCGGGCGAGCGGGGCGCAGGTGGCGCTGATGAACCCGGGCGGGGTGCGCGCCTCGATCGCGGCGACCGACGGCAAGGTGACGTTCGGCGACATCTACACTGTCCAGCCGTTCGGCAATAACCTGCAGGTCAAGGAAATGACCGGGGCGCAGCTGCGTGCGGTGCTGGAGCAGCAATTCGCCAAGACCGATGGCACGGCGTTGCTGTTCCCCGCGGGCCTCACCTACAGCTACGACCTGTCGAAGCCCGCGGGGCAGCGGGTCATAGCGCCGATGATCGGCGGCCAGCCGCTGCGCGACGACGCGGTCTATCGCGTGACGGTCAACGCGTTTCTGGGCGGGGGCGGCGACGGCTTCAGTAGCTTCAAGGCGGGCAAGGATGTCGCGGGCGGGATGCTCGATCTCGACGCGCTGGAGGCCTGGTTCGCGCGCGGGCAGGTCATCGACCCGCCGGTGCTGGGTCGGGCGAAGGATGTCACGCCGCGCTAAGTTGACACGCCCTACCCAGAATGAGCGAAGTAGACACGGCTCTGAGGGCAGGTTGACACGAAACGCATGTTTTCGCGCAAGTGTCAGGCGCGTGCGGAGAGGATTTCAAGGTGTCAAAGAGCGGGCCGGAGGGCATCCGGCGCGCTCAGAGACGAGCAAATCAGTTCCAACATTACAAGGCTGCGGAGAGAGCCTCGTCCTCATACCCGTCGGAGAGGTGGACCCCGGCACAAGGCCGGGGTGACGGACTAAGGGTGATTTTGGGGTGCTTAGCTCCGCACTGCCTTGGCGATGGCGTCGAGCAGGCCGTTGACGAAGCCCTTTTCGCGGCGATCATAGAAGGCGGCGGTGACGTCGAGATACTCGCTGATCGCGGCGCCGGTGGGCACATCGTTGCGGGCGAGCAGCTCATAGGTACCGGCGCGCAGGATCTGGCGCATCGGGCGGTCGAGCCGGTCGAAGCTCCAGTCGCTGCTGAGCTTTGAGGCGATCAGCGCGTCGATCTCGTCGCGGCGCGCATCGACGCCCTTGACGATATCGTCGAAGAAATCCGCATCGGCGTCGATATACTCCGCCTCCTCGATCGTCGCGCCGAGCCGATGCTGATGGAACTCGGTGAGCAGCTGGGGAAGCGGCGTCTTCTCCATTTCCTGCTGGTAGAGCGCCTGAACGGCGGCGAGCCGCGCGGCGGCGCGGGCTTTCGAGCGGGACTTGGCAGTTGGGCTGGGCATGTATTCTCTCATAGTCCGATCGCCCTGAGTTTGTCGAAGGGCTGTCCTCCTTCTCAGCGGCGGCAAATAAGAACAGGGCTTCGACAAGCTCAGCCCGAACGGGGGTGGCTAAAGCCGAAGCGCTACCGATCTGGCATGCGCCGGCAGGCCCTCCGCCTCGGCCAGCGCGACGGCGGCCGGGCCGATAGCGGCGAGGCCCGCGGCGTCGAGCGCGAGGAAGCTGGTGCGTTTCATGAAATCCAGCACCGACAAACCGCTGGCGAAGCGCGCACGGCGGCCGGTGGGCAGGACGTGGTTGGGGCCGGCGACATAATCGCCGATCGCCTCGGGCGTCATGCGGCCGAGGAATACCGAACCGGCATGGCGCACGCGCGCGAACAGCGCGTCGGGATCGTCGCAGGCGAGCTCAAGATGCTCGGGGGCGAGGCGATTGACCAGCGGGATCGCCTCGTCGAGCGAGCCGGTGAGGATGATCGCGCCATTGGCGTCCCAGCTCTCCCGCGCGACCTTCTTGGTCGACAGCGTGCCGATCTGGCGGTCGACCGCATCGGCGACCTTACCCGCGAAGATCGCATCGTCGGTGAGCAGGATCGACTGGCTGGTCGGATCATGCTCGGACTGGCTCAACAGATCGGCGGCGATCCATTCGGGATCATTCCTGCCGTCGGCCACCACGACGATCTCGGAAGGTCCGGCGACCATGTCGATGCCGACGACGCCGTAGAGCTGACGCTTGGCCTCTGCCACCCAGGCGTTGCCAGGGCCGGTGATAACGTCGACCGCGGCGATGCGGCCGGTGCCATAGGCGAGCGCTGCGATCGCCTGCGCACCGCCGACACGCCACATTTCGTCCACCCCGGCGATATGCGCGGCGGCGAGGACGAGCGGGTTGACCTCGCCATTCGGGGTCGGGGTGACCATGACGAGGCGATCGACCCCCGCGACCTTGGCCGGGATCGCGTTCATCAACACGGAAGAGGGATAGGCCGCGCGGCCGCCGGGAACATAGACGCCGGCCGCCTCGACTGCCTGCCAGCGTGCGCCGGTGCGGACGCCCGCGGCATCGATGGTGTCGCTGTCGGCGGGCTTCTGCTTCTCGTGATAGGCGGTGATACGGTCGGCGGCGAGCTGGAGCGCGTCACGCAGCTTCGGCTCGAGCGCGTCGAACGCGGCGACGCAATCGGCCTTCTCGATCCGCCATCCGGTGTCGTTGAGGTCGTGGCGGTCGAACTTGCGCGTGAAGGCGTGGAGCGCAGCGTCGCCCTCGTCGCGGACGGACGCGACAATCGTGCGCACGTCGCGCGCGACATCGGCGTCGGCTTCACGGCGAGCGTCGACCAGCTCGCGGAAGGCCTGAGCGAAGCCGGGTTCGCTGGTCGAGAGGCGGATCATGCGGCCTCGACCGCGCGGCGGAAGGCATCGACCAGCGGTACGATCTCCGGCCGGGTCTTGAACGCGGCGCGGTTAGCGACGAGCCGGCTTGAGACTTCCATGATCGTCTCGACTTCGACCAGTCCGTTCTCCTTGAGCGTGCGGCCCGAGGAAACGAGGTCGACGATGCGCGGGGCGAGGCCAAGCAACGGCGCCAGCTCCATCGCACCGTTGAGCTTGATGCACTCGGCCTGCACGCCGCGTGCCTCGAAATGGCGGCGGGTGAGCGAGGGGTATTTGGTGGCGACGCGGACATGGCTCCAGCCGCGCGGATCGTCAGTCGCGGCGAGCTCGGCCGGTTCGGCGACCGACAGGCGGCAATAGCCGATGCCGAGATCGACCGGGGCGTAGAGCTCCGAATAGGCGAACTCACCGAGCACGTCCGAGCCGACGATGCCGAGTTGCGCCGCGCCGTGCGCGACGAAGGTCGCGACGTCGAATGCGCGGACGCGGATCAGGTCGATATCGGAGCGGTTGGTCTTGAATCGCAGCGCGCGGCTGCCCTCATCCACAAAGGCGGGTTCGGGGATGATCCCGGCGTGCGCGAGCAGGGGAAGCGCCTCTTCGAGGATGCGACCCTTGGGCACGGCGAGGATGATCGGTTCCGACATGGTGGCGCGCCTTTACTTGGGGGGGCGTGCGGGCGCAACAAGCGCGGGAGATTCGGTGGAGGATAGCGGCGATGCGGGACTGGATGACCTCGAACGATGTGCGGGCCGCCTTCGCCAATCAGGTCGATTACTGCCGGGCGAATGGCGGGACGATCACGATGCGCGTGGTCGAGGGGATTCTGGCCAATCTCGACGGACCCGGCGCGTTCCTGAAGGCGATCCGCGAGTGGAAGGGCGTGCCGATGGCCGATGCGCTGCCATTGCGCGCGGCGGCGGGGCTGCACGCGCTGAACCTGAGCGGAGCCGAGCCGGCGCTGGCTGCGCTCTATGACGAGGATTCCGCGGCGCTGGCGGATGCCGGGCGGCTGGTGGGCGAGGCGATCGCGCGGCATGACGCGGAGTTGCTGCCGTGGCTCGATGGGCCGCCCCAGACCAATGAGGCAGGACGTAGCTGGGGCTATGTTGCCGCGATGCTGTGGTTGGCGGGGCAGGGGCTGCCGCCGCGCTGGGACTGTATCGAGATCGGGTCGAGTGCGGGGATCAACCTGATGATCGACCGCTACCGCTATGACCTGGGCGGTGTTGAAGTTGGACCAGCGGAGTCGGGGATGCGGATTGCGCCCGAATGGCGCGGACCACCGCCGCCGGCGGTTCCGGCGGGCTGGGGGTTTGACGCGATCCGCGGATGTGATGTCGCGCCGGTCGACCTGACCGACCCGGCGCAGCTGTTACGGCTGCGCGCATTCGTGTGGCGCGAACATACCGAGCGGTTCGCGCGGCTGGATTTCGCGGCGCATTCGGCGGGTGAGAAGAAGCCCGATCTGGTGCAGGCCGATGCGGCGGAGTTCGTCGAGGCGGCGCTGGCGCGACCACAGGCGGCGGGCACGACACGCGTTCTGATGCACTCGATCGTCTGGCAGTATCTGGGCGATGCGCGGCGGGCGCGGATCACCGCGGCGATGGAAGAAGCCGGCGTGCGTGCGAGTGCGGAACGACCGCTGGCGTGGATCATGCTGGAAGCGAACCGCGAGACGCTGCAACACGAACTGGTGGTGCGATATTGGCCGGGCGGGGCGGAGCCGCACTTGCTGGGCAAGGCGCATCCGCATGGCGCATGGGCGGAGTGGGTGGCATGAAGACGACCAATTATCGCGATACCCTGATCACGGCTTCGCCTGACACGCCGGTGACGGCGAGCGTGACCCCCGAGAAACCGGATTCGGTCGCAGGCGCGCAGCACGCGCTGCTGGCCGGGCGGCCCTATGTACTGACGAGCGATGACCTGCTCCATGCTGCGCATGTCGCGCGCGGTGGGGACAAGGATCGCGCGACCTTCTTCGCCAAGCCGCAGGCGTGTTTGCGCGTGTCGCCGCTGGTGAAACAGTTCGGCTGGGGCATCCACCATGATGCCGAAGGTCGTATCGCGCTGGTCGGGATGGAGAGCGATGACTATGCGCGGCTGCTCGCCGACCCGGCGGTGAAGAAGGCGCCGGGGATGCGCAGGGCTCGCTAGGGCAGCCAGTCCTGGATGGCGGCAGTGACTGCTTCGGGCTTTTCCCAGGGGACGAAGTGGCCGGCATCGATCTTGACGATCTTGAGGTCGGGGACCAGCTGGTCGAGCCCTTCGAGCTGGATCGGGAGCAGCGCCGTGTCGCCCATCCCCCAGATCACCAGCACCGGCATCTGCAACGGCGGGAAGGGGCCGTTGAGAAAGGCGGGACGCTCGGGCGTCTCGTCGATTCCGGGCACGACGATGGCGCTGGCGCGATACCAGTTGAGCATCGCGGTCATCGCACCGGGCTGGCCCCATTCGTCGAGATACGCATCGCGCTCCGGGGCTAGCAGCGCGGGATCGGCGTGCCGGGCGAAAGTGGTGTCGAAGAAGGTGCCAAGGCCCATCGCTTCGAGCTGCGCCTCGAGACCGGGGTTGCGGAAAAGGCGGATATACTGGCTGGCGGCGCGCTGCTCCATGTCGTCGAACAGCGACTTCTGGAAGACGAAGGGGTGAGGGGCGTTGACGATGATCAGCCGCTCGATCCGGTTCGGATGCTGGAGCGCGGCCATCCACGCGATCGCGCCACCCCAGTCATGGCCGACCAGGACGAAGCGATCCTTCCCGAAATGGTCGGCAAGCGCGATCAGGTCGCCGACGGTCTTGTCGGGGGTGTAGTTCTCCGTACCCCCGGGCTTGGACGAGCGGGCGAAGCCGCGCTGGTCGGGGGCGATGACGAAATGGGTCTTCGCCAGCTCCGGGATCTGGTGTCGCCAGGTGCGGTGCGACTCCGGAAAGCCGTGGAGCAGGACGATCGCGGGTTGGGCAGGATCGCCCGCGGTGGCGACGTCGAGCTCGACGCCGGTGGACAATGCGATCCGCTGAAGCTCGAAACCCGCCATGTATCTCTCCTCTTTCGAATGAAGGGTATGGCGGGTTGCGGGTCGGTTCAAGCCCTCAAGGGTAGCTGACCGTCTTGGGCACTTCGGGGATCGGGATGAATTCCTTGTCGTCGCCCGGCACCTTGGGGAACAGGCCTGCCTTCCAGTCCTCCTTGGCCTGGTTGATGCGGTCGCGGTCCGAGGAGACGAAGTTCCACCAGACATGGCGCGGGGTGGTGAACGCCTCGCCCCCGCACAGCATCACGCGGCCGCCGGATGAGGAGCGCAGCGTCGCGGTGATGCCGGGGCGCAGGACATAGAGCGTCTGTGGTTCCAGCTCCCAGCCGTCGAGCGAGGCCTGGCCCACGGCGACATAAACTGCGCGCTCATCGGCATCGGCGTCGATCGGCACGCTCCCGCCGGCCGCGAGTTCGATATCGGCATAGATGGTGCCGGCATAGGTGGTGGTCGGCGCGCTGGTGCCCCAGAGCGAACCCATGATGACGCGGGCGCGGGCGCCGTTGCTGTCGATGATCGGGAGGTTCGCCGCGGCGACATGCTCGAACGCGGGATCGATCTCTTCGAACCGTTCGGGGAGCGCGAGCCAGGTCTGGATGCCCGAGAGCTCGGGACCGGCGTCGCGCTGGGCCTGAGGCGAGCGCTCGGAATGGACGATGCCGTTGCCGGCGGTCATCAGATTGACCGCGCCCGGCTCGATCGTCGCGAAGGTGCCGATGCTGTCGCGATGGTCGATCGCGCCGGCGAAGAGATAGGTGACGGTGGCAAGGTTGATGTGCGGGTGCGGGCGAACGTCGATGCCGGTGCCGACCTCGAGATGCGCGGGACCCATCTGATCGAAGAAGATGAACGGGCCGACCATCGTCCTCGGGCGGGAGGGCAGGGTGCGGTGTACCTTGAACCCGCCGAGATCATGGGTGGTCGGCAGGATGGTGTGGGTGAAGAGATCGTCGGTCATCATCGTGCCTCCGTCAGGGTGAGCATCGTCCCGAGATCCTCGGGGAAATAGGGTTCGTCGTGGCGTTGCAGCTCGGCGCGGTCGAACCAGCGCCATTCGCGCATCACACGCTGTTCGAGATCGGTATGGCCGTCGCTGTCGATCACGGTCGTTTCGGTGCGTACCGCGAAATAGCGTTCGTCGGCGCTGACCGGAACCCCCTCGATCGTGACGAACTCGACCTGCCGGCGCGCGATCTCGGGTCCGCAATCGAGATCGAGCCCGGTTTCCTCGCGCAACTCGCGGCGCGCAGCCGCTTCATAGCTTTCGCCGGGATCGAGCGCGCCGCCGGGAGTACACCAGAAGGGCGGACGATCGTCCGGCGTGAAGCGGAATAGCAGCACGCGCCCGACAGGATCGGTCAGCAGAATGCGTGAAGCAGGACGCGGTGTGCGCTCGCTCATGCTTCGCCGGGCGCGGTCGCGCGGATCGCGAGCGCGTGGACGCGCTCGACCATGATGTCGCCCAACGCGCGGTTGACCATGCGCTGGCGTTCGAGGCGGGACTTGCCGGTAAAGGCGTCGCTCTCGATCACGACAGTGAAATGCGATTCGCCGCTGCCATCGTCGCCCATATGGCCGCGATGCTTCGCACTGTCGTTGATCACGTCGAGCTTCGATGGGGCGAGCGCCGTGGTGAGGCGAGCGGTGATTTCTGCGGCCGCGGGGCCGGTGGCGGGATGGGTCATCGCGCCTATATAGGCGGTTTTCTACCCGGAGTTCGAGTGTCTCGTCAGCCGCCGAAATATCGTCCCAATACGCGCTTCCACGGCCGGGTGGAGGCGCCTGGCAGGCCGTGCGCAGAGCCGGGCTGCGGCGAGCCGGGTGAGTTTCGCGCCCCGCTGTTGAGCGACCGGCGCCCGAGCGACCAGCCCGGCGAGTATCGCTGGCTGTGCCTCGACCATGTCCGCGCGTTCAATTCGGGCTACAACTTCTTCACCGGGATGAGCCCTGACGAGATCCATGACGCGCAGCGGCCGCTGGCGGGGTGGGAGCGCGAGACGCGGGCCTTCGCGACCGGGGGCTCGGACCGGCCACCGCGCTGGGCCGACTTCAGCGATCCGCTCGACGCGATCGGCGCGCGCTGGCGCAACGCGATGCCCGCCGAGCGGAAGGACGGCAAGTCCCTGTCGGGCAAGGACCGCGAGGCGCTGCGTACGCTGGCGCTGGAGGTCGATGCCGATCGGATGGCGCTGCGCCGCCGCTATTCAGAGCTGGTGCGGAAATACCATCCCGACCGCAATGGCGGGGACCGTAGCCAGGAGGCGATGTTGCAACGGGTGATCGAGGCGTATCAGCAGCTCAAATCGTCGCCGGCCTTCGCCTGATCCCGAAGGTCCTTCCGCTCTGAGCCTGTCGAAAGGCTGCGCTTCGACAAGCTCAGCACGAACGAGGGGCAAGGTGACGTGCTCAGCCGCCGCAGCCTCCGCACCCGCCGCCACCGCAACCCCCGCCATCGCCGCCGCCGTCTCCGCCCGAGGAGCCGCCGTCGCCGCCACTCGCGGCGCGCATGGTGTGGAAGGCGCCGAACTCCGAACCGACCAGCACTCCGGTTCCAAACAGGGCTACCGCCAGCCCGACCTCGCCGGCGAGCGGGGCGCGGCGGATGCGGTCGGCTTCCTCGCGGGCGTCGCCGAGCGCGGCGATGCCTGCAGCGGTAAGCTTGGGGATAGTGAGGGAGCGGATCAGCGCGAGGATCGCGGTGATGATCAGCAGAACCGTGAGGAAGCCGATCGGGCGGTCACGGGCTTCGCCAATGAACCATTTGGTCGCGCCGAACATCAGCAGCGTGAGGTAAGGTAGCAGCGCCCAGTAGCGCAGGTTGGCGCGCTCGCTGCTGGTGAGCATGAGGCCCGCGCGCTGGAGGCGGTCGTTCAGCCTGTCCGCGGTCGGGCGCAGCGTGCGCTCGATCCGAGACCAGTCGAGCGGCGCGGTTAGCGCGAGGACGCTGTTTTCGGCGGTGGTGGCGCCGTTGCGCATCCGTATGTCGAGCTTGTCCTTGCCATCCATCACCAGCGCGCGCCCGGAGAGCAGGCGCGCGACGATGCTGTCGGCGAAGCGCGCCTTGCCGCCGGCAAGGAAGGCAAGCTGGTCGGGATCGCTTACCCTTTGGCGGCGGCCTTCGGGCAGCTGCCAGGCGGGGATCAGCATCCCGGCGATCACCACGGTGACCAGCAGGATGATGTAGAGGATGAGGAAGGGTCCGCCGGTCCAGTCGAGGGGGCCGAGAGACATATCAGGTCACTCCCAGATAGAGCGCGAGCGCGATCAGCCCGATGAATGCCAGCAGGAGCAGCGCGGCCTGCTGGCGTGAAAGGAGGATCGCGTCGCGCGGATGCACCCGCCGCGCGCGGGGATCGTCCAGCAGCCGTTGCGCGGCTGATGGCCAGATGTCGGAAGGGGGTGGCGTACCAAATGCGGCCTCATACCGGGCCAGCGTATCGGCATATTGCGCGAAGAAGCGGTTGCGCTCGACCGGCCCGCCGGCGGTCGGGCCGTGGTGGAGCGGCTTGCCCAGAACATCAGGGCAGAAGCGCTCCCAATAGTCGCGGGTGTAGGTGAGGTGGAGGTGCCACGCCTGATCGACCGCGTCGGACGGCGTGACCTGTGCCGCGCCGGTCGCCGCGAGGAAAGTGAAGCGGCGATATTCCTCGATCACGCGTGCCGCCATCGCGGCGCTCCAGCCATTGTCGCGCGCGAGGCGTGCAGCAAAGGAGAGCGAGGCTTCGAGCGGGCCAATTTCGTAACGGGAAAGGCGTTGCCAGACCGGGTGTCCGGTAGTCGAGGCGGGGACGGTGTCCGCTTCACGCATCTGATCTCCTACTACCACACTAGGAGATTTTGTCAAGATGTGCGGACGCTCCGCCCCGCCCTTTGACGCTATTTCGGCGCGACGAGGCCGAAGGTCGCGCCCTGCGGATCGGTGGCAAAGAAGACGCGTTCGCCGCCGGGTACTTCCATCGGATCGTGAAACGGGGTGCCGCCCAGTTCCTTTACCTTCGCGTGCGCCACCTCGATGTTGGGCACCCGGAAGTAGAAGTTCCAGCTGACTGGATTCTCTGGCTTCTCGCGCGGCATCATCGCGCCCCACACCTCGTCCTCGCCGCCGGGCGTGAGGAAGCTGTAATCGCCCCACGGCATCGGCATCGCGCCCGCCTTCTTCCAGCCGAATATCTGGCCGTAAAAGTCGAGTGCGGCGGCATCGTCGGTGGTCTGCAGTTCGTTCCAGCTGCCCTTGCCGAGTTCCATCCGGCCATAGGCTTTGCTGTCCTCGGGGCTCTCGCCGCGCATGATGTAGAAATGCGCGCCCTGCGGATCCTCGACCATCGCCATGCGGCCGACGCCCGGCATGTCGGTAGGCGGCATATGAGTCTTGCCGCCGAGCGATTCGATCTTCGCGACGGTCGCGTCGACATCATCGACGCCGACATAACCGAGCCAGGCGGGCGCGGTCGGCATCGGGTTTTTCATGATTCCGGCGACGCTGTCCTCACCCGCCGACATGATGGTGTAGTCGATCCCGTCGCCGGGAAATTTGCTCGGGGTCCAGTCGACGATCTGGCTGTAGAAATCGATCGCGGCGTCCGCGTCGGTCGTCAGCAGTTCGTACCAGATCCAGCTTCCGTTCGGATTGGTCATGACATGGTTCCTCGATGGGGTGGCGGGGCGGTGCCGGGCAAGGGATCCGGCACCGCCCCCCCCCCGCGCGGGGGCTCAGGCCTTGGTGTCGAGGATCGGCGCGAAGCCGCCCCACATCATCCGCTGGCCGTCGAAGGGCATATTTTCGAAGTCGGGCTTCATTCGCTCGTCCTCCATCAGCTTGGGCCAGGCGGTGTCGCGCGCTTCCTTGCTGGGCCATTCGACCCAGCTGTAGACGACGCGCTCGCCGTCCTTGCGCAGCGTGGCGCGGTTATAGTCGGTCTTCTTGCCGTCGGGGATTTCCTCACCCCAGGCTTCGACCACGCGCAGTGCACCATAGTCCTGGAACACGGCAGCCGCCTTGGTTGCCATGTCCTTATAGGCGTCGCGATTCTCCGCAGGCACGGGGAGGACATAGCCGTCGACATAGCCAGTGCCGTTGCCGTCGCCGACATCGACGAAAGATTCGAACCCGGCGAAGATCATGCGACTGCCGTCGAACGGCATCTCCATGTTTCCGAGATCGGGATCTTCCATCATCTTGCGGTTGGCTTCGTCGCGCGTCGCCTTGTCGGGATATTCGAGCCAGCTGAACAGCACGGTCTCATCATCCTTGAGGTCGACGGCTTTCTTGAGATCGTTGGTCTTGCCGTCGGGCACGTCGTCGCCCCAGGCTTCGACGAAGCGGGTTGCGCCGAGGTTCTGGAACAGCTCCACGGCGCTTTCGGCGTGCTTCTTGTACTTGTCCTTGTTCGCGGTGGGGACGGGGGTGAGGAATCCTTCGACAAAGGTCATCTTCTCTCTCCTTGGGACGTATGGGTCTTGATTCAGGCCGCCGCAGCGGGGGACGGTTTGAAATCCGCGAGCTGCGCGGCAAGCGCTGCCTTGAAGGCGGGGCGGCTGATCGCGCGCTCCAGGTACGCCATCAGGACGGGGCGCTCCTCCAGCAAGCCACTGCCTTCGATATCGCGCAGTACCGTCGCCATCGCGATGTCGGCGATGCTGAACTGGCCCGCGAGCCATTCGCGCCCGTCGATCGCCGTGGCGAGCCGATCGAGCCGCTGGCCCGCGAATTCAATGAGGCTGGGGCGGCGAAGTTCCGCCCATGGTTCGCCGGCCGAGAAAATCTCGATGTTCGAGAGTTCGAAGGCCGTCGGCTCGACGCTGTTATAGGCGGCGAACAGCCAGCTGATCGCGGTCGCGCGGCCCTGCGGGTCGCGGGGCAGCAACCGTTCGTCCTTCTCGCCGATGTGGAGCAGGATCGCGCCGCTTTCGAACAGGTTGAGGTCGCTGCCCTGATCCACGAGTGCGGGCACCTGACCCCAGGGCTGTTCCCTGTAATAGGCTTCGGGGCGCGGCCCGGCGGCGTTGAGCAGCCGCATCGAATAGGGCAGGCCGATCTCCTCGCACGCCCAGCGCGGACGAAGATCGCGAACGAAGCCGCGGGCGAAATCGGGCACCCAGTTGAAACCGGTAATCTCAAGCTGGGCGGGTTGCGGGGTGGCTGACATGCTATTCTCCTTGTTCTTGTTCAGTAGCCCTCAGGCCACTCAAAGGGCGTGCCGGGGCGATAGGGGCGGCCCTCATCGATCACGCGAGCGATGGAGGGGCGGGCGCGTAACCGGGTGAAGAGGCCGGCGAGCAGCGGACGATCGCCGATCGGGACCATGAGGTTGGCGTAGAAGAGCGCGGGTGCGGCGGCGCAGTCGGCAAGTCCAAAGTCCGCGCCCGCGGCCCATGTGCGACCGGGCAGCCGCGCTTCGAGGAAATCATAGGCGGTTGCGATCAGCGCACGATCCGCATCCTCGTCGCATGGCTTGCCCATCAGCTGTGCAAGCACCAGCCGGGTGAGGGGGTCGGCGATGTAATTGTCGAACACCCGTTCGAGCGTGCGCGGCTCAAGCCCGGCGAGCCGATCTTCGGGCACCAGCGGGGTGCGGGCGGGTGCGAGGGTGTCGAGATATTCGACGATCACCCCGGACTCGCCCAGCACGGTACCGTCGCCGGTTTCGAGCGCAGGGAATTTGGTGAAGGGCCAGACTCTTGCGAGTGCTGCGCGATGATCGGGGTTGCCGAGATCGACGAACACGGGGTCGAACTGCAGATCATGCTCGTAGAGCGCGATCAGCACCTTCTGACAATATTGCGCGAAGGGGTGGTAGTGGAGGCGGAGGGTCACGCGTCGCCCTCCTTCTTCAATCCCTTGAGCAGGGCGACGACGGCCATCGCATGGCCATGGCCGAGCCCCAGCTCATCCTTGAGCGTAGCGACGATCGCCATTGGCTTGATGCCGTCGGCAAGCGTGGCACCCGCGGTCCAGCCGCGTTCGGCGCCCATTGTGCGCAGGTCAGCCGGCGACTTGCCGGTCTTTTGTTCAATGGTGTTGAGATAGGCCTGAAACGACATGGATTTAGCTCCTCAGGCGTTGACGGGGGTGCCGGCAGCGGCCGCCTCGACCGTGGCGATGTCGATCTTGCGCATCGTCATCATCGCATCCATCGCGCGCTTGCTCGCGGCGGGATCGGGGTTCTCCCAAATGAGCGTCATCAGCTTCTTCGGTGTGATCTGCCAGTTGACGCCCCATTTGTCCTTGCACCAGCCGCAGGCGCTTTCCTTGCCGCCATTGCCGACGATTGCATTCCACAGCCGGTCAGTTTCTTCCTGATCGTCGGTCAGGATCATGAAGCTCACCGCCTCAGTCTGGGGGAACATCGGGCCGCCATTGAGGCCGATGAATTTCTGTCCGGCGATCTCGAAGTCGACCGTGATCACGTCGCCCGCCTTTTGCGAGGGCGTGTCGGACGGCGTCCGGTTGATGGCGGTGATGTGGCAATCGGAAAGCAGCGACGCATAGAAGTTCGCGGTTTCTTCGGCGGTATGATCATACCAGATGCAGGTAATAAGCTGAGTCATTGCGTTTTTCCTCTCAAATCGAATGTCGGACTCGCGGCGGTAAACCCGCCAATATTTTTCGACCAACGACCTGCCGGTGCGGTCAGGCGAAGGGGCCGGCGCCGTTGAGCGCGCCGTGGCCAAGCATCGCGACCGCGGTCACGCCAAAGGCCGCAATGCCGATCGCGACGCTCTGGGCGACGGGCAGATATTCGCGGAACAGGCTACGCATCTTGTGTCTCCATTTCGGGGGCGGCGGAGGGGCCGCGAATCGCTTGCTTGATCTTGATGCGCGACTCAGTTATTAAAAGCAACTATGAAGTTATAAAAAGTGACTCAGAGCGACGAGGCGATGGAAAAACGGTGGTATGACGATGCCTGCGGGACTGCGCTGGCACTGGAATTCGTGGGCGAACGCTGGTCGCTGCTGATCATGCGCGAGCTGATGCTGGGTGCACGGCGGTTCGGGGAGCTGAAGGCGGACTTGCGGGGCATCAGCGCGAATGTGTTGACCCAGCGGCTGGAAAGCCTTGAGCGCGCCGGTATCCTGATACGCCGCAAGCTGCCGCCCCCCGCGAACGTGCAGGTCTATGAGCTGACGCCGTGGGGCTATGAGAGCGAGCCGGTCTTTCAGACGATGGGCAAATGGGCGACGCGCTCGCCGCTGCACGATCCGACGCTGCCGCTCTCGCCTGTGTCGGCGATGATGTCGCTGCGCACGATGATCGATCCCGACCGGCCGGATATCGAGATGACGATCGGCTTCCGCTTTCCCGGCGCGACATTCATCGGGAAGCTCGACAAGCACGATCTGGCGATCGCGCGTGGTGAGATCGATGGCGCGGACGTGGTGTTCGAGACAGATACGACGCGGTTCGTGACGCTCGTTTACGGCAAATGGCCGTTCGAGGAGTCCGAGGCGGAAGGGCGGCTGAAGCTGACCGGCGACAGAGCCAAGGCGCAGCAGTTCGTCGACCTGTTCGCACTGCCCGAAAAACTTACCCAAGGAGATGCATGATGGCCAAGCCCGAGCGGATCGAGATCGAGAACGTCCTTCAGCCCGGCAAGACCTATCGCGTCGAGGCCGGCAAGTTCGCGGCGATGCGCGATGCGATGCTGGCGGTGCTACCTGCCGAAGCGCCGGGGCTGACGCCCGGGGAGATCAAGGCGGCTGTGCTGCCGCGCCTGTCCGAGGACCTGTTTCCGGGAGGCGACAAGGCGGGGTGGTGGATCAAGGCGGTGCAGCTCGATCAGGAGGCCAAGGGCGTGCTCGCGCGATCGACCGCGCCGGTGCGACTGTATCGCGCCTGACATGGCGTGGCGCGCCTCGCCGAATCGCGCAGCTTTACGCGCGCAAACGCCTTAGCTCTCGACTTGGCGCGATGCGTGCCTGTAGGGGAAGCGCGACTCAAAAGGTTCGCTTGCCATGACCGATATCCCGAACACCCAGCCTGACAGCCGGGAAACCACGATTCTCGAGGCGCCTGACAAGTTTGTCAGCGTGCGCGACCTGTTCGGAATCGACATCGACATGGACGTGCCGGCGTTCAGCGAGGCGGATGAGCGGGTGCCCGATCTCGACCCCGCTTATGTGTTCGATCCCGACACCACGCTCGCGATCCTGGCGGGCTTTGCGCACAACCGTCGCGTGATGGTTCAGGGCTATCACGGCACTGGCAAGTCGTCGCACATCGAACAGGTGGCGGCGCGCCTGAACTGGCCTTGCATCCGCATCAACCTCGACGCGCATATCAGCCGTATCGACCTGATCGGTCGCGACGCGATCGTGCTCAAGGACGGGCAGCAGATCACCGAATTCCGCGAAGGTCTGTTGCCTTGGGCGATCCAGACACCGACCGCGTTGGTGTTCGACGAATATGATGCGGGCCGTCCCGATGTGATGTTTGTGATCCAGCGCGTGCTGGAGACCGAGGGCAAGCTGACCTTGCTCGACCAGAACCGGGTGATCCGCCCGAACCCCTATTTCCGCCTGTTCGCGACCGCCAACACGGTAGGTCTGGGCGATACGAGCGGCCTGTATCACGGCACCCAGCAGATCAATCAGGGCCAGATGGACCGCTGGAACATCGTCGTGACGCTCAACTATCTGCCGGCAGCGACCGAGGCGCAGATCGTGCTCGCCAAAAGCGGCGAATATGACAAGCCGGGCGGCAAGGAACTGGTCGAGAACATGGTGCGCGTCGCGGACCTGACGCGCCGCGGCTTCATCAACGGCGATATCTCGACCGTGATGTCGCCGCGTACCGTGATCACCTGGGCGCAGAACACCGAGATCTTCAAGGACCCGGGCTTCGCGTTCCGCCTGTCGTTCCTCAACAAGTGCGACGAAGCCGAGCGTGCGCTGGTGGCCGAATATTATCAGCGCGTGTTCGGCAAGGATCTGCCCGAGAGCGTGGTCGGCAAGGCCTGATGTCGGAGCCGCCTAGTTCCCTTTGGGAGCAGGCGGCGCGACGGCGCCATAGGCATTGACCGCAGCGATCCGGCGGCCTCGGATGAAGTCGCGCATCAACGGGAAATAGCCGGCGGGCTGGCGGGTCGAGAGCCGGGTGCCGTCGGCTGCGGTCTCGAACAACTGCATGCCGTGTTCGGCGCCGGGGAAGATCGCGGTGGAAATCGGCTTGCCCTCGCGCGTGAGGCCCGCCAGCCGTGCTGAGGTTTCACCGGGCGCGGCGTCGCGATCCTCTGCTGCGAGAATCCAGAGCTGCAGAGTGTCGAGGTTGCGGAGTACTGGCATCGGATCGTAGCGAAGTGGGATGTTGGGGATCAGCCCCGGTCCTTTGTCGCGCAACGTTTCGATCGGCGCGGTGAGCATGAAGCGCGTGAAGTCGCCGCCGATCCGGCCGAACCAGGGTTCCGCGCCATATTTGGCGCGCACAGGAGCCATGTTGCGTTCGCTATCGCGAAACCCGCTTTCGAGCGTCGCGGCGATTGCGTCCGCGATCTCGGTCGCCGGAGCGACAAGCGCGGCCCCGCCGATCCGGCTGGCGTCGGCGAGTAGCGATTCGCGTTCGGCGGCGATCGGCGACACGGCAAGGCCGAAGCTGACGATAACGAAGTCCACCGGGGCGATCCTGGCTGCAAGCGGCGCCACCCATCCGCCCTGGCTTCCTGCCTGATAGCCGATCGCGCCCGTTCTGCGTCCGGCCAGCCGCCGCGCTTCGGCTGCGGCCTTCACCGCGTCGGTCGCGAGGACCAGATAGTCGTGCGAATAGCGTCCGCCCGAGGCGCCGGTTCCGCGCTTGTCATAGACGAAGGCGCCGATGCCGGCGGCCGGGAACTGGCGTTGTAGGCTATAGGCTTCGCGCGCCGAGATTGGCTCGGCGCCGTGGATCAGCACCACGATTGGGACCGGGTCGGAACCCTTGGGCAGGATCAGGCGGCCGGCGAGTTCGGCCCCTTCGACCGCGAACCGGGTTTCGATGACGTCGAGGCCGACGCGCTGCCCGGGTGTGCCAGCAAAATCGATGCTTCCGGCTGCGCAGTCGAAGTGGAGGGTCTTGCCGTCGGCGCGACCCGTTCTGCCGAGGCTGCTCGTCCAGCTTTTGCCGTCGGTCGCGGGAGCCAGCGCGCCGTTCGTGCCGTCCTCCTGGCGCCAGCGTAACTTGCCTTCGCCTGCCGGCGCGACATCGACCGCTCGGCCGTCAACAAGCCGATATGCACCGATGGCGCAGCGCGCGGCGTCCGTATCCGTGGGTTGTGCAAGCGCGGTTGGAACGCTGAACGCGAAAGTGAGGGGCACGAGGAGTGCTGAGAGCCTTTTCATGATCTGAATTTCATCCGAACTGTGCCACCCAGCTAATACAGTTCGAGGAAATCACGATGCTTTGCAAGGACCAGGGAGGGTCTGATGCTATTTCCGCAGCGGCTGAGGCCCTGTCGGGTTCCGGTTTCAGGCCGGTACCCGCGCCCAGTCCATCGTCCAGCTGACGTCCCAGCTCTTGCCGCGGTCGCTGGAGGCCATTTGTTGCCAGCGGTGCGATTTGCCGGGGACGATGCGGTCCCAAAGGCCGCGGTAGATCGTCTCGACGCCGTCGACCGTATCGCGCGATTCAAAGATGCCTTCACCATCGGTGAAGCCGCCGGTGAGGCCTGCGGCGCCCAGCGCGCCCGATTTGGCGTTGACCCAATAATCGCTCCAGATGCAGGTCTTGAGGTCGAGCAGGCGAAGGCCCATGCCTGAGAAGGCACGCACGGGGATACGCAACTCCTCGACATGACCGACCCCGTTCAGGATCGACCAGCAGGTTGCTTCTCCTGCGAATTCATCCCACTTGCCATTTCTGAGCTGGCGATGGGCGATCTGCCACTCGCCACTCAGCCAGCCGAAATCGCCCGGCTTGCCCGCGGGAGTGGCTGCGGCCGCGTTGCCGGGAAGGGATATGCTGACTGCGAGTCCAGCGGCGGACTTGAGTATATCGCGGCGCCCAATGGTATCGATCATGTTCGTCTCCCGGCTCGGTACGGCCGGTTTAGAGCGGTAAAGCTGACACCCTCCGTCAGCTTTACCGTGCTGGCGGTAGCGGAGTACGATTTTGCCCGCTAATCGGAGCGCGATGGCTGCCGACTCTCCTCTCGATCAGTTCAAGTCCGTCCTTGCCGGGGCGACGCGCGCGCTGGCGCACGAGCCGGAGGTCGAACTGGCCTTCACCGCGGATGCGCCGACGCAGTCGGGACGGCATATCAAGGTGCCGATGCCTGGGCGCAATCTGCCGCTTGAGCAGGTGGCTGAGGCGCGCGGCTTTGCCGACGGGTTTGCGTTGCGCATGCGGTTGCACGACGCTGCACTGCATCAGAAGCGGGCACCCAGGGAAGCGGTTGCGCGCGCCGTGTTCGATGCGGTGGAGACGGCGCGGGTCGAGGCGCTGGGATCGCGCGGCTATGCGGGGATCGCCGGGAATCTCGACCGCGCGCTCGAAATGCGGATGCGTTCCGATCCGATCAATCGCGCCCGCACGCGTGACGAAGTGCCGCTGGCAACGGCAATCCAGTTGATGGTTCGCGAGCGGCTGACCGGGCGAGAGGCGCCGGCTGAAGCGGCGCTCGGGCTCGCACTCGTGCGCGACTGGATCGAGGATCGCGGTGGGGCCGATCTGGATGCGCTGGCGCTGGCGATCGACGATCAGGCCGCGTTCGCCAAGCTGGTCGGTAACCTGCTCGAGGATCTCGAACTGACCGAAGGCGAGATGATCCCCGACGAAGCCGATGAGGGCGGCGGCGAAGACGAGGGCACCGACGAACAGGAGCAGGACGAAGGCGAAGAGGGCGAGCAGGACGGAGAGACCGGCGAGGGCGAAGTCGAGGCGCGCGGGGAGCAGAACGAAGCCGAGACCGAGGACGGCCAGGAAAGCGAGCAGGAGCAGGGCGAGTTCGACGACGCCGAGGGTGAGCCGGGCGACGAGGGCGAGGAAGGCATGATGCCGGTTCGCCCCAACCGGCCCTGGTCCGACTTGCCGCCGCAGTTCGACTATAAGGCGTTCACCACCGCCTATGACGAGGTGATCGCGGCGACCGAGCTGTGCGATGAAGAGGAGCTGGAACGGCTGCGAGCCTATCTCGACCAGCAGCTCGTTCATCTGCAGGGCGTCGTGACCAAGCTCGCGAACCGGCTCCAGCGACGGCTGATGGCGCAGCAGTCGCGCAGCTGGGATTTCGATCAGGACGAAGGGTTGCTCGACGCGGCGCGGCTGGCGCGCGTGGTGGTCAATCCGATGCAGTCGCTGTCCTACAAGGTCGAAAAGGACGCCAAGTTCCGCGATACGGTCGTCACGCTGCTGATCGACAATTCGGGTTCGATGCGCGGGCGGCCGATCTCGATTGCGGCGATCAGCGCCGATATCCTCGCGCGCACGCTCGAGCGCGTCGGGGTCAAGACCGAGATCCTCGGCTTTACGACCAAGGCATGGAAGGGCGGACAAAGCCGCGAGAAGTGGCTGGCCGAAGGTCGGGTGCCGCTTCCGGGCCGGCTCAATGACGTGCGGCACATCGTCTACAAGCAGGCCGATGAGCCGTGGCGGCGCGCGAAGAAGTCGCTGGGCCTGATGATGCGCGAAGGGCTGCTCAAGGAGAATATCGACGGCGAGGCGCTGCTGTGGGCGCACCACCGGCTGATCGCTCGGCCCGAGGACCGCAAGATCCTGATGGTCATTTCCGATGGCGCGCCGGTCGACGATTCGACGCTGTCGGTGAACAGCGGCTCCTATCTGGAGCGGCATCTGCGGCAAGTGATCGGCTGGATCGAGCAGCGCTCGCCGGTCGGGCTGGTCGCGATCGGCATTGGGCATGATGTGACGCGCTATTACAGTCGCGCAGTGACGATCATGGATGTCGATCAGCTGGCCGGAACGATGATCGAGCAGCTCGCTTCACTGTTCGATATCGACGCGTGATCGAAGCGCCGCCCGGCGGGTTTTACGGGCCGGTCAAGCGATCGATCACCATTGCCGGACATCCGACGTCGATCAGTCTGGAGCCGGCTTTCTGGATAGCGCTGGAAGCAGAGGCGGCGCGCCGCGACCTGCCAATCAATGCGATCGTTGCCCAGATCGACCATCTGCGGATCGGTGCTGAGGATCCCCCCAATCTGGCGAGCGCAATCCGCAGCTGGCTGTTCGGGCTGCGACAAAATTGCGACAGTAGTGAAAATGATTCGCAACTTCGTTGACTCTGCGAACGACTCTCAATAGCTGGCCCCAAAACGAATAAGGCTAAAGGGGCCACTATGACTCGCACTACCGCCGATGGTCGCAAGACCGCTCCGGCTTTCCTCGCGCTTGCCGCGGTCGGCTTCATAGCTTCGGCGCCGGCGCATGCCACGCACGCCGCGGATCCGGTGGCGGGTGAGGATGCTGCGGTTCAGCAGCGCGACGATGTCGTTATCGAAGGCGAGCGTGTCCGCGAGCGCGAGAATCCCAAGGCGACCCAGCCGCTGATCAATACGCCTCGCTCGGTCGTGCTGATCTCCGAAGATGTGATCAGGGACACCGGTTCGGCGACGTTCGTCGATGCGCTGCGTACCGTTCCGGGCATCACGTTCGGCGCGGCCGAGGGCGGCAACCCGATCGGCGACCGGCCGTTCATCCGCGGCTATGACACCCAGGGCTCGACCTTCCTCGATGGCGTCCGCGATATCGGCGGGCAGAGCCGCGAAGTCTTCGCCGTCGAGCAGATCGAGGTCGTTCGCGGCAGCGACAGCACGACCGGCGGCCGTGGTTCCGCTGGCGGCGCGATCAACATTATCTCCAAGCTGCCTCGTGGTCGGACCTTTGCGAGCGCAGCACTGAGCTATGGTACCGACGACTATAAGCGCGTCACGCTGGACGCGAATTACCGGGTGAGCGAGCTGATCGCAGTTCGCCTGAACGCGGTCTATCACGATCAGGACGTCGCCGGGCGCGACTTCCTGTACAATGAGCGCTGGGGCGTGGCGCCGTCGATCACGATCGGCGTCGACAGCCCGACCCAGCTCACTGCGAGCTTCTATCATCTCGAAACCGACGAACTGCCCGACAGCGGCTTTCCCTATCGCTACATCGCCTCGGCAAGCGTCAACAACGCGCCGGGCACCGGGCTGGTGATCTCCGAGCCCGCGATCGGCGATTTCACCACAGCCGGTGGGGTGAAGGGCTATATCGACCCGGACAATTTCTATGGTCTGGTCAATCGCGATTTCCGCAAGACCAAGGTCGATCAGGCGATGCTGCGTGCGCAGCACGACTTCGGCGGCGTGACGCTTCGCAACACCGCGCGCTACTCGCGGACGGAGCAATCCTATATCTACACCCAGCCCGACGACAGTCAGGCCAATGCGTTCGGTATCCCGTCCGGCGGCCGCAATGTCGGGACGCTGCCCAGCGGGCGCTTCAACGACTATACCGGCGGTGGCCGCGTCTGGCGCCGCGCCAATTCGCGCTATGGCACGGTCGAGTCGGTCATCAACCAGCTCGACCTGTTCGGAAAGTTCGAAACCGGTCCGCTGAAGCACAATTTTGCGGTCGGTGGCGAGCTGTCATGGGACCGCGCGGCGCGCGGCACCTTCGTCTCGCAGGGCGGAGCGGCGATCAACACCGGCACCAACAATGCGACCACGGGCGGCCGCTGCGGCACCGCACCGGGGGCGGCGCCCTATAACTGCGCGGACCTGTTCAATCCCAATCCGCGCGATCCCTGGTTCAATCTGATCGGCGGGGTGGCGACGCCGATCGTACGCAGCGCGCCCGAGACGCAGACGATCCAGCATGGCGAGACCAAGGCGCTTTATGCGTTCGACAGCATCGAGTTCGGTCCGGCGATTCTTAATCTCGGCGTGCGCTACGACGATTTCCGCTCGCGCGTCCGCCTGCCCGTCGCGGCTGGCATCCGGCCCGAAGTGACGCGTCAGGACGGCGTGTGGAACTATCAGGCCGGTCTGGTGATCAAGCCGACCGCCAATACCAGCCTCTATGGCTCGTTCGCGACGGCTTCGACCCCGCCTAACAGCCTGATGGGCGAAGGGCAGGAGGGCAATGCGCTGCCGACCACCGGCACGCTGCAGGCCGCGGCCGATGCGCTCGCGGTCGAGAACACCAAGTCCTATGAACTCGGTGCCAAGGCGCAGCTGTTCGGCGGGCGGCTGGCCCTGAGTGCAGCTGTGTTCCGTACCGAAACCGACAACGCCCGCGTCACCAGCGACCAGAACACGATCGCCTTCATCGGCAAGCGCCGCGTCGACGGGGTCGAACTGAGCATCAACGGGCAGATCCTGCCCGGCTGGCAGGTGTTTGGCGGATACACCTATCTCGACGCAACGGTGGTCGATGGCGGGTTCACCGCCTTCACCCTGCCTGCGGGCGGTGGCGTCGCGGCGCGCACGGTGCAGCAGCCGTCGGTCAATACCGGCCGGCGCTTCCCGAACACGCCCGAGCATGCGGCCACGCTGTGGACAACGGTCAATATGACGCCGCGCTTCACGATTGGTGGTGGCGCCTATTATCAGGGCCGCGTCTATGGCGGCTATGCCGACAACCGCTACGTCAGTGGCACCGGAGCCGCGGCGGTGGTCGTTCCGGCGACGGTCGTGGTTGCCCGGTCGGTGCCCGGCTACACCCGCTTCGACGCGACGGCGAGCTATCGCTTCACCGACAAGCTGGAGCTGCGGGTCAACGTTCAGAACCTGACCGACAAGCGCTACTTCGCAACCGCCTACTCGTCTCACTACGCCCAGATCGCGCCGGGCCGGTCGGCCTTTGCGACGCTGACGATCAAATACTGAACCGAATAAGGGGGAGGAGCGGGTGGCGGTCCACCTGTCCCCCGGACCGTTGCCCGCTCCAACCCCCGCGGCTAGTCAAGTGCCATGATGATCGCGATTCCCGAATTGCTGGACACCGAGACGGTGGCGAAGGTGCGGGCGATCATCGATGGGACCGAATGGGTCGACGGTAACGTCACCTCCGGCCACCAGTCGGCACTGGCCAAGAAGAACGAGCAGCTGCCGGAGGGAAGCCCGGCGGCGCTTGAGGCCGGGGGCATCATCCTTGATGCCCTCGGCCGTTCGCCGTTGTTCTTCGCAGCAGCGTTGCCGCTCAAGGTCTTCCCGCCGCTGTTCAACCGCTATGGCGAAGGGCAGAATTTCGGCACGCATGTCGACAATGCGATCCGCATCAAGCGAGGCAGCGAGTTCCGCATCCGCAGTGACCTGTCGGTCACCGTCTTTCTCGAAGATCCCGCCGCCTATGACGGCGGCGAGCTGGTGGTCGAGGATCATTTCGGCGCGCAGCGGGTGAAATTGCCCGCCGGGCATGCGGTGGTCTATCCCTCGTCCAGCCTGCACCATGTGACTCCCGTGACGCGCGGCGTGCGCGTGGCGAGCTTCTTCTGGCTTCAGTCCATGGTTCGCGACGACGGCGCGCGGCGCATCCTGTTCGATCTCGACCAGAATGTGCAGCGGCTGAGCGGCCAGCTTGGCGGGGACGATCGCAGCGTGATCGAACTGACCGGGGTGTATCACAATCTGCTGAGGCGGTGGGCGGACGCCTAAGCGAGCATCGCGGCGAGTGTTGGCGACAGGCGTTCGCCGCCCTCGCGGATCAATATATGCGCTGACAAGTCTTCGCGCTCCGCCAGCGCCATAGCCGCGTCCGGCCCCAGCATTATCAGCGCGCTCGCCCAGGCGTCGGCCTGCGCGCAGTCACGGTGGAGAACGGTTACGCTGGCGACACCGTTGACCACCGGACGGGCAGTGTGCGGATCGATGGTGTGCGCGTAGGTGGTGCCACCCGCCACGAAGGCCCGGCGATAGTCCCCAGAGGTCGCGATGGCGAGGCCGTGCAGGGCGGTGCGCAGGGGCGGAATCAAGAGGCCCGGTGGCGCCTCGATATCGACCCACCAGGGCTGCCCGTCAGGCTGGATGCCTTCGGCCAGCAACTCGCCGCCGATCTCAACGAGAAAGTCGAGACAGCCCAGCGCGCGCAGCCGGGCGGCGACCGCATCGACAGCATAGCCCTTGGCGATGCCCGAGAGATCGAGCCGGACGGGGCGGGTGAGCCGGAGGCGCAGGAGCAGGGCATCGAAGTCGATCGCATCGTAGCCGCACAGGGCGCGGGCGGCTTTCACCTCTGCTTCGCTGGGCAGGCCCTTGCGCGGGCCGGGTGGACCGAAGCCCCACAGGTCGACGGCTGCGCCCATTGCCGGATCGAAGGCGCCGCCCGAGCGCCGGGCGATGTCGAGCGCGATCTGCATCACCTGCGCGAATTCGGGATCGATGCGGTGCCAGCTGCCGGGGGCGGAATCATTGATGCGGCTGAGCTGCGACGTCGGTTCCCAATGGCTCATCTGGGCAATGACGGTGGCGAGCACCGCTTCGATTGCTGCCTGAACGCCGACGGGCGGAGCGACGATCTTCGCCGACCAGCTGGTGCCCATCGTCTCACCGTCGAACGCCTCTACAACGGCATTCGCCCGCCGCCTGTGGAAGGCGGCGGGCGATAGCGTTTTCGGGATGATGATCCGCGGTTGGAGGGTCAGGGCGCCATCACCTCAAGCGTTGTCACATAGCTCGCGCGGCGAGCGCCCGGAGCTGGCGGTGCGCCTTCCTCGCCGCCGGCGGGGCGCGGGGTGGTGACGTTGATCCAGTACATGCCGGGATCGCCCCACTTCACCACGACCTTGCCGTCGGCGCCGGTCTTGAGGTCCTGCTGGTTGAGCTGGTTGCGGTAGCGGATGCCGCCGGGGATGACGGTGACGGGCAGGCCCGCGGCGGGTTTGCCGTCGAGCAGGAACTGGAAGGTTGCTGGTTCGCCCGAAACGAGGTCGTTGGGGTGGGTGACCGGGACCAGTTCGATGCCCTTGCCGGTCGGCTTGAACACGATGGAGGTCGGCTCCCCCGCGGTCACGAAGATCTCGTTGCGGTTGCTGCTCTCGCTCGTCTTCACGTCGGTCGCGCCCGCGGGGATGGCGGCAGCGAGGTTGGCGGTGGTGGTGCCGCGGGGCAGGCGCTTCTCTTCGCCATTGAGCTTGTACGTGCCCATGACGCCGTCGATCGCGTAAAAGATCTTGTAGGTGCCGCGCTTGCCGATCTGCACGTCGAAAGTGCTGCGGTAGCGGCCGGTGGCCTTGTTTTTGACCTCACCCGGCGTGCCATCGGGCAGCAGCACGCTGACATCGGCGCGCATCGGCTGATGCTCGAAATAGAAGAGGTCGTTGGAGACCGCGGCATCGACCGTGACCCAGACGTCGTCGCCTTCGCCCGAGACGACGGTCATCGACGGGAGCATCCATTGGCGGTGCGCCTGGACGGCGGCGGGAACGGTGATTGCGACGCCGGCGGCGGCGATCAGGACATGACGGAGCTTGATCATCTGAATTCCCCCTTGGTTCAGCGCTTGACGGTCAAGGTGACGGCGCCCAGCTCGGACGTGCCGACGGCGCGGGCGGTGCCGCCCTTGGGCAGCGAGAAGGGCAGGCGGAGCAGCTCGCGACCGCCGACTTCGCGCGCTGCTTCGACCACCAGCGTGTAGTTGCCGGGGGCGAGCTGTGGCTTGAAGCTCAGCTTGTGCGTGCCGGGTGCCTTGGTCGCGCCGGTAACGCCTGCCGCCGGGAACTTCATCGTGCGGCCCGAGACGCGCCACCACTGGCGGATATCACGCAGCCACTTGGTGCCTTCATTCGCCTTCATGTCGTCGTCGTAGAAGACGGCGAGGGTCTTGGCGGGCGCGCCCTCCTTCTCAAGCCAGATCGCGACATAAGGGCGGTGATACTCCGCGACGGTGAGCCGCGGGATGGTGAGCGTGACGTCGAGCGTCTGCGCCGCGGCCATGCCCGGCGCGAACAGGCCCGCGCCGATCGCGGTGGCGGTCAATCCGGTGATGCGAAGCTGCATAACGGCGTTCCCCTAGTGAATGAAATAGATGGCCAGGATGGCAGGAATGATCAGGCCCGCGGCGACCAGCGGCCAGGTGCTGGGCCGGTGGCGTGCGTGGAGCTGGAGCAGGACGAGCCCGGTGAGCGAAAAGATCACGCAGGCGACGACGAAGATGTCGATGAACCACTTCCACACAATGCCGGCATTGCGGCCCTTGTGCAGATCATTGAGCCAGGCGATCCAGCCGCGGCTGGTGCTTTCGTTGGTCACCGCGCCGGTTTCGCGATCGATCGCGACCCAGCCATCGCCGCCGGGGCGGGGGAGGGCGAGGTAGATCTCGCCCGACGACCATTCCGCCTCACCTGTAGCGCGGGCGACGGGGAGGTTGGTCTGAACCCAGTCGGCGACAGGCGCGGGCAGGGGCTTCTTCGCGTCCGGGGCATCGTCGGGCTTGATGCTGGTGAGCAGCGGCGCGGGAAGCTGCGCCTTCTTCTCGACCGTGATCGGCGATCCTTCGATCTCGGCGGCGTGGTTGAGCGTGAAGCCGGTGATCGCGAACAGCAGCAGGCCCACGAGACTGATCGCCGAGCTGACCCAGTGCCAGGTGTGAAGCTGCTTCAGCCAGAAGGTCTTCCGGCTTTTCTTGCGAGGGGCCGGTTTGGTGGCGGTGCCGTGCATCGGGCGAGGCTGTTCCAATTGCGAGTCGTTCGCGGCTTAGCGAGAACGATTCGCAATTACAACGTGTGGTGATGCTCAGAGCTGAAAGCCCCTCCCCATGAGGGGGAGGGGCTGGATGGTCAGCGGCCCAGCAGGACGCGTGCCTGTCCGGCGATCTGAGCCAGCATCGCGGCGTTGGGCGATGATGCCTTGCGCGCACGGCTCACCAGCGCGGCGAACTGCGCGACGCGCGGACCGTGATCGGCAAGCCAGGCATCGACTGCTGCGCGCGGATCCTGACCCTCGGTACGGGCGAGGAATTCGAGGCGCAGCTGCTGGAAGTCGCGCGCAAGGCCTGCAATCAGCAGGCGCTCCCACGGATCTCCGGCGACGATGCGCGCCGCGACCGCCTGAGCCCAGTCGAGGCCGAGTTCCTGGCCGAGATGGGTGAAGGCGTGGGTCAGCTCGGTCTCGTCGATGCCGCGGCGCTGGCCGAGATCGGCGAGGCCAACCGCGCCGTCGAGCTCGAAGATGCGGACGATCTTGACGACCAGGTCATGCGGCGCACCTGCCTCCTCCAGCTTTGCGGCGATGCGGCCGGACTGGGCGCGTGCCTCGTCCTTGAGCAGCTTCTTGGTCTGGCGGTCGAGACCGGCGATGCCGGGCTTGAGGCGCGCGATCAGTTCGCCCGGTCCTTCGTCGGGGCGAGCGACGCGGAGCAGATCCGCGATCTGCGAGCGGGTGGCCACCGCGACTTCGTCGAGCAAGGCAAGACGCGCCTGTTCGCTGATCGCGGCGGTCTCAATTGCTTCCCAGATGGCGGGGAGGCCGAACAGGCGCTCGGCGACCACGAACATCGCGGCGATGTCACGCAGCGAAGCGCCTTCCTCTTCGGCCAGCTCGAACGGGTGGAGCACGCCGAGCCGATTGACGATGCGGTTGGCGAGCTTGGTCGCAACGATCTCACCGCGCAGGCGATGCTCTTCGATCGGCTTCTTGAACTTCTTCTGCATTGCCGACGGGAAGGCGGCGATGAGATCGGGTTCAAGCTCGGGATCGAGGCCAAGGCTGCCATCCTCGATCGCGTCCTGCAGCGCGAGCTTCGAGGTCGCGAGCAGCACCGCGAGTTCGGGCCGGGTCAGGCCGCGGCCTTCCTGCGCACGACGCAGGAAATCCTCGTTCGAGCCGAGCCCTTCGACCGCGCGGTCGAGGCGGCCAGCGGCTTCAAGGATCTCGATCACGCGCACGAAGCTCGGCACCGAGACCGTGCCGTCGTTTTCGAGGAACGACAGCGCGAGCGTCTGGAGGCGGTTATCCTCCAGCACCAGATGCGCGACATCGTCGGTCATGCTGGCGAGCAGCGTGTTGCGATCGTCGATCTGGAGGCGGCCCTCGATCACCTCGCGGTTGAGCGCGATCTTGATGTTCACCTCGTTATCCGAGCAATCGACACCAGCGGAGTTGTCGATGAAGTCGGTGTTGAGACGGCCACCGCGCAGCGAGAAGGCGATGCGCGCCGCCTGCGTCACGCCGAGGTTCGCACCTTCGCCGATGGCGCGTGCGCGCATGTCCTCGGCGTTGACGCGAATGCGGTCATTGGCGGGATCGCCGACTTCGACATGTGCCTCGGACGCCGCCTTCACATAGGTGCCGATGCCGCCGAACCAGATGAGGTCGACCGGCGCTTTGAGGATCAGCGAGATCAGCGCGCCCGGCTCAATCTCCTCGACGTCGATGCCAAGCACTTCGCGGATCTGCGGGCTGAGCCGGATCACCTTCTCGGTCCGCGCGAACACGCCGCCGCCCTTGGAGATCAGGGTCGGATCGTAATCCGCCCAGCTCGATCGGGGCAGCGCGAACATGCGGTCGCGTTCCACCCAGCTCGCGGCGGGATCGGGATCGGGATCGAGGAAGATGTGGCGGTGGTCGAACGCCGCGACCAGCTTGATCGCTTTCGACAACAGCATGCCATTGCCGAACACGTCGCCCGACATGTCGCCGCAGCCGGCGACGCGGATGCTCTGCGTCTGGACGTCAGTGCCCATCTCAAGGAAGTGACGCTGGACGCTGACCCAGGCGCCGCGGGCGGTGATGCCCATCGCCTTGTGGTCGTAGCCGACCGAGCCGCCGCTGGCGAAGGCGTCGCCCAGCCAGAAATTGCGCTCGATGGCAATCGCGTTGGCGACGTCGGAGAAGGTCGCGGTGCCCTTGTCGGCGGCGACGACGAAATAGGGATCTTCGCCGTCATGGATCGCGACGCTGTCCGGATGGATGATCTTGCCCGCGACGATGTTGTCGGTGATCGACAGCAGCGAGCGGATGAAGATGCGGTAGCTTTCCTTGCCCTCTTCGAACCATGCATCGCGGTCGACGAGCGGGGAAGGAAGCTGCTTGGGATAGAAGCCGCCCTTGGCCCCGGTTGGGACGATGACGGC
The DNA here is from genome assembly GCF_059418285.1 of Sphingomonas sp. GW821-FHT09B04. Taxonomy (NCBI): domain Bacteria; kingdom Pseudomonadati; phylum Pseudomonadota; class Alphaproteobacteria; order Sphingomonadales; family Sphingomonadaceae; genus Sphingomonas; species Sphingomonas sp. GW821-FHT09B04. The sequence continues at coordinate 65,351 of NZ_JBWKPO010000003.1, forward strand.
GTTCTTGACCCGCTGTGCCTTCATCAACCCGAGGATCTCGGTGCGGAAATCGTCGCGCCGGTCGGACCAGCGCAGCCCGCCACGCGCGACCGGGCCGGCGCGCAGGTGGATGCCCTCGACCCGCGGCGAATAGACCCAGATCTCGCGCCAGGGGAGCGGGGCCGGGAGCCCCGGAACCTGGGCGCTGTCGAGCTTGAAGGCGAGCGCTTCGGCTGCTGCCGGAGCGAAGGCGTTGGTCCGCAAGGTCGCGCGAATGACGCCAGCGATGGCGCGCAGGATGCGGTCGTCGTCGATCGCGCTGACCGCGTCGAGGCCCGCGGCGATGGCGGCGTCGGCAGCCTTGACTGCGTCTGCGCTGCCCTTGGTTCGCGCGGGATCGTGCGCGGCGGCGAACCGCTCGACCAGCGCGGTGGCGACCGCGGGGGCACGGCGCAGTGCTTCGACCACGGTGACGAGGCCGTAAGAGAGGCCAGTCTGGCGCAGATAGCGGAACCAGGCGCGCAGCAGGACCACGGAAGCGGGCGCGATGCCGGATTCGACGATCAGCCGGTTGAACGCGTCATTCTCCGCGCGCCCTTCGAGCACCGCCGCGATGGCGTCCTCGATCGTCGCGATCTCGCCCTTGAGCTTCGCTTCACCGGTCAGCGCAACCTCGAAGTCATGGATATAGGCGCCGGTCTCGCCGGGGAGGGCGGTGGGAAGCTCCTCGATCACGCGGAAGCCGAAATTCTCGAACACCGGCACGGCATCCGACAAGGGCAGCGCTCCGCCGAGGCGATAGAGCTTGATGCGCAGCTTGCCCGCCTGCTCGAAGAAACGGACCGAGCGCGCATCGGCATCGGCGAGACCGGCGATGCGGACGATGTCGCGTGCGGCTTCCTCGGGCCCGCTATTGTTGCGGTAGCCAAGCGGGAAGGCGGGGGCATAGCGCAGCGCGAGGCGCGCAGCGCGCGCGGCGGCAAGGCCGTCCTCCGCTAGTGCGCTTTCGACGGCGGGCAGCCAGCCGCGGACCATCCGCTCAAGCTCCGCATCGAGAACGGCGGCGTCGGGCATCCGGCCGTCGCCGCGCAGGTCGAGCGTGTAGCGCAGCAACGCGACCGGCCCGTCCTCAAGCGCGATCGACCAGCTGATCTGCGTGGCATTGGCGGCGCGTTCGAACATTTCGCCGATGGCGACGCGGCGGCCGGTCGAGACGTCGTCGCGCGGCAGCCACACGAACGCGAAAAGATGGCGGCCGAGCGCGCTGCGGATCAGCACCAGTTTCGAGCGCGGACGGTCGGTCACCGACATGGCGGTGAGAGCGATCTGCTCGAGCGCCTCCTGCGGGAAAGCGATGGTGAGATCGTGCGGGAGGCCGGTCAGGGCGTGCGCCAGCGCCTTGCCGGTATGGCCGCGCGGATCGAAGCCGAACTTGGTCTCAAGCGCGGTGAGGCGGGCGCGCAGCACCGGAACCTCGTCGGGCGTCGAATGGAGCGACGCGCTGGTCCACAGGCCGGCATGGATCGACAGGCCGGTGACTTTGCCGCCGTCGCGCAGCGGCACCAGCACCAGATCGAGCGGCGCGCGGCGATGGACGGTCGAGATCGAATTGGACTTGAGCAGCAGCGGCGGCTGGCCGCCCTTCTCGAACCATTCGACCGCGAGCGTGCGCGAAGCGTCGGCAAGCAGCGGCGTATCGAGCTTCATGCGGCAGATACCCGCGGCATCGGTGACGCTGCCATCGACATGCCAGATTTCGTGGCCGACCAAAGTCATGCTGCCACCCTGGAACCAGCGCAGCAGCGACGCACCCTCGGGATCGCCGACGCGGTTGGCGTCGTCGCTCATCGCGCGGCGCAGTTCGGGCCAGTCGGTGACTGCGGCGCGGACATGACCAAGGTTACGTTCGAGATCGCGGACGAGGCCGGTGCGGTCGCGCGCGTCGGCGCGCTCCAGCTCCATATAGACCATCGATTCGCGCGAACCTCCCGCGCCGATGCCGGTGAGGGCGCCATCGCCCGTACGCTCGACGGCGATAACGGGGTGGATCACGCGGCGGATTGCGATGTCGTGGGCGGCGATGGTGGCAGAGATGGAGTCGACGAGGAAGGGCATGTCGTCATTGACGACGGCAAGGCGCATGGTGCGGTTATCTTCGCCAAGGCCAGTTTCGAGCGCGATGCCAGGCGTGCCCGGCGCGCGAGTCGCGGCGGCCTCCGCGACAAAGTGGGCGGCAGCGGCGCGTTCGGCATCGCCGAACCCCTCAAGCTCTCCCGGCAGGGCTCCATCGGTAAGACGCGCTTGCAGCGCATCGGCGAGCGTCTTGATCGGCTTGCTCATGCTCGCGGGCTATGCGCCGGGATTCGGCGCGGCTCAAGGCTTGCTGCACCGCAACGTGACAATTGTGACGAAGTTGCGATGCCAGCGTTGACATACGACACAAAGCTGCGCCGTGCGCGCTGACACGCACAGTCCTTGTCGCAATGTCACGGGAATCGGGGGCGGATCAGGCCGCGGCTTTGCGCACCATGCGTTCGGCGAACGCCTGATCGCCATCCACCTTCGCCAGAATGTCGAGCATTCCGTCACTTCCGGCGCGGGCGAGCAGCACGACGAACTCCGAGTCGCCGGCTTCGATCTCGACATGCGCAAGCGGCGGGCGGCTGCGCAGTTCTTCGGCTGCGCGCGCGTAGACATCTGGCCTGGGTGCAGGTTTGCGCAGCGCGCGCTCTGCCTTGACGATCGCCTTGATCCCGCCCGGCTCGGCGGTGAGAAAGGCGTCGAGTCCGCCCTCGGCCACATCGTTGCGCCGGGCATTGCTCATCACCGCAGCGAATTCGGTGAGACGCGTCTTGTCATAGTCTGGGCCGAAGACGAGCTTGGCGGCCGCGGTCATCGGCGCACGCGCTTGCACGGTGATCGATGCGTCGGCGAGCAGCTCTGCATAGTCGGCCTCGTCCGCCTCGGCCGCGCGCACGAAATCATAGGCGCGGGAGAGCGCGCGGTAGAGCGAGGCGTGGCTGCGCGTGTCGGCGGCACGTGCGATCGCGGCGCTTTCGCGCGCGAGCGTCAGCCGGCCCGCGAGTGTGTCGGGCGTGGCGGCGACGTCGTCGTGGGGGACGGCGGGTTCAGGCTCTTCGTCGGCGATCGGTGCGCTGGGACCATCGGCCCAGACCGGCGCTGCGGCCGCGGGCAGCGGCGCGGCGCGGCGCGCTTCCTCGACCTCGCGTTCGAGTCGCGCCTGCGTCTCGGCGTCGACCATCTCCTTCCAGTTGATGACGCCGTAGATGAAGTCGATCGTATCGTCGTCGGAGGAGTAGGGCATCAGGATGCCGCGATAGAGTGTGTTGTGTCCGCGCTGACCGACGAATTCGGCCTCGAAGCCGATCGGCGCGCGATTGGCGATGATCTGGAGATAATGGTCGGTCAGGCGCGAAAGCAGCGAACGGCTGGGAACTTCGCCGACGTGCGTGATCAGGCTGGTGACGCCGCATTCCTCGCGCAGCGATGCGCCGAGATAGCGAATCGCGGGATTCTCGATCCCGCCGCTGAAATCGAGCAGCACGCTGTGCGGGCCGAAATCGGCGATGCTCTCCGGATCGAGATCCTCGATCGACGGATGCGCGCGCCCGCGCAGCAGCGACACCCAATGATTGTATGCGCGGACATGCATCCGGCGCTCATCGGTGCCGATTTCAAGCTGATTCCGGCCGCCGTCCGAATCGCCGACGCCATTGTCGTCGTGGCCAGTTTGGTGGCGGTCTTCGAGTCCGCGGGTATCCATGCGCATGCTCCACAGAGGGACAAAGCCCTCGAACATGCCGAGTCTGCGCATGGCATGGTAAATCTTGTGTAAAGATGCGCAGGGTTTTCGGCGCGCATTTGCAACGCCTGTCAGCGCTTGTCAGCCATCGAAGAGGCTGGTAAGCGCCGCCACCTTCCACCGGCGGTTCCGCCGGCAGGGCCGCTTTAGCTCAGTTGGTAGAGCATCGCATTCGTAATGCGGGGGTCACAGGTTCAAGTCCTGTAAGCGGCACCATCCATAAACGCGCAGAAATTAGCCATTCTTTGGCGTGCCCTTGGCTCGCGCGGCGCCAAAATTGACGATCTTGGTATCGCGCTGGTATCGCAGATGCGCGGTGGTGAGCTTCGCCATTTCTGACCAGTAATCCTCGACCGCCGCGATGAAGTCGGAGAGATACTCGGGGCGCAGGTGGCGATAATGGCGCTTGTTCGTCGAATCGCCCGAGTGCCCCGCGGCCGTATCGATTTGCGCCTCGGGCACGCCGCGGCGATGCAACTCGGTCGAGCAGGTGTGGCGCAGCGTGTTCGGCGAACCGATGCCGATCAGCTTCGGCCGTGGCGCCGTCTCGCCAAGCTTGCGGCGGGCGGGAAGCCAAATGGGCTCGCCGCGTTCGTCGAGGGCGTGATCGCGCAGGCCGGCCGCGAGCAGCGTCCGCTCGAAGGCATTCTTGATGCTGTCGGTCGGGAGCATCTCATGCACCCACGCGCCGTTCGCGTCGAAGCGGCCCCGCTTCCACTGGATCAGGCGGCCGGTGCGGCCCTCCAGCCATTGAGCGAGGGTCGGTCCCACCTTGATGATCGATCGCCGCTTCTTCGTCTGCGCCCGGCCGGGCGCGTTCCAATAGATTAAGCCGTCCTGGTACTGGACGTCGAGATTGCAGCCGAGCACCGCCTCAACGCGGGCGTGCGTGCTGAGCATGGTGATCGCGAATAGATGGATGTGCTCGCGCTCGGGCACCGCCAGCGCCGCCTCGAGGATCGCGGCGACCTGCCCCATCGTATAGACGAGATCCTTCGGCTCCGGCTTGCCATGGACGTCGGGCACGAACGGCGCCGACGGGATCAGGTTGGTCTTCCAAGCCCAGTTGAGCGGCTGGCGCAGCGCTGCGGTGTCGCGGCTGATCGTCGCGGCGCTGACGCCGTGCGCGCGGCGCCAAGTGTGGAAGCGGCTCACCAGCGCGGTGTTGATGTCCGCGACCGTCGGCTGGCCTGTGAGCCGCCCGGCGCGGCGCTCTTCGGCAAAGAACGTCTGCCAGTGTTTCACGCCGTTGGAATAGCGTGTGGGGTCGGACAGGTTCGGGATCGCGTGCTTGAGCAGCCAATCCGCCATCAAGTTTTCGACATAGGTTGCGTCGATCGGCTGCTCGACCGGCTTCTGCGATTCTAGATAGTGGGTGGCGAGGGCGTCCTCGGCCGCCTGCGGCGGCCGGCCATCTCGACCGCCACCGATGCCCGTCGAGAGGCGGCGTGTCCGACGCTCTGCGCCTGATCCTCCGTCATCGTACCAGCAGATGCACCAGTCGTCGCGGTCGCGGCGGTGCCACAACCAGAACGGGCCGAGCTGGACGCGGCCGGTATCGGGTCCGGGTGATCGTCTTGCCATTGTGAAACGAGCTCCTTCGTGCGCTCCGCCTGCATCTGCGTCCAGCATGGATGCGCCATGATCGCGCGTGTCAACTCCGCGGACAACTTCGCCCGTGTCCCATTTCGACTCGATTTTTCGATGATCGACGTGATTTCCACGAAAGGGGTGGCGTTCATGGCGCTCCTGCCTCCTTCTCCTCAACTGCCGCGATCGCAGCATCGCGGGCTTGGCGATACGCGGCCGGGTCAGCGCGGAGGTTTCGATAGGTGTCAAAGACAGCGTGGTTGAGCGCCTTGGGGACGCGTCGCCAATGCGGCCAGCACATGAGCTGGTGAGGCTTTGTACGGCGGGTGCATCCGCGCACCGGGCATGGATTGCCACTGGTCATCGGTCGAACCTCCCGCCGGCCTGTTCACGCTGGAATCGGCGCAGCGTCTCGCCCGGCGTCTCGCCCGGTTTCATCCGCGCGCTGGTGCCGGTCACGCCGCCCTTCCACGATCCGCGCTGATTGCCGACCTCTTCGTGGAACGAGATTGCGATCTCCTCTTCCATGCGGCGTCGCGTGACGATGCCGAGCACGCGATAGGTGTCGTGTCGCCGTTCGCGGCGCAGGGTGGTCGGTACGTGCTGCGCCTTGCCGCTCGGCTGGCACATATAGTGGAAGGTGTAGCTTTCCTCCCAAGGCGCCGGGCCCATCTCCGCGACCTGTTCGGGGGCATGCCAGTCGCGAGGCATGCGGTCATGGTCCTGCCATTCGCCGGCGGCGTCCAAGTATTCCCGGCGATAGTCACCCCGGCGCCGGTTCCAGCCCCAGGGCAAGCCGAACGAGGTCCGCCGGCGGCCCCATCCGAGGGTGCCATAGCCGGTCAGCCCGCCCCAATCGCGGCCGAAGCGGAAGCTGCCACCCCACTCGGGACCGTCGAACTCATAGCTTTCGTCGTTGCGGCGCGAGAGCCGGATGAACGCCTGCACGCCCGGCACCGCGATCTGCAGGTGGCCGCGCCGGATGGTCAGGGCGAAGAGCGTCGAGCCGAAGCTGATCTCGCCCCAGCGAGTGCGGAAGCTGCACTCGCGCATGTAGGCGCCGCGCGGCACCCCAAGCAGGCGGAGATACCAAGGCACCTTCCGATCGACCCATGGCGCGCGCGCAACATGCTCGGCGTCATTGAAGCGCTGGCGCTCGGGCTGCGCGCCCTGCCATTCCTCTTCTGACCATGGTTTGTTCCACACTTCGTATTTGCGCAGGGTCATGGGGTTGAGGTCGGACCAATCGCCGCGGAACTGGATTGCACGATCGTCGATGGTGAGGAACGCCGGTGGCTTCTCGTGTGCGAAGGAAAGCTCGGGCCGGTCGGGCCGCGGCATGCGCGGGGCCGCGTATTCCTCCCACTGGCGGTCGAGCCATGCGCTCATGGCGCTGACGCCATCCGGCGTCTTCGAGCGCGACGAATAGATCGTGAGCGTGAACAGGGCGGCCGCCCTGCGCGCCCAATCCCAAAAGCCCGCGGTCGCGTGGCCGTAGATCGCGCCGTCCTGCCAGCCGCGGTCGTAGCTGTGGATGACGCCGTCGAAGTCGATGCAGAGGATAGGCTTGTCGGTCATGGGGAACTCCTAGGTCGGGGGTTTATCGGGGTCGGCTGTCGATGCGGCGGTCGGGCGCCTGGCCGGCGACGAACCAGAAGCGGGCGCGGTCGGTGGCGTTGAGGCGGTCGCAATGCGCCTGGAGCTGATCGGCGGCCGCCTTCGTGCCGCTCACCATCGCCGCGCCGATCTGCCCTGCGAGCTCAATGATCTCGCAAGCACGGGGCATGAACGGCTTGGTCGAGGCCCACCGCTCGACAGCGGGTTCCAGCAGCGAGATCGGCACGTCGGCGAGATCCTGGGTAAGCAGCCGGATCGCGTGGGCGTGCGCCTCAAGATCCGCTTGGGCGGACGGGCGGTAGCGGAAGCCGAGCTCACCCACCACGCGCCCCACGGCCGGCGGCACGCGCCTCTTCGGCTTCTGCGGCAACGGCGGCGCGGTAGAGGTCGACGGAAGGGTCAGGGCGCGTTCCACGAAGTCCGCGATCGGCCGGGGTTTGTCGTTTGGGGGCATTGCGGCGCTCCAAGGCTGCGGTGATCCATGCAATCGGGTCGGAAGGGTTCTCGACCTGGGCGGCGGCGAGGGCGTCGAGCACGGCGCCGTCGGTGAAGTCCTTGCGCCACCGGCCGAGCATCGAGCGTGCCTTGGGGTCGGACTGTCCGGCTGCGATGAGCAGGGGGACACCGGACGCGAAGACGGCGGCGCGAAGGTCGGCGGGTTGCGGAGGGGGTGGGGGAGCAGGCGGCGCCCCGGCGCCGGATGCGGTAGCATCCGAACTTTCTGTATCTGCTTCTGTCTCTGGGGGCGTTGCGCGACGCTGATGCAACGTTGCATCGCCGTTGCGCTTGTTCTCCCGGTGCTTTCGAGACCGCTCGGTGCTGTTGTCGCTCTCGTACTGGCGTTTCGACCATGCGACGATGCGATCGTCGGTGGTCAGGCCAAGCTCGGCGAAGGCGGCGAGGATCGCTTGCGCGACGTCGAGCGGCTCGGCGAGGATGACCGCGAGGCGGCGCGGCGTGGTCACGAATCGTCCCGCGTCCCGCGTTCCGCAGGCGCTTTCCATGATCGCGTGCCAGGACGTGACCGCAACCGAACGCGACGTGCCGGCGATCATCGCCGCCTCGCCGAGCTTGGGATCGGTGACCGTCCCTTCATAGGCGCGATACCAGCGGGTCACTCGGAAGGTTCTTCCCCGAGAAAGCCGTCAAGTGCTTCGATCATCGGCCGAAGGCGCTGCGCTAGGCCGGAGAGGCCATTGTAGGTCTTGGCGACGCCCAAGCGATGCACGGTGGCAACCGCGCGCGCGAAGTCCGTGTTGTAGAACAGGCCCCCAACTTCGGCTGGAGACAGGCCGCAAGCCTCGCAAATAGCGTTGAACTTGCCCTCGGCCGCTTCGGCGCGTTCCTTCAACCGATCGGTGCGCCAATGGACCTCGCGTTCAACACGCGCATCGATCGCTGCGCGTTCATCGACCATCGCCTTGTCGATTGCATTCTTGACGAGCGAGCGAGCATGTTCGTCCGAACGACGGAGCAGAGCCGCGAGGAACTCCGGCGATATGGGGGGCAAGTTCTCGCGCGGCGGGGCCGCGCGCACGATGCGCAACCCGTTCGCCTGGACTTCATAGAGCCCCCAATTCTCGGGCAGCTCGCCATCCTTGACGATGCCGGGGGGCGTGACGATCCACCAGTATCGGCAATAGCGTGCGATCGCCTCGGCCTTCTCGGGCTTCCGAAGCTCGCCAAGCCAATCTTGCCGGCTCACCTTGATCTCGAACCCATGCAAGGCCAGCCCCCGGGATGGCCACAGTCCCATCGCGATCGCGTCCGCCCATCGCCGAGCGCGGCCGCCGGTGGCATCGCCGACCTCGAAGAACAGGGCGTATTCGGGCGCGCCGAACTTCTTCGACAGCGCTTTGCGCACGTCCTCGGCCCTCAGCATCCCCGCGCCTCCCATTCGAGCGCCGCTTGGTGCTGATCGACCGCGAGCGCGAGGCGCGCCGGCGCAACCCAAATCGTCTTGGCGGAGAGGGTGAAGGTCTCGCCGAGCTCGGCGAGCAAGATCGCTTCACCGATAACGCTACCGACTTTCGCCGCGCTCTTGCTCGGGACGCCGTTGCCGATCCATTCGCGCTTTTCCGCGTCGCTCTTGCTGTCAAGCTCGAAGGACATCCGCGCATGCCAGCCGTCGGCGTCGCAGTAGAACACCTCTTCGGGGTCGATCAGCGATTGGAGCGCGCTTAGGTCGAGCGTTGTGAAGGGCCGGTGCCAGGTGCCGTCGAGCGCAATGATGCGCGCGATGACGCGATCGTCCGGCCCTGGTAGGGCTTCGAGCGGCTCGGGCGCGGCCTGGCGAGGGTCCGCCACCGACCACGGGCCGTTGCTGTTCTTGGCGAAAGCTGGAATTGCGCCGGAATGCTCGCGCCAGTCGACGACGCCATAGTGGCCCTGCGAGGCATATGCCTCGCGGCCGTCGGCGTTGAGACAGGCTGGCCGCGGGTCCGCGACCGAAAGTGCGCCGCCGGCGACGTGCCGAGCGGCGGTCACTGACTTCGCCGGGTCGTCGAACGATGCAACGCTCAAGATGTTCTGATGTGTACCGGGTCCGTAGCCGGTGCGAGGTTCAGCGACGGCTGATGCCCCGTTCTCGCGCCCGGCGATGACTGCTCGGCTCGGCTGGCCCGCCCATTCTTCGACGCGATGCTTGCCGTGCAGCCTGGCTGGATCGGCTCCGCCTCGAGGATCAGCAACCGCGAACGCGCCGTCGCCGGTGGTCGATGCGCCTATGACGGCGCGGCTCTGCCCCTCCCAAGGGGTGATCTTGTATTTCGTCGTCGTGTAATCCTTGTCGCCCATGCGCGGGTCAGCGACGCATGCGCCTCCGGCCGGGCCGCCAGGACCTGCAACCGCGGGCGCCGCCTGATCGAAAGGAACGATGCGGAAGATGTTGTTGAAGCGAGGCTTGCCGGGAATGCGAGGGTCACTGACGGCATAGGGGCCGGTGCCGACGCTGACGTCGCCCTTCACGCAGGCGGCTGGCTTGTCCCATGCGCGCACGCCGAGCTGGACGCTCTTCGGGTGGCCATCGACGCGCGGGTCGGCGACTGAGTAGGGGCCGCCACCCGGTGTCGATTGCCCGCTGACCGCGATGCTATTCTCGTCCCAAGGCGTGACGCCGTACTGCTGATAGGTTTGGTTGTTCTGCACCGGTCGCGGGTCCGCGACGCTGTGCGCGCCGTTCGTGCATCCGCTCCTGCCCGCGACGGTGCCGGTGGGCTCTCGCCAGTCGCGAACCCCGAGCACGTCGGCATTCCATCCGGCATCCTGCGGGCGAGGGTCCGCCACGCTGTGACGGCCGTGCAGCGGCGAGCGCTGATTTCCGATGATGGTGCCGGCCGTGTCTTCCCATCGCAGCACGCCGAGCGCGTCATCGCGCAGCGCTTGGTCGGGGACGATGCCATAGTCGCGCAGCACGCCATCGACGACGGCGAGATCGTTGAGCGCGCGCCAGTCGCGGCCGGCCGGGACCAGCGCCAGGCGCAGCCACGTCTTCCACTGGAGCATGGGGACGCGGTGCATGATGCCGGCGGCCGGATCGCCGGGGAGCGGGAGCTTGCCGATAACCTCGCCCACGCCGCGCAGCCGCTTCTTCTCGGGCTCGTAGATGAAGTTCGGGATGATCTCGCGCTGTCGTGCGATCAGCAGCATGCGCTTGCGGCTCTGCGCCAGCCCGCCGAGCACGCCGCAATCGTGGACGGTTTCGGCGACGTTGTAGCTGTAGGACCGCAGGATGGCTGCGATCTGATCGAGCAGGAAGCGGCCGCGTGTCAGAATCCGCGGCACGTTCTCGAACAGGATGACCGGGATCGGCCCGTCCTTGAACGCCTCGCAAATCAGCCACACACCGCGAACGGTGAGGCCGTTGAGGGCCTGGTACTTGTCGGTGCCCGACTGCTTCGAAGAGAGCAGGCCGGAGAAACCCTTGCATGGCGCCGAGAGGAAGATGACGTCCGGCCGGGTGCCGTCCGCCTGGGTCAGCGCTGCGCGGACGTCCGCCGGCGTCGCCTCGCGCCATTCGGCGGGCGGCTCGTGCCCGTGGAAATCGATGTACTGCTCGCGGCTGAACAGGTCCATGACGGTGCCGGGGGTGCCGGTCACGCGCTGGAAATTGCGGATCGCGCCCGCGTCGACGTCGATCCCGCCGGTGCAGACGAATTTCGCGACGACGTTGCCGACGCGCGCCTTCGCCATGTTGAAGCCCTTGGCGCCCATGCCGATGCCGCAGAAGACGTGCGCGTGGCGGATGATCCGCTCGCTCGTGGTGAAACCGGTGAGAGCCGCCATTAGGAGCGCCCTCCCGACCAAGGCTTGCAAGGCGCAGATTCGTGCAGGAACACGGGGGCGCCCGCGGCGAACACGGCTCGCGGATCGATCTCGCGCAAATCGGTAGAGATGGGTGCCCCCGCTTTAGCCGCGTTCCAGCGGCTCTCATCGATGTCGAAGGGCGCGCGATGCGAAGTTCGCACGGTGACCTTGCCCGGCCGGCCGGACTGTTGCCCGGCGCGCCGCAGCTTGAGGGTGTGGCCCGGGGCGAGGGTGACGACGCGGTACTCGGCCATCACGCTTCGCACCCTCGACCGATGGTCTCACCGTTCTCGCCACCCGTGAAATCGCGCCAGTTGACCCATCCGCGGCCGTCGGGGCACCAAAAGCCCCATTCGCGCTCTTTCGGCCCGGTGGTGAAGAGCGAGATGCAGCGCCCGCCGTCTGGGACGATCAGCCGGTGCGTGTCGGTCGCCTTGCGCATGACGCATGATCCGGGGCCGCGCCAAAGGCGATCGACCTCAATCCACGGCTGGATCGGATCGTAGATGACCTCGAAGTAGCCGCCCGCAATGACGTAGCTCGAATTGGGCCAAGGATGGTCATGCCCGGCGCGATCGTCATCGCTGCGCGGGATCTCATGCAAGTAGGTGTTGCTCGCGTAGTTGCGAGGCACAATCCACCAGCGGCGGAGATACGGGTTCTTGAGCTCGCCGATGACGAAGTCCGGACCGCGCATCATGATGCGTTCCGCCCAAGCGTCCATCTCGGCGAGGCTGGCGTATTCGAGGTTCATCAGAAAGGCACCTCATCGGTGAGGAAGCGCTCGGTGAGCATCTTCTGTGCGCAGACGGTGTATGTCGGCTGGAGGACGAAGAATTCGCGGCCGGGGTGGGCCTTCGCCAAGCGCTCGGCCTCCCTCTCCGCATGCAATGCATCGGGGTGCCGGAACCGCGGAGGCTGATCCCCAGACGGCGACCAGACCACAAAGAACGGCGGCCCCCTCATGACTGAAACACCGGCTTGCCGAGCGACGAGCCCGGCGCATGGCCACGGGCGGGCAGCTCGAACGGCTCGACGGGCGGGAGCGGCGGTGGCGGATCGACGTGCTGGCGCGCAGCGCGGAGCGCGCACTCCCACTTGCGGCTCGTCATAGCCATATCCGCCATGGCGCGCTCCGCCGCTTCCGCGTCGCCCTTGCAAATGGCGAGGGCGAGCTTGCCCTCATCGGTGTAGAGGATCGCGTGCATCGCTAGGCTCCTGTCAGGCGTTCATCGGCATCAGCACGAGCGACAGCGCGCCCGGCGGATTGCTGGTGAGCAGGGTTGCCCCGCGCGGACCGGTCATGCCGAAGCGGACGGTGTCGACGTCGAGCGCCTGGAGAGCGTCGCGCAGGAAGCGGAGGTTGAAGCCGATCTCAAACGGGTCCTTCCCTCCGTACTCGCAGGGGGCTTCGTCGACGGCGTCGCCATGCTCTTGCGAGCGCACCGTGAAGGACAGGGTGTCGGCATCGAAGCGAAGGAGGGCGGCGCGTACCTTGTCGCTCGTCGCCACCAACACGCGCCCCGTCGCCTGAACCGCGTCGTCGCGATCGACGACAGCCTCGATTGCCGCATCGGTGGGGATAGTGCGCGCGTAGTCGGGGAAGTTCCCTTCGATCAGCTTCGAGGTGAGGGTGAAGCCCTCGACGCTGAAAACGATCTTGCTGCTGCAGACCGCGATATCGATCTGCGCGTCGCCTCGAAGCGCCGCCGCCTTGCGAATGATGCCGACCGCCTTGGTCGGGATGATGCTGTCCGGTACGCTGGCCGCCCCTTCGGGCAGAGGCGTGATGAGCTGCGCGAGCCTATAGCCATCGGTCGTGGCGAAACGGAGGGTGTCATCGCGGACGTGCAGGAAGACACCATTGAGATAGTAGCGCACCTTTTCGGTCGAGATCGCATGTTCTACTGCGCCGAACGCCTGGTTGAGTGACTGGCCGGGCAACGCGAAGGACGCCGGGTGGCTGTTCGTGATGACCGGGAAGTCATCGGCCGGGATGACCGCGAAGCGAGTGCGCGCCCGGCCGGACTTCACCACGGCCGCGCCGGCATCGATCTCGATCGCCGTCTGGCTGCCAGTCTCGAATGCGCCGACGACAGCGAGCAACCGCTTGGCGTTGACGGTGAAGCGGGCCGGGCCGTTGGACGATTCGAGCGGCACGGCGCGGCGCACCATGATGTCGAGGTCCGAAGTGGTGAGCGTCACACCGTCGCCGTCGGCCTCGATCAGCACGTTCTGCAACACGTTGATGGTGTTGCGCGGCTCCACCGCCTCGCACACCTCGCGGAGTGCGGGCAGCAGCTTGTTGGTCTCGAAGACCAGGACCGCGGCGCCCATCACGCCATCCCCAGGGCGGCACGATAGGTTTCCAGCAGCGCGTCGCGCTCGTCGAGCTGGTGCTTCTCCATCTTGCGCAGGCGGATGACCTCGCGGATCGCCTTCGCGTCGAAGCCGGTCGACTTGGCTTCGCCATAGACATCCTTGATGTCCTCGCTGATGCCCTTCTTCTCTTCCTCGAGCCGCTCGATGCGTTCGATGAGCAGGCGGAGCTGCTCGGCGGAAATGCTATCGCTCATCGTGTCAGTCCTTCCATTCGACGTTGAAACTTGGTCTCGGCGCCGCGACGCGCGGCCGCCTGGCGCTTCGCGCGCCCGTCGCGGCGTTCGGCGAGATGCTGGTCGAGCTCGGCGCGCAGGCGGCGGGTCCGCACGCGGAACCAAAGAGCCTCGGCGAGCCGAAACAGGGTGGAGAGGCGCGCGTTCATGTGCTGGCGCCGGGCGTTGAGGGGTGGGGCGGCACGCCGGCGTTGATCTCCGCGACCGTCCGGTGATTGCGGAACGGATAGGAGCCGTCCTTCACGCGGGGGCGGAGCGCGCACGGCGCGATGCTGGTCGGCCGGGCGATCATGGCTGGTGCCTCAAATCGGCCCAAGGCGAGCGCAGCCACTCGCCGAACGGCAGTGAGCTGTCTGCGTTCAGATAGCGGCGATACCGCTGCTTGCTCCGCGAGAGCTTCGGCGCGGGCGGGCTGTGCTCCGCGACGAACGCCTTGCCGGCGTCGGTGACGAAGAAGAAGTCCATCCCGCCGAAGGGCAGGCCTTTGCCCGCGCGCCGGGTCATCAACCCTACGACGACGAGGGCGACGCAAACCGGATAGTCGACGCTCCCGTCACCGGTGACGAAGCGGTTCCGATACTGCTCGCCCTTGCCATACTGATCGACGCCGAGCGAATGCTGGAGAATGTGAAGCGCCGCTTCGGGCAGATCGGCTGGCGTCGTCATTCCGCCGCCTCCAGATCGAGCAGGTCGAAGAGGCTCGGCACGGCCGCAGCGTTCGCAGCGTCGCGCAGGTAGCCGCAGGCGAAGGCGAAATATTCGGGGTTGAGCTCGCTGCCACCGCCGCGACGGCCCTTCTCGATCGCGCGCATCGGCACGGTGCCGAGACCGGCGAATGGATCGAACACCAACTCGCCCTTCATGCTGAACCGGTCGATCAGGCGGTCGACGATGTCGAATTGCAGCGGGCAGACGTGCTTTTCGGCGCCCTTGCGAACCTGCTCGGCATTGAGCGTGCGCATCCGCGCGACGTCGTCCCAAGTGTCCGGCCGGTGCGCGCCCGGGGCGAGCGACATGAAGGTGCGGGGCAGCTTGCCGCGGCCGTCATTGCCGTTACGCGCCTCGATCATCTCGCCGATGGCGACGTGGGCCTCGTGATCGTGGATCAGCTCACGCGTTTGGGTGAGGAACTGCTTGACCAGCGCCCCGATCGGCATTTCGGCGAACCGCTCCGCCAGGTAGGCGAGCTCATCGGGCATCGCCTGGCGGTTGCCCGACGATCGCCAGAAGCTGTGCGCGTCGATCTGCCAGCGCGCGAGACTGTATTCCTCTGCTTCCTTGGTGACCGGCTTGTCGGCATAGGCGCGAGCGGTGTCGCTCTGCGGCTTACGCATGAGCAGGATGTACTCGGGCGAGCCCACGCCCATCTTCGTCCCGTCCTTGAGCATTTCGCTATAGGAGAGGCGGTAGGTCTGGTTGTTCTCGCGAACCACGTCGGTGTTGACGTGGATCATCCCGAGATACTGGAAGCCGTGGCGCAGGTAGTGAAAGAGCGCCTTCGCATGGAACGGATTGACGGTCGGCACGCCCTCGCCGGTGACCGAGCCGAACAGGATCCTGTCCTTGACGTGGATGCAGGCGAGCCGGCCGGGCGCCAACGCTTCGAGCAGCGCCGGGGTCAGGTGGTCCATCTGCGCGAAGAAATGATCGTCGCCGTCGGTGTGACCGAAGTCGTTATAGCTCGGCGTATATTCGTAGTGGTTCGAGAATGGGATCGACGTGACGATCAGGTCGACCGAGCCCGGCTCAAGCCGCGCGGCCTCATCGACGCAATCGTTATGCGCCAGCGTCCAGCCGTCGCCGGTGACCGTCCGGCGCGCGACGCCGATCGAGCGCTTGAGGCTGGCGAGCGCGACGTCATGCTGGAGACCGAAGCGGCGGATGATGCCGCTCATGCGCTCGGCCATGGCATCGTGCAGCGCCCACTTCGTCTGGAGATCGCGGACGACTTCGGTCTCGGTCTCGGCGAAGATGATGTCGATCTCGACGGCATGCGGCTGGCCGAAGCGCTGGATGCGGTGGATCGCCTGGATGAAGTCGCGGAACTTGAAGCCAACACCGGCGAAGACCGCCCGGTGGCAGTTGCGCTGCAGGTTGCCGCCCGCCCCGAGCATGACCGGCTTGGCGCCGAGCGCGCGGAGCGTGCCCGCCTTGAACCGCTCGACGATCTTCTCGCGCACGTCGAGCTTCTGCGTGCCGTATACGAACTCGCTGTCGGGCACCGCGGCGGCGAGCGCCTTCCGCTCATCCTCGAGGTCGTGCCACAAGAGGAAGTGGTCAGCCGGGGCAGCCTGGACGATATCCGCCACCTTGGCGACGCGATCATGCAGCGTGGTGCGCTTCTCGCGGGCCGCCTCCTGCACGCCCATAGCGGCATCGCGCAGAAGACGGCCCTGGCCGCGCGCGTCCGCGCCGGCGTCCGATATGTCGGTGGTGACCTTGTGCCAGCGCACGTCGATCGGCGGCAACTCATAGCCGTCATCGCTGAACCCGAGATCGCTCGGCCGCTGGAGGCAGATCGCCCAGCTATTAACCCACAGCCAAAATTCCTCTTCCTTGTGGGGATAGAGGGTCAGGTCGCCGGCCTTCTCGCTGTTGCGCTGGAAAAAGCGGGTGAGCGCCTGGCCGGTGTCCATCACGCCGAGGAAGCCGGCGTAATGGATCAGCTCCTTGTAGCGATTGGGCGAAGGCGTCGCGGTGGCGACGAAGCGGTACGGCACGTTCTCGAAGAGCGGGAGGAACGTCTGGTAGGTCTTCGAGCCGAACGACCGCAGGCAATCCGCCTCGTCCAAGCTGACCGCGCGAAAGCGGTCGATCCTGATCTTGCCCTCGCGGACGCTCTCATAGTTGGTGAGGAAGATGCAGCCCGGTCCGGTATAGGCCTCGATCTCGTCATCCGAGCGGACGAACCGGATATCGACGCCGAGCATCGCGGCGTCGCTGATGAACTCCTGACGCACGCCGAGCGGCGCGACGATCAGCGCGTCGGGCTTCTCGCCTTCCTCTGCCTCCAGCTTGCGCAGGATGATGTCGAGGATCTCGATCTGTTGGACCGTCTTGTGCAGCCCGAATGCCTCGAACAGTGCGCGGCGCCCGCCCTCGACCGCCCAACGGACGATCGGCCGGACGTGATCGCGCATCGGACGGCCGTCGATCAGGTGCGAGCGGACATCGTCGAGATCGCAGGGAAGGCCGGCCGGGAGGGCCTGCGGCACCTTCGCTTCGAGAAAGGCTTGATATTTCCCGCTCATGCGATGCGCCTCCAAGCGTTCTGATCCCAGCCGTTGCGCACGGCGCGATCGATGATTTCGGCGCCGGACAGGACGATGGCGCCGCGGCGCCAGTGCGTGCCCTTCGGATTCGGCTTGCCGTCGCGGTCGCTGCGAAACACCGGGCCGAACCGTTGCAGGAAGGCCGCGGCCTGCCCCTCGGGCGAGATGTCGCGATGCGGCTGGAACGGCCGGTTACGGCTGCGATTGGGGATGAAGACGGTGCGGATCGGTGTGGTGCCGGTCTCTGCGAGCCACCGGCTGATGATCGTGGAACTGACCGAATAGTGGTGACAGAGCTGCGCGACGGTGCAGAGCGGGGCGTTCGCGGCGAAGTCTTCGGGCGCAGGCCGCTTGGCCCAGCCGTTGGCGGCAAGCTGCCCGCGATTGATCCCGCTTTCGACTAGCCAACGCTTCACGGTGGAGAGGCCCGCACCGTAGTGATGCACGAGCTTGTCCAGGCCCTTGCCGACCGCGACTTCGGCAAAGTCAGCAGGGATGGCGCGGCGTCGCGCGCGGATCGCCTCGGCGCGGATGGGCTTGGCACATTCGACGCAACGCTTGGCCTTGCGGGTGATCGGTGCGCCGCACGCGCATTGGAACTGCGCGCTCATGCTTCACCTCGCGCTTTGGCGATCGCGCGACGGGCTCTAGCGGCCGACAGTGGGAGACCGGCAACCACAGAGCGGTTGCTCATGAAGCCTTCCAGCGCCTCCAACAGCTCCGGTGCCGCGGCGATCAGGCGCGCTACGTGCTCTTCGCGTACCCAACAGAGCGCTCGGCCCGTAGCGTCTAAAACGAACCACCCGGGATGCTTCGGGTTCTCGACGTCCTCGCGGATGCTCCAAGTCGTATGCGGCGCGCTCATGCCCGCCGCTCCAGCGGAAGCGGTGCTTCGTCGTCGACGGCGCTATCATCGCCGTGCGTCCGGAACTCGGCCGCTGCCTCGCGGTCGATCTGTGCGATCTGCTGGTCGATCAGCTTCTCGATCATCGCCCAGCGTTGCTCGGCGCGGTGCTTCGTCAGCTCGCGAAAGTACGGCTGCGTGCGCGCCAGCACGGCCGGCATTGCGACGCGCAGGTGGGTGCGCAGCGACAGGCGGGCCATTTCGAGCTCGGCCTTGTCGTTGATGGAGAATGGCCCGCTCATCGCCCGCTCCCCGCGGTGAGGCTGGCGAGCGCGGTGTCGTGCGCTGCGTTGACCCGCGCCTGCGCGGCGTCCGACCCGCCCGGCCGGTCAGGATGTGCCTCCGCCGACAGCTTCCGCCATGCGGCGTTGATCTCGTCGATGTTTGCGTTCGGCCCGGTGCCGAGCACCTGCCACCATTGTTCCGGAGCGGGGAGCGCCTGGTAGCCGGTGAAGGCCTGCTCGACCGAGCCGACGCCCCAACGTTCCTGCCCGCGCAGCGCCTCGATGTGCTTGGCGATCGCGACGATGTTGTCTTCGACGCGCAGCCACTTGTCGCAGGCAAGGACGGTGTCGCGGCCCTTGAGCTTGAAGTAGCAGGCGACGCCGACGTCGGACGGCCGGGCGCGATCGCCACGCGGCTCACCGTTGAGGTTGAGCTCGACGTTGGTGGAAAGCACGATGCTGCGCGCGCCGAGCAGGTCGAGCTCGCGCCCGAGCTGCTTGCGCGCGACGGACATCGTGACGTCGACCTTGTTGGAGTAGCCGCGCCCGGTGTCCTTCTTCTTGTGGAAGGGCGCATGCGTGCGGAACTGCGCGCGGGGCCATCCGGCCGGCCAGGCGAGGGGATGCGCCTGCGTCATGACCACATCATCCACGCGCCGAGCGCGGCGAAGGCCCAGGGCAGGCCGATGATGCCGGCAAGGGGCGCGACCGACGGACGGTCACCCGACGGCGTCCGCGCGTCGAGCCACGCCTTGTCGCCGCCCGGGAGGATCACGAGCACCCGCTTGCCGTCCCGGCTGGTGGCGAGCAGGGGCAGGTGAAAGATGCGACAGGCAGGGGTCAGCGAAGGATTGCCCTGGGGATGAACCTGACGCTCGACGCGGTGCGGCGTAACCCGCTCGGGATCCTTTAGGCGCTCGGCGGCGGCGCGTGCCCACGTCTCGCGGCTGGCCTTCGCCTTCTCCGCCTCGATCCGGAGCGTGACGTTCTGTGGCATCGTCCAGCGCGAGCCCGGCTGGGGCGCGCCGTACCAAGGGTCAGTCTGCGATGGAATGATGCGCGGGCCGGAGCGCAGCGCGCGATCGATCTCGGCGACGGTGAGCCGCGGCTGTACGCCGGGCGCAACTTCCTGTTCGCGCGCAACCGGTGCGCGCGTTGCTTCGGCGGCCATGGGCCAACCTCCCCGCTAGAGTGGAGCAGGGGGATCGACGGAAGCCGGAACCTTGGGAGTGCCGAGCGCGCCTATCTGACCCTGCGCATCGGCCTCATCCCCCTCGGAATGCCACCGATGAGCGCAGGATTAGCGCGAACGCTACAGCAATGCAACAGAGTTAATAGCGTTCACGCTAAATTTATAGCGCTCGACCGAGCCAGACCGGCCGGCCGATGAGTCTGGCCTGTTCTTCCGACAGTTCGTACTCGCGATACCGATCGTTCGCGGAGAAGATACGCAGCTTCCCGCGCTGGAGCGGAACGCGCTCGACCAGCTTGACCACATAGGTGTCGCCATCGAACAGGGCGAACGGTCCCGGCTGGGTCGGATCGCGGTCGCGGCGATCAACCAGGATCTGATCGCCGTGGAGATACCCCGCCTCGATCATCGAATCGCCGCGAACATCGATCATGAGGAAGTCGCCCGGTTGGCCTCGGAGGCGCTCCTCAATCAGTTGGCGAGAGAGCAGGGCCCGGCCGGGCTCACCCTCTCCATAGCCGCCGCCGCCCATGCCGCCATAGGCAGGCAGGATCTCGACCTCGACATAGTCCGGCATGTCGACGGTGTCGTCGGTGTCGCCGAAGAAGTCGGGGAATTTCTCCTTGAGCTTCTCGATCGTGGAGGATGAAAGGCGGTGAGGGCTCTTGCGGTTAACCAGGCGCGTGAACGTCGTGACCGCGACGCCGGCTTCCACCGCCAATGCGGAGATGGACTTGCCGGTGGCGGATGCCAATCCGAGCAGCATCTCGCGATCCCGTTCCTGCGCGCTCTTCATAGAGCGGGAATTAGCGCGCACGCTAACGAAGTCCACCCGACATCGCGGTCGAGGCGGTCTGCGTCTCTCGAATTTGCGGTAACGCTATTTACGAATAGCGTTACCGCAACTAAATGGGACATATGCACGATGGTCTTCAGCCCTCGGGAGCGACGCAGCTCCTTTCGCGTGTGGAGCGAACAGGCTTCTCGATGGCGGATGTGTGTCGGGAAGCGCGGGTTGCGCAGTCAACCCCGTCGCGCTGGAAAGCCGAAGGTTGGGAGCCGAAGGCGCGCACGCTGCGAAAGATGCACCTCGCGCTCGATGCGCTGATCGAACGCAGGGATGCGGCGACGCCCGCCGCGGCCTAGCCGGTGAGCGGGTCGCTCACCATCGAACGCGGCGGCTACGGGTCTCCCGAGGCGTTGTCCCGCCATGCGCGCGCGCGGATCGAAGTGTGTCGGCTGGTGTTTGCCGTCGTCGACTTCGACCCCTTTCGCATCGCCGATCTGCGCGCGCCCTCGCTGGATCGCGAGCTGATCCGGTTCCGGCGCGCGGTAATCCTGTCTGCAAAGCTTCACACGAATGCCGCGTTCTCAGAGATCGGTCGCGCGCTGTGCCGCGATCATTCGAGCGTTACGCGCGGGCTCGATGCCGCGCTTGGCCTCTATCGCGAAGATGATGAGTTCGTGGAGCTGTGCGCGCGCATAGCGGAGCGCGCCGTCTTGCGCGGCCGTTGGCGGGAGGCTGGCGGGCAACAGGCCTTGGCTCTCCCGGTTACCCCGCCGATCCCCGGCGCCGTCCCGCAGCAACCGCTGCTAGACTTCTCGCGCGGGGCGGCGCCGTGACCCTGAACTCAAAGCAGGCGCAGTTCGCGCAGGAATATATCATCGATCTCAACGCGACGCAGGCGGCGATCCGCGCCGGCTATAGCGTGAAATCCGCATACTCGCAGGGCGAGCGACTGTTGAAACATGCTGAGGTCCGCTTCGAGATTGATCGCCTTCGCGCCAAGATCAGCGAGAAGCTTGAGATCAGCGCCGAGAATGTCGTTAAACGCTGGTGGGAGATCGCCACTGCGGACCCGAACGACCTGATCCAGTTCCGCCGGCGGTGCTGCCGCTACTGCTATGGCGAAGGCCATGCCTATCAGTGGCGCGACGCGAATGAATTTGCCGCGGCGCTGGCGGCCGCCTCTGCGGCAAAGGACAAGAAGGGCGATCTCGCGACCGCCGCGAAGGATGCTGGCCTAGGTGACTGGCTTGGGTTCGGAGAGTTGCCTCCCGCGCTCCCGACTGACGAAGGCGGCTATGGCTTTCGCCGCGACCGCGAGCCGGTTTCCACCTGCACGAACTGCGACGGCGAGGGGATGGTGGATGTTCACGCGGCCGACACCCGCAAGCTGTCTGGCGCAGCGCGCGTGCTCTATGCGGGGGTGAAGCAGACGCGTGATGGCTTCGAGATCAAGATGCAGGACCAGGGCAAGGCGCTCGACAACGTCGCCCGCTATCTGGGGCTGTTTAAGGACAAGGTCGAAGTCACCGTAACGGACCGCGCGTCCGCGCTGGCGGCGGCGCGGAAGCGGGCGACTGATGCTAAGCGCTGATCCCGAGCTCGCCCTGATCGAAGATATCGCAAGCTTCACCCATGATCCGGTTGGGTATGTGCATTTCGCGTTTCCTTGGGAAAGTGATCGCTTGCCGGAGAAAGGGCCGCGCGCCTGGCAACACGACACGCTCAACATCATCGGCGAGCACCTGTCGAATCCAGAGACGCGCTTCGATCCGCTCCGGATCGCGGTCGCGTCGGGGCACGGCATCGGCAAGTCGGCCCTGATCTCGATGATAGCCGCGTGGGGGCTCGACACCTGCGAAGATTGCAAGGTCGTCGTGACCGCCAATACCGAGCCACAGCTCCGCACGAAGACGATGCCGGAAATCTCGAAGTGGCGGAAGCTGTCGATCACCTCGCATTGGTTCAAGGTCAACGCGCAGTCGATCGTCTCGCTTGAAAAGGGGCGGTCGGACCAGTGGCGCCTCGATGCCGTCACCTGGTCGAAGGAGAATACCGAGGCGTTCGCGGGCCTGCACAACAAGGGCAAGCGGATCATCGTCATCTATGACGAAGCCTCCGGCATCGACGACAAGGTGTGGGAGGTGACGCTCGGCGCGCTGACCGACGAAGAAACCGAGATCATCTGGATCGCCTTCGGCAACCCGACGAAGAACACCGGCGAGTTTCGCTGGTGCTTCGGAAAGAACCGCGCGCTCTGGAAGACGCGCCAGATCGATAGCCGCACGGTCGAGGGCACCAACAAGACCTATCTGAACAGCCTCGTCGTTGCCTATGGCATTGGGAGCGACATCGTGAAGGTGCGCGTTCTGGGGCAATTCCCGTCCGCGTCGTCGATGCAGTTCATCGGGTCGGACGTGGTCGAGAGCGCGCGCATCCGGCCGGTACCGAAGGGGCTACTGAGCGATCCGCTGATCTTCGGCGTCGACTGCGCTCGGTTCGGCGGCGATCATTCGACGCTCGCGATCCGGTGCGGGAAGGATGCTCGGACACGGCCGTGGAAGCGCTGGCACCAGATCGACAGCATGACCGTCGCCGGCGACGTGATGCTCGAGGCGCAGATGTGGAAGCCCGACGCGATCTTCGTCGATGTCGGCAATATCGGCGGCGGCGTGATCGATCGCCTGCGCCAGCTCGGCGCGCGCAATGTGATCGAAGTCCACTTCGGGGGGACGGGCGGGACGGTCGAATGGGCGTCGGGCGTCCACATCGCCACACAGAACAAGCGCGCGCAGATGTGGGCTTCGATGCGCGCCTGGCTGCGCGGCGGCGGCGTCATCCCCGATGAGCAGGTGATCGAGGATGACCTGACCGGCATCGAGTACGCCTACTCCGGCGAGGGCGAGACCGAGATCGTGCTCGAAAAGAAGAAGCACATGAAGGCTCGCGGCCTCGCTTCGCCTGATGATGGCGATGCGCTCGCCTGCACCTTCGCCTACCCGGTCGCCCCGCGCACCGCGGCGCGTCGGGATCCTGCGAACTACATCGCCGGCAACCCTTCCAACTATGATCGCTTCGCGGAGCTCGACCAGTGACACACTCCCGCCTGTTCAATATTCGCCAGCAGATTGTGCATGGCGTCGACCTGACGATCGCCGATTTCAAGACGGCGCAAGGCCTCGGGTCGGTGTCCGTCGAGAGCGAGGTCTATGACGAGCATGGCATGGTGGCGCTTGAAGAGCAGCTTGAGATCGCTCTCGCCGAGATTGCGAAGCGACAGCACCTGATTCCGCCTCGCCCGCGCCACGCCGAGCTTTGACGTCTGTGCGCGTGGCGCACCTGACCTGACCATCCATGTAGCGCTTGCCTCTGCAACCGAGAGGCAGGCGAACGATGTGCATGGGAACCCCCGACGTCCCGACAATTCCCGAGCGGCAAGCAGCGAGGGCGCCTGGCGGCGACCCGAGCGCGCGCATGTCCGACCGGGACAAGCGGCGCCGTGGCTATGCCGCGGCGATGATCGCCCCCGCCGCCGGCGCGGCTGCGACCACCAACGTCCTGGGAGTGTGACATGCATAAGTATCGGCTGATCGCCAGCTTCGAAGCGTTTCAGGTGACCCCCGCTAGCCGCGTGGATCGCGATACCTGGCCGGAATGGCTCCGGGCCGCACATCTCAACGACAAGGCGGTTGAGACCACGGGCGTCGTATACCCGGTCGACCACCCCAACAGCGACGGCGCCGATCAGCTCCGCCTTGAAGCGGGCGGCGGCGCAGCAGGATCGCAGGGTGGCCCGATCGAATGGGGTGACTGGATTGTGAAGGGCGAGGACGGGGGGCTTTCCCTGTGCCCGGCGGATCGCTTCACCTCGATCTACGAACCTGCCTAAGTGGCGACGGGCGGCACCCTGACACTGCGGCGGACCGAGGATGAAAAGGCCCGCGAGCATGCGGAGCATCGCCACAAGGCGATGATGCCGAGCAGCGATCTCGTGGCCACCTGGTACGAGATCGCTGGGCTCTGCATGCCGACCCGCTCGCGTCATCTGGTCGAGATGCGCAAGAAGGATCAGCGCAACGCATCCAGCAAGGTCACGCTGTACGATGGGAGCAGCCTGCGGACCTTCCGCACGCTGCGCAACGGTATGCTATCGGGCATGTCGCCGCGGTCGCGCGACTGGCGGAAATCCGATCTCGAAGACACGGGGTTGCGCGACTATCGGCCGGTCAGCCTGTGGCTCGCGGCCTATGATAAGCTCATCAATCAGGCGCTCGCCACCTCCAATTTCTACGAGACGATGCTCGCCGTCTATTACGAGATGGGCGGGTTCGGCACGGGAGCGGCGCTGTTTGAGAACCACGATGCCGTAAGTCCGAAGTTTGTCTGCCACGCGCTGACCGCAGGGGAATACGGATTGTCGGTCGGTGTCGATATGAAGCCCGATTCACTGGCGCGCACCTACATGTTGACAACGCGACAGCTCGTCGAGCTCTACGTTGCCGACCGGTTCGACAGCGCGAAGCTTGATTGGTCGCGCGTGTCGCGCCGCGTCAAGGAGGCGTGGGATGCCGACAAGCTGGAGACGGCCTTCCCGATCAAGCAGGTCATCGAGCCGAACCCGGCCTATGTACCCGGCAAGATCGGCTCGGTCGGGATGCGCTACCGCTCCCTCAAGTGGGAGGCGGGGCAGGATGATCGCAAGCAGTTCCTCGCGATCGAGGGCTATCGTTCGCAGCCTTTCATTGCGCCGCGCTGGGAAGCACTGAGCGGCGACGTTTGGGGTGACGGGTGCGGCAAGACGGCGTTGCCCGATATGCGCGCGTTGCAACTCCAGGCGAAGCGCAAAGGGCAGGCTACCGATATGCTCGTCATGCCGCCGACCTGGGGGCCGCCCACGATCGACCGCGTCGGGATGCTGCCTGGCAATCACACCACTGTTGCCGCCGTCGATATGTCGACGGGCATCAAGGCCGTGATTGAGATGCCGTATCAGGCGCTGACCGTCATTCGCGATGATGTGATCGACGCCCGACAGGCCGTGGACCGCGCGGCCTATGTCGACCTGTTCATGGCGATCACGAACATGGAAGGCGTGCAGCCGCGCAATGTCGAGGAGCTGATCCGGCGTCATGAGGAGCAACTCACCCAGCTCGGCCCGGTGGTCGACAGCGCCAATGTCGAGGGCCTGCAGATCGCAATGGATCGCGTCAGCGACATCCTCGCGGCGCGTGGTGACCTGCTCAATAGCCTGCCCACGCCGCCGGAAGAGATGCAGGACGAAGAGATCCGCACCGACTTCACAGGCATTCTCGCGCAGGCGCAGAAGATGATGGCGATCAGCCAGACCGAGCGCGCTGTGAGCTTTGCCGGCAACATGGCCGCGGCGTTCCCCGAGGTCGCCGACAACCTCGATACCGACGAGATCATCAAGGACTATTGGGAGCGGTCGGGCGCGGTCCCGGCCGGATTGCGCGACCCCAAGCAGGTCGAGGCGCTCCGCGCCCAGCGGGCGGCGGCGCAGAATGCCGAGCGCATGGCGGCGATGATGCCCGCTGCGAAGGATGGCGCGGATGCGGCGCGCCTGTTGTCCGAAGCCGACACCGGCGGTGGTTCACTGCTGGAAAGGCTGATCGGATGAGCCGTCGTCTGCCCGACCCTACGCCTGAACTCGATATGGCGGTTCTGATGCGCAATCCGGCCTTTCGCCGGTTTCTGTTGCGTGTTTGTTCTCATGCCGGTATATGGCGTTCAACTGCTGGAGCCGAACATGCCCTTCTGATGGAAGGGCGCAGGTCTCTGGGGTTGGACATCCTTACCGAGGCAGGTGCGGGCATCCCCCGCGCCACGAGCGTCGAGCATGTGCTCGCCGTGATCCTCGCAGAATCCACCCCACAGGAGACCCCCGATGACGACGCTTCGCATTCATCCGACACCTAAGCCCCGCATTCGCATGACGCCGCGTGAGCGCGCCATGGGCCGCTTCTTGCGCGGTCCCGATGGTCATGGCGACGGCGGCGGTGATGCTGCTGCGGCGGATGCCGGCGCGGACGGCGCTGGCGCAGGCAATGGCGGCGAAGGGGGCGGCGATGAGGGACAGGGTGCGGACGACGGCACCGTGCTCGGTGGCGCTGGAGCGAGCGACGCAGAAGGCGGTGAAGGGCAGGAAGGCGCGACGGACAAGGGCGAAGCGGGCAAGGATGGCGATCAAGGCGGCGCTGCGGGCGCTCCCGAGAAGTATGAGCTGACCCCGCCCGAAGGCTTCGAGAGCCTCGATCCGGAGATGCTCGCGGCGGCAGATCCAATCCTGCGCGATCTCAACTTGTCGAACGAGCAGGCGCAAAAGCTGGTGCCGCTGGTCGGTCAGGCGATCCAGGCGGCGGCCGCGCGTGCCAATCAGGCGCTCGCGGATGGTGCAACCGCTCAGCGCAAGGAATGGGCCGACGCCTTCGAAGCGGACCCTGAGATCGGCGGTGCGAACCGCAAGGCGACCGAAGCCGCCGCTGCGCGGGCATTCGACCATTACGGCATCAAGGCGGGCGAGGGCGTGCGCAAGCTGCTCGATGAGAGCGGGCTCGGCAATCATCCGGACCTGATCCGCTTCGTCGCGCGCGTCGGCGCGGACCTGGCCGAGGGCAGTTTCGAGCGTGGCAGCGAGGCGAAGGGCGAGAAGGCGCCCGAGGCCAAGCTCTACGGCGCAGAATTTCAACCTAAACCGAAAAACTGAGCGAGGGACTAAATCATGGCAGCACGTAACGGAGCGCTCGCGACGCTGGTCGATGTCACCGCCACCTATGGCGAGGCCGGCGAGTCGCAGGGTCAGGTCGCGGAAATCCTGACCAAGGACAACCCGATCCTTGAGGACATCCCGTGGAAGGAGGGCAACCTCCTGACCGGCGAGCGTACCTGGGTGCGGACGGGCAAGCCCACGCCGACCTATCGCCGGTACAACCAGGGCGTGAAGAAGTCGAAGGGCACGGTCGGATCGTTCGACGAAACCGCCGCGCAGCTCGCCGGCGCATCGCAGATGGATCGCGCGCTCGCGACCCTCGGCGGCAATCCGGCAAAGGCGCGGATGGCCTTCGCGAAGCCGTGGCACGACGCGTTCAACGAGACGTTTTCGGAGCGCCTGTTCTACGGGAACGCCTTCTTCGAATCGAAGGAGTTCACCGGCTTCATGCCGCGCTTCAACGATCTGACCGGCCCGACCAGGGCGCAGATCATCGACTGCGGTGGCACCGGAACCGACAATCGGTCGATGATGCTTGTCAACTGGGATCTCGACAAGGTCGGGGGTCTCTTCCCCCAGGGCAGCACGGCCGGCCTCCTGCACATGGACACCACCTCGAACAAGGCCGCAGGGCCGGACGGCTATCCGATCGGCGACGTCGTGCAGGACGATAATGGCGACGATTATCTCGCCTATACCGACTGGTGGCAGTGGGATCATGGCCTGTTCGTCAAGGATCCTCGCGCGGTCGTCCGTGCGGCGAATATCGACTACTCGCTGCTCACGCCGAACCGCAGCACCGGTGCCGACCTCGAGGACGTGATGGTGCAGATGTACTATCGCGCCCCGCATATCGGCCCGAATGCGGCGTACTACGTTCCGTCGACGATCGGGGCGATCATCCACCGCCAGGCGCTCAACGATTCTCGCACGGGGCGCGGCATGCTCGGCTTCGATGAGGTGGGCGGCAAGAAGGTGCCGACCGTCCTCGGCGTTCCCATCCGCTCGCTCGATGTGATGAACATCGACGAAGCCCGCGTCGTCTAAGGAGACTGGACCCATGCACACCGACCGCGAACTGCTCTGCTCGGAGAAGCAGGCAATCACCGCAGATGCGGTTTCGACCGATGCGATCCTGATGAAGGGTCTGCTCGGTGCCGATCGCAGCCGCAACCTGCGCGCGTTCTGCCAGATCGAGGCAGACTTCACCCCCGACGGCGCCGCCACCGGCATCACGTTCGAGATCATCCAGGCGGACAACGCCGCGCTGACCACGAACGTCGTGTCGCTTTACTCGACGGGTGCAATCGCCAACGGCGCCAGCAACGTCAACCTCAAGGCGGGAAAGCGCGTCATCGACGTGCCGCTTCCCAAGGTGACGAAGGACTATCTTGGCTACCGCTACACCACCAATGCCGGCGACTATACGACCGGCCGGGTGACTGCGGGGCTGGTAGTCGGGACTGATACGGCGCTGTCCGAGCGTCCGAGCGGCGAAACCCACGGCTATTAAGGAGATCGGCACATGAGCACCATCGTCCTGGACCGCAAGCGGTTCATCAACGGTCGCCTGGCGCAGGAAGGCGAAAAGATCGACCTCGACGAACAGGGCGGTTTCATGCCGGCCGGTTCGACGCCGGTCGACCAGATGTCGATCGAGCAGCTCGAAACGATCCTCAAGCGCCGCAAGAAGGAAGCCGACGCATCCGGTGACAAGGCCGAGGCGAAAGCGCCGAAGCCGACCGCTGTGAAGGCTCCCAAGCCGGCGGCCGCCAAGGCCCCGGCGCGGGGCCGAAAGGCGAAGGCGAGCGACAAGCCGACGACGCCGCCCGCCGGCGGCGATGACCTGACGCTCGAAGGCAAGACGATCGAGCAGCTCCGCGAGATCGCGGGCCGCGAGGATGTCGAGATTGGCGATGACGCCGACGTGCCGGCGATCATCGAGGCGATCAACGCCAAGCGCGACGACGTCTGAGCGCTTGATGACCGCAGTATAGGGCGGGGCGGCGATGCCGCTCCGCCTTTTCTGTGCGTTCCGCGCACGGGGCATGGCTGCCTTCCTATGTCGCAGTCATGGCGGTTTCACGGCTCTCAATATGGAACGCGGCGCTCGACGAGGTGCCGACCGATCGCGTCGATGCGCTCGACGAAGTCAGCCTCCAGGCTGAAAAGTGCGAGGCGCACTACGGGCCGGCGCTGCAATATCTTCTCGAGGATCACCCCTACGACTTCGCGATCGTCCGTGCGCCGCTTGCGGTCGCGACCAACGATCGGGCAGCGGAGTGGCGCTTCTCCTACGCCCTGCCTGCCGATATCGCATCGCCCCGGCACCTGCTGCCCTATGGCGCCGCCGAGGCGGGTGCGGCGCTCTATTCGTGGGTCGGCAAGGCTCGCTCGCTGGAAACTCGCGCACCACTGCGCATCGCCGGCAACCGGCTCTACGCCAACATCGAAGCCGCAACGCTGGAGTATGTGACCAGCTCGCCGAGCGAGGCGCGCTTTACGGCCATGTTTGCCCGCGCGCTGGAGCTGGAGCTGGCGTCGCGGATCGTCATGCCGCTGGTCAAGGACCGAAAGCGCAAGGGCGAGCTGCTGGTCGAGGCCAGGATCGAGCGCGAGCGAGCGAAGGCGGCGGATATGAACCGCGACCGGGAGAGCACGCGCGACTTCATCCCAGAGGAAATGCTGGCGCGGGCGGGGTATCGGGTATGACGATCGAGTTTATCGGGGTGCAGCCTATCGTCGCGGCCACCACCGCGGCGGCCGCGAAGCAAGTTTATCGCGTCGTCGAATTGGGCGGAAGTGGCGCGACCTCCATCGAGGTCGGTTGTACCAACGACCTGAGTGTCGAGGGCAACGCCAACTATGTCCATTGGTCGAGCACCGCCGAGACTTGCCGAATCGAGCGCTCGATCGGCGGCATCTTCGAACCGCTCGGTGAGACTGCTGACGGGTTCTACGTGGATCGCGGCTGATGGTCGGCGCGCGCATCGGACAGCATAATTTCAGCCGGGGCATCCTCTCGAAGGAGCTGTGGGGC
This sequence comes from Sphingomonas sp. GW821-FHT09B04, assembly GCF_059418285.1. Classification (NCBI taxonomy): domain Bacteria; kingdom Pseudomonadati; phylum Pseudomonadota; class Alphaproteobacteria; order Sphingomonadales; family Sphingomonadaceae; genus Sphingomonas; species Sphingomonas sp. GW821-FHT09B04. The sequence goes on from NZ_JBWKPO010000003.1 coordinate 95,426, forward strand.
CGGATCGACGTCGCATCCTATGCGGCGGGCGTGCGCCAGGCAACGAACGTCGTCATCCTCAAATATGGCGGGCTGTCGAAGAGGCCGGGCTCGCGCCTCGTCTATGAGATCAAGGATGACGACCAGCGCCGGCTGGTGCCGTTCGAGGGCGCCTATGAGGCTTCCTACGCGCTCGTCATGGGGCAGGCGAGCATGCAGGTCGCGGCGCTGGGAGGCATGGTGCTCGAAGAGCGATTGACTGTGGAGGGCGCGACCAACACAAACCCGATCGAGATCACCGCATCCTATCATGGCTTTTCCGACGGCGATGAGGTCTTCCTCACCGATATCGAGGGTATGACCGAGCTCAACGGTAAGATGCTCGTGGTCACTGTCACCGGCGAGCATACCTTTACCGTGCCGCTCGACGGCACCGCGTTCGGCGCCTTTACCGGCGATGAGGGCGGGATCGTTCGCGATGAAGAGCCCGCGCCGCCACCGCCGCCGCCTTCGGTGCCTGATCCCGTCCCGCCGCCACCGCCGCCGCCTGTGGGCGGCGGTGGCGGTTGGCAGCATGAGCGGCCGTTTGAGTAATGAGTGTAGCCCGCATCTATAAAGCCCCCACGCCCTTCAACGCGGTCGAGCTCGCCGACCTGGACTTCGTCCAGGCGTTCGACGTGGTTTATCTTGCCCATATCGATCACGATCCGACCAAGCTCGTGCGCAGTGCACATGCATCGTGGGCCTTCACCACTATGCCGATCGGACCGACGATCGCAGCGCCGAGCGGCGTAGGCGTGACTGCCACGGTCGCGAACACCGATGCGGGCAACGCCGGCAACGGTTACTTTCCGCAGCCGGCGACATATCTGGTCACTTCGATCAACGACACGACGGGACAAGAGAGCCGGCCATCTGCTTCGGCCGCTGCGACCAACGACCTGACGTTGAAGCGGAACAAGAACGTCGTTGCCTGGTCGCCGGCGTCGAGCGCCAGCCGCTACAGGATCTATAAGGCGGAAAATCAGCAGGCGTTCGGCTTCATTGGCGAATCCCTCACCACCAGCTTCACCGACGACAATATCGCACCCGACCTGACCGACGGCCCGCCCGAGGCGTTCAACCCGTTCGCGGGCGCTGGCGACAAGCCCTCGACCGTGACGTTCTTCGAGCAGGGGCTGTACTGGGCGCGGACGCGGAATAACCCCAATGGGGTATATCGCTCGCGCTCGGCGGACTTCGAGAATTACGACATCGCCCGGCCGGTGCGCGAAGACGATTCGATCGCGCTGCGCATCCAGGCGCAGAAGGTCAATTCCATCAATGCGCTGGTGCCGTTGTCGAACCTCATCGCAGGCACCGGCGATGGCGTGTTCCTGCTGACCGGCTCCAATCAGGACTATCTCGCTGCGTCGCCGCCGCCGCTAGCGAAGCGCCAGTCGGGGCGCGGCGTCAGCCGCATGCTCAAGCCGCTGGTGCTGGACGAGGTCGTTTTTTACATCCCCGCCGTCGGCTCGGGCGTGCGAAGCTTGGGCTTCACCTTCGAGATCGACGGTTATCGATCGAACGACGTCTCGATCTTCTCGCCCGGGCTATTCACCGGCCATACATTCCGAGGCTGGGCCTATGCCGAAGAACCACTGTCGGTCATCGTCATGGCGCGATCGGACGGGAAGATGCCGGCGTTCACTTGGCAGCAAGAGCAGCAGGTGTGGGGATGGACGCTATGGGAGACGCTCGGCGAGATCGATGACGTCTGCGCCGTCGTCGAGGGCGGAGAGAACCGCATTTACTGGATTGTCCGGCGCACGATCAACGGGGTCGAACGCCGCTTCGTCGAGCGGGTCGCCTCGGCGAAATGGGCGGACGTGCGCGATAGCTGCTATGTCGATTGCGCCGTCTCCTTCGCGCCGGAAGAGCCGACCGGCCGGTTCTACGTGCCGCATCTGGCGGGAGCGATGGTCAACGCGATCGCCGATGGGTTCGCGCTGCGCGGTCTCCAAGTCGATGAAGACGGTTGGTGCGATCTCGGTGGCTATGAAGCCGAGCAGGTGGTGACCATCGGATTGCCCTATGAGGCGGTAATCGAGACCCTGCCCGTCGTGCCGCAGACAAACAGCGGCTTTCCGCGCGACAAGCGCCAGAAGGTGGGGGAAATCGTGCTCCAACTCGCCGACACGCGCGCGGGCGGGGTCGAGGCGGGTCGGCGCCTCGAAAGGATGTACCCCATCAAGGCTCGCCACAATGAGCCGCTTGGTACGGCGACTACGTTGTTCACCGGCGCGTTGACGGCTGCTACCGAGCCGGTCACGGCCGGAGAGGCGACGTTGTTCATTCGGGCAGCCGAGCCGTTGCCTTTCACCGTCACGGCCGTGTACCTGGACCTCCAGATTGATGAGAGTTGAGCTTCACCGCGCATCGCCGGCGCACATCGGAACGATCGCGGCGCGGATGCGCCAAGCGGACCGGGTCGAATGCGAGGCGTGGGGCGCCACGCCGAAGCGCGCGCTGCGCAGCGCCTTCCACGCCTCGGCGATCGCCGCGACAGCATTCGTCGACGGCCGGGCGGAAAGCATGATGGGTGTGGTGCCGGTCAATGCGCTCGAAGGCGTCGGCCGGCCGTGGATGCTGGCGACAGACCGCGCCTTCGATTGTGCGCGCCCGATGCTGGTGCTCGGCCCCGCGATAGTGGAGCAGTTGCACGAGCGCTTCTCGCGCCTCGAAAATCACGTCTGGGCTGGCAATGATCGGGCTATCCGGATGCTGCGCCGATGGGGCTTCGAGATCGGGGACGCGCCCGAGCGCGTCGGCGGTGTAGATTTCGTGCCGTTCTGGAGGGAGGTCTAATGTGTCTTGATCCAGCATCGCTGACCATCGCAGCGACCGCGGTGAGCGCGATAGGCTCGGCTGTGTCAACTGTCGCCACAATGCAGCAGCAGACTTATCAGGCGCGCGTCGCCGATCAGAATGCGCGGCTCGAGAGCGCGGCTGCGCGCGACGCGCTCGATCGCGGCAAGATCGAAGAGCAGCGTTACCAGCGCCAGCTATCGCAGCAGATGGGTGCTCAGCGCGCCGCATTGGCCGCGAATGGGATCGACATTGGCTACGGCAACGCGGCGGCGATCCGCGCCGATCTCGCGCGCACGGGTGCGGAGGATGCACAGACCATTCGCGAAAACACGATTCGGGAAACCCGGGGCTTCGAGATCTCGGCGGCGAATGCGCGAGCTCAGGCGGCGGGCGCCCGTCAGGCGCGGACAGCAGCGGCAATCACCGGGGCGTTCGACTTCGGGAAGACGATCCTCGGCGGTGCGCAGCAGTATCAGAAAATCCGTGCGGGGCGCGCGGCCTAGTTAGGCGCGACGCAATCGAAACGCGCAGTCGCGCCACGCATCTCGGCGAGCCGGGGCGCCTTGCCGTACTGGCGACAATGCTTTTCCGCATAGGGGAGGGCCTCGGCTTCATTCCACACGTTGGAGACCGCGACATAGACCTCGTTGCCGCTCACCCCGGCCGGGAGCATCCGTCCGCCAGCGCATGAGGCCAGTGCGGCGGCGGCCACCACGATCGACATAGCCCTCAACATTAGAACAGCCCTCCGACGGCCCCTCGCCCCCGATGCTCCGCTGCATCTTGCAAAAACGGCCGGTGTGCAAGCTTCTGTGCGTTCCCATCGTGGCACGCGCGCAGGGCGCTAGCCGTTCGACATGGCCCGCGTCCCTATCGTCCAAGGCCCATCGGTTGGCCTCGCCCCCCTCTCGCGTGAACGCATCCGCCCGGCTGACAACGGCGGCGGCGCGCTCGCCGGCCTTGGCCGGGGACTCCAAGAGATTGGCCAGGCGGGGGCGCAGTTCAGCGAGACGCAGGACCGTCTTGATGAGATGCTCGACGAGGCTGCGACCAAGAAGCTCGACAATGAGGCCGCGCAGCGAATGCGCGCATTGCTGTGGACGGGCGACGGGGCATACTTCTCGAAGCGCGGGTTCGACGCCGCCGCGGCGCGACCTACGACTGAAAAGGCAATCGGCGACCTTCGCGAAGAACTGATCGCGCGTGCCACCACCGACCGGCAACGGCGTATGTTCGGCGGTGTGTTCGATCATCGCGCTGGGGGCGAGCTCGAAGGCGTCGCGCGGCATGCGGTCGGGCAGATCGCGGCGGAGCGCAAAAACCAGTCCGTCGCCCGCCTGGAGAATTTCCGCGAGGATGCGGTGACAGCGTCGGACGATCCGGAGCGGTTCAACGACTTCCTTGACGGCGGCCTCGGCGAGCTGCGCACGCTGGCCGATCAAGAGGGTTGGGCGCCCGAAACCATCACCGGTGCAGAGGCGCGCTATCGGTCCGAAGTACACGAGGCGGTTGTGCGTAAGAAGCTGGCGACCGAGGATATCGACGGCGCCAAGCAGTATCTCGATGATCATCGCAGCGACATTGACTGGAAGTCTGAAGCATCGCTTGATGCCGCCCTGCAGGATCCTCTCCAGCGGCGCGAGGCGTCAAGCGATGTCGATGGCGTGATGGGGATGGCCACTGCAGCTGGCACAGATACCGTCGCCTATGCCGATCCGCTCCGCGGCGCGGGTCGTGGTGGGCCGGTCACCGGCGGCGGCTATGGCGCGAAGCGCGACTACGGGGCGCACCAGGGTATCGACATCCCGGCTACTCGAGGCACGGCCGTCTATTCGACGGCGCCCGGCGTTGCGAAGGTCAGTCGCAGCGAAAAGGGCGGCAACATCGTCACGGTGACGCACGCCGACGGTGCGATTTCCAAGTATATGCATCTCGACCAGGTGAAGGTGCAGGATGGCGACCGCGTCTCGCCCGACACCGTCGTGGGAACCGTCGGAATGACGGGCCGATCTTCCGGGCCGCATCTCCATTGGGAGGTGGTACGCGGCGGCAAGAAGGTCGATCCTTCCACGGTCGTCGGGCAGGCGCAGCAGACGCCGCGCCGCCATGATCTCAACACGATCTATGCGTCAATCGACAAGCGCGCCGCTGATGAAGGGTGGACATTCGAGCGCCGAGAGCGCGCGAAAGCCGAGGCGGACCGGCGCGTCGGGCGTGATGAGCAGCTTCTCGCGCGCCAGGAGCAGGATGCTGAGCGGAGCGCGTGGGATGCAATCGACCGCCTGCCTGAGAACAAGCTCACCTCGATGTCACAGATTCCGGCTGAAGTTCGCGGCCGACTAAGCCCCCGCGCTCGCGTGCAGTTCGCAGAAGAGATCGCGCGGAACCTCAAGCCAAAGGAAATCGACGCTAACGGTGACGCGGCGATAACGCTGAAGGTGCTTGCGGCGCGGCATCCCGACCAGTTTGCGTCTATGGACCTGCGGCCTTTTCGTTCGCAGCTCACCCCGGGCGAGTTCGAATCGCTCGCCGTCGATCAAGGGCGGATGCGCGCGAAGCCGGAAGAGGCTTCCACGACGTCCAATGTTCGGGCGGAGATCGACCGCGCGATCTCCTTCTACGGCTCCGATATCGGCCTTGGCAGCAACGTCACCGATCGGAAGAACGAGGATGGCCGCAAGGCCTACGGCCGGATCTCGGACAGCATGCGCGGGTATCTGGAGCGCGCCACGGACGGTGGCAAGCGCAAGCCGACCGACGACGACCTGAAGGCTGCGTTCGATCACGCGACGATGGAAGTGATTGTGCGGGGCGGCGGCACGTTCGGGGGTGACGTCACGCGCCGGCGGCATGAGGTCGAGACCGGACGCATCGGAGTTGCCATCCCGATCGACGTCAAGGGCCGGATCGAGCAGTCGTTCGCGCGCCAGAATCGCCGTTTGCCGAGCGGCGAGGAAGCCATGCGCATCTATCTCGCCAACAAAGGCAAGCCGGGGTTCTGGAAATAATGGCCCAAGACCCGCTCGATCGCCTCCTTGCGCCAGAACCGCACGGTGACCCTCTAGACCTTTTGCTTCGTCGCCAAGCGCAAGAGCGCGCCGCCGCGTCGCTTGCTACCGTGCAGGGCGATCCGGAAACCGCGGCACGCGCCAACCGGCTCGCGCGAGACCTTGGCCTCCCGGCATCGACTGTCGAGCGCAAGCTCAAGGTAATCGAGCGCCAGGTGTCGATCCGACAGGCGGTGCAGGCGATGCGATCTTCGTCGTACCTGACCAACTGGTATGCCGACCCGCGCAACGCCGCGGCGACACAGGACGATGCGGCCTCTTTGCGGCGCCTAGCCGAGCGCGTTGAGGCCGTGCGCCGCGATGATGATGACCGCCTCACGTCGGCCGTGCGCACGACGGCCGACCGGCATGTCGCGTCTTCGGCGCAGGCAGATGGCTTCTTCTCCCGTGGAATGGCCCTGCTCCGCTCGGGTGGCTCCAGCGTCACCAGCGGCCTCGATCGTACCGGTGCGGCCCTCGCGCAGTGGTCCGCCGACAATCCGCTGCCATGGACGTCCGCCGAGCAGATCGCCCATGATCGCCGTGCCGCCGAGCAGTTGCGCCGCCGAGCCGGTGCCGAGGCGGCGGCGGCGGCGGCACCGATCCGCGGGCAGACGACGTTCGCGGACGTGAAAAAGCGCCCCACGCTCGGCAACGTTCTTACCTACTCCGCACAAGCGGGCGTCCAGTCGCTGCCCGGCATGGCCGCGGCGGCGATCGCGACGCCCGCCTATGTGATCTCGCAAGCGGGCAATATCGGGCAGAGCCGCGCGCAGAACAATTCGCGGCAGGACGCGCAAATCGGCGACGTTCTTGCCGCCACGCCGGCCGCGGTGGTGAGTGCGCTGCTTGAGCGCGTCGGCGCCAAGGGCATCTTCACCAGCGCTGGCAAGAACGCTGGCACCCGAATCCTATCCGCTGTGGGCAAGGAAGCCGCGACCGAAGCGCTTCAATCCGACATCGAATATGCGGGCGCTACGGTCGGCACCGACAAGCAGTTCGATTCGGGCGAAGCGCTCGAACAGATGGCCGCAGGTGGACTAGCGGGCGGCTTTGTTGGCGGCGGACTGCGCGGATTGCACGAGAGCGCCAGCGGCGTGCGGAAATCGATCCGCACTCTTCGCGATCGAGTGTCGGCGGCCGGTGAGGGCGAGACCATGGACGCCATCATGGATGCGGCGGAAGGGACGCGCACCAAGCAACGCGACCCAGATATGCTCCGCCAGTTCCTCGCGGGCGTGGCCGAAGACAGCGCGGTCGAGAATATCTACGTGCCAGGCGAGGCGGTCGTCGCATACCTCCAGTCGACCAGCGAGTATGACCGCGACTTCTGGGAGCCGCTCGAAGATCAGATCGCCGATGCGGTTGCGACCGGTGCAGACGTCGTGCTGCCGACTGCTGAGGTGGCCGCGCGCCTTGCCGGCACGCCCGCCTGGGACGCGCTGCGCGAAGACGCTCGCTTCTCGCCCGGTGGCGCATCGCGGCGCGAAGCTGGCGAAATGCCCGGTGATGTCGCCGCCGAGTTCGAAGCGGCGATCGAAGACGCGATGAACACCGCGCGCGAAGCCGCAGCGCCGCAGGACAGGCTCTTCCAGTCGATGGCGGACAAGCTGTCGACGGCCGGGTTCACGCCCGATGCGTCGCGCCAATATGCCGCCCTTTATTCCGCGCGCGCCGCCGCGCGCGCCTCGCGTCTCGGGAGCGAGCTCACCGGCGAGGAATATAACGAGCTCGAAGTGCGCCAGGTCCTACCCGAGACGCTGGCACCGATCGTCGGCGCCGACGGTCTCGACATCGTCATTCGTGCGATGCGGCGCGGGCGGGATGCCACCACCAAGCGCGCGGGGCCGTCGCTGCTCGAATGGATCGCGAAGCGCGGCGGGATCGAGGATCGCGGCGGCGATGTCGCCTCGATGGGAGGTGACCGTTGGCATCGTGAAGGCAGGTTTCGCAAGAAGCTCATCAAATCCACCGATGCCGACGGGCAGGGAACAATGTTCGCGCCGGGTGAGGGCTCGGCCACGGCACCCGATAGCCTCCTCGAGGCGGCTATCGAGGCAGGCTTCTTCCCCGAAATTCGCGCGCGCCTTGCCGGAGCGGACGCGAACTATGCCGACCTGCCCGCTCCCGACGTGCTCTATGACGCAATCTCAGCGGAGCTGCGCGGTTCGCCGATCTTCGCCGAAGAGGGGGAAGCTGACAGCACGCGGCTCGCAGCGCTGGAGCTCGCGCAGTTGCTCGAGGATTCTGGGTTAGATCCTGCGGCCGTAAGCGATGCGGACATTCGCACCCATGTCGATCGCTACCGCCAGCAACAGATCGACGGCCGGGCGTATGAGCAGCCCGGCGACGGGGAGACCCGCGGGCGCGCAATCTTCGACGGCGAACGCCGCATCATCGAGCTTTTCGAGAAGCGCGACCTGTCGACCTTTCTGCACGAGAGCGGACACGTGTTCCTCGAAGAGCTTCAGGCCGATGCGTTGACGGCAATCGATGGAGACGGCAACGCCGCTTCGCGCCAGCTCTTCGCAGATTGGGAGACGGTCAAGGCATGGTTCGCCACCAACGGCCATGCCATCGGGGAGAATGGCAGGATTCCGGTCGACGCGCATGAGATGTGGGCGCGCGGATTCGAGCGCTTCTTGCTGGAGGGGAAGGCACCCTCCTCGGCGTTGCGTCGCGCGTTCGATGCTTTCCGCTCCTGGCTGCTGACCATCTATCAGGTGGTGCAGAACCTCCGCGCGCCGATCACTGACGAAGTCCGCGACGTCATGGGGCGGATGCTCGCGACGGACGAAGAGATCGCCGCGGCGCGCGAAGAGCAGGAAATCCGCCTGTCGTTCGATCGCGAGCAGCTCGGGATGACCGAGGCGGAGTACGCCGCGCTCCAGCAAGCGTCAATCGAGGCACGCGACGAAGCGCGCGATGCGCTGCTTTATCGCGTCATGGCGACTGTCCGGGCGCGCCGGACGAAGGAATATCAGGCGCAGCGCGACGCATTGCTGGATGATGTCGCGGCCGATGTGATGGCGCGGCCGGTGTTCCGCGCGATGACGACGCTTCGCGGTGGCGCGAAGATCGACAAGGCATGGCTGATCGCCACCTATGGCGAGGACGTGCTCGGCATGATGCCAAAGGCCGTGCCTCCAATCTATGCCAAGAATGGCCAGTCGCCCGACGCTATTGCCGAGCTCGCGGGGTTCGACGGCGGCGACGCCATGGTTCGCGAGCTGATGGGCGTTGAGGAACGCCGCAAGCAGATGCGCGCAGCTGGCGACGACCGAAGCGTGCTGGCGTCCGTCATCGCCGATGAGACGGACGCGATCCTGCGCGACCGGTATGGCGATCCGCTGGCGGATGGCTCGATCGAACGCGAGGCGCGGGAGATCGTCCACAACGACCGCAATGGCGAGGTGATCGCGGCGGAGCTACGCGCGCTGGAGCGCCGGCGCCGTGGCGCTGGCGACCCGAACCAGGGCACCACCGCCTATCAGGTCGCCAAGCGGTGGGCCGCGGACAAGATTCGCAGCGGCAAGGTGGCCGACGTCGCGTCGCGCGCGGCGATCGAGCAGTACCAGCGCGCAGTGCGCCGTGCGAGCCGCCTCGCTGAAGAGGCGATGATGCGCGGTGATATCGACGAGGCGTTCCTCCAGAAGCGCTCACAGATGCTCAACAACGCGCTGGTGACCGAAGCCGGCCACGCCGCCGAAGCGATAGATGAAGCGGTCGCGCGTATGAGCAAGATCGCCAAGCGGCGCACGATGAAGAATGTCGATCAAGACTACCTCGAACAGGCACAGGCCCTCCTTGAGGCGGTCGAGCTGCGCGAGCGATCGCAGGTCTCCATCCGCAAGCAGGGTGCATTCGAGGCGTGGGCGCGTAAACAAGAAGCTGAGGGCCGCGACGTCGTTGTCCCGGCCTCGTTCGAAGCAGCGCTCGGCACCACGCATTGGTCACGCCTGTCGGTCGAGCGCTTGCTCGGCTTGGACGATGCGATCGGGCAGATCATGCAGCTCGGTCGCCTCAAGCAGACAATGCTCGACGCGAAGGAAGAGCGCGAGTTCGAGGCGGTGGTGCGTGAAGCGATCGATGCGGCGGAGAAGCTACCGCAGCGTCCGCCCTCCGACCTGATGGAGCCGTCGTGGGGGGACAGGTTCAAGGCTGGTGTGGCCAATGCCGACGCGGCGCTACTCAAGATGGAAACCGTCTTCGACTGGCTCGACGGCGGCAATTCGAACGGCATCTTCAACCGCATCGCGTTTCGGCCGCTCTCGGAGGCGCAGGACCGCGAGAACGCGCTCGCGCACGACTATCTCGGGCAAATCGGAGAGGCATTCGCGGCGCTGCCCTCCGACATCGTCAAGCGCTGGCAGGACCGCGTCCAGCTTCCCGAACTGCAGAATCGCGACACTGGCAACCCTTGGATGCTCACGCGCCAGCAGATCGTCGCCATCGCGCTCAACACCGGCAACGACGGCAATATGCAGCGCCTTACCGATGGGTACGGCTGGCCGCCGCATCTGGTGCGCGATGTGCTCAACCGCGAACTTCGCGCCGAAGAATGGCAGTTCGTGCAGAAGGTGTGGGATATCATCGACACCCTCTGGCCTGAGATCGCGGCCGTCGAGCGGCGTGTGAACGGTGTCGAGCCCGACAAGGTGATGGCAACGCAAGTGCAGACGCCGCACGGCACATTCCGGGGCGGATACTATCCCGCGGTCTATGACACCGCGAAAAGCTATCGGGCGGAGCAGTTCACGGGCGAGGCGATCGACCTGCTGGACGGCCGCTATACGCGCGCGACGACACGATCCTCTTCGTCGAAGGAGCGGTCGGAGAAGGTCAAGCGGCCGATCCTGCTCAGCCTCGGCGTCATCAACCGGCATGTCGGCGAGGTCATCCACGATATCACGCACCGCGAAGCGCTCATCAACGCTTGGCGCTTCCTCGGCGAAGAGCGGGTCATGCGCGCAATCGATCAGTCGCTGGGGCCGGCCATCCGCCAGCAATTCAAGCCATGGCTGCGCCACGTGGCGAATAGCTGGGCGAGCGAGCGGGCGGGGAATGAGGGCATCGGTGCCTTCGTCAACGGCCTGCGCACTAATGCGACGATCGTCGGCATGGGAATGCGCGTCTCGACCGTCATGATGCAGCTCGCGGGCTACTCGAACAGCTTCGAATATGTCGGCGCGCGATGGGTGACGCCAGCGATCGCGCAGATGGCGCGACATCCGGTCGAGACCTTCCGGTTCGTCATGGAGCGATCGGGCGAAGTCGCGAACCGCATGGACACGCTCGATCGCGATGTCCGTCGCTCCATCAACGCGCTACGTGGCCGTCGAGGCGCCATCGCCGACGCCAAGCGGCTGATGTTCCACGGCATCGGCTACATGGACCGGGTGGTCGCGATGCCGACTTGGCTGGGCGGCTATAACAAGGCGATTGCTGGCGGGGCAGAAGAGCTCGATGCGATTTACGCAGCCGACAAGGCGGTGCGATCGTCGCAGGGCGCGAGCGGTGCGAAGGATCTCGCCGCGGTGGCGCGGGGGGAGGGGAAGTGGGGCGAAGCGCTCAAGTTCTTCACGATGTTCTATTCCTATCTGTCTGCTTTCCACCAACGACAACGGACGCTGGGCCGCGACATCGCGTCTGCGGTGCGCAACCGCGATTATCGCGTCACGCCGCAGCTCGTCGCTCGCGCGTGGTGGCTGATTGTCATCCCTCCGCTGCTTGCCGAGGTTCTGGCCGGCCGGGGGCCGGCCGAGGAAGAGGATTGGGGTTGGTGGTCGGTTCGAAAGATGCTGTTCCAGATGCTTGGACCTATCCCGCTAGTGCGCGATCTGGGTGAACCGCTCTGGGCGAAAGCCACCGGCCAGCCGTCGTTCGGCTACAGCATCTCACCGCTCCAGCGGGTCGGCGAGACTTTCGTCAACGTCGCCGGCGATGCCGGGAAAGCGGCGCGCGGCGAAGATACGAAGCGGGCCACGCGCAACGCTCTTGAGGCTACGGGCTATGCGACCGGCCTTGTTCCCGGCCAGGTCGCGGCGGCGACGCAGTTCCTGGTCGATGTCGGCTATGGTGAACAGGATCCGGACGGGGTCGCCGAGTGGTGGGAGGGTCTTACCACCGGCAAGATCAGGGACGAGGAGTAAGGCTGTCTGTGCGTCACGCCCGCTCGTGAGAGGGCGGCGGATATCCCAGCGCAAGGATGCGCTTGGAGAAGTAGGTGGCGGTTACTGTCGAGACTTTGCTGGCGGGGCCGTTCTACCCCAACGGGGTGGTGACCTCTTTCCCGTTCGGCTTCAAGGCGTTGAGCGAGATTGAGGTCGAGGTATATCAGGGTGTCCCGAATAGCGGCGGCTTGGTCGACCCGGCACTTTATTCGGTAAGTTTCTCGCCCAACGTTGAAGGCGGCACGATCAACTTCAGCGATGCGCCAGCGGTTGGCAGCGGGGGCATTTGGATCGCGGCCGCTCCGACTTTCCAACAGCAGTCCGGCTTTAGTGGCGGCGAAAGGCCATTCACCCCGAGCGATGTCAATCGTCAGCTCGATCGCGCGGCCTTGCGCGATCTGGTGCTGAGGGGGCGGGTCGATCGCGCGCCGCTGGCGCCACTCGACGGGGCGGGTACCGGGATGTTCCCGACGCCAAACGGAGTAGGTGGCTGGGAGCTCACGCCGAGCGGCCCTGGCGCGGCCGGCCCTGCAGGCCCGACGTTCCTGTCGTTGGCGGCGTTCAAGGCTGCGCCGACCACCAACCAGCGGCAATCTCTCAAGGCGGCGGGCATCGCGTTCGGCGAATTCTACTTCGAAACGGCGAACGCGCCGTACGTCGCCGACGACATCAACATCATCAAGGCCGACAGCACGGCGCTGAGCGTGGGCGCGTGGGTGCGACAGGGGACTGACTCTGTCCGGTTTCAGCAGACCGGCACGGGTGCGGTGGCTCGCACTGCACAGTCAAAACTGCGCGAGGTCATCAGCATTGATGATTTTGGGGCTGACCCCACGGCATCGGTGGATTCGTATGCCGCACTAATAAAAGCGATCGGCGCATGCCCAGAGGGTGGCACAGTGCAACTGCCCGGGGTCTATCGCATTAGCGCTCCTGCAGGAACAACCGCGATCACTATCAATAAGACGATGACCATCGCCGGTCCTGGTCGACGGACCGGCAATATTTCGGACGGCAATCGAGCGCGTGGGATGCTGTTCTTCGACAGCGATGTGGCTGTCGGGATTGAGATTGATGACACGGTTGTAACGTTTGATGGCGTCGCGATCATCGGCATAAATTATGTCACGTCCACCGGCGATGGTATACATTGCAACGGCATCAGCGCCGGCTTCAATCTCGTAGGCGGCAGCGTGGTCCAGCAGTTCAATCGCGGCATTGTCGCGAATGAGGCTGACTACTGTAAGATCGACCGATCTTCGATCATCTATTGCCGCACGAGCATTACCGCCAACGGTTGTTACAACTTCAACATATTCAATTCTCATATTCGACCGGAGGGTCCGGGGTCGCGCGGTCTAGTGGGGATAAGTACCAGTCAGGTAAATATAATCGGCGGAGCTATCGAAAGCTTTCAGGAATGCGGTTGGCTCCTGCTTTCTGGATCTTCGCTCAACCTGAATGGCGTATACATTGAGGGTGCTAGCGCCGCTGCGGTGAACGGTATATTGGGCGACCATTGCTCGGTCTTCGAGCGTGCCAGCTTTGTCTACATGACGACGTGCGGAAAGCACATCACGGTTGAAGGTTCTGGCACCACCGGGTTCAGCATCGACAGTTGCGGGAACATCTTCTTGCCGGAAGGCACCTCGCGCCGGGTTGATTATTACGGCTTCAATCAGTCCATGGCGACCGGCTATGTCCGGATACAGGGCAATCGCTATATTGCAGGGGCGCCTGTCGGGGCCAATAACAACTGGCTCAACCCAAACTATCTGAGCGACTATGCCGCAATCTCTCAAGGTGTCGGAAGCTACCTTGTCGATTTTCCTCTTGGACATCTCAGCTTTAACAAGGGCTATAACAATGCTCTTGATGTAGTGGATCCGGCCGCAGCGAGCCTAGGGGCTGTCAAGAACCTTACAGCGGCGGCGTTCAAGGGAGCAGACGCCGCCAGCGATCCGATCGGGATTCGCACCGCTTATGGGCCAAACGCGCCGTATCGTGCTGTATTTCAGAATGGTCAGTGGGAGAAGGTCGGGCTCAGGCTCGCGGGCCAGGCCGATAGTACTGCAGCGACGGTTGCGGACATAGCGAACGACTTCAACTCCCTGCTCGCGAAGCTCCGTTCAGCGGGTGTGATGCCATGACTTTAAACAGTGGCAGCGTGCATGCGTTGGGATCGAGCGAACCGCAGCGCTGGACGCTCAAAAATGTGGTGCGTGATCAACCCCGCGATCGTCCCGGCCGCGACCAGCGCGGCAAAAGCAAGGCCGGGCGCCATTTCGGGGAGCAGCTTGGCGGCGGCGCCCATCAGCGGATAGTGCACAAGATAGATGGCATAGGAGGCGTTGCCGACTGCGACGAGAGCCCTTGGGGGCGTGATCAGTCGCTCGGTCTCCGACCGCACCGTGCCAGCAATCGCCATTGCCGCGCCGACTCCCTGCATAGCCAGCACCCAGAGGGGTTGGCGAACTGGATGGTGCTCACCCGTTACGGCCAAGCTGGCGACGCCGGCGGCGATGAAGATGCCGATCCCAACCGTCATGACGGTTCGCGGGAGCGGCATCTCGATCTTCGGAAGCAACCATGCTGCGCCGACGCCAAACCCGAACAGGATATTGATTGGGGCGAAAGCATATCCGGCGCCCAAGCCCGATGCGCTGATCACCAGCCATGTGCCGATCACCACAATACCAATCCGCCTGTGAACGACGAGCACCGCGAAAAGTGCGTAGAACAGCACTTCGTGGAGCAGGGTCCATGCGACCGCAAGCGGTGGGACACCAGGCCCGACGAGAAAGAGAGCGGTCATGGAGTTGACCGGCCTTGCCTCCGTGCCGCTGCCCAAGAAAGGCGCGGCGGTGTAGATGCAGAGGATCGGAATCGCGACCACCCAGTAAAGCGGGAAGATGCGCTTAAACCGACGGTTGGCATACAGGCGCAAGCGCTCCGGTCGACCGATATCGTCGTGATGCAGCCGGAAGATAAGAAACCCGCTCAAGACGAAGAAGAACGCGACGCCGGACGCGCCGATGCCACCCCAGCCGCCGAAAAGCGTCGCGTCCCAATATTGGGGCGATGCCACCAGAGCGGCGGCATGGAAGCAGACGACCATGAGCGCGGCAATCGCGCGGGCTACCTGCAGCGTGCCGAAGCGCGGCGCCCCGGATTGGTTGGCGTTCGTCTGCTCGATGTCCCCGCTGCCCATGTTGGAAGTCTACGCTTCCACGGACTCCCCGGCAACACTGTCCGCGATCCCGGCAGCGCAGCGCAGGTGCGGCGATGAGCACCGCGGGCGTCATCGAACAAGCTGGTACCTTTGCGGTCATGGGCGGGGGAGCTGGTGGCGGCTTTCTCGCCGTCAAATGGCTAATCGAATGGGTAGCTGGCCGCCTGGACAAGCGAGAGGCCCGCATCGACGCGGGGACCGACAAATTGATCCAGGCACTCGAGCGTCAGGTCGAAGCCCTTTCGAAGCGGTTGGAGGCGGTGGAGAAGAGCCTAGCCGACTGCCAGCAGAAGCACGCCGAAAGCGAGGGCACGGTCCTGCGCCTTAAGGCCATCATCGACGGTAAGGGTGAGATTGCACAGCGCGCGCAGGCCATCGTCGCGGCCGACCGGCTTGCTGCAGCTCGGGAGAAGGGCGAATGAGCATTCGTGAGACCATCTTCGGCTTTCTCCGCACTGCGCGTGGCAAAGGCTGGAGCTCGAACGACCCGCAGATTGGCGAGATCGACGCGAGCCTCACTCGCTGGGGTGTGACGGTCGATGGCACAGCTTCCGAGCGCCTCGGCGACCTGTCGATGAAGTATGAGACCGGCCATGTGCCGGGCGAGGAGGCCAAGGCTGCGGCGAAAGTATCCAGCGGCGCGCGCGATGCTGGCGGAAAATCCTATGGTGCCTATCAGCTCGCGTCCCTCAAGAGCCAAGTGGCCAGGTTCCTTGCGGCCGAGGGCGCGCGTTGGGCAAGCGAGTTCGCCGGCATGGACCCCACCCGGCCGGGCGCATTCGAGCAGCGCTGGAAACTGATTGCAGTTCGTGAGCCGGGCGCGTTCTTCGATGCACAGCATGCCTATATCGAGCGGACCCACTACCGGCCGGTCGCTGACCATGCAGTGGCGAACCGGCTCGATGTGAGCGCAATGCCCAAGGCTGTACGGGACGCGATCTGGTCGATGTCGGTGCAGCACGGCGGCGCGAAGACGATCGTCAGCGATGCCATTATACGGCTGGGCGGAAAGCGCGACCCCTCTACTGTCGTGAATGCCCTATACGACGCCCGACTAGCCTATATCCGCGGTATCACACTCGACCCTAAGACGCGGCAGTCGCTCGAGGATCGCTATCGCAGCGAGCGCGCTGACGCGCTCCGTATGATCGGGGGTGTGGCGTGAATATCCTGGACTATCTCGATCGCGTTGGGGAGCGTCGCCAGGCGCGAGCACTCAAGCGCGGCCCGCTTTGGCCGACCGATTTCCGAGGGTGGCTGGGCTTCGGCCTCTTCCTCCAATCCACGATGCTGTTTCTTCTAATCGCGGCGATTCCAGATATCCGCGAGAGCCAGGGTTTCCTGACGCTCGCTTCAGCCGTGATCGTCACCGGTTGGATCGGTGGGGCTGCGGCTTTCGCCTACGCGGCAGGCAAGCGCGACGCGGAGCAGCAAGAGCAGACCAAGCAGGCGCTCAGCCTTGCCCAGTCCGCGGTGAACAATGCGGCCCCGCTGGCCGGAGCGGAAGCGCCAGAGGAGTCCGCAACCCTGAGAGGATCGACCAAATGAAGCTATTCCTGATCCCGCTCGCCCTCGCGCTGTCGTCATGCGGCGGCCTAGGCGGCATTCAATCGCCGGGCTCGACTCCCGTCGCCGCGGTTACCGACCGCGTCGTGGTCGAAGCGGGCCGTGGTCTGATCCTCGCCAACCTCGCCTATCAGACCGTCGGCACGGCTGCAGCGATCGGCATCGAGCAGGGTGTCATCGCGGGAGCTACCAAGGACCGCGTGAAGGCGATCTCGCAGGAGGTAGTCGACGCGCTGGCGAAGGGCGAGCGGGGCGTGCGTAGCGCCGACAAAGCCGCGTCGGCCGCCGCGGCGATGGCATCGATCGACAAGCTCTGCGGCCTGCATCCCATGCTCAAGCGCGCCTGCGACGCGACACGTCAGGGAGAGAAGTGATGGATTCTGCCGATCTGCTCGAGAAGGCACGCAAGGCGGCCGAGGCTGTCGCTGCTGGCCGTGAGCTGGTGAAGGAAGTGCTGGAGAACGTCGCCGCGGCCGGCACCGCCCTGACGCTGCAGCAGAAGGATCACGTACTGGCGATGCTGTCGGCTGAGACTGCGCAGAGCTTGGAGCTGAACGAGCGCATCCAGCGGGGTTGATCCTTCGTCTCGACTCATGAGCGTGTTCTCATCATGTTCTACGCATGTCGAATCCCCGATCGCCTGGTCACCGCAACGATATGCCGCTCGACGAGGCGGTCGGGTTCGCAACCCATGTCATCATCCGGTGCAGCCCGCCGAGCTACGAAAAACAATGCGGCCGGCATGTCATCTGGCGTACCGAAGACCTCTACAAGCGGCTTCCACAATGCCGCACGCTGCGTGATTTCAAGGAGCGGCTCTATTGCCGCAAATGCAAGCTCCGCGGCTGGCTTTCGATCGAGCCGGCCGGCCGATAGTTACGGCGCACCCTGTCGGACAGTATCCTGACCGCTTCCTCCCGCGCCTTGCTGCGAACGGCGGCGACGGTGCGCCCCATCCTGACTGCGATCATGCCTGCGGCTTCGCCCGCCGCGGCCATTGCGCGAAGCCGGGCGATTTGATCGGCCGTCCATGGCTCACCCTGATGGTTGCGGCGCACAATATCGGGATAGTCCCGTTGACCGCGGCGCTGAAGCTCGACCGGGACGGCAAGGAACCACTCACGCTTGTGTTGATCGTACGAGGCGAGATCGAGAGAACGGGCGTCATCCATGGCCTCGGCCGTGGTCGACCGCCATGGTGCGCGCGGCCGTCCGAAAACTGCGATCCTGAATTGCTCCGCCATCTCAACGCTCTACATAGTTACCAATATGGATGAACGCGAGCTTAGCCTTGCCGTGGTCGGCATCGACTATGCGAACCCCGATAAGGGTAAGTCCGATCGGCGCTTCGAGATGCTGGTTTGCGAACCGGGCGAGCCCGTGGAGCTTCGCCTCGAGCCGAAGAACAAGCATGACGAACGCGCCGTCGCCGTGTTCAGCGCGCGGGGCATTCAGCTCGGCTATCTGACAGCTGAGCGGTGCGGCTGGATCGGCGCCAAGATCCGCGCCGGCGAGCCCTATCTCGCCGTATTCCAAGAAGCGGCGCCGACCGCGGCGATCATCCGCATTCGCTTCGGCGGCGGGGCGCCGAGCCTGCCACCCGCGCGACCCCGCACGTCGATCCGGCCGGCAGACGACTTCCACCCCGACCCTGACGGTCCTATGTGGGGCGCGTAGCTGGTATCGCGCCGGTATCGCAAATCGACCGATGTTCGTGGCCTGTTCTCGCGAATCACAGGTGGTAAGAGCGCCTTTTCCCTCTGAAGCCTTCCCGTTCGCCGCATTCGTAATGCGGGGGTCACAGGTTCGAGTCCTGTAAGCGGCACCACCCACCTATTTCGGTCACCATCGCAGAGCGTCTGACGCTACTCAAGGAATGTGATCGCCACGCGAAACTTGGAACGAAGGTCCGCACGCATGTGATCACCGCTGAGTTGCGAAGGTTCTGCAAATTCTCGGTCAACACGTTCCTGCGGCCTAGCGATGCCAAGCAGCTCAAGCACAAGCACATCGAGATCGTTCGCAATGGCAACCGGCAGTACCTCCGCATCACAACGCCCTTTTCGAAGACCGTCGCCAGCCCGATCATCTCGATGCCCAACGCGATCGAGGTCTACGAGCAGCTGCTGAACGCGAGCAAGGAGGCAGGATATGGCCAGCCTGACGATTACGTGTTCATGCCCCAGTATCAGAACCGCACGTTCGTGATCCGATCGATCAGCCGTCAGCTGCGTACGGTGCTACGATCGGCGGGACTCTATGAGGCTCCGTCAGGAGAGACACGAACGCTGTATTCGCTGAGGCACTCGGCCATCATGTTCCGGCTGATCAACGGCAAGGACATGTGCTTGCTCACATTGGCGCGGAATTGCCGAACGAGCGTCGAAATGATCGATCGCTTCTATGCCCGGCATCTGACCGCTGAAATGAACGTCGATGTCCTCCACAGCATGAAATGACCTGTGCCAATTTCTAGTCCTGGCCGGGATGCCGGTCCATCTAACCGATGTCGGGGATAGAATGGACGAGGACCAAGAAGACCGGTTGCAGGTCATCCACGAGCTTTTCGTGTTGATGACCGCGCTCAGCGAAAATGCTGCCGAGGTCGCTTTGAGCGGGCAGGGTGGTATCGACCCTGCCGAGTTTATCCAGCTTGCGGATCGGATGCGTGAAACCGGTCATCGGATCGCTGTGCTTGCCAGCGCGGTCGGCTACATTCCGCTGCGCTAATCAGCCGTCATTGCGGCTTCAGCAACGTGTCCGGTGCGATCTCCAGCGCTTCAGCCACACGTCCCAATGCCCTGACGCTGGGGTTGCGTGTTCCGCGTTCCATGTCGCTCAAATAGCTGCGCTTCATTCCTGCGCGAAATGCCAGTTCCTCTTGGGACAATCCGCGTTCGACCCGGAGCCGACGCACGTTCTGACCGAGGAGTTGGACCAAATCCATCGTTGCAGATGGCTTTGGAAACGCCGAAAGGTCTGTCCCCTAATCGTGTCAAATCCGATATGTACGTTGTTGTGATTAGATTTTCGAAAGGGGGAAATATGCAAAGATTGATGACCTGCGTCGCCGCTATCGCAATATCGGTCGTGGGAGGTTGCGACGTTCCGCGTGCAAAGGTCGGGAATGACAGTTCGGAGCCCAAATTGGACAATGCGGCCAGCAGTCGCTCTCCAGCGCTAGAGTCACCCAAACGGTATCGGGGTGACAAAGTGCCGGAAACGGCCAGAGCTGAACCGGACTATTCGTCCGAGTATGACAATTGCATGGGCGGGGATGACGCTGGGCTTAAGAGTGATTTTGATCAGACCGAATGTGCTCGCGCGGAACTCGATAGGCAGGATGTTGAACTCAATCGCCTCTATCGCGACTTGATGGCTGCTCTCAGTGACCCGAAGAGAGCTGAACTGAGAGGGCTGCAGAGGGCTTGGCTGATACAGCGTGAAGCGACATGCTCTGATAACAGTGAAGTGTACCAAGGTACGCTGGAGGTCATGCTCGAAGTCCAATGCTATCTTCGAAAGACGGCTGACAGAGTGAAGTGGCTAAAGGGATCTAGCTAGATTGCTGGCGGGGTGGGGGAGCAATTGCTCCCCCTGTCATTTACTGAATCGCTCCTTGAACGCAGCGACCGCACCGAGGATGTGCTGGTCGAGTTCACCATTGCGCACCGCGTTGCGAACGGTTTCCAGCGTAGCGACGAGCTGATCCCGATCAGCAACCTTGATTGCCGATTTGCCCTTTTGAAGCTCGAGTGCCTGATTGCCGTACTTGATCCACAGAAGGGTCGAGCCGTCCTTGTCGGTCGTCCACCACGGACGAACGCGGGTGCGAACCGGCATTTCCGTAATCTCGTCGTTTTCGAGATCACGGACACGACGAAAGCGAACTCGCTGGAACGGCTGGCCTGCGGCCTCGGCCTTCGCCAATGCGATTTGGTCGTCGATACGTCCGAGTAGTTTCTGCCGCATCATGCCAATGCCGCGGATACGGTGTTCAGCCGGGTTCGAAGCTACGACGGAAAGCGAGGAAAGCAGGGTCATCGATGATCTCCTTTGATGAGATCAGGACGGTCCGGATATCTGGAGAGTGGGGCAACGAGCTATCCCAAGCGTGTGCTTTTTGGTGATTGTTTTTGTTTCGACGGCGTGTCTATCTCTCAGAAGATTCGGATGAGGGGGGTCGCGTATGCTTCGACATTGCCGAGTGCTGTTGCTGGCAAGTTGCGCTGTTGCCGGGATATCCGGGTCGGTCGCGAACGGCGCTGAGACAGTTACCTATTCTTATGATGCGCAGGGCCCGTTGCGGGCTTCGTCAGTGTCTGGCGGGCCGGACAACGGCACCACTACAGCGATTTGTTATGACGCAGCAAGCAATCGGGAGCGCTATGTGAC
Organism: Sphingomonas sp. GW821-FHT09B04; assembly: GCF_059418285.1. NCBI lineage: Bacteria > Pseudomonadati > Pseudomonadota > Alphaproteobacteria > Sphingomonadales > Sphingomonadaceae > Sphingomonas > Sphingomonas sp. GW821-FHT09B04. Next base: position 116,668 of record NZ_JBWKPO010000003.1, read on the forward strand.
CACGGTTGCAGGGGCTGCGGCATGTACGACATCGACGTACCCGCCGACGGCGCCGCTTTCATCTCCGGTAGCGCCAGCTTCCTCCCCTTCACCGGTACAGGGCGGCCCCGCGCGCGCCCAATAATACCCCGCAGGCCGCACGGGCGCGCCTGCTGTTCTTGCAACTTCCCCGCCGGGGAACCGTATCCGCTTCCGGAGTATCACGATGAGATTGACGCTTGGCCTTGCTTTGGCGGCCTTGGGTGCTGTGGTGGCAACGCCCGCATTGGCAAAAGATCCGATCAGCCAGTGCACACAGCCGGGGCAGGCACTCACAGCAAGCGCACCGATGGCGGCGATGCAAAGCGCGATGTCGTCGGAGGATCGTCCCGATGGGCTCGTCTACCCGGTGTCGCCCAAGTTTCAGGCGCTGCTTCCCAAGGATGCGCCGTCGATCGACCTGGGAAAGGTCAATCTGAAGACCGGCGCGTACACCTTTACCAATCAGGATATCTCGATCGGCCTTGGGGAATTCCCGGCCCGGCTGCACATCGATCGCACCTATGATTCTGCGACGGCGGATTCGGCACCGGATCAGATCGAAAATCCCAGATTTGGGCCAGGCGCGCCGGATGTGAAGTACTTTGGGATCGGCAGCACCCACAATCTGGATATTCGGTTCCGCTCCGGTTGGGAGGCGTTCGGGATTGCTGCTGGTCCGGTCTACAAGATGATCTACGTCACGGTTGGACAGAATTCTTTTGCGTTCCAGAAGTGCGCCAATGGCGAGTTTGTCAGTTCAAGGCAGGATGGCACCCGCCTGGTCCCTGTTGGTGTGGCCCCTAACTCTCCAGATGGAGATCGGCCGGGTTATCGCTTGGATTTGGGAGACGGGACGCGGATTTATCTTTTCTCAGCCTCTCCGATTCCAGCTCCAGCGAGCGGAGCTGGAGTTTGCACATCTCCCAGCGACGATTACTCTAAAACCGAGTGCGGATGGGCTACGCGTTGGGAGGCGCCTAACGGAGACTGGGCGAACTTTAACTATGAAGCCTACTATGACCGTCCTGACACGGCGATCAACGTCCATCTGCAGACTGATCATAGAGTTGATAGTTACGACAATTCGCAGCAGGTTTGCATAGTGAATAGTCAGATGCAGCAAGATTGTCGAGATGTGTCGTCGACTTATTCATTTTTTCATGATAGCCTGAGCGGCGGATTGGAGATTAGAACAAATCGTCCAATGTACAGTTACCGTATGACGAGCGTCAATAATAGTAGAAATCTTAAAATGACTTTCTCATATGTTGATCAAAGTGTTGATGCTGGTGGATATTGTGCATGGATACTTAACGAATATATCCCATCATTGCAATGCGTTCTTCCTGAGAAGAATACTACTCTGAATAGAATTCAGATCCAGGGTGTTTCTGTCTATGCAGGCAGTGCGCTTGTGAAGCAAGTTTCCTATGGGTACTCAGGATGGAATGGAAATCATCTATCTTCATTCAGTGATGCTGTCGGCGGTGTCACCAAATATATGCTACCAGACCCGAATGAGGTGTACCTGCCATCTCATAGCTTGAAGATTTTCCTTCCAACCGACCATCAGAATCCCGCAGTATCCGTCGATATAGTGCTGTCAAATGGACAATATTTTCAGCATCTCCCGGTAGGGATTTGGCAGAGCGAATTTGCCCCTCACGCATATCGTAAATATCCGAGAGCCGTGAAGCAGACCTATGCCGATGGCCGAGTGATCGAATATCAAGCGACGCTGCGCAATAAATGGCGCTCAAGCAGCCACGAGAGATTTGGTTCTACAGTCCCAGTCACGTTCTGGACGCCGGTGGAGTATATCCGGAAGATGAATGTCGTCGAGGCGGGCGGGGTGACGACGACGCATGTGTTCGACGACGAGGATTCTCCGATCCGGATCGACGATCCGCTGCTCAATCAGACGTTCAACACCTATGACGATGTCGGCCGACTGCGGACCACGACGAGCCCGGAAGGGAGCGTCGTGACGATGACCTATGATGCGCGCGGTAATGTCATCCAGAAGGTGGCACAGCCCAAGCCGGGCAGTGCGCTACCTGCGATCACCACGTCGGTCACCTATGTCGGCGGACCGACGCTGCGCGCTGAAGGCTGCACCAACCAGCTCATCTGCAATCGTCCGTTGACCACCACCGACGCGCGCTCCGCAGTCAGTGATTATGTCTGGGACGGCGGAACTGGCTTGATGACTTCGGCCACGGGCCCTGCGGACGGTAATGGCAATCGACCGGTCACGACCTATGGATATACGTCGTATATTGCGCCCGCTGGTGGGATGATCAACCTTCTGACCAGCGAGACCGTTGCGATTGCACCGGGACAGCAGGTCACCACGACCTATGGCTATGATGCGGCCAACCGATACTTCCCCAAAGAGGTGGTGGTCAGCGACGGCACCCAGGCGCTGCGAAGCTGCATGCGGATCGGTCAAGACGGCACGCCGATCAGTGAAACGGCACCGCGCGCCGGGCTGTCGGTATGTCCGTGATGAGGGGGAGAGCCATGCGGGCAGCATTTCTTCTGCTGGCGGGCGGCGCGATCGCGCTTGCGGCGCCAGCCTCGGCGCAGAGCGATTTCACGACGCACTATCGGATCGATGCGGCGGGGCGGATCACCGGAACGATCTCGGCGGATCCCGACGGCGCCGGAGGCAATCCGCCACAAGCCGTGCGCAACACCTATGATCTGGCGGGGCGGCTGGTCAGGGTCGAGACCGGGACGCTCGCGACATGGCAGTCCGAGGCGGTGGCGCCAGTGAACTGGAGTGGGTTCACCGTCCACAAGGTACAGGACATCACCTATGATGGGGTGAGCCGGAAGCTGAAGGAGGTGTCGTCGTCGGGCGGCGTGGCTTATACCGTCACGCAGTATAGCTACGATAGCTATGGACGCCTGGAGTGTGCGGCGGTGCGGATGAACCCGGCGATGTTCGGATCGCTGCCGGCGAGCGCGTGTACCCATGGAGCTGCGGGCAGCGCCGGTCCGGACCGGATCACACGCAACTTCTATGATGCAGCCGGGCAACTGCTCAAGGTGCAGAAAGCGGTCGGGACCGATGTCCAGATCGATTATGCGCGTTACGAATACACGCCAAACGGCAAGCAGAAGGCGGTGATCGACGCCAACGGCAATCGTGCCGAGTTCACCTATGACGGCCATGATCGGCAGGCGAAATGGATATTCCCGTCACCGACGTCGGTCGGCTCGGTCAATCCGTCGGACTATGAAGAATATAGCTATGATGCCAATGGCAACCGGACGAGCCTGCGCAAGCGCGATGGGCGGGCGATCACCTTTGCCTATGACGCGCTGAACCGGGTCACGAGCAAGACCTATCCGAGTGGCGGCGCACGTCCAGTCTATTATGCCTACGACCTGCGTGGGCTGCAGCAGTCAGCAAATTTCGACGCCCCCACCGGCGTGGGGGTCACCACCCTATATGATGGCTTTGGGCGACCGGTTTCGAGCGAGAGCAACGTCACGGGCGTCAGCCGTATCCTCACATACCAGCACGACGCGAACGGCAACCGTACTCGAATAGCTCATCCGGACAGTCAGACCTTTGCATATGTCCGCGACGGCCTTGATCGGCTGTTGTACGCAGATAGCAACTCTACCACGGCATTGTTCCACCCGGTTTATGACGCCGCGGGCCGGGTCAGCACCCTCAACCGGTTTGGCCAAGCGGCATCCAATTGGACGCATGGAACCCACTTTGCCTATGACGGCATTTCGCGGCTGTCGACCTATGGGCAGGTGTTCGCCGGCGGCGGCAACGTCATCACCTCGTTCACCTACAACCCGGCCAGCCAGATCGTCTCGCGCACGCGGGACAATAACGATTACCGGTTCAGCGGTTATACGAATGTCGATCGCAGCTACGCCCGCAACGGGTTGAACCAATATGCCAGCGCGGGCAGCGCGTCGTTCACTTACGATGCGAACGGCAATCTGACCTCCGACGGGACGACCAGCTACACCTATGACATCGAGAACCGGCTGGTCAGCACCAGTACGGGCGTGACGCTGAGCTACGACCCCCTGGGGCGCCTCGCGCAGACCTATTCGCCGTCGACCGGCACGACGCAGTTCCTGTACGATGGCGATGCGTTGGTGGCCGAATATGATGGCGCAGGAAGCATGCTCAAGCGCTATGTTCACGGCCCCGCTGAAGGGCAGGATGATCCGCTGGTCGAGTATATCGGTTCGAGCACCGCTTCACCGCGTTATCTCTACGCGGATCATCAAGGATCAATCGTCGCCATCGCCGATAGCAACGGCAACCGTATCGCGGTGAACGGCTATGACGAGTACGGTATCCCCAATGGCTATGCCGGCTCGGGCACGCCAAATACGGGGCGGTTCCAGTATACGGGGCAGGCGTGGATCCCTGAGCTGGGCATGTATCACTACAAGGCTCGGGTCTATTCGCCGACGCTCGGGCGGTTCCTTCAGACTGACCCCATCGGGTATGCCGATCAGATCAACCTCTATGCCTATGTGGGGAATGACCCGCTTAACCTAGTTGATCCTTGGGGGCTTGAAGATAGAAAATATAGGACCGAGCCTCTTGCGGACCGTGCGATAAACCGTGCCGTTGACGCTAGAGAGAAGATTGAAGGTGCAAGAGAGATCGCATCCGCCGCCACGGATACTCCTGGCAATATGGCTAAAGACGCCGCTTCGGAGATGGTTCCCGATTCCATCTACCAAACTGACAGGGAGCGGCAAGGAATCGATGGCGACTATGGACTTTACCCTGACTATCCAAAGCTTCCGGAAGTAAGGAAAGTAGTTAATAGCAATATCGCCCATGCCATCGAGCGGGGCATCGAGCGAGATACATTTGAGGATTCCGCTTCGGCGCGTGGGGTATTTTCAGGGCTTAAGTCTCAGGTCACTAAATCTAAATCCTGGCCGCAGGGGACTGTTTATGACCGGAGCGGTACCGGTGAAATTCGGTCCAACTCCGTATTGGTGCCCGTGGGAGCAAATGGCTTCGCGGTATACCGTGTCCTTTCCAACGGCACTGCTATTTTGAGGACTTTGATAACAAGGAGATAATAATTGTCGAGAGACGGAACTGGTAGATTTTCCCTCGAGGTCGGTCAGGACAAAGGTGTTGCTTATCTTCGTACCCCAAGCCATCCTGGAGCGGGAGTTAGGGGAATAGTAGCGAAGCAAGTGGATTTGATGGCCGAGTTTGCGATAGGAAAAGATGTGAGAGTTATTGTTGACCTGGATCGGGAGGGTGAAGTAATTGGTGTTGAAATAGTTACGTATTGATGCCTTGTTTTTCCACTGTTTCGATCGTGCTGTGGACATTCAGTAATTTTCTTGAGTAAATTTGTGCACAGGATTCTGTCGAGCTATCCCCCCCCGGTGCGTCATGAGGCGCCTACGCGGTCGGGCCTGATGGCCTGATGCGCTGATAGGCGACGAGAGGTCCCGAGACCCGAAGCCACCCGACAGCGTTTGAAGGCCGTTCAGATCAATGCAGTGGCCAGCAGCTGCCGGTCGTTGCGCTTGCCGGTGGTGACACAATCGCGGCGCCCGGCGTGATGGTGAAGTGCTATTCTGAGGGAGGCCGCTGTTACTTCCGGGTTGGTCGACTTCGAGTCTTGTTTCGGCACCGAACACGTCACCAAAGAGGCAAATGTTCGTCCTGGGATTGGGATAACCCTCTCCGACCTAAAGTCTGGATTGGTACCCGGCTAAATTGCGGAAATTCCACGTAAAAGTGCGATCGATTGCGAGTGTCAAAGCGGGTCAAGCCTTCAAAATTAGCCCGCAATCTGAATCGGTTACGACTGGACTCGTGCCTTCGTAATGCGGGGGTCACAGGTTCGAGTCCTGTAAGCGGCACCATTAAAGCATTGATTTTAAATGCTTTTTTTGAACTTATTTCCTCATTTCATAGCGCTTTCCTGCGCTCTTGTCACAATCCAGTCACAAGGGCCGATTGGCGACCATTACGAAGGGAGGGCGGCGTTGGTTGGTGCAGGTCCGCCGCAAAGATATCCCTGCTGTCAGTAGAACCTTTGTACGATGGCCGATGCAAAGGCATAGGCGGCCTTGGAAGAGGCGCAGATAGAGAAGGGGTTGCCTCCATCCCCTAGGCGGCTGCTAGCTCAAGCGACTTATGGTGAGGTGATCCGTAGGTATCGGGATCAGATAACGCCGCATAAAAAGAGCGCGGATACCGAGGCCCAACGGCTTAGGCAGCTGGAGAATAGTTGTCTGGCCGCGATGTCGCTCATTGACCTGACGGCTATCCGCTTGGCGTCCTATCGCGACGAACGATTGCGGAGTGTGAAGCCCGCTACTGTCCGACGCGAGCTTGCTCTAATTTCCCATTCTCTAGAAGTGGCGAAGAAGGAATGGGGCTTTGCCCTGCCTGTAAACCCGGTTCGAGAAATTAGGCTGCCTACCGTAAAGAACGCTAGGGATCGTCGTCTAATGGCAGGGTGGTGGCATATCCATCACCCTCTGCGCCCTGCAGGCATTGCCGGGGAGGTTGATGCAACGATATCCGGTTCTAGCCGATCAACTGGCAAAGCTGTCCGACCAACTCCGTGTTGCTGCACCGGGTTATGCCCTTCATGTGCCTGCGGCGTTGAAGGCAGGCTTGGATGCGGTGGGCGTGGCGATCGACAGCGGGAGGCTGCGGCTCCGCCCCCTGAACAGAGTGTGGTCAATGCGCTCCGTCTAGCGCGAGGGCGCAACCTTATTGCCCGTCCTGTTGGTGGAAAAGGTGGTCGGGCGCTTGTTGGCTCCGGTCGTCCGCCTCCGGCCGATCTTGCTCCCCTGATTATCACGGATGCATCCGGTGGGGTGCAGACCGCCTATGATGTCATGGAAAATACGCAGGGTCGCCTCGTGCGCTTGCCATCGGCTGAGCCTGACTACTGCAACATGCGTATCCATCTATGGGAAGCGGCGGTCGGTAAGGAGGCCTTGCAGGATAGTGACAAGAGCAGACCCATCTACCGCAAGATCGCCAAGCAGATGCGTGGCGTAGGCGGCGAGTGGCTCGTGGTGTCATTCAAGGCCGATGGTGACCCCGAGAATGGTGTCAAGTATTTTGCACCTTTTGGCTTTGTAGTCACGGCGATTAGCGCTTGGGCGAATTTCGAGACCAGTCGTCAGCAAGGCGAGCCGATTGACGTTTCACTCGTTCGAGCCGCCGCTCCGCCTGTGGCTGGTGCAGTCGGTGCCTACGGGGGGGGGGGGCGGGTCTTGGTGGCGTTACTGGCACAGCGGTAGGTGGAACGCCCGGTGGCGTTTTGGGTACCATTGGCGGGGGAACTGGAGGGGCCGTCGGTGGGGAGTTTGTGGGTACAACTGGCGCAGAGAGTTATGCCATACTCAGAGGAATTCACTCGTGCTGAGATCTGAACGGTTTCGCGGATACTACTCCCTACCGAAGCTAATATTTTTCGAGCTCGGATTATTGGCACTTGGGATTGTACCACTACTGCCGGGTGTTTCGAGAAGACTGCAGTATACAGCGGCGCTTTATCAGAATCCGCTATGGTATTTTCTCATTTTCTGTTGTGTGGTAATGGTAACATTTGCGCTGTTGTTGGTGCCAATGCTAATTCGATCATTGTCAGGGCTTCCAGCGGTTGAAATAGATGGCAATAAAATGACAATATTTCGATTGAAGAGGAAGGAGTATCTACTCAGAGATATTGCCAGTGTGAAGGATTTGAACGGGACCCAGGTTCTCGTGCTTTCAAATGGTAAAGAGGTTGCGTTTCCAGTTCTGTTTATGTCCAACTCTGCCGATATTGTTTCAGCTCTACGTGGCGCAATCGAGAGTGGTCGCTGATAAGGGGAACGCAAGCTTCTATTATCATTTCTCTACCTCTATCGGGGATGCTGACGCGTGAGGATGATCGACAGATCCTTCGCGCCCTTGGGCATCACGATGATGGTGTACAGCTTGGTTCCGTCGCCCATTGGAATCATCGCCTCGCGCTTCACATAATCGCGTGCGTCGATCGGCGGCGTGAACTTGGCGGGGATGCCGCTGGCCGGCCAGGCCCGGTCCTGCGCCACAGAGGGAGGCGCGAACAGGAGCAGCGAAGCGAGAAGGAGGGTCTTCAGACTCATCCTCGCGGTTCCTTTCGAACCTTTGGCTTACTCCGGCACATAGACGAGATCACCACTGGGAAGCCGGTAGGTGACTCCCGCTTTCACACCACCACCTTCGCCCATGCGATCCGATGCAGTATAGCGTTTGAGCTTCTCGCCGTCCTTGACCGTGATCGACATGTCCTTCTTGCCGGGATTCTCGACCACCACCACCTGTCTGGACTGGAAAGGGTTGAGCGGGTTGCGCGCGATCAGCACCATCAGCACTGCGGTGATGACCAGGAACAGATCCACCAGGTTGACGACCGAAAGGATCGGGTCGTCATTCTCATCGTCTTCGATGAAGCGCATCAAACCGCTCCCGTTTCGATCGCGCGCAACTCCTCGAGCAGCCAGCGCCTGCGGATGGTATAGACGAAGAAGGTGATCGACGCGGCGAGCAAGGCAAGGATCACCGAGGAAAAGGCGACCACCAGATTCTCGCCGACGGCTTGGCTGTTGTTGGTGCCAAGCGCCAGCAGCGCCGGCCCCATCGGGATCATGGTGGCGACCAGCCCGAGCATCGGCGCCGCACGCGACACGATCCGCAGCCACTCGAGCCGGCGCAGCACGACAAGCTCGAGGTCGTCGATGGCGCAACCAGTGCGCTGCCGATGGACAGTCAGTCGTCCGCCACGTCGTCCGCGCATCCGCTGCACCCATTCCGCGGCGAACCCGCCAAGGGCAAGGATCGCATAGGCGAGGGACGCAAGGATCAGCATCATCACCGGGACGAGAAATAGACGCGACAGGTCGTACAGTGTCGCTTCAAGCACAGGCATCAATGGATCCTTCAGGCTGGAACAAGATGTCGGTGCGTCCGCGTCTCGCGCAGGGCACCGGTGACGAAGAGCAGCAGGAGCACCAGCAGCAGGCCCGCGATATAGGCGGGACGAACGGCTTGCGGCTGGCTCGGTCGGACACGTTCCAGAACCATGCCGCGTGGAGCCGCCGGAGCGGATGGGCGTGTCGCAGATGGAGGGATCGCCTGCGCAGCCTGCGAAGCGGCGGGCGCGGCGGTTTGGGGCCTGGGTCCGCCGTGAACGCCGAAACCACCTTGCGTCGCTGTGGATGCCGCGCCTTTCGCCGCGAGGCTGGCCAACTTCTCCTCCAACGAGCGCCGCGTCTGTGCGTCGGGCTGCCAATAGCCGCGTGAGACGGCTTCGATCATGCGCTCGACGATCTGGCGTTGTGCGGACGGGTGGACGGCCGCGAAGAAGCGGTCGAGGCCCAGCTGGCGGGTGTCGCGCACATAGGTATCGTGCATCGCTTGCCACTGGTCGGCGCGGACGCTGGCGGGATCGGTCACCTGCCAGCCCCAGAGATTGTTGACGATGTCGAGCATCTCGTTCGCGCCGGAATAGCCCTCGGCCTGCATCGCACCGATCCATTGCGGATTGAGGTAGCGGGCGCGCAGTTCGTTCGACAGGAAAGCGGCGGCGGTCGTCACCTGGCCCTGTGCCCCACGAAGATCGGTGACATAGAGGTCGGGTGCCTTGCCGGTCAGGCTGCGGATCGCGAGCGACAGCCCGCCGAGATGCTCGAACGGGTGATCGGTCGAGAGCAGGCCGTGCACATTCGACGAGCGCGACATCACCGCGGCATCGACGCCGCGCAGCTGCTCGGCGAACAGATTGGCCTCCTTGGCCGCTGTGCCCCATTCGCTCGCGCTATAGGCATATTGCAGGCGTTGCAGGAACGGATCGGCGAGATCCGTATCGCCCTTCCAGTTCTTGTCCTTGGCGATCTGTCCGGGCAGGCCGGTGCCATAGTCCCCGGGTGCGTTGCTGAAGATCCGCAGCTGCGCCAGCGCCCGCGCGCGCTCGGCAGGGACGCCCCGCGCGATCAGCTTCGCGGTCAACGCCCGGGCGTTGGCTGCGGGGCCGCTGGCCTCGTCGAGGGCGGCGACCCGATCGATCCCGGCAGCGAGCAGGCGCATGAAGCCGTCGAACTGGTCGCGATAGACACTGCTGGCCTGGACCACGGCGTCGATGCGCGGTCGGCCGAGTTCCGACGCGGGCACCACCTCCAGCCGGTCGAGCCGATCGCCGCGCCCCCACACCGGGCGCAGGCCGAGCGCGTGGAGAATCTGCCCCTCGACCACGCCCTGTTGGCGGATCGTCTCGCCCGAGAACATGACGAAGGCGAGCTTCTCCGGCAGCTTGCCGGCGTGTTTGGCGCGATAGGCGGCGATGAGCTTGTCGAGCGTCGCGCCGCCCTGTTCATAGGCGGCCCGTGTCGGAACCTTGTCGGCTTCGAACGCATAGAGATTACGGCCGCTTTCGATATCGGGGTTGCGCACCGGATCACCGCCTGCACCCGGCAGCACGAAGCGGCCGGAAAGCCCCGCGAGCAGCGCCTCGATCTCGCCTGTGTTCGCCAGTCGCGCGTCCAGCACCACTGCGCGCTCGATGTGGGCGCGCAGCTTTGGATCGGCGATACCCGCCGGACTTTCACCGTCGCGCAGATAGCGGGTGAGCATGCGGTAGGGCAGGCTTTGCCGGATCGCGCTGAAATCCTCGGCAAAGGTCTCGACCGGATCCTGGCCGAGCGCCTTGAGATAATCGGGACCAAGCTGCTGCATTACGGTCGACAGGCGTTGCTCGGCCGATGCGGGCTCGCCGAAGCTGTGCAGGCCGAGCGGGATCGCTGCGCGCGCGACCTGATGCATATGGTCATGCAGCGCGGCGTAATAGCCGGGGAAATCGCGATCGATCGCGGCGGCGTCCCAGCCCATGTCACGGTCGAGATGCGCCGCAGCGGCCCTGGCGCGGATCTCGCGGGCGACCCGATCGCGCACGCCGCCGTCATCGAGCTGGGCATATTGGTGAATCAGCGCATGGATGTCGCGCAATTCGTCATAGAGGCCGGAGGGGCCGAAGGCGGGCGTCTGATGACTGATCGTCACCGCGCGGCCGCGCCGCCGCGCCTGGATCGCCTCGGCGACATTGTCCTGGATATAGGGATAGAAGACCGGCAAGTCGCCGACGAGCAGGAAGGGATAGTCGCCCGCCCACAGTCCGCGATCCTTGCCCGGCGTCCATTCCTGGGTGCCGTGGGTGCCGAAATGGACGATCGCATCGGCATGGCCGCGTACCCAGAGATAGGCTGCCAGATAGACATGGTCGGGCGGCAGCTTCTGGTCGTGATAGCTCTTCGCGGGATCACCGCCGCGCGGCGGCTGCGGCAGGATCGCGAGCTTGCCCAGCATCAGCCGCGGGATGACGAAGGCACCGCCACGCGCCCAGCGGCTCTGCTCGGGCTGCCCCCAGCGCGCGACGATCTGTTCGCGCTGCTCGCGCGGCAGCGCGTTCAGCCAGGCCTTGTACGTCGCCAGCGGCAGCGTGGCCGCAAGTCCGCGTTGCTGGAGTTCGCCCAGCGTCTCCGGGCGGTAATAGCCCGCGAGCATCGCCTGCCCATCGGCGATCAGCCGCGCTTCCTCGGCGGGCGTCACGTCATACCCCGCCTCGGCCATTGCGCGGCTGACATTGGCGAGGCTTTTTGGCAGGTTGAGGTTGGAGGCGGCGAGGTTCTTTTCGCCCACCGGGTGATTCCAGAAGAACAGTGCGACGCGCTTGTCGCGGGGCGCGATCGAGCGCAGCGCGGCGAGCCGGGCGAGCTTGGCCGCCAGCAGGCCGATCTGTTCGGGGATTGGAACCGCTGTGCCCCGTTCGACGGCGCTGACCACCAGCGGATCGGAGACACCCCACCCCTCGGGAACAGTCAATAGCGAGGCGGCAGTCGATGCCGGGATACCGCTCGTCCCCGCACGCCATTCGGCGACGGTCTGCGAGCGCGCGGCGAGCGCGACGAGCACCGGGATATCGAGCGCCGCGAATTCGGCGGCACGCGCGGTTCCGTTCTGCATATGGGTCATGTTGACCAGCGCAACCGGGCGCAGCGTGCCGACCGTCCTGGCGATGGCCTGGGGATCGGTATCGTCATACCAGAAGGGTGCGGCCAGCAATCCGCGCTTGCCCAGCGCGGCGACGATCGCGTCGATGATATCGGTCTGCATGTCGCGGATCAGGCCGTCGGGAATGGCGATCGCGACCACCGGACGATCGGCCCAGCCCTTCACCTGCGCCCACGCGTGAAAGGGCTCAGCTCCGGCAAAGGGAGCCGGCGCGGCGGGATGATAGAGACCGGTTCCGGCAAGCCGCGTCGGCGCGGGCAGGGCGCTGAGATCCTTCCCTGCAAGGGCAAGGGGGATGGCCTTGACGAAGCCGCGCAGATTGGCCGCGCCGCCGCCCGCATAATAGCCGATGAGTTGCCGTGCCACGCCTGGCGCCAGCCCGCCCGAGCGCGGCGGACCGCCTCCCACCGCGATCCAGGGGGCGCTCAATCGCTCGCCCAGACCGCCGACCGCCTTGTCCAGCGCGGCCATATCGCTAGGACGGGGACCGTCGAACACCAGCAGGCCGGCGCCGCCGGTCAGCTCGGCCGGGGTGCCGCCGTCCTCGATCTGCCGCCATTCGAGCCGGTAGCCCTGCTCCTTCGCCCATCCGGCCAGCCGCTCGAACTTGGCCGACAAGGTGAAGCGCGTGGCGATAATCCGAACCACAGGCGGGTTTTCCGGGGCCGCCATATCCTGCGCGAAAGCGGCACCCGCCAGGAGCAGCAGGACCAGGGCCAGAAGGTGCCGCATCCTCAGAAATTGGCGCCGAGGCCGACGAAGAACACACGCCCGGGCTCGGCGAAACTGTAGAGCGCGGAGGTTTCTGCCAGCCGCTTTCCGAAGAGATTATCGACCCCGGCCTTGAGCGTGAGCTTGTCATTCAACGCATGGCTCGCGTCGAGCGACCAGAGATCATAGGCCTCAAGCCGGACCGCGTTGGTCGTGGCGCCGACGGTCTGGTAGATGGTCTGCTTGCCGATGTAGCGGCCGCGAACATTGAATGCGGTGCCCGACAGCGGCTCCCACGCCAGCCTGATCTTGACGGTGTCGTTCGGTCGCTCGGCAAGCTCGCGATTGGCGGAAATGTCGCGCGGATCGACATGGGTATAGCTGGCGCCGACCGTCAGCGTCGACATCGGCTGGACTTCGGCCGACAGTTCGACGCCCTGCGTGCGTGCCCGGTTCACATTGACATAGGCGCGGCGCTCGCGCCCGCGAACGCCGCAGAACTCCACGCAGATCGTCTGTACCAGCCCGCGCAGATCGTTGCGGAACAGCGTGGCGCCGATGCTCCAGCCTTGGCCGGCATAGCTGGCGCCGAGTTCATAGGCGGTGCTGGCTTCGGGCTTGAGATCGGGATTGCCGGTGATGATGAAGCGCCCGCCCGCCGCCACGGTGATATAGCCGCGCGACAATTGCTTGAGGCTGGGCGCCTTGAATGCTTCGCCGAAGCCGCCGCGCAGGCGAAGGCCCTCGACCGGCGTCGCGACCAGATAGGCGCGTGGCGAAACCTGCCAGCCATAATCGGGGTGATGGTCGAAGCGGCCGCCGGTGGTGAGCGACACGCCGCCGGTGATGTCCCATTCGTTCTGAACGAAGAGCGCGTTGTGATCGATGCTCTCGAAGCCTGCGGTGTTGACCGTGGCGTCGCGCAGCGTCTCGTGCCGGTGCTCGCCGCCCAGCGTCAGGCGGCTGCCGGCAAAGAGGTTGATCAGCACGCTGCCATCGGCGACCGAATTGGTGACCTTGGTCGGCTGGGTCGGCGCCTGGTTGCGATCGCGTTCGTTGATCCGTTCGAGCACCGAGCGATAGGCGCGCGCGCGCACCTCGCCCCAACCCCATTTGCCGGTATAGCTGCCATAGGTTTGCGCGCGGGTGACGTGATCCTGATATTCGTAATAAGTGATCGGCGCGGCCGTGGTCGCCGTGTCACGCGCGCGATCATCATCGATCACCGCCTGCCCGAGTTCGAACCGGTGCCCCGCGACGGGTTCCCACCAGGCGATGATGCTGCCGCTCAGCGCGCTGCGTTCCTCGAGCTCGCTCTGTCGCGCATCCGTAAGACTCGGAGTGCGGGCGCGATAGCGATACTCGCCCCAGGCAACCACGCCGAGCGTCCGGGTGAGCGGGCCGCCAGCGAGCGCCGCCACCTGCGCACTGTCGCCGCCGCGACCATCGCGAAAACCGGCGAGACCGAGCGCGCTCACTTCGAAGCGCTCGCTGGGGCGGCGTGTGATGACGTTGACCACACCGGCCAGCGCCTCCGAGCCATAGAGCGCCGATAGCGGTCCGCGCACGACTTCGATTCGATCGATCGCGATGCTCGGCACCCAGCCGAGGTCGAAGTCGACATGCGCCATGTTGGCCGCTGCGTCGTTGATCCGACGCCCATCGACCAGAGTCAGGACATGTTCGTTCGACATGCCGCGGATCGAAATGCCGCGCCGGGTCATGCCGATGCCGTTGATCGCCACCCCGGGCTCGTTCTCGAGCGCTTCCGCAAGATCCTGGACGGGGCGACGACGCAACTCAGAGCCGGTCACGACCGACATCGTCGCCGGCGCATCGGCGAGCGGCTGTTCGGACCGCGTGGCAGTGACCACGATTTCCGGGCCGCTACGCCGGAATTCTTCTGCGGTCGGCTCGCCCATTGCGGCTTCGGCACGCCCGGTGTGGGCGACGGCAATCGCGCAGGCGCTTGCCATGACGATCTCAGTATAGAAATTCAAAGATACCCCCGGATGACGCGCATCGACCGCACACTCATGTACGACGACATCAGGTCAATCTGGTAACAGTATATCATATCCTAAACAAGGGTCATCCTTCGCTGGTGCTCGCCCTTGAGCGGGGTACAGGACGCTGCCAGCGACTCCTGAGTGCTGCTCCTGCTCCAATCGGTCCGGACCCCATCGGACCGCTCATGACTAAGATGGGGCAGGCTGCTTGCAAGATGTCGAGACGCCGCCTTCGATCATTACGCAGATTATGCGATCATCGGTACCCGACGCTGTCTATCGCTAGCCGCATCGCCGAGAACCTGACTCCGCTATGCCCGCTCCAGGCTGTGACGATTCCCAAAGTGGAATAGCGGCCTCCGGCCCAGAGGCTGACGGTCGGCAATGTGCCCTCATTTCGGCCGTTCAGTGTGCGTGACGGAGATCCCGAAAGCGGTCATCCGTTTGGCTGACCGCTGCGATGGACTGAACGAGATATTGGGGACTTTCCACTCGTCTTTGCGCGACGACGCACACGAACCGGCTGGATATCATCAATATATCACAACGGACGTGGAGAAGAGGCTGCAAATCGGCATCCATGATTCGGCGAGCCGCAATCTCAAGGGGCATTTACGGCCGCAACGATGGGCGATGAGCACGACATCATTTCGGCATGGATCGCCAGGGAAATCGTCCCCCAGGAGGCTTCCGTCCGCCGCTGGCTCTCACGCCGATGGCGTCATGCGATCGACGTAGAGGATGTGATTCAGGAGGCCTATTGCCGCATCGCCAGCCTGACTTCGGTCGATCATATCGATAATCCCGCAGCCTATTTCTTTCGTACCGCTTACGCGGTCGCGATAGATGCGATGCGCCGCGCCGGCATAATTAATTTCACTTCAATGACCCAAATCGAATGGTCGACCGTCATGGATAGTGCGCCACTGGCAGACCGGGCATTGGAAGCGAGCCAGGAACTCGAACGCGTGAAGAGCGTGCTCGCGGCCCTGCCGGACACTTCCCGTCGGGTTATCGAATTGCGGCGCATCGAAGGGTTGTCGCGGCGGGAGACGGCGGAGCGGTTGGGGGTAAGCGAGAATGAGGTGAAGAACCACCTCGTGCGTGGTCTGCAAAGGGTCATGAAATCGATCGCTGACACGGACATGCGTACAAGTGACGACGAACAGGAGAATGACAAAATAGGCGAAAGGTTAAATTGATTGGCTAGTTCCGGTTCCTCCGACAGCGTCAACGATCGAGCTGCTGAATGGGCAGTGGAGGCGGCGCATGGCGAAATGTCGCCAGCCAGTCGCGCCGCGCTGGAAGCCTGGCTCGCGGCGGACGTCCGCCATCGTGGCGCGTTCGTTCGCGCACGCGCCTGGCTGCGTGCGACCGAAGACGCGGTGATGAAAGCCAATTCAGCGCCGACTTCACTCGCGCGGATGTCGGGCAACGATAATGCAAATGGACTCTATGAAGCCGCATTTGACCCGCCGCTGGCCGGCCGCATCAGTTGGGCCGGAAGAGTAAGTGCAGGGGTTGCTGCGCTCGCTGCCTGTGTGTTGGCGGCAATCATGGCGGGTATGCCGGCCTTGTCGACCTTCTGGCAGTCCGACCGCGCCGTCACGGAAAAGGTGGTGCACTTCAAGGATGGCTCAACCGCGACCCTTGGCGATGGCGCACAAATTGAGGTCGCACTCTCGGACAGCATTCGTCGGGTCACGCTGCTGAGCGGCAAGGCGACATTCACGGTTGCGAAGGATCGGGCGCGTCCTTTCGTTGTGCGGTCGGGCGATGTCTATGCGGAAGCGACCGGGACGGTCTACGCCGTCAGCCGGGCGGGACCGACCGGTGGAACGGTGAAGGTCGAGGAAGGAAGCGTGCTGGTGTGGGCGCGGGATGTGCGCGACCAGGCCGTGCTGCTCCAGGCGGGCGGTTCGGTAACGCTCGATCCCGGACCCAGGTCGCTGCCGTCATCAACTCTGTCCGCCATACCGCCGGCGCCGCGTCTGCCACCGCCCGAGCTGGCACAGATATCGCTTGATAATGTTTCGGTTGAAGCCGCGATCGTCCGGTTCAACCGGGTCAACAGCACCAAGATCGTCCTGGCCGACTCCGAGCTCGGCAACATCAGGATCATTGGTTTGTATCGAGCAAATGACCCTGAGCGGTTCGCGCAAGCTGTCGCAGTAATATCGAACGCTCGTGTCGAGCATAGTCGTGGAACTATCGTAATAAAAACGCAATGAAATTGTCTCTGAACATTAATTTATTCTGAGCTGATCCAAGATCGGACTTCCCCCGTCAATAGTGTTTGAGGGCATCAAACAGGGGAACATCCTAAATGCGTGGTTTCTTAATGCGGTCGGCCGCTTCGACGATTGCGGTGGCCGTGGCGATTTCGGTTCCCACGCTGGCGCACGCGCAGTCCCGCAGTTTCAATGTCCCGGCGCAATCCGCCTCGCAGGGAGTTCGCGAATTCGCGCGCCAGGCGGGTATCCAGATTACGCTCGCGGGGCGCGATGGCGAAAGGCGCCGGACCAATACCGTGCGTGGAACACTCGAGATCCGCGACGCACTCGACCAGCTATTGCGCGGTACCGGACTGATCATTCGCTCCTTCGATGGCGAGGCTGCGGTAATCGCGGCCGGCAACGGGCGGATGTCGGCAGAAAGCGGCGAGTTCGGCGGTGAGGTCATCGTTACCGCGCAGAAGATCACCGAGCGTCTGATCGATGTGCCGATCTCCGTCTCGGCCTTCACGGCGCAGGATCTGTCTGATCAGAAGATCGAAGGCGGACCGGAGTTGCTGCGCGCCATTCCAAACGTGTCCTTCTCGAAGGACAATTTCTCCGGCTACAATTTCACGATACGCGGCATTGGCACCAAGGCGATTTCGACAACCGCCGACCCGGCTGTCGCGATCAGCTTCAACTACACGCCGCTGATACGCAACCGCCTGTTCGAACAGGAGTATTTCGACGTCGAGCGAGTCGAGGTCCTGCGCGGACCGCAAGGCACTCTCTACGGCCGAAATGCGACGGCGGGTGTCGTCAACATGCTTCCCGCCAAGCCCAGGCTCGGCAGATGGGCTGGTGAAATCCAGGGCGAGGTCGGCAGTTACGAAACGACGCGCCTGCGCGGGTTCGTCAACATTCCGATTGGCGATACGCTCGCGCTCCGCGCGGCCGGTGCCTGGACCAAGCGCGACGGCTTTGACTTCAATACGGCGAGCCAGAAGAGTGTGAATGGCCGGGATCTCTATTCGATCCGGCTGTCTGCCTTGTGGGAGCCGGATCCCCGGATGCGGTTCAGCTTCTTCTGGGAGCATTTCAACGAGGACGACGACCGCTCACGCACCGGCAAGCAATTGTGCACGCGTGGCGAGACGCCAACAACGATCGACTATACCGACCAGAATGGTGTGGCGCGATCGTCTCGCGTGTTCACTGCCTGGACGATGAGCACTGTCACGCCGGGGTGCCAGAACAAGACCCTGTTCTCCGACAATGCCTATGGCGTGCCCAACGGCCTTGGCTTTCCGATCGTGACCCCGCTCATTCTGGCGCTTCCCGGCACAGGTGGCGGGCCCTTTGGCAGCTACTGGACCAATCTCTTTCTCGATCCATTTGGCACGGCGGACGGGCGGCAATCTCGCAATCTGCGCGAGGTATCCACCTTCTATGACCCGGTTTACCGCGCACGGAACGACCTGTTCCAGTTCAATGCCGAAATAGACATTTCCGATGATCTGCATTTCACATCGCAGACCTTGTATACGAAGGACCGCTACTCCGCGTCCCAGGACTTTTTCCGCTTCAGGGCGGTGCCCTATTTCACCCCGCCTGAGTCCTATCGCGGTCTCCGCGCGCCGTGGAATTTGTATCTCGGTTCGCAGAATGGCCTTGGCACATTCAAGGATCCTCAGCTTGGAGAGCTGACGGCTCCCGTCGCGGTGGATCTTTCGCAGGCGAGCAGTGAGCAATGGTCGCAAGAGGTCCGCCTGAACTCTTCGTTCGATGGCCCGATCAATTTCAATGTAGGTGCAAACTCCCTGTCGTACTCGACCCGGGAGAATTACTATGTGTTCAGCAATCTATTCACGGCTGCTGCCGTTGTTGAACAAGCTTCCGGCTTCTATTGCAATCGCAGTACCGGAGAGGGATGTGTCTACATCGACCCCAACCCGCTGAGCAGCATCAATGGGGATGGGCATAATTATTACCGGAACATTCAAGACCTGAAAACCACCTCCTGGGCGGTGTTTGGAGAGGTTTACTGGAAGCCCATCGATGACTTCAAGGTCACGGCGGGCCTGCGTTACACCAATGATCGTAAGCGGATTACGCTCTATCCCACCCAGCTGCTGGCCTCGACGGGAGGAATCAGCGGGGGAACGGTGGACCGCGGCTACCCTGCGCAGTCCACGGACGTCGCGCGATGGCGCCGCATAACCGGCCGCCTGGCCATCGATTGGAAACCGCGCCTGCCGTTCACCAACGAGACGCTGGTCTATGCCTCCTATGCACGCGGCTACAAGGGAGGCGGCGACAATCCGATCGGGCGCAGAGGCGCGGCGTGTCCGGCAGATGGCTCACCTGCCGTTGGCTATATATGCGCCAACTACTCGCAGCTTCCGACCGATTTCGATCCGGAGGAGGTCAATGCCTTCGAGATCGGCATGAAGAACAAGATGCTCGGCGGTAAGTTGCTGTTGAATGTCATGGCATTCTACAATGACTATAAACACTATCAGATATCGCAGCTGATCGATCGAATGATCAGGACGGAGAATTTCGACGCGACCAGCTATGGTGTCGAGCTTGAGGCGGCCTGGGTGCCGTCCCGGAATTTCAGGGCCGGCGCCACACTAGGTTATCTTCGGACGCGGCTGGGCAACGGTCAAAGTTCGATCGACGTGATGAACCGGACCCAGGGTCGCGACGACTGGATCATCATTCACCCTTGGGCGGATAGTCCGAATTCCTGCATCGCGCCAAAGCAGTTGGTCGGGGCGTATATCGGACTGGTTGATCGGAACCCCAACAGCACGACGGGCAATGCCGCGATCAAGAAATTCTGCGAAGTATCCAGCTTCTTCGCAGGCGGGACCGGGTTCAAGAGGCCTCAATTTCCATTCACTTACGATCCTCTCGCCCCTTATGATCCAAATCGTCCTGCCGATTATTTCAGCACGACCCCCTCCAACTATGGTGCACCCAATCAGGGCAGGGGTTTTGCTGCGAATGTATCGGGCAACGAACTGCCCAACGCACCGCGCCTGACCTTCAATATCGGGGCACAATACACGTTCTTCCTGGATGACTGGGAGCTGAGCGTGCGCGGCGATTACTATCGCCAGTCGAGCAGCTACGCCCGCATCTACAACACCGAATACGATCGTCTGCGAGCGTGGGGCAACGCCAATGCGGCGATCACCCTCAGTCGCCCGGAATCGAACCTGACGTATCAGCTCTACGTCAAGAATCTCTTCAACAGCACACCGATCACCGACGCCTTTACGGGGCCGGATGAGCTCGGAAATTTCACAAACGTCTTCACGCTGGACCCTCGCATCATCGGGTTCAATGTCCGGATCGGCTTCTAGAATTAAAGAAAATCAGGGAGGCGTCTTGGCTAATAGCCCAGACGACTAGAACAGAAACGTCACCTTGTTGGATCTGTTGTTACTATTCTTAGCAGTCAGGAGATTATCATGAAGAATATCGCAAAGATCTGCATCAGTGCGCTTGCTCTTGTCAGCATGGGTTCTGTCGCCACTGCCCAGACGCTTTCGCCCGCCAACACTTCGGTGACGGCTTCGGGTCAGCTCACGCAGAGCCTGAACGGCAGCCTGTTCACCACGGTGTGCAATGTCCAGCTGGTCGGTACCACCGATTCCACGGGCATCACCTTCACCAGCATGACCGGAACGGCTGTTAGCGGCCCGCTGGCGTGCGATGATGGCCTGGTGTTCCCGCTGCGCGTCGAAGCAACGTCGTCGACCAGCGTCACGATCAAGAACATGGAAGTCTCGACCCGCCTCGGCGATTGCGGCCCGCAGGATGTTGTCGGTGCGTGGAGCAACGCGACCTCGACGGCTGGCCCGCTCGCGGCGTCGTTGTCGGGCTGGTTCGGCACCTGCCACGCGTCGGGCAGCCTGACGGTCTCGCCGGCGATCACGATCAACTAATTCCCCCCAAACTGGGCGATGCGGCGGAAAGGGGCGCCGCATCGCTTCCTTTTTTGTCGTTCAGATCAGGATGTCGGCGATGAATATGGGTTCTCGTTTCTTGCTGCTCGCCGTCGCCATGCTGGCGGCCGCCCCGCTCTATGCAATGCCTGACAAGGACAAGCCGGCGTTTAGTTTGAAGACGCCGATTGAGAGGATTGCAGCCGATCCCGAGGCACGTGCGGTGCTTGAGCGGGAGCTGCCGGGCTTCACGGCGCATCCGCAATATGAGGAATTCAAGGCGATGAGCCTGGATGCGTTGATGGCGATGTTCCCCAACGCGGTGCCGTTGGAGCGGGCCAAGGCCGTCGACGCGGCACTGCGCGCGATCCCGGCGCCGGGCAAGGCACCGCAGGACGCCGCTCGAACGGAGGCCGTGCCCGCCGATCCGCGATGATCCCTATCGCTTGCCCTCTCTGTCTCATCGCCGGAAATCGACATGACAATCCTGATCAATCGCAGAGGTCTCATCCTGACCGGCAGCTTCGGCATCGGCGCATTGGCGATGGGCGGTTCGCTGCACGCCGAAGCGTTGCTGACGGCGCGCGGCTTCACGCACAATGTCGCGAGCGGCGAGCCTGGACCGGACTCGATCCTGCTCTGGACGCGCTACGTCCCGCCCAATGGCGACGACGCGAAACTGACGGTTGAGCTGTCGCCCACGCCGGACTTCGCGCGAAAGACGGGCGGCAGCGCGATGGCGCACCGCGCGGATGACTATACTGCGCGCGTCATCGTGGGTGGCCTGGAGCCGGGCCGCACCCATTATTATCGCTTCATCGCGCCTGACGGCACGGTTTCGCCGACCGGCCGGACCAGAACCTTGCCGGCCGGGCCGGTCGAGCGGTTCGGCCTTGGCGTGTTTTCCTGCGCCAACCTGCCCAACGGCTGGTTCAATGCCTATGCCCATGCGGCGGCACGCGACGATATCGACCTGATGGTCCATGTCGGCGACTATATCTATGAGTATCAGCGCGGCTATTTCCCCGGCGCGGACAAGGCGGTCGCCGGCCGTCTGATAGAACCTGCCGGCGAAGCGATCCGGCTGGCCGACTATCGCCTGCGCTATGCCAGCTATCGCACCGATCCCGACCTTCAGCGCCTGCACCAGCAGTTCCCGATGATCGTCCAGCATGACGATCACGAAACGGCGAATGATACGTGGCAGCATGGGGCGGAAAATCATCAATCCGGCGAAGGCGATTTTGAGGAGCGCAAGCGCGCCTCGATGAAGGCCTGGAAGGAGTGGCTGCCGGTAGCCGGCGCGCCCTGGTCGAGCTTCGAGCTGGGCGACCTCGCCACGCTCTTCCGTCCGGAGACGCGCCTGACTGCGCGCAGCGAGCGGCTCGATCCGCAAGCGGCGGCCGGGACTGATGGCGATCCGGTGGCGAAGCTCAAGGCGTTGCGCGACGGACCGCTGGCCGATCCGAAACGAACCCTGCTGGGCACTGAGCAGGAGCACTGGCTGTACGACGGTTTTGCGCGGTCGAGACAGCGCGGCGCGAAATGGCAGATCGTCGCGCAACAGGTCGTCATGGGGGAGATGAAGATTCCGGAGCTTCCGGCAAGCTTTGCCGAAAACCTCAAGCTCCCGCCCGAACAGGCCTCGTACTTCAGGGGGATTTCCGCCGCTGGCAAGGTCGGGATCTCCCCCGATCTCGACAGCTGGGCCGGCTTTCCTGCGGCGCGCAAACGTCTGCTCGATGCCGCGCAGGCAACCGACGCCGATCTGGTCGTGCTTTCGGGCGACAGCCACAATGGCTGGGCGTTCGACCTTGCATCGCAAGGCAAGCCGGCCGGGGTCGAGTTCGGTGGCCACAGCGTCTCGTCGCCCGGACTTGAGGCTTATCTCTCACTGCCGCCACAGGCGATCGCGCAATTCGTCATGAGCGCCAGCCCCGAGCTGAAATGGGCCGATATCGGGCACCGCGGCTACATGGCGATCCAGATCACACCCGAGAAGGTGACGGGGGAATGGGTGTTCATGGACACGATCGCCGCTCGCTCGCTCGCCACTCGGCCCGGCAAGACGATGACGGTGGAACGAGGGCGCCGGACCTTCGCCCAGGCCTGATCTGCTTACGAGGAACTGACCCTATGGATCCGATCGATACCCTGCCCGAATACGCGCGCCGCCACTTTCTGAAACAGGCCGGCGTAGCGGGTATCGGCGCGCTGATACCCGCCGCCGCCTTTGCCGGCCCGGTGACGCCCGCCGCCGCAAGCGCCTCTGCAGAGATGGATGCGACCGCGCTCGCCGAAGCCATCCGGGCGCGCAAGATCAGTCCGCTCGAGGCGCTCGACGCTGCGATCGCGCGAGCCCGGACCGTGCTGCCCGACATCAACTGCTTCAGCGAGCCGCTCTACGAGCGCGCCCGCAAGCGCGCGCGCGCCACCACGGATTTCTCCGCGCCCTTTGCCGGCGTGCCGTTCCTGATCAAGGATGAGGAGGATATCGCCGGTACGCGCCGTCATTTCGGCTCGCGCCTCGACAAGGTCGCGCCCGTATCAACGCAGGACGGCCCGATGGTGGCCGCGATTGCACGTGCGGGGTTCAATGTCTTCGCGCGCACGACAATGAGTGAGTTCGGCGCGCTGCCCACCACCGAGACGCTGGGCTACGGTATCACGCGCAATCCCTGGGCGCTGGACCGCACGCCCGGCGGATCGTCAGGAGGATCGGCGGCAGCCGTCGCGGCCGGGATCGTGCCGATGGCCCATGCGGCCGACGGGGCCGGATCGATCCGCATCCCCGCCAGCAATTGTGGTCTGGTCGGCCTCAAGCCCTCGCGAGGACGCGTGCCCGACGCACCCGGCCACCTCGCCCAGCTCGACCTCGTCGAACCGCTTTGCGTTTCGCGAACGGTGCGCGACACCGCCAATTTCCTGGCTGCGGTTGAGAGCGGGTGGAAAGCACCCTATCCGCCCGTCGGTCGTGTGGAAGGCCCATCGACTCGGCGGTTGCGCGTCGGTTTCCTGCTCACCGGGTTGAGCGGGGTACTTCCCGACCAGGCGGTGATCCGCGCGGTGGACGCGAGCTCTGGCTTGCTGACCTCGCTCGGTCACAAGGTCAGCGAGGCCTATTGGCCGTTCGACAGCAAGGCATTCCTCGCGGATTTCACGCAAATCTACATGCTCGAGGGCGCTCAGCTCAAACAGCATCTGCTGTCGGCGACGGGCCTTGATGCACGCCAACTGGCTGAACTGATCGAGCCGGCGTCCGCGGCGATCGGGGCGATGGGCGACCTGATCCCTCCGGCCGGCGCCATGCAGGCACTCGGGCGCGTCGAGGGGTATGCCAGCGCCTATTTCGGCGCGTTCGACAAGGTCGATGTGCTGATGTCGGCGGTCCTTCTCAAGCCGCCGGTGAAGATCGGCGATATCAATGGCTCACTGCCGCTTGGGACGCTTGCCGAGCGCCTGAACGCCTATGCCGACTTCACCATGCCGCAAAATGCGTTCGGCGGACCGGCGATCAGCTTGCCGATGCACTGGACACCAGAGGGGCTTCCGATCGGCGTGCAGTTCGCGGGCCGTCTGGGCGACGAGCGGACCCTGCTGGAACTCGCCTTCGAACTGGAACAGGCATCACCCTGGGCGAAGCGGCATCCACCGGTCTGGGCGCCGGCGCGGTAGCTGGAGCGCTTCTCGCCTTGATCGGGCGCTCGCCCGGCGTGCCGGTTCTGACTGTCGAACATGATGAGGATGACACGCGCAATGCTGTGGTTCATCTGCGGGCTCGCGACTCTCGCGGACGGCGGTCAGTCCGCCGGAACCGCTTCGACACCTGGCAGCGAAAATCAGGCGCAAAGCCGCGATGCGCCGCAGGATGATGTCGTGGTGACGGGCCGCTACGGGGCGGCCGAGACACCGCCGGAAACCGAGTTGGGTGCGGATGAGATCGACGCGCTGGACGCCTATGATATCGGCGAGGCGATCCGTCGCGTCGCCGAAACCCAGGCGTTGGGTGAGGCCCCGGTCATCATCGTCAACGGCAGGCGTATGGCCGACCCCGGCGTCTTGCTCGGCTTTCCGCCCGACGCCCTGACGCGTATCGAAGTGCTGCCGCGCGACGCCGGTGCACGGTACGGCGGCGACCCGTCACGCCGGGTATTGAACATCGTATTGCAGCGGCGATTCCGCAGCCGGGATGGTCAACTCGACGCGGAGGTGCCCACCGCAGGCGGTACGTCGAGTCTCGCCGGCGATATCCGCCAAGGCGTCATCGCCGGTAACAGCACCACCCAGTTCGGCCTGCGTGCGACACGGGACTCTGCCCTGCTTGGAGCCGAACGTTCGCACTATATCGAAGATCATCCCGGTCAGGAGGCGATCAGCCTGCGGCCGTCAACCGAGATGGTGAGCGCAAATCTGGCGCTGACCCGTGCCTTGGGGGAGTGGTCGGGGACCATGAACGTTCAGGCTCAGACGCGGGGCACACGCTCGGTTTCCCTGAATGGCGGTATACCGATCGAAACGCGCCAGACTTCGCATAGTCTGTCGGTGATCGGCGGCCTGAGCGGGCAGCTGGCGGGATGGTCCCTACAGGCTTCCATGACAGGGCAGTTCTCCGCGTCGAGCCAGTCTGGCTTGGCAGACACGGAATCGCGCCAACGGTCGCTGGCCGCGACCGTGTCAGCCAACCGCACGATGTTCAACCTGCCCGCGGGGCCCGTCGCGGTCCGCCTCGCTGCGCAGGCGTCGTATTCGCACATGACCGCCAAGGTCGCGAAGACGGGGCGGGAGTTCTCCGCGCATGACGTCGGCTTGAACGGCACCCTGTCCGTCCCGCTCTGGCGGTCGCCCTCACCTGGAGAGGGATCGGTCGCCGCGCGTGTCCTTGGGGGCATGTCCGCGACCCTTGGCGCCAATCTGCGTCAGGCCAGCGCTGGGCAGGGCAGGGGCCTGAACGCGGGCCTGAACTGGTCACCTCTTCCGAAGCTGAATCTCGCCGGCATTTGGTCGACCTCTACTGAAAGCGTGTCGGACGTGCAGCGGTTCGCACCTGAATATTACGGAACGCCGATCACGGTGTTCGACTTCGCCACTGGCGAAGCGGCCAGGGTGCTGCCGATCCTCGGCGGAACCCCCAGCCTCCGGCCGCCGCGGTTCGACCGGCTGTCGCTATCGGCCCAGCTGGGCCCCTTTGCTCCGTGGAACCTGGCCGGGAGCGTCAGCCTGCAACAATCGAACATCCTGGACAGTATCGGTCCGCTTCCGGCCGTCACACTGGAATTGGAAGCTGCTTTTCCGGAACGTTTCCAACGCGATGGTGATGGGCGGCTGACCATCATCGACCAGCGGCCGATCAACTTCGATTCAACCCGGACGAAGACCCTTACCTCCAATCTTGGCGCGACCTTTCCGCTGGGCGGCGCGATGGCAGGCAAGCGGCGCGGTGTGCTGCGCGTGAGTTTCAACCATAGCTTGCAGCTGCAAAGTGTTACCCGGATTCACGCTGGTCTGCCGGAGATGGACCTCTTGTCCGGCGACGGCGGTGGCCAGCCGCGTCAACAATTCGATGCGCAGATAGACGCGCGCCGCGGCCCTTGGGGTCTAAACATGGCTATGCGCTGGCGGGACGGCCATCGCATTCGACGTGAAAGCGGCCGGGACGACCGGGGTGATCTTCGCGCCGCCGCGCTCGGCACAGTGGACCTGCGTCTCAGCTATACGCTGCAGCGTGCCATTCCCGCGAACAGGGGCGGGGGCGCCCCGCGGCGTGGTGCGGGTGTGCAATTCGGGCTGGAAGTTGCCAATCTGTTTGACCAACGGCCCGACGCGCGTCTGGCAAACGGCTGGAAGGCGCCAGGCTATGGTCGTGACGATCGGGACCCAGTGGGAAGAACGGTGCACTT
Organism: Sphingomonas sp. GW821-FHT09B04; assembly: GCF_059418285.1. Lineage (NCBI taxonomy): Bacteria > Pseudomonadati > Pseudomonadota > Alphaproteobacteria > Sphingomonadales > Sphingomonadaceae > Sphingomonas > Sphingomonas sp. GW821-FHT09B04. The sequence continues at coordinate 143,557 of NZ_JBWKPO010000003.1, forward strand.
GACGATTAGAGGCCGGTTCTAGCTGAAACGGATTCCTGACGTTGGGCAGAAGGTACTTCACGTTGTTACACTGTGCGGACTGCCGCCGTAGGACTGTCTCTTCAATCTGACGACGAAAGCTAACGAGCAAGGAGCAGCCGATTGAGGAGTTGCGTAGCGATGAAGGGTTCAAGCCGTCTGATCTATATTCATGCGGTTACAGCAGGGCGGTCAAGCTTCGGCGTCTGCTTTGGTGTTCCGTTGTTCGAAAACGGACGGGCGGTTGTCGGCCCATTTCGAGACGTTCAGCGATCGGGCCAATTCCGGCCATTCGGATCACGAGTGTTGCCGGATCCGCTAATGCACGGGGGGCTCGGACGGTCGGTGGCGATCTGACTGAGGAAGCCGCAGCTCGGGACTGCGCCTTTCCTTGGGCGCGTCCGGTCAGTCGGGGTTGGTTGGAAGCTTGGCGGCCCGCGTCGCCAGAGCCTCAGGGCCTTCGGTCTCGACCAGTTCGAGCAACTGGGCGATCTGCGTGTCGTTGGTGACGAGCGCGTGAATGACGCGGCCGAGCGGGGAAGGCTGCACGCCGATCTGGAACTGTGTCGTCCAGTCGAAGCTGGCGATCTTGCCGCCGCGGACCGCATTATAATGTGCGCCGAAATGCTCGCCATAGAGCGTCGCCAGGATGTTGGCGGCGCGGTCGGCCGGGGCAGGATGGGTGTCGGTTTCGCTAGGGTAGATGAGCTCGAGGATCTCGAAGAACTCGCACATTGACGAAATGCGGGCGATCTCCACCTGAGTGCGGTATTCGGGGGCGTCGATGTTTGGATCGGGGCTGCCCATAGGTCGCTGGCGCGCGATCAGGTAGCCGATCAGGTCGGCCAGATATTCCGAGCGGTGACTGGGCGATCCGAAGCTGGGGTTCAGTCCCTTTTCCAGGACGCCCTGGAGCAGATGGTCAGCGAGCAAATGCCCCATCTCGTGTGCGATGATGAACGCTTCCTGGAAGCCGAGCATCATCTGCACGGTGCTGGTGCCGACCTGGTCCAGCAGGATCATCGGCCCGCCGGGGACGCCGTTTCGGTAATTGTCGATAATCTCACCGATCATCGCGTGGACTGTTTGTGGCGTCAGCTGGTCGACCGGAACGCTGTCGGAATGGGTGACCCGGGGCACGTCATTCTCCGCCAGGATGAACTTCTTCACCTTGTTGAGGAAGGTCATGAGCGCGGTGGTGACGATGAGCGCGTAGTTGCCCGTGCCCGAGCTGAAGACCGCGCCCTCGATTGTGTAGGAGCGCACGCCCCGGACGCGGACATGGGTTTCGCAGAAGCGTTGCAGTGAGGGGGGGCAATAGGTCAGCAGCTCCGCGTAGAAGGTCTCGACCATCTCGGCCAGGCCCTCGCCGCTACGGGCCTTGGCGAACAGCGCCGCATCCGCCGGCTGGCCCATCTCGACATAGCGGGCTTCGATCGCATCGCTCAGGCCGCCGGGACGGGGCTGGCTGATCGCCGGGTCGTGATACCGCGCGGCGATCCTGTCGGCGAAACTGTCGGGGGTTTCCGGCTCACCCATCGCCGGGCTCGGGTTCGATCGGACCGCCGCCCTTGGCCTTGTGTTCGGCAAGCTCCCGGCGAACCGTCTCGTCGGCATCCCGGGCGGCGTGGCGGGCACGGGCGATTGCCCAGGGCGGTGCCGCAGCGTGGAGCGTCTTGAGGTCGGCCGCGAACCGGTCGAACCCTTCGTCCAGCGCGTGGATCAGCGCAACCTCCTGGGTTGTTAGCGTGGTGCTGGCGACCTGCTCGAGGATCAGGTTTCGTAGTCCGGTCGCGCGCGCTTTGATGTCGCTAAGAAGCGCTGCGTCGGTGGCCGTTTCCTGCTCGCTGCCGCAGACGATGGCGAGGATAAGCAACACGAGCCGAGCGCTCAGATAGTCCCAGAAATTGTCGCTAAGATTGGGATCGAGGCCTTCGAGGTCACGCGGACGCGTCCAGCTGAGCAGTGAGATGAGGCCGGCGCGGTCGGCGAGCAGCTCGCGTTCGAGCGAGGGCTGGTCGCCATCGTGGAACAGCGCATGGCCGACCTCATGGCCGATCACCCAGTCGGTCGCGATCGAGACGAGGGTGCGCACCACCGGATCGTCGATGCCCGCCAGCGTGTAGATCGCGCCGTTCCACCAGTCATGCGTCTGCGCCATCTTGTGGACCGCGAAGGAGTCGACCAGCAGTGGCGCGTCGTCGAGCAGGAGGAGAGACAGGAGATGGATGCCCTTGCCCGGGGCGGTCCAATCCCCCGTGCCGGGGGGGACTGGCGCGATCTGCATGAGGAGCGGCTTCATGACAGGGTGCGTGCGCAGCGCGAGCATCAGCAGGTTTGCGAGATTGTCGAGCCCGAAGGGCAACACCACGAAGCGCCAGCCGCGATAGGAAGCGCAATAGGGATCGGCATGGGTGATGCGCCAGCTGAGCGATTGGCGCGCGGCGATGCCGGCGACCGCCTTGCGCTGCCGGACATCCTCAGGGTTGATCAGGCCCGCAATGGCGTTGAGCAGTCGCCATTGGTTGAGCGCTTCGGCCGGAAAGCGATAGGCGCCGCGTTCCACTGCCCAGCCATAGCCCGCTTCCTCGACCAGCCAGGGCTGGGCCTTGAACAGGCTTTGGATATTGCCGAACACCGACGCGAACACATGGGGGAGGTCCGCGCTCGCCTCCAGATGGTCGATGATGACCGGCTGGGCAAAGGCTTCCTCGTCGACGCTGGCGAACGTCTCCCAGTCGCGGAGCAGCTGATGGCGCTCCGGTGGGTTCATGCCTTGGCGATCGCCAACTGGTCGGTACCAGAGACGCGGATCTTCTCGATCAGCTGATACCGGCTTTTGCCTGCTTCCTTGATCATGCCGATCGCCTCAAGCTTGTTGAGCGCGTTGGTGAGCTTGGCCTTGCTGAAGCCGGCATTGCCGTAGATCGCCTCGACATCGCCCATGGCTGCGGCGAGCGCGTCCATCGACACCAGCTGAAAGCCGTTTTTCTCCGCCGACAGCCGCCACGCCATGTCGAGCGTCGTCGCTTCGTCCAGCCCGAATGCGGTCACGAAGGGCTTGGCGCGTCCAATCAGAGCCAGTCCGATCGCGACCAGTGCGGCTGCGCCCGCCCAGCCCGTCAAGGTGCCGGCGGCGATCAGAGCGCCAACGCCGGCCCCGCTCGACAGCAAGGCGCCACCAAGGCCAGCGGCGCCCAATCGGTCGCGCGCCAGATTGCCAAGCTTCACGCTGTAGAAACGCTGCTCCTTGAATCGCATGAAGCCCAGGCCCATTCGGCCCTCGCCGCCGGTGCTTACCGCCTCGGGCACTTGCCTGGTCTCGATCTCGACCAGGCCGGCGAGGGTTTCGCGTGCGCGATCGAGCACGGCCTCTTCGACCGTCTCCATCTCGAGATCGGCCCAGTCGGCGAGCATCAGCGTCAGGTCGTAATGGTTCATGGTGCCTCCCCGGACAGAAGGTAGGGAGCGGTCGGCGTGCTGTTAAGCTACCGAGTTTCGACTTAACTCATGTGTGCCGTTCAACCTGCGATATGGCTCGGCAGCGCGCCGTTTGGGCAGGGCATCGATTTCAGGTCGGAGCTTGTGACGCGTCTCGAGCAGGTCGATCCTGGCCCGTGGCATTGGCCACATCTCGGTGGCTCGCCAACGTATCGAAGCCTGAGCTTCTAGTGTTCGGCTCCGTCGAGTGACGGATCTGCTGGATCTCGCCGGTCGCGATCCGATGGGCGTCCGGCGCGGCGCAAGACACCCGCAATTTGGGTGTTCGCTTCATTGCATTTGATGTTTGGAAGCGGTTGCTCCGCAACAGGCCCTGTTCTGGATTCGAACAGCGCAGTCGTACAGACGCGGCCTACGGCCGGTCGCTATATCTCTACGAGTTCTTGCTTCATTCCAGATTCCGCGATCGATCCGTAAAGGAAGACTTCGCGGCTAAATGGGTTTTCAGGAATATGTGCGAACTGCGCCGTGCTGGGCGAACAGTCCACCACCGCCTGAGCCCTGCACCACGAGCTTGCCGAGCAGCAGGATGCCAAGTTCGGGCGCGCGATTGTAGAGCGCGGTGATCTGCGGCCGGTGATTGCGGAAGAAGTGCGACATCTCGAGTTGGTAGCTGTAAGTATTGCGTTCCAGTTCGGAGAGGTGCGCGCCATTGTCGATCAGATCGAGGAGGCCGCGAAAGGCGCGCGTAGATCCAGCTGCCTCGCGCGCCGCGACGAAGGTCGCAAGACCCTGCAGTAGCATCTCGGGCGTAATTAAGTCCGCTGCGTAAACGATACCCCCCTTGGTTATAACGCCATGCTTCAACGCGACGGTTGTCAGCGGCTGCCGTTGCTTGATTCTGTGCTTGAGCAGGGGAGTGGTGAGCGCGATCAGGGCAGAAGCCTCGCCTACGCGGGAGGCTAGACGCTGATAATCGTCGAAGCGTGCAAGGAGCTCGCGCGGCGAAGGTTCGGCCAGCGCTTGCACCGGTTTTTGCTGAGCGTTGAAGAAGGAGTTGGAAAGCCGCTGCTGGAGCAACTTGGGAAGTTTGATGCCCGCAAAGCCACGCGGCTCGATCGCTGCGGCAAGGACGGTCTCGGGAAATTGCTCGCGCACGAAATTTTCAACCTGAACAGCGGCGGCAAAGTCGCCATTCGCATGCAGCACCTCGATCTTGCTTGACCAAGTTGATGGGCTGTCGGGCCGCCCGAGTAGGGCGATGTCGAGGAGATAGGCCCAGCGTTCCAACTCGTCATTGAGGGATCCAGCCTCGAACAGCTGCTGCGCAAGTTGCCCGAGGCTTTCGGCCAATTGCGGCGGCGCGAGCACATTGTCGTCGGAATCGCCGATCGAACCGATCGCCAGAAGGTGGTGAGGCGTATGATAGGTGGGGGCGGTCCTTGCGCTCAGCAGAGACGTTGTGACGACTTCCAGGAATGCGTCGATGGCGATTTCGTCGGGTAGCGCTGCTGCGATCGTGCCCAGGAGCCGCGCCAGTGATGCGTCACGGGCGATTGGACCAAAGCGCCCGGCCGCGAACCAGCCGACCAGCTCCGCCTCGCGCAATGCGTCGAGTATCAGTCTCGGCAGCGGTTCCGCAAAGGCCCCGGCGATCGCCTTTTCAAGCGCGGTATGCGCCCGCATCGCAATCGAGCGCTTGTCTTCGAACTCGCACAGCAGATCATAGGCGTGCACGTTGCCGCTTACCTTGGCGAGTTGGACAGCGCCGTTGCAATCGAGCAGTCTGGTTTCCAGCGGATGGCTCAGTAAGGCCCGAACGATCCCATCGCCAATCGAAGGGCGGTCGAGCAGAGTCTCGAGCGCTTCGAGATAAGTGACGCGGGTCGCGGAGCGAATATCCTTGTCCAGGATCGACAGCGCGCAGGTTACGCCGCGCGCCTTGCGCGCGGCCAGCTCGAACGAGGCGATCGCCTCGCGATCGTCGGGATCGGCCGCCACCACTGCGTTCGCGAGGAAATGCTCGATTTCGTATGCGCGCGGTTCAAATTGGGTGTCGCTTGCCGCCTCGAACATGAGGATGCCCGAGTCCTGGATGAGCAACGTGCGACCCAGGGCCGCTGAGAGCAGGAGTTGCGTCACGCGACTACCTCCCATGAAATGCCCTTTGCGTGCAAGCGGTCGCCAAGCTCTTGCACCATGGCATGGTCATAGGCGCTGCGCAGCGAAGATACACGAACCTTCATCCCGACTACTGCTTCGATATTCCAGCTTTCGAAAATATGAACCTCGATGAAGCGATCGTTCCGGCGGGTCGCGCCAGCGGTCAGGAGGATCTCCTGGAAGCTGGCGGGATCGGTGCCGGCTGAAAGATGGTCAACGGCCTTGATCAGTGCAAGTCTACCACGTTCCGACCAAGTCGCCCGATGACCAGCCGGGAAGGTGCTTGGGCCACCTGGATATCGCGCCACGAAATCGAAACTGTTCTCCGAGAGGAGGGAGGCGCGCGCCATGCAGAAATTCTCGTGGAATTGCATCGAGACCGCGCCATAACTCGGCAACCCCAGCGGTTCGAGGCTAAGCGCCGCCATCGAAATCTTCCGCCCTGCGCTACCAAATATCTGCGAATCGACCGCACGACGTGTGGCATCATCATGATAATCGGCTGGCGCCCGTGCGCCGCCATCGACGCCCTGATGATAGTTTTGATGGAGTCTCCGCTCGTCGAGCAAGTTGAGCGCATAGTCTGGGGGTACGCTGAAGATCGCCATCGAGCGGTTGGCTGCAGCCTCATAGGCTGCGCCCAGCGCTTCTGCGCCTTTGGCCTCAAGTTGCTTAAGCGCGGCCTCGTAGCGCTGGTCGAGGTCGGCACGCTCGGCGTCGGCCCAGCGAATATTCGGTGGCGGGACCGTGGCGAGACAGATCGAGCACTGATAGGTTTCCCAGCCGATCGATCCTGAACAGGGCGGCTTGGGGCAGGGAAGCTTGGTCAGTCGGCCTGGTGCTGCGCTGCTCATCGCGATGCGGCAACCCGGAGGTATCCGATGTCCTGTTCAGGTTTTCTCATGGCCAGCTCCCCGTGTGCCACGCTGCAAGAGGTCGCGCGATGAGTCGAGATCAAAAACGCGGCGATGTGCGATCACATTAGAAAAAGCGAAGTCGCACAAGCAATGCGTGCGTCAATATCTGTTAAAGGCAGACTATCGACACGTGCTGTTCAGTCCTTGTACTGCGGTGAGAATGTCGGATGCTGTCGCTGCTCGGCGATGATGATATCGCGTCAGTGCGCGCGTCAATCCCTGCCGGTCGACCGCTTCGAGCGCGAGTGTGATCGCCGTATATTCCGCGTCGAGACCGTTGAGGACCAGCGTCTCGGCGCGGCGATAGCGCGCGAGCCGGTCGCTGAGCTGGGCGATGGCGCGGGCATGTTCGTCATTGCCCCTCGCCTCGGCGATGCGCTGGAAGAGGTTGGCGGTCGCGGCGCACGGGTCGCTGCCGCAGTGACGCCGGGCCACCGCGAAAAGCCTCCCTGCCACAAGGTCAGCACACTCCACGGCTTAGCGGCGAAGGCCTGGGCATTGGCGACGACGAACCCGATGCGCGACGGGCTTGACGGCGGCGCGGATGATTATCTGGGCAAGCCCTTTGATCTGGGCGAATTGCCTGCCCGATTGAGGGCGCTGCTGAGTCGTTCGGCCGGCCGTGCGAGATTCTGACATTCTCGATGCCTCGCCATCGGAGCTCCCTCGGGCCAGATCGTATGAATACCGACAGACGGTGATGGACAGCTGTCCCCATCTTCGGACCGACGCGCTACAGGGGCTCTGCAAACCCATCGGAACGGGGCGCAATTTCGCATCGCATGAAAGGCGATTCGGGCGAAAATGGAGAGCCAATATGCTGCCGGCCAGAACCTATAGTGTGTCGATCGCCTGCAATTGGCAGACGCTTTATGAGCGTATCTGGCACCCTGAATTCTTCGCCCAATGGGCGTCAGGCCTGGCGGAATCCGAACTGCGCAAACGTGGTGAGCATTGGGTGGCGGAAGGGCCGGAAGGGCCGATCCGCATCCGTTTCACCGGTCACAACGACCATGGTGTGATGGACCATTTCGTCGATACAGGCGACGGAAACGAGATCCATATCCCGCTGCGCGTGATCGCGAATGGTGAGGGCGCGGAGGTGATGCTGACGCTGTTTCGCCAGCCCGATATGGATGATGAGCGCTTCGCGGCCGATGCAAAGTGGGTCAATCGCGATCTGAATGCGCTCAGGCGATTGATCATGGAGTTACCCTGATCGCCGCTGGTGTTTCTCGATCATCAACGCCGCCAGCTGACGGTGCTCTCGCGGGGCAAAGGAAGGCATCAATGGATAGCGCGGTCCATCCTTCATCCATAGCTGGAAGTCAGGCATAGAACGTTCGCTGCGAAATGCAGCTCTCGTCGACCAGATCCCAGTCGATATCGATCCCGAGACCCGGTCCCTCCGGCGCGTGAATGTTACCTTCAGCGTCCATCAGGTCGCGCAGGCTCTGCTTCATCGGCAGCTGGAAGGTGTCCTCGGGCACGAACAGCTCGAAATATTCCGAGTTCCGCACGGCGCACGCGACATGGATGTTGGCGACATCCATCGGTCCCATCGTCGTGGTGTGCAGCTCGCAATTCATGCCGTGCGCTTCGGCCAGATGGCAGACCTTGAGCGTCCCGGTGATCCCGCCCTTCCATGAGACGTCGGCGCGGACCATGTCGAGGGCGTTGGCTTTGATTGCCTGCGCCACACCCCACGGGCCGCCACGCGTCGTCTCGGTGCCGACGATCGGGATGTCCACCGCGGCGCTGAGTTTGGCGTATTTGTCGAGCTCGTAATCGCGGAACGGTTCCTCAAACCAGTAATAGTTCAGTTGCTCCAGATGCCGCGCCACCTTGATCGCTTCGTGAAGGGAGTATTCGGCAACCGGATCGGTCATCAGGATCATTTCGGGGCCGACCGCGTCGCGCACCGCCTGATGGATCTCCATGTCGAGCGCGCTGGGTCCGCAGGGATGAACCTTGTACGCCTTGAACCCGCGCTCCTTGTACGCGAGCGCCTCGCGCACATAGGCGTCGATGTCGGGCAGCCACAGGCTGCTGGCATAGACCGGCAGGCTGGTGCGATAGCTGCCCAGATAGCGGTGAAGGGGAAGCTCGGCGGTGCGCGCCGCTGCATCCCACAGCGCGACGTCGATTGGTCCGGGCAGGAACACCGGGAAGAAGGCACCGTGCCGGTCGATGTTCCAGAAATCCTGCCAGATGCGCTCGCGGTCGTGGATGCTGCGGCCGATGATCACCGGAGCGATGACATCGGAAAGATATGCGTCGGTCACCGCCGCCGAACGTGCGGCCCAAAAGGTCGCGATTCCCTCGACCCCGTCCGAGGTTGTGATGCGCCCGACTCCGTAGCTCCATGGCATCGGCGCGGCGCCTTCGCGTTCCTCGTCGAACAGTCCCTTGGGGCGCTTGCACATCCAGGTTTCGAACTTCTCGATGCGCATCGCCCCGCCTCTCCTTGCAGTCAAACTTGTCTTACAGGATAAAGGTGGCCGCTGCCGCTGGCAAGCTCAGGCTGTCGGCTCTCCTGCGACGATCGGTGCGAGGATCTTGCTCAGCGCGTCGTCGAAATGCTGCGCCATCGCGCTGGCCGCCGCGCCCGGATCGCGCGCCACCACGGCGCCGACGATATTCTCGTGCAGGTCCTGCACGCGCTTGAGCTCGGGGGTTGCCGCCCAGCGTTCGATCCCTTCCTGCATCGATGCGGCGATGAGTTGTCGGAAGGCGTCGATCAGCAGCGTGTAGAGCGGATTGCCGGTCGCGCGGGCCAGCAGGGCATGAAGTTCCAGATCGAGCTCAGCATAGCGTTTGGCGTTGCCGAGTTTGGTTGCCATCTCGCGCACGATCTTTTGCAGCTCGACGGCGTCCGCGTCGCTGCGGCGCTCGGCGGCGAGCGCGACCATCGTGATCTCGATGCCGCGGCGGATCTCGAGGATGTTGCGGGTGTCGGCCTGCCCGGTGAGCAATGCGTTGCCGATCACGCGCGACAGCATTTCACCGTCGACCGGAACGATCGTCGCGCGCTTGCCGACGGCCATCTCGACGAGGCCCGTCGCGGCGAGCGTGCGCATCGCCTCGCGCACCACCGGGCGGCTGACGCCGAGCGTCAGGCTGATCGTCGTCTCGCTCGGCAAGCGTGCGCCAGGGCGCAGTCGCTCATCGGCGACGTGGCGATAGATATAGTCGATGACGTGATCGACCAGGCCGCTGGTCTTCGCGCCGCCGCCTGCCGCTTCGTCCGCCTTCGTTCCCAACCCAATTCCCCTGTGCTCGTGCCGCCGCCCACGGCAGCCGCACCAATGCCTTAGCAAAATCACGCTTGCCTTCGCCATGCAAACCAGTATCAACCTGTCATACAGGATTCAATGATTGAGCCGTCGCAAAGGCGCGCCGTGAGGATGCCGGACGAATGACCATCACAGCCTCAGCCGCGAATTCGGCGGCGCCACGCGGTCGCTATCGCTGGGTAATCTGCGGGCTGCTCTTCGCCTCGACCACGATCTGCTACATCGACCGCCAGATCTTCGGACTGCTCAAGCCCACGCTCGACGCTGAGTTCGGCTGGTCCGAGACGGTCTATGGTGACATCATCGCCACCTTCTCGCTGATGTACGCCTTTGGCTATCTCCTCGGCGGGCGGCTGATGGACCGGATCGGCGTGCGCGCAGGGCTCGGTGTCGCGGTGTTCGGCTGGAGCCTTGCCGCCGCGGCGCACGGCCTCATGTCTACGGTGCTCGGCTTCAAGATCGCGCGTGGCGCGCTCGGCATCACCGAAGGCGGCAACTTCCCCGCCTCGATCAAGGCGGTGCGTGAATGGTTTCCGCCGCAGGAGCGCGCCTTCGCCACCGGCATCTTCAACGCGGGCAGCAATATCGGCGCGATCGTCACGCCGCTCTCGCTGCCGTTCATCGTTGCGCTGGTCGGCTGGCGTGCGGCCTTCCTGATCGCCGGCAGCCTGGGCCTGATCTGGCTCGTGCTGTGGCTGCGCTTCTACGAACTGCCCGAGCGACAGAAGCGCGTCTCCGCCGGGGAACTGGCCTATATCAAGCAGGGCGACGATGCGCCTGCCGAGCCGGTCAAGTGGCTGTCGCTGCTGCGCTATCGCGGCACCTGGGCCTATGTCGTCGGGATGCTCATGACCAGCCCGGTGTGGTGGTTCTATCTCAACTGGGTTCCCGGTTTCCTGCACGATCGCTTCGGCATCGATATGATGGGATCGATCGGACCGCTGGTGGCGATTTATCTGATCGCGGACGTGGGCAGCATCGCGGGCGGCTGGCTGTCGTCGCGGATGATCCAGCGCGGCATGCGACCGGTACGGGCGCGGCTTGCGACCATGCTGCTGATGGCGCTGTGTCCGATTCCCGTGGCGTTCATCGCCGGCGTTTCCAGCCTGTGGCCCGCCGTGATGCTGATCGCGCTCGCTGCAGCCGGGCATCAGGGCATGTCGGCAAATCTCTACACGCTTGCGTCGGACACCGTGCCCTCACGCGGGATCAGTTCGGTGATCGGGATCGGCGGGTTTGCTGCGGGCATCATGGGAATGTTCGTCGCGATGGCGGTGGGCCGGATCCTCGACGCGACCGGCGGCAACTATTCCGTCCTCTTCCTCGGCGCCGCCTTCGCCTATCCGCTTGCTGTGCTGGCAATGGCGCTGATCCTGCGCCGCCCGCGCGCTGCATCCACTCTGGAGTCATGATGACCGATAACGAGATTTTCGACCTGTTCCGTGCCGAGCTCTACACGCCTGTAGTCGGCGACATCCTCGACACTTTGGGCCGCGTCCACCAGTTCCTGCCCCAGCCGATCCAGCCGATGCTGACCGGCATGAAGCTGGTCGGGCGGGCGATGCCGGTGCTGATGATCGACGTCTATGGCGAACAGGCGCAGCCCTTCGGCAAACTGACCGAAGCGCTCGACCAGCTTGAGCCGGGCGACGTCTACCTCGCCAGCGGCGGTGAGATGCGCTGCGCCTATTGGGGCGAGATCCTCACCGCGACGGCGCGCGCGCGGGGCGCCAACGGAGCGGTGGTCAACGGTTATCATCGCGATACGCCGCAGGTGCTATCGCAGGACTGGCCGGTCTTCAGCCGCGGCCGCTTCGCGCAGGATTCCGGCGTGCGGACCAAGGTGGTCGACTATCGCTGTCCGATCGAGGTCGGTCCGGTCACTGTGCAGCCGGGTGACCTCGTGTTCGGGGACCTCGACGGCGTGGTCGTCATTCCGCGGGCGCATGAAGCCGAAGTGATCGAACGCGCGTTGGAAAAGGCGCGCGGCGAGAAGCAGGTGCGCAAGGATATCGAGGCGGGCATGTCGAGCACTCAGGCCTTCGCCAAATACGGGATCTTGTGAGGCGGGCATGACCAACGCGTTCCGCATCCACCCGCACGATAATGTCGCGACATTGCTCGGCGATGGCGAGGCCATGGTGACGGTGGTGGGCGGCGATGCGATCGCGCTGAATGAACCGGTTGCGATGGGTCACAAGGTAGCGCTTGCGGATATTGCCGCAGGGGAGGCGGTGGTGAAGTTCGGTATCCCGATTGGGCATGCCGGCAGTGCGATCCGCACAGGCGACTGGGTGCATCTCCACAATTGCACCAGCCGCTTCGACGAGCGCTCGGGCGGGTTCGACGTCGTCACCGGAGCGGCCAAGGACATGGCCTATGATTGACACCTTCAGCCGCGAATGGACGGGGTGGCTGCGGCCCGACGGGCGCAAGGGCATCCGCAACCTCGTCCTCGTCATCTACACCGTCCAGTGCGCCGCGCATGTCGCGCACGCCATTGCTGCGGGCGAAGACGACGTGCAGGTCATTGGCTTCCCCGGCTGCTATGACAATCAATATGCGATCCGACTGGTGCTCAGCCTTGCGCGGCATCCCAATGTCGGCGCAGTGCTCTCGGTCGGGCTCGGCTGCGAATATACTCAGCCCGCGAAGATCGCCGAGGCGGTGGAGAAGAGCGGGCGACCATCCGCATCCTTTTTCATCCAGGATGTCGGCGGCACGCGCTCGTCGACCGACAAGGGCAAGGCGATCGTCCGCGACCTGCGCGATCGTATCCATCGTGAGACGCCACGCGTGCCGATGGGGTTTGCCGACCTGACGCTCGGCGCTGAATGCGGCGGATCGGACGGCACCAGCGGGCTCGTCGGCAATCCAGCGGTGGGGCGGTTGTTCGACCGGGTGGTCGATGCCGGCGGCTCCGCGATCGTCGAAGAGATCGTCGAGATGATCGGGCTGGAGGATATCATCCTAGGCCGCGCCGCTGATGATCGCGCTCGCACAGAGCTTGCCGCTGCCTATGCCAAGGCCGAGCATTATTGCCGCGAGGTGCGGCAATATTCGGTCTCCCCGGGCAATTTCGCGGGTGGCCTCACGACGATCGAAGAGAAGAGCATGGGCGCCTTCGCCAAGAGCGGGTCGCGCCCGATCCAGGGCGTGATCAAGGTCGGCGAACAAGCGCCCTGGCCGGGGCTGTGGGTGATGGATTCGGTGCCCGATCCGCACTTCATGCAGTTCGGCTACACCAACCCCAACGATACCGAGGGGATCATGGATCTCATCTCGGGCGGCAGCCAGATCGTGCTGTTCGTCACCGGACGCGGCAGCGTGATCGGATCGCCGGTCGCGCCATTGGTCAAGGTCACCGGCAACAGCCGCACCTATGCGCGGATGGAAGAGGACATGGATTTCGACGCCGGCCGCGTGCTGGCGGGTGAAATGACGCTCGACCAGTGCGCGGACGAGCTTGGCGGCATGGTCGCCGATGTTGCCGCCGGACAACCAAGCAAGCCCGAGGCGCTCGGGCATCGGGAGTATTTTGTGATGTACAAGCACCAGGACACGCCGGATCTCGATCGGGGGTGCCGCAATGCTGGTTGACCCGGCAAAGGCGTTCCGCCTCGACGGTGAAGTCGCGCTGATCACCGGCGGGGGCAGTGGCCTTGGCCTCGGCATGGCCAAGGCGATGCACGATGCCGGCGCAAAGGTCGTGCTGGTCGGACGGCGCCCCGACATGGTCGAAGCGGCGGCGGCCGAACTGGGGGAGGGGGCGTTCTGGGAAGCCGCCGACGTCACTGCGTATGACACGATGCCGGCAATGCTCGAACGGATCCGCACGAAGGTCGGGGGGCACGTCACCATCCTCGCCAACAATGCCGGGCATAATTTCAAGAAGCTGGCGGTCGACACCAGCGTCGAGGACTTTGCCGGCATGCTCGACACGCATGTCCTTGCTGCGCACAATCTGACGCGGCTGGTGCTGCCCGCGATGCTCGAGGCGAAGCATGGCAGCATCCTGTTCACCGCCTCGATGACCTCGCTGCTCGGTATGCCGCAGGTCATCGCCTATTCGGCGGCCAAGTCGGCCTATGTCGGCATGGTCCGCGCGCTGGCGACCGAGGTTTCGGGGCAGGGCGTGCGGGTCAACGCGATCGCGCCAGGCTGGATCGAATCCCCCATGCTGCGGAAAGCGCTCGACGGCGATCCGGCGCGCTCCGACCGCATCCTCCAGCGTACCCCGATGGACCGCTTCGGCGAGGCCGAGGATATCGGCCTCGCCGCCGTCTATCTCTGCTCCCCCGCCGCGCGCTTCGTCACCGGCGTTCTGCTGCCCGTCGACGGCGGCGCTTCCCAAGGGTTCTGATACACAATGACCGACACTGCACCTTATCGCCTGCACGAAGACCGGCTGTTCCCGGCAGACCCGGGCATCCGGACCATCGCGCGCGCGCTATATGACTCGGTCAAGGACCTGCCGATCGTCAGCCCGCACGGCCATACCGATCCGGCCTGGTTTGCGACCAACGAGCCGTTCAGCGACCCGGCGTCGCTGTTCATCATCCCCGATCACTACATCTTCCGCATGCTCTACAGTCAGGGCGTCAAGCTGGAGGAACTGGGCGTGCCGCGCATCGACGGCGGCTGGGTCGAGACCGATACGCGTAAGATCTGGCGGCGCTTCGCGGAGAACTTCCATTTGCTGCGCGGCACGCCCAGCTGGATGTGGCTCGGGCATGCGCTGCACGAGATCATGGGCATTCCCGAGCGGCTGAGCGTCGCGACCGCCGATACGATCTACGACCAGATCGACGCAAAGCTGAAGACTGACGAATTCCGCCCGCGCGCGCTGTTTGAGCGGTTCGGGATCGAACTGCTCGCGACGACCGAGGACCCGCTCGACGACCTGCGCCACCACCGCGCGATCACGGCGAGCGGGTGGAAGGGGCGCGTCGTCACCGCCTTCCGCCCTGACAATGTCACCGATCCCGAGCATCCGCGCTTTCGCGAGGCGCTGCCCGAGCTGGGCCGGATCACGGGCGAGGATGTGACGCGCTGGGGCGGCTATCTCGCCGCGCTGCGCAACCGCCGACGCTATTTCATCGAGCATGGCGGTTGCACCTCGACCGACCACGGCCACCCGACCGCGCATACCGAGAATCTGCCGCAGGAGGAGGCGGCGGCGTTGTTCGGCAAGGTCGTCCGCGGCGAGGGCGACGCCCATGACGCTGAACGCTTCCGCGGCCAGATGCTGACCGAGATGGCGCGGATGAGCATGGACGACGGGCTGGTCATGCAGATCCATCCGGGGGCACTGCGCAGTCAGAACCCGGCAGTGACCAATGTGTTCGGCGAGGCCAAGGGCGATGACTGGCCGTCGCGCACGGAATATGTCAACGCGCTCAAGCCCTTGCTCAACGCCTATGGCAACGAACGCGACCTGACGATCATTCTCTTCACGCTCGACGAGAGCAATTATGCGCGGGAGATCGCGCCGCTTGCCGGCCATTATCCGGCGCTGCGGATCGGGCCGGCCTGGTGGTTCCACGACAGCCCCGAGGGCATGCGCCGCTTCCGCGAGCAGGTGACCGAGACCGGCGGCTTCTACAACACGGTCGGCTTCAACGACGACACCCGCGCCTTCCTGTCGATCCCGTCGCGGCACGATATGAGCCGGCGCGTGGACTGCTCGTTCCTCGCCCGGCTGGTGGCGGAACATCGGATCGAGATGGACGAGGCGTTCGCGGTGGCACAGGATCTGGCGTATAATCTGGTGCGGCAGGCCTATCGGCTTTGACGGGTATCGGGATACCGGAAGGTCCCAAAAGTCACACTGCCACGCGTGCGCGAGGGCGGTGGTTCTGGCTGAACCGACGATGAGAAAGAGCCGGGAAAGGCTCGCAACTCAGTTCCAACATTGCAAGTCGGTTCAAGCTGTCACCCCGGCCTTGTGCCGGGGTCCACCGGGCGGCGAACTATATGCGCGAGGCTCAACATCATTGCGTGCGGCGATGTGGACCCCGGCACGAGGTCGGGGTGACGGTTGGTTGTAGCCGAGCGGTTTAGGTGACGATCTCGCCCGGAGCGCCGTTGACGCGGACATTGTCGAACCGGATGTCGCGGGTGTTGCGGGCGATCAGCTTCTGGCGCTCGCCCTGATCGGTCAGGCGCACGTTGATGTCCTTCAGCAGGAAATCGGAAATCGCCGTGGTCGGGTTGCCTGAGATGTTGCCGAACCGGCGGGTGGTGCCGGTCACGTCCTCGATCACGACGTCGCGGATGATTGCACCGGGCATGCGTGGCTCGACCTTGGTGCCATGGACCAGCCGGGCATTGACGATCAGCCCGACCGCGGGATCGTCCGCGCCGAAATTGGGTTTGCCGTAACCGTAGAAGACTTCGCGATTGTGCCAGTCGGTGCCGTAGGGTGTCGGGGCCTCGGCGAGGCGGATGCCTTTCACTCGCAGCTTCTCATAGACCTGCCCGGGCGTGTCGGGGCGTACTTTGAAGCGGATCGTGGGAATGTCGCCGACATTGGTGATCCGCTCCACTCGTACGTCACGCACCACCGTCGCGTTGCTGCCATAGGTGACGCAGCCCAGACCATGCTCGAACACGCAGTCATGGATATAGATGCGCTCGACCGGTGGCGCTTCGGCATAGGCCGCGGCGCCCGGACCCTGCGTGCCCTTGAGCGCGATGCAGTCGTCATCGACCGAGAAGCGGCAGCGGCGGATGACGATATCCTGACAGCTGTCGAGGTCGATCGCGTCGCTACTCGGCGCGCGGATCTCGTGCGGTACCTCGAAGCTGCAATCCTCGATCACCGACCGGCGGCAGCGGTACATATGCAGGTTCCAGAAGGCGGCGTCCCTGAACGTCACCCCGCTGATCAGCACGTCGTCGCAATCCTCGATCGAGCAGAGCTGGGGGAAGTGATAGACGGCCTTCACGCCCTGAACGCTTTCCTCGGGTGCGTTGAAGAACATTCGCCAGAACGGGTCGCCGCCGCCATCGATCGTGCCGGGGCCGACAATGCGCAGCCCGTGATTATGCTGCGCGTTGATGAGGCCGAGGCGCAGCGCTTCCGGAAAGGCTTCGACAAAGCGGCGCAGCACCAGTGGATAGTCGGACAGGTTCGGCGAGCCGCGCAGCACCGCGCCCTTGCGCAGTTCGAGACCGACGCCGGGCTTGAGCCAGATCGATCCGCTGACGAACACGCCGGCGGGGACGGCGATCATCCCGCCACCAGCTTTCGCGCAGGCATCGATCGCATTCTGGATCGCGCGGGTGTTCATGGTGCGCCCGTCGCCGACCGCGCCATGGCTGCGGATATCGACGACGCGCTTGCGGGCAAAGGCCGGAGAAGCGGGCAGCGCCAGCAATCCAAGCATCGTCCCGTGCGTCAGAAAGCCCCGACGTGTTCCCATCTTTGGCACCCC
Organism: Sphingomonas sp. GW821-FHT09B04; assembly: GCF_059418285.1. NCBI lineage: Bacteria > Pseudomonadati > Pseudomonadota > Alphaproteobacteria > Sphingomonadales > Sphingomonadaceae > Sphingomonas > Sphingomonas sp. GW821-FHT09B04. The sequence goes on from NZ_JBWKPO010000003.1 coordinate 160,831, forward strand.
TCTCTCCCGTTATTCGCGTGTGCTCTACCCGGCAAAAGCCGGGTGATTCATCACTTGTCATACAGGTATATCTGTCTTACAGGTTTGGCGTCAAGCAAGCCAAAGGCTGCGTTTACGGGGAGGTTGAAATGGCGAAAAGCGCTCGGAGTCTCGGATTGAACTTTTCGGTTGTCGCGTTGGCGGTCGGCCTTTCCTGGGTGAATCCGGCCGCTGCACAGAACGCGCCTGCGCCCGCTCCGGAAACGAGCGACGAGGTCATGGACGTCACGGTCACCGGATTCCGCGGATCGCTGGAGAAGTCGCTCGCGGCCAAGCGCAACGAGACCGGCGTCATCGATTCGATCTCGGCCGAGGATGTCGGCAAGTTCCCCGACTCGAACCTTGCCGAGTCGATGCAGCGCCTGCCGGGCGTCGCGCTGGCGCGCGGCGATGGCGGCGAAGGCAAAACCATCTCGGTCCGCGGCCTTGGCGCTCAGTTCACCCGTGTGCGCCTCAACGGCATGCAGGGCGCGAGCTCGACCAATTCCTCGGACATTCGCGCCGGTTTCAATTCGTCGCGTTCGTTCGACTTCAGCGTCTTCGCATCCGAGCTGTTCAGCGAGCTGACCGTGCGCAAAACCTATTCGGCGGATGTCGAGGAAGGCTCGCTCGGCGCCACCGTCGATCTCAAGACCCCGCGACCGCTGGCCTATGCCGACGACTTCACGTTGGCGGCAAGCGCGCAGGGCACCTATGACGATTTGCGCGGCAAGTTCAGCCCGCGCGTCACCGGGCTCGTGTCCAAGAAGTTTCTCGACGGCACCTTCGGCATCGCGGCGTCGCTCGCCTATACGAAGCGCTATACGCGCGAAGAAGCGTGGTCCGCGGTCGAGGTGTATCGCGGTACCCAGCAGGGCGGCTTCTGCTCGCCCGTCGGCTATGCCACGCAGAACCCGGGGAACAATGCCGCGATCGGCACCGATACGCTGAACTGCGCGACGGGTATGCCGCGCCTGCCGGGCACGGCGCAGAACATCGCCAATTACGAGACTGCGCGGAACGCGTTCATCTATCGCAGTCCGCGCTGGTTGCGGTCCGATCAGGATTATTCGCGGCTCGGCGCGACGGTCACGCTGGAAGCGGAGCCGGCCGAAGGGACGAAGATCGCCATCGACGGCCTCTATTCGTGGTACGACGTGACCCGGCGCGACTATAGCTTCGCCGCCAACTCGTTCGCGCGCGGCACCGGCAACCATGGCCAGCCGATGACGTCGGTCACCGATATCGCGGTCGATCCGCTCGGCAGCATCCAGTATGGCAAGTTCAACGGCGTCGACATCTCGAACGATATCGCGCTGCGGAAATACACGACCACCTTCCGCCAGATCAACGCGACCTTCTCGCAGGAACTGGGGAAGCTGACGATCGACGGCTTTGTCGGGCTGTCGCTTTCGACGCTGGCCAATCCGGTTTCGACCCAGATCAGTTTCTTCGCCAACGACGTCAACAACTTCTCCTATGATTTCCGCGACGGCGGCAGCGTTCCGAAGATCGATTGGGGTTTCGACACCACCAACGCGGCCAATTATCTGTTCGCGCCCAATGTTGCGGGCGGCGGCGTCACCATCTTCCGCAACCTGCTCAACAAGGGCGACAGCAAGGAAGATACCGAAAACCTGACCGCCGAGTTCAACGCGACCTACGCGCTGTTCGACGGCTTCAAGGTCCGCGCCGGCGTTCAGTATCGCGAAGGCAATTACAAGCGCTACTCGCGGACCCGTGCGGGTAATGTGACCACGGGCGATCTTCCCGCGGGTACCGCGATGAGCTCGGTGATGACGCTGATCGACGGCTTTGGAAAATCGATGCCGGGCGGCGGGTCGGGCGCGTGGCTGGCGCCGGACTATGATGCGATCGACAAGCTGATCAATTTTACCAACGACGACAGCGGCACCTATGCGCTCGCCCCGATCCCGGTGCGCGACCGTCTGAACGAAGCGATCACAGGTGCCTATGGCATGATCGACTTCAACACCGATGCGCTCGGTGTGGGGCTGCGCGGCAATATCGGCGTGCGTTACGTCCATACCGAGCAGAGCGGACAGGGTAGCGTGGCGGGCGTGTCGCGCGTGCTGTCGCGCTCCTATGACGACTGGCTGCCCTCGGCCACGCTCACCATGGATCTCACCGACAAGCTGATCCTGCGCTTTGCAGCAGCGAAGGTGATGGCGCGGCCCGAGCTCAACCATATCCTTCCGGCGGGTGTGAACATCGCGCTCAACACGCGCACCATTTCGGGCCCGAATTTCTATCTCGAGCCGATCCGCGCCAAGACGGTGGATGCAAGCCTCGAATATTATTTCGGCCGGCGCGGGCTGATTTCGGTGGGCGGCTTCTACAAGGACATCGACAGCTACATCCAGTCGCTGTCGGAAACGATGACCTTCGGGCAGACCGGGCTGCCGCTCTCGCTGATCCAGGGCTCGCCGTGGGACTCGAACACCGAATTCACCGTCAGTGGCCGGCAGAATACGCCGGGCGGCCCGCTCAAGGGCGTCGAGGTCAACGTCCAGAGCGGGTTCGACTTCCTCGGCGACGCGTTCCGCAACTTCGGCATGCTGGCGAACTACACCTTCGTCGACTCGCAGATCACCTATTGCCGGACTTCCAGCGCACCCTGCACGGGCGCGAACACAATTGTCCGCGATCTGGTGAACCTGTCCAAGCACACGGTGAGCGGCACGCTCTATTACGAGGACGACAAGTTCAGCATTCGCGGCACCGCGACCTATCGCGACAAATATCTGCTGACCGTGCCGACCTCGCGCATCGGAACGGACGCGCAGGGTGGGGTCGTCAACGACGTGCAGGGCGCGAGCTCGACGGTCTTCGTCGATCTGGCGGCTTCCTATCAGATCACGCCGCAGATCCAGCTCCGGCTCGAGGCGCAGAACCTGACCAACGAGGCGCTGGAGTTCTACTACGACTCGGTCCGTCAGGATCCCTATTACACGTCGTTCACGGGCCGGAAGTTCTCCGCCGGCGTCGCGTTCAAGTTCTGACGCAACGCATGATCTGATCGAGATAGCCCGGTCTGGCGACAGATCGGGCTTTCTTGTGTCCGCAAGCAAGGGGCGGAAGATGACCAATTCGATCGACCGGCGCGCATTTCTGGGCGTGGCGGGCGGCGCGGGCGCGCTGCTCGCGTCCGCCACGGCAGCGCAGGAGGCGGACGGGAGCAGTGCAGTCGCCGCCGGCTTCAAGCTTGCTTATCAGGAGGAAAGCCGCGCCCGCCGCATGCGCTGGTGGCACGATGCAAAGTTCGGGATGTTCATCCATTACGGCCTCTACAGCGTCATCGGGCATCAGGAATGGGTGATGGAATCGGAAGGCATTCCGATCCCCGATTATGAGCGGCTGGCGGGGCGCTTTCTGCCCAAGCCGGGCGCCGCACGCGAATGGGCGCGTCTCGCGCGGCGCGCGGGTCAGAAATACATGGTGCTGACCACCAAGCACCATGAAGGCTTCTGCCTGTGGGATACGGCGCAGACCGACTATAATTCGGCGAGGCAGGGCGCGCGGCGCGACATCGTGCGCGAATTCGTCGAGGCGGCGCGCGCGGAGGGACTGCGGGTCGGCCTCTATTTCTCGCTGATGGACTGGCATCATCCCGACGGCGCGCGCTGCAAGGACGATCCCGCCGCGCGCGAACGCTTCGTCGCGTATACCCACGCGCAGATCCGCGAGCTGCTCACCAACTACGGCAGGATCGACATCCTGTGGTACGACGTCGACTGGCCGCTGACGCCGCAAGAGTGGCGGGCGGACGCGATGAACCGCATGGTGTTTGCGCTTCAGCCCGACATCATCGTCAACAACCGCAACGGGCTGGACGGCGATTTCGCGACGCCCGAGCATCGCATCACCGCGGCGGAGCGCGCATGGGAATCCTGCGCGACGATGAATTATGGCTGGGGCTATCAGCGCACCGATGAAGAATGGAAGAGCGCGCGCCGGCTGGTCAACGACCTGACCCTGTGCGTACAGCAGGGCGGCAATTACCTGCTCAACATCGGTCCCGAAGCCGATGGATCGGTGCCGCGCGCGTCGGTGGAAACGCTGGAGGAAGTGGGCGCGTGGCTGCGCACCAACGGTGCGGCGATCTACGACGCGGATGGCCGCGCGGCGGGGGCGTTCGGCAACTACACCAACTTCACCCGGGCGAAGGACAAGCTGTACATCCACGTCTATTTCTGGCCGTCGAAAAGCCCGGCGGCGGAGACGCTGGACGTGCTGCGGCCGGAGACGGTGGTGGCGGTCGGCGGCGTGCGGACCAAAATCCTGTCCGCACGACTGCTCAAGACCGGGCAGGTGGTGAAGTTCACGCAGGACGATATCGCGCTGCGGCTGACCGGGTTGCCGGAAGAAGCACCGGATACACCGACCACGGTGATCGAGCTGACGTGCGAGGGGATGCCCTATGTCCGCCATCACCTGATCCGGCCCGAATGGCCGCGCTACGGCATCAATATCGGCGGCGAGCGCAGCAGCTAGCGGGGCTTGAGCCAGCGATTGGCAAAGGCGATGAAGTGGCTCCAGTCGCTCGCCGTCAGGGCATGCGGGCCGGTGCGGATGTGATAGCCGATCCGCGAGCGGATCGACCGGTCGGGCGGGGGTATTTCCCGTACATCGAGTCCGCCCGCACCGAGCAGGCGATAGACGGGATCGGCGCCCTTCGCGGCGAGGAACTCGCCCTTCGGGTCGGCCCACCAATCCTCGGTCGCGCTGGCGATATAGACGGGGCGGGGGGCGGCCAGCGCGATCAGCATATGCGCATCGACGGGTAGCTCATTTTCGCGCTCGGCAAAGGTCTTGAAGCGCGGCGCGAACCAGTAATTGTTCATCACGCGGATCGTCTCGCCAAAGTTGCGGCGGTAGAGCGCAGCGCCGCCTTCGCCCGAATTGTTCGCGATCACCATCGCGAAACGTTCGTCGCGCCCGCCCGCCCACAACGCCGCCTTGCCGTAGCGCGAGTGGCCGAACACAATCACGCGGCGCGGATCGACGGCGCGATCGGTCGCGAGATAATCATAGACGCGGCTCAGCCCCCACGCCCAGGTCGCGATCGCGCCCCAATGCTGCGGGTCCGAGGGGCTGGTGCCGAAGAACGGCTGGATGCTCTCTGCGACCTTGTTGTCGCCATCGGGATAGAGGTCGCCGGTGAAGTATGTGGCGACCCCGTAGCCGGCCTTCAGGATCGCCTCGACCGGCCATTCCGACGCGTCGATACCACGCGAATGCAGCGTCGCGCTGCCCTTGCGGATGCCGGGTGCCGGGGTGACCCAGGCCGGCGTGATGTGGATGGCGGGGTCGGGATGGACCGCCTGATTGCCATGGAAATTGGGGCCGACGAATACCGGTACCCGGCCCCGTGCCGCTGCGGGCAGATAGAGCAACACGCGCATCTGCGGTCCGTCGCGGCGCCCGTCGAGCAGGATCGTCACCTGTCGCCGCACTGCTAGCCCGCCCAGTGCGGCCGGGTCCTGTTCGTCGACAATGTAGCGCTGCCGCAGAGGGCGGGGCGCGATGCCATAGATATTCGTTTCGAACAGCCCGATCAGCTCGGCGCGCCGGTGACGCCAGTCTTTCGCGTTTCGCACAATGCGGCCATTCGCGGCGATCAGCGGATCGGGGAGTCGATAGGGGGCGACCTTCGCCTCGTTCGAATTGCCGTCGAGTTGCGCTGCGGCGGGAACCGTGCAGGCGAGGGTGGCTGCCGCGAAACCGGTGATGCAACTGCCGAAGCGCGGCATTCTATCTCTCCTCCCGATCATTCTTGTCATACAGGTTTTCCAAACATATGATAATCATATGATCGCGTAAGACGCGCGGCAGGCTAGGGGAGAGTGCCGCATGAAGCGCCGTGATTTCGTTGAGATGCTGGCGGTTGCGGGCGGCGTGGCGGCGTTCCCCCGGATTGCGGCGGCGGCCGATCGGGTCGTGACGCTGCGCTATGACCGGTCGCAAACCGGCGCGACCATCCCGCACGATTTCGTGGGCCTGTCGTTCGAGCGCGCGCAGCTGTCCAACCCCGGCTATTTCTCGGCGGACAACAAGGCGTTCGTGCAGATGATCCGCGGCCTGTCGCCATCGGGCAGCATCCGGCTGGGCGGGTCATCGGGCGAGCATACCGCCTATGTCGGCGACAAGGTGATCGCACCTTCGTTCGAGATTCACGGGCCGGAGCACAACAAGCTCAATCGCGAAGGTCTGAACGTCTCGACCGCCGCGCTGCGGAACCTGCGCGGGTTTCTCGACGCGACCGGGTGGAGCTGCCTCTATGGGCTCAACATGGCGCACGCCACGCCCGAACAGGCGGCGCGCGAAGCTGCCGATGTCCAGAGTATTCTGGGGCCGCGGTTGTCGGCGATCCAGATCGGCAACGAGCCCGACGTGTTCCGCAACCGCTATCGCCCCGCCAGCTGGACCGCCGCTGACTATGTTGCCGAATGGGATCGCTTCCACGCGGCGATCACCGCCGCCGCACCGGGGTTGAAATTTGCCGGGCCGGGAATCTCGAACAAGCTGGAGTATCTCACCGCCTTTGCCGCCGTCGCGCGGCGCTACCCCGACGTCGCGATGCTGACCGGCCATTATTACGCGATGGGACCCGCCGGTTCGCCCGAAGCGACGCTCGATCAGCTCAAGCTGCCCGAAGCGAAGACCGCGACGTTCAAGCACGCGGGCTATGCGGTGGTCGAGGATGCGCGGCGCGTGGCGGGGCTGCCTTACCGCATGTCGGAGGGCAACAGCTGCTGGGATGGCGGCAAGATCGGCGTGTCCGACGTGCATGCCGCATCGGTCTGGGGCGCAAACCGGATGCTCGACTGGGCGCAGCGCGGCTGGGTCGGGGTCAACTGGCACGGCGGGGGGTATGGAAATTATTCTCCGATCGTCGGCACGCCGTCCAGGGGCTTTTCGCGCCGCCCGCTCTATTACGGAACCCGGTTCGCGCAACTGCTCGATGGGGCGACCTTCCTCGAAACGAGCGCGGTGCCGGATCCCTATCTCGGCTATTATGCGCTGCGCCAGAACGGTCGCGACCGGATCGCGCTGGTCAATCAGGGTGACGCGCCGGTAGCGGTGGAACTGCCCGCCGTGCCCGAAGCGCGGGTGGTGCTGCTGACCGGACCGTCGGCGTCGGTGAAGGATGCGACGACGCTGGCGACGGTGTCGCGGCGCCCCGCCCGGACCGTGACGATCCCGCCGGTAACGGCGATGCTGTTCACCCTGGCCGGACGGCGCGGTTGATGGCAACGCCCCGGCTTTCGCGCCGCGCGGCGGTAAAGGCAGGGGCGGGGCTGGCGCTTGCTTCGACCCTGCGCGTATCGGCCGCAGATGCGCCCGCCGCTGACGGGAACAGCCTGTGGTACGACAGCCCCGCGGACGAATGGGTGCAGGCGCTCCCGCTCGGCAATGGCCGGCTGGGCGCGATGGTGTTCGGCGGGATCGCCAATGAGCGGATCCAGCTCAACGAGGACAGCTTCTTCGCCGGATCGCCCTATGACGGCACGAACCCCAAAGCGGGGGCGGGGCTGCCGCGCGTCCGCGAGCTGATCTGGGCCGGAAAATACAAGGAAGCACAGGATCTGGCCGACGAGGTGCTGGTCGCGCGGCCGCAGCGGCAGATGTCGTACCAGCCGATCGGCGACCTGTTGCTGCTGTTCCAGGGGATCGAGAACAGCCAGAGCTACCGGCGCAGCCTCGACCTCGATGGCGCGGTCGCAACGACGCGATTCAAGGTGCGGACCGTCACCCATTTGCGCGAAGTGATTGCGTCCGCACCCGACCGTGTCGTCGCGATCCGCCTGTCGACCGATGCCCCGGCGGGATCGGTGAACGTCAATATCGCCCTGTTCACGCCGCAGGACGCCGAGATCGCGGTGGAAGGCGACGATACGCTGGTCATGCGCGGCATCGGCCCGGCGCAGCATGGCGTTCCCGGCGGAATCCGGTTCGAGACGCGCGTGCGGGTGCAGCGCACCGGCGGACGGCAAACCACCGGCCGCGACGGCATTCGTATCGAGGATGCCGATGAGGTCGTATTGCTGGTGGCGACCGCGACCAGCTATCGCCGGTTCGACGATATCGGCGGCGATCCGTCGGCGATCGTTCGCGCAGACATCGCCGCGGCCGGTGCGAAGAGCTGGCAGGCCTTGCTCGCCGCGCATCAGGCGGACCATCGCAAGCTGTTCCGCCGCGTCGCGATCGACCTCGGGCGCAGTCCGGCCGCCGATCTGCCCACCGACCAGCGCATCGCGCGTTCGGCCGAGCTCGACGATCCCGCGCTGGCGGCGCTCTATTATCAGTTCGGGCGCTATTTGCTGATCGCGTCGTCGCGGCCGGGCACGCAGCCCGCCAACCTTCAGGGCATCTGGAACGAACGCACCGCGCCGCCATGGGAATCCAAATGGACGCTGAACATCAATGCGGAGATGAATTACTGGCTGGCCGATGCCGCCAATCTGGGCGAGCTGGTCGAGCCGCTACTGCGCATGACCAGGGATCTCGCGATCACCGGGCAGCGCACCGCCCGCAACGATTGGGGTGCGCGCGGCTGGGTCGCCTATCACAATACCGACCTGTGGCGGCAGGCGACGGTCAATTCATCCGCGCTCTACGGCATGTGGCCGATGGGCGGCGCGTGGCTGCTCAACACGCTGTGGGACCATTGGGACTATAGCCGCGACCGCGCGTTCCTGGCCGAACTCTACCCGCTGATGACGTCGTCGTGCCAATTCTACCTCGACGCGCTGGTGCCGCATCCGCGCACCGGCGAACTGGTGATGAACCCATCCAACTCGCCGGAGAATTCGCACCGGCCCGGCGTGTCGATCTGTGCCGGTCCGGCAATGGACAGCCAGCTGCTGCGCGACCTGTTCAGGCACACTATCGCGGCGTCGGAGCTGCTCGGCAAGGATGCAGGGCTGCGCGCTGAGATCGCGGCTAAGCTGGCGAAGATCCCACCCGACCGGATCGGCAAGGCGGGGCAGTTGCAGGAATGGTTCGACGATTGGGACATGGACGCGCCCGAGATCAACCATCGCCATGTCAGCCATCTCTATGCGCTGTATCCGAGCGACCAGATCACGCTGCAGCGCACGCCCGAGCTGGCCGCGGCGGCGCGCCGGACGCTGGAGGTCCGCGGCGACGACGCCACCGGCTGGGGCATCGGCTGGCGGATCAATTTGTGGGCGCGGCTCGAACAGCGGGAGCGCGCGTACAAGGTGCTGAAGATGCTGCTTCAGCCCGGCCGCACCTATCCCAACATGTTCGACGCGCACCCGCCCTTCCAGATCGACGGCAATCTGGGCGGCGCGCATGGCATCGGCCAGATGCTGATGCAGAGCCATTCGGGGACGATCCACCTGCTGCCCGCGCTGCCGCGTCTCTGGCCGGGCGGGCGGGTTTCCGGGTTGCGCGCGCGGGGCAATATCGGCGTCGATATCGTCTGGGCGCAGGGCAGGATGACCGAGGCGGTCCTGACCGCTCACTCCGGCGGCCCCGTGTGCGTGCGAAACGGGGGCATGACGCTCGAATTCACCCTGCGGGCCGGCGATCGCGTCCGGATCACGCCCGGTGCCGGCAGACTGCATATGGCGCGCCTGATCGGGTCCTGAGCGCAGCCTTTCGCTGCAGCGCGCATTCGCATGAGCGGGTGAGTGATTCCACGCTGCCCCGAGCCGCGATCCCGCTCACGCTCACGCTCTACAGCGAAGTCTCAGCCGATACCGCGGTCAACGACTTCGGCAAAAGCTATTCCCTCAAGGGAGTCGGCCCGGTTCCGGAAAAATTTTAGAACCATGTCTGTTTTGTGAAATCCGTTCGTCTTCCCTCTGAAAGCCTGCGGCAATGGACCGCCGGCTGCAACAGGGGGTCATATGACGCGATTTGGCAGTGTAGTCGGCGCTTGCGCAGCAATCTTCATCCCGGCAACCGCATGGGCGCAGGCCGTCGAGCCCGCCCCGGTGGAAGCGCAGGCCGCCGACGAGGGCGGTGAGATCGTCGTCACCGGATCGCGTATCGATCGCAATTTCGACACGCCGACCCCGACCATCACCGTCACCGCCGAGGATCTGTCGGTCGGCGCGCGCCCGAACGTCGCCGCGGCGCTGAACGACCTTCCGCAGTTCCGTGCGACCACCTCGGCGCAGACCACCGGCACCAACACCGGCGCGGGCAATGCCCCGGTCGATCTGCGTGGCCTTGGCATCAACCGCACGCTGGTGCTGGTCGACGGCCGCCGCATCGCCAGCGACAATGACCTCAACACCATTCCCAATGTCCTGATCCGCAGCGCGCAGGTCGTGACCGGCGGCGCATCCGCGGCATGGGGTTCGGGCGCGGTCGCCGGCGTCGTCAATATCGGCATCGACGAGAAGTTCAGCGGCCTCCAGCTCGGCGCCGAAGCGGGTCTTTCGACCTATGGCGACGCCGCGCAGCACCGCTTCGACGGCAAGGCCGGGTTCGGCTTTGCCGATGGCCGCGGCCACTTCGTGATCGGCGGCGAGTATTTCAACAGCAACGGCATCGTGCCCAAGGTCGCACGCGACAAGATCGGCCGCTGGGCCTCGTTCGGCGGCGCGATGACGCCCGATGTCGGCTTCTCGACCTCGGCCTATGGCGGCCTGATCACCTCGGGCGTGCTCAAGGGCAAGGCGTTCAACCCCGACGGCTCGCTGCGCGACTTCGACTTCGGTCGCGTGGTCGGCAGCTATATGACCGGCGGCGAAGGCCCGTCGAACGACGATCTCAGCCCGCTGATGACCCCGCAGCGCCGCTACAGCGCGCTCGGCCGCCTGACCTATGAGCTGACCCCGGCGATCAAGGTCACCGCCGAGCTGCGCCATTCGCGCATGTACAACAACTATGTCTGGTTCGGCGATCATGTGCAGGGCACCGCGACGTCGGGCATTCAGATCCAGTCGGACAATGCCTTCCTGTCGAACAGCGTACGCACCGCGCTCGCCAATGCCGGCCAGACCAGCTTCTATATGGGCCGCTTCAACAGCGACCTGTCCTATCCGTCGATCGATTTCGAGCGCAAGGTCACTCAGGGCACGCTGGCGTTTGACGGCAAGATCGGGTCGAACCTGCGCTGGAGCGCCTATTACAGCCATGGCGAGTACCAGAACAACATCGACACGCCCGGCTTCCTGCTGACGCGCGAGTTCGCCAACGCGGTCGATGCGGTGGCCGGCCCGGGCGGAACCCCGATCTGCCGGATCGCGCTGACCACCCCGTCGACCAACTGCGTGCCGATCAACCTGTTCGGCCTGGGTGCGCCGTCGCAGGCGGCGATCGACTATGTCACCGGCACGCCGAGCCAGCGCGGCAAGACCAAGCTCGACGTCGGCGGGATCAGCCTGCGCGGCGAGCCGTTCGCGCTTCCCGCGGGCGCAGTCTCGTTCGCGGTCGGTGTCGAGGCGCGCAAGGAAAGCATCACGCAGACCGTCGGCGCGCTCGACGCTGCCAAGGCGTTCCGCACCTTCAGCTTCTCGGCGATGTCGGGCAGCTTCGACGTGAAGGAAGCATTCGGCGAAGTGCTGGTGCCGCTGATCCACAACACGCCGCTGCTGCGCAAGCTCGAGTTCAACGGCGCGGTGCGCGTCAGCGACTACAGCACGACGGGTTCGATCTGGTCGTGGAAGCTCGGTCTCACCAACGAGTTCTTTCCCGGCTTCCGCGGCCGCGCGACGCGCTCGCGCGACATCCGTTCGGCCAATCTGAGCGAGCTCTATACGCAGACGACGACCGGCTACAACACGATCTACGACCCGGTCACCAAACAGAACGTCTATGTGCTGAGCAACGGCGGCGGCAATCCTAATCTCAATCCGGAAAAGGCCGATACCTGGACCGTTGGCTTCACCTATTCGCCGCCCGCGGTTTCGGGCCTCAACCTGTCGGTCGACTATTTCAACATCGACGTCGACGATGTCATCACCACCGTCGCCGCGCAGGATCTGGTGACACGCTGCTTCAACGGCAACACCGCGCTGTGCGCACGCGTCGAGCGTGACGGAAGCGGGAACATCACCCGCACGGTCTCGACCTTCGTCAATCTGGCGAACTACAAGACCGACGGCATCGACGCGGAAGTGTCCTACATCCTGCCGCTGGACCGCCTGTTCGCGTCGTCCGAAGGGCGGATGAAGTTCCGCCTGCTCGGCACCTGGGTCAACAGCCTCACCACCGACGATGGCGTGGTGAAGCTCGAATATGTCCGCTCGCAGGGCTATTCGTTCGGCCTCGGCGTACCGGCGTGGCGGGTGAACGGCTCGATCGGTTATGAGGACAAGAGCTTCTCGGGCCTGATCCGCGCCCGCTACATCTCGCCGGGCGAGTATAACAATCAGGTCCCGCTCACCAACAACCACATCGGCGCTTACACCTATTTCGACCTGCAGGCGCAGATGAAGGTGCCGGTGGCGGAAGGGCGGCAGATGGAGATCTACGCCAACATCTCCAACCTGTTCGACAAGGATCCTCCGGCGGGATCGCTCTTCTCGCCCTATTACGACGTTCTGGGCCGCTACTTCACCCTCGGTGCCCGCGTCCGCTTCTGATCCCGTTTCGGCAAACCCGCCCGGCACCATGCCGAGGCGGGTTTGACCTTTTGGAGAGTGCCTGATGTTCCTTCGCCCTGCCTTCGCCGCGGCGCTCGCGCTGTTCCCCGCCACCGCGATCGCTCAGGTCGCCAAGCCTGCCGCGATCGTCGCCGATGGCATGCCCGCCATCCCCGAAGCGCTCGCCGCCGACACGCAGCCCTATCTTCAGGCGCGCAAGGCGAACTTCCTCGGCTGGAACCCGGTCGACCGTTCGATGCTGGTCAAGACGCGCTTCGCCAACACCGATCAGGTGCACCGGGTGGTCGCGCCGAATGCCGACCGCACCCAGCTGAGCTTCGAGGATGAGCCGATCCTGATGGCGAGCATCTCGCCCGGTGCCGGCGACGTCACCGTGGTGCAGAAGGATGTCGGCGGCGGCGAGTTCTACCAGCTCTTCCGGCTGGCCGACGGGCGGCTTCAGCTGCTCACCGACGGCAAGAGCCGCAACTGGTTCGGCGGATGGAGCCCGGACGGCAAGCTGCTCGGCTATTCCTCGACGCGGCGCAACGGCGCCGATGCCGATCTCTATGTGGTCGATCCGCGCGACCCGAAGTCGGACCGTCTGGTCGCGACGGTCAAAGGCGGCGGCTGGAACATCGCCGACTTCTCCGCGGACGGGGCGAAGGCACTGGTGATCAACCGCATGTCGATCAACCGCGCCGATCTCTACGAGCTCGACCTCAAGACCGGCAAGATGCGCGCGCTCAATGATCTCAAGCGCGAAGTCTCGCACATCGCCCCGCGCTACGCGCCCGATGGCGGCATCTGGACGCTGTCGGATATCGATTCCGATTTCGTCCGGCTGGGCCGGCTCGATCCGCGCACGGGCAAGTTCACGGCCGTCTCGAAGGAGCCGAAATGGGACGTGACCGACTATGCGCTCGCGCCTGACGGCAGCTTCCTCGCCTATGCAACCAATGAAGCGGGCGTCAGCCGGTTGCATGTGATGGATGCCGCGACGGGCGCGACCCGTGCCGTCACCGGTCTTCCGGCCGGTGTGATTCCCTATTCGATCGGCTCGTCGATCGAGATCGCGCCGTGGGGCACGATCGGGCTCAGCATGTCGTCGGCGCGCGTCGCAGGCGACGCCTTTGCCGTCGATCCCAGGACGCTTGCCGTGACGCGCTGGACCGCGAGCGAGACTGGCGGGCTCGACCCGGCGAAGAATGTCGAGCCGCAGCTCGTCGAGGTGAAGAGCTTCGATGGCGAGACGGTGACCGGCTTCCTCTATCGCCCCGATCCCGCGCGCTTCCCGGGCAAGCGCCCGCTGGTCGTCAACATCCATGGCGGGCCCGAGGGGCAGACCCGGCCCGACTTCCTCGGCGCCGAAAACTACTATCTCAACGAGCTTGGCATCGCGCTGTTCTTCCCCAATGTCCGCGGCTCGAGCGGCTTCGGCAAGCGCTTCGTCAACCTCGACAACGGGCCGTTCAAGCGTGAGGATTCGGTCAAGGATATCGGCGCCTTCCTCGATACGCTGTCGGGCGACACGACGCTCGATCCCGCCCGGTTCGCGGTCACCGGCCTCTCCTATGGCGGCTATATGTGCTACGCCACCGCGACCCATTACTCGGCGCGGCTCAAGGGCGCGAACTGCTATGTGGCGATCTCCAACTTCGTCACCTTCCTCGAGAATACCCAGTCCTATCGCCGTGACCTGCGCCGGGTCGAATATGGCGACGAGCGCGACCCGAAGCAGCGCGCCAAGCTGATCGAGATCTCGCCGCTGACCAGCGTCGACAAGATCGACCTGCCTTTGCTGATCGCGACCGGCGGCAACGATCCGCGCGTCCCGGCAAGCGAGGCCGATCAGATCATCAAGGCGGTCCGCGGCAAGGGCGGCACCGTGTGGCATCTGCTCGCGCAGAATGACGGGCACGTCTTCCGCAAGAAGGAGAATGAGGACTATTATTTCTGGACCAGCGTGCTGTTCTGGAAGCAGACGCTGCTCGGCGACGCGCCTCGGTGACACTGGTGCTCGTGCTTACCATCGCCATGGCCATCCTCCTGTCCGTCGCCCCGTTGAAGGCGGCGGAACGGAGGGCGCCGGCCGTGGCGGTGGATCATCATGTCCATATCCATTCGCCGGCAATCCTCGCCATCCTGCCCGACTATTGCGCCAGCCCGGGCAGGGCCAGCCCATGCGACCCCGAATTCTCCAACCCATTGACTGCCGGTGATCTGCTGCTGGCAATGGACAAGGCGGGAATTCGCCGCGCGCGGGTAATGTCGACCGCCTATCTGGCGGAAAGCCCGATGATGGTGCCGCCGGCTCCGGATCATGTCGCGATCGTGCGCAAGGCGAATGACTTCACCGTCGCGCTGGCGCGCGAACATCGCGGGCGGCTCGAGGCCTATATCGGCGTCAATCCGCTCACCGCGACGGCATTGTGGGAAATCGAGCGCTGGCATGGCGATCGCAACGTTGCCGGCATCAAGCTGCATCTGGCCAATTCGCGGTTTGACTATCACCAGCCCGATCAGGTGAAGACGCTGGCAACGACCGTGCGCGCCGCGGCGGCGGCGCGTCTGCGCATCATGATCCATATGCGCAACCGGGCAGCCGGCTATGGCGCAGAGGAGGCTCGGATTTTCATGCGCGAGGTGCTGCCGGCCGCGCAGGGCACGACGGTGCAGATCGCGCATGCGGCAGGCTGGGGCGGCATCGATTCAGCGACGATCGACGCGCTCGGTGTCTTCGCCGATGCCTGCGAACAGGACCGCGAACGCTGCGCCAATCTCTATTTCGATCTTGGCGCGATCACGCCCGGCGCCGCATCGGGCCAGAACAAGACGGCGCTGGTCGGCCTGATGCGCAGGATCGGGATCGCGCATTTCCTGCCCGCATCGGACTGGCCGTTCGCACGCGACCTGCGCGCCTATTATGCCGGACTCGCCACCCTTCCGCTGACTCGATCCGAATGGCGGCAGATCGCCCGCAACACCGGGCCATGAGCAGCCCGCCGCCGATCGTACCGCTCCGTGCACGAATTCTGTCGAATTGCGGCGGCCAACTCATGTAGGGGACGGGCAGGAAAAGCGATGAACCAGTTGAGCGAGATGTTTCGGCACGTACGAGCCGTTTTGCGGCGGCGCGGCGTTCCGGATCAGGATGCCGAGGATTTGGTGCACGAAGCCTTTTTGAAGGTGGAGCGCTACGAACAGCGGCATACGGTGCGCTCGCAGGAAGCCCTGCTGGTCAAGGCCGCCGTCAACCTCTCGATCGACGAAGAGCGTCGCGAGCGCCGTGCGCCGTTCTCCGCTGCGAATGTGTTCAGCATCGCCGATGCCGCGCCGGACCCGGAACAGGTGCTGCAATCGCAGGCGCGCCTGAACCACGCGGCTGCCGGGCTTGCGCGATTGCCCGAACGCACGCGCCGTATTCTGCTCCGTCGGCGCCTCGACGGAGTGAATTACGCGACGATCGCCAGCGAAGAAGGGATGTCGATCCCCGCCGTTGAAAAACAGGTCGCCCGCGCGACCCTGGAGATGATGAACTGGATGGAACGATGGTGATACGGTCCAGGGAAGAGCGAACGCGCCTGAACGCGGAGGCGTCGGCGTGGCTCGCGCGGCTGCACGGTCCGCGGGGCGCCGACGCGCGGGGCCCGCTGCAGGACTGGCTCAAGGCCGATCCGGCGCATCAGGAAGCGTTCGAGCGCGCCACCGGGGTCTGGGACCTTCTGCCCGGCGCGGTGACGCAGGACGAAGCGCCGCAGCGCTCCCGGCGGTTCGTGCCGATGGCGATCGCGGCATCGCTGGCCCTTGTCATCGGCGCCGGGACGATGACGGTCCTGCTCGACCAGCCGCTGATCCTCGACACCCGGGTCGGGGAGCAGCGCACCGCGGCGCTGGACGACGGCAGCCGGGTCTCGCTCAATACCGACAGCCATGTCACGGTGAAGTTTGCCCGCGACGAGCGCGAGGTCTCGCTCGACCGCGGCGAGGCGATGTTCGACGTGGCGCACGATGCGTCGCGGCCGTTCATCGTCATGGCCGGTGACGAACGGATCAGGGCGCTCGGCACCAGCTTCATCGTGCGGCGCGACGGGGACCGCGTCCGCGTCACATTGCTCAGCGGAAGGGTCGAGGTGTCGCGCACGGGCAAGCGGCTCGCCGTCCTCGCGCCGGGCGAACGCCTGTCGGCGACACCGGGCGCGGTGCCGGTGCTTGACACTCCACTACTCGATTCAATCACAGCCTGGCGCCGCAACGAACTGAGATTCCGTGATACTCCCCTGTCCGAGGCCGTCGCCGAAGTGAACCGCTATGGCAAGCGGCGGGTGATCGTGAACGACGCGCGCCTCGCTTCGCTCCCGATCTCGGGCGTTTTCGCGACCGATAACCCGGCGGAGTTCGCCGCCGCGGTAGCGCAGCTTCACGGCTTGCGTGTGCAGCGTGAGGGTGAAGCGGTTCTTTTGACGCCTTGATCACATCTTCCTGCCACGTACAGCGTATCGTGACCTATCGTCGGGCGATCGACCGGAATGGTCCGGTGAAGTGGTGTAGAGGCTATAGTTGATGCGGGGCGGCAAACTGGCAGCGATGTGCGCGTTTGCGTGCGTGACTGCGACTGCCGCCGAAGCGCAAACTGCAGCCCGGTTTCATTTCGCGTTGCCACAACAGGATCTCTCCCTGTCGCTTGAGGCGGTCGCGACGATCACCCGGACGAACATCATCTTCATGCCTAGCGCTGCGCAGGGACGTGTCGCGCCCCGGCTCAACGGCACCTACACCGCTTCAGAGGCGCTACGCCGTCTGCTCGGCGGATCGGGCCTCGATTTTACCGTCACGGCGGGCGGATCCTATGTCATCACCCGACGCGCGGCCGGGCGTAGCGCACATCGCCGACCGGTCGTTGCCCGGCCACGTCCCATGCGGCCGCTGGCAGCGCCTGAGAAGCCGGAGGAGGCGCAGGACGTCGTCGTCACCGGTTCGCGCATCGACGTGCTGGGCTTCCAGGCGCCGACCCCGACATCGCATGTGACGCGGCCGGAACTCGAGATCGGCGCGCGCTCGAATATCGCTGCCGCTTTGAACGATCTGCCGCAGTTCCGGGGAACGATCTCCCCGCAAACCAGCGGTACGAACACCAGTGCGGGCATGGCGCCGGTGGATCTTCGTGGGCTGGGGATCAATCGCACGCTTGTGATGCTCGACGGACGGCGCTTCTCAAGCGACAATGATCTCAACACCATCCCTACCGTGTTGATCAAGTCGGTCGACATCGTCACCGGCGGGGCGTCCGCGGCGTGGGGCTCGGGCGCTGTTGCCGGCGTCGTGAACGTCGTGCTCGACGCGGATTTGAGCGGGGTCAAGCTTGGTGCTCAAGCTGGAATCTCCTCGCGCGGCGATGCGGCCGAGCGCCGGTTTGAGGGTGCATTCGGCACTGCATTCGCCGGGGATCGCGGCCATGTGATCGTCGGGGCCGAGTATCTCGACAATGCGGGCGTCATTCCCAAGATATCCCGTCCGAGCGTCGGGCGCTGGGTCAGCGTTGCCGCGGGGGACGGTAGCTTCCTGCTCACGCCGGATGTCGGGTTTGCGAATGCGGCTCGGGGCGGTCTGATCCTCAGCGGTGTGCTCGCCGGTCAGGTCTTCAACCCCGACGGGTCGCTCCGCGATTTCAGGTACGGCACGGTAGTGGGGACAGAAATGATCGGCGGCGAGGGGCCGTCGAACGACGATATTAGTGCACTTGTCACACCGCAGCGGCGGTACAGCGCTCTCGGCCGTGTCAGCTTCAAGGCGAGTAACGCCGTGAGGATCACGGCGGAACTGCGTCACTCGCGCATGTGGAACGATTATATCTGGTTCGGCGACCACAATCGCGGCAACATCTTCATCTCGCGGGACAATGTCTTTCTGGCGCCCGAGATCGGAGCGCGGCTGCTTGCGGCGGGAGAAGCCGGTTTCACAATGGGCCGGTTCAATTCCGATTTCCCTTTCCCCCGTATCGATTTCGAACGGGTAACGACGCAGGGGACGATTGCGATCGACGCGACGATGGCGCCGAACTGGCGCCTGAGCGGCTATTACAGCCGTGGCGAATATCGCAACGATATCGATACGCCCGGATTCGTGATCGGCGCCCATTTCAACCAGGCCGTGGATGCGGTGCGCGACCCGGCGACGGGGCGGCCCGTCTGCCGCATCAAGCTCACCGACCCGTCGAGCGCCTGCGTGCCCATCAACCTGTTCGGCGAAGGCTCACCTTCGGCGCAGGCGCTCGCCTATGTCACGGGCACGCCGCGGCAGCGCGCCAGGACCACATTGGATGTCGGCGGGATCAGCCTGCGGGGTGAGCCGGTCACACTGGCGGCAGGCCCGATCTCGATCGCGGCGGGGTTCGAGGCCCGTCGCGAGGCGATCCGGCAGTCGGTGAGCGAACTCGACCTTGCCCGGGCATTTCGCTCGTTCAACTTCGCGCCGATTGCGGGCGGCTTCACCGTCAGAGAGGCTTTTGGCGAAGTCCTTGTGCCGCTGGCTCGCGACCGGCCGCTATTGCGAAATCTGGAGCTGAACGCAGCGGTGCGCCTTTCCGACTATGACACCACCGGCTCGATCTGGTCATGGAAGCTGGGCGCGACGAATGAGTTTCTTCCCGGGTTCCGTGCGCGGTTCACGCGCTCGCGCGACATCCGATCGGCTAATCTCGCGGAGCTCTTCACACAGCGCACGGTGGGCTACAACACGCTCACCGACCCCGTGAAGAACGCGAGCGTCTATGTGCTCAATCACACGGACGGTAACCCCGGCCTGCGGCCCGAAACGGCGACCACGTTCACCGCCGGCTTTCTCTACGCACCGCCGGGAGTTCGCGGTCTTCGCCTCTCGATTGACTATTACCGGGTCCGTATCGACGATGTGATCACCATTGTCTCAGCCCAGGATCTGGTCATCCGCTGCTACAATGGCAATCAGGCATTGTGTGCGAACGTCGAACGAGATGCCGAAGGCAACATTACCCGCACACTGACGTCATATCTGAACCTGTCCGAATACAAGACCAATGGAATCGACGCCGAACTCTCGCAAACGCTGCCGCTACGCCGCATCGTCGATCTGCCCGGCGAACTCAGCTTTCGGTTGCGGGCCAACTGGGTTGACAGCCTGAAGACCAACGATGGCGTCACAACGATCGAGTATGTCCGTTCTCAAGGCAACTCGTTCAGCCTCGGCGTGCCCGAATGGCGGATCAACGGCAGCATCGGCTATGACAGTGAGGGTTTTGGGGCACAGATCCGAGCGCGCTACATCTCCGCGGGCAACTACAATTCCACGATCCGGCTGCTCAACAACCATATCCCGGCCTATACCTATGTGGATCTCCAGGCGCGCGCGCGGGTCACGACCGCCGCGGGAACGAAGATGGAGATCCATGGCAGCGTGACTAATCTGCTGGACAAGCAGGCGCCCAATGGGTCGCTCTATTCTCCCTTTTACGATGTGGTTGGGCGCTACTTTACGGTGGGCGCGAGGCTGGCCTTCTGACGGCCAGGTTCGCCGTAAGACATTTCCCGCTGCTCTTTGTCACCGACGGTTCGAACTCTGTCGCTAATAGTAGCGACATACGCGTGATTTCGGCTGGCCTACACTTTGGTCTTCAGCTTCGGCTACCCGAGGTTCCGGCGGAGAATTGAGTCGCGCAATGCCACGCCCGGAACCCCTCACACCCCTGCTTGTGGCGGAGCTGGTCGGCGGTATTTACGAAGCGGCGCTCGATCCGCAGCTGTGGTGCCAGTTCGTCGACCGGATCGAGGCGATCTATCCCGATCTGACCGTGATGCTGTTCAGCCATGAGAGCGGCAGTTCCGGTACTGATCTCAGCATCGTTGCCAACTTTTCCGAGGCAGCGCAGCGCGACTATGCGGCCTATCATTTCGCCACCAGCCCCTATGTGGATTTCGTACCGCGCAATCAGGTCGGCGTGCCGACGCGCACGGAATCGATCATCAGTGATGCTGAGCTGTTCGGGACCGAGCATTATAACGACTTCATGCTGCCACACCGGCTGGGTCGCTATGGCACCGGCATGCTGATGGAACGCGAACCGGAAGGCTGGGCATCGCTGTCCTTCTCAGACGGCTGCGACGATGCTGCACGGCGCGACCACCAGATGTCGCTGCTTGGCCTGCTCGCGCCGCATCTGCGCCGCGCCTTCAAGCTTCGCCGGACGCTAATCGAGACGCGCTCCGCGACGATGGCCCCACAGGCGTTGTTCAACGGCTGGACCTATGCCGCTTTCGTGCTCGACCGGGACGGTTGCGTGCGGACGATGAACCGCCGGGCCGAGGCGCTGATTGCGCGTGACGACGGCGTCATGCTCAATCGCCTCGGCCGACTGCGCAGCTTCGACGACAAGAGCAACCGCGCATTGGAGGACGCCATCGCCGCATGCCGGATGCTGCCGGACGGGGTGGTGCGCGGTGACGCCGACCTGACCGGGACGATGCTGCCGCGGCGGCGAGGTGGATCGCCGCTGCATGCGATGCTGTGGCCGGTCGCTTCCGCTACCGAATTCGGGATGCCGCCCGCGCCGGGCCAGATGCTGCTGGTCGTTTCCGATCCCGATGCGACGCCGCCGGGCGCCGTTGTCCGGATCGCGCGGCAATTTGGTCTGTCGCCTGCTGAGGAGCGGTTGGCCGGAGCAGTGATTGCCGGAGTGCCGCTGACCGAAGCAGCGGAGCAGCTGGGCATTCAACTTTCCACCGCGCGAACCCGGCTGAAGACTATCCAGGCCAAGACCGGCTGCCATCGCCAACTCGACCTTGTTCGCATGGCGATGTCGGTACCTTCGATCGAAATCGAGTAGCGACACCCCAGCCAGAAGGCGCCTTAGCTACCCCCATATGGGAGCTATTCCGCGCTGCTGTGGCTGCTTAGCCATCCCTTCCGCGCCGTGCCGGAGCCCATGCACGGTCAAGGGGAATGGGGTGGTGGAAAGGGGTATCGTCTCGTGCAGCATGCCTGCCCGGCCCTCGTGCAGCTATGCCGAAACAGGTGAAATCCCAGCGTTCCGTAACGTAATTTCGTTTCTGTCACTATTAGTAGCGACAGACGCCCCACCTCACTTCCGATACGAAGCCCGCGCGGGATCACCAATGCCGGTGAAGGGGCGCGCGGCGATTCCGCCAGTCAGTTTCCTCAGAACGAAAGCCGTTTGATGACGTACGCCGGTCATGCCGTATGCGGGCGCATGCCCATTGCCGTGGCGCTGCTGATGGCGGGAGTGGCGATTCCCGCGCATGCGCAACAGACGCTGCCTTCGCGGCAGGAACTGAACCCTGCGCGCCAGCCCGCACTTCCTGCGGCGCCACGCGGCGAGCTGTTCCGCAATATCGAGGCGGGGCCATGCGCCTTTGCCGGCAGCGATCTCAAATTTACGCTGAGCAGCGTCACGTTCCGCGGTGCCAATGGCACGCTCGCGCTCGACGACGAGCGCCTAGCGCTCGCCTGGCGTGACCTTGCCGGACAGGAGCTGCCGGTGAGCGCGATCTGCACGATCCGCGACCGGGTCGCCTCGCTCTACCTGCGCCGCGGCGTGCTCGCCGCCGTCAACATCCCCGAGCAGCGCATCGCCGAGGGACGGATCATCCTCGACGTGACCGAAGCGCATGTCACCTCGGTCAACTATAGCGGCGATGCCGGACCGGCGCAGCGCCAGGTGGCGCGCCATCTCGACAAGCTCAAGGGGCTGGTGCCCTTCGACCTCAACGTCGCGCAACGCTACCTGTTGCTGGCCTCGGACATTCCGGGTGTTTCGGTTCAGGCTTCGCTCCGTCAGGCTGCGGAGGGTAATGGCGGGGTCGAGCTGGACATCGCCGTCGCACGCAAGGCGTTCGCAGCGAGCTTCAGCGTCAACGATTATGGCTCGATCTCGATCGGCCGCGAGCTCGCCACCGCACGGGTGGATTTCAACAGCTTCACCGGGTTCGGCGAACGCACCTCGATCGTCGGCTATGGCACGCTCGGCAGCAGCGAGCAGCGCGTGCTCCAGATCACCGAAAGCATGAAGATCGGCGGAGAGGGGCTGACGCTCGGCCTGTCGGGATCGTTCGCGCGGACCAGACCGGGTGGCCCGGTCGCGGCGCTCAAGCTGCTCGGCAATAGCTTCGCCGGCAATGCCCGGCTCAGCTATCCGCTGCTCCGCCACCGCCGCCACAATCTCACTTTGTCGGGCGGGCTCGACTGGATCGACCAGAAGGTCGAATTCGGCGGCGGCATCGCCACGCTGACCGAGGACAAGCTGCGCATCCTGTTCGCCCGGCTCGATGGCCATTGGGCGCCTGCCGAACTGGCCAGTCATTCGGTCGCCGCGACCGGGGCGATCGAGCTGCGCAAAGGGCTGAACGCGCTCGGCGCATCGCCCTATGGCAATCGCGTCGCGTCGCGCTTCGGCGGTGAGCCGGACGCGGCGGTGATCCGCGCCGAATGGGCGGTCGGCGGCCGATTGTTCGGGCCGATCGTCGCCACCGTGTCGGGCAGCTGGCAATACAGCAATGTGCCGCTGCTCTCCTATGAGGAATTCTCGGCCGGCAACCTGTCGATCGGGCGGGGTTATGATCCGTCCGCCGCTTCGGGTGATCGCGCGCTGGGCGCGACGTTCGAGCTGACCACGGTGCCGGTCGCGGTCGGCAAGCGGATCGCCTTCCGACCCTATGGTTTCGTCGACGCGGTGCGGCTGACCAATATCGGTCCGGGCGCGGGCGACACCCGCCTGCGTTCGGCAGGGCTGGGCGTACGCGCACAATTCGCGCCGTGGATCTCGATCGATGCCGCCTGGGCGCATCCGTTCGACCGGCTCGCCCCCACCGCCCCGAAGCCATCTGACCGCTTCCTGATCAGCCTGTCCGCGTCGATCTCGTGAAGGAAACCGCCATGCCCGCCCGCCGCAGCAGCCTGTTCACCACCTCGGCATTGGGCGCGCTCGCGCTCGCCGCCGTCTGGGGCACACCCGCGCACGCGCAGCTCGTCCAGGGACCTGCCCCGGCACAGAGCAATGGCGGGGCGCCCACGATCAATCAGGCGGGTGGCAACACGACTGTGACGCTGGGCGGATCGCGCACGGTGATCGACTGGGACCGGTTCGACATCAACAGTGGCGAGCGGGCGGACTTCATCTTCGCCAACCGCAGCGACATCGTGCTCAACCGCGTGGGCGGCGTGGGCAGCACGATCAACGGCGACCTCAACGGCATGATCGGGGCGGGCGGCCCCAATGGCGGCAATATCTGGATCTACAACGCCAATGGCGTGGTGATCGGCGCCAATGCCCGGATCAACACCGGCGGCCTGCTGGTCACCACCGCCGCGCTCGATCGCGCGACCGACGGCAGCGCGGGTGGATTCCTCGACGGCAGCTCGACCAGCTTCAACTTTAGCGGCGCCTATGACGGTGCGCGGATCGACGTGCGGACCGGCGCGCAGATCAACACCCGGGGCGGCGCGCTCGCGCTGGTCTCACCGATCATCAATACCGAAGCCGGATCGACCATGACCGCCAGCGGCGGCGGCAATGTGCTCTATGGTTCGGCTTCGGGCTACAAGGTGAGCTTCCGCCCCACCTCGACCAACGACCTCGACCTGCTGAGCTTCGAGGTGTCGGCAGGCGCCGGCGGCTATGGCGGCACCGCCTATCTGCAGGGCGATACCAGCGGCAACCGCGTGTTCGTGAGCGTGGTCTCGCAGACCGGGCTGGTGAGCCAGCTCGTTGCTCCCGGTGCGATCACCGCCACCACCGTCGGCACCGACGAGACCGGGGCGATCGTGCTCACCACCAACCGCGATGTCGTGAACGGCGCGGTCGCGGCGAGCGCCGTGGCTGGTTCGGGCACCGGCAACCTTTCGGCCGGCGACCTCACCGCCAGTGCGATCGATCTGGTCTCGAGCGGCTATGTGCTGCTCAACGGAAGCCAGAATGCGGCGGGCGGGAGCATCCGGCTCATCGCCGAGACCGGCAACATTCACCAGAATGGCCCCAAGATCACCGCGAACACACTTTCGGCTTCCGCGGCCGGCAACGTGGAGCTTGGCGCGGGCGCCAGCGGCACACCGAACTCGGTCGCCAAGCTCACCAGCCTGACCAGCACCAGCGGCTATATCAGCTTCGCCGGCGACAGTTACGAGATCGCCGGTCCGATCACCACGCCGGGCGCGGTTGGTCTCAGCAGCACCGGCCTGATCACCGGCGCAGGCCTGATCAGCGCGGGCCGCTTGTCGTTCGATGCCGCGGGCACGCTCAACGTCGCAGGCAATGCCAATATCGATTATTCGAACGCCAGCGGCGACATGACGATCAATGCAGCCGGCGGCATCTCGATGACCGGCGGCATGCGGCTCAACAACCATGTGCTCACGCTGAACGCCGCTACGGGCAACATCGTCCAGACGGGCGACGCGATCTATAATGGCGGCACGGTCCGTGCGACCGCAGCCGGCAACATCGATTTCGGCGGCCAGACCAACCAGATCGACGGCTTCTACGGCACATCCGTCGCCGGCGACATCAGTGTCAAATCGGCCGGGAGCCTGAGCTTTGCCGTCGATACGCTCGGCAATGCGACGGTCGATGCGGGAGGCGCGGCGATCGCCGGCGCCGCGATGCACGCGGGCACGCTGGGAATCCGGGCGGCCAACTATATCGATCTCAACCAGAGCGTGCTCCAGATCGGCAGCTATCGCTACCTGACCTCGACCGGCAGCGGCGTCAGCATCAACACCGATTCCACGATCAATATCGGCGGCAATATCAGCGTGGCGAGCACCGCCGACGTGTCGCTGCGGTCGAATGCCGGCGCGATCAACCAGACCGCGGGCACAATCACCGGCCGGCAGCTCCATCTTCAGGCGGCGGGTTCGATCACGCAGAACAGTGCCGCGCAGCTGGTGGGGACCGGCACCGGCGCGAACTCGGTACGGGCGGGGGACGACCTGATCCTTGCGGGTTCCAACCGGATCGCGGGTTTTGACACGCCGATTCTGGGTTGGGGCGCGGGCAGCGACGTCACCTATCGCTCGGCCTACAACATGTTCTTCGACGGGAGCAGCGTGGCGATCGGCGCGCTCAACCTGATCGTCGACAGCGGCTCGATCCAGCAGGGCAGCATTGCTTTCACCGCCAATTCCTTCTCCGCCAGCGCGACCGGCGACATCGATATCGGCACGTCGGCCAACAACAGCATCGCGCGGCTTGGCAATATCGGCAGCAGCGCGGGCGAGGTGCGGCTGCGCGTCGGCGCGAACAACCCGCTCGCGATCGACGGCACGATCAGCTCGGCAAGCCGCGTGGCATTCACCGCCGGCGGCGCGGTGTCGGGCAGCGGCAAATTCTCGACGCCACAGCTCTATCTCGGCCTGATCGGCGGCGGCACGGTCAATGTCGCGGGCAGTACCAACCTGCTTGAACTCGGGGTGAGCAACGCGGATGCGACGGTCCGTGCCGATGGCAGCCTGACGGTGAGCGGCGCCCTTGCGGCGAACGGCCACCGTCTCACGCTGATTGCCGGTACCGGAAGCATCACCCAGACGGGCGGCAGCTTCATCGGTATGGGAACGCTCAGCGCGAGCGCGGCCGGCGATATCAGCCTGACGGCGGGCAACAGCTTCAGCAGCGTCGATGCCACGTCCACGAACGCCGGGCTCATCACGCTCAACGCGACCGGCAATCTCGACTTCAAGGCGCGGACGGCGTCGACCGTCCGGGTCACGACCGGCGGCGACGCGACGGCCTCCGGCGCCAACGCGATCGACGCGGGCGCGGTGGACATCACCGCGGGCGGCAAGATCGACCTCGACTTCACCGGCGGTAGCGCCGTCTTCGGGCAGTTGAGCGCGGGCGCTGATGTCCTGATCGCGATGGACGGCGACGTCGTGCTCGGCGGCAACGTTACCGCCGGCAACGGCGCGACGGCATCGCTGAGGTCGCGGGGCGGCGCGATCAACCAGAGCGCCGGGACGATCGACGCCACGTCGATCGCGCTCAACGCCGGGACCACGATCAGGCAGGCGGCCGGTACCGAGCTGCACAGCACCAACCTGTCGCTGACCAGCGGCGGAAATATCTCGCTGGGCGAGACCAATAACTTCACCACCCTCACCGATCTCGCGGTGGGCGGCGACCTGACGCTGCGCAACCTCGGCAACATCAATCTCAGCCCGATTCTCGGAGGGACCGGCGGATATCGGTCGGGTGGCGCGCTTACCCTTATCTCCGATGCCGGGAACATTCTCACCACCAACTCCGGTATTGCCACCTCACGCCTGAATGCGAGTGCGGCGGGTTCCATCAGCCTCGACGGGACGATCGCGTCGCTTGGCACCATCACCGCAGGCCAGTCGATCCTGCTGACCACCTATAGCGGCAGCATGGACCTGACCGGCAACGTCACCGGCCGGAACATCAGCCTCTATGCCGATACCGGGATCAGCCAGAGCGGCGGCATCATCGATGCCGACCGCCTCAACGTCATCACCAACGGCGCCATCTCGCTGACCCGG
This sequence comes from Sphingomonas sp. GW821-FHT09B04, assembly GCF_059418285.1. NCBI lineage: Bacteria > Pseudomonadati > Pseudomonadota > Alphaproteobacteria > Sphingomonadales > Sphingomonadaceae > Sphingomonas > Sphingomonas sp. GW821-FHT09B04. The sequence continues at coordinate 187,980 of NZ_JBWKPO010000003.1, forward strand.
GCGAACCAGATCGACGTGGTCGGCCGGCTCGACACCGATCGCTATGACTTGGGCACCGGCCATGACATCACGCTGCGCAATGTGGGCGCCATCGTGCTCGACTATCAGATCGAGGCGCCGGACGGCACGGTCACGCTGACCTCGGACACGGGCGGGATCAGCCAGACCGGCTTCAGCGACCGCTTCATCGCCCGCACGCTCAATGCCAGCGCGGCCGGCGACATCGTGCTCGACTATGCGGGGAACGATCTCGATCACCTGGGCGCGATCCGCAGCACCGGGGGCGCCGTTACCATCGTCGATACCGATGCCTTCGACCTGACCGGCCAGGTCCGGGCCGCCGGTGCCCTGTCGCTCAGCGCAGGCGGTGCCATCGCCCGCAATGGCGGGCTGGTCGTCGCGGGCGGCGCGCTCAACGTGTCGGCATCCAGCGCCGACCTCGTTGCGGGCGGAAACATCCAGCTCGGCACGATCAGCACCAACGGCAATTTCGCGATCGACACCGACGGGAATCTGACGGTTGCCGGTCAGATCGATACGCAAGGCAACAGGACGACGCTGACCGCAGGCTTCGGCGCGATCCAGCAGGGCGGCAGCGGCCGGATCCTGAACGGCAGCGCCGTCGCGACTGCCCTGAACGGTATCACCCTCGGCGGCGACAACCGCCTCACCAGCTTCTCGGGCAGCTCGACCGGCGGCGGGAGCATCGTCTTCAACAATGGCGGTTCGGGCGCGATCGTCGTCGGGCTCAACACCGCCGGCAGCGCCACCGTGACAGCGGGCGGCAATCTGTCCTCTGGCGGGATCACCGTCGACAGCCTGTCGGTGGACGCCGGGCATATCGATCTGACCAGCAGCGTCGACGTGAACAGCTTCACGCGACTGGTGGCCGCTTATGGCGACGTCTTCGTCACCAACGCCGGCGGCTTCACCATCGCGGGCGACGTCACGACGAACCGGCCGGGCCTGCGCACGATCAACCTGCGGGCGAATGGCGGCGGCATTTCTCAGACCGCAGGCACGATCGCGGGTCACTATGTCAGCCTGCGCGGCGCGGGCGACCTGGTCCAGAGCGGCACCGCCCGTATCGACTCCAACGCGGCCTATTTCAGCGGCGCCAACGTGCTGCTGGGCGGCGCGAACAATTTGGTCAGCAACGACACCCGTATCGTCGCGACGGGCGACCTCACGCTGCGCAATGCGGGTGCGATCGATCTGACCGCGATGGGCGGCTACACCGCGGGCGGCGTGCTGACGCTGACATCGGATACCGGTTCGATCGCCGCAACCGACGCCGTCACCGCTTCGGCGCTGACCGCGCTCGCGGCGAACGGCGACGTCACGTTCAACAACACGAACAACCTCATCTCGGAGATTCGCGGACTGAGCGCGGGTACCAACGCCACGGTCCGCTCGAACGGCGGCTTCACGCTGACTGAGGATATCGATGTTGGCGGAACGCTGGCGCTCTACGCCCGTACCGGGATCAACCAGACCGGTGGCCGGATCAAGGCGACAACGCTCAACGCCCAGCTCTACCAGACGGTGGCGACCGGATCGGTCATGCTCGGCGGCGCGAACGATGTCGACAACCTTTACGTCCTCGCCGCGTCGGGCGGGGGCGATGTCCTCTTCCGCGACACCGACGGCTTCCGCGTCACCTATGCAGTGATCGGCAACCGGGTCACGCTGACGAGCGACGCCGGCGCGATCACCCAGGCGAGCGGCTTCATGGACGGCGTTCAGGCAAGCCAGCTCACCGTCTCGGCGGCCGACGGCATTTCGCTCAACAACGAGTGGAACGGCATCCGGCGGATTCTCGGCCTCACCAATACCGGCTCGGGCGGGATTGAGGTGGGCGGGCGCGGCGTCAACATGGTGCTCGACGGCAACGTCACCGCCGCCGGACAGGCCGTCTCGTTCAACGCGCGCAACGCCAGCCTCACCCAGACCAGCGGCGCGATCGTCGCCGACTCCCTGAGCGCTCAGGCGCAGACCGGCATCGCGCTCACCAGCACGACCAACAATGTCGCGCGCCTCGGCGTGCTGGGCAACGGCACCAGCGGCGGCATCGCCTATACCGATGCCGACAGCTTCATGATTGCCGGCGCGATCGTCGCTGTAGGCCAGACGGTGTCGCTCAGGACGGTCGACACCAGTTCCTTCGTCTCCCAGACCGCGACCAACAGCCTGCTCACCGTCGGAACGCTGAACCTCAGCGGCGGGCAGGGGTACAGCCTGACCGGCAACGGCGCGTCCTGGAACTACATCACCGCGCTCGGCAATATCGACACCGCCGTCCAGATCCATACCGACAGCAATGTCGACCTGACCGGCACGATCACCTCGCCCTATTTCGAGCTATGGGCCCATGGCAACGTCACACAGAGCGGCGGCCGGATCGACCGTAGCCTCAATGGCGATGTCTTCGAGATTCGCGCGGACAGGATCGCGCTGACCAGCGCCACCAACCGGCTCGGCAAGGTGGACGCGCTGCTCACCTGGGGCAATGTTCCCGGCACCATCAGCGCGGTTTCGACCGGCGACACCAAATTCGGTGAGGTCGTCGCCCGCGATGCGTCGCTGACCGTCACCGGCGGCAGCATCCTCGACTATGGCGTCGATGGTCTCAACGTCGATACGCTGGCCGTGTCGTCGGCCGGCACCGTCTCGCTCGGCGGCCGCATCGGCGCGCTCGGCACGGTCACCGCGAACGGCGACACCGCGTTCCGCTCGTCGAGCAATCTCGCTTTCACCGATACCGTCAACATCGGCACCGGCCGCCTGATGCTGACATCGACCGGCGCGATCAGCCAGACCGGCGGCGGCATCACCGCGGGCGCGATCGACGTCAGCGCCGCGACCGGAATCGATCTCGGCCGTTCGAACAATATCGCCACGATCACCGGCCTGTCGACCACGAACGGCGATATCAGCTTCCGCAACTGGGCCAGCATCGCGCTGCCCGGCATCAGCGCGCCCGGCACCGTGACGCTGGTTTCCGAAAGTGGATCGGTCACCCAGAATATCGGCACCACCCTCCGTGCGAACCGGCTGAACGCCAGCGCGGCGACGTTCATCGATCTGACGAACGCGAACCAGCTCGCCAGCCTGGGAACGCTCGACGCGGGCAGCGCGATCGGCGTCACCAATCATGGCAGCTTCTCGCTCACCGGCGATATCGCGGCGACCTCGGTCACTCTCCGGTCCACTTTCGGCGCGATCAGCCAGACCGGTGGCGTGATCAGCGCGTCGGATCTGACCGCCAGCGCGCAGAATGGCCTCAACTTTGGCGGCGCCAACAACGTCAGCGCGCTGCACGGGTTGAGCACCACGTTCGGCGACATCGCCTTCCACAACCAGGGCAATATCGTCCTTTCGGACGTCGTCGCGCTGACCGGGGCAGTGACGCTGGTTTCGGACAGCGGGTCGATCACGCAGAGCGCGCCCACTTCGATCATGGCGGAGCGGCTCAACGCCAGCGCCTCGACCGGGATCACGCTCGATCAGGACAATGGCTTCGTCCGGACCGGCACGCTCAGCAACAGTGGCACCGGCGGCATCCGGGTCAAGACGACCGGCAATCTCGACCTCGCCGACACCGTCACCGCCACGGGGCAGGCGGTGCGCTTCGACGTCGGCGGGGCGCTGACGCAGAGCGTCGCGCTCGGCGCCTATTCGAACCTGACGATCAATGCCGGCACCGGCCTCTATCTCGATCAGGCGAACAATTTCGGCGCGACCCTTTTCTCCCTCTCCACCGGGAGCGGCGACATAACGGTGCGCAATGTCGGGAATCTGACCGTTCCCGCGCTCAGCACGGCAGGCGGCACGATCCGCCTGATTTCCGATACCGGCACGATCGGCCAGACCGGGATACTCACCGCGAACACGCTGTTCGCCGAGGCGCGCAGGGAAATTTCCCTCGGCGGGAACAATGTGATCACCAATATCGGGAGACTGGTCAACACGACCGGCACGATCACCTTCAGGGATATCGACGGCTTCAACATCACCGGCGACATTCGCGGGTCCACGGCAACGGGTGAACGGGTCAACCTCATTGCGGGGGGCATGGGCGACATCGTCCAAATCGGCGGCGCGATCGTCGTGGACAAGCTCCGGGCGACCGCGGGCGGCAACCTGACGCTCGACGGGAGCGCGAATAATTTCATCAATGTCGAGGTGCTGAGTGCGGGTGGCGACATCAGGCTACGAGCGCAGGACTCCTTCGTACTCGGCCATACGGTGGATGCCGGCGGCACGGCGACGCTGACATCGACGAACGGCTTCATCGGGACTGACGTCGGCTCGATCGGCCACGTCCGTGCGGATGCGCTCTACGTCAACGCCGCGACCGGCATCGACATCAACCTGCCCGGCAACGCCACGCCCAAGGTCAGCCTGATCAGCGCCGCTGGGAATATCCGCTATACTACTCAGGGCGCGATGGAATTGCTCGCGCTCCGGACGCCCGACCGGGGGATCGTCAGCGCCAACGCGCTGACCCAGAGCGGCGCGATCGATGTCGGCTCGCTTGATGCGCTGGCGGGGGACATCCGGTTCGATTTGGCGGGGAACCGGATCGGCAGCATCTACTATGCCACGGCCACCGGCGGCGACGTCGTCATCGCGGACGAAGACGGCATCGACATCGCCGGCAATCTCTTCGCCTCAGGAACGGTCAGCCTGACGGCGGGCGGAACCGGATCGATCACCCAGTCGGACGGCACCGTCACCGCATCGACGGTCTCGCTGGTCGCGGCGGGCGGCAACATTATGCTCGACCGCGCCAACGCCGTCGGGGTCTACAACGCCCGCTCGGCGATCGGCGGCACGATCACGCTGCGCAATACCGGCAATCTGACCGTCAACGCGATCACCGCGCGGGACGGCACCGTCAATCTCACATCCAACACCGGGTCGGTGAGCCAGCTTCTGGTCCCCGGCAATTCGATCTGGGCGGGCAAGCTGAATGCCAATGCGGCGACGGACATCGATCTCGCGGCGCAGAATTTCACTGGCTTGCTCGGCAATCTGACGGCGGGCGGATCGATCCGCTACAACAGCTTCATGACTCTCGGGCTGGAGGGCAACGTCAGCGCGAGCGGTGGGGTGACGTTCGGAATATCGGGCTATCTCGGCCAATATTCGGGGACGATCGCCGCCAGCCACCTCGATGTCACCGCGACCGGGATCGCCTTGATCGGCGCGAACGATATCGGCTCGACCACGGCCAGCCGCTTCACGGCCAGTGACGACATCACCTTCCGCTCGATCAATTCGATCCTGCTGGGAGCGGTGACCACGCCGGGCCTGTTGTCGCTCACCTCGGACGGCGGCGGTATCGGCCAGAGCGCGGCGTTCAGCGCCGGTCGGTTCGACGCGATCGCCGCGGGTGATGTCGTGCTCGAGCAGCTCAACACGCTCGATACGGTCAACGACGTCACCGCGGGCGGCGTGTTCAGCCTTCGCACCGTCGGCGCGCTCGAACTCGACGGGCGCATCGCCGCCGACGATCGGGTGACGTTCAACACCGGTGGCGGCCTGACCCAGATCGGCAACACCGTTATCGTCACCGACCGGCTGGAAGCGACGGCAGGGACCGCGACCGCGACCGGTATCCGCCTGCTCAACCATAACCGGGTCGGCGCGGTCAGCTTCGACGCCGGCGGCAACGACGTCCGCTTCCGCAACACCGGCAATATCGCGATCAACGCGATCAACGCGCCGACCGGAACGGTCGAGCTGATCTCCAACCTCGGCAAGATCACGCAACAGGCCAGTGGCGGCCTCGTCGCCGGTTCGCTGATCCTCGACGCGTTCAATGGCGTCGAGCTGTACAATAACGACAACCAGATCGCGCGCCTCGACGTGATCAGCCGCGGACTGGTGTCGATCCACAGCGGCGGCAGCGGATGGGGCGGCCTGCTGACGGTCGACCGGATCGATGCGGCCGGCCAGACCGTGTCGGTCAACAACTACACCTGGGGCATCACTGGCGGTAACATCACCGCCGCGACGCTGACCGCCTTCTCGGCCGGCGACATGGATCTCGGCACGACCAACAATGTCACCGGGAATGTCGGCCTGTCGGGCCGGAACATCGCGTTCACCAATCTCGGCAATCTCGTCATCGACCGGGTGCTGTCGCCCAGCGGCAACGCCGTGCTGCGCAGTGAAGAAGGCGCGATCAGCCAGACCGGGTCGGCGCTGATCGATACGGTCGGGCTCACCGCCTATGGCCGTGATGGCGTCACCCTCGCGGGGGCGATCAAGCGGATCGACGGACTGTCGGCTGGCCCCGGAGCGGACGTCGAGATCGTGACCGATCGGGCACTTGAGCTGGCCGGTGACATTACCGCGCGCAACGTCCTGCTGCGTTCGAACATGGCGCCGAACGTGTTCACTCCGACCGGCGGGGCGATCACCCAGACCGCCGGCGTCATCACCGCAGACCTGTTCCGCGGCAGCGCCTATGGCGCAATCGACCTGCGCCTCGGTAACCAGATCGCGGCATTGGGCGATGTCTGGTCCTTCACCAGCGGCATCAGCATCACCTCCGGTCGCGCGCTCGACCTGACCGGCGCGCTCACCGCGACCAATGGCGACGTCGTGCTCGATGCCGCGTCGATCGGCCAGAGCGGCGGATCTATCGAAGCTCTCGGCCTGCGTGCCCGTGCGACCGGTGCGATCGACCTTGGCGCGGCGAACCGGATCGCTGCGACCGGCACGGTCGCGCTCGCTGCGGGCGCCGACATCGCCTTCAGCAATACCGGCAGCTTCGTGACAGGCATGATCGACACGCCGGGGGCGGTGACGCTCACTTCGGCGAACGGTTCGATCGGTCAGGCGGCATCGACGCGCATCGGTGCGAGCCGGTTGTCGGTCAGCGCCGCCAATGGCGGGATCGCGCTCAACGAGGCGAACCTCGTCGATACGCTCGGCGGTCTGACCGCAGGGGGCGACATCGTCTTCCGCAACGCGGGCGATTTCGCACTGGATGGCGATATCGCTGCTGCAGGTCATGAGGTGACGCTGCGGTCGAACACCGGCGCGATCAGCCAGACTTCGGGCACGATCACCGCGCTCGGCCTGAGCGCCGCAGCGGGCGGGGCGATCACGCTGGGCGGCGCGAACAGCGTGACCAATTTGCGCGACGTGGCGGCGGGCGGCGATTTCCTCTACCGCAATGCTACTGCGCTGATGCTGTGGGGCGACGTCACCGCGGCAGGCCATGAGGTGACCCTCAAGACCGACAGCGGCTCGCTGCTCCAGATGCTGTTCACGAGCGGCATCATTACCGCGAACCGGCTCAATGCCAGCGCGGGTGGCGCACTCAACTTCAATCATGCCAACCGGGTGAACGAGCTTGGCGATTATGCGTCAGGCAGCGGCGTCGTTGGGTTCATCAATGACGGCAGCATCGCGCTTGCCGGCGATATCTCCGGCGACGAGCTCGTTCTCCAGTCGCTGACCGGCGGGATCAAGCAGACCGCAGGCAGCATCGATACGGGTTCGATCAATGCGAGTGCCGACGGGTCGATCCTGCTGAACCGTGCCAATCAGGTCGCGGCGGCGGGTCCGGTCCGGCTTGTCTCCGATACCGGCAATGTCACCTTCCGTGCGCTCGGCGATTTCACGCTCGACTTCGGCTTCGCGGCGGGGACGTTCGACGTCACCTCCGACCATGGCAAGATCGGCCAGAGCGGCCTGATCATCGCGAACCGGCTCAATGCGCGTGCGGGCGGCGACATCATCCTGACCGGCGACAATGCCGTGACGAATCTCGGCATGCTCAACGCGGGCGGCGACATCGCCTTCACCGCGGCGGGTGACCTGTTGCTCACCGATGCGATCGACGCAGGGGGAAACGTCTCGCTGGTCGCCAATACCGGCGAGATCACGCAGAGTGGCGGTGCGATCACGGCGGCGTCGCTCAACGTTGTGGCGGACCGGAATATCGCGCTCGCCGGGGCGAACACGGTCAGCGCATTTGCGGGCACGAGCACAACCGGGGACATAGCGCTCCGCAATACGGGCAGCACCAGTCTGGGTGCGGTTTCATTGCCCGGTACCTTCGTCCTGACCTCGGATGCAGGCGCGGTGACGCAGACCGGCGATCTCGCGGCCGGTCTGCTCGATGTGACCGCGCGCGATGGCATCACGCTGACGCGGAGCGGAAACGCGATCGCCGGGGCGATCCGTCTGGCGAATCTGGGAACGGGCGGCATCGCCTATACCGGCAGCGGAGATATTCTGATCGGCGCGATCCGCGCGACCGGGCAGGCCGTGACGCTGCGCGCCGCGGGCAAGATCGACCAGCAATCAGGCATCGAGGCAGGAATCCTTAATCTGTCGGCAACCGACGCTACCCTGCTCTCTGCCGGAAACCTGATCGACGCGCTCGGCGCGGTGGATGTCTCCAGCCTGTCGCTGAGCACAGATACCGGCCTCGATCTGGCAGGGGCAGTTACCGCGAGCGGCGCAGTTTCGCTGGCGGTGAGCGGGCGACTGACGCAGAGCGGCGGTCTCATCACCGCGCCGTCACTCTCAATCACGGCGAGCGGCGGCATCGACCTTGGCAGCATCAACCAGGTCGATGCGCTGACCGCGACCAACAGTGGCGGATCCGGCGACGTCCGCTTCGTCAATGGTCGCGCGCTGACGGTCAATCATCTCGTGTCCGATCATGGCGACCTGACATTGCGTCTGACTGCGGGTCAGCTGACTTTGGGCGGAACGGTCTTCAGCCTGGGCAACATGGATCTCGATGCCGCGGGCGACATCGGTGGTTCGGCCAGCCTCGACTCGCGTGCGAGCCTGCGGGCGGTGAGTGGCGGCTCGATCGTTCTGCGATCGGTAGCTGGCCGCGACGATATCCTGATCAATGCTGCCGGCGACGCGACGGTGGCGGAACTGGTGCACCTGTCGGGTGGCACCGATGCGGCCGGGAACGGCTACATTGTCGATATCCTCGGCAACAACGTGACGCTTGGTGCGAGCGATCCCGGGACGATCTCCGGAACTCACCGGCTCCATGTCGAGACGAGTCCGGTCGTGCGGCTCGGTGCCCGCGCCGGCAATGCGAGGCTCAATCTCGCGACGATGAACGGGAGCGTGTCGATCGCGGCGACGGGCGATGTCCTCGCTTATGCGACCGATGACCTCAACCTGATCGACGTCTCGGGCACGAATGTGAGCCTGACCTCGGCGAATGGCGATGTCATCGCCAACCGGGTCGAAGTCGCCGGCAATTATTCGCTTGCCGGCCGCTATTTCTACAATGGCGCGCTGCAGCCGGTCGGCGCGCGCGCGGGCAGGTGGACGCTGACCACCGGCGGCGATCTCGATGCGGCGGGCAGGACGCTCGAGTTCGGCGGCGGGATCGACTTCACCGTCGGCGGTGCGCTCAGCAACGGTTCCTTCCGCTCGCTGGCCGGCGCGGTCTCGATCACCGCAGGAAGCGTGGACCTGTACCAGATCGCCGCGGCGAACGGGGTCGATGTGCTGGCCAATAGCGGCAATCTGGACCTGTTCTCCGCAGATACGGCCGCGGGCAATCTCAGCCTGACCGCCGGTACGGTGCGCGTCTCCGGCTCGCTCAGGGCTGGCGCGGATATCGCGGTCCTGGCGACCACGGGCGACGCCATCATCGGCTATGCGACGGCGGGGCGCAACATCGGCATCACCGCGCAGGGCAACGCGACGCTGCGGCAGGCCAACCTTACCGGTGCGACCGGCGACCTGACGATCGGTGCCGGCGGCAACGCCACGCTGGGCGATGACGATGCGATGTCGGGCATCGGCATCGACCGCTGGTTCGTGCGTGCGGCCGGGTCGACCGGCATGGCGAGCGTCACGGGCGGAGCAGGCGTCTCCATCAACCTCGACCACTCAGCCGGGCTCGACAGCATCAGCGGCCGCCGGGTCGAGGTGAACGTCGCGACCGGAGATCTCACGATCGGCCAGCTCACCGCGCTGACCGAGCGCGGCATCGTGAACGTGCTGGGTGGCTCGCTCGTGATCGGCAGTGCTGCGGCGACCGGGAGCGCGCTCGACCTCTTCGCCGATGGCGACCTAGCCCTGCTGAGCAGTGCGGACGCGTCCAGCACCTATCTCACCGCGGGCGGGCTGCTCGACACGCGTACGGCCACCGTCAACGGGGCCAGCTATGTCGAGCTGACCGGGGGCGAGGTCCGTGCGGGGGCAATCACATCGGGCGGCGACATCGACGTGCTCAGCACGAGCGGAGCGATCACGGTCGACAGCGTCCATTCGACGGGTGGCGATGCGATCTTCAGCGCGTTCACCGACCTCAACCTGGGCAACGTCGTTGCGAATGGCGGCCAGTTCCAGGCGGGCGGCAATGCGACGCTGCGCGCGATCACTGCTGCGAACGGCTTTGCGCTGGTCGCGCTGGGCAACATCACGCTCGGCGCCGATACGGTCGCGCAAATCACCGGCAGCAACCTGCTCGCCACCGGCGGCAGCCTGAGCGGCTGTGCCTGCGGCTCGGGTGGCGCGACGCTGATCTCGCTGAACGGCAGCGTCAATGTGAACCTCCAGTCGGCGACCGGCGTGTTCGACACCATTGCCGCGGGAGTCAGCGGCGACGCCAATGTCCATGTCGCGACCGGCGATCTCGGTATCGGCGACTTGGCCGGGCACAATATCGCGGTCACTCTGCCCGGCGGCACGCTCACCGTGATGAATCCGGTGAGCAGCGGCGGCAACTACACGCTGACCGCCCGCGATTTCGCCGGCAACGCGCTGCTGCCGATCGTCGGCGCCGGCGCCACCAGGCTCAACAATGTGACGATCACCGATACCGACGGTGACCTGAGCGCGGGCGGCAATCTGGTCGCGGCGGGCGACATCCGGATCAGCTCGGTGGGCAATATCACCGGTGCGCTGTCGCTGCTCGCCGACGGCGATGTCGATGTGGTCGCGAGGGCGATCCGGCTTGGCGACGTGGCCGGCCGCGATGTCGTGCTCAATGCCTCCGCGGGCGGAGTCGATGTCGTCGGCGCCGTGACGGTCGGGCGGAACTATACGCTCACCGGCACCGGCTTCTTCGGCAATGCGCTGGCGATGACCGGCACGCGGGCGGGCGACCTGTTCGTGACCGACACGGCGGGCGACTTCGACTACATTACGCTCGACCTCGGCTTTGCCGGCAGCGCCACGCTGCGCGCGAATGGCGGCGCGATCCGCGGCGGCGATATCGGTACGCTGGGCAATCTCAGCCTTTCGGCGAGCGGTGTCTCGGCGGGTATGCTCCGCTCGGCACAGGGCGGGGTCGATGTCGAAAGCAGCGCAGACGCCGACCTGAACGGGATTCAGGCGAGCAACGCGATCCGGATCAGCACCGGCGGCGATCTCCGCCTGGGCAGTGCCGAACTGAGCGGTACTGGCGTCAATGCCTTCACACTGACAGCGCGAGGCGATCTGGTGTTCGGCGCTTCTTCAGCTGGCGCGATCGGTAGCGGCCATGTCTTCACCAGCGCGGGCAGCGCGTTGACAGGCGGCGGTGTGCAGGCCGATGGCGCGATCGCGATCAACCTCGACCATTCGGCCGGGTTCACCGGCATCGGCGGCGGCACGCTGGAGCTGACCGTCCGGAACGGCGACCTCTCCATCGGGGGAATCCGGACGGTTGGGGCGCTCTTCGTCACCGGACCGGCGGGTGCGCTCTCCATCGGGGACGTCGAGACCAGCGCGGGTCATATCGGCATCGCGGGGCAGGGGAATGTCACGACCGGCGCGGTCAACGGGCGGTTCGTGGTCAACATCGGTTCGAGCGCGGGTAGCCTTGCATTCCGCAAGATCACCGGCGGTGACGTAATCCTGAGCGCGGCGGGCGGGATCATCGCCAGCGGCTTCGATGCCGGCGTCTTCGCCGACTCGCTTGCGCTCACGGCGGGTGGGGATGTCGATCTTGCGACCCACGGCACCGGCTCGCGGATCGGTCGCCTCGGCGCGGTTACCATCGCCCATGGCGGCTTCGCCCTCAACAATTTGCAGGATCTCGCCCTTGCCGGGGCGATCGACGTCCGCGATGGCACGCTCGACCTGAGCGTGGCGGGCGCGCTGAGCCAGAATAGCGGGGCGATCATTGCTCAGCGCCTGACTGGCAACGTCACCAACTACGCCCGGCTCGATGGCGCCAACGAGATCGCGTCGCTTGGGGCCTTCAACGCAGGCGGCCTGCTGCTTAACAATGTGACCGCGCTCGGTATTGACGGCGTGGTTGACGGTGGCGCGGGCAGCGTGACGATCCGCTCGTACGGCGGGATGACGATCGCCACGACGGGTGCGGTGCGCTCCGCTGCGGCCGGTGACGCGATTACCCTCGCGTCGGATGGATTGTTCCACAATCGTGCGGGCGGAACCGCGCTCGACGCCGCCAATGGCCGCTGGCTCGTCTATACGCAGGCGGCGGGGAATGCAGGTGCGTCCGATCCGGCGAACAACTTCGGCGGCCTTGCCGGCCGGAGCTTCTATGGCGCGGCCTACAACTTCGCGACCGGCAGTTTCGGTGCCGCACCGAACGCAGGCAACCGGTTCGTCTATGGCTATCGTCCGGTGTTGTCGGTGCTGCCGAACAACATTGTCGTCACCTATGACGGGCAGGTGCCGGTGCTCGGAGCGAGCATAAGCGGTCTTGTCAACGGCGATAGCGCGGCGGACGCGTGGTCGGGCGCCGCGGGCTTGTCGGGCGCGGGCCGCAATGCGGGCACGTACAACATCGTGGCAAACCTGGGCACGCTGGCCTCTGACATGAACTACGACTTCGCCTTCGGGAGCGGTACGCTGCGGATCGATCCGCGTGCGATCGCCGCGACGCTGGCGGCGAACGGCAAGATCTATGATGGCACTACCGCCGCGACCGGCACGTTTTCACTGGGCGGTGTGGTCGCAGGAGACGATGTTGGCGTTTCAGGTGCGCTGGCCTTTGCCGACAAGAACGCAGGCAGCGGCAAGATCGTGACGGCGAACGGCATCGCACTGAGTGGAGCCGATGCAGGTAACTACACCGTCAATACAACGACAACCGCGTTTGCCGACATCCTTGCCCGCGCGATTAATGCGACCTTGATGGCGAACGGCAAGGTCTATGACGGCGCCACGGCCGCCACGGGTACGCTGTCGCTGGGCGGAGTGATCGCGGGCGACAACGTCGGGGTGTCAGGTGCGCTGGCCTTCGCCGACAAGAATGCGGGTGCCGGCAAGACCGTCACGGCGAGCGGCATCGCGCTCTCCGGCACGGACGCCGGCAACTATACGGTCAATGTTACCGCGACCGCGCTCGCCGATATCCTTGCGCGCACGATAACAGCGACGCTGGCCGCGAACGGCAAGGTCTATGACGGCACCAAAACCGCTACGGGTGTGTTGTCGCTGGGCGGTGTGATCGCGGGCGACAATGTCGGGGTGTCGGGTGCGCTGGCCTTCGCCGACAAGAATGCCGGTGCCGGCAAGACCGTCACGGCGAGCGGCATTGCGCTGAGCGGCGCGGATGCGGGTAACTATATCGTCAGTGCAACGACAACCGCATTTGCCGACATCCTCGCGCGTGCGGTCACTGCGACGCTGGCCGCGAACGGCAGGGTCTATGACGGCACTACAACCGCTACGGGTGTACTGTCGCTAGGTGGTGTGATCGCAGGCGACAATGTCGGGGCGTCGGGTGCGCTGGCCTTCGCCGACAAGAATGCGGGTGCTGGCAAGACCGTCACGGCGAATGGCATCGCGCTCTTCGGCGCGGACGCTGGCAACTATACGGTCAATGTCACCGCGACTGCACTCGCCGATATTCTGGCGCGGACGATCACAGCGACACTGGCGGCGAATGGAAAGGTCTATGATGGCACGACTGCCGCCACGGGTTCGCTGTCGCTGAGCGGTTTGATCGCGGGCGATCAGGTGGGCGTGACCGGAAACTATGTGTTTGGCGACAAGAATGCGAGTGCCGGGAAGACGGTGACGGCGAGCGGCATCACTCTCTCCGGAACGGATGCCGCCAACTATATCGTCAATGGCACCGCCACCGACGTTGCGACGATCGCGCGGCTTGCGATCACGGGCACTGCCACCGCCGACAGCCGTGTCTATGACGGCACGACTGCGGCCACCGGGCGGATCACGCTCAATGGCGTGCTCGTCGGCGACAGCGTTTCCGCTGCGGCCGGCTACGCCTTTGCCGACCCGAATGCGGGTACTGCCCGGACGGTTTCAGTCAATGGAGTGATGTTGAACGGTGCCGATGCCGGCAACTACACGGTCACCCTCGGTGGCAGCCCGGTTCTCGCCGATATCCTGCGCCGCGCGGTGACTGTGCAGGCGGAGGACCTGACCAAGCTGTTCGGCCAGCGCGATCCGGGGTTCACCTGGCGGGTCATCGGTGGATCGCTGGTAGCGGGCGATGGCTTCACCGGCGGCCTGACGCGTGCGCCGGGCGAGCAGGCTGGAACCTATGCCATCGATCGCGGCAACCTGACGCTTTCGTCCAACTATTCGCTCACCGTCGTTCCCGGCAGCCTCGTCATCCGCTTCACCCAGTCGGGCGCGGATGCGAGCGATGCGCTGCACCGGCGCAGGCCGATCAGCGCATTCTCACTCTACGAGGATCCGTCGGTGAATCTCGTCGGCGACGTGCAAGGGGAGTAGGGAAGGACCGTCGCTAGCCGGGCTTCCGGCTTGCGGCGGTCAACGCGTTCTTGTTGCGGCGGCGCGTTGTTGTTCGATCGAGACGCCTGCGGAGGAACCAGGCGGCTCCTCGACAGACGTCGCTCCTGCAGCGAGTTCACGGTTCCATCGCTTCAGAAAGCGGGCGCGCGTCAGCTTGTCCTGCGCAATGAGCAATTCCGGTCCCACGCGAATGGCGCGCATGGGTGATTTGGAGTCGCGCAGCCCGGCGGGGAGCGCGACGTCGCTGCGGACCGACGGCATGGAATGGTGCGCCAGCAAGGATTGTCCCCTGGCCGACAAGAGAAAGTCGAGGAACAGCCGAGCAGCGTTGGGATGGCGGGATGCCACGGGAATCATCGCGATCCGCGACATGACCAGCGTATAGTCGGTCGGGAAGACGACCCCCAGATTGGGATTTCGTTGCGCCTCGTCCAGGGCATAGGATCCAAGGGCATTATAGCCGATGATTGATCGTCCGCTCGATACGTCCTGAATCACGTCCTCGCTGGTCGGGAACAACCTTGCCCGATTGGCGCCAAGGCCATGCGCCATCTGCCAGACATGACCGCTGATGACATTGTCCTGAGACACGCAGAGATAACCCACCGACGATATGCTTGGGTCGTAGGTTGCGATGCGCCCGCGCAGGCCGGGGTCGCGCCGCTCGAGTAGCCGGACGAAGTCCATGTGGTTGCGCGGCGCGCGCGCGGGGGGCAACAATGCCTTGTTGTAGACGATGGCAACCGGCTCGGCTGTCGTTCCCCACGCCTGATTCTTCCAGTTCGCCCAGTTGGGCAGGTGTTCTCGTTCGGGCGAGTCGTAGGATTGGGCGTAGCCGTCGTTCACGAGCTTGATCTGCATGTCCATCGATGACGACAGCAGCAGGTCGGCGCTCGGCCGCCCGGCCTTTACCGCCACCAGAAAACGGTCGCGGATTTCGAGTGCGGACAGGTCGAGATATTCGACGCGTATGCCGGGGTAGGCGGTTTCGAATGCGGTCAGAAGATCGCCCATCACATTGCGGTCGGTGGTCGACCAGATGATCAGATGGCCTTCGCTGGTGCCGTCCTCGATCAGAGTCGCATAGGATGCGGCGTAGCCGTCGGGTACTTCCCCGCTGCGATCGGCGCGGGGCAGACAGCCGCTCGCCAGCCCGAGAATCCCGGTCAGCAAGACCAGACCGCAGATCATCGCGCGCGACCTCATCGGGGCATTGCCCTTCGCACATCGCTCTCCCTTCAAAATCTGCTGTGGACCAGAATGGCAGGTTTCGTCAGGTTCAGGCAATGGCGAGGATATTGCTAGTCGAAGACGATCCGCCGCTCGCGCGCGGCGTTGCCGCGTTGCTGCGGGGCGCAGGCCATTCGGTCGATGTCGCAGAGGATGGCGAAACCGCGATGATGGTCGTCCATGACGAGCCTTACGCACTGGTTGTGCTCGACATCGGTCTGCCCGATATTTCGGGCCTTGAGGTGCTGAACGCAATCCGGCGCAGCGAGTCCAAGGTGCCAGTGCTGGTCCTGACCGCGCGCGACGCGATCGAGGATCGCATCGCCGGGCTCGATCTCGGCGCCGACGACTATCTGCTGAAACCGTTCGATACCGGGGAACTGGAGGCGCGTGTCCGCGCGCTGTTGCGGCGGGCGGCGGGGGAGGCGTCGCCCTTGCTGTCGATCGGCCGGCTGACCATCGATTCCGCGCGCCGGATCGCTGCGGTCGACGGACGGATGCTCGACCTGCGCCGCCGCGAATGGGCCGTCCTTGAACGCCTGGCGGCACAAGTGGGCAAGGTGGTGCAGAAGGAAAGGCTGAGCGCGGAGGTGTTCGGCTATGATGAGCCGGTGTCGCCGAACGCGATCGAGGTCTATGTCGCGCGCCTTCGCCGCAAGCTCGAGCCCGACGGCCCGGCGATCCGGACGATCCGCGGCCTCGGCTATGTGATCGATCCGCGTTGAAGATCGGCCTGCCGCAGGCAGGGTCCCTGACGGGCCGGATGCTGGGATGGCTGGTGCTTCCGGTGGCGGTGCTGGCGCTGGTGCTCGGCGTCGTGGGATCCTTCACCATCACGAGCACGGTCGGCGCGGTCAACGACCGCATCCTGAGCGCGGCGTCACGCGGCATCGCCGATTCGCTGGCCAGCGACGATGGCGAGATCACGATGGACCTCTCTCCCGCGGTGTTCGGCATGCTCGAGACCAACGCGCGTGACAATGTCTACTACAGCGTTCGGCGCGGGCAGGAGATTCTGACCGGCTATTCCGACTTGCCGCAGATCAGTCTGGACCCGACACGACGGGAGGAGTTTACCTTCGCCGATGGCCACTATCTGGGACATGACGTTCGTATCGTGGCCGTGAGCAGGACCGTCCCGCAAGTCGATGGGCCGGTGATCGTCCAGGTTGCCGAAACGCTGGATGCCCGCAAGCGCATGGCGCGCGGCTTGCTGATCGGACTAGCGATCCTGGAACTCGCGCTGATCGTAACGGCGGCGATGCTGATGCCGATCGCGGTGCGCCGCGGCCTTGTTCCGCTCAAGCAGCTTCGCGACGAGATGGACCGGCGCGGCGTCGAGGACCTGACGCCGCTGTCGACCGAGGGTGTGCCCGGCGAGCTTGGCGATCTGGTCAGCGCGTTCAACACTATGCTCGCTCGGCTGGACAGCGGCTTTGCCGGCATTCGCCGGTTCACCGCCGACGCATCGCACCAGATGCGCACGCCTTTGTCGATCCTTCGCACCCATGCGGCGGTGCTCAAGCGCGCGAAGCCAGGCAGCGACGAGGCGAAGGAATCGATCGAGGATATCGGCAATGCCGGCCGCCGACTCAGCCATTTGCTTAACCAGTTACTGTCGTTGGCGCGAGCGGACAGCGCGCATCCCGCGCGGCTGGTCCATAAGCGAGTCGACCTCAACCGGTTGGCGGTTCGGGCCATCGACAATCACGAAGTGGCTGCGGACGCAAAGGGTGTTGCCCTGCGGCTGGAGACCTCGCCGGAACCGGCAGGCGTCCGCAGCAATGATGCATTGCTGACGGAACTGCTTGCGAACATCGTCGACAACGCAATTCGCTACAACCGGCCGGGCGGGCAGGTGACGGTGATCGTTACCAGCGAGCCTGCTGCGATCCGGGTGGAGGACGATGGCCCCGGCATCGCGCCGGAGGATCGCGAGGCCGTCTTCGCGCGCTTCACTCGCCTCAACCCGCGCGGCGAGCATGACGGCAGCGGATTGGGGCTGTCGATCGCACGCTCAATTGCGGAGACGCTCGGTGTCGACCTTCAGTTGGGCGACGGTCCTGGCGGACGCGGCCTGGAGGTGGCGATCATTTTCCCATCCGACGCTGACAGCTTGGTGAAAGGTCCGTGAGCTAGGCCGGGTGCAGGTTCCGAAACGGGAACCGTACCAGGGAGAGGTTTGTGGGTATCCATCGGGATAGCGGCACCGGCGCATGGGCGGCATCGCCAGTCGGTTCGTACAAACGGGACACGGTCTCGGCTCCAGACACGTCGCAGCGCGACTGATCCCGGCGATGCTGTCTCTCTACGCCTTCGCGATGGTCGGCGTCTTCATGACGCTGATCATGACCAAACGCCTTTCGGCGATCGTTGCGCTGATCGTCGTCCCTGTCTCCTTTGCCCTGGTCGGCCTGTTGTTGTTCGGGGCGTATCAGACCGACCTCGGCACGATGATGATGGATGGCGTGAAGCAACTGGCCCCGACCGGGGTCATGCTGGTGTTCGCGATCCTCTATTTCGGGTTGATGATCGATGTCGGCGTATTCGATCCGCTGATCCGGGCGATCGTCCGCGTCGTGCATGGAGACCCGGTCCGGATCATGGTCGGCACCGCGCTGCTGGCGCTGACCGTCTCGCTCGATGGCGACGGTGCGACGGCGTACATGATCACCACCGCGGCGATGCTGCCCGTTTATCGTCACATGAAGATGGACATGCGGATGCTCGCCTGCATCGTGATCATGGCAGGCGGCGTGATGAACGTACTCCCGTGGGGAGGCCCTACCGCCCGCGTCGCGAGCGCGCTGCATGTCGATGTCAGCGATATCTTCCTGCCACTGATCCCTTCGATGGTCGCGACGGCGGCGTGGGTGGTCTTTGTCGCCTATCGTTTCGGGCTGAAGGAGCGCGAGCGGCTGGCGAAGCTGCCGCCCGAAGCGATCGACGAGGATGCGACGGGGACCGAAATCATCGCCGCAGACGCCGAAAGCCATGCCGAGGCGCGCCAGCCGCGGCTCTTCTGGTTCAACCTCGCTCTGACGCTCGGGCTGCTCGCCCTGCTCGTGATGGGCGTGATGCCGCTTGCCGTCCTGTTCATGCTCGCTTTCGCGGTCGCGATGATGGTCAATTTCCCTTCGCTCGATGCGCAGCGCGAACGGCTGGCGGCGCATTCGGGCAACGCGCTCGCGGTCGGCGGGCTGGTCTTTGCGGCCGGCATCTTCACCGGCATCCTGTCGGGCACCAAGATGGTCGAGGCGATGGCCGCAACCGTGACCCATGCGGTGCCCGACAGCATGGGGCCCTATCTGGCGCCGATCACGGCGGCGCTGAGCGCGCCCTTCACGTTCTTCATTTCCAATGACGCCTTCTATTACGGCATCGTGCCGATCCTGGCGGAGACCGGCGCGCATTACGGGATCAGCCATGTCGAGATGGGCCGCGCCTCGTTGGTAGGGCAGCAGGTGCATTTGCTGAGCCCGCTCGTCGCCTCGACCTTCCTGCTCGTGGGCTTTGTCGGGATCGAACTCGGCGAGCACCAGCGCTTCACGCTCAAATGGGCGCTGGGTTCGTGCGCCGTGTTCTTTCTCGCGGCGATCCTGACCGGCGCCTTTCCCTTTGTCGCTTCGGTTGGATAGCACGGCGGCCGATACGCCGCCGGGCCAACCTGCCTGGCGCTCCCGGCTGATCCGCTGGCTGATCCTGGCCGGGCTGTCGGTGATCCTGACCTGGGTGCTGGCGCGGATCGGCGTCCCGGCGGCCCTGTTGCTCGGTCCGATGCTCGCCGGAATCCTGCTCGCCGCACGCGGCTTGGCGGTGGCCGTCCCGCGCCCCTGCTTCCTTGCCTCGCAGGCGGTGATCGGATGTCTGATCGGGCGCCATTTCGAACCGGGGCTGTTCGCGCTACTGGCAAGGGACTGGCCGATCTTCGCCGGCGTGACCCTGCTCATCTTCGCGGCGAGCTTCGCGCTCGGTTATGTCCTGATGCGGTCAGGCGCCGTGCCCGGCAACGCCGCGATCTGGGGCGCAGCCCCGGGCGGCGCAGCGCCGATGGTGATCTTGGCCGATGCCCATGGCGCCGATACCCGGCTGGTTGCCGTGATCACCTATATGCGGGTGCTGGTCGTCGTCGCGGTCGCGTCGATTCTGCTGACGTTCCTTGGCGGAGACCAGGTGGTACCGGCAGGTGCGGCTTTCTGGGAACCCGTCGAGCCTGCTGCGCTCGGAACAACACTGCTGGTCGCCATTGGCGGCGTGGCGCTCGGTCTCGCGCTTCGCATCCCTGCCGGGCCGATGATCGGGGCGATCGTCATCGGCACCGCACTCAGCTGGTCGACGGATATCGTGCTGGTCACACCGGCGCCGCTGCTTGCTGCGGCCTATGCCTTTATCGGCTGGCGCATCGGCCTGACGTTCAGCCGCGCCGCGATGGTGAGTGCCGCGCGCAGTCTGCCCTGGATCATCCTGTCATCGCTGACGCTCGTCGCCTTCTGCGCGATGCTGGGTGGCGTGCTGGTCTGGCAGCTCGGGATCGATCCCGTCACCGCCTATCTGGCAACCAGTCCCGGCGGACTTGATTCGATCGCGATCATGGCAGTTTCGACGCACAGCGACACCTCGCTCGTCATGTCGCTCCAAGCCGTCAGATTTCTGCTTGCCCTGTCGCTGGGATCGCGCGTGGCAATCTGGTTGGCGGGAAAAACAGAATGAAAAACAATGATCTATAGCGTTTCCTATGCTGTCGGAACGACGACAGCTTCGTGACAGCTTGCGATCATAGTGTAGCGCAAGAGGCGCGAAGAATCGGGCCCGCAATGACCGGTCGGCAAAGTCTGATCAGGGGAGGACATATGGCAAGCAACCTGCACGCCCGGAACCAGTGGGTGTATTCTCAATCCAGCGTCGGATCCATGGCCATCGCCATGACAGCGGAACCCACGCATCCGCCGCTTTCGGTCAGCCGTTTCGCAAACGCGATGGTCTCGGGTTGCATGGCTGGCCTGATCTGCCTTTCGGCGAGCCCGGCCAATGCCCGGCAAGCGAATGAAAGCGGCGCCGACGCATCGACCGGAGATGCCGAGATCGTCGTGACCGGATCGCTGATCTCGCGCCGCGACGCGAAATCGTCGAGTCCGATTTCAACCGTCGGCGTGGACGAGCTTGCTGCGACGGGGCAGCCTTCGCTCGACAAGGCCATCGGCCAGCTTCCGCAATTCTCCGGTGCACAGGGTGCGGCCGAAGTCGGCGATACCCAGGGGACGATCGGCTTTGGCGGCGGCCAGGCCTATAGCGATCTGCGCGGTCTCGGCCCCAACCGTTCGCTGGTGCTGCTCGACGGGCGGCGCATGATGCCGTCCAGCCCCGATGGCGCAATCGATCTCAACACCATTCCGTCGTCGCTGATCGGCTCGGTCGAAGTGATCACCGGCGGCGCGTCGGCGACCTATGGATCGGACGCGGTGGCGGGCGTCGCCAACTTCAAGCTGCGGACCAACCTGAAGGGGCTGGAGCTTTCGGCAAAGAAAGGCATCACCGACGAGGGCGATGGCGGCACGACCAGCCTGAGTGCAGCGTTCGGTGCCAATTTCGCCGAGAATCGCGGACAATTCCTCTTCGGCCTTGAATATGCAGAACGCGACGCCGTCATGGGCAGCGACCGACCCTTCTTCGCAAATATCCGCCAGCTCGCCCGTCCGCCCGAGGGGATCATCGCAGCCGGCAATTATGGCGGCGGGGCGCCGACCGTTGCGGCGGTCAACGCGGTTCTGGCCCGCTATCCGGGTACTACGCCGATTTCGGGCAGCGGCGCCTATAACGGCGCCATCGGCGTCAACGCGGACGGCACGATCTTTACCAATCTGGCGGGCACGAACTGCGTCCAGAACTACCGTGGCCTTAATCGTGGCACGATCGGCCTCAACATCAGCCCGAACTGCCGCCAGGTTCAGGTCGCGCTCGGCCAGTATTTCGCCGTCCAGGTTCCGTTGAAGCGGTACAACGCGTTCGGGCGGCTATCCTATGAACTCAGCCCCGACATCACCGCCTATGCGCAATTCGGCTATATGCATTCCGAGGCGTTCAGCCGGACCGGTCCGGGATCTTCGAAGCCGGCCAGCCCGCTGATCGTACCGCAGAATAATCCCTTCATCGCCGGCAATGCCGATCTCCGCGCGATCCTCGGTTCGATCTCACCGACGCCGACGGGCAACATCGTCGTCACAAAGCTGCTGTCCACGCTCGGCAACCGCGTCTCGTCCTTCGACAACAGCGTGTGGCAGGCGGTCTTCGGGCTGAAGGGCCAGATTCCGGGAACCGCGCTCGCGTGGAACCTCTACGGATCGTACGGCAAATCACAGTTCGTCAACGAGATGACGGGCGACATCAGCCTCGCGGCAGTCACAACCATTCTGAATGGCACCGCCAATTACAGCGGGCCCGCCGGAACCTGCCGGGGCTATGCGTGGAATCCGCTCGGCCTCGATCAACTGAGCCCCGGCTGCCTTGAGTATGCCGGCCGCACCAACCGCAACATCAACGATCAGTCGCAGACGATCGTCGAAGCGACGGTTCAGGGTCCGCTCTTCGCGCTGCCGGCCGGTGACCTTAGCTTCGCGGTCGGTGCAGACTATCGCGAGACATCGTTCAACTATCGCCCGGACTCGACGCTGCGCACCAACGACTCGATCTCCTACGGGTT
This sequence comes from Sphingomonas sp. GW821-FHT09B04, assembly GCF_059418285.1. Lineage (NCBI taxonomy): Bacteria > Pseudomonadati > Pseudomonadota > Alphaproteobacteria > Sphingomonadales > Sphingomonadaceae > Sphingomonas > Sphingomonas sp. GW821-FHT09B04. The sequence continues at coordinate 210,601 of NZ_JBWKPO010000003.1, forward strand.
TGTGAGCGCGGCGTCGGGTACGCAGAAAGTCAGCGAGGTCTTCGGCGAACTGCTCGTACCCATCCTGAAGGACACGCCCTTCTTTCAGGAGCTGACCGCCAATGCGGGCTATCGCTTCTCGGACTACAGCCTCTTCGGCGGTCAGCACACCTATAAGGCAGACCTGACCTGGCGGCCGTTCGAACCCATATTCCTGCGCGGCAGCTACTCGGTCGCGATCCGCGCGCCTAGCCTGGGTAATCTGTTCGGTCCGACATCAGTCGCCCAGTTGCCGATCGGGACCGGGCCGAATGCGGGCGACCCTTGTGCCGTCGGCAGCATCTATCGCACCGGCGGGAGTTCAAGCCAGGTGCAGGCGCTCTGCCTCGCGCAGGGCATCCCGGCCGCGATCTTTCCGACCTACACCTACGGCATCTCGACCGTTCCCGGTCAGGACGGGAGTAACCCCAATCTGACCCCCGAACGCGCCACCACCTATTCCTTTGGCGGAGTGTTGACGCCGCGTTTCAGCAGCCCGCTGTTCCAGAAGCTCAGCCTGTCGGTCGACTATTACAGCATCAAGATCAAGGATGCGATCGGATCGCTGCTGCTGTCCGATATCCTGCCGCGCTGCTTCAACTCCGACGGCGCGAGCAATCCGGGTTTCTCGCAGAGCAATGCGTATTGCCAGCGGATCTCGCGCGACCCCCTGACCGGACAGATTTCGCTGGGCCAGCAGGGGCTGTTCAACTTCGCCACCTACACCGTCGCCGGGATCGATACCCAGTTCAACTGGGGCTTCGGCCTCGATGCGATCGGCATGTCGCCCTCCGCCGGCGCGCTCGAGTTCAATGTGACAGCGTCCTATCTTCACACCTACAAGGTGGCCGGGCTACTGGGATCACCGACCTTCAACTATGCCGGAAGCGCGGGCTTTGGCGGGGTCGGAGGCGGGATTTCCCACCCCAAGTGGAAGATCAACACGCGTGTGACCTACTCGAACGACGGGTTCAGCCTGTCCCTTCTGTGGCGGCATATCTCGCCAATGATTCACTCGGATCGCCTCGCCAGCGCCGCTTCGACGACCCCAGGGGTTCCGGCCTATAATTATTTCGACCTCAATGCGGACTTCGACATCGACAAGAGGTTCAGCCTGGGCTTCGGGGTCAGCAATCTCACCGACAAGGTCCCGCCCTTCATCAGTGCCTCGCCGCTGACGACCGATGCTGCAACCTATGACGTGATCGGGCGCTCCTTCTACGCGTCGATCAAGGCCAGGTTCTAACGCTGTCTGGTCGGGCGCGCTCCCTTCCGCCGAGGGAGCCGCCCCGGCTCCGGCTGGCTTGCCCGGAAGCCAGCCGGAGTTTCACACGAGGCGACAGGAAGGGGCGGCTTTCCCACGACGGGCGGGCGCGCCTTCAGGGTCCCGGAGGCAGTCGCGCAATTTCCGCGAGCAGCCGCGTTACCAGAGATTCGAGCACCGTATCGGCTGCGTGCGCGTCGATTGCGTCTTCGACGGTGCTGGCCGCCTCACCAAGCGCGCTGAAGCCGAACATGCCCGCGGTGCCAGCAATCGCATGACACAGGTCTCGCAGCGTGTTTCGATCGTCGACCTTCGCATAGGCGATGATCAACTTCGCATCACCGCGGGTGCGGGCGGCGAAGCGTTGGCGCAGCGCCTCCATCCGGATCTCTAACTCAGCCATCGAGCAAGCCACGCACCGCGTCCGCCAGGGTCATCGGGTCGAACGGCTTGGCGAGCACGCCCCGGACACCCAGTTCGCGGAAGCCTTCGACCTCACCTGTCTGAGTTCGGGCAGTGATGAATACCACGGGGATATCTGCGGTCTCCGGCTGCTCCCGGAGCCGGGCAAACGTCGTCGGCCCGTCCATGCCAGGCATCATCACGTCGAGCAGAATGAGGGCAGGGCGCCACGCTGCGGCTTCGGCAATACCGTCCGGACCCGACCCGCAGCTGCGTACCTCGAACTCCGGATCGAGCTCGAGCGACATTTGCGCCACTTCGCGGATGTCGGCTTCATCGTCGATGTAGAGGATGCGCGTCACCGGCCCTGCCTCGCCAGCTGATCGATCCGCCGCATCGTCTCGCCAACCAGCTGGTCGAGGCTGGCGCGCGACTTAACCAGCACCAGATCGACGCCGACCATCTGGAACTGGTCTGCTTCCTGCGCCGTGAAGACAAGGATCGGGAGATCCGAACGATGCGCACGCAACGGCCGCACGAGATCGGTACCGCGCCCATCGAGTAGCCCTATATCCAGGATCGCCGCATCGATCTGTTCGCGTTGCAGGATTGCGCGGGCGTCGCCGATGCTGGGGGTCGAGTGGAGCCGTGCCTTGCCTTCGAACGCATTGGCGAGCACGTGCAACATGTCGGGATCATCGTCGACATGGAGGATGACGGGCAGGGCAATTGGCACGTCCGCGTCCGATGCCTTCGCTCCGGATGCCGATGCGACGGTGCCGGATTCGATCAGGGCTGCCGCGGGCAGATCGACATGGAACACCGTGCCTTGCCCCTCAGTCGAATCGAAGCTGATCGAACCGCCCAGCTGCAGTACGATCTCCCGCACGATGCTGAGACCCAGACCGGTTCCGCCCTTCTGACGAGTGTCGGAACCGTCAGCCTGCGCGAACTTGCCGAAGATGCGACCGCGGAAGCTGTCGGGAATCCCGCTGCCGCGATCCTCGATGCTGATCCGGTATCGGCGGTCGAGCGGGGCGACACTCAGGGAGACGAAACCGCCGGGGGGCGAGAATTTGATCGCGTTCGAAAGCAGGTTGGTCAGGACTTGCATCAGCCGGTCTTCGTCGGCGAGCACGCCGGCACCGGCGGGCACCGGAGCAAGATCGATCTCGACCTCATATTCGGCGGCGAAGCCCGCGCTTTGCTGCGCGGCCCGTTGGAGAAGCGGTGTGAGCTCCAGTGGCCGGATATCGAATTGCATCCTGCCGGCCTCGATCTTCTCGATGTCGAGGATGTCGTTGATGAGCCGTACAAGCCGCGTCGCATTGCTATGCGCGATCTCGACCAGACGAGCAGCCTTGGGCGGAAGATCCCCTGCTGCACCACCCTCGATCAGGCCGAGTGATCCGGCGATTGACGTGAGCGGCGTCCGCAGTTCGTGACCCACCGTAGCCACGAACTCGTTCTTCATCCGCTCTATCTCACGCCGCTCGCTGATGTCGCGAATCACCGCAAGGAACAGCGTGGTCTCAACAAGGCGGACCGGGCCGATCGTAACTTCCACCGGAAAAGTGCTCATATCGACCCGGCGGCCGACAAATTCCTGAACCTGCCCATAGGTCTCGCGACGATTGGCACCGAGCCGGCGCAGGAAGCTCTCGACCCGGCCGCGGTCGGGCGCGACTTCGAACAACACGCCGATATCGCGGCGGAGGAGTGCGTCGGGATCATGACCGAACATCGCCGCGGCCGCGGGGTTGAGGCTTTCGATGCTCCCGCTGGGATTGATCACGATCATCCCGTCCTTGGCGCTATCGAAGATGGTCTCCTGCCGCGCCGCGAGATCTTCGGCACGGTCGAGCGCGCGCTGCCGTGCGGCGTTGCTGCGCGCGGCGAGCCATGCGGCGAAGGCAAGCAGCAGGATCAGGCTCAACTGCAACACGATTGTTTGTGTCCGCAACTGGCTGCGCGCATGCCCTACCGCGGCAGTGCGAGCGGCGAGCCGTGTCCGTTCAATACGGGAAAGCTCGGCGATCTGAGCCCGTAGCCGCTCCATCAGCTGCTGGCCCTCACCGTCGCGGACCAGTTGCAGCGCCGATTCGACCTTGCCTTGCGCCTGTAGTGCGAGCGTCCGGTCAACGAAGCGGCGTTTTGCGTCGGAGGTTGCCTTGAGCGTGGCCAAACGTTCGGCGTCGCCGACACCCGGGGTCGCCTCGCCGAGCGAGACCAATGCCTGATCGACGTTGCGGCTCGCGTCGCGATAGGGCCGCAGAAACGACTCATCGCCGGTGATCAGATAGCCGCGCTGCCCCGACTCGATATCCTGATGGAGCGCGAGGACGTGCTCGAGCGCAGCACGCGTTTCGTACGAACGCTCGACTTCGCGGCGAAGTCTGGCCGTTTCCTCAAAACCGCGGTTCACCAGGAACGTCATGACCAGAAGAATAACCGGCACGCCGACGGCCGCGGCGATGACTACAGCACCGTTCCACCGAACCCTGTTCATGGCGACCATTCCATCCCCCCGACCAGGAAGCCCGGCTTCACATTGGCAGCTCTTGGCTTCGGTCAGGGGGATATTATCACCGGAGTCGGGGTGCGGTCACTCGATTTGCGTCGCCACCGAGCAACAGCATCGACCGCCTGCGCGGGGGAGGGGCATCCTATCCGTTGGGCCGTTCGAGTCGCTTGATGATCGGGCAGTCCGGCCGGTCGTCGCCCTGACAGGTCGCGGCGAGATGCGTGAGGGCGTGCCGCATCTCATCAAGTTCGCGCGCCTTGCGGTCGAGTTCAGCGGCGCGAGCGAGCGCCAGTGCCTTGACGTCGGCGCTCGAGCGGCTGCGGTCGTGCCATAGGGCGACGAGCTGCCGGATCTCCTCTATCGGAAAGCCGAGGTCGCGGGCGCGGCGGATGAAGCGCAGCGTGTGGACATCGCTCTCGTCATAGTCGCGATAGCCCGACTCGCGGCGTGCAGCCTTGGGGATCAGCTCCAGCCCTTCGTAATGGCGGATCATTCGCTGGCTCACGCCGGACCGTTTCGATGCCTCTCCGATTTTCATAGGACAATCCTTGCTCAAGAGGCGCGCGGGCGCCAGCGCCGAAGCGTTAGCGCATTGGCCACGACGCTGACGCTCGACAGCGCCATTGCGCCGCCCGCGACCACCGGGCTCAGCAGGCCGAGCGCGGCAAGCGGGATGCCGACAATGTTGTAGACGAACGCCCAGAACAGCCCCTGACGAATCTTGGAATAGGTCCGCCGCGAAATGTCGATAGCATCGGCGACGAGGCGGGGATCGCCGCGCATCAGGGTGATGCCCGCGGCATGCATCGCGACATCGGTTCCGGTCGACATGGCGATACCGACATCGGCGGCGGCGAGCGCAGGCGCGTCGTTGACCCCGTCGCCGACCATCGCAATGGTCGCCTTATTACCCTTGAGCTTTGCGACGGCGTCGGCCTTGCCTTCAGGCAAGACGTTGGCGATCACCTCGTCGATGCCCAGCTGTTCGGCGGCTGCCATCGCGCTGCCGCGATTGTCGCCGGTGATCATCACGCTGCGGATGCCCTGGGCGTGCAGCGTCGCGATGGCGTCTTTGGCCGAGGCTTTGGCCGCGTCGCCGAAGGCGAGCAGCCCAAGCACCGCTTGGGAGGGCGTTGTCCGCGCCAGCCAGGAAACCGACCTGCCATCCTGCTCGAACCTCTGCGCCTGAGCGGCGAATGGAGCGAGGTCGATGCCTTCCTCGCCCAGAAGGCGCGCATTGCCGAGAATGAAGCGCTGGCCATCGACATGGCCGGCGATGCCGCGCCCGGGTAAGGCGCGGATCAGGCTCGTCTCGCGTGGACGCAGGTCCTGCTCGGCGGCAGTCGTCATCACGGCGCGTGCCAGGGGATGCTCGCTGCCCTGCTGCAGGCTGGCGGCGAGTTCGATCAGTTCAGCTTCGCCAGAGCCGGAGAGGGGGAGGGCGGCGACGAGGGATGGTTTGCCTTCGGTCAGTGTACCGGTCTTATCGAAGGCAACGGTATCGATGCGATGCGCGATCTCGAGGGCTTCGGCATCCTTGATCAAAACGCCCGCGCGCGCGGCAACGCCGGTGCCGGCCATGATCGCGGTCGGGGTGGCGAGGCCGAGCGCACAGGGGCAGGCGATGACCAGAACTGCGACGGCATTGAGGATCGCGACCTCGACACTCGCGCCCGCGGCGAGCCAGCCGGCAAAGGTCAGCGCGGCGATCGCCAGCACGATCGGCACAAATACTGCGCTCACCTTGTCGACCAGCCGCTGGATCGGCGCCTTGGCCCCCTGCGCGCTTTCGACGAGGCGAACGATGCGTGCGAGGGTGGTCTCAGCGCCGACAGCGAGCGTCTCGACGTCGATCAGACCCTCGCCATTGATCGCGCCACCGGTCGCGCGGTCGCCTTCGGCCTTGGCGACGGGCAGGCTTTCGCCGGTGAGCATCGATTCATCGACGCTGGTCTCGCCCCGGACCAGACGGCCATCGACCGGGATGCGCTCGCCGGGGCGGATCCGGACGATGTCGCCGACGCGGACCTGCGCGACCGGAACCTCGACCTCCTCACCGCCTGTCGCGACGACCCGCGCGGTATCCGGTCTGAGCGCCATCAGCGCACGGATCGCCGCGCCCGTCTGCCGCTTCGCGCGGCCTTCGAGCCATTTGCCGAGCAGCACCAGCGTGATGACGACGGCCCCGGCCTCGAAATAATAATGCACGGCTTCGCCGCCATGATGCGCCGGCGGCACCAGCAACTGATAGATGCTGAGGCCATAGGCGGCGCTGGTGCCGATCGCGACGAGCAGGTCCATATTGCCCGACCGCGCCTTCACCGCCTTCCAGCCGGCACGATAGAAGCGCGCCCCCAGCCAGAACTGGACCGGGGTAGCGAGCAGCAGCTGGAGCCATCCGGGTACTGCCAGGGCCACGCCAAACGGCGCCAGCAGCATCGGCACGACGAGCGGCAGCGACAGCGCCGTGGCGATGAGGACGTGGTACAGCTCACGCGAGCTCGCCTGTGCGAAACGAGCCTCGTCCGCCGCGAGCTGATCGGGCTCCTGCGCGGCACGGAGGCTTGCCGTGTAGCCAGCGCCGGAAACGGCCGCGATGAGCATGGCCGGGCTGATGCCCGCCGGCGCCTCGACGCGTGCGGTTTCGGTCGCGAGGTTGACCTCGGCGCCAAGCACGCCGGGGACGGCGCGCAACGCCTTTTCGACCCGGCCGACGCAGGAAGCGCAGGTCATGCCTTCGATCGACAACTCGATGGCTTCGGACAGCGGCGTATAGCCCGCCGCGCGCACGGCTTCCGCCACGGCAGCCGCATCTTCCCGGCCGTCCTCGAACCGTATCTTCGCACGATCGGTTGCGAGGTTGACCGTGACATCGACGACGCCCGGCACTTGCCCGATCGCGCGTTCGATACGCCCGACACAGGAAGCGCAGGTCATGCCCGCGATGGGCATATCCAGCGTCCGGTCGTCGTCGGGTTCGGAGCGACGCAGCAGTTGAGCGTCCATGATTCATCTCCTCTGAATGTGAGTCGACGACCCATATGGACCCTGACATCATGTTAGGGTCAAGGCTGCGAATTTTCGCCGGACGGGCTTGACCTTATCACGGTGTAAAACCCGACATTCCGCGTTCCGATATCCGGAAGGAGGAATGAGAATGATTGAACTGACCGTTCACGGCATGAACTGCTCACCCTGTGTCAGGGCCATCACCGCCGCAGTGCACAGCGTCGATCCGCAGGCCGGGGTCGAGGGCGATCTGAGGGCCAAGACGGTCGCGATCGATTCCAATGCCGACATCGATCGCATCAAGGCCGCAATCGAGCAGGCGGGTTACAAGATCGATAATTCGCCGGTTGAAGTGGCGGCCTGACAGAAGGCGCACCGGCATCATCGGAGCACGACAGGGGCATCGAGTGGATAAGTTCAAGGGGCGCGAAGCCGGCAGCTATGACGGCGACATCGTCAGGCGAGTGCCGGGCTATGTCGCGCTGCAGGAGGTGTCAGCAGCGATTCTGACCGAGTTGCTGCCGCCGGAAGCAAATCTGCTTGTCGTCGGCGCGGGGACGGGGGCGGAGCTTGCGCGTCTCGCCATCCTCAATCCGCGCTGGCGCTTTGCCGCGATCGATCCGTCCGAGGCGATGCTCGATCAGGCGATACGCCGGCTCGATGCCGATGCTGCGGGTCGCGTCAGCTGGCTTGTCGGTACGATCGACGATCTTCCGCCGGACGATCATCGTTTCGACGGCGCAGTCAGTCTGCTGGTCTCTCATTTCCTGCCCGACACCGGGGAGAAGGCGCATTTCTTTACGGTGATCGCGCAGCGGCTCAAAGCCGGCGCGCCGCTGGTGACCGCCGAATTGTTCGTGCCCGCCAATGAAGCGGCGATGCCGGTATTGCTGTCGCGTTGGGCGCAGCTTGCCGGGCTCGACGCCGAGGGTGCATCGTCGATGATCGAACGCATGGAGCGGCTGTTCCATCCGGTCGGGTCAGCGCGGTTCGCCGAGATTCTCGCTCGTGCGGGTTTTGCCAGCCCCCAGACGTTCTTCCAGGCGTTGCAGTTCCGCGGGGTGCTGGTGCGCAATATCGCTCGGGATTGAGCGATCAGCCGATGCGTTCGAGCCAGCCTTCGACCGCCACCGCAAGGTTCCGGCCCTCGCTGCTGTCGAACTGCGGATAGAGATAGGGTTCGATGAGTTCGCACTCCATGACCGCAAGTACGCCATCGGGCCGCCGTATCAGATCGACCCGCGCGTAGAGTGCCGGAGCGGGGAGCGCGTCGATCACGGCTTGCGCGCTCGCCAGATCGCTCGCGTTCGGGGTGAATGCGTGCTCCTTGCCGTCAAAGACCGACTGAACGCGATAGTCGGCGCGCGCCGGGGTCTTGCGCACGGCATGGCTGAAGATCCCGTCGAAGAAGAGGAGGCTGAGTTCGCCTTCTTCGCCGATGCTGGCCATGAAGGGCTGGATCATCACGCCTTGATGCCAGAGGGGATGATCGGGCGCCGGCATGGTTTCCGTCGCCCCCTTGAACTGGTCTACCCCACCTGCGCCGACCACGGGCTTGATCACCATCTGACCGGTCCCGATGCCGGCATTGATTTCGTCCGGCGCAAGGTCGGCGAGACGATCGACCCACAGGGTCGGGATGGAGGGAACCCCCTTCGCGTGGAGATCGCGGAGATAGCGTTTGGAGAGGTTCCATTCGATCAGCTCGGGCGGGTTGGCGAGCGGGATACGCGCGGCGATTGCCTTCAATGTCGCCAGGAAACGGTCCGGCTGCGCCGCATAGTCCCAGGTCGTGCCGATGATCGCTGCGTCGAACTGTTCCCAGTCGACATCCGCGTCCCATGCAATCTCTTCGAGGCGATAGCCCCGATCGGCGAAGGCCGGGCCAAAGATGCGGAGCGAATGATCATGTTCGAATGCATCATGGCGTCGTGTCGGGGAGGTGGTCACCGTCCCGTTGCAGGCGAGATAGGCGATGCGGCGAGAATGATGTGTCATCACCGCTTCTTAGCGCTGAGACTTTCAGCCTGTCACGCGCCGGGCGCAAGGGTTCCTAACAGCGCGACTGCCACGATGACGCCGATCGCCAGTGTGGTTTCGAGCGCCACGCTGGCCCGCAACGCCTTTGCTGGAGATGGCGGCGCCGATTCCAGTCGCGGCACGAGGCGCCAGCGATTGAATGCGGCAAAGCCCAGCATCGCCGCGAAGAGCGCCAGCTTCAGGCCGAGCGCGCGGCCATAGGGGCTGGCCGCGAGTTCCGGCAGCGACGCAAGTCCGGTGATGGCCCAGAGGTTGACGATGCCGGTGACGATCAAGGTTCCGACGATCAGCGTTCCGATCGAGGCGAACCGGTGAAGTGCGGCAACCAGACCCTCCGTTGGGATGTTCGAGCCGATGAGCGCGCGCAGCAGAAGCGCCAGCGTTCCCAGCCATGCCGCAGCGGCGATCAGGTGAAGGACGTCCGATGTGCGATGGATCGTGCCGGTGCCGCCTTCGCTGGCGCCGGCATGTCCGGTCCAGGCCAGCGTCGCCAATGCCGCCAGCGCCAGCGGCAGCTGGAGCGCGCGCGCCGCCGGGGTGCAGATCGCGGCAATTGCCAGCATTGCGAGCAGTGCGAAGCGCGCAATGCCCGACAAACCTGCGGGCGTCTCGAGAGCGATGAATCGCAGCATCTCCGCATCCAGCACCGAGACATCGCCCCCGGTCATCGCGAGCGCGGTCGTCAGGAGCTGCGCGATCGCGAAGACCGCTCCGGTGGCAGCGAGACCCGCGATCCACCGGGCGGGCATTTCGTCCGGTACGGTCCGCCGCGCGCAGAGCAGCAATCCCGCGACCAGCAGCAGGTCAAGGTAGACGAGAAAGCGCAGCGCGACCGCCGTACCTTCCCCTGCTGCCAATGCGATCATGTCACTTCACGGAGAAGCTGTGCGTGCCCGTGATCCGGTGCGTGTCCGCACCCACCACGTGCCAGTTGACGCGGTAGGTACCGGCAGGAAGCGGCCTCGCCGAGGTCAGGACGATCGTGGTGCCGTCGCTGCCGACTGCGGCGCTCACGCCAGTCATTTTCATGTCGGGATGGTTGGCCATGCCCGGCATCCCGGTCATCGTCAGCGTCGCGCCCGAGAGCTTGGGGGTGAGCCGCTCGCTGAACTTGAGCACAATCCGCGACACGGCCTTCGCAGGCGCATTCGCCGCGGGGGTTGCCGAAAGCAGTTTGGGATGGGCGGCGGCGACGGTCGGGGCGGCGAGCGAGAAGACAGCTGCAAGCGACAATGCGATTTTCGAGAGAATGTGCATATATTACTCCTTGGGCTTCGCCTTGGATACGCGGCAAATCGGCCAACCCCCCGAAATTTCGAGGGGAATGACACGGCGCTGCGTAATTGTGGCCGACGGAGACGATGAGATGGTTGCCGAACTCGACGACAAATTGCAGGCGCTGGGCCAGCTTCCCGATCACCCGGCACTCGACGGGATCGAGGATCGCGTGCTTGCGACCATCGTTACGCGGCGTGCGGACGCGGCTGGCCGGCGCATGACGGCAGGCCTTGCCGTCGGCGCGCTGATGATCGGGGCGATGGGCGCGACGGTGCCGTCGAGGCAGGCTGTCGCTTCGACCCCGGTGACGTTCGCCGATCCGGGCCCGCTGGCGCCTTCGTCGTTGCTGCTCGGCTCGGGCGAGCGTTGATGCGGCGAAATTTGATCGTCGCGCTGATCGCCTTTGCGGCAGCACTTCTTGGCGTGTTCGCTGGCCGGGCACTTGCGCCGGTGAAGCAACAGACGCGCGTCGATATTCATGCGGTGCTGCATGACCGGCTCAACCTCGACGCGGACCAGAAGCGCAAACTGGAAGCGCTTGAGAGCAGTTTTGCCGTGCGCCGGCGCGCGCTGGAGGCGACGATGCGCGCGCACAACCGGCGGCTTGCCGAGGCGATTCAGGCCGAGCATCGCAATGGTCCCGCGGTCGAAGCCGCGATCGATGCAACGCATGTGACGATGGGTGAACTTCAGAAGGCGACGCTGGCGCATGTGCTTGCGATGCGCGCGCTGCTTCGCGAGGATCAGGCCCGGATTTTCGACGAGGCGGTGACCAAGGCGCTGGTCGAAGAACAGCAGTGACCCTTCCGGCGGCGGAAAGCGACGGCGAATTGGCGGCGCGTTCCATCGCGGGCGATCAGCGGGCGTTTGCCCTGATCGTGGGCCGCCACAAGCAGTTCCTCTACGGCTTGACCGCGCGTCTGGTCGGCAACCCCGACGACGCGCTCGATCTGGTGCAGGAAGCGTTCGTTTCGGCGCATGCTGCGCTCAAACGCTATGACCGTGATCGCCCCATGCGAACGTGGCTGGCGCGCATCGCGATCAACAAAGCGCGCGACTGGCGGCGCAAGGAGCGGGTACGCGCGGTGCTGCGCAGCGTCCTGCCGCTGGGAGACGCGCCGGACGTCGCTGCGGATCAGGTGTCGGTCGATCAGCAGGTTTCCGATCGCGCCGAGCTGGACGATGTGCGCAGGCAGATCGCGGGGATGCCGGCGAAACTGCGCGAAGTGCTGGTGCTGCGAACGGTCGAAGGGCTGCCGCAGGCGCAGGTTGCTGAGATGCTTGGCATCAGCGAAAAGTCGGTGGAGACGCGGCTCTATCGTGCGCGACGGCATCTCGCCGAGCGCTGAGTCTCAGCGGGAATATCGGCGGTTTTTGACGGCTTTTCGGCGTTTCGGTTTGAGGGGTTTTGGACGACCCTGCGTAGAACCGGGTAATCAACGGAGCTTCGACAATCTCATGAATTCGACAATGGACCGGCGGCAATTGCTGCGCGGCGCAGGGATGGGCGGCGGTGCGCTCGCGCTTTCTTCGTGGATGCCCGCCTGGGCGCAGACCAATTCGCCGGGCCTCGTTCGCGACCTTCCGGTCGTGTCGGGTGAGGACATCCGGCTGAAGATCGCGCACCAGATGGTGACGATCGACGGCAGACAGGGGCACGCGATCGGGATCAACGGCACCGTGCCGGGGCCGCTGGTGCGCCTGCGCGAGGGGCAGAAGGTCCGGCTGCACGTCGAGAATGCGCTGGACGAGGACAGCTCGATCCACTGGCACGGGCTGATCCTGCCGTTCCACATGGACGGTGTGCCCGGCGTCAGCTTTCCCGGCATCAAGCCGCGTTCGACCTTCACCTATGAATTCCCGATCGTCCAGTCGGGCACCTATTGGTACCACAGCCATTCGGGGCTGCAGGAGCAGATGGGGCATTATGGCCCGATCGTGATCGATCCCGAGGGCACCGACCCGATCGTGTCGGATCGCGAGCATGTGATCGTGCTGTCCGACTATAGCTTCATGCATCCGCACAAGATCTTCCAGAAGCTCAAGCAGATGGGCGGTTACTTCAACCAGCAAAAGCTGACCGCGACCGATGGCGAGCCGATGTCGATCAAGGATCGCATGGAATGGGGCCGGATGCGGATGGACCCCACCGATGTCGGTGATGTGACGGGCTCGACCTACAGCTTCCTGATCAACGGACATGGACCGCAGGACAATTGGACCGCGCTGTTCCGGCCCGGTGAGCGGGTGCGGCTGCGCTTCGTCAATGCGTCGGCGATGACGACCTTCAACGTCCGCATTCCAGGACTCAAGATCACCATCGTCCAGTCCGATGGTCTTCCGGTCCGCCCGGTCGCGGTGGACGAATTCCAGATCGCGGTCGCCGAAACCTATGACGCGATCGTCGAGCCGATCGATGACCGCGCCTATACGCTGGTCGCCGAGAGCGTCGACCGCTCCGGCATGGCCGTCGCCACGCTCGCGCCGCGCCCGGGCATGGCTGCGGTGGTGCCGCCGCTGCGCAAGCGTCCGCTCGCCACCATGAAGGACATGGGCATGGGCGGGATGGATCACGGCGGCGGTGGAGCGGGCGGATGCACGCCCGAGCACGCGGCGATGGGCCATTGCACGATGCCCGAAGCCGGTGCCTCGGCGAGCCCGGCGCCTGCCATGGATCACGGGATGCGCGATTTTTCGGTCGCGCCGGGGGTGAAGAAGACCCCGACGGTCCAGTCGATCTCGCCGATGCCGGTCGACCGGATGGGCGAACCGGGGCAGGGGCTGGCCGATGTCGGCCATCGCGTGCTGACCTATCGCGATCTCGTCGCGGTCGAGCGCAACCCCGACATTCGCGCGCCCGAACGGGCGATGCGCATCCACCTGACCGGCAATATGGAACGCTATATGTGGGCGTTCGACGGCGAAAAGCTGTCGGAGGTCAAGGCGCCGATCCCATTCCTGGAGGGGGAGCGCGTGCGCGTGACGCTCGTCAACGACACGATGATGGGCCACCCGATCCATCTCCACGGCCATTTCTTCGAACTGGTCACCGGGCATGGCGATTTTGCGCCACGCAAGCATACGGTGAACGTCCAGCCGGGAGGGACCGCAACCTTCGACTTCACCGCCGATGCGGTGGGCGACTGGGCGTTCCACTGCCACATGCTCTATCACATGCACGGCGGGATGATGCAGGTCGTGACGGTGCGTCCGCGGGAGGACGCCGCATGAACCGGCTTCTTTCCATCGGTGTAACGCTCGGCGCGCTCGTTGCCGCGGCACCCGTTCTGGCGCAGGCGCATGACGGGCACGGCGCCCAGCCGGTCCCGAAGCCCGCACCTGCCGCCTCAGGCTGTACCCCGGAACATGCCGCAATGGGGCATTGCAAGATGCCGGAACCGGCGCCTGCGGCCCCGGCGCAGAGCAGCTGCACACCCGAGCATGCCAAAATGGGCCATTGCACGATGCCCGAGGCCAAGTCCGAGGCACCGCCCGCGGTGACCGACCCGGACTGCTCCCCTGAACATGCGAAGATGGGGCATTGCACGCCCAAAACCAGCGCGGTCGACGATACAGCAGTCGGAACCAGCCTGCCCGCCGGTGATGCGCCCGCGCCGCGCCCTGTGTCAGCGAACTATGCCGATCGCGTGTGGGGCAAGGACGACATGCAGCCTGCACGCGACATGCTTCGCCGCGAGCATGGTGGCGGTACCTTTAACCAGGTCATGCTCGACCTTGCCGAGGTCAAGATCGCCAAGGGCCATGAAGGCTATAAGTTTGAGGGCAGCGTCTGGTATGGCGGCGACATCAACCGCTTCGTCTTCAAGGCTGAAGGCGAAGGCGAATTCGGCGAGGCGATGGAAGGCGCTGAACTGACCGCGCTCTACAGCCGCGCGATCGATCCCTATTTCAACCTTCAGGCCGGTATCCGTCAGGACGTCGGTGCCGGTCCCGATCGTACCCATGCCGTGATCGGGGTCGAGGGGCTGGCGCCCTATTGGTTCGAAGTCAGCGGATACCTCTATCTGTCGAACAAGGGTGAGGTGACGGCCAGTGTCGCAGGCGAATATGACCAGCGGCTGACGCAGCGCCTGATCCTTCAGCCCAAGGTCGAGTTCGACCTGTCGGCGCAGGATATGCCTGAACTCGGCATCGGATCGGGGCTGACGGGCGCCGAATTCGGTCTGCGCCTGCGTTATGAGATCGCGCGCGAGTTCGCCCCCTATGTGGGCGTCGTCCATGAAACGAAGTTCGGCCGCACTGCCGACTATGCCCGCGCTGGCGGGAGCGACGCATCGTCGACCAACCTCGTGATCGGGGTGCGCGCCTGGTTCTGATGTGCGGAACGGCGCCCGTTCAGCTGGTGGTTTCCCGCCAGCTGCCGGGCGCCAGACCGTCGAGCGTCCAATCGCCAATGCGCCAGCGTATCAGGCGCAGCGTCGGATGACCGACCGTTGCGGTCATCCGACGCACCTGGCGGTTCCGCCCTTCGCGGATCGTCAGGCGCAGCCAGCAATCGGGCACGGTCTTGCGGAAGCGCACGGGCGGATCGCGCGGCCAGAGTTGCGGCGGATCGATCCGCTCGACCTCGGCGGCCAGGGTCATGCCATCCTTGAGACGGACTCCGCGGCGCAGCGCTTCCAATGCGATCTCGTCCGGATCGCCCTCGACCTGCACGAGATAGGTTTTGGGGGTCTTGAACCGCGGGTCCGCGATCCGCGCCTGCAACCGTCCATCATCGGTGAGGAGCAGCAACCCCTCGCTGTCGAGATCGAGGCGGCCGGCGGGATAGACGCCCGGCATCTCGATGAAGTCCGACAGGGTCGGGCGCGGCGTCGGATTGCGCGCGTCGGTAAACTGGCAGAGCACGCCATAGGGTTTGTTGAACAAGATCAGCCGCGACATCCCCCAGCTCTAGCGGCAATGCCGGAACTCGTCCTCCTCTTTGGCCAGTGCCGTGGCCCAGATCGAGCCGATGGTTCCGGTTGTTTCGAGTGAGACGGGTCTGGGGTGGAGTATGCGCTTTGGTTTGTAACCAATTCATATCATGATGCTTTTTTGTGACTGGCGATTGAGCGCGCGCTGAGCGATGCCAAAATCGATCAGTCGACGCCTGCGGAACTGCGCAACCGGGCGGTAGAGCCATGTCGTTCGCCAATGGCTCCGGAACGGATGCAGATCCACCCACGTTCCCGAAATGATCGTCTAGCGTTCCACCGCAGCGCCACGCGGTGGGAGCGTCAGATGCGGCTCGCGAATCATTTGTTCTATGGTGACAATCTGAATGTGCTGCGCGGGCATTTCGCGGACGACAGCGTCGACCTGATCTACCTCGATCCGCCGTTCAACTCGAACGCCAACTACAACATCCTGTTCCGATCCCCGACGGGAGCCGAGGCGGATGCTCAGGTCGAGGCATTCGAGGATAGCTGGCACTGGAACGACAGCGCCGAGGACGCCTTCGATCAGGCGATGCAGAGCGGCTGTACCCGCGCGTTCGACCTGCTCAACGCGATGCGCGGATTCCTCGGCGAGAATGACATGATGGCCTATCTCGCGATGATGGCGATCCGGCTGATCGAGCTGCACCGCGTGCTTAAGCCGACGGGCAGCCTCTATCTTCACTGCGATCCGACTGCGAGCCACTACCTCAAGCTGCTCGCCGACGGGGTGTTCGGTGCCGACCGGTTCCGCAACGAGATTACGTGGAAGCGCACCTCGGCGCACAGCGATGGCGGGCGTTATGGCCGCAACAGCGACATCATCCTCTTCTATTCGAAGGGCGCGAAGCCCGTGTGGAACCCGCAATTCGCGCCCTATGACCGCGATTATGAGGCACGCTTCCGCAACCGCGATCCTGACGGCCGGCTTTGGATGGACGACAATCTGACCGCCAAGGGGCTGTCGGGTGGTGGTTATCACTATGAGTACAAGGGCGTGCATTCCTTTTGGCGGATGCCGTTCGAGACGATGGAGCGCCTCGATCTGGAGGGGCGATTGCACTTCACGCGGAATGGCGGCGGCATAAGGCTGAAACGTTATCTGGATGAGGCGCGCGGGGTCCCGGTGCAGGCACTGTGGGCCGATATCCCCGCGATCAACTCACAGGCGCAGGAGCGGCTGGGCTATCCCACGCAGAAGCCGATCGCGCTGCTCGAGCGGATCATTGCCGCCTCGTCGAACGAAGGCGATCTGGTGCTCGACCCGTTCTGCGGCTGCGGAACGGCGGTGCATGCCGCGCAGAAGCTGGGTCGGCGCTGGGCGGGGATTGATGTGACTCACCTCGCGATCAGCCTGATCGAGCGGCGGATGAAGGCGGCGTTTCCTGGGATTGCGCTGAATGTCGAGGGAACACCGCGCGACCGCGCTTCGGCCGAGGATCTGGCGCGGCGCGACCCCTATCAGTTCCAGTGGTGGGCGGTGTCGATGATCGATGCGGTGCCCTTTGCGGGACGCAAGAAGGGGCCGGACGGCGGAATCGACGGCATCATCTACTTCAAGCCCGAGCGGCAGCGGACGGCGAAGGCGCTGGTGTCGGTGAAGGGCGGCGAACATGTCGGCGTGAAGGTGGTGCGCGATCTTCATTCGGTGATGGAGCGGGAGAAGGCGCCGATCGGAGTGATCGTCAGCCGATCGTCACCCTCCGCGCCGATGCTGCGGGAGGCGGCGGCTGTGGGCCGCTTCCACTCCGAGGCGACCGGGCGCAGCTATGCACGGATGCAGATCCTGACGGTAGACGAGCTGTTCTGCGGGCGGCGGCCCGACATCCCGCTGGTCGATCCCAACGCGGCGTTTCGCAGCGCACCGAAGGAGGTAGGCGCGGTGCAGCAACGGCTGCTCTAGACCGCCTTCCCATTCGTGGCACCGGTCCGTAAACCCGCCGACTATGACGGTTTCTCCTCCTCAGCCGATCCCAGCCGCGACGCTGATCGTGATGCGCGAGCGTGACGAAGACGCGCCCGAGTTGCTGATCGTAGAGAGGTCAGCGGCGATGCGCTTTGCCGGCGGGGCGCTGGTGTTTCCGGGCGGGCGGGTCGATCCGGGCGATCATGCGCTGGCGGCGCTGCACCGCGGGGACCCCGACGATGTGGCTGCGCGCATTGCGGCGATTCGCGAAACGATCGAGGAAGCCGGGCTTGCGATCGGGGTGTCCGGCCTTGCTGACAGCGAGGCGGCGCGTGCGGATCTCTATGGTGGAACGCCGGTGGGTGAGGTGCTGATGGGGCTCGACCTCGACCTCGATATGCTGGTCCCCTTCGCGCGGTGGCTGCCGCCGGGCGACGTATCGCACAAGGTGTTCGACACACGCTTCTATTTGGCGCGGCTGCCCGAAGGGGCCGGCGATGCGGCGGTTGTGGATGGCAATGAGAATGTCCGGATGTTCTGGGCGACTGCTCGGGACGTGCTCGACATGGCAGATCGGGGTGAGGCGCGAATCATCTATCCGACGCGGCGCAACCTCGAGCGGCTGGCGCAATTCGCAAACTTCGCCGAGGCAGTCGCGGACGCACGCGCGCACCGGATCGAGGCGATCACGCCCTGGGTCGAGACACGCGATGGCGAGGAGTTGCTCTGCATCCCCGAGGGGCTGGGCTATCCCGTGACGTCGCAGCCGGTGAAGTCGGTATTCCGGGCGTGAAGCTGCTGCGCAACGCGACCGCAGCGATCGTGCTGGCGGCGGTGGCACTGACCTTGCTGCTGCTTTTCTATGCGATGGTGCGCGGCCGGCCGGAGGATTTGCCCTGGACCGATCTCGACCTGCGCCAGCCGGTGGGTCTGTTCACCGGGCGCAAGCTGGCGGCGCTGACCGATGATTTTGCGGGATGCCGCAAGGTGCTCGACAAGGCGGGCGTGCGCTATACGGCGCTGGCGCCGCTCAGCGAGGCGAATGGTAAGTGCGGATATGAGGACGCGGTTCGGTTCAGGACAGGCGGTCCGCGGCGGATTGGGCTTGCGCCGTCGGATCTTGGCATGTCCTGTCCCGTCGCCGCGGCGCTGACCGTGTGGGAATGGGAAGTGGTCCAGCCCGCAGCGCAGCGCCATTTCGGTCAGAAGGTCGCCGAGATCGAGCATTTCGGCAGCTATAATTGCCGGAGGATGTATAATCGCGAAGGGGCGAGCTGGAGCGAACATTCGACCGCTGATGCAGTGGACATCGCGGGGTTCCGGCTGGCCGACGGGACGCGGATTACGCTGGTGGGCGATTGGGAGGCCAAGGGGTCGAAGGCGCGCTTCCTGCGTGACGTGCGCGACGGCGCGTGCGGGGCATTTTCGACGGTTCTGAGCCCCGACTATAATGCGGCGCACCGCGACCACTTCCACCTGGATCAGGCGAAGCGGATGTGGCGGGTCTGCCGTTAGGACCGACCCGCCCAGAAGGTCTCAGCCCGGCATTGGCTCCGTGCCGACCTTTTCCACCCATTGCGGGAAGAAGGCGGGCTGGCGGTTCGACCAGCCCGACGCGGTAGCCGCGGCTTCGCTGATCGACTGGAGCAGCTTGCGCCGCAGGTCCGGATGGAGATGCGGAAGCGCCGCCGCCGCGCAGAAGGCGGCGGGCAGCCATGGCCGCACCTCGGCGCCGACCAGCCGCTCATAGAGGAAGCGATAGGAGGAGAAGCTGGTGAGCCGCCCCTGACTCAGGTCGAAAGCGGAAACGGTGATGAGCGGGGCCATGAACGGCTCCATCGCATCGAGCCCGCTGTCGTCGGGGATCAGCGCTCGGATTTCGGGGAGGCGGTCGTACATATGCGCCTGGGCACGAATGCTGGCGGCTTCGACCACGTCACGAGACCAGCGCTCCATCGCATCGGTGCGATCGAGACCGATGTCGAGCGCGCGGCGAATATAACGCTGCGTCGCTGCGGCAAAGCCCGCGAACTCCTTCATTTCGGCCAGCGTCATCGCGCCTTCGGCCGGCTTGCTACGTGCGCTCATTCTCCTTCACTCCCACCCACTTTACTCCTTCACAGCGGAGGATGCCTGAAGATGGTTAACACCAGCCTTAACCCCGCGTCGTCCGCCGTTCAGATAAGGAATCACAGAGGGTTCCGCGTTGCAACACAGGTTGCGACGAACCGAACGGCCAGGATTGAAACGGATTCGGGGCGCGACATTCGGGCAACAACTGGATGTCGGCAGCGTAACGGTCGGCCTGATGGCTGGGATTCAAGGCAGTATCCTAGCGTCGAAGCTGAACAGAATGTCAGTCATCGCCGCGACGAAACGACTCGTCGGATAAGCGGCGCGGCGGGCTAGGCTGGCCGGAACCGATCTGCCACCAACCCTTCAACGAGATTCGGGGTCGAAGGGGGCCAGCATGACAGCCAAGGTTATCGCAGCGCGATTCGCGCTGATGGCAGCGCTTTGCCTGGCGACGATCGCTCCCGCGAACGCGCAGTTCTGGCAGTGCGCCCCCTATGCTCGCATGATCTCCGGCGTTCAGATCTTCGGCAACGCCCACACCTGGTGGGCGCAGGCCGAGGGCCGTTACGCGCGTGGCGACGAGCCGGTGGTCGGTTCGGTCATGTCCTTCGCCTCGACCCAGCGCATGCGCCTTGGCCATGTCGCGATGGTGTCGAAGGTGATCAGCGACCGCGAAGTGCTGCTGACCCACGCCAACTGGTCGCGTCGCGGCGGCATCGAGAAGAATGTGGTCGCGATCGACGTGTCCGAGCAGGGCGACTGGAGCCGCGTCAAGGTGTGGTTCGCGTCGAACGGCGGCCTCGGCACTTCGACCTATCCGGTCAACGGCTTCATCTACACCGGCAAGACGCCGAAGCTGGAGCGCGACGACGACCTGTTCGGCGGCGTGACCATCGCGTCGGTCGATCTCGAGAAGTTCGGGATCACCACCTCGCTCCAGAAGTAAGGCACGCCGGCTACCCGTCTTTGTCATCGGCCGAGGCCTGAGCTATTCTGCTCGGGCGGGAAGGCGATCGTAGACAGGAGCAGACCATGGCGGTTGCAAAAGTCATTGAGGTCATTTCGAGCTCAACCGAGAGCATCGAGCACGCGATCCGCGACGGTGTCGCTAAATGCGGCGAGACCGTTGCGAACATCGAAAGCGTCTGGGTCAAGGACACCAAGGGCGTGGTCCGCGACAACAAGGTCGTCGAATGGCGCGTGATCCTGGCGGTGACGTTCGTGGTCCGCTAGCGACGCACGCCGGCATCAGGCGGGCGTGAAGGTCATCGCCAGTCCGTTCATGCAATAGCGCTTGCCGGTCGGGCGCGGGCCGTCGTCGAACACATGACCCAGATGTCCGCCGCAGCGGCGGCAGATCACTTCGGTGCGCGGGATGCCGATCGCGTAGTCGGTCCGGGTGCGGATAGCGTCCCTGATCGGCGCGTAGAAGCTCGGCCAGCCGGTGCCGCTATTATACTTGGTCCGCGAGTTGAAGAGCGGGAGCGCGCAACCGGCGCAGGCGAACACGCCCTCGCGCTTTTCCTTGTCGAGCGGGCTGGAATAGGGCCGCTCGGTCGCTGCCTGCCGCAGCACCCGGTACTGCGCGGGGCTCAAGCGCTTGCGCCATTCCGCATCGGTCAGGCTGAATTCGAACCGCTGCGCCGCGTGTGATTCGGGTGAGGAGCAGCCGATCGTGATCGCGATTCCCCCGAGGCTCGCGACAGCGATGAAGTGACGGCGGGTGACAGACATGGCGACGTCCTTTTCGAGACTTCAGAGAAGCTACGCAGGAACATGGGAAAAGGTTACGTCCGGTGCAAATCTGGCGAAGAGTTGATTCGGGTCGAACTGGGTCCAGCCTGTCAATGGAATGGGGTCGAATTGATGCGCAACCGACCTGGAAAGACAGGCATGAGCAACATGAAAGCCGACCATGACCTCAAGGGCTTGCGCCGGTTCGTGGGCTTTGACGCGCAGCGCGCCTGGCTGGATGGCGAGATCGATCTGTGCGATTCCGGCGAGCGTTCGGAGAATCTGGAGCACCGCTTCAAATACGCCGTGCGCTTCGAGAAATTGTCACGCAGGCCGCAAGCCGAGGACGTGCTGGAAATCCTCGGCCGCTATGGCCGGACGTGCATCCCGGTGCCGCGCCAGACGGAGCGCGACTATTGGTCGGTGTCATGCCTGCCCTCGACCTCGGACAAGCCGCTGGTACGGGTCAACGCAAGCTGGATGGAGCTGTTCACCCTCTATGCGGACGGGGACGGCATACGGTCCCGTTTCATCCTGCACCTGTCGGATTTCACGACGGACGGTTCACCCGTGCAGGACCAGCTCGACACCGACTTTCTCGATACTTGCGTCGCGACGCCGGCCGATATCGGCTGGTTCTTCCCGCGCGGCGCCGACATGTTCGGGATCAAGGTCCGTGGCGCCGCATCGATCCGCGAATTCATGGCTTCGCCACG
This sequence comes from Sphingomonas sp. GW821-FHT09B04, assembly GCF_059418285.1. Lineage (NCBI taxonomy): Bacteria > Pseudomonadati > Pseudomonadota > Alphaproteobacteria > Sphingomonadales > Sphingomonadaceae > Sphingomonas > Sphingomonas sp. GW821-FHT09B04. The sequence goes on from NZ_JBWKPO010000003.1 coordinate 232,508, forward strand.
CGCGTTGCGTGCGATCCGGCGGTTCAACCTGACGCATATGAATCGCGGCCGGAACGCCTATCAGGCCAGCCACAGCTACAGCGTGGCCGACCATATGCTGGAGTCTCAGTAGCGGCTGAGCTCCACCGGCATCGCCTTGTAGCCATGAACAAAACAGGCCGAGACGCGCTCGGGCTCGGCGATGACGTTCGGGCGCAGCCGGCGCTTGGCCATTTCCTCCATGAGCACGCCGATCTGCAACTCGGCCAGCCGCGCGCCGACGCAGCGGTGGATGCCGTGGCCGAACGCCAGATGGCGGCGGGCGTTGGCACGATCGACAATAATGTCGTCGGGCCGCTCGAACACGCTTTCGTCGCGGTTGGCGGAGAGATACCAGAGGACGAGCTTGTCTCCCTCGCTGATTTTCTGCCCCATCAGCTCCGCGTCTTGCGTCGCCGTGCGGCGCATATGCGCGAGCGGGGTCTGCCAGCGGATGATCTCCTGCGTGGTGTTGGCGATCAGCTCGGGATTGGCTTCGAGCTTCGCGCGCTCTTCGGGGAATTGTTCGAGCGCCCAGGCATAGGCACTCATCGAATTGCGCGTGGTGTCGTTGCCGCCGACGATGAGCAAGATGAGGTTCCCGAGGAACTCCATCTGGTCCATCTCCGCCATCGCGTCCGAATGGATCATCATCGAGATGAGGTCGGGGGTCGGATCCTTGCCGAGCTTCGAGTTCCATAGCGCACCGAATTCAGAGGCGCACTGGAACAGGATGTTGCGGCGTTCCTCTTTGCGGACAGGGTCCTTGGCGATCTCGATGTCGCCAGCCCAGTCGGACCAGTAGGTGAGCTTGCGGCGCTCTTCCCAGGGGAAGTCGAACAGCAAAGCGAGCATCTGCGTCGTGAGCTCGATCGAGACCGTATCGACCCAGTCGAACGTCTTGCCAACGGGAAGCGAGTCGAGAAGCTCGGCGGTGCGCGCGCGAATGTCGCCGGTCATTCGCACCATCTCGCTGGGTGTGAATGCAGGCGCGACGGTGCGGCGCTGGCCGGTGTGCTTGGGGCGGTCCATCGCGATGAACATCGGCATCTTGATGTCCTCGGGCATCAGATCAGCGACGGTGATTCCGCCCGCGTGGCTCGAGTAGATGTCGGGCAGCGATTCAACTTCGACGATCGGCTTATAGGTCGAGAGCGACCAATAGGGGCCGAACGCGCTGTCCTCGCACTTATAGACTGGCGCTTCGGCGCGCAGGCGGCGAAAGGGCTCGTGCCACAGGTCGTCGCGGTATAGCTCCGGCCGGGTCACGTCGAGCGGATCGAGCGCGGGCGCGGCTTCGGTCGCGAGGGTTGCCATGACTATACTCTCCCGGACTGATGTTTGTCCGGGAGAGTGGCTTAGCTTACAGGATTGTCAATAGTGGTGCGGCGAGGCGTCAGGTCGCTGCTTTCTTACGCAACCGCAGGCCGGGGCTTCCCGACTGAAGCACACCCCGACGGAAGAGACGGGCGGCGACCGTGACGGTGATCACGACCCACAAAGCCTGCCACGCGAGCGCGAGCAGGTGCGGCCAGAGTTCGGGGGAATTGGCAGCGCGCGCGACCATGGCGAAGGGTGAACTGAACGGGAAGGCTGCCGCTGCGGTAGCCAGCCAGCTGTCCGGATCGAGCGCGGTAGCGGACGCCATGCCCCACATCGCGACCTGGAAGATCGTGATCGGGAGCGACATCATCTGCAGCTCGCGCTGGGTAGATGCCTGTGCGCCCAGCCCCAGGAATACTGCGCCGAGCAGCATATATGAGGTTATGAAATAGGCGACGAACAACAGGCCGAATATCGGCAGTCCGACGGCCGGGCCGACATCGATGAACGCGGTGACGAACTTGCCGGGAAGCAGTGAGCCGACATTGATGACGATGGTCCCCCAGAATCCGAGGAACAGCAGCGCAACCCCGAACATGCCGACGAGCTTGCCGAAGAACACGCTTTCGAGCGGGACCGCCGCGGCGAGCACCTCGATCACCTTGTTCGAGCGTTCTTCCGCCATGGTGCCGACGACTTGTCCGGCGAGCAGCAAGCTGATCATGAACAGCGCTGTGACCGCGAAGAAGGCGGCCTGGCCATGTCCGCCTGCGGTGGCACCCGCGCGAATGACGACGATCTTGGTCGGCTCGCTAAGTGGTGCCGAGGTGCCCGCGCGCTGGGCGCGCAGCACATGATCGGCGAGCGAAGCGAGATAGCCTGCTTCCCTCCCGCCATTCCCGCTGTGAAGTATCAGCGGCTTGTCGAGCGGTCCGTACATCACGGCATAGGTATCGCTTTCCTTGCGCTCGAACATCGCGCGGGCCTGCGCCTCGGGATTGGCGACCGGACGCTCGACGATCAGCCGGGCCGGCTGCTCGATCGGGCGGAACATCTGGCGAAGCTGGCGGTCCTGAGCGATCGCGATGCGCGCCTGATCGCCATCGGCAAGAAGGACGATGCGCGCCTTGTCATCGCCGCTCTTGGTGATCGACATCGCCGCGCCACCGCCTACGGCACCGAATCCGACCATCATCAACGGCGCGAACAGGAAGAGCAAAAAGGTAGGGGTGAACACCGTCGCGACGAAATCGCGGCGAGCGATGGTCATGGTCTGGCGGATCAGGCGGACGAGATTGCTCATGACTGCACCTCCGCTTGCGCGGCTTCGGATTCGGCGAGCGCCTTCGCGCCGACGATCCGGACAAACACGTCGTGCAGGCTGGGGCGCTCGATCGAAAGACCCGAAATGCCGTAGCCGGCGTCGATCAGTTTCACGAGCGTCGCTTCGATCCCCTCGTCGGGCAAGGTGAAGCGCCAGCCGTCGCCTTCGGGCGCGGCGTCGGGAGGAAGCAGGGCGCGGATGCCGTCATTGGGATGGTGTGGGACATAATGCGCCTTGAACGGCAGGGTGGAACGCGCATCGGCGACGGTGCCTTCGAAACGCACCTTGCCGCCGGCGATGATTGCGAGCCGGTCACACAGCCGCTCGGCATGGGCCATGACATGGGTAGAGAAGAGCACGGTCGCGCCGCGGTCGCGTTCGGCGAGGATGAGCTTTTCGAGCCGCTCCTGATTGACCGGGTCGAGACCCGAAAACGGCTCGTCGAGAACAAGCAGGTCGGGCTGGTGGACGACCGAGCCGAGCAGCTGGACGAGCTGGGCCATGCCTTTGGAGAGCTTGCGGATCTTCTGGTCGGTGGCGTGACCAAGGCCAGCGGCTTCCATCAATTGCGCCGCACGATTCCGGCCCGTCCGCCAGTCCAGACCACGCAGCGCGCCCATAAACGCGATCGCTTGCGTCGTCTTCATGCCGGGATAGAGACCGCGCTCTTCGGGGAGGTAGCCGACATGGTCGCTCACTTCGCGCGGGCGTTCACTGCCAAGCAACCTGCGTTCGCCCTCATCGGGCTCGATAATGCCGAGCAGCATGCGCAGCGTTGTCGTCTTGCCCGCACCATTGGGACCGAGCACGCCATAGATCATGCCCTTTGGTACGGCGATATCAACGCCGTCCACCACCCGGCGGTTGCCGAAGCGCTTCACCAGCCCGGTAGCGCTGACCGCCAGTTCAATACTCAACAGGAATCCCCTTGGTTCTCATCTCGTGGTAGCGGGCGGTGATGCACGGAGGCAAGTCACTGGAGGCGGCGATCCGCGAAAAGGCGGCGGAGCTGGGCTTCGCGGCATGCGGAATCGCACGCGCCGATGCCGCACCGCTGGCAGGCAAGCGGCTGCACGAATGGCTCGCCGACGGGCGGCACGGCGACATGATCTGGATGGCGGAGCGCGCGCATCACCGTGAGAGTCCCGCAGGGCTGTGGCCGGAGGTGCGCAGCGTCATTTCGCTCGGCATGAGCTATGCGCCCGTCGGCGATCCGCTTGCGCTTGCCGGAGAAGGCGACCGCGGGCGCATCTCGATCTACGCGCAGGGCGCGGATTATCACGATGTGATGAAGAAGGCGCTCAAGGCGCTGGGGCGCTGGCTCGCAGAGAATGCGGGATGCGACCTCAAAGTGTTCGTCGATACCGCGCCGGTGATGGAGAAGCCGCTGGCAGAGGCGGCGGGGCTGGGATGGCAGGGGAAGCACACCAATCTGGTGAGCCGCGATCATGGCAGTTGGCTGTTCCTCGGCGCGATCTACACGACGCTGGAGCTTGAGCCGAGCGCGCGCGAGCGCGGCGGCTGCGGCTCGTGCGATGCGTGTCAGACGGCTTGTCCGACCGATGCCTTTCCCGCGCCCTATCAGCTCGATGCGCGGCGCTGCATCTCCTACCTGACGATCGAGCTAAAGGGGCCGATCCCCGAGGAGTTCCGCGAAGGGATTGGCAACCGCATCTATGGTTGCGACGACTGCCTCGCGGTGTGTCCGTGGAACAAGTTCGCGGCCGCGGCAGCAGCGAACCTATCGTTCGCGCCGCGCGCCGAGCTGACCGCGCCGGAACTGGGGGACCTGCTAGTGCTCGACGATGCCGGGTTCCGGCAGGTCTTCTCCGGATCCCCAATCAAGCGGATCGGGCGCGACCGGATGATGCGCAACTGTCTGATCGCCGCCGGGAATAGCGGGGATCGAACGTTGTTGCCTGCAGTTGAGGCATTGCTCGGCGATCCCGACCCGGTGGTGGTGGAGGCGGCCCAATGGGCGCGGGCGCGGCTTACTTTCCCCGGCTCGCTTTGAGGGCCGCTGCACAGCTCGACTGATCGATTGGCTTGCCGTCGCGCTGGCGGGTTTCGGCGAAGGTGACGGTGGCGTCGCCGCGGCCCGATTTGGGCGGGTAGAGATAGGCGTCGAGCACGCAGATCGGCCCACCGAACTGAAGTTTGCGTGCGCTGCCCTCGGTCATGTCAAGCTGCGGACGGCCGAACTGCGCGATCAACGCGTTGGCACTCGCTCCCATCACCGTTGTGAGCGCCGCCATGCCCGGCTGAGGCACGGGGATTGGCGCGGCGCGGACAACCGGGGGTGGCGCGGCGGTGCCGCCGCAGCCCGCGAGCAGGATCAGCAGGGCGGCAGATGCGATAATCTTCACTGGATCGTCCTTCGGTGGAACAGGTGCGTCGCCATCGCAGCACCCAGGATCGGCGCGACGAAATTGACGAACGGCACGAAAAACAATGCGGTCCCCGCGGCGCCCAGGGTGAAGCGCGACAACCGCGTCGCCGACCGCCAGCGGGTGAGGTCGGCGGCAGGCAAATGCCGCACCGCGACCATCTCGCCCAGATCACGACCCAGCAGCCAGCTATTGACGAGGAAGAATGCGAGTGCGGTGCCAACCCCTGTGACGAGCAAGACGATGTAAAGCGGTGCGAGCACCAGATTGACCAGCAATGCGCGGGCGGCGGAGCGGGCGCCCATGCCGAGCGAACGCGCGAAGGACAGGTCGCGCGCCTCGGCGAAGCGTGACGGATAGTGCTTCGCTTCGACCGCATGAACCACCTCGTCCGCGAACAGGCCGATCACCGCCACCGCAATGGCGCGGAACAGCAGCCAGCCGCCGAAGAGGGCGATCAGCAGGGCAACGGCGGAAGCCGCAGTAGCAGTGGTTTCGCTCCCTTCGAAATAGTGCCGGACCAGCGCATCGACGCCGAACCACATCGCTGTGCCGAGTGCGGCGAAGATCGCCAATGTCAGCAGCATCGACTTTACGAACACGCTCAGGATTCGCTTGTCGCCAAGCTGGCGAACCGAAAGAAGGAAGGCATCAAGCATCGGGGGCATGGATGGGCCGGCGCGGGTGGATAAGTCAACGCAGTTGCGTGGAAGCGCTGTGTCCACTAGGCGCGCGAAAACTTTCACCGGAGATCAATGTGACCGCACCCGTGCATGACGTCGTCGCCATCGGCAACGCCATCGTTGATGTCCTCGCCTCGGCCGAGGACAGCTTCATCGAAGAAATTGGCGTCGCCAAGGGCTCGATGCAGCTGATCTTCTCGCCGGAAGAGGCCGATGCGCTCTATGACCGCATGGGTCCGGGGCGCGAGATTTCGGGCGGATCGGCGGGCAACACCGTCGCCGGCATGGCCGCGCTGGGCAGCCGCTGCGCGTTCATCGGTCAGGTCGCCGACGACCAGCTCGGCCAGGTGTTCGCGCACGACCTGCGCGCCACCGGCGTCGATTTTACGACCGAAGTGCGCAGCGGCGCACCATCGACCGCGCGCTGCCTCATCTTCGTGACCCCCGACGGGCAGCGCACAATGAACACCTTCCTCGGCGCCTCGCAGTTCCTGCCCGAAAAGGCGCTGGACCGCGACCTGATCGCTGGCGGAGCGATCCTGTATCTCGAAGGCTATCTGTGGGATCCGGAAGAACCGCGCCAGGCGATGCGTGCGGGGATCGAGATTGCGCGCAATGCCGGCCGTAAGGTCGCCTTCACGCTTTCGGACGTGTTCTGCATCAGCCGCCATGGCGACGATTTCCGCAAGCTGATTGCCGAAGGGCTGATCGACATCCTGTTCGCAAACGAGAACGAGCTGCTGGCGCTGGCTGAGGCCGAAGATTTCGAAACGGCCGTCGCCAAGGTCTCGGGGCAGGTTTCTGTGCTGGTGGTGACGCGCAGCGAAAAGGGCGCGATTGCGGTCTCCAACGGCACGCGCGCCGAAGTGCCTGCTGAGCCGATCGATAAGGTCGTGGACACGACAGGTGCCGGCGACCTGTTCGCTGCCGGCTTTCTGCACGGTCAGGCACAGGGCTGGACGCTCGAAAAGTCACTGAAGCTCGGCGCGGTCTGCGCGGCCGAGATCATCAGCCATTATGGCGCGCGGCCGGAGGTGAACCTCAAGGCGCTGGCGGAAGCCAAGCTGGGCTGACCTCAACCGGCGAGCCCGGCGAAAACCGGGCCGCCGCTTACCTTATGTCAGCGATTTGCGGCTATCCCGGGCGCGAGCATGGGAAAGCGGATGCAACAGGCGTGGGAATCGGAACGATCGAATAGCGAACCGACAATTTTTGTCGGGTTGCACGATGGCGTTCCTGCGCTGCTCGACGATCTGGCCGGGCGTGCGGATGCGTCGCACGGCTTTCTGCGCGCGGCCTGGTACCGGATGGCGGCAGGAGAGGGCGCGGCAACGATCGCTGCCATCCGTGGCGACGGCACGCCGGTCGCCGCGCTGCCCACGGCGCCGCTTGGCCCGACGCTGATCGGCGCACGCAGCATCCCCGGAAGCTATTGGCCGTTCCGCTCGGTACCGCTCAATCCCGATGCGACCGATGCGGAGCTGACGGCATTCTTCGCCCACCCCGCAAGCATATCGGCGCTGGGTCCCGCGTGGCGGATCGGGCCGATCTATGCCGACGACCCCGCGACCGCACGGATCAAGCGCGCGGCGGCTGTCGCGGGCTGGACGGTGCTGACGCGCAAGCTTGGGCGCACCTTCCTGTTCGATGCGCGCGACGAGGCCTGGCCGCGGCGGTCGACGCGGCGGCGGCTCGCCAATTACGAGCGCCAGCTCGAGCAACTGGGCGCCGTCGCGATCCGGCATGTGTCCGGCGCTGACTGGAACGCCGCGGTGCTCGATGATCTGGCGGCGATCGAGGCGGCAAGCTGGGTCGGGACGGGCACCGACGGGACCGGCGCCAAGTTCCTGACCGACGCCAAGCGCGCCGGCTGGCTGGAAGCGGTTGCCGATCCGGTTCTGGCGGAGGCGCTTTCGGCGACGATCCTGTGGGTCGGCGGCAAGCCGACGGCCTTCTCGTTCGACCTCAGATCCGGCGCGATGCAGTACGGCATCGCCAGCAGCTATGATCAGCAATTCGCAGCGTTCCGGCCGGGCAAGATCGTGACGGCGTATCAGCTGGATCAGGCGCGCAAGGCCGGAGTCGAGACGATCGACCTCGGCGCTGGCGATTCGGGCTACAAGCGCGAGATGGGCGCGGTGGCTGGCCCCGAAATTCTGGACCTGCTGATCGTGAGGAACCGGCCCGCGGCCTCGCTGCTGGGGCTGCGCTGGGGTGCGGAATCGGAGATCGCTCGCGAGGCGTATCTCGCCGCATCGAAACTGCGTGACGCAGGGCGCGACCGCGGTGACCGCGGGCGGATCGAAGCGCTGCTGGCGCTCGGCGCGCTGGCCGCCGCCGCGCTGACCTTCGCAGAGTAAATTCAGACACCGGAATGAAGAAGGGGCCGGAAGATCGCTCTTCCGGCCCCTTTTCCTGTGCCCTGTGCGGATCAGTGCGTGCCGGGAACCGGCGGGTCGAGCTCCTGATACGCCTCATGCTCAGGCGTCTCGATGATGCCCTGGCCGACATGGCTCTTGCGGCGGCTGTAGCCGAAATAGACGGCAAGCCCGATCGCGGCCCAGATCACGAACATCATCTTGGTGTCATGGCCGAGGCTGTAGAACAGATAGGCGCAGCCCAGGATCGCGATCGGCGCGGTGATGATGATCAGCGGCGTGCGGAACGGCCGCTTGCGGTCCGGGTCGGTACGGCGAAGCACCAGCACCGCGATCGACACCGCAGCAAAGGCGAACAACGTGCCCGAGTTGGAGATGTCGGCGAGCTTGCCGACCGGGAAGAAGGCCGCGAACAGCGCCACGAAAATGCCCGTCAGGATGGTGATGACGTGCGGGGTGTGGAACTTCGGGTGAACCTTCGAGAACACGGCGGGAAGCAGGCCGTCGCGGCTCATCACGAAGAAGATGCGGGTCTGGCCGAACATCATCATCAGAATGACCGAAGGCAGTGCGAGGCCGGCGGCGAGGCCGATCAGATTGCCGATCTGGGGCCAGCCGATTTCACGCAGCGTCCAGGCGAGCGCTTCCTTCGAGCAGACCACCGCTTCCTTGCCGGTCGCGGCTGCGGTCTCAACGCAAGCCTTGGCCAGCTCGGTGCTACCCGGTGCCAGCGCCGCGCCGTCAGCGCCGAGAATCGGCTGAGCGCCGACGCTGCCGATCACGCCGGCGGCGACGAGCAGGTAGAAGATGGTGCAGATGGCGAGCGAGCCAATGAGGCCGATCGGCATGTTGCGCTGGGGGTTCTTGGTTTCTTCTGCTGCGGTCGAGACCGCATCGAAGCCGACATAAGCAAAGAAGATCGAAGCAGCAGCGGCCGACACGCCGGCAAAGCCGAGCGGCGAGAACGGCTCGAAGTTCTGCATGTTCATCACCGGCACCGCCAGGACGATGAACAGCGTCAGCGCGGCGACCTTGACCAGAACCAGGATCGAATTGACGAGCGCGCTTTCCTTGGTGCCGATCACCAGCAGCCAGGTGACGAGACCGGCAATCGCCATCGCGGGCAGGTTCACGATGCCACCATCATAGGGGCCGCGCACCAGTGCGTCGGGTATGTCGACCGCGAAAGCGTTCTCGATCAATCCCACCACATAGCCTGACCAGCCGACGGATACCGCGCCTGCGGCAACGGCATATTCGAGGATCAGGGCCCAGCCGACCATCCACGCGATCAACTCGCCCATCACGGCATAGCTATAGGTGTAGGCCGAACCCGAGACGGGGACCATTGCCGCCATTTCGGCGTAGCAGAGCGCCGCGACCGCGCAGACAACGCCGGCGATCACGAACGACAGCATCATGCCGGGACCGGCCTTCTGCGCCGCTTCGGCGGTGAGAACGAAAATGCCGGTGCCGATCACCGCGCCGATGCCGAGCATGGTGAGCTGGAACGCTCCCAGCGAGCGGTGGAGCGATTTCTTTTCGGCTGTGGCTAGGATGGCGTCGAGTGGTTTTACGCGCCCGAATATCATGCAACTTCCCCCAATGCGGCTAGGTTCTTGCCTTGTCGCCGCTGATACGAAAGCCGGGACCCTAGCTGCAAAATGGGATGGTGCAATCCCCCAAGTGCGCAGCTTATCGCGTCAGCATCGGCCCCAATGGCTTGCCGGCGAAGACGTGCACGTGGAGGTGGGGAACCTCCTGCCCGCTGTTGATGCCGACATTGGCGAGCAGGCGATAGCCCGGCTCGACGGCACCGGCTTCGCGGGCGACGATGCCGACGGCGCGGACAAAGCCTGCGATTTCAGCGTCCGACGCGCGTCCGGAGAAGTCGTCCCACGACACATAGGGTCCGGTCGGGATCACCAGCAGGTGCGTCGGTGCGAGCGGGTTGATGTCATGGAAGGCGATGGCGAACGCGTCCTCATAGACGCGCTTCGAGGGGATTTCGCCGCGAAGGATCTTCGCGAAGATGTTCTGGTCGTCATAGGGCAGGGTCGCGTCAATCGGCATGTCGGCTGGCCTTTTCATCGATTCCGGAGATGCCCTCACGGCGAGCCAGTTCGGCGCGGACGTCGTCGAGCGACAGCCCCGAATCGGCGAGCAGGACGAGGAGATGGAAGATCAGGTCCGCTGCTTCACCGGTCAGGCCTTCGCGGTCGTCCTGAACCGCGGCGATTGCGGCCTCGACCGCTTCTTCGCCCAGTTTCTGCGCGATCTTGGCGCGGCCCTTTGCGGTAAGCTTTGCGACATAGGAGCTCGCGGGATCGCCGGTGCGGCGCTCGCGGATCACGGCTTCGAGCGTGTCGAGGATGTCGGCCATGCGGAGGGCAGTCGGGCAGGGCGCCGCCGCTGTCAATCCTTTGGCGGGCGCTTCCGGCGACGCATGGCACGCTGAGCAAGCCAGATGCCGGCCGCAGCCATTGCAGCAAGCGCGAGGTCCGAGAGTTCGGGCATCGTGCGCCGCGTAACCTCTCCGCTATGTGCAGCGAGCGCCGGTGCGGCGGCGAGCAATGAGAGAAGGACGGCGCGGATCATCAGGTAAGCGATGTAGGTGGATCCCGCTGCAAAAGCATTAACCGTGACTCCGCACCGGAATTCCTGCTGCGGCGAGCGCGGCATGGGCGTCGGCGATGCTCGCTTCTCCGAAATGGAAGATCGAGGCTGCGAGCACGGCACTGGCGTGACCGTCGCGGATGCCGGCGACGAGGTGGTCGAGATTGCCGACCCCTCCGCTCGCGACGACGGGGACGGTCACCTGATCGGCGACGGTTCGGATCAGGTCGAGGTCATAGCCGTCGCGGGTGCCGTCGCGGTCCATCGAGGTGAGCAGCAACTCGCCCGCGCCGAGTTTTGCGAGATGGAGCGCATGCTCGACCGCGTCGATGCCGGTGGGCTTGCGGCCGCCATGGGTAAAGACTTCCCAACGCCCCGGCGCCACGCGGCGCGCATCGACCGAGGCGACGACGCACTGGCTGCCGAAGCGTTCGGCGATCTCGCTGACGACCTCGGGCCGGGTGACCGCGGCGGAATTGACCGCGACCTTGTCCGCCCCCGCGAGGAGGAGCGCACGTGCGTCTTCTGCGGTGCGGACGCCGCCGCCGACGGTGACGGGCATGAAGCACACTTCGGCGGTGCGGCGCACCACGTCGATGATCGTGCCGCGCGCCTCATGACTGGCGGTGATGTCGAGGAAGCAGAGCTCGTCCGCGCCCGCGGCGTCATAGGCGCGCGCCTGCTCGACGGGGTCGCCCGCGTCGCGCAGGTTAACGAAGTTCACGCCCTTGACGACGCGGCCATTGGCGACGTCGAGGCAGGGGATGACGCGCGCGCGGACGGTCATGCCGCGGCTTTCAGCGCCTCGGCGAGGTCGAGGCGGCCGTCATAGAGCGCGCGGCCGGTGATGACGCCTTCGATGCCGGGCTGGCCGACAAGCGCGTGGATGTCGGAGATGTCCGCGACTCCGCCGCTCGCGATGACGGGGATCGAGACTTCGGCGGCAAGCGCCACGGTCGCCTCGACATTGCAGCCCTTGAGCAGGCCGTCGCGGCCGACATCGGTGAACAGCAGTGCGGCGACGCCGGCATCTTCGAACCGGTGGCCGAGTTCGGCGATCGAGACCGTGGAGACTTCGGCCCAGCCCTTGGTCGCGACGAAGCCGTCGCGCGCATCGACCGCGACGACGATCTGGCCGGGATGCGCGGCGGCGGCTTCACGGACGAAGCCGGGGTCTTCGAGCGCGGCGGTGCCGATCACGACGCGATTGACGCCCATGTCGATCCAGCGCTCGACCGCGGCGCGGTTGCGGATGCCGCCGCCCAGCTGAACCTTGCCCGGAAAGCGCGCGAGGATCGCGGCGACGGCGCCACCATTGATCGATTCGCCCGCGAATGCGCCGTCGAGGTCGACGACATGGAGGTGGGTCGCTCCGGCCCTGGCGAAGGCATCGGCCTGCGCGGCGGGGTTCTCGCCATAAACGGTGGCGCGGGTCATATCGCCCTCGGCAAGACGGACGACCTGACCGGCCTTGAGGTCGATGGCGGGGAAGACGATCACGGGTTCCACCTTAAAAAGCGTTCGAGGAGCGCCAGCCCGTAGCGCTGACTCTTTTCGGGGTGGAACTGCACCCCGGCGAAATTGTCGCGGCCGATCGCGGCGGTGACGGGGCCGCCATGTTCGGTCGTGGCGAGAACGGCCTCACCGTCATAGGCGAAGCTGTGGAGGAAATAGGCCTCGCCCGGCTCGATCAGCGGGTGGGGCACGACCGGCACGACATCGTTCCAGCCCATATGCGGGACGCGGACATCGTTCGCTGGAAGCTCGCGGACAGTGCCGTCGAGCCAGCCGAGACCCTGATGTGTGCCCAGTTCTTCACCGGTCTTCGCCAGCAGCTGCATGCCGACGCACACGCCGAGAAAGGGGGCTGCGTCCCGCAGTACGCGCTGGTCGAGTGCCTCGACCATGCCGGGAATATTGCGCAGACCCGAGGCGCACGCGCCGAACGCGCCGACGCCGGGAAGCACGATCCGATCGGCTTTGGCTACCATGTCCGGATCAGCGGTGACGATGACGTCGCCTGCACCCGCGGCCTTTAGGGCATTATGGACCGAATGGAGATTGCCCGCGCCGTAATCGATCAGCGCGATGGTCATGGCTGATACTCGAAGCGAGCGCCCATCGCTACAGCGTGCCCTTGGTGCTGGGAATCGCATCGGCCTTGCGCGGGTCGATCTCCACCGCCTGGCGCAGCGCGCGGGCGAGGCCCTTGAACGCGGCCTCGGCGATGTGGTGGTTGTTCTGGCCGTAAAGCGTCTCGATGTGCAGCGTCACACCCGCGGTCTGCGCGAAGCTGTGGAACCAGTGCTCGAACATCTCGGTGTCCATCTCGCCGAGCCGCTTCTGGCTGAACTCGGTTTTCCACACGAGATAGGGGCGGCCCGAAATGTCGATCGCGACGCGGGTCAGCGTCTCGTCCATGGGGCTGAGCGCGTCGGCGTAGCGGCGGATGCCGCGCTTGTCGCCGAGCGCCCTGGCGACGGCTTCGCCGATGGCGAGGCCGGTATCCTCGACCGTGTGGTGCTGGTCGATATGGAGGTCGCCTACGGTTTTCACGTCGAGATCGATCAGCGAATGGCGCGAGAGCTGCTCGAGCATGTGATCGAAAAAGCCGATGCCGGTCGAAATGGCATAGGCGCCGGTGCCGTCGAGGTTGACCGTTACGTCGACCGAGGTCTCGCTGGTCTTGCGGCTGATCGTCGCGGTGCGCATGGCCGCTCCATAGCGCTGTCGCGGGACCATGCAATGATGGCGAAGCTATGCGCGCCCGCAGTTCATCTTGGCGTGCAGTCCATCTTGACCGGTGCGGGGAGGGCTGTAGGCAATGTCCCCATGACCGGTAACGTACCCGACAGCCTGATTCCCTATGACGAGATCGTGCAGGAAGCCCTGCGCGCAGTGGTCGGCCGTGTGCTCGACCAGGTTGCAGCCACCGGTGCTCTGCCGGGGACGCATCATTTCTACATCACCTTCAAGACCCGCGCGCCGGGCGTGGACATCCCCGATCGGCTGATCGAACGCTTTCCGGACGAGATGACGATCGTCCTGCAGCATCGATTCTGGGACCTGAAGGTCGATGACGAACGATTCTCGGTCGGCCTGAGCTTCAACCAGATTCCGTCGATGCTGGTGATCCCGTTCGCGGCGATCACCGGGTTCCACGACCCCGCGGTCAATTTCGAGCTCCGCTTTCAGGCGGCCGAGGACCCCGATGGCCCCGAACCGCACGAAGAGGCCGAGAATGACGGCCCGCCGGTGGCGGTCCCCGTGGAAGACGGGTCGAACGTCGTCGCGGTGGACTTCAAGCGCAAGAAATAGGCTGGCGCGCGCGGCGCCAGCCCCGGGGCGTCACTTGGTGGTGTAGCCGCCATTGACCAGAATCGTCTGCCCGGTCATCCACCAGCCGTCGCTGACCAAAAAGCGAATCCACGGCACGATATCTTCGATATGGGTGAGCCCGGTCGGCGTGAAGGCCGACAATGCTGCTGCGGTCTTGTGATAGGCCACAGCCTCCGGCCCCTCGGCGGGATAGAAGAAGGGAGTATCCATCGGACCCGGCCCGATCGCGGTGACCGAAATGCCGCGTTCGCCGAACTCCTTCGATGCGGCGCGCGTGAAATGTTCGACCGGCGCCTTGGTGCCTGCATAGCTGGCGTAGAAGGGTGTGTAGGCGCCGAGCAGCGAGGTCACCAAGGTGCAAACCTTGCCATTGTCGGTGACATGCCGGCCTGCTTCCTTGAGGAAGAAGAACGCGGCTTTGGCATTGACCGCGCTCATCGCGTCATAGTCGGCCTCGCTGATCTCGACGATCGGCTTCTTGAGCACTTTGCCCACAGTGTTGATCGCGATGTCCGGCCGCCCGATCGCATTGACGGTGTGGGCGAATAGCTTCTCCATCGCGCCCGCGCTGGTGAGATCGGCCTGGATGGCGACCGCTTCGGCCCCGGCGGCGCGAATTGCATCCACCGTCTCCGCCGCCTGATCCGCGGTCGCCGGGCTGTTATAGTGGACCGCGACCGCCTTGGCGCCTTGCGCCGCCAGATCCCGCGCAATCAGGCCGCCCAGATTCTTCGCGCCGCCCGCGATGAGCACCGTTTTTCCCCTGATCCCGTGATCCGTCATGGATTTGTCTCCTGAACGCCGCTGCGCCGGAGTGGTGCGCGACAAGGCGCTTGCTTTCAGCCGGGAAACTGTTCGGAAAAAGACGATCATTCTGGAATGACATGTCGCTAAATCTGGATAATCTGCGGCGATGGACCGGATCGATCTGTTCCGCGTGTTTCTGCGCGTCGCCGAAAGCGCGAGCTTCACGCGCGCCGCCGATCTGCTCGGCATGCCGCGCTCATCGGTCTCGGCGGCAGTGCGCGAGCTGGAGGGGCGGGTCGGAGCACGGTTGCTGCACCGGACCACCCGCAGCGTGCGCATGACGCAGGAAGGGCGCATCTTCCATGCCTATTGCGCCCGGCTGGTCGCAGAGGTGGAATCGATCGATGGGCTATTTCGCCAGCAGGAAGGGCCGCGCGGGCGCGTGACTGTCGACGTGCCCGGTCGGCTGGGGCGGTTGATCATAGCGCCGGCGCTGCCGCAATTCCTCGACCGTTACCCCGGGGTCGATGTGGTGCTGGGGATGACCGACCGCGCGGTCCATCTGGCCGAAGACAATGTCGATTGCGCATTGCGGGTCGGGCCGCTGGCGGATTCCGCGATGGTCGCGCGGCGGATCGGCGAACTGCGCTTTATTAATGTCGCCGCTCCGGCCTATCTGGCGCGGTTCGGGACGCCGACATCGCCTGACGATCTGTCGCAGCACCAGGGGGTGCTGTTCGCCTCCCCGACCACCGGGCGGGTCGAGGCGTGGGAGTGGGAAGAAGCCGGCGCGCTGCGGCAGTTGGCGATCCCCGGACGGGTAACCGTGAACAGCGCCGAAGCACAGATCGCGTGCTGCATCGCCGGGCTGGGGCTGATCCAGATTCCGGCCTATGACGTCCGCCCGCAGCTGGCGGACGGAACGCTGGTCGAGGTGATGCCCGCCCATGTCGCGGTGCCACTGCCCGTGGCTCTGCTCCATCCCGATCGGCACCATGTACCCACACGGCTGAGTGCGTTCATGGGCTGGGTAACCGACCTCATGCGCGCGGAAGTGTTCGGCTGAACGCTTGCCGAAGCGTGGTTTCTTCCTAGATCGGCGGCGACAGATGGAGGCCATGTGACCAAGACCCGCACCGAAACCGACTCGATTGGCGCAATCGAGGTAGCTGCGGACGCCTATTGGGGCGCGCAGACCCAGCGCAGCATCGAGAATTTCCCGTTCGGTGCGATGGAACGGATGCCGATCGGCATCATCCATGCGCAGGCGATCGTGAAGCAGGCCGCGGCACGGGTGAACGCGAAACATGGTCTGAAGCCCGAGATCGTCGCGGCAATCGAGGATGCGGCACAGACGATCGTGTCGGGGGCGCTCGACGATCAATTCCCGCTCGTCATCTGGCAGACTGGTTCGGGCACCCAGACCAACATGAACGTCAATGAGGTGATCGCGGGCTACGCTAACGAGAAGCTGGCCGGAACACGCGGCGGGAAGGCGCCGGTCCATCCCAACGATCACGTCAATATGAGCCAGTCGTCCAACGACAGCTTCCCCACCGCGCTTCACGTCGCGACGGTGCTGGCGACGCGCGACGCGCTATTGCCGGCGCTGAAGACGCTGACGGATTCTCTCTCCGCCAAGGCAGAGGCGTGGGATCATATCGTCAAGATCGGGCGGACCCATACGCAGGACGCGACGCCCCTCACGCTGGGTCAGGAATTTTCGGGCTATGTCGCGCAGCTGGTGAGCTGCCGTGCGCGGATCGAGGGGGCGCTGAACGGCAATATCCGCAAGCTGGCGATCGGCGGCACCGCGGTAGGCACCGGGCTGAATGCGCCCGAAGGCTGGGCCGGAGACATGACCGCGGCGATCAGCGATATCACCGGCACGGAATTCGAAAGCGCGCCGAACAAGTTCGAGCAGTTGGCGGCGAAGGACGGACTCGTCTTCTTCTCGGGCGCACTCAACACGCTGGCGGTGGCGCTCAACAAGATCGCCAACGACATCCGTTTCCTGGGGTCGGGGCCGCGCTCCGGCCTTGGTGAGCTGTCGCTGCCCGCGAATGAGCCGGGTAGCTCGATTATGCCGGGCAAGGTCAACCCGACACAGGCTGAATCGCTGACGATGGTCGCGGCGCAGGTGATCGGGAACAATCAAGCTGTGACCGTCGGCGGCATGCAGGGGCATTTCGAGCTCAACGTCTTCATGCCGCTGATAGGCGCGAACGTGCTGCGCTCGATCCATCTGCTGTCGGTGGGGATGACGAGCTTCGCCGAACGCTGCGTCGATGGGATCGAGGCGAATGAGCGGCAGATCGCCGATCTGGTCGGGCGGTCGCTGATGCTGGTGACTGCGCTGGCGCCCGAGATCGGGTACGACAATGCCGCGAAGATCGCCAAGGTCGCGCATGCCGAGGGGCTGACCTTGCGCGAGGCGGGCCTGAAGCTGGGGCTGGTGGACGAAGCCACGTTCGACCGGCTGGTACGGCCGGAGACGATGGTGGGGCGGTAGGAGTCACCCGTCGTTCAGGGAACTGTCGCGACAACTCGCAGTTGAAGCACAGGATCTGGGTAAGAGGAGCCACTATGATCGGACGGGTTATCGGCGCACTGGTAGGGCGGGAAATCGATCGGCGTGACGGCAGCGGCGGCGCGAAGGGCGCCGCGATCGGCTTCATCGCGGCGGGCGCACTGAAGCGGCTGGGCCCGATCGGACTTGCGCTGGGCGGCGCTTACGTGGCGAAGAAGGCCTATGACCGGCACAAGGCGACACGTGGCAAGTAACGCCCTGTCTTGACGCATGCGCCATGCCCGCGCCAAAGGCGCACATGGCGCATCGCGATTCCAAATTCCAATTCGACCGCAGGGGCGTGTTGTTCGTCCTCTCCTCGCCCTCCGGCGCGGGGAAGTCGACCATCGCGCGCAAGCTGCTCGAGGTTGAGCCCGGCATGGGCATCTCCGTCTCCGCGACCACGCGCCCGATCCGCGACGGCGAGCAGGATGGCCGCGAATATCATTTCGTGACGACCGAGGAATTCAAGGCGCGGGCCGCCAACCACGAGTTTCTCGAATGGGCGCACGTCTTCAACTATCGCTACGGCACGCCGCGCGCGCCGGTGAAGAAGATGCTCGCCGAAGGACAGGACGTGCTGTTCGACGTCGACTGGCAAGGCGCGCAGCAGCTGTTCCAGCTCGAAGGCGGCGACGTGGTGCGCGTGTTTATCGTGCCGCCCTCGCTCACCGAGCTGGAGAAGCGCCTGCGCGACCGCAACACCGACAGCGAAGAAGTCATCCAGTACCGCATGAAGCGCGCCGAGCGTGAGCTCAGCCACTGGGACGGCTACGACTATGTCGTGGTGAATGATGATCTCGATGCCTGCTTCGAGAAGGTGCATACGATCCTGCAGGCCGAGCGCGAGAAGCGTTCGCGCAAGCCGGGGCTGATCGGCTTCATCCGCGAGCGGCAGGAAGAAGCCATCGCCATGGGGCTAACGACCCGTTAGGCTTGCTCCCCTGAACAAGGGAGACGCACGATGCCGAGAGCTTTACTGGGCGGCCTGCTGGGCGGGATCGCGATGTGGATCATTGGCTTCATCTTCTGGGGAACGCCGCTCAAATATCTGGCGCTGACCCAGACCAGCGATGCGGCGAGCGCCACCATCCAGGCGACCCTCGCGCAGCAACTGGCCGCGACCGGGACCGGCGCCTATCCCATCCCCTGGCCCGATACTCCGGCCGGGACGCAGCTCTACGGGCAAGGGCCGGTGGCGATGGTGTTGTTCAACAATAGCGGCTTCGCGGCGCTGGATACGAATGCGCTGATCGGTGGACTGATCCTGGGCATCGTCTGCTCGATTCTGTTGGCGTTCGCGCTGGCGCGGGTGACGGCGGGGATGTCGTTCGGCGGACGGCTGACGATCGTCGGCCTCTTCGCGGTGGCGATTACCGCTTATAGCCAGCTCGGGCAGCCGATCTTCAACCACGCGCCCTGGGGCTATTTCATCTATCTGTGGATCAGCGAGATCGCCGGGTGGCTGGCCGCCGGCGCGGCGATCGCGTGGATGCTGCCTAAGCCGGTGGTATTGGCGACGGTGCCCGAAGAGCCTCCGGTCGGCTGAGCTTCCCGACCGTCACCCCGGCCTTGTGCCGGGGTCCACGGTGCCGCACCGGCTGACGAGGAGCCTGTTGTCCAATGCCTGCCTCCCGGTGGACCCCGGCACAAGGCCGGGGTGACGGGTACAGGCTGGGTGATGCCCCGCTAGAGCAGCGACAGGAATCGCGCGCCCGCGTCGAAATCGGCGCGGTGCGCGGCGCGGGTTTTGCGCGCGAGATCGTCCTCGCCCCAATGCTCCGCCTGCCAGTCCTCGTCGAGATTGGCGGCGGACCAGATATCCTCGGCCGTCGCAGCGCCTTCGAGCAGCGCCAGCGCAGCGATCAGCGAGCCGGTGACGGTGACCAGCGGCGAGAGGGCGGCGAGCTCGAACGGCGAGCGCGCAGCGACCGCTTCGGCAAGCCTCGCGATCGTCTCGGGGGACTGGGCACGGTGCATCACGCCGGTGGTGGTGACCGGATCGATCCCATAGCGCATGCGCGCCCAGTCGAGCAGCGGATCCCACGCCGCCTGCTGGCGCAATTGCAGCTCGAGCGGATGATCGGCGCGGTAGCAGAGCAGGTCGCTCTCGCCATATTTGGCGAGACCCGCGGCGAAGGCCGCAGAATCGGGGGCGATGCGGTCGATCGCTGCATTGGCGAGGCCAGTGAGTGGCATCGCGCGCGGATCGATCGTCTCGCCGACATTGCGCCATTCGTCGGCGACCGCCTCAGTCAGCGCGGGGCTGGGGAGGGTCAAAGCGACTCGGCCCGGGGTACGGACGGGCTTGCCGTCGAGATGGATGTCGTGACCGCCCTCCGCCGGGACAGCGGAGACCTGTTTCCAGAAACGCTTCATCAGTTACTGATCCGGGGTGGGCGGCGTTCGCCAGCGGCGCGCGAGGGCACGCGGGACGACGGCGATGCAGTAAAGGCCCGAGAGCAGGATCGCGGCGCCCAGCAGACGCATCAGGGTCGTGTCCGACTTGCCGAGGATTACGAGGCCGAACACGGCACCCGCGACCGCTGCGATCTGTGACATCACCATCAGGAAATAGCGGTTGCGGGCGGGATCGTCGGTCATGGTGACAGTGCCTCCAGCATCGCCGGAAGGTCGCGCGCGTTTGTCGAGACGCGGTGCGCGCCGGCTGCGGTCAATTCATGCGGCTCATGATAGCCCCATGCAACCCCCACCGCGTGCGTGCCCGCGTTGAGTGCCATCATGATGTCGAAGCTGGTGTCGCCGATCATCGCGGTGGTGTGGGGCGCGGCCCCGGCCTCGGCGATCGCCATTTCCAGCATCGAGGGGTGGGGTTTGGAGGGGTGGCGATCGGCGGTCTGGAGCGTGACGAAGCGGTGGGTAAGGCCGTGATGCTCAAGGATCAGCGCGAGGCCGCGGTCGGACTTGCCGGTGGCGACGCCGAGCAGCCAGCCGGCCGCGTCGAGCGTCTCGATCGCTTCGGCGACGCCATCGAACAGCGGCTCGGGATCGAGCGCGCGATCGGTGCGCATCGCGTGGAAGGCGCGCTTGTAATCTTCGGCCATCGCCTCGTGCTGCCGCGCTTCGGCGTCGGGGAGCAGCGCCGCGATGGCAGGGACGAGGCTTAACCCGACGATGCGACGGATCGAATCACGGCTGGGCGGGTCGAGCCGGTGCTGCGCGAAGCACGCCTCCATCGCGCGGCAGATATTGGCCTGCGAATCGACGAGCGTGCCGTCGCAGTCGAACACGGCGAGACGATTCATTTCTTCTTCGGCTTCCCCGATTTCACCGGCTTCTCGGTCTTGTCCCGGCGGCCTTGCCGCTCGCCACGGCGCTCCTTGCGATAGGTCTTGGCGTGGGCCTTGGCCTTGGCCTTCTCCTGCTCGCGTGTCATCGGCGCCCGCTCATCGGGCGGCATGTTGTCGCCGCGCTCGATGTCGAAACCAAGCTGCGCGAGCGTTTCGGCGAAATGTGTCGGCAGATCGGCCGTCACGTCGAGCCTGCCGCCGTCGGGATGATCGATGCGGATGCGGCGCGCATGGAGATGCATTTTCCGCGAGATGCTGCCCGACAGGAATGCTTCCGCCAGGCCGTATTTGCCGTCGCCGACGATTGGGTGACCGATCGCCGCCATATGGACGCGCAACTGGTGCGTGCGTCCGGTGTGCGGCTGAAGCTCGACCCAGGCAGCGCGATTGCCGGCATAATCGATCACGCGATAGCGGGTGCGCGCGGCCTGGCCTTCTTCCTCATCGACCTGCATCTTCTCACCGCCGGTGCCCGGCTGCTTGCCGAGGGGAAGGTCGATGAAACCATCCTCGATGCTCGGCACGCCCATGATGATCGCCCAATAGGTCTTTCGCGCGGTCCGGCCGGAAAAGCTCTTGGAGAAATAGGCGGCGGCGCGGGCGGTGCGGGCGAGGACGAGCGCGCCCGAGGTGTCCTTGTCGAGCCGGTGAACCAGCTTGGGACGGGTATCGAGATCGTAATAGAGGCCGTCGAGCAACTGATCGACGTGATCATGCGTCTTGGTGCCGCCCTGCGTTGCAAGGCCGGGAGGCTTGTTGATCACCAGCGCCTGCGCGTCGCGATGGATGACCATCGATTCGGCGAACTCCATCTGCTCGGGTGTGAGCTGAGGGCGGGCCTTTTTGGGCTTTGCCGTCGCTGCCTGCACGGGTTCGGCCGGCGGGACGCGGATCACCTGTCCGGCCTGAATGCGATCGCCCGGCGTGGCGCGCGCGCCGTCGACGCGGAGCTGGCCGGTACGCGCCCAGCGCGAGACGATGTTGAAGCTGGCGTCGGGAAGGTGCCGCTTGAACCAGCGGTCGAGGCGGATGCCGTCATCGTCGAGGCCGACGGTGAACTGGCGGACATTCTGTGCAGCGTCGCTCATGCCGCCACCCGTGCGATCTGAAGTCCGGCGAACAGGGCGATGATGGAGCCTGCTACCGAAGCGAGGATGTAGAGCAGGGCGACGCTGTGTTCGCCGCGCTGGAGCATCGTCGCGGTCTCGAGCGAGAAGGCTGAGAAGGTGGTGTAGCCACCGAGCACGCCGACGCCGAGGAGATAGCGCAGCGCCTCATCCCCGCTGGCGCGGGCGGCGAGCCAGCCGGCAAGAAGACCCATGGCGAGGCCGCCGGCGAGGTTCACGATCAATGTGCCCCAGGGGAAGCCCGGCCCCCACAGCGCGAGCGTGGCGCGGCCGGTGAGATGCCTTGCCCCGGCGCCGATCGCGCCGCCGAGCATGACGAGGAAGAGGTGGTTCATCCCGCGGCACTAGCCGGAAACGGGAGCGGGGACCAGAGCCTGAACCCCGGTCCCCGCCTGTGTTGGGTGGGGGACGCCGCCGAAGCGTCGCCCCCCGGGAGAAACTAGTTACCGCCGTTGGCGACCAGATCGAGATCGGTGCCGCCATCGCTGCGTGCAGAAAGCATCACGACATAGGCCGAACCATCGCGGCCACGCGTGCCGCCGAGGACGTGCTGGCCGTCCTTCGCCTGATGTTCGGCCGTGAAGCCCCCCTTGACCGCGCGGGTGTAGTACCAATCGATCATGGTCTGCAGCGGCTGCGGAGTCGAGAAGCTTACTACCCGAAGCGAGCATTGGGCGTCCTGCGCGCCCGCCGCCTCGCTGACGCGGGCCTGCGGATGGAGCGGGATGCCGGCGGGAAGGCGCGCGGCCCATTGCGCCGAATAGTTGAGCTTTGCCGCGCAGCCAGCGGTGCGCTTGTCCTTTTGCTTCGCGGCAAGGCCGCCGAGCGTGATCGCCGCTTGCTGCGTATCGCACGCCTCGCACTTGCCGCTGGGGGCAGGTGCCTTGAGCAGCTCGCCGTCCTTGGGCATCGCGGCCTTGCCGGCGGCAACCGTCTCCGACGGGAGTGGCGCCGAATAGGGCTGGCTGGGCGGACGGATCGCGTCCTTGTTCGACTGACCGGCAAGCTGCGGATCGACCATGATCTGGTCCTGCAGCGCGCCCATCAGTGCGGGATCGGCGGTGTTGCCGGTAATCTCGTTATCGAGCGCGTCGACATTCTGATTGCCTGCGCCGCCACCGCACGCGGCAAGCGCGAGCGGCAGGATGGCGATGGCACTGGCCCGGCGGATCATCGTGGAGCTCTCCATTTGAAAGCGTGATGACAGGACAGGGTTAAGGAAGCGTTGGGGATAGGGGCTCGGCAAGGATTTCGTCATCCCGGCCCTGTGCCGGGATCCACAGTGCCGCACCGGCGAAGCCAGAGCTTCCTATCCATCGCTCGCCTCACGTTGGATCCCGGCACAAGGCCGGGATGACGGATGAAGGGAACGCCCGCGCATCCTAGCCCTTTGCCTGCTCCGCGGCGATCCAGTCGTTGATCTGCGCGTCGAGCACGTCGAGCGGGACGGCGCCCTGCGCGAGCACGGCATCGTGAAAACCCTTGAGATCGAACTTCGGGCCAAGCGCCTTCTCGGCGCGGGCACGCAGCTCGCGGATCTTGATTTCGCCGAGCTTGTAGCCGAGCGCCTGGGCCGGCCAGCTGATATAGCGGTTGACCTCGGCGTCGATGTTCGCCGCCGACAGTGCGGTGTTGTCCAGCATGAAGCGGACCGCCTGCTCCTTGGTCCAGCCCTTGGAGTGGATACCGGTATCGACGACGAGGCGGCAGGCGCGCCACATCTCGTAGGACAGGCGCCCCATCTGCTTCTCGGGTGTGTCGTACAGGCCCATCTCGATCCCGATCCGCTCCGAGTACAGGCCCCAGCCCTCGGTGAAGGCGGTGAAGCTGGCGAGGTGACGGCGGAATTTGCTCGTCTCCATCTCCTGCTGGAGCGCGATCTGGTGGTGGTGGCCGGGCACCGCTTCATGCGCGGTGAGCGCGGGCAGCTCGTAGAGCGGGCGCTGGTCGAGCTTTGAGGTGTTGACGAAATAGGTTCCGGAAAGCCCGAGCTGCGGGTTGCCCGGACCGTAATAGGCGGTGGTGGTGCCCTCCGCCGTCTCCGCCGGAATCTGCTTCAGGCCATAGGGCAGGCGGGCCATTTTGTAGAAGAAGCCCGGCATCTTGCCGTCGATCAGCTTGGCCTGAAAGGACGCTGCCTCCATCAGCTCTTCGGCGGTCTTCGCATAATATTTGGGGTTGGTGCGCAGCTCCTGCACGAACGCTTCGCGGCTGGGATAGCCGGCGGCCTTCGCGACCGCCGCCATTTCGGCACGAATGCGCGCGACCTCGTCGAGGCCGATTCTGTGGATCTGCTCGGCGCTATAGTCGGTGGTAGTGAGCTGGCGGATGCGGAAGGCATAGTATTTGGCGCCACCCGGCTGGGCCGACACCCCGACCGCCTTCGCGCATTTCGGCTCGTAGGTGGTGCGGTAGAATTGCGCAGCTTTGGCGTAGGACGGGTTGATCGCAGTGGTGACGACAGCACGCGCGCGATCCTGCAGCGCTTTCCATTCTGCATCGCTGGCGTCAGCAGGCTTGGGGCGGGTGAAAGGCGCGTAGAAGCGCGATTTGACGGGATCGTCCTGGATGACGCCGGTGATCGTCTTCTCGAACCCGACGAGGCTGACGCAGGGCTGGACATAGCCGCCCTTCACCGCCTGTGCCGTGATGTCGATCAGGGTGTCGTTGGTCTTCGGAAATTTCTCGAGCCGGGTCAGGTAATTGGCGTAATCGGCCTTGCGGCGGAAGGCGAGGCGGTCGGCCTGCCCCGCGGCGCCCTGCCAGGGATTGGAATAGCTGGTGAACAGCATCGTGCGCTGGCCAAAGCCGTTCGCTTCGACGTCTTCGGCAAGCAGGCGGCGCAGGATCGCCTTGTCGGTGCGCTCGGCCGGGGAAAGGCCCGAATCGGGAATCGCGTCGAGGCGCTTGATGAATGCGGTTCCGGCGGCGGCGCGGCGATCCTCGGCGGCGAGGCTGACGTCCCCGACCTCGGTCGCATATTGAGTATTGCCGATCGACAGCGCGAAGCCGGGGCTTTCCTTTTCCACCCAGGCGAAATGTTCGGCGAGGAGGATGCGGAGGTCGTCCGACGGGGTCGCGGCGGCGGGTGCGGCGAGGGCCAGCAGAGCCGCGGCGCAAATTGACAAAGTTGACACGGTCGAGGGGATTTTATGCGCGCGTGTCAAGCGGGGCTGGCGGCGGCTGCGGGGGAGAATGGTCATGGCGGCGAGGCAAGCAGACCCGTTCCAACATTGCAACCTTCGTACGGCACCTTTCAGCGCAGGCGGAGAGGGGGTACGAAACTGAAACGGTGGGGGCCGGTTGGCAGGTGACCGCCCATGCCTGCCGGACGAGGGAGTATACGCGGTGTCCAGACCCCGATGACCGATGCCGTCATCCCGCGCCGAACGCTCGGCGATCTCGACGTGTTTGCGCTGACCGTGGGGATCGTGGTCGGCGCAGGGATTTTTCGCACCCCGGCGCTGGTTGCGGGGTTCGCGCCCGACGCGGCGACGATGATCGCGGCATGGGTCGCGGGCGGGCTGCTCTCGATCGCGGGCGCGCTTTGCTACGCCGAGATGGCCGCCACCTGGCCGCATATGGGTGGCGACTATCACTTTCTTGGCCGTGCCTATGGCGAGCGGCTGGCGTTCCTCTACGCCTGGGCGCGGCTGGCGGTGATCCAGACCGGGTCGCTGGCGCTGCTGGCGTTCATCGTCGGCGACTATCTTCAGGTGATCGCACCGCTGGGGCCAGCCGGGCCAGCTATCTGGGCGGGCATCGCGGTGGTTGCGGTGAGCGGGCTTAACTGGCTGGGCATCCGTTGGGGCGCGGCGGCGCAGCGCTGGTTGACGCTAGTTGAGGTCGCGGGGCTGGTCGCGGTCATCATCGCGGGGTTCATGGTCGCGCCGGCTGGCGCTGCTCCAGCGCCGGTGAGCGAGGGTGGCGCGATCGGGCTGATGATGGTGTTCGTGCTGCTCGCTTATGGCGGGTGGAGCGAGGCGGTGTACGTTTCGGCCGAGATGAAGGCGCCGCCGCGGCGGATCGCGCCGATCATGGCGGCGGCGCTGGCGCTGGTGACCTTGCTCTATGTGCTGGTGAACCTTGCAGCGCTGCATTCGCTGGGGTTCGCCGGGCTGGCGGCGTCGGACGCGGTGGCGGCGGAAGTGTTGCGCCGTGCGCTGGGCGATGGCGGTGCGGCGGCGATCAGCGCGGCGGTGGCGGTAGCGGCGCTGACCAGCGCCAACGCGACAGCGATCACCGGCGGGCGGACCGCTGCTGCGCTGGGGCAGCGTTTCGCTGCGCTGCGCTGGCTGGGGCGATGGGATATGTCCCGCGACACGCCGGGCAATGCGCTGGTGGCGCAAGGCGCAGTGGCGCTCGGGCTGGTCGTGGCGGGCGGCTTCGCGCGCTACGGATTCCAGCTGGCCGTCGAATATACCGCGCCGGTCTTCTGGTTCTTCCTGCTGCTGGTCGGCGTGGCTCTGTTCGTGCTGCGGCGGCGTTTTCCGGAGGTTGAGCGGCCGTTCCGCGTGCCGCTCTACCCGGTCCTTCCGGCCGTCTTCTGCGCGACGACGGCGTATCTGCTCTGGTCCAGCCTTGCCTATACCGGCTGGGGTGCACTTGCGGGGGTTGCCGTAATGGGAGCGGGCGCGGTCCTGCTCCTGTTCCTGAAGCCTGAGGAGGAGATAGGCCCATGAAGCTGATCATCACCACCGCCGCCATGCTGATGGCGGGCAGCGCGATGGAAGCGCCGCCAGCGCCCGTCGCGGTGCAGGAACGCCGTGCGCCCGACGTCATCTATGTGCCGACTCCGGTCGAGGTGGTGGAGGCGATGCTCGATCTGGCGCAGATCAGGGACGGCGATGTGCTCTATGATCTGGGATCGGGCGACGGACGCATCCCGATCGCCGCGGTCAAGCGGGCGAAGATCAAGGCGACCGGGATCGATATCGATCCGCAGCGCATCGCAGAAGCCAATGCCAACGCCAGGGCGCAAGGGGTCGAGGGCAAGGTGAGTTTCCGCCGCGCCGACCTGTTCGCGAGCGATTTCAGCGATGCGAGTGTGGTGACGCTGTATCTGCTCGATTCATTGAACGAGAAATTGCGGCCCAAGCTGCTGAAGGAGCTGAAGCCCGGCACGCGGATCGTGAGTCATGCATTCCGGATGGGTGCGTGGAAACCCGAGAAGACCCAGGATGTGAACGGGCGGACGATCTATTTCTGGACCGTGCCGAAGAAGGGCGAGAAGCCGAAGGGACTGTAGCGCCTCTTGTTCGATGCCTGCCTCCCGGTGGACCCCGGCACAAGGCCGGGGTGACGGTTGGGATGGGGTCTAGGGAAACCGTACTACCACGTTCGGTGATGGCATCGCGGCTGTGGAGCGGCGCGGGGTGGCGGGCTGCCAGCGCTCGCCTGAAAAGGCCTGATCGATCGTCGACCAGCTGCCGACCTGATCGAACGTGTCGAGCGCGAAGGGCAGGCCTTCGGCGCCGAGCGGGGAGTTGGCGTCGGCGACATGGAAGTGGAGATGCGTGCCGCCGACCTGACCGGTGGCGCCGACCCGGCCGAGCAATTGGCCACGGCGCACGCGGTCGCCTTGCCTGACCGACAGGCCCTGCTTCAGATGTTCGTAGAAGACGACGCGGCCGCTGCCGATATCGATCGCGACGTAGTTGCCGGTGGCGTTTTCCGGGTCGCTCGCCTCGTTGGGATTGCGCTGGATGGGGTCTGCGAAATCGTCGCGGGCGGCGATCACGCGGCCGTCGGCGACTGCGATCACCTCTGCGCCGAACCCGGGATCGACGGCGTAGCGCGGCTCTTTGGGATTACGATCGGCGTGGAAGAAATCGATCGCGAAGCGACCGGGGACGCGCGGCGTGCCGTTCAGGGCATAGATATAGCGGCGGTGACCGAACTCCATTGCCGGCTGATAGACCGCCGACCAGATACCGCCGCGGATCGGCGGTCCAAAGGCGCTCGGGGTGGCGGCGACGGTGCGCGGGGCACTCTCGATCGTGACCGGGGGGCGTTCGGCGATCGTGTAGGTGATCCGGTGGCGGATCACCGCGACGGGGCGTTCGACGGGCTGGTTGACGAAGATCGTCGCGTGCGATGCGGGCGCGAGCAGCGTGCGGTCGGCATCCTTTGCGACCCATTGGCCGCCGATCAGCGCTGTCAGCTTGTCGCCTTCATAGCTGCCGAGGGTGCGGCCCTCGCCGTCGAGGATGTCCAGCCTGTTCAGTCGGAGCGGCGAGCGATGGAAGCTGGAGACGCGCAGTTCGTAGGCGATCTGCGTACCGTCCGTGCGCGTGACGTGCGCGGGTTGACCGGTGACGGTGAGTTCGAGCGAGATGGGCGGGATTTTCTGCGCGCTGGCGGAGGTGGCGATCGCGAGTGTGGCGATGACGGACAGAATTCGAATCATGCGGTCTCCAGCAGACGAACGGCCTGAGCGCGGGCCTCGTCGGTGATTTGGGCGCCGGAGAGCATACGGGCAATTTCTTCTCGACGGGCGTCATCATCCAGCGCACGAACGCCCGTGCGGGTGACGAGGCCATCATGGCTTTTGGCGATGAGCAGGTGATGCCCGCCGCGCGCCGCGACCTGCGGGCTGTGGGTGACGACGAGCAATTGCGCGTCGCTGGCGAGGCGGGCGAGGCGCTCGCCGATCGCGCTGGCGACCGCGCCGCCGACGCCGCGGTCGATCTCGTCGAAGATCAGGGTGCGCGCGCCGCCCTCTTCGGCGAGCGCGACCTTGAGCGCGAGGATGAAGCGCGAGAGTTCGCCGCCCGAGGCGATCTTGATGAGCGGGGCGAAGGGCGCGCCGGGGTTGGTCGACACCTCGAACTCAACCCGGTCACGGCCCGACGCCGACCATTGATCGCGCGGGAGCGGATCGACGACGGTGCGGAAGCGCGCGGCGTCGAGCTTGAGGGGCGCGAGTTCGGTGGCGACCGCGGTGTCGAGGCGCGTAGCGGCGGCGGTGCGTGCGACAGAGAGCGATTGAGCGGCGGTGGTGTAGGTGGTCTCGGCTTGCGCGAGCGCAGCTTCGAGGCGGTGGATCGTGTCTTCGCCACCCTCGATCCGCGTCAGGCGCGCGGCGAGGGTTTCGGTCAGCTCGGCGAGATCGTCGGGCTGGACACGGTGTTTCCGCGCGAGACCGCGCAGCTCGAACAGTCGCGCCTCGTCCGCTTCGAGCGCTCGCGGATCGAAGGCGAGCGCTTCGGCGGCCTCATCGACCTTCTCCTGCGTGGTGCTGCCTTCGATCAGCGCGCGGTCGAGCGCGGCGAGCGATTCGGTGAGGGCCGGGTGGTCATCGGCGATTCGCTCAAGGATGCGCGCGGCCTGCCGCAGCCGCGTGAGTGCGCCGTCGCTGCCGTCGACAAGGTCGGCGATCGCCTGGAGCTCACCCGCGATTTTCTCACCGCGCTGCATCGATGCGCGGCGTTCGGCAAGTTGTTCTTCTTCGCCGGATTCGGGGGCGAGCGCGGTAAGTTCGGCGACGGCGTGCTCGAGCCATTCGCGGTCGCGCGCAGCCGTTTCCTGTTCGGTGCGCGCGGCGGTCAGCTCCTCTTCGGCAGCGCGGAAGGCGCGATGCGCGTCAGCGACGCCATCGGTGTCGAGCCGGCCAAAGGTGTCGAGCAGCGCGCGGTGGCCGCGCGGATTCAGCAAGCCACGATCATCATGCTGGCCGTGAATCTCGACGAGGAACGCGCCGAGCTCGCGCAACAGCGCGGCGGAGGCAGGCGAATCGTTGACGAAGGCGCGGCTGCCGCCATCGGCCTTGACGATGCGGCGGATAAGCAGGGGTTCGCTGGGGTCGAAGTCGAGGCCGTTTTCGGCGAGGAGCGTCGCTACCGGGGCCGGGTCGGCCAGCTCGAAACTGGCGGTGACGACCGCTTGCGTTGCACCCTGACGGACGAGGCCGCTATCGGCGCGCATCCCAAGCGCGAGGCCAAGCGAATCGAGCAGGATCGACTTGCCCGCGCCGGTTTCGCCGGTGAGCACGCCGAGGCCGGCGCGGAAATCGAGGTCGAGCGCCTCGATCAGCACCACGTCGCGGATGTTGAGGCCGGTCAGCATCGACCGCTGTTACCCCTTTTTGTTCCGCCTTTGCAAAGGCGTTTCATTGGGGCGCCGCGTCTTACTTGGTTTCGTCGTCGACGGGCTTGGGCTTGGGCACCTCGTCCAGCTTCGGCGCGGTCGCGGCCGCAGCGGCGGGGACGGGCACCGCCTCGCCATGCTTGCCGATCAGGTCATAGGCGCGCTGGTACCATTGCGTGCCAGGGTAGTTGGCGCCGAGCACGGCCGCGGCCTTCTTCGCCTCTTCCTTCACACCGAGCGCGAGATAGGATTCGGTCAGGCGCATCAGCGCTTCGGGCGTGTGGGTAGTGGTCTGATAGGTGTCGATCACGGTGCGGAAGCGCGTGATCGAGGCGAGCCACTGGCCGCGCACCTGATAGTAACGACCGACCTCCATCTCCTTGCCTGCAAGGTGGTCGCGGACGAGATCGACCTTGAGCCGCGCGTCGGCGGCGTAGCGGGTGTTGGGGTAGCGGCGGTTGAGCTCGCCCAGCGCGTCGAGTGCCTGCTGGGTGATCTTCTGGTCGCGCGTGACGTCGCTGATCTGCTCATAATAGCTGAGCGCGATCAGATAATAGGCATAGGGCGCATCGCGGTTGCCGGGGTGGACGGCAAGGAAGCGCTGCGACGACTGGATCGCCTGAGTGTAGTTGCGGTCGAGATAATAGGCGAACGCGCCCATCAACTGCGCGCGGCGTGCCCAGATCGAATAGGGGTGCTGGCGCTCGACCTCGTCGAACAGCGCCGCGGCGAGCTTGTACTGGCCGCTGTCGAGCCGGTCCTTGCCCGCCGTGTAAAGCGTGCCCACGTCGCGCGCGACATAGGGCAGGTCAGTGCGGGTGCCGCCACCTCGGTTGCAACCGGTAAGGGCTACGGCTGCGACGAGAATAAGGGCGAGCGGACGGATCGAAAGCATACGCATGGCGCGGTTCTTAAAGCGTGTTTGGAGATGCGCCAAGCGCGCATTTCGGCTGTGCAAGCTGCCCGCCGGCCGCGTGTGATGTGGTCCGGTGAGACGATTTTCGCGGCGCGCGCGGCGAAGCGGATCGAAGGCGGTCGGTGAGGCGTTGCCTGCACGTCGTGAATTCCGCGTAGAAGCCAGATATCTGTGACGCTTCTCGTCACGCACAGGGTCGAGAAACCCTGGGTACGACACCAGCTCTGGTCGGGATTCGCCGATCCTTCGCCCGATGGCGAACAGGCGCGTGAGCGGAGTCTGCCGCGGGGTAAGGACGAATGCTGTGTGATTCTCGCGGCAGACCCCGATTCGACGATTTCATTCGGTACGCATGAACCGGTTGATGCCGACACGCTGTGTGCGGCGATCGCGCCTTGCGGATGCCCGACGGCGTGACCGGCTCGCAGCCTCTGAGGGCAGCGATCTGCTGTTCGCTTATCCGGGCGCCAAGTGCCTGTAATTGCAGGCAGATCGTGCAAGCCGATTCTGCCCCGCCCGTTACGGTGGGGTCAGGAAAGGAGGACGAATCGCTGCGCTCAGAAGAAGAACCCGCCGAGCCACAGCCTGACGAAACCGACCACCAGCACGACGAGGTTGAGGTTCCTGCCGGTGTTCGAATCCGACAGGGCGCCCAGTGCAGCGCCAAGCACCGTGAGCGGGATCACCAGATAGTTGAGCCAGCCGAAGAACGGGATGAGACCGAGCAGCATCACCGGAAGGGCGACGACGCCGACGACAATAGAGACCAGATTCAGCATGGCTTGAAGATGGTTCCTTTCGAACGATCTGACAAGGTGTCTTGTCCAAATAATACACACGTGCCGCTGTCGAAGATGAACGAACCCCGCGCGGTTGCGACACTCGGCGACACAAAAGCACGGCTTTGGTGAAATTGCTGCGACAGACCGCGGGGATAACGACATTCGACCGCAAGAACGGTCCGGTTTGAGTGAGGAGAACAGAGATGAAGAAGATCGCAATGCTGATCGCCGGCCTTGGCATCGCCGCAGCCACCATTCCTGCCGCTTCGGCCCAGCATGGCAGCTGGCAGGGGATCAACCAGCGTCAGGCGCAGCTCGACCAGCGGATCGACCGCGGTGTGCGTTCGGGCCAGCTCAACCGGCGCGAGGCTGCGCGGCTGCGTGACGAGTTCCGCGGGATCGCCAACCTCGAGCACCGCTACCGCCGTTCGGCTCCCGGGCTGACGATGGCCGAGCGCCGCGATCTCGACCGCCGGTTCGATGCGCTGTCGCGCAAGATCCGCTGGGAGCGGAATGACCGGAACTATCGTCGCTAAGGCACTGAACAGCTAATCGAATGACGGCCTCTGCCCTGCCGGGGTGGAGGCCGTTTCGTTTCAGCGCAGCGGCTGACCGCTGTCCTTCCACTTGTCGAGGACCTGCGAGTCGGGCGCCGCGGTATATTCGGGGCGGACATCGCCGCTGCGAACATATTCCTGCTGGACGGGAACAGGCGCTGAGCGCGGCTGCGCGACAGCGGATTCGGGCATCGCTGTGGGCATCGGTACCGTCGCGGCGGCCGCTGCCGCTGCGATCTGCGCCGCGGTAACGGCGCGGGGATGCGGGCCGGGATAGGGTTCGCCGCCATGATAGGCCTGCCTGAACGCTGCACCGGTCCCCCAATAGCCCTTCCACCGGTGGAAGAAGTGCGCGCCGAAAACGCCGGTCATCACCAGGCTGCGGTTCCACGACGGGGTGACTGCATAGGTGTGATAGTGCGTCGCCATGCCGACCGGCGCGAATACCTCGCCCGCCAGCGCTGAGGCGGCGACGCGCGAGGCACGCAGCCACGCGGCGCGCGACGGCGTGCGAGCCATCGCGCCATCGCAGGCATAGCTGAACTGGCAGCCGGCTTTTTCCGATCCCTGATAGATCACGCCGCACACGGTGGCGGGGAAAGTCGGATGGCGGACGCGGTTGAGGATCACCTGTGCCACCGCGCGCTGGCCGTCATCGGGTTCGTTCGCCGCCTCGTAGTAGATAGCGGTGGTGAGGCATTCGAGCGCGCGCGCCTTGTCCTGTGGGGTGCCGCGCATCACGAAGGGCGCGGCGGGGCGCAACGTGGGATCGGGCAGGTAGTTCGCCGGCTCCGGTCCCGTGGGCAGCGCTACGGTGCCGGTAACGCCCGCGGCGGGAGCAGCGGTTTCGTCGCTGGCGAGCTGATAATAGGCCGCACCGGGGAAATGATCGTCAGCCTCATAGCCGACAGGGGCCGGGCCGACGAGGTGCACGCGTTCGTCACCTGCGCTCAGCACCGCGAAGCCGGCGTGCGCAGACATGCCCACGCCGACCAGCGACACCAGCAGCGCCGCCACGATTCCCCGAAGCTGTAGTCGCGTGAATTGCCGCAGCACGATGGGTTCCCATGCGAGGCAATGGCCTCGTCAGGCGGTCCCCTTAGCGCAGAACGGGTGAATTTTCTGCCCCGGATTTGGGGCCGTCCCGTGGCGAGACGGTTGGTGGTTAAGGTAAGACTCTGGAATGCGGACGGAGCCGATCAGGTGAAGGAGCAGTCATAATAGTCGCCCCAAAGGTGGCGGCACGCGACAAGGTCTCCACCAAATATCTTGGTAATGCGATCAGGTGCGCGGAACTTGCCGCTTGCCGGATCCCAACCGTCAGCCCGCATGACCTCACCGGTGGGATCGTAAATGACCCCGGACCAATTATCGAGGAAGCCTTCGGGATTGAACGCGACCCGGACTGGCGGACCGGCATCTACCGAGTAGGTGATGCCATTGGCGGTTTCGTAAAATTGACCAACGGGATTAGCAGACGCTTCGGCGATGATGGCTTCGTAGCGGTGGTGATTGATTGCCAACCGCGTAAGGGCACCCGCCATATCCCCGGCCTTCGCCAACGGGCTGAAGAAAAGAACAGAGAGTCCGAACAGCGCCATAGGGAAAAAGGCAACCGCGAAACGCCATCGCCAAGGCGTTTCGGCTTTGCCGCTACGCCAGGCCACAAGCGACCAGCGGCATGTCACCACCACCGCGATCAGGTAGATTGCGGGCAGTACAAACAGGGTCAGCAGGAATCCGACCGCATTGCTCCAGGCGCTG
Source organism: Sphingomonas sp. GW821-FHT09B04 (assembly GCF_059418285.1). Classification (NCBI taxonomy): domain Bacteria; kingdom Pseudomonadati; phylum Pseudomonadota; class Alphaproteobacteria; order Sphingomonadales; family Sphingomonadaceae; genus Sphingomonas; species Sphingomonas sp. GW821-FHT09B04. Next base: position 266,437 of record NZ_JBWKPO010000003.1, read on the forward strand.
ACGAACCAGAGCAGGAAGGGGACCAGATTGAGCACCGCGTAGTATTTTGTGTGGCGTCGGAATCCGCCGAAATCGATCTGATGCATACCACCCCTTCGTTGACGCGCTCTTCGTTGAACGCGGCGGGGCGAATGGTCATGAGCGAATTATGAGGAATCTACAGATCTTGTGAGTAGGGCTGCTGCCGCGTCAGTCCTGCCGTTGCGCAGTCGCGCCTCGGATTCGTGCTTCAACATTTCAAAGCAGGACGCCCCGGCCCCGGCTCAAGGCCGGGGCGACTGTAAATCCTATTTCAACGTCGCGCTGTCGAGGTTGAGTGATGTGGCCGGGATCACCTCGAGGTTCGGATGCGCCTTGCGCAGTTCATCGACGAACAGCTTGGCGTCGCCGACGACGACGATGCTGGCGCCGGTCGGGTCGAGCACCTTCCTCGCCGCGGCCTGGACCTTCGCCGGGTCGACGCCCTGGATCGAGGGGATGTAGCTGCTCAGCGTGTCGAGCGGTACACCCTCGGCGACATAGTCGGCGAGCGCGCCGGCGATGCCGTCGGTCCGTTCGATCCGACGGCCAAAGCCGCCGACCAGCACCGCCTTGCGCGAATCGAGTTCGGTGGCGGGGACGGGGGCTTCGCCGAGCTTCTTCATCTCGGCGGCGATTAGCGAGACCACCTCGGGTGCCGAAGGGTTCTTGGTCTGGGTCGAGGCGGTCACGATTCCCGTCAGCTTGCGGGTATCGACGCTGCTGCCTGCGCCATAAGCGAGGCCGCGCTTGATCCGGATCTCACGGTTGAGGCGCGAGGTGAAGCCGACGCCGAGCGTGGCGTTGGCGACCTGTGCCGCGTAGAAATCCTTGTCGTCGCGCGCGATACCCGGGCGGGCGATGACCACGCCCGCCTGACCCGCGCCGGGCATGTCGACGACGATCACGCGCGGCTTGGGTTGAACAATGCGCTCGCTGGGGGAGATGGTGATGCCGTCGGTCTTCCAGTCGCCGAACAGCTTCTGCGCGAGCGCGGTGGCGTCCTTGCTCGCGATGTCGCCGACCACGACGAGCGCTGACTGGGTGGGGCTCCACGCGCGGCGATAGGCTGTCAAAATGTCGTCGCGGGTGATGCGTGGGAGCGACGTAGGCGTCCCCGAGAGCAAATTGCCATAGGCCCGATCGCCGAACACCGCGCGGCTGGCGACGATGCCCGACAGCGCGGCGGGATCCTTGAGCTGGACGGCGACGCCGTCGAGCGATTGCTTGCGCGCGCGGTCGATCTCTTCCTGCGCGAAAGCCGGATTGCGCGCGACATCGGCGAGGATTGCGAGCGCGGGGTCGACCTGATCGGCCTTGACCGTGACCGTGGCGAACGCCGCGTCCCAATCGGCGCCGGCGCCGATCGAGCCGCCGAGCGACTCCACCTGCTGCGCGATCTGCTCGGCGGAGCGGGTGGTGGTACCTTTGGTCATGAGATCGGCGGCGAGCGACGCGGTGCCGGCCTTGCCCACGGGATCGCGCCCGCCGCCCGCCGTGCTGACAACAGTGGCGGTGACAATCGGCAGGTCGCGCTTCTCGACCACGATCACGCGCAGGCCGTTGGCGAGTTTGGTCTCCGTGGCCTTCGGGATTACTGGAGAGATCGCGGCGCCGGGCGCGGGGACGGCGATGCGCTGGCCTTCGGGCGCCTGCGTATGGATAACGACGTCGTTGGGGACGACCAGCGGCGCGACCTTGACGGTCGAGGCGACCGCGATGGTGTCGCCCTTCGCGCCCTTGGCCATGGCATCGGGCAGGTAGATCAGCGCGGCGGACTGGTTGTCGCCGAGATATTTGCGCGCGACGCGCTGGACGTCGGCGGCGGTGACCCGGGCGACGGCTGCAAGCTGTTGATCGGCCGCCTTGGGGTCGCGGCTGACGATGATCGCATTGGCGAGGGTTGATGCCTTGCCCTCGGCAGTCTCGCGGCTCTTGAGCGAGGCGGTGAGGATCTCGTTCTTCGCCTCGGCCAGCTCGGCGTCGGTGACCGGCTTGTCGCGCAGATCGGCGATCTCGCGGCGCATCGCCTTCTCGCCCTCTTCGGCCGGTTTGCCGCCCGCGAGGATCGCGTACATCGCATAGGAGCCGGTCGACTGGCGGGTGTCGAGGAAGGTGTCGGCCTGCGCGGCAAGCTGATCGCGGTAGACGAGATTGCGGTAGAGCCGCGAATTCTCGCCCCCCGAAAGAATGCCGTCGAGCACCGCGAGCGCAGGCGTGTCGGGATCGTTGTCGGCTGGAAGCTGGTAGCTCAGCAACACCGCGGGGAGCGGGGTGTTCGTCTCATAGACCGTCTGGCGCGTCGCAGTGGTGCGCGGCGGCTCGGCGACGGTGACGCGCGGAATCGGGCGGTTGGGCTTCGCGATTCCGGCGAAGTATTTGTCTACCCATTTGTCTAACTGGGCCGGATCGAAATTGCCTGCGACCACCAGAACGGCGTTGTCGGGCCGGTAATAGGTGGCGTGGAAGGCACGGATGTCGCCGATCGTCGCGGCGTCGAGATCCTCGATGCTGCCGATGCCGGGGCGGGCATAAGGATGCGTCGAATAGGAGATGTTGGGGAAGTAGATGTAGAAGAGCTTGCCATAGGGCGAGGCGAGGACGCGGTTGCGCAGTTCCTCTTTCACCACATCGCGCTCGCTGGCGAACACCTTCTCAGTGACGACAAGGCTGGCCATGCGGTCGCCCTCGGCGAACAACAGGCGTTCGAGATGGTTGGCGGGGACGACCTCGAAATAATTGGTGTAGTCTGAATTGGTCGAGGCGTTGTTATAGCCGCCGACATCCTCCGTCAGCCGGTCCATCTGCTCGTCGACCAGATTGCGCGTGCCCTTGAACATCAGATGCTCGAACATGTGCGCGAAGCCGGATTTGCCCGCGGGATCGTCCTTGCTGCCGACGTCGTACCAGACCTGAACCGAGACATTGGCGGTCGAGGTATCGCGGATCGCATAGACCTTGAGCCCGTTGGGAAGCGTGCGCTCGGTATAGGCGAGCGGGGCAACCTTGATCTCCTTTGCGGTCGCCGGAGCGGCGGTCTGCGCATGGGCGGCGAAGGGGAGCAGGGCGGCGCTCAGGCAGAGCGCGGTGCGGGTCAGGCGCATCAGGGTCTCCGGTCGGAAGGGGAGGGAGGTCAGTCTTTCTTGCGGGTGCGGGCGGCGTAAATCACCGCGGCGGCGAGCGCTGCAGATCCGATGCCGATGCCGATTTTGGTCAGAGGCCATTTCTTGTCGTCGCCAGGCTTGGGAGTGCCTTCGGCGCGCTCTGCGGTCTCGCGTGCGGCGCGGGCGGCGGCGGTGATCTCGTTCGCGATTTCGTCTTGTTCGTCAGTCTTGTCGGTCACTGGATACTCCTCTGTTGCACAGGAGTAAGACTCCGGAGCCAGCGGCGCAATCAGCCTTTGCCATAATAGGTAGCGCGGAAATCATTGGCGAAGGCGGTCAGGCGGCCTTCGGCAATCGCCGCGCGCAGATCGGCCATCAGCGCCTGATAGAAGTACAGATTATGCTCGGTCATCAGCATCGCGCCGAGGATCTCGCCCGCGCGGACGAGATGGTGGACATAGGCGCGGGTGAAGGTGCCGCAGGTCGGGCAGGCGCAAGCCGGATCGAGCGGCCCCTGATCCTCGGCGAACTTCGCGTTGCGGATGTTGATCGGGCCTTGCCGCGTGAAGGCCTGTCCGGTGCGGCCTGAGCGGGTGGGGAGGACGCAATCGAACATGTCGATCCCGCGTTCGACCGCGCCGACGATGTCATCGGGCTTGCCGACGCCCATCAGGTAGCGCGGCTTGTTCGGGTCGAGCTGGCCGGGGGCATAGTCGAGGCAGGCGAACATCGCCTCTTGCCCCTCGCCGACCGCGAGGCCGCCCACGGCGTACCCGTCAAAGCCGATGTCGAGCAGTGCGTCGGCGCTGGCCTTGCGCAGCCCCTGGTCGAGCGCGCCCTGCTGGATGCCGAACAGCGCATTGTTCTCCGCATGCGCGCCGCCGGCGTCGAAGCCGTCGCGCGAACGCTTCGCCCAGCGCATCGAGCGTTCCATTGCCGCGGCCTGCACCTCGCGGGACGACGTGGTCGGGACGAGCTCGTCGAACGCCATGACGATGTTGGAGCCGAGCAGGCGTTGGATTTCCATCGACCGCTCGGGGCTGAGCATGTGGCGCGAGCCGTCGAGGTGCGACTTGAAGACGATGCCTTCCTCGCTGCGTTTGGTGAGTTCCGACAGGCTCATCACCTGATAGCCGCCGCTGTCGGTCAGGATCGGGCGATCCCAGCCCATGAAGCCGTGCAACCCGCCGAGACGGTCGACCCGCTCCGCGCCGGGGCGGAGCATCAGGTGATAGGTGTTACCGAGCAGGATATCGGCGCCTGACGCGCGCACGTCCTGCGGCTTCATCGCCTTGACCGTGGCAGCGGTGCCGACGGGCATAAAGGCAGGGGTACGGATCTCGCCGCGCTGCATCGCAATCGTGCCGGTGCGCGCCTTGCCGTCGGTGGCGTGGATGGTGAAATCGAAACGGGGCATGTGCTGCCCTTTGACCTTCGCCGCAAAGGACGCAACAAAATCCGCATGGACAAGCTGCAGATCGCCAACCTGTTCGCGCCGATGCCGTCCGCTGCCGCGGGCGAGGTGTTCACCGAATTGCTCGCCCGGCCGGGCGTGCGGATCGAGCGGATCGTGTCGGGCGGGCAGGCGACGCCGGAGGGCGCTCCGTTCGTCCAGGATGCCGACGAATGGGTGCTGTTGCTCGCCGGAAGCGCCGCGATCCGGCTGGAGGGGAAGGGCGAGGCGGCGCTGGGCCCGGGAGACTATCTGCTGATCCCGGGCGGGACGCGGCATTGGGTTACGCGAACCGACCCGGATGTCCCGACGGTCTGGCTAGCGATCCACTTCGGATGAGGTGAGATAGGCGGTCACCGCCTGCGGGTTCTCAAAGGCGAAATCAGGCTTGAGATGAGCGAGCGCGTCGGGATTGGCATAGCCCCATAGCGCGGCACCCGCGCGGACGCCGGTTTCGCGCGCGGCGTCGATGTCGCGGGTTTCATCACCGATCGACAGCACCTGATGCGGCGGGACACCGCTGGCTTTGAGCACCTTGCGGAACTTGGGCGCTTTGCCGAACAATGAGGCGCCGCACGCCCACCAACTGATACGCCTCGCATTTTCCGGACCGAGCACCGCGCGGGCATTGGCCTCGCTGTTCGAGGTGACGACGGCGATGGGGATGCCGGCAGCCTCAATCGCGGCGAGCATCTCCGGAACGCCATCGAACAGGTGCACCTGATGCGTATGGCGACCGAACAGGCGGCGGACATAGCGGGCGATGAACGGCAGCCGCCAGCGCGGGATGCCGATGTGACGGATCACATCGTGCGTCGGCATGCGACGCAACGGTTCAACCTCGTGCTTGCCGATGCGACGGAATCCGTAGCGGTCGGAGAGGTGGTCCACGATCGAAAGGAACCAGCCGCCACTGTCGGAAAGGGTGCCGTCGAAGTCGAAGATCACGAGCCGAGGGCCCGGTTCAGCCATGGCTGTGGCCGTCGTGACTGTGGTCGTCATGATCATGCCCGTCATGCTTGTGGGCATCGTGTCCGTGGCTGTGCCCGTCGCGGAGGCGGCAGGGGTCGCCGTCTCCGACCTCGATCTGGAGCGTCGCATGACCAATGCCGAAGTCATGTTCGAGTCGGCGCTGGGCATCGTCGAGGAACGCGTCGCCGGGATGACCGTCGGGCATCAGCAGGTGTGCGGTCAGTGCCGATTCGGTCGTGCTCATCGGCCAGATATGAAGGTCGTGGACGCGGGTGACGCCGGGCAGCGTGGCGAGGGTATCCTCGACCTTTTCGGGATCGATGCCAGCCGGTACGGCGTGGAGCGCCATCGTCACTGAATCGCGCAACAGCCCCCAGGTGCTCCACAGGATTGCGGCGACGATGACCAGGCTGATCGCCGGATCGATCCACGACGCGCCGGTGAACAGGATGAAGCCGCCGGCGATCACCACGCCCGCCGACACGCCGGCATCCGCCGCCATATGGAGATAGGCGCCGCGGATGTTGATGTCGCCTTTGCGGCCACTGGCGAACATTAGCGCGGTGCCGCCGTTGATGAGGATGCCGATCCCCGCGACGATCATCACGGTCAGCCCCTGAACCGGGGGCGGATCCTGGAAGCGCTGAACCGCCTCGAGGGCGATCGCGCCGACCGCGACCAGCAGCAGTACGGCATTGGCGAGCGCGGCGAGGATGGTCGAACTGGAGAGGCCATAGGTGAACCGGCGCGACGCAGGCCGCTTGGCGAGCGATGCGCCGCCCCAGGCGATCAGCAGGCCGAGAACGTCGGACAGATTGTGTCCGGCATCCGCGAGCAGCGCCATCGATCCGGTGATGATGCCCGCCGCCCCCTCAACCACCACGAAGGCGAGATTGAGTGCGGTGCCGATCGCGAAGGCGCGGCCGAAGTCCGCGGGAGCGTGGCTGTGGCCGGCATGCGAATGGCCGGAATGACTGTGCGAACCGTGCATGGCGCTGCCTTACCTCTTCGGTGCCATGTGATGCTAGGACACGGAACAGACAATTTCAGGGGTGCTTGACCCTCACGTTGCGTCATCCCCGATAGGTGATTCGCGTGAAGATGAGGAACGACATGCGAACGGTAAGGCAGGTGGCGAAGGCGGCGCGTATCAGCGTGCGGACGCTCCACCATTATGATGCGATCGGGCTGCTCAGGCCGGCGCATGTCGGGGCCAATGGCTACCGCTATTATAGCCGGACGGAGCTGCTGCGGCTGCAGCAGATCCTGTTCTATCGCGAACTGGGACTGGCGCTCGGCGAGATCGGTTCGATCCTCGACGATCCGGCGTTCGATCCGCTGGTGGCGCTCCGGAGTCACCGGGACGCGCTGGGCGCACGGATCGACCAGTATCGCGACCTCATCCGCACGATCGACCGCACGATCGCGTCGCTCGAAAAGGATGAGACGATGGAAGACAATGAATATTACGCCGGCATCGCGCCGGAGACCCGCGAGCGCTGGGAGCGCGAGGCCGTGGCGTTCTGGGGTGAGGACAAGGTGTACGCGGCGCAGGCGAAGGCGCGGAGCATGTCCAGGGAGCAGGTCGCACAGATCCAGGCCGAGATGGAGGCGATCCGCGGCGACTTCCAGCGGCTGTTCGCCGAGGGCGTCGAGCCCGGATCGGATGCCGCGCAGGCGGTGACGGGGCGGCATTATAAGTGGGTCTGCCACAGCTGGAACCCTGACGCCGCGGCGTTCAGGGGGCTGGGGCGCGTCTATGTCGAGAACCCGGAGTTCCGGGGCACCTATGACGATGGCGCGCTGCCCGGAACAGCGGCGTTCATCGCGGAGGCGATGGCGATCTACGCCGATCGTTCGCTGTAGCCCCTAGCGGCGTTTCGGGCGGCGATCCTCGTCGCCCGGGCGTCCGCCGGGCTGCGGCAGCGGGCGCGTCGTGAGCAGTTCGCTGCGTGCGATCGAGCCATTCTTGTCGCGATCGAAGCGGGTGAAGAAAATCGCGAAGCGCGCCTGAAGCTCAGCCAGGCTGATGCGGTTGTCGCCGTCCTGATCGACCTCGAACGGGCTGGGGAGCGCGTTGCGGTTACCCAGCCAGCGCTCCGACCAGTCGCCGAACTGGATATAGCCGATCGAGGGCTGGCCCTTGGCCACTGCCTCAAAACTTTTGCGCACGCCCGCGTCATATTCGGCGCGGGTGACGATGCCGTCGCCGTCCGCGTCGAACGCGGCGATCGCCATCGCGACCGGCTCTGCGATCATCAGCGGGATCGGCTCAGCGCCGGGCGGCGGCGGCTGGAGCGGTACGCCGGGTGCGGGCGGCTGCTGTTGTGCTGCAAGGGCGGCGGCGAGGGCAAGAAGGATCATGCGGGCTTTCCGGGCAGGAGCAGGCTGGCGTCGCCATAGCTATAGAAGCGGTAGCCCTCCGCAATAGCGTGGGCGTAGGCGGCCTGCATACGGTCCAGTCCCATCAGCGATGATACCAGCATGAACAGGGTCGAGCGGGGCAGGTGGAAGTTGGTGACGAGGCCGTCGATCCCGCGGAAGCGGTAGCCCGGGGTGATGAAGATTGCGGTGTCGCCCTCGAACGGGCGGATGATGCCGTCTTCTCCGCTCGCGCTCTCGATCAGGCGCAGGCTGGTGGTGCCGACGGCGATCACCCGGCCACCCGCGGCGCGAACCGCGTTGAGCTTGTCCGCGGTCGCGGCGTCGATCCGGCCCCATTCGGCATGCATCCGGTGGTCTTCGGTGTCGTCCGCCTTGACCGGCAGGAAGGTGCCCGCGCCGACATGGAGCGTTAGGGTGGTGTGCCCGATTCCCGCGGCTTCGAGTGCCGACATGAGACCGGGCGTGAAGTGAAGCGCGGCGGTGGGGGCGGCGACCGCGCCCGGCTCGTTCGCGAACATCGTCTGATAGTCATCGGCGTCGCGCGCATCGGTGGGACGCTTGGCCGCGATATAGGGCGGGAGCGGCATCCGGCCGGCGCGTTCGAGCAGCAGTTCGACCGGCTCGTCACCGGGGAAGAACAGGGTGAAGCTGCCGTCGTCGTGACGTGCCTCAGCTACCGCGCTGACGCCGTTGCCAAAGTCGATCGTCTCGCCAACGCGCAGCCTCTTGGCATTGCGAATGAAGGCGATCCAGTGGCGCGGCCCTTCCCGTTTGTGGAGTGTGGCGCCGATTTTCGCGCCAGGCACGCTTTGCGTGCCGTCATCACGGGCGCCGCGCATGCCTTCGAGCTGGGCCGGGATGACGCGGGTGTCGTTGAAGACGAGCAGGTCGCCCGGTGCGAGCAGCGCTGGCAGTTCGCTGACCGCGCGGTCCTCGGTACGTGTACCGTCGAGCAGCAGGAGCCGTGCCGAATCGCGCGGTGCGGCAGGCCGGAGCGCGATCCGCTCCGGCGGCAGCTCGAAATCGAACAAATCGACGTTCATCGGGCCTCAACGCCCGGCCATACCGGGCGGCGCTTCACTTCTTGCCGGGGCCGGGCGGGAGCGCTGCGGGTTGCTCGACCGGGGCGGGCGGGGGCGGCGGGATATAGGCCGGAGGATTGTCGGCGGCGATATAGGCGTGGATGATCTTCGCCGGGTTCGCAGGCGGCTCGCCACGCGGGATCGCGTCGACATACTGCATCCCGTCGAGCACGCGGCCGAACACCGTATATTTCTGGTCGAGGCCGAGCCGCGGCACGAACATGATGAAGAACTGGCTGTTGGCGCTGTCCTCGCTCTCCGCGCGTGCGGCCGAGACGGCGCCGCGGACGTGCGGGAGGTAGTTAAACTCCTTGGTGAGATCAGGCTGTTCCGAGCCGCCGGTGCCGTCACCTTTGGGATCGCCACCCTGCGCCATGAAGCCTTCGATCACCCGGTGGAACGGAAGGCCATCATAGAATTTCTTGCGGGTGAGTTCCTTGACCCGCTCAACCATCTTGGGCGCGACGTCGGGGCGCAGCCAGACGGTCACGCGACCGCCAGTCGACAAGTCGAGAATCCACAGATTCTCCTTGTCGGTCGTGGCGGGCGCAGGCGCCCGCCCCTCGGGACCGGGCACATATTGCGCGCTCGCCGGCAGGGCAAAGAGTGACGCCACAAAGGCAAGCATCAGGGCAACAAAACGCATCGATATCCTCACGGGACAGGAAGTTGCAGCGGCTTAGAACAATTCGCGCGCGGCGGCAAAATGATTGCGCCGGGTGGCGGAAATAGGGCGCTATGAACCCTTTCGGCCGATCACTTCGACCCGCGCCGCAACCTCGTCGCGCACGATCGGCGGCACGAACTTGCCGATCTCGCCGCCGAACATCGCGATCTCCTTGACCAGCCGGCTGGCGATCGGCTGCAGCGAGACGTCGGCCATCAGGAAGACGGTCTCGATCCGGCTGTTCAGCTGCTGGTTCATCCCGGCCATCTGATATTCGTATTCGAAGTCGGCGACTGCACGCAGGCCGCGAACGATGACGTTGGCGCCTTCGCGCTCGGCAAAGTCCATCAGCAGCGAATCGAAGCTGACGACATGGATTTCGCCGCTGATCCCCGCGACCTCGCGGTTCACCATCGCCATCCGCTCCTCGACCGTGAACATCGGGTTCTTCGACGGATTGGTGGTAACGCCGATGACGAGCCGGTCGACCAGCTTCGCGCCGCGGCGGATGATGTCCATATGGCCAAGGGTGATTGGGTCGAAGGTGCCGGGATACACGCCGGTGCGGATGGTCATGTCATGGGCTCCCTGAGGAATTCAGCGGTCGCGCTCGAGCACGTAGCGGGCGATGTCGCGAAGCAGGTCGGCCTCTGTGCCAAAGGCGTGGAGGTGCTCGATCGCCTGATCGACGAGCAACCGCGCCTGTTCCCGCGCGCGATCGGGGCCGAGCAGCGAGAGGAAGGTTTCCTTGCCCGCATCGGCGTCCTTGCGCAGTTTCTTGCCCGCGGCTTCCTCGTCCCCTTCGACATCGAGCAGGTCGTCGGCAATCTGGAAGGCAAGCCCGATGTCGCGTGCATAGCCGCGAAGCCCGGTGCGTCCTTCCGGCGGGACGCGGCCCAGAATCGCGCCAGCCTCGACCGACCATGCGATCAGTGCGCCGGTCTTGAGCGCCTGGCAGCGGGTGACGGTGGCGAGGTCGAAGCTCGACTGCTCCGCTACCAGATCCATCATCTGTCCGCCCGCCATACCCGCGGGGCCGGCGGCGCGGGCGAGCTCCGCGATCAGCTCGGCGCGCACGAACGGGTCGGCATGCGTCGCGGGATCGGCCAGCACCTCGAACGCGAGCGCGTGGAGGCAATCGCCGGCGAGGATCGCAGTCGCCTCATCATAGGCACGATGAACCGTCGGCTTGCCGCGGCGCAGGTCGTCATTGTCCATCGCGGGCAGATCGTCATGGATCAGCGAATAGACATGGATGCACTCGACCGCGGTAGCGGCGCGTGCGGCGCAGGCGGGGCTGACCGCGAACAGGCTGGCGCTGGCGACGGTGAGCAGCGGGCGGAGCCGTTTGCCGCCGCCGATCGCGGCGTGGCGCATCGCGGCGTAGAGCTGCGCGCGGGAATCGGTCGGAACCGGCAGCAGCAGATCGAACTGACGGTCGATCTCATCCGCCACGTCACGCATCGCCGATTCGAGCGCGAGGCTGGCGTGGGCCACCGTTCGGGTCATCCGGCCGCGAAGGGTGTGGTGCCGGTGACGCGGCCATCGGCGTCGGCGCGGATCGCTTCGATCCGGGCCTGCGCCGCGTCGAGCCGGGCGGCGCACTGCTGGCGCAGCGCGTCGCCGCGTTCGTAGAGGGCAATCGCCTCGTCGAGCAGCGCGTCGCCGCTTTCGAGGCGCGAGACGATTCGTTCGAGTTCTTTCAGCGCTTCCTCGAACGAAAGCGCGGCGATGTCGGTCCCCTCAGTCATGCTGTCGCTATGCGCTGGGGGCGGAACCAATTCAACCTCCCGCGATTGCTGTGCCGTCGCTACATTGCCCGCGAAGGAGACCGTCATGTTCATCAGCATCAACCCGGCGACCGGCGAGGAGGGCGCGCGTTTCGAGGCGCTGGACGATGACGGAATCGAAGCGGCGCTGGTGCGGGCGCAAGCGACGTTCCGGTCGTGGCGGGTGAGCGAAATCGCTCAGCGGACAGCGCTGCTGACGGCAATCGCCGACCAGTTCGAGGCGAACAAGCAGCATCTGGCGGAGACCGCGACGCTGGAGATGGGCAAGACGCTCGCCTCAGCGATCGCCGAGGTCGAGAAGTGTATCGCGGGATTCCGGCACTATGCCGCGAAGGGGGCGGAGTATCTGGCGCCGGTCGAGACGAAGACGGCGAGCGGGCGTGCGGTCGGGCATTGGCTGCCACTCGGGCCGATCCTCGCGGTGATGCCGTGGAACTTTCCCTATTGGCAGGTGGTGCGCTGGCTCGCGCCGACGATCCTCGCGGGCAATGTCGGGCTGCTCAAACATGCGTCGCTGACTCAGGGCTGCGCGGCGCTGATTCAGCAGATGGTGAGCGCTGCAGGCGCGCCCGACGGGGTGTTCCGGAATCTGCCGATCACCTCGGACAAGGTGTCGCGGATCATCACTGACAAGCGCGTGGTCGCGGTGACACTGACCGGCAGCGAGGGCGCGGGCGCCAAGGTCGCGGAAGCCGCGGGCCGGGCGCTCAAGAAGGTGGTGCTCGAACTGGGCGGATCGGACCCGTTCATCGTCATGCCTTCGGCCGATCTCGACGTGGCGGTGAAGACGGCGGTGAAGGCGCGGGTGCAGAATGCGGGCCAGAGCTGCATCTGCGCCAAGCGGATGATCGTCCACGCGGATGTCTATGATGCGTTCCTCGACAGGTTCACCGCCGCGATGCTGGCGGTGAAGATCGGCGATCCGATGGCAGACGGGATCGAAATGGGACCGCTCTCCAGCGTCGAGCAGCGCGATACCGTGCTCGAGCAACTCGTGCGCGCGACAGCGGACGGCGCGACCCTGACGGGCGGCGAGAAGATCGACCGTGATGGGGCGTGGATGGGTGCGGGCGTGCTCACCCAAGTCGATCCCGATGCGGATTTCGCGCAGGAGGAGATTTTCGGACCGGTCGCGATGGTGTTCCGCGCGGACGATATCGACGCGGCGATCGCGCTGGCCAACGACGTGCCCTTTGGCCTTGGATCGAGCGTGTGGACCAGCGATCAGGCAGAAATCGACCGCTTCGTCCGCGACATCGAAAGCGGGATGACCGCGGTGAACCAACTGCTCGCCTCAACCCCGGAGGCGCCGTTCGGCGGGGTCAAGCTGTCCGGCCATGGCCGCGAGCTGGGGCCATGGGGGCTGCACGAATTCATGAACCTGAAAGCGGTGATGCTGGCGGAATAGGTTGGACGAGGCCGGTCGGTCGCGCCTTTGACATTCGATTTCTGGTGACATCGCCTTGAAGCCGACATGCCGGATACGACCCCTTGCAGACATTCGTTACCTGAACGATGAATGCGCTGTGCAAATGCTGGGATTCATCCTGCTGACGCTGGCATTGCTGTTCTGCAATCTGATTTACTGCGGCCAGCACATCACAGCGGACCTACGCCATTCCCGGCATGCCAGGATGACATGGGGCTTGTTGGCGTTGTCGGGATCGCTCCTGGCCGTGGTGGCGATGGTCTGGGCCACGCTCGCTAGTCTTGCTCATTTTTGACGTCGGCTTCCCACCCAATAGCTGCCGCGCTTGCAATGTTGGAATTGGTTTGCTTGCATCGGCGGGTCGCGTGGCGGCCGCTCTTTGATTCAGTCGATCCGTGCGGCAGAACCGCCCGACTGAACCGCACGATACAAGGGTGGCAAAGTTGACAGAATGAATCGCGTTCCGCGTAACTTCGTCAACTTCGAGGCGGTTTGTCGCCGGCCAATGATTTCCGGAAACCGCCCCGCTTCGGCCATTCGGCAATCTGCTGGCGGTGCCCGACAGCCGACAAATATCGGGAGCGCAATTTGTGGCGTCGCCTAGACGCTGGCCTCCGCCGCGATCTCGATCAGCAGGTCCTTGCGGCTGAGCTTTCCGATCATCGTCTTGGGCAGCTTGTCGCGGATCACCACGGCGTCGACGCGTTCGTGCTTGCCGAGCTGGGGGTTGAGCCAGTCGCGCAGTACGTTGCCCGTCACCGCTTCGGCGTCGTCGTTGAGCGCGACATAGGCGCGCGGGGTCTCGCCGCGATAGGAATCGGGCATGCCGACGACCAGTGCCTCCTTCACCGCAGGATGGCGGTAGAGCACATCCTCGATATGCTTGGGGAAGACCTTGAACCCGGCGACCGCGATCATGTCCTTGAGGCGATCGACGATCTTGATGAAGCCGTCCGCGTCGATCTGGCCGACATCGCCGGTGCGCAGCCAGCGCTGGCCAGCGGCATCGACGGTGAAGGTGCTGTCGTCGGTCTCCGGCCGCTCCCAATAGCCCTGCATCATCTGCGGCCCGGCAAGGACGATCTCGCCCGGCTCGCCCTCAGGCGCTGGCTTTGACGGGTCTTCCTTGTCGACCAGCCGCACGCGCGTCGCGATGATCGGTTGGCCGATCGTGCCCGACTTGCCTTCGGCGACATAGGGGTTGGCGGAGACCACGCCTGAGCTTTCGGACAGGCCATAGCCCTCGATCAGCTTGGCGCCGGTCGCCGCCTCGAACCGGGTCTTGAGTTCGGCGGGAAGCGGCGCGCCGCCCGAGATGCAGTAGTTGAGGCTCGACCAGTCGGTCGTGGCAGAGTTGGGATGGTCGAGCAGCGCCTGGAACATCGTCGGCACGCCGGGGAGCGCGAGGGGTCGGGTGCGCGTGATCGCGGCGAGCGCCTGCGCCGCGTCGAAGCGCGGGAGCATCACGATCTCGCCCCCGGTGATGACGGTGCGGTTGAGCACGCAGGTATTGGCGAAAACATGGAAGAAGGGCAGCACGCCCAGCACCTTGTCCTTGGTCGTGCCCAGCTCGGGGTCGAGCCTCGCCACCTGCCGCGCATTGGCGCTGAGGTTCTGGTGGGTGAGCATGGCACCCTTGGGCACGCCGGTGGTGCCGCCAGTATATTGGATCAGCGCGAGGTGCGTTTCGGGATCGATCGCCGCGGTCTCGCACGCGCCATCATTGGCAATGAGCTTCGAGAAGGCGATGATGCGCGGATCGACAGGCTTCTCCGCGACTTCCTTGGCCTTGAACCAGCGGTAGAGCAGCGACTTGGCCGGCGGCAGCGCACCCGCGACCGAGCCGACCACGAGCCGCTCGAGGCTGCTTGCCTCCAGTACCTTCAATGCGGTGGGGAGGAGGGCGGTGGCGCTGATCGTGAAGAGCAGGCGGGTGCCCGAATCCTCGACCTGGGCCTCCAGCTCCTCGACCGAATAGAGCGGTGAGAAGTTGACGACCGTCGCGCCCAATTTGAGGATGCCGTAATAGGCCGCGACGTAATGGGGCACATTGGGCAGGAACAGGCCGATGCGGTCGCCCGGGCCATAGCCTAGCGCCTTGAGACCACAGGCGACGCGGTTGGCACCGTCGAGCGTCTCGGCATAGCTGTAATGCCGCCCCATGAAGTCGAGCAAAGGCGCGTTGCCCATCCGCCGGGCGGAGTCATCGAAAGCCGCGGCCATCGACAATGGCGGGAGGTGCTGGTCCCAGGGGCCGGGGTGACGATAGGCGCTGCGCCAGACCTGCTCGGGATCGCTCATTTACACGAATGTAAGCAAGTCGCGGGGCGTGTCAACGCCGCGGAAATCAGCGGCCCCCGCGCTTCGCGGTCCAGGTATAGAGTACCGAAACGGCCATGATGCCGAAGTTGATTGCCGCCTGGAATTTCCGGGGCGCGGTGTCGGTGACGTCGTGCGTGAGAATCTGGATATTGGCCGAATGACCGGGCATCGCGGTGAGCGCCAGCAATGCGGCCCCGCCGCTGGCGAGTGCGACCCTGCGCTTGCTGAACCTGTCCATCTTACGCGGCCTCCCAATGCCGCGGGTCATTACGCACGCGTCGGCTGAACGGCAACTGAATTGCCGGCGAATCAGGCGGCTTTGGTCGCGGTACGAACGCGGTCGCGCCCGGCGGATTTGGCGGCGAACAGGGCGGTGTCGGCGGCGCGGTAGAGCGACTTCCACTCGGACTCGGTGGCAAGCGAACCGGTGGCGGTACCGATGCTGGCGGTCACCCGCAGGTCGAACGGCATCCGCGTCGCGCGCAGACGGTTGAGGATGGTGTTGGCGTCGAGCGGCTCCGCCATTTCGGTGATAATCGCGAACTCTTCGCCGCCGAAGCGCGCGATCAGCGCGCCGGTGGGCGCGATCGTCCGCAGCGTGCGCGCGACGACGCGCAGCACTTCGTCCCCGCCGTCATGGCCGAGCGTATCGTTGACCTGCTTGAAATGGTCGAGATCGAGGACGAGCAGCGTTTGCGCCCCCGGCCGGCCGATTGCCTGCGCCAGGAACGCGCGGCGGTTGAGCAGGCCGGTGAGCGGATCGGTGTCGGCAAGGCGGCGTGCGACGGTTTCGGCGGCGACCGCGGCGTCGCGCTCGTGGGTGAGCAGGCGGATACGATAGGCGATTGCGACTGAGGAGATCAGCGCCTCCGCCGCCATCGACAGGATCGTCGAGTTATCGAGCCAGAAGTTCCAGCGGATCAGCCCGAGATTGGCGAGGACGCGCAGGCTGGCGGCAAAGATTGGCAGCGCCCATGCGAGCGCGAACAGCCAGAGGAAGTTGGAGCGTCCACGCCATGCGCTCCACAGCGTTGCCGACACACAGATCAGCACACCGAAAAATACCCAGGAATAGACGCGATCGACGAACTGGACGCCAAGCGGCGCGAACATCACGAAGAAGATCCCGGTGCCGATTAGCACCGCGACCGTGGTCCGGATCAGCAGCCGCAACCGCGGGCCGAACACATGCTCCTCGAAAAAGGCGCGCGCGAACAGAAGTGCCGAGGAACAGGCCAGGGTGAGAAGGAGGTAGTTGAGGCGAAGCCGGTCGTTGTTGGCGATGTCCGGCACCACCCATGCCATCGCGCCCGATGAGGTGAAGGCATAGGCCATCAGCGCTGCGACCATCAGGCAGTAAGCGAGCTGAAACCGGTACCGGAGCGAGGCCCAAAGCGCGAGATTGTAGATCAGCAGCGCGAGGGCGAGGCCGCCAAAGCCGCTGTAGATCGCCCCCATAATCAGGTTGGCGCGGTCGCTCCCCGCCCGGGTCGCAATCCGCGGGCCAATGACGATTCCGCGCAGATTTCCTGCGCCCTCGACATGCCACATCAGCCGCTGAACCGGCGAATGAACATGGGGAATGGGATATTCGACGATCGCCCCGAGCTGAATGCGCCTTGTGATCCCGCGATTGTCGTCCGCCATCGTCCGGGTCTGGCCGTCGGCATAGAGGACATGGAGCGCGAGCCGCTGTTGCCAGACGCTGCCGAGCCGCGCGACGAGCGGATCGTCGAAGGACGAGCTCCGGTTGATCGTGTTCGAGATCACCCAATAGTCGCCGGGGCCGAAGGCGGTCTGACTGGTCTTGCAATCGAATCGCTGCGGCTGACGAATCAACCGGGCGGGGTCGTCGCCCGGTTGCGCGCGCAGCACGCACACGCTGAGCGGCTGGCCGACCTGACCAGCGCCGAGATTCGCGATTTGGGCGCGCGCGGGGGCCGCGAGCAGCATCAGCGCCGCGAACAGCGTTCCAAGGAGGGCGGCAAAGCCACGAACCATGTGTGAAATCTAGGCCCGGTAGGAGAACAACTGGTAAAGATAACGGTGCGTTAGGACCGATTCTTTCGCTTCGGATACCACCTCAACCATCGACGTGGCGGTCGTAACGGTCGCGATTGGCGTAGATGGCGGACTGGTTTCCTGCCGCCCAGGTGCCAAGCTGCATCACCGGCTCGGACAGCGAGTGGCCAAGATCGGTGAGCCGGTATTCGACCTGTGGCGGCACGGTCGGATGGACGGTGCGCGAAACCAGCCCGTCGCGTTCCAGCGCCTTGACCGTGCGCGTCAGCATCTGCTGCGAGATACCCTCGACCGCGCGCTTGAGCTCGTTGAACCGGTGTGGTCGCTGGTACAGCGTCATCACGACCAGCACCGTCCATTTGTCGCCGACGCGGGCGAGGATGCTGGAAATCGTCTGGCATTCGCGGCCACCGGGCGAATGGAGAATCAGGGAATTCGGGGTCATAAGCGTGTGACCTGGCCTCAAAAATATGCGTTCTTGGCGGTGATAGGGTAGGTACATAGTTGGTCCTGGTCACAAATCCAGACTGAGGACCTGACCATGAACCTGCTTCATCTCGACTCCAGCATCCAGGGCGAAGGCTCGGCCAGCCGTGCGGTTAGCGCCGCCGTCGTCGAACGGCTGCGCTCGGAGAATCCCGGCCTCGCGACCGTCTATCGCGATCTGGTCGCGCAACCGCTTCCGCACCTGACGCTTGATGTGCTGGCCGACCCTGCGGCGAATGCCGAATTGCAGGCCTTCCTCGCGGCGGACATCGTCGTGATCGGCGCCGGCTTCTACAATCTCAGCATCCCGAGCCAGCTCAAGGCGTGGCTCGACCGCGTCCTGATCGCCGGACAGACCTTCAGCTATGGACCTGACGGAGCGCAGGGGCTGGCCAACGGTAAGCGGGTGATCGTCGCGCTGGCCCGCGGCGGATTCTATGGCGAAGGCGCGCCCGGTGCGCTGCACGAACATGGCGAGACCTACCTTAAATCGGCGCTGGGCCTAATCGGGATCGTCCCCGAGTTCGTCGTCGCCGAGGGACTGGCGCTGGGTGAGGAGGCCCGTGAGGCAGCAATCTCGGCTGCATTGAGCGCGGCACGGGGGCTTGCGGGCAACGCAGTCGCGGCTTGAATGCGGGCCGCAAGCAAGAAGGGGCGGGAGTGATCCCGCCCCTTTTGGGTTACTTGGCCTTGGCGGTGACGGCCTTCTTGCCGCCGCCTTTTTTGGGCCGTTTGGGCGCTGCCGGGGTGATCGCGAAGGTCAGCGCGCCGTCCTTCAGCTTTACCTCGACCTCGCCGCCATGGACGAGCTTGCCGAACAGCAGTTCTTCGGCCAGCGGCTGCTTGATCTTCTCCTGAATGAGGCGGCCCATCGGGCGCGCGCCATAGAGCTTGTCGTAGCCGCGTTCGGTGAGCCATGCCTTCGCCGCATCATCGAGGCCGATATGCACGCCACGGTCGGCGAGCTGCAGCTCGAGCTGGAGGATGAACTTCTCCACCACGCGTTCGACCACCTTGGGCGGGAGATAGTCGAACGGCACGATCGCATCGAGGCGGTTGCGGAATTCGGGGGTGAAGAGCTTCTTCACCGCGTCTTCCTGAACGTCCTCGCGGCTCAACTCGCCGAAACCGATGCTCTCGCGCGCCATGTCGGACGCGCCGGCATTGGTCGTCATCACCAGAATGACGTTGCGGAAATCGACGGTCTTGCCGTGGTGATCGGTCAGCTTGCCGTTGTCCATCACCTGCAACAGGATGTTGAACAGATCCGGATGCGCCTTCTCGACCTCGTCGAGCAGCAGCACGCAATGCGGCTGCTGGTCGATCGCATCGGTGAGCAGGCCGCCCTGATCGTAACCGACATAGCCCGGAGGCGCGCCGATCAGGCGGCTGACCGAGTGGCGCTCCATATATTCGGACATGTCGAAGCGCTGGAGCGGGATGCCCAGCAATTCGGCGAGCTGCTTGGTCACTTCGGTCTTGCCGACACCGGTCGGGCCGGTGAACAGATAATTGCCGATCGGCTTCTCAGGGTCGCGCAGGCCGGCGCGGCTGAGCTTGATCGCGCTGGACAGCACCTCGATCGCCTTGTCCTGCCCGAACACGACGCGTTTGAGGTCGGTCTGGAGATTGGCGAGCGTCTTGGTGTCGTCGGTCGAGACCGATTTCGGCGGGATGCGCGCCATCGTCGCGATCACCGCCTCGATCTCTTTTGGAGTGATCGTCTTCTTGCGCTTGGACGGCGGCACCAGCATCTGCATCGCGCCGACTTCGTCGATCACGTCGATCGCCTTGTCGGGCAGTTTGCGGTCATTGATGTAGCGGCTCGACAGCTCGACCGCCGACTTGATCGCGTCGGGTGTGTATTTGACCTTGTGATGGTCCTCGAACGCGGTGCGCAGCCCGGCGAGGATCTTGATCGTATCCTCGATCGTCGGCTCGTTGACGTCGATCTTCTGGAACCGGCGCAGCAGTGCACGGTCCTTCTCGAAATGGTTGCGGAATTCCTTGTAGGTGGTCGAGCCGATGCAGCGGATCGAGCCGCCGGAAAGGGCCGGCTTGAGGAGGTTGGAGGCGTCCATCGCGCCGCCGCTGGTGGCGCCCGCGCCGATTACCGTGTGGATCTCGTCGATGAACAGCACCGCGTGCGGCAGCTTCTCCAGCTCCGACACGACCTGTTTCAGCCGCTCCTCGAAATCGCCGCGATAGCGGGTGCCGGCGAGCAGCGCGCCCATGTCGAGCGAGTAGATCACGGCTTCCTTGAGCACGTCGGGCACGTCGCCTTCGACGATCTTCCGCGCCAGGCCCTCGGCGATGGCGGTCTTGCCGACGCCCGGGTCACCCACATAGAGCGGGTTGTTCTTCGAGCGGCGGCACAGGATCTGGATGGTGCGGTCGACTTCGGGCCCGCGGCCGATCAGCGGATCGACCTTGCCGGCCTTGGCCTTCTCGTTGAGGTCGACGGTGAACTGCTTGAGCGCGCTCTCGCCCTTCTTGCCGCCTTCGTTCTTGGCCGGCTTCTCTTCCTCGATCGCGCCCTTGGGCGGCGAGGTGTCGGCGGGCGTCGAACCCTTGCCGACACCGTGGCTGATGAAGCTCACGGCATCGAGGCGGCTCATGTCCTGCTGCTGCAGGAAATAGACCGCGTAGCTCTCCCGCTCGCTGAACAGCGCGACCAGCACATTGGCGCCGGTCACCTCGTCGCGGCCCGAGGACTGGACGTGGAGGATCGCGCGCTGGACGACGCGCTGGAACCCGCTGGTGGGCGAGGGGTCGGTCGCCTGATCGACGCGAAGCGCCTGAAGCTCGGTGTCGAGATAGTGCGCGACCGTGGTCTTGATCTCGTCGAGATCGACGCCGCATGCGCTCATCACCTTCGAGGCATGCTCGTCGTCGACCAGCGCCAGCAGCAGATGCTCGAGCGTCGCATATTCGTGGCGGCGCGAGCTTGCGGCTTCGAGCGCACGGTGAAGGGTCGATTCCAGGGCGGAGGCGAAACTAGGCATTCGGATACAACTCCAGTCGGGCCATCAGACTATGCGGCCCGTCTTTTCCAATGTTGGAAGTGCGACCCATCCCATCAAGCTCTGCTGCATCAACCACTGCGAGCCTCGCACCGGAGTTCATGGCGTGACGCCCGATCTCCGGTCCTGCGCTCATCGCTTGAATAGAGCGTCAGCGCTTGCGCGATGGTTAACGGCGCGTTCCATCTTTTGCCGGCAACGCGCGATTTCCACTTCGAGCAGCTGGATGCGCTCGGCCAGTTCCTCGACCGAGAACGGGTCGAGGTCTTGCCGGGCGAGCTGCGCGGCGGGGTCGTCCTTGCGACGGGGAAGATCGGCCTCGTCCATTGCACTGCAGCGTCGGATGCCATTTGGCCAAAGTCAAGCGGCCCTGGCAGCATAAACTGGTGATAGATTAGGCGGTTGAAGCCTTGACGTCGTGGCTTCCGCACCCGATTCAAGGTGCCAAGGGGGAACAGCATGACGCGCGTGCCACAGCTTATGACGGCCATCGATCCGGAGGTGCCGGGCGGCCCTGAGGTGCTGACCCCGGTCCAGCGCCCGGTGCCGCAGCCGGGCGCGGGCGAGGTGCTGATCCGCGTCGCTGCGGCGGGGGTCAATCGCCCCGACGTCGTCCAGCGGCTGGGCGCCTATCCGCCGCCGCCGGGGGTGACGAGCATTCCGGGGCTTGAGGTTGCGGGCGAAGTCGTCGCGCTCGGCGCGGGGGTTCCGCCCGAACTGATGCACCAGCGTGTCTGCGCGCTGATCGCGGGCGGCGGCTATGCCGACTATGCCGTCGCGCCCGCCGTCCAGTGCCTGACGGTGCCGGATGCGCTGACGCTGGTCGAGGCGGCCGCGATGCCGGAGACGCTCTTCACCGTGTGGACCAATCTCTTCGAGCGCGGCTACGCGACCGAGGGCGAGACGGTGCTGGTGCACGGTGGCACCAGCGGGATCGGTACGATGGCGATTTCGTTGTGCAAGCTGTTCGGCGTCAAGGTGATCGTGACCGCGGGCAGTGACGACAAGGTCGCCGCCTGTCTGGCGCACGGCGCCGATCATGCGATCAACTACAAGACCGAGGACTTCGTCGCGCGCGTCAGGGACCTGACCGAGGGGCGCGGCGTGAATGTGGTGCTCGACATGGTCGGGGGCGATTATGTCGCACGCAACATCAAGTGCATGGCCGATGATGCGCGCCACGTCTCGATCGCGGCACAGGGCGGGATGCAGGCGACCGTTCCGGTGTTCGAGATCATGCGCCGCCGCCTGACGCTGACCGGATCGACGCTGCGCGCGCGCGACGTGGCGTTCAAGGGGCTGGTCGCGGACGAACTGTCGCGCAACGTGTGGCCGCACGTCGAAGCGGGGAGGCTGAAGCCGGTGATCGACCGGACCTTCCCGCTCGCTGAGGCTGCTGATGCGCACCGCCATATGGAAAGCGGCGCGCATATGGGGAAGATCGTGCTGGTGAACGCCTGATCGGCGAGCCGCCGGGATCGGGAACCGCCCGATCGCGCGTCGGGATTGCCTCTTCGACGATGGTCCGGATCCGGGGGGGCCGGATTCGCTGGAACCCCCGATGACGAGCACCTAGACTATCCGGCGAATCGGGGGGTGAGGTGATCGCGTTTCTTCTGGCTGCGGAAAATATCGTTTTCGTTTCCGCGCTGATTCTCATGCTCCTGCTTGGGGCCGTGCAGGCGGTCGGGCTGGGCACCGATGCCGATTTCGACGCGCCTGACTGGCTCGACTGGATGGGGCTGGGCCGCGTGCCGCTGCTGGTGATGCTGGTGTTGCTGCTCGCTGCATTCGGGCTGATCGGGCTGATCGGCCAACAGATCGCGCATGATTTCGCCGGAACGCTGCTGCCGTGGTGGATCGCTATTCCGGTCGCCGGCGGGATCGCGCTGCCGGCTGCGGGGTTTGCTGCGCGCGTGTTGGCGCCGGTGCTGCCGCAGGATCACACGACCGCGATCAATGTTGACGGGCTGGTCGGCGAGAGCGCCGATATCGTCACCGGCCGTGCCGCGCAGGGTTCACCCGCGCGCGGCCGCGTCGAGGACTGGCATGGCCAGACGCATTACGTGATGATCGAGCCGGACAATCCCGGCCAGATTTTCGAGGAAGGTGAGCGCGTGCTGCTGGTGCGGCGCGAGGACGACATCTTCCGGGCAATCGCACGCGGCGATCATCATCTGCCGCGATTGGGGGACTAGGGTATGCAAGACGTGGTGACGACGGGCGGATCGATCCTCCCTTATGTGATCTATGCGGGCGGCGGGCTGCTGACGCTGCTGGTGATCGGGCTGGTGATCGCGCGGCTGTACAAGCGCGCGTCGAAGGAGATCGGCTTCGTCCGCACCGGCTTCGGCGGCGAGAAGGTCGTAATCAACGGCGGCGCGCTGGTGCTGCCGGTGTTCCATGAGACGATGCCGGTCAACATGAATACCGTGCGGCTCGCGGTCGAGCGCAAGAATGCGGACGCGCTGATCACGCTCGACCGGCTGCGCATCGACGTGAAGGCTGAGTTCTACGTGCGCGTGAAGCCCGATGCGCAGTCGATCGCGATCGCCGCACAGACGCTGGGCCTGCGCACGATGAATCCCGAAGCGCTCAAGGAGCTGGTCGAGGGCAAGTTCGTCGACGCCTTGCGCTCGGTCGCTGCGGGGATGACGATGGCGCAACTGCACGAGCAGCGCGCCGAGTTCGTGCAGAAGGTGCAGCAGGTGTCGTCGGTCGACCTTGCGATGAACGGGCTCGAGCTGGAGAGCGTGTCGCTGACCGGGCTCGACCAGACCTCGATCGAGCATTTCAACGCCAACAACGCCTTCGACGCCGAGGGCCTGACCAAGCTCACCGAGCAGATCGAGCTGCGCAAAAAAGCGCGCAACGACATCGAGCAGGACACCCGCGTCCAGATCGAGACCAAGAATCTGGAGGCGCAGCGCGCGTCGTTCCTGATCAGCCGCGACACCGAATTCGCCCGGCTGGAGCAGGAGCGCGAGGTTGAGATGCGCCGCGCGGTGCAGGGCGCCGAAGTCGCGCGTGAGCAATCGCTGCGTCAGCAGGAGGCCGATCAGGCCAAGATCGAGGCGAAGAAGCTGGTCGACAGCCAGCAGATCGAAGCCGATCGCGCGGTGCAGGAAGCGAAGATCGCGCAGACCCAGGCGCTCGAGCTTGCGCGCCAGGAACAGCAGATCGCGGTGCAGAACAAGAGCCGTGAGGAAAGTCAGGCCAAGGCAGAGGCCGACGAAGCGCGCGCCAAGGCGGTCGCCGCCGAGGAGCAGGTCGTCACCTCGCGTGAGACCGAGATCGCGGAGCGTACCAAGCGCATCGAGCTGATCGACGCAGCGCGCGAAGCCGAGCGGGCCGCGATCGGGATCAAGGTACAGGCCGAAGCCGAGAAACAGGCTGCCGCCGACCGCGCCGAGGCTATGCGCCAGACCGCCGAAGGCGAGGCCGAAGCGGCCAAGCTGCGTGCCGAGGCGGACCGGGTCCGGTTCGAGGTTGAAGCTGCGGGCCAGCGCGCGGTGAACGAGGCGGCGAACCTGCTGTCCTCGGGCCAGATCTCGCTCCAGACCAAGCTCGCCTTGCTCAAGGTGCTGCCCGAGGTGATCCGCGAGGCGGCCAAGCCGATGGAAGCGATCGACAGCATCAAGATCGTCCAGGTCGACGGGCTGACGACGAGCGGGGGCGGCGCACCGGGCGCCGCGGGGGCCGGCTCGGGCGACGGCAACCTTGCCGATGCCGCGGTCGCGGCGGCGCTGCGCTATCGTGCGCAGGCGCCGATGCTCGACGGGCTGATGAAGGAACTGGGGTTCGACGGCGGATCGCTCGACGGCCTTGCCCGGGCCGCTGTTGCCGAGGCGCCGATCATCGCGACACCCAGGACGGAGAAAGCCGATGACGCTGACCCTGCATGAATATGCCGCGTCGGGGAATTGCTACAAGATCCGGCTCGCCGCGGCGCTGGCGGGCAGGGCGCTCGAACGTCGCGAGTACGACATCCTCAAGGGTGAGACGCGGACCGAAGCGTTCCTGACGAACGTCAATGCGAACGGGCGTATCCCGGTGCTGCAGGACGGGGATCGCTTCCTGCCCGAAAGCAACGCTGCGGCCTTCTATGTCGCCGACGGTACGGACCTGATCCCCGCCGATCCGTTCGATCGCGCGGACATGCTGCGCTGGATGTTCTGGGAACAGTATAACCACGAACCCAATATCGCGACCGTGCGTTTCTGGATGGGCTGGGTCGGTGAGGAGAATCTCTCCGACCTCCAGCGCGCTCTGCTGCCGGGCAAGCGCGACGGCGGCGACGCCGCGCTCAAGCTGATGGATGAGCATCTGGCGAGCCGCGACTGGTTGGTGGGCGACCGGCCGAGCGTCGCCGACATCTGCCTTTACGCCTATACCCATGTCGCTGAGCAGGGCGGGTTCGAACTGTCGCCCTGGCCGGCGGTGCGGGCATGGATCGCACGGATCGAGCAGCTGAAAGGCTATATTCCCATCACCGCGTGACAGCGCGATGACGCTGGAACGCACGCCACTGTAACATTCGACAGCCATTAGCGCCCCGGACAAGGACTTGTTGCGGGGCGCATATGGCCACGATCACTCGGCTTCCGTTCGACGGACACGTCGCCGATCTCGCGGATTTCACGGCCGCCAACCCGGCGATCCCCGAACGGGTGATCGGCGGGCGCCAGCAGTATCGCACGATCTGGATTTCGGACATCCATCTCGGCACGCGCGGCTGCAATGCAGAGATGCTGATCGACTTCCTCGATCATGTCGACAGCGACACAATCTATCTGGTCGGCGACATCATCGACATCTGGCAGCTCAAGAAGAAATTCTACTGGCCGGCGGCGCACAACGACATCGTCTGGCGCATCCTCAAGCGTGCCAAGCGCGGCAGCCGGGTGATCTATGTCCCGGGCAATCACGACGAGATTTTCCGCCAGTTCACCGGGCTGAATTTCGGCGGGGTCGAAATCAAGCGCCAGGCGATCCACCAGACCGCCGATGGCCGGCGCCTGCTCGTGCTGCACGGCGATGAGTTTGACGCGATTACCATGTCGCACCGCTGGCTCGCCCATCTTGGGGATGCCGCCTACACCGCGGTGATGGCGCTCAACCGCTGGTGCAACAAATACCGGCGCTGGCGTGGGCTGCCCTATTGGTCGCTGAGCAAGCACGCCAAGCAGAAGGTCAAGAACGCGGTCGAATTCATCTGCGGTTTTGAGGAAATCGTTGCCAAGGAGGCAGGTGCGCGAGGCGTCGATGGCGTGATCGCCGGGCATATCCATACCGCCGAGATGCGCAATATCGACGGAATCGACTATTATAACGACGGCGATTGGGTGGAGGGTTGCACCGCGCTGGTCGAGCACTACGATGGCCGGATGGAAATTCTCCATTGGGCCGACGAGATCGCAACACGCGAGCCTCTCGACCCGCAACGGGTCGAGGCGCTGGCGGCAGCTTGATCGAGGAAGAGATGCGGATCGCGATCGTGACCGACGCCTGGGAGCCCCAGGTGAACGGTGTCGTCCGTACGCTTCAGTCGGTGCGCAAGGTGCTCGAGGGGCAGGGGCACAAGGTGCTCGTGATCTCGCCCGACCTCTTCTACTCGGTGCCGTGCCCGACCTATCCCGAGATCCGGCTCGCGATGGTGCGCAGCCGGACGATCGGCGATCTGCTCGACGATTTCTCCCCGCACGCGGTGCATCTCGCCACCGAGGGGCCAGTGTGTGTCGCGGCGCGGCGCTGGTGCCTGCGTCACGATTTCCCCTTCACCACCGCCTATCACACGCAGTTCCCCGACTATGTCGAGGCGCGTTCGGGCGTGCCGGCGGAATGGGTGTGGCGCTATATCCGCTGGTTCCACGCGCCGGCGCAGTCGATCCTCGCGTCCACGCCGTCGATCCGGCGGGCGCTGGTCGATCATGGCCTGACGCAGGTTCGGCATTGGGGGCGGGGCGTAGACCTTGCCAGTTTCCGGCCGGGGCTTGAACCGCATCCGGTGATGGCCGCGCTGGAGGGGCCGGTGCAGCTCTATGTCGGGCGCGTTGCGATCGAGAAGAACCTTGAGGCATTCCTTGCCTCGAAGCATCCA
The DNA here is from genome assembly GCF_059418285.1 of Sphingomonas sp. GW821-FHT09B04. Lineage (NCBI taxonomy): Bacteria > Pseudomonadati > Pseudomonadota > Alphaproteobacteria > Sphingomonadales > Sphingomonadaceae > Sphingomonas > Sphingomonas sp. GW821-FHT09B04. Next base: position 293,290 of record NZ_JBWKPO010000003.1, read on the forward strand.
GGCACCAAGGTCGTTATCGGCGAAGGCCCGGCGCGCGCGGCGCTGGCGGCCAAATATCCGCAGGCGCGCTTCCTTGGCCCGATGTTCGGGGCAGAGCTGGCGAGTGCCTATGCCGCCGCGGACGTCTTCGTCTTTCCGAGCAAGACCGACACGTTCGGGCTGGTGATGATCGAAGCGCTGGCGTGCGGCACGCCGGTCGCCGCCTATCCGGTGACCGGACCGGTCGATATTCTGACGCCCGAGACCGGGGCGATGGACGAGGATCTCGACGTCGCGATCGCCGGGGCGCTGATGAAGGACCGTGTGGTCTGCGCCGACTATGGCCGCAGCTTCACCTGGGAGGCGAGCGCGCACCAGTTCCTGATGGCGCTGGTCCCGATCATCGAGGAAGCCCGCGCGGCCTGAGTGGCGTTAGCCGCCGTCTCGTCCCTGTACCTGATTGTCCCGCACGTTCGGCACGGGCGCCGGGTCGTCCGGCTTGCGCTTGGTGAGTGACTTGCGCGGCTTCGCTTTGGCGGGTGGCGGCACTTCATTCTTTCGCGCGGGCATGAAATGCTTCCCCTCTAAAATCTGCAAAATGCGATATATGCGTTCACATAGTAGGGCTTAACGGGTTACGGGCGGTCGTCGATCCCGCATCGGCACCTTCTCGTCATTGACCTGATATAAAGATATCTTTATATCTATAACCCCATGAAGATCGCTCTCGAAATCTTCCGCGCGCTCGCGGACTCAACGCGGCTGCGCATCCTGTCGCTGCTACGTTCAATGGAGCTGAGCGTGGGCGAGCTGGCGCAGGTGCTCGGACAGAGTCAGCCACGCGTCTCGCGGCATGTGAAAATCCTGTGCGACGCAGGCCTCGCCGAGCGGCGCAAGGAGGGAAGCTGGGTGTTCGTCGCTCTGGGCGATGATCGCCACGTTACGCCGGTTCTGGCCGCGCTCGACGCCTGGTCGGCGGACGATGCCGATCACTGGGCGGTGGCGGACAGCGCGCGGTTGGCGGCAGTGCGTGCCGATCGTGCCGCGGCGGCCGAGGAATGGTTCGAAATGCACGCCGGTGAATGGGATGCGATCCGCTCGCTCCATGTCGCCGAAGAACAGGTCGAAGCGGCGATGGCCACGGCGCTCGGCGATGCGCCGATCGATCGGCTGATCGATATCGGTACCGGCACCGGGCGGATGCTCGAGCTGTTCGCGCCGCGGGCGACTAGCGCTTTGGGCATCGACCGCAGTTCGGAGATGCTGCGGCTGGCGCGCACCAAACTGTCGGGACAGGGGCTCGCCAACGCCGAACTTCGGCAGGCGGACCTCTACGCGCTGCCGATGGCGGATGATGAGGCGGATGCGGCGATCCTGCACCATGTTCTGCACTTCGCGCAGCAACCCGGCGCGGCGATCCGTGAGGCGGCGCGCGTATTAGGTGACGGCGGGCGGCTGCTGATCGCAGACTTCGCGCCGCATGATCGCGAGGAACTGCGCCAGCGCGAGGGACATGTGCGCCTCGGCTTCTCCGACGAGCAGATGCTCGGCTGGTTCGAGGCCGCGGATCTGGCGCCGGTGAAGACTGAGACGCTCGAGGGCGGCGAATTGACGGTGAAATTGTGGCTGGCACGCAAGATGGGCCAGCCTCTTGGGAAAGTGAAGGCAGCATGAGTTTGGTTCTGGACCCCGGCGCGCCGCTGTTTGCGGACGTGGCTGGCGATATCGACGTCAGTTTCGAATTCTTCCCCCCGAAGACGGAGAAGATGGAAGAGACGTTGTGGGAGTCGATCCAGACGCTCTCGCCACTGGGGCCGCGCTTCGTCAGCGTCACCTATGGCGCCGGCGGTTCAACGCGCGAGCGCACGCACAACACCGTCGCCCGCATCGCACGCGAAACGCCGATCGCCGCTGCTGCGCATTTGACCTGTGTCGAGGCGACGCGCGAGGAGATCGACGCGGTTGCTGAGGAATATTGGGCAGCAGGCGTCCGCCACATCGTCGCACTGCGTGGCGATCCGCCGACGGCGGGCTCGAAGTTCGTGTCGCCGGTCGGTGGGTATGAGAATGCCGCTGCGCTCGTCGCGGGCCTGCGCAAGCTGCATCCGTTCGAGATTTCGGTCGCGGCGTATCCGGAGTGCCACCCGGACTCGCCCGACGCTGCGCACGATCTCGATAACCTCAAGCGCAAGATCGATGCCGGCGCCAACCGCGCGATCACGCAGTTCTTCTTTGAGCCCGAGACGTTCCTGCGCTTTCGCGATCAGGTCGCGGCGGCGGGGATCGACGCTGAGATCGTACCGGGCATCATGCCGGTGATGAGCTTTGCCGCTGTGCAGAAAATGTCGGCGATGTGCGGTACTGCGGTGCCGGGATGGATGGCGCGGCTGTTCGACGGGCTGGACGATCATCCGGCGGCGCGGCAGCTGGTGTCCGCAACGCTGGCGGCTGAACTTTGCCGCAAACTCTATGCAGGTGGGGTGCGACAGTTCCACTTCTATACGCTCAACCGTGCGGAACTCAGCTACGCGATCTGCCATCTGCTGGGCGTGCGCCCGCAGGACCTGAGTGGGGAGAAGGCGGCATGACCGCGCGCGAAAGGCTGATGGCGGAAGCCGCCAAGCGCATTCTGATGACTGACGGCGCGTTCGGGACCGAGATCCAGAACTGGAAGCTGGCCGAAGCGGATTATGCCGGCACGCTGGGGCTCGGCCACGACCAGAAGGGCAACAACGACATTCTGGCGATCACCAAGCCCGAGGTGCCGGAGACGATCACCCGCGAGTATCTGGAGGCGGGATCGGATATCGTTTCGACCAACACCTTCTCGGCAAACCTGATCAGTCAGGCCGATTATGGCGCCGAGCATCTGGTCAGGGAGATCAACATCGCCTCTGCCCAGATCGCGCGGCGCTGCGCCGATGAGTATGAAGCGCGCGACGGACGTCCGCGCTTCGTGGCGGGGGCGATCGGGCCGACCAACAAGACGCTGTCGTTGTCGCCGGATGTCAACGATCCCGGCTATCGCGAGATCGACTTCGACTATCTCAAGGACGTGTATCGCGACCAGATCGACGCCCTGGTCGAAGGCGGGGCGGACTTCATTCTGATCGAGACGGTGTTCGACACGCTCAACGCCAAGGCCGGAATCAAGGCTGCGATCGAAGCGGGCGAGGCGCTGGGCCGCGATCTGCCGATCATGATGTCGATGACCCTGACCGACCTGTCGGGCCGCAACCTGTCGGGCCATACGGTGGAGGCTTTCTGGCACGCGGTGCGGCATGCGCGGCCGATCACGATCGGACTGAACTGCTCGTTCGGTGCCGAGCAGTTGCGGCCGCATGTGAAGACACTGTCGGCACTCTGCGACACGCTGATCATGGTCTATCCCAATGCGGGCCTGCCCAACGAACTCGGCGCCTATGATGAGGCGCCGGCGACGACCGCGGGGCTGGTTGGTGAATGGGCCGAGCAGGCACAGGTCAATGTGCTGGGCGGCTGCTGCGGCTCGACCCCGGCGCATATCAAGGCGATCGCCGATGCGGTTGCTGGATTGCCGCCGCGTGCGATCCCGGTGCCCGAAGTGCGGACGCGGCTCGCCGGACTCGAGCCGTTCACGATGGCTGCCTGACCAACCGCCGTTCGCCCTGAGCTTGTCGAAGGGCCGAATTTTACTTCGAAGAAGATAGGGCTGGGCTTCGACAGGCTCAGCCCGAACGGAATTGAGCTGATATCCAGATGACCACCACCAACTCCTCCACCGCCTTCGTCAACATCGGCGAGCGCACCAACGTCACCGGATCGGCGCGCTTCAAGAAGCTGATCATGGCGGGCGACTATACTGCCGCGATCGAGGTCGCGCTGCAGCAGGTGGAGAGCGGCGCGCAGGTGCTCGACGTCAACATGGACGAAGGCCTGCTCGACGCGCACGAAGCAATGACGACCTTCCTGAAGCTGATTCAGGCAGAGCCGGACATTGCGCGCATCCCGGTCATGGTCGACAGCTCGAAATGGGACGTGATCGAGGCGGGGCTGAAGTGCGTTTCGGGCAAGCCGATCGTCAATTCGATCAGCATGAAGGAAGGCGTCGACCAGTTCCTCGAGCATGCCCGCAAGTGCATGGCCTATGGCGCCGCCGTGGTGGTGATGGCGTTCGATGAGGTCGGGCAAGCGGACACGCAGGCGCGGAAGGTCGAGATCTGCGAGCGCGCCTACAAGCTGCTCGTTGGTATCGGCTTCCCGCCCGAAGATATCATCTTCGATCCCAATGTGTTCGCGGTTGCGACGGGGATCGAGGAGCATAACAATTACGGCGTCGACTTCATCGAGGCGTGCCGCGAGATCAAGGCGCGCTGCCCGCACGTTCATATCTCGGGCGGCCTGTCGAACCTGTCCTTCTCGTTCCGTGGCAACGAGCCGGTGCGCAAGGCGATGCACTCGGTGTTCCTCTATCACGCGATTCCTGCGGGCATGGACATGGCGATCGTCAACGCCGGCCAGCTCGACGTCTATGACCAGATCGAACCCGAACTGCGCACCGCGTGCGAGGATGTCATCCTCAATCGAGATCCCGAAGCGGGGGACCGGCTGGTCGCGCTCGCCGAGAAGTTCCGCGGCACCGATGCGGTGGCCGAGAAGCAGGCGGCGGAATGGCGCGGCTGGGTGGTCGAGAAGCGGCTCGAGCATGCGCTCGTCAAGGGCATCGACCAATATGTGGTCGAGGATACCGAGGAGTGCCGCCAAAAGGCTGCGCGCCCGATCGAAGTGATCGAAGGCCCGCTGATGGACGGGATGAACGTCGTCGGCGACCTGTTCGGGTCGGGCAAGATGTTCCTGCCGCAGGTGGTGAAGTCCGCGCGCGTCATGAAGAAGGCAGTCGCACATCTGCTGCCCTTCATCGAGGCCTCGAAGGAGCCGGGCTCTAAAGGCAAGGGCAAGGTCGTGATGGCGACCGTGAAGGGTGACGTCCACGATATCGGCAAGAACATCGTCGGCGTGGTCCTGCAGTGCAACGGCTTTGAGGTGGTCGATCTGGGGGTGATGGTTCCCTGGTCGAAGATCCTCGAGGCGGCGAACGAGAATGACGCCGACATGATCGGTCTCTCCGGCCTGATCACCCCCTCGCTCGACGAGATGGTGACGGTCGCCGAGGAGATGAAGCGCGCACGGATGACGATGCCGCTGCTGATCGGTGGTGCGACGACGAGCAAGGTGCACACCGCGCTGCGGATCGCGCCGGCCTATGACGGCCCGGTGGTCCATGTGCTCGACGCGAGCCGTGCGGTGGGCGTAGCGACGACGCTCGTCTCCGACACCATCCGCGACGACTATGTTGCGAAGGTTGCCGGGGAATATGAGGCGGTGCGGATCGCCCGCGCCAACAAGGGCCAGAGCGAGCTGGTGCCGATCGCGGTCGCGCGCGACAATGCGTTCGATGCGGACATGAGCTTGAAGCCGGGCAAGCCGCGCATGCCCGGCGTGCACAATTTCCCCGATTGGGACCTCAAGGACCTGCGTCAGTATATCGACTGGACGCCGTTCTTCCGCGCTTGGGAACTGGCGGGCAATTATCCCGCCATCCTGACGGACAAGGTGGTCGGCGAAAGTGCGACGTCGCTGTTCGCCGATGCGCAGAACATGCTCGACCGTATCGTCGAGGAAAAGTGGCTGACCGCGCGTGGCGTTGCCGGCCTGTGGCCGTGCCGCCGTGACGGCGACGACATCATCGTTCACATCGAGGACGAGACGCACGTCACCCTCCCGATGCTGCGCCAGCAGATCCAGAAGCGCGAGGGCCGCGCCAACATGTGTCTTGCCGATTTCATCGACCGGCAGGGTGACTGGATCGGCGGCTTTGCGGTCGGCATTCACGGCATCGAGCCGCATCTCGCGCGCTTCAAGAACGCGATCGACGACTATTCGGACATCCTGCTCAAGGCGCTGGCCGACCGTCTGGCCGAGGCGTTCGCCGAGCGGCTGCACCATTATGTCCGAACGGCTTTGTGGGGCTATTCCGAGGGTGAGCAGCTCACCAATGAGGCGCTGATCAAGGAAGAGTATCGCGGCATTCGCCCGGCGCCGGGCTATCCCGCGTGCCCTGAGCATAGTCTGAAGCCGATCCTGTTCGAGATGCTCGACGCGCACAAGCGCACCGGCATCAGCCTGACGGAGAGCTTCGCGATGCTGCCCACCGCGGCGGTGAGCGGCTTTTACTTCGGGCACCCGCAGGCCGAGTATTTCGGCGTGGCCCGCGTCGGCCGCGACCAGCTCGAAGAATATGCCAAACGCCGCGGTGTGAGCATCGAGCAGGCGGAGCGCTGGTTGCGGCCCAATCTCGACTAAAAACCGCTCCCCCAAATCCCGGTTGCGTGACTCGTAAATCGAGTGATAGCGTTGCCATTGGGCAGGACCAATGAGTCCAATTTGGCCCAATTGGGGGAGCGGAAACATGGCGCCAGCCGAGCTAAGTATCTATTTCTTTGCGCAACTTGCGCTCATCATTGCCGCGGCGCGAATCGTCGGCTGGGCTGCGCGAAAATGGCTCGGACAGCCGCAAGTCGTCGGCGAGATGATCGCGGGCGTCATTCTCGGCCCGTCGTTGTTCGGCCTGTTCTTCCCCGAAATTCAGCAGGCGTTGTTCCCCAAGGACAGCCGCACCCTTCTCTTCGTCCTCGCCCAGTTGGGCGTCGGGCTCTACATGTTTCTGGTCGGGCTTCAGTTCCGCGGCGACGAGTTCCGCGCGAATGTGAAGAGCGCGGCGTCGGTCTCGATCGCGGGCATGGCGGCGCCATTCGGGATTGCGGTGCTGATCACGCCGCTGCTGCTGTCCAATGGCGGCCTGTTCACCGCCGGGGTCAGCCAGTTCCAGGCGACGCTGTTCATGGGCGCGGCGATCGCGATTACCGCCTTCCCGATGCTCGCGCGGATCATCCATGAGCGTGGCCTCAGCGAAACGCGGCTGGGTACGCTGTCGCTGTCGGCCGGCGCGATCGACGATGCGGCGGCGTGGACTGTGCTGGCGATCGTGCTCGCCAGCCTTGGCGCCGGGCCTCTGGTGGCGATCAAGGCGATTGTGGGCGGCGGTCTGTTCGCGCTGTTCATCCTGTTCGCCGGTCCGCGCCTGCTGGCGCCGCTGGGCCGCATCGCCGAGCGTGAGGGCAAGGTCTCGCAGTCGCTGCTGGGTATCACACTGATCCTGTTCGCCATCGCCGCGCTGGGCATGGACTGGGCGGGACTGCACGCGGTGTTCGGCGGCTTCCTGCTGGGCACGGTGATGCCGCGCGGCGTGTTCGCAACGCAGCTTCGCCGCACGCTGGAGCCGGTGACGGTGGTGATGCTGCTGCCGATCTTCTTCACCTTCTCGGGCCTCAACACCCAGATGTCGCTGCTCGCCGATCCGTCGATGTTCCTGATCGCGGGCGGGATTCTGATCGCCTCGGTCGTCGCCAAGGGCGTCGCCTGCTGGGGCGCCGCGCGGCTGACCGGGCAGGACAACCCGACTGCGATGGCGATCGGTGCGCTGATGAACGCCCGTGGGCTGATGGAGCTGATCATCATCAACATCGGTCTTCAGCGCGGGATCATCACTCCGGCCCTGTTCTCGATCCTGGTGCTGATGGCGATCGTGACGACGCTGATGGCGTCGCCGCTGTTCGAGCTGGTCTATGGCCGCAAGGCGCGTGCGGAAGGGTCGCTGGGCGAGCTGGGCGTCGATCAGGACGCCCCCGCGGCTGAGGCGAAGCCGGCCTCGACCTGATCCGCTAGCGGGTGGCGGTGATACTCGCCGCCACCGCCTCGGCGACCTTGATCCCGTCGATCGCGGCCGAGAGGATACCGCCCGCATAGCCAGCGCCTTCGCCCGCGGGGAACAGCCGCTCGACATTGAGGCTCTGAAAATCCTGGCCGCGGGTGATGCGCACGGGGGAGGAGGTGCGGGTCTCGACGCCGGTCATCACCGCGTCGGGATGGTCGTAGCGCGCGATCTGGCGGCCGAAGACCGGTAGCGCCTCACGGATCGCCTCGACCGCGAAATCGGGCAGGCAGCGCGACAGATCGGTCATCGTCACGCCGGGCTTGTAGCTCGGGACGACCTCGCCGAGTTCGGTCGAGGCGCGGGCGGCGAGGAAGTCGCCGACGCGCTGGCCGGGGGCGTGATAGTTCGCACCGCCGACTTCATAGGCCAGACGCTCCCAATGCCGCTGGAGCTCGATGCCGGCGAGCGGGCTGTCAGGATAGTCGCGCGCCGGGTCGATCCCGACGACGAGGCCTGAGTTCGCGTTGAACTCGGCGCGTGAGTATTGGCTCATGCCGTTGGTGACGACGCAGCCTTCCTCGCTGGTCGCGGCGACAACGCGGCCACCCGGACACATACAGAAGCTGTAGACGGTGCGCCCGTTCGAGGCATGGTACGCAAGGCTGTAGGCGGCGGCGCCGAGATCGGGGTGCCCGGCGCATTTGCCGTAGCGCGCCTGATCGACCCAGCTTTGCGGGTGCTCGATCCGCACGCCGATCGAGAAGGGCTTGGCCTCCAGATGCACGCCGCGGCGGTGGAGCATCTCGAAGGTCGGACGCGCGCTATGGCCGACCGCCATCACCACCTGATCGGTTTCGAGGAAGCTGCCGTCGTGGAGATGGAGGCCGCGGATGCGCTGATTACCGTCAGGCAGCCGTTCCAGCTCGAGATCGTCGACGCGCGTTTCCCAGCGATACTCGCCGCCCAGTTCCTCGATGCTCGCGCGCATCCGCTCGACCATCGTGACGAGGCGGAAGGTACCGATATGCGGATGCGCTTCCCAAAGGATGTCGTCAGGGGCGCCGGCCTTGACGAACTCCTCCAGCACCTTGCGGCCAAGGAAGCGCGGATCCTTGACCCGGCAATACAGCTTGCCGTCGGAAAAGGTGCCCGCGCCGCCTTCACCGAACTGGACGTTGCTGTCGGGATCGAGCTTTGCCTGACGCCACAGGCCCCAGGTGTCCTTGGTGCGCTGGCGGACGACCTTGCCACGATCGAGGATGATCGGTTTGAAGCCCATCTGAGCGAGGATGAGGCCCGCGAACAGCCCGCAGGGTCCCGCGCCGATCACGATCGGCCGCTTTCCCGACCAGCCTTCGGGGGCGGTGACGGGCGGGCGGTAGACCATGTCGGGGGTGGGGCGGACGTCCTTGTCCCCGGCGAACCGCTCGAGCACCTCGGCTTCGTTCCTGAGCTCGATGTCGAGCGTGTAGACGAGCAGGATCGCGGTGCGGCGGCGCGCGTCGTTGCCGCGCTTGAACAGCGTCCAAGCGAGCAGGTCGCCGGGTTCGATGCCCAGCCGCTGGCAGATCGCGGGCGCGATCGCTTCGGGTGCATGGTCGAGGGGAAGAGAGAGGCCGGAGAGACGAAGCATGTGAAGGGCATTAGGCCGGATGCGTGCGGGTTTCCAGTAAACCGCGAGATGGGTGACGCATGACAAAGCCGACGGAAAAGGCCGGTTTTTCGGGCGACGCGACCGGAACGCGACGGGTTTGCGCCTGCGACGCGACACCCAGACGACACTTACGCGACGGCAGCGCGACAGCCACGCGACACCGAAGCGACGGTTTTGAACGGGAACGCGACAGGTTGGCGACGGGAACGCGCCGGGCGCGCGCCACTTGCACGCCGGAGAAGCGCCGCGCGCGTTTGAATCCGGAAATGTCGGCCAGCGCTCCACCGCTCAGGATAGATCAGACGAAATCCAACATTGGAAGCGCGTTGCGCAAAGGCGCTCCGGCGCGCGCGATCAGCCCATGAAGGCACTGCACTTGCCGGACCGCCTCAACGCGCTAAACCCTTCCCCAAAACGGGGTTGGGGGATTCTGAATGGCGACTGTGGCGGACGATATCCGGCCGGAGCATGAGCCGAGCAAGAGCGAGATGCGGCAGGTCGTGACTGCATCGTCGCTCGGCACGGTATTCGAATGGTATGATTTCTTCATCTACGGGACGCTTGCCGCGTCCGGGGTCATCGGTCGAACCTTCTTCGCCACCGGCAATCCGGTACTCGAAACGCTCTATGCCTGGGCCGGGTTCGCGGTCGGGTTCGGCTTCCGCCCGCTGGGCGCGGTGCTGTTCGGCTATCTGGGCGACAAGCTCGGGCGCAAATACACCTTCCTCGTCACCATCACGCTGATGGGCATCGCGACCGCGGGGGTGGGGTTCGTTCCATCCTACGCCTCGATCGGGGCTGCGGCACCCGCGATCGTGATCGGGTTGCGCATCCTGCAGGGGCTGGCGCTGGGCGGCGAATATGGCGGCGCGGCGATCTACGTCTCCGAACACTCGCCCAAGGGGCGGGCCGGCTATCACACCAGCTTCATTCAGGCGAGCGTGTCGGCCGGCTTCATTCTGAGCCTTGCGGTGGTTCTGATCACGCGCTTTTCGATGACCGAGGGCGTGTGGAACGACTGGGGCTGGCGCCTGCCGTTCCTGTTCTCGATCGCGCTGCTCGCCATCTCGCTGTGGATGCGGGTCAAGCTCAGCGAAAGCCCCGTCTTCAAGGCGATGAAGGATGCGGGCGAGATCGCGCGCAACCCGCTCAAGGAGAGCTTCACCTATCCCGGCAACTGGAAGCGGCTGTTCGTCGCACTGTTCGGGATCGCTGCCGGCCTGACCGTGATCTGGTACACCGCAACCTTCTCGGTCCTCTCGTTCCTGCAGGGCACGATGCGGGTCGATACGGTGACGGCGCAACTGCTGGCGGCTGGTGGGGCCGCGGCGGGGCTGTTCTGGTTCATCCTGTTCGGCAAATTGTCCGACCGGATCGGGCGCAAGAAGCCGATCGTGATCGGCTATGGCTTCACGCTGCTGCTGCTCTTCCCGATCTTTTGGGTGATGGGGCACGCCGCGAACCCGGCGCTGTCGGAGGCGGAGCGCAACGCGCCCGTGATCGTATCAGGTCCGTCCTGCGCCTATGATCCATTCGCGGCGAAACAGGCCGATACGTGCGGCCAGTTGCTCGATTACCTGTCTAAGAAGGGCGTTCCCTACACCAAGGAGATTACGCCTTCGGCCGCGGTGTCGGTCAACGGCGTGCCGGTGATCTCCACCGACACCGCCGATATCGACACGGCACTGGCGGACGCGGGCTACAGCTTTGACCGGGTGATTCCGAGTCCGGGCAACATCGTGCTGATCCTGCTGGCCATCGTCGCGCTGGCGGCGCTTTCGGGTGCGACCTATGGCCCGGTCGCGGCGCTGCTGACCGAGCTGTTCCCGCCGCGAATTCGCTATAGTTCGATGTCGATTCCTTATCATATCGGCACCGGCTATTTCGGCGGATTCCTGCCGCTGATCAGCCAGTATATGGTGGCAAAGAGCGGCAATCCCTATTCGGGGCTATGGTATACCTGGGTCGTGGTGGCGATGGCGCTGCTGGTCACCCTGTTCTTCCTCAAGGAAAGCGACTTGCAGAAGAACGTGTAGCCGTTGCGATGGCGCGCCTGGCGGCTTAACCGGGCGGCATGATTACCGCGCCCCTCCGCCTGCGCCTTGACGGCGATGCTCTGGTTTCCAACTGGCGCATGCTCGCCGCGATGAGCGGTACCGCCGCGTGCGGGGCGGCGGTGAAGGCCAATGGCTATGGGCTGGGCGCGCGTGAGGTCGTGCGGCGGCTGGCTGACGGTGGATGCCGCGATTTCTTCGTCGCGACGTGGAACGAAGCGATCGCGCTCGCCGATCTCGGCGTATCGGTTTCGGTTTTGCACGGGCTTCGCGAAGAGGATCTGCCTGCGGCGCTGTCTGCGGCGACGCTGCGACCGGTGCTCAACACGGTGCAGCAGGTGCAACGCTGGCGCGAGGCCGGGGGCAAGGCGTGCGACGTGATGGTCGATACCGGGATGAACCGGCTGGGTATCCAGCCCGGAGAGGTGATGGCAGGACTGCTCGACGGTCTTCAGGTCGAGACGCTGATGAGCCACCTCGCCAGCGCGGACGAGGACGTGCCGCTCAATCGCTTGCAGTGCGAGCGGTTTGCGGCGCTTGCCGGCAAGTCCGGGGCGCGGCGGATGAGCCTGGCCAACTCCGCGGGCATCGCGCTGGGACGGGATTATGCGTTCGACCTCACCCGGCCGGGCATCGCGCTCTACGGCGCGGTGCCGGTGCCCGTGTTTGCGGGGCGCATCCGGCAGGTGGTGACGCCCGAGGTGCAGGTGCTGCAACGCCGGCTGGTGCCTGCGGGGCAGGGCGTGGGCTATAACATGACCTGGTCGGCCGCGGCAGATACCGAGGTGGCGATCGTCAATTTGGGCTATGCCGACGGCTATCTGCGCTGCTTCTCGGGCAAGGGGCGCGCGTGGGTCGGGGGGCAGGACGTGCCCGTGATCGGGCGGGTGTCGATGGATCTGACGGCGATCGACGTCAGCGCCGTGCCGCAGCTCGCCGAAGGAGACTGGGTCGCAATCGACTATGCGCTGCCCGCGACGGCGGCGCTGTCGGGCATGTCGCAATATGAGCTGTTGACGGGTCTTGGTGCACGGTACGATCGGATGTGGTATTGATCCCATTGGTTCAGGGTAGCGAAAGCTCAAAACGGGTAGAAAGTTAGCGCTAGCAAGTAACCTGTTACTGATATCGAATGGAGAATACCGATGCGTAAGTTGTTTGCAGCCGCTGCGCTCGCGCTGGTCGCGTTGCCCGGCGCCGCAATCGCGGACGAGCAGGTCAACGCCAAAGGCGAGGCGGCACTAGCCAAGATGCTCGAGGGCCGAGTCGCCGGAAAGCCGGTCAAATGTTTGCCCACGCACGCGATGGACAACAGCACCATCATCGACAAGACCGCGATCGTCTATCGCAGTGGATCGAAGCTGTACGTCAACCGCCCGCGTTCCGGCGCCGATCAGCTGGATGACGACGATATCCTGTTGACCAAGCTTTATGGCGCTCAGCTTTGCAACGTCGACAAGGTTGATCTGATCGACCGCAGTTCGAAGATGTGGAGTGGCTTCGTCCTGCTGGGCGATTTCGTACCCTATGAGCGGGTAAAGACCGGCTCGAAATGACCCTGCGGCCGGGTAGCCCCTCGGGTGCCCGGCCGTGAACCCTAGGACAGCGTCCAGGGGTCGACCGGCGCGGTCCGGATCCAGCGCGTTGCCAGCCACTTGACGCCCTCGATCACCGGCATTCCGGCATGTTGAGTCCGGGTGTCCGGCGTCCCGTCGGGCAGTAGCGTATCGAACATCAATGCATCGCCGCCGCGTGGGGTCACATTGAGGCTCAGCAGGGGAAAGCTGGTCTCGCCGCCCCGAAACCCGCCATTGAGATAGATGAGGACGGTGCGGATACGCTGGTTCGCCGCGCCTGCGATCGTATCGAGGTGCGGGCGATATTCCTGACCGGGTCGATAGCGCAGGAGCGTCAGAGGTTCGCCCTGGGTGACGTCGGTTCCACTCGCGGCAGCGATCCGCAGGTTGATCGCCCGGGTCACCAGGTCCTCCCGTGCGGGACCAATCGCGGCATTGTCGGACGTGCGGATCGGGTGAGGCACCCAGCGGCCGGTTGCCGGGTCAATGACGCGCGCGGGCTCGAGCAGTTCGCCGCCCACCGTCGCGATATGCGCGCATTCGTCGGCGGTCAGGAAGCCCGGCAGGTGCACCACGCGCGGATCGGCGCATAGCAAGCGGGATTCCGCGACGGTGGCGGGGCTCCCGTCGGGGGCCAGTGCCATTTCATCGAGCAGGGCCATCTGTCCGGCGGCGACATAATCGCCGGCAGCAGCCTCGGCGAGCAGGCGACGCGCCTCCGGCCAGTCGGCGGGTCCTCCGGTGCCGTTCGCGGTAAGGGCGACCTCCATCAGCGCGCCATCGACATGGCCGATCGAAACCGCCCGGCGGAGCTGTTTCCGCGCGTGCTCATGATCCTCCGGCACGAAGCGGCCGGTCAGCGACCAGACCGCCAGCTGCATGAGCGCGTCGACATTGTCGCGATCCGCTGCCGCGTTCAGCATTTCCAATGCGTGATCGGTTCGGCCTGCTTCGGCGTGGGTGAGTGCGTCGGCGATGTTGAACGTCATGCGGAGGGGATAGCTTCAATGGAGGACAAGAAAAAGGGGCCGGAGATTGCTCTCCGGCCCCAGATCGTTCGATCGCCAGGCGATCAGAACTTGGCGGTGGCGCCCACGTAGAAGAAGCGGCCACGGTTGTCGTAGATACCCGAGCCGGCGCCGACGCCGGTCAGGCCGTACGGCGGGTTCTTGTCGAAGACGTTGTTAATGCCGAAGTTCGCTTCGAACTTGTCATTGACGTCAACGGCCAGGCGCACGTCGTGATAGGCGACAACAGGGTACTGAACGATCGTCGCATAGTCCGGGTTCTGCGGCGGTTCACCGTTCACGCTGTTATAGTCTTCGTACGTGTTCAGGTACATCTTATCCATCCAGCGCATCGAATGGCCGATGGTGACCTTGCCGATCTTGACGTCGGTCGAGATGTTGAACTGATCCGAGGGATCGCCAAGTTCGCCAACAATGACGTTCTTGTAGGTCGGACGCGCCGGATCGGTGAAGTTGTCGCGCTGAATGACGTGGGTCCAGACCCCCTTCATGCTCAGCTGACCCCAGTCGAAGCGCTTGTTGTAGGCGATCTGCGTATCGATGCCACGCGCCTTGAACTTCGCGTAGTTCTGCGGAGAGTCCTGGAAGCTGCCTTCGAGGATGCGGAACTCCTGCTCGCCACGCGGGCCACCGGCCGCGCCTGCACGCTTGAACAGTGCGCAGAACTGGTTGTTGAGATCCGGCGCGTCATAGCAGGCATTCAGCGCCGACTGGATCGCCGGCGAGGTGATCACGTCATCAACGGTGATGCTGTAATAATCGACGGAGATCGAGAGGCCCGGCACGAACGACGGCTGGAACACACCACCCAGGGTAAGCGACTTCGACTTCTCAGCCTTCAGGTTGAGATTGCCGCCGCTCAGGATTTCCAGCGACGAGGTGTAGACGAAGTCGTAGCCAGCCGGACGGCCAGCGGCCGCGCAGTTGGCTGCGCGCGTCGCGGAGCCGGTGTTGATGTTACGAGCCGAGCACGGATCGGCCGGGGCCGGCGTGAAGTTCTGGCCGGGCTCGGAGTAGACATCGCCCAGATACGGCGCACGAACCGACCGTGCGTACGAAGCACGCAGCAGCAGGTCGTTGACCGGACGCCAGCTGGCCGAACCGCTATACGCGTAGACCGTTCCAGCGCCGCCCTTGTAGTCGGCGACACGACCCGATGCGTTCAGGGTCAGTTCCTTCAGCAGGAACACGTCCTTGACCAGCGGGATCGAGATTTCCGCGAACGCTTCCTTCACTTCGAAGGCAGGCGCGGTGAACGGCGGAATGGCGTTGTAGAACGCGTAGCCGGCCTGCGTCTTGTCGTCGAGATCGTAGGACAGCGTCTCACGGCGATATTCACCACCGACCGAGAAGCCGATCGGGCCGCCCGGCAGCGTGAAGAGCGAGCCGAGGTTGCCCGACACGAAGCCGCTGACGACGAACTGAGTCGCCTTGCCTTCGGCGGTGGTCGGCATGGTCAGATAGGCCTTGGCTGCCTGGCTGATGTTGCCTTCGCCGAACGGGTTGAGCGGAACGCAGGCTGCGATGTCGGCAGCGAGCTGCGCCGGATCACCGCCGCGATCCGAACCGGCATAGCGACCGTCCACCTGCGAGCGGCAGACGATCTGCCCCGCGCCGTTGGTGGTGGTGTCCATCGCCAGCAGGAAGCGCTGACGATTGATGTTGCCGGTGATGACGTTCTTTTCTTTGTGCTCGCCATAGTTGGCCGAGACTTCATAGTTGAAGTCGCTGCCAAGATCGCCGCGAACACCAAGCACGGCGCGATAGGTTTCACGCGTGATGCGCTCGTCGCGCGCGCCGAGGTCGAGATAGTTGCGGCGCAGCGAGAAGCGGTACGTACCTGCCGCCACCTGAGCGAGCGATGTCGCCTGGTTGGCGAGGCCTGCTGCCGAGGTGCCATAGGCGGTCCCGGTGTTCGGGTTGACGCCCGAGTTGATCGCCGCAGTCAGCTGCGATGCGATGGTGGCGCGGGCCGATGCCGACAGATACGGGTTGTCGAGGCGAATGGCTTCGCGATTGACCGAGCCGTTGGTCGCGCCGGTGGCCGAGCCATAGGAGCGGTCGTTGAAGCCGGCGACGCCGATGCCGTCCGACAGGGTCTGACCCTGCGAGAAGAACGGGCCGCTCTGCGAACCGAACGCTTCGGTGCGGACATACTTGGCTTCGATGAACGGCACGAAGGCCGGGCTGACTTCGAAGTGACCAAGCACGTTGACAACGTAACGCTGCACGTCGGGGGAGAGGGCAACCAGCTGGCCTTCGCGGCTGGTGGTGCCGTTGCCGCCGACGAAGTTACCGTTGGGGCCCAGGCCGACGCGAAGACCGGTCTGGTTGATCAGGCTGCCATTGGGCTGGAAAAGGTACGAGCAGGTGAAGGCCGACCCGACCGCATCCACACCGCAAGGCGCCCCTGGCGTGTTGTTGTAGCGGAAGCCGAGCTGGCCGCCGAGCGAGATGGTCGCGCTGCGGATATCCTGATAGAAGACGCGGTCCTTGACGTCGTCGAAGCTGGCCCCGGAGTCGGTGTCGACGATGACGAACGCGTCGTTCTGGCGCAGGTTCGGGCGGCCCGAAGCGTAGTAGTCGCTCTGGTGCGCATATTCGAGGTTGACCGAGATGTTACCGCGGCCTTCGGCAAAGTTCTTGCCCGCGACGAGCGAGACATACTGATTGCCGGCGTCGCCATAGTCGCTGATGCCGGTCTGGGCGTGCAGCTCGAGGCCGTCGAAATCGTCCTTGAGGATGAAGTTGACGACGCCCGCGACCGCGTCCGAACCGTAGATCGACGAGTTACCGCCGGTCACGATGTCGATACGCTCGATCAGGTCGGTCGGCAGCGTGTTGATGTCGGTCGCGTTGCCGTTGTTGATGATGTCGGCCGACACGTGCCGGCGGCCGTTGATCAGCACCAGCGTGCGCGCACGGCCGAGGCCGCGCAGATCGAGGAAGTTGACGCCGCGCGTACCGAGACCCGAGGTCGAGTTCTGCGAACCCATCGAGGTACGGAGCTGCGGCAGGTCGTTGAGGACGTCACCAACCGAGATACGGCCGGACTGGAAAATCTCTTCGCTGCTGACGGTCGTGACCGGGAGCGCCGATACGTCGTTGGGACGACGGATGCGCGAGCCGGTAACAAGGACCTCTTCGTCACCGGTTTCTGCGGTGGTGCCGGTCGAGGTGTCCTGCGCAACCGCGACATGCGGAAATGCGAAAGCGGCGCTCGCAAGCGCCGTCGCCGTCAAAAAGCGGCTGAGTTTCATGTGTGCTGCCCCTAAAATGGTTCCGGCCACACTGCCGGAATGTCTCTATTGAAACCGTCCGTTCATCCTGTGGCAAGCCAAACAGTCATGAACCTGCCACTTCGTTGTCTCTCTGTGGCAACAAAGTCACATCGGGCCACACATTGCGACACTTTTGACCATTTTAGGGGTTTGAGGCTTTGCGTTTGCTACTTCGTCCGATGTGGAGTCATCGCTCCACGCACATTGCGATGCCCATCCCGCCGCCGATGCACAGAGTCGCGAGTCCCTTTTTCGCGTCGCGGCGCTGCATCTCGTAGAGCAGGGTGGTCAGCACCCGCGCGCCGCTCGCGCCGATCGGGTGGCCGATCGCGATCGCGCCGCCGTTGACGTTGACCTTGTCCGGATCAAAGCCGAGCTCCTTGCCCACCGAAAGCGCCTGGGCGGCGAAGGCCTCGTTCGCTTCGATCAGGTCGAGATCGGCAACGGTCCAGCCGGCTTTTTCCAGTGCTTTCTTCGAAGCCGGAACCGGGCCGATGCCCATGATCGAGGGATCGACGCCTGCGGTCGCCCAGCTGCGGATCGTTGCAAGAATCGGGGTGCCGCGCTTCTCGGCTTCCTCGCGGCTCATCACCACCAGCGCTGCGGCGCCGTCGTTGAGGCCTGAGGCGTTGCCCGCGGTGACGGTGCCGTCCTTCTTGAACGCAGGACGCAGGCCGGCGATGCTGTCGAGCGTCGCGCCTGCACGGATATACTCGTCCTGATCGACCACCGTATCGCCCTTGCGGCCCTTGATCGTGACCGGAGCGATCTCGTCGCTGAAGCGGCCTGCGGTGCGTGCAGCCTCGGCGAGGTTCTGCGACCGGACGGCGAACTCGTCCTGCTCGCCGCGGGTGACCTGATATTGTTCGGCGAGATTTTCGGCGGTGATGCCCATGTGATAGCCGTTGAATACGTCGGTCAGGCCGTCCTTGATCATCGTATCGACCAGCCCGACATCGCCCATCTTGGCGCCGGCACGCAGCGACTGGGCGTGCGCGGAGAGCGACATCGATTCCTGACCGCCCGCGACGACGATGGTGGCGTCGCCGGTCTGCACCGCCTGTGCCGCGAGCGCGACCGCGCGCAGGCCCGAACCGCAGACCTGGTTGAGGCCCCATGCGGGGACTTCCTTGGGTACGCCTGCCGCCATCGATGCCTGACGCGCCGGGTTCTGGCCCTGTGCGGCGGTGAGAACCTGACCCAGGATCACTTCCGACACGTCCTCACCCTTGACCCCGGCCTGTTCGAGTGCCGCCTCGATCGCGATACGGCCCAGCTCGTGCGCGGGGGTCGTGGCGAAGGCGCCGAGGAAGCTGCCGACGGGGGTGCGCTTGGCGGCGGTGATCACGACTTCGGTCATAGGGATGCGACTCCATGATGGGTTTGGGGGCTATCTAGGGCGAGTGAGCCAGTCCGCCAATGGGCGCCACAGCGCATCCTTCGCCGAGGAGCCGACCACCATCCCGACATGGCCGAGCCGCAGCTCGCGCCGATCGGCAAAGCCTGCGGCGCTGGTGTGGGGGACGATACGATCAGTGAGCGACACGAACTCGACCGTGGGGCAAGGTAGCGCGACAGGATCGGGGATCGTGCCTGCGACCCGCCAGCGCCCGCGCCCGGGCAAATCCGCGGTGAACAGATCGTCGAAGACCTGTCGTCCCGCGGCATAGGTGAGCGGCGCGCCCGCATTTGCCCAATCCTCCATCGCTACGAAGGATTTGGCCGCCGCGCTCTGCGGATCGAGGCGGCCGAACCGTTCATACTTGGCGATCGTGCGTGCGGGATCGAGCTGCCAGAAGCCGGACTGGAGCACCTCCATCGGAACGAGGCCGAGCCGGTCGCAGGTCTCGTGCGCGCCGTCCCACAGCGATTCGATCCGGGCGATCGCCTCTGCGCCGAAGCCCGAGAAGCGCCACGGTGCCGCGATCAACGCCAGTCCGCGCACCGGTATTGCGGCGGCAGCGGCCATCGCCATCGTCCCGCCGAGGCAATAGCCGACGAGCTTTGCCGGCTCGCCGATGCTGCGGAGCAGCGGGATCAGCATGTCCTCGATATGCTGCGCCACATCCTGCGCACGGTCCTGCGGCGTCGGCGTTCCCCAATCGATCAGCAGCGGCCGCACGCCCTGTCGCGACAGCCAGCGCAGCAACGATCGACGATAGGGCATGTCGAGGATCAGGGGCGGGTTGATCAGCGAGGGGACGAACACCACCGGGGGGCCGCTTCCGCCATAGTCGCGCAGCACTGCACGCCCGGCGCGCGCGACCACCGGCATCGGCCGGCGCGGGCGGGGGCGCGTAGCCGCCTGATAGGCCGCAAGTCCCGCCATCGCCGCGGCGCGGCGTTCGGGCGATGCTGCGGTTTCGCTGCGCAGCAGTCCCAGAAAGAGAGGGAGGGGGCGTGGCCCGTGTTGCGGTGCGGCATCAAAGGGTGTTAGGACCATGTCAAACACCCGTGGGGGTCAAGATGAAGAAGACGGCGAATACCGACGGCACGGTCATCATCAAGAAGTACGCGAACCGGCGACTCTACAACACCGAAACCTCGTCCTACATCACGCTCGATCATCTCGCTGCGATGACGCGCGAGGGACGCGACTTCAAGGTCATCGACGCCAAGACCGAAGAAGATATCACCCATAACGTCCTCACCCAGATCATCATGGAAGAGGAAGCGCGGGGGCAGACGCTGCTGCCGGTGAACTTCCTGCGCCAGTTGATCGCGCTGTATGGCGATTCGATGCAGGCGGTGGTGCCGGGCTATCTCGAAGCGTCGATGGACAGCTTCCGCCGCAATCAGGCGCAGTTCAAGTCCGCGGTCGAGGGCGCGTTCGCCAATTCGCCCTTCGCCGAGATCGCCAAGCGCAACATGGCGATGTTCGAGGCTGCGGCCGATGCGTTCAAGCCGGGCGCGCCCGGTGCTGCCGGGGCCGCTGCCGCAGCGCCCGAGAAGAGCAAGGACGACGAGATTGCTGCGCTGAAGGCGCAGCTCGCTTCGCTTCAGGACAAGATCGACAAGCTCGGCTGAGGCTCATAGGCTCCCCGGAAACGAAACCGGGGAGCGTTATGAAGACTTTGGCTGGCTTGACCGCGGCGGTGCTGCTTGCGGGTGGTGCGCATGCGCAAACCGCGCAGGCGGATCGCTATATCCACGCCGGAAAGCTGATCGACCGGCCGGGGCAGGCGCCGCGCGGGGCGAGCACGATCGCGGTGAAGGGCGGCAGGATCGTCGGCGTCTATGACGGCTTCGTCACGCCGCTGGGCGAGGCGCCGGTCATCGACCTGAAGGACCGCACCGTGCTCCCCGGACTGATCGACAGCCATGTCCATCTGAGTTCCGACCGCGCCGGGCAGGAAGGGCTGCTCGCCGGCCTGACCGAGAGCAAGCAGCTCAGCGCCTATGAAACGCTGTGGAATGCGCAGAAGACGCTGCAGGCGGGCTTCACCACGGTGCGAAACCTGGGCGACGATGGTGGTACGCTGGCGCTGCGCGAGGCGATCACGCGCGGCTGGGCGAGCGGGCCGCGGATCGTCGATGCCGGGCGGTCGATCTCTACGACATCAGGGCACATGGATAACCGGCTGGGGGTGTCGGAAGACCTCCATCCCGTCATCGGCATCGAGAATCTGTGCGACGGGGTCGAGGAATGCCGCAAGGCGGTGCGCACCCAGATCGGCCGCGGCGCCGACGTCATCAAGATCGCGACGACCGGCGGGGTCAATAGCCGGATCGGGGCTGGCCTCGGCAAGCAGATGTTCGACGATGAAGCGAAGGCGATCGTCGAGACCGCGCACCTCTATGGCAAGAAGGTCGCGGTGCACGCGCATGGCGCGGACGGGATCGCGGTCGCGTTGCGCGCGGGGGCGGATTCGATCGAGCATGGCACGTTGATGGACGAGGAGAGCATTGCGCTCTTCAGGAAGACCGGCGCTTATTATGTGCCGACGCTCTCCACCGTGAACGGTTATCTTGAGCGGATCGCCAAGGATCCCAACGCCTATCCGCCCGAGGTGCGCGCCAAGATCGACTGGCGCATCGGCATCACCGGCAAGGCGCTGGAGAAGGCAGTGCCGGCGGGGGTGAAGGTCGCGTTCGGCACTGATGCCGGCGTGTCCAAGCATGGCCGCAACGCCGACGAATTCGAGCTGCTGGTCAAGCATGGTATGACGCCGATGCAGGCGATTGCGGCGGCGACGGTCAATGCCGCCGATCTGCTCGGTTTGGCCAAGGAAGTCGGCAGTATCGAACCGGGCAAGAGTGCCGACATCATTGCGGTGCGCGGCGATCCGCTGAGCGATGTGAAGCTGCTCAAATCGGTCGGCTTCGTGATGCGTGCGGGCGTGGTGCACAAGGGGCCGTAACGCCTCCTGCTCGCTGCGCCTTCAGGCCGGAGCGGGCGGCGGGGGCTCCGGAGCCGGTGTGGGCGCGGGAACCGGCACCGGAACATATTCGGGGATCTCCAGCTCACTGCCCGCGTACAGGACATCGTCTTCGAACAGCAGCCCGACATTGCGATTGTGAATGCCGAGAATTGCCGAGTTGGCGGCGGAACCCATCTGCCGCTCGGCAACCCCGGTCAGCGTGTCGCCCTTCTGGACGACATAGCGACGGACGCGCGTGGGCGCGCGCAATGCGCGGTCGTCGCCGGCGCTCTTGAGCTCGAGCTTGCGGCTTTGCAGCTTCTCGATGCGCTGCCGCCAGATCTGCTCCATCGCTTCCCAGAATGAGCGCAGTGCGGTCGGGCGGTAGAGCTGCTTTTCCGGAAGTTCCTCTGCGGTCGCATGATAGCGGCGAATCAGCGAGGAATGGATCGCGCGCTGGTCCATCTCGGGAAAGGTGCGGTCGCGCAGCCCGACACCCATGATGCGGTCCCCCAGCGACCAGCGTGTCTTGCCGGTGGCGTTGAACAACTGCGCGCGGTGATCCGGGAGCAGGCTGAAGATCGGGGACTGGTCGTCGCGGTCGAACGCCAGGCCGCTCTTGCGTGCGCCGTTGACGATCCACTCAAGCGCGGCATCCGACAGCCCCCGGACCGGGCCGCCGCCGCCCACCGCCGCATGCGTGCCGGGGAAGAAGAGCTGCTCATAGGGCTGGATGGCAGGATCGGAGGCGTTGAGGTCGTCGAGATTGGTCCACAGCGACGGCTCGAACGAGCGTCGGCGCTCGTCGGTGGAAATGGCGTGGCGTGCGCGATCGACGAAGCCCGACAGCTTGGTGTCGTGGAATTGGAACTTGCGGTTGAGGAAGCCAAGCAACCTGAGGTGCCGCGGAATGCCCAGTGCGCCGACCGTATCCCAGACCCCGAGATAGGCGATGCGCAGCTGGATCAGGTCGGGCCCGAGATGGTCGGGATAGGCCGTGCGGCGCCATTCGAGATCGCCCGGCAGGCACAGTCTGGGGCAGTGTTTCAGGCGGAAGGTCCGCGATTTCTCGGAGTTTGGCGAGGCATTCCCATCGCGGCTGATATAGAGTTCGACCGCCGCCCGGATGTGCGTGAGCGATCGCCGCGAGATGATCCCGCAGTTGCGGATCAGGCCGACAAAGGATCGGGCGGCAAAGGCGCCGCGGGAAAAGCCGAAGACGTAGATCTGGTCGCCCGGCTCGTAGTTCAGGATGAGGAAATGATAGGCCTCGATGATCTTCTCGATCAGGCCGTGGCCAAAGATGCCGCCCGTCCACTTTTCGGTCGCGGACGTGCCAACGCCTTCGTCATAGTAGATGATTTGCGGGATATCGCCATCGTACCGGCTGACCGACTGTGCCACCCGTGCGACATTGGTCGGATAGTTGCCATCGATCTTGTTCCAGGTGCCATCAAAGCAGAAGACAAGTCGCCGCATCGTCATCCCCCTCCGTTTCCTATGATATCACAGGAAACGGAGGAGGCGACTCCAGACAGTTCTATTTCGGTTTAACGAACTTCAACGTCATACGGTCACTTTCACCGATCGCTGCATATTTGGCGCGATCGACGTCCTTGAGCGCGTAGCTGGGCGGGAGCGTCCAGACACCCTTTTCCCAATCCGCCGTATCCCTGGGGTTGGCGTTGATCTGGGATTCACCGGCGAGGCGGAAGCCGGCCTCGGCAGCGAGCTTCTTGATCGTCGAGGTCTTGATATAGCCGCTGGTGCGTTCGCGCTCAGCATCGGCGCCCTCGGGGAGACGATGATCGACGACGCCGAGCGTGCCGCCGGGCTTGAGCATCGCGAAAATCTGCCTGAACGCAGCCGCCGAGTAATCCTGCTTGTCGTCGCGCTGATAGCCCATCTTCCAGTTATGGACGTTGCGGAAGGTGAGGACGACATCTGCGCTGTTGTCCGGGACCTTGACGTCGGCGGCGTCGAAGGTCGGGAAATGTGCGGTCTTGATCTTGCCATAGAGTTCGGGGTTCGCCGCCATCATCCGCCTGGTGCCGCCCGACAGCTTCTCGAGCGAGGCGGCGTAATAGGTGCCGCCGCCATTGAGGACATAGGGCGCGAGGATTTCGGTGTACCAGCCGCCGCCGGGCCACAGTTCGACCACCGTGTCGCTGGGCTTGACGCCGAAATAGGCGAGCGTCTCGGCGGGGTGGCGATGGGGGTCGCGTGCCGTATTCGCCGGGGTGCGGGTCGGTGCTGCGACCGCTGCCTTCAGTTCCTTGCTGACGCCTCCCATCTGCGGCGCGCCGATCGCGGCGGCGCTGATGAGCGCGGTGGCGGTTATGGCAGCAAAAGTCAGGGTGTTGCGCATTCTGGGCTCCTCTCCGATATGGCGCCGATTGGTGAAGCGGAGCGCGCGGCGATGCAAGGGTCGTTATTGGGGCCGTTATGGATTGCCGTAGGCGCTTTCGTCGCGGTTGCTGCGGGCAGTGGTCTTGCGGAATGGCGGCGGGTGAAGCGGCGCGACCTCGATCGTGTCGGCTGGATGCCGTGGACGCTGATTCAGGTGATGGCGGTGCTTGGCGCGGTGATCACCGCGGCGCTTGCGATCAAGGGCTAATAGAAGCGCGTGAGCGTGAGCGTGCGCTCGGCGCCGTCGCATAAACGCAGTCGAACAACCCGCCCCGGCGCGCCGGTCGACCAGCTTGCGAGCGGGCTGGTGGCATAGGCGGCGGGGATCGCGGTGCCGTCGACCGCGCAGATCTCCATCCCCGCCTGCCAGTCCATTTCCGCGGGACTGCCGCGCATGACATGGAGGACGCGCAGACGATCTCCGCGCTGGCCCAGCATCAGTCCGCTGGTCGAACGCGTCACCGGCCACTCGCTGCGCGCGGCGGGGGCGAGGACCATCCGGCCTGCACCGGGGTCGAGCAGCACGCGGTGCCGCCGCAGCAACCCGCCGCCGAGCCGCCCTGCGGCGCCCTTGCGCGCGGAGAAGCCGGTATCCGGCTCGATCCGCAACTCGATCTCGCTCGCGGGAAGTGCAGCGATGCGGAGCGCCGGGACGATCGTGACCTCGCTCTCGACCTGTCCGCCAAGGCCCCAGGCGATCGCGGTGGTGACCGCTGCGCCTGGCGGCTCGATCCCGCGCCAGGCCGAGCGGGTGAGGGTCAGCATGCTGCCGTCCCCGGTATCGACGATCATCGGACGATGGCGTCGCCCGCCAAGATCCAGTTCACTGAGATAGAGACCGGCAGGACCGGCGAGGCGCAGCGGCGCGGTGGCGCCGCGGAACGGCATTCGCCCCGACGGAAGCAGGCGGAAGCGCTGCGCGTCATAGTCGATCTCAAGCGCGTGCGCGGCGAGCAGATCGGCTCCGACGAACAGGTCGACGGGCGCCGGACCGGTGACGCGCGGATCGGCGTCGATGATCGCGATGCGGCCGCCGGTGCGGACGAGGCCGCCAACTTCGACCCGGTCAACCGCGCCCCAGCTGAGCGCAACGCTGCCGCCAATCGCATCGGCCTGTCCGGCGACCAGCGGCTTCATCCCCGCAGCACGCGCGAACCGCGCGGAGACTGCGGTGTCGCTCACGCCGGTATCGAGGATCGCATCGACCCAGCGCCCGTTGAGCAGCGTGCGGAACCGGATCTGGTTGCCGGCCGTAAGCTCAAAGGGGACCCAGCGCGCTTCGGTATCGCCGGCGAGGTGCGAGACCGGCGGTGCAGCCTGCACGTCGGACACAGGCGTGAGCATTCCGAGCAGGGCAAGGATGGAGATCATGGTCGCGCGCACATCCATTCACGGGAGGATATCCCGCAGGCGACAGCGCGCCAGCCGTTGCGGGCGTGGTTAATGTCCCGTTTGTAAACGCAAGGCCGCAAGCGGCTGATCAGAGGCACGCCTCGAGCAGCGCGTGATCGAAGCCGAACGAGCGCGCCTTTTCGAGCGTGTAAGGACGAAGGCCCATTGAGCGATACTCGCCGATGATCTTGCCGTCGGCGCTCTCGTCCAGATACTCGAACTTGAACAGCTCCTGCGTCACGATCACCGGGCCTTCCATGCCAATCACCTCGGTGATGTTGGTGACGCGGCGGCTGCCGTCGCGCAGGCGCTTCACCTGGACGATCAGGTCGACCGAATCCGCGATCTGGCGGCTGATCGCCTCCTTCGGGATCTTGATGTCGCCCATCATGACCATGTTCTCCATACGGCCGAGGCATTCGCGCGGGCTGTTGGAGTGGAGCGTACACATCGAACCGTCATGGCCGGTGTTCATCGCGGACAGCAGATCGAAACACTCCGATCCGCGAATTTCGCCGAGGATGATGCGATCCGGACGCATACGCAGCGCGTTCTTGACGAGATCGCGGATCGTGATCTCGCCCTGACCCTCAAGGTTCGGCGGGCGGGTTTCAAGCGGAAGCCAGTGTGGCTGCTGCAGGCGAAGTTCGGCCGCGTCTTCGATCGTCAGCACGCGCTCGCCCGGATCGATCATCTTCGACAGGGCGTTGAGCATCGTCGTCTTACCCGAGCCGGTGCCGCCTGAGATGACGATGTTGAAACGGCACGCGCCCGCGATCTTCAGCATTGTCGCCATCTTGGTCGACATCGAGCCGAACCCGGCCATCATGTCGAGCGTGATCGGCTTGTCCGAGAATTTACGGATCGAGATCGCGGTGCCTTTGAGGCTCAGCGGCGGCACGATCACGTTGACGCGGGAACCGTCCTTGAGGCGGGCGTCGGCGAGGGGGGTGGTCTGGTCGACGCGGCGACCGACCGAGTTACAGATGCGCTGCGCGATCTGGAACAGATGCTCTTCGTCGCGGAACTGGATATTGGCGAGTTCGAGCTTGCCCTTGCGTTCGACAAAGGTCTGCTCGGGGCCGTTGACCATGATGTCGCTGATCGCACTGTCGGATAGCAACTCTTCGAGCGGCCCGAGGCCGAGCAGCTCGTCGACCAGCACCTTTTCGAGCGCGAACTGTTCGCGACGGTTGAGCGTCAGTTTGAGCTCGGCCAGCACCTCGCCGATGATCGGGCGGAATTCCTCGGCCAGCTCATCCTTATTGAGCGTCGCCGCAGCCTCGGGATCGACACGCTCGAGCAGGCGGGGAAGCACCTGTTCCTTGATGCGGTGGATCGAGGCCTCGAAGCCCTCGACGCGCGAGTTGCCGGCTTCGCCCGACGCCGCCTGGCGATCGGCGAGGCGCTGCATCGCGTCGGTGGTGGATTGCGGGGTGGTGTCGGAAGGGTCCGAATCGCGCTGGTTTGCACCGGGGAGCGGGACGTCCTGAAGTGGGGGGAACTGGTCGCCGCCGAGTGGCTCTTGCGGGCGCGGGGCGGGGCCGCCGCCCTGCATCGGGCGCGCGACGCCGAAGGCCGGCCGGGCAGGTGTTGCCCCTGGTCCGCTGCGACGTCCGAATGCGCTCACGCTCAAATCCTCACTAGCCCAACGCAGAGGGGATAGCGGGCAAGATTTTACAAGTTCCTAACCATCGGAGGGGTGGATGCCGCGAATGAAGGGACCGCGCGCGCGCTTTCGGGCACGGCCGGGCGGTAATCCGCCCAGCGACTGGAATTCGCGGGTCATATGCGCCTGATCGGCATAGCCCGATGCGGCGGCAGTATCCGCCAGCGCTGCGTCCGGCGACTGGATGCCACTGATCGCGGTGCGGAAGCGGAGCAGACGCAGGTAGCTGCGCGGGGCCATGCCGGTCTCGCGGGCGCAAATGCGCTGGAGCTGACGGGTGGAAAGCTGCGTCGTTCGCGCGAGCTCGTCGACGGTTGCGGCGTGGCGGATGGCGGCGAGAGGCGACAGGGGCAGGCCGCGGAACGCTTCGGCGAGGCGCGGCATCGGATCCCTGTCATCGGGGAGCAGGGCTGCCAGGGGATCGGCGTGCGCGATCGCCCGCCAGCTATCGGCAAAGCTGTGGCAGGGGGCACTGCCCAGCGCGTGCCAGGCCCAGGGCCAGAAGCGGATGCCCGTGAAATGTGCGTCGCCGCTGAAGCGCAATACTGCGGGCTGGAGCGCGAGGCCGGCGACGAACAATGGTGGTTGTTCGGTGCGCCAGACCGAGCGGCCCGAATGACGGCGGATCAACTCGACGCAGCCGTCGGGCACCGCCTGATGATCGACCCAGCCGTCCGACTCGACGTCGAGCGTCCAGACGGCCTCGACAAGGCCGTCGAGTTCGGGCGGCGGGGGCGTTTCGGCGTAGCGCACGTGGGAAACTTGCCATGTCGCATCGGTTCAAGCCAGCGCGCGCGCGGATGCGCTATGTGCGAATGAGCAGGGAAGGAGACGGCGGATGATGTGGAAGGCGCTGGGATTGATGCTGGTGCTGCCGGGGGCAGCGCCTGCCGCGAATGGGTTGCCCGAATGGCTGGCGGGGCGCTGGTGCACCGCGGAGGGTGGGCCGACCCGCACCTGTGAGCAATGGCAGCCGGCTGCGGGCGGGATGATGCTGGGCACGTCGCAGATGGTGAAGGGCGACAAGACGCTGGCGTTCGAATATCTGCGGATCACGATGGACGGCGATACGCTGGTCTATCTCGCGCAGCCTGGCGGCAAGCCGCCCACGGCGTTTCGCGCGATTGCGGGCGGGGAGGGGGCCACCTTCGTTAACGCCGCGCACGACTATCCGCAGCGCATCCATTATCGGTTGAGGGGCGATGCGCTGACCGCCGAAATCTCCCTCGCCGACGGGAGCAAGGCGATGCGGTGGAGCTATCGCCGGACGCCCTAGAGGTGGAGGCAAAACAAAAGGCCGCGGGTTGCCCCGCGGCCTTTGTCGTTTCGTCCGTGCGCTATGCGGTTACTCGGCCTTTTCGGCGAGGACCGTCAGGCCCTTCTCGTTCACTTCGGCGAAACCGCCTTCGATGCGAACGATCTCCGGGCTCTGGTTGCCCGCGGACTTGTAGATTTCCAGATTGCCGTCGCGGATCGTGGACATGAAGGGCGAGTGGCCCTCCAGCACGCCGAAGTCGCCCTCGGTGCCGGGAACGACGACCATATGGACTTCCTCGGAGCGGACGAGGCGTTCCGGGGTGACGAGTTCAAAGTGGAGGGGCATGGAAATTCCTCAGAAATTCACTGTAAGATATACGACCGGCTTGGACGGATCGTCGAAAAAGTCGAGATTACGACCTTCCATGCCGATCTTCAGTTCCACCGAGCGAAACCCGGCGCCGTCCTTCACTGCGTAGAGCTTATAAAACTCATTTTCCCGGATCAGCGCAAATCCCCTGTCCCGCATCGCTTGCCGCAATCGTTCGATTAGCGCGTCACGGCGTTCGCCGCTGAACGCGACGACACAAGCATTGCCTTCACGCCACTTCCCATCAGGATCAACTCCGGCTGAGAAGGTCACCCCTACTGCCAGCTGGCCCTGGTTGGCATCCCTAGCGACCCAGAGATCGTCGACACGCTTGCCGTTGAGCAAGCTGAACCGCTGAAGCAGCGCGGTGTCCTGCAGGTCGGCGGGCCGGGCGAGCAGCTTCGGGCAAAGCTCGAAGACGATCGCATCGATCGGGGCGCCTATTTCCTGCGTTGCCGCGACCGTCGAGGACAGCGCGGCAGCAACAAGAAAGGCGCCGCCGATCATCGGCTCACGCCTCGGCGGCCAGTTTCTTGGCCTTGGCGATCACGCCGTCGATGCCACCGACCATGTAGAAGGCGGCTTCGGGCAGGTGATCATACTCACCGTTGACCACCGCCTTGAACGACTTGATCGTGTCCTCGATCTGCACGAACTCGCCCGAGATGCCGGTGAAGACTTCGGCGACGTGGAACGGCTGGCTGAGGAACTTCTGGATCTTGCGCGCGCGCGAGACGGTCAGCTTATCCTCTTCCGACAGCTCGTCCATGCCGAGGATGGCGATGATGTCCTGAAGCGACTTGTACTTCTGCAGGATCGACTGGACCGCACGGGCGGTGTCGTAGTGGTCCTGACCGACGACGCGCGGCTCGAGCACGCGGCTGGTCGAGTCGAGCGGATCCACCGCCGGGTAGATGCCCAGCTCCGAGATCGCGCGGTTGAGAACGGTGGTCGCGTCCAGGTGGGCGAACGAGGTCGCCGGCGCCGGATCGGTAAGATCGTCCGCGGGGACGTACACGGCCTGCACCGAGGTGATCGAACCCTTGTTGGTCGAGGTAATGCGCTCCTGCAGCGCGCCCATGTCGGTCGACAGGGTCGGCTGATAGCCCACGGCCGAAGGAATACGGCCGAGCAGCGCCGACACTTCTGCACCCGCCTGGGTGAAGCGGAAGATGTTGTCGACGAAGAACAGCACGTCCTGGCCTTCGACATCGCGGAAATATTCGGCGATCGTCAGACCCGAGAGCGCGACGCGTGCACGCGCGCCCGGCGGCTCGTTCATCTGGCCATAGACCAGCGCCACCTTCGAACCTTCGCTGATCGCGTTGCCGTCGGCGTCCTTGGCGATAACGCCAGCGTCGAGGAACTCGTGATAGAGATCGTTACCCTCACGGGTACGCTCACCCACGCCCGCGAACACCGAAGTGCCGCCATGGCCCTTGGCGATGTTGTTGATCAGCTCCTGGATGAGCACGGTCTTGCCCACGCCGGCGCCGCCGAACAGGCCGATCTTGCCGCCCTTTGCGTAGGGCGCGAGCAGATCGATGACCTTGATGCCGGTAACGAGGATCGCGCTCTCGGTCGACTGGTCGACGAACAGCGGGGCATCGGCATGGATCGGAGCGGTCTGCTCGGCATCCACCGGGCCGCGCTCGTCGATCGGCTCGCCGATGACGTTGAGGATGCGGCCGAGCGTCTTGGGACCGACGGGAACGCGGATCTGCGAACCGGTGGCGGTGACGGGCTGGCCGCGGGTCAGACCCTCGGTCGAGTCCATCGCGATCGTGCGGACGGTGTTCTCGCCGAGGTGCTGGGCGACCTCGAGCACGAGACGGTTGCCGTTATTGTCGGTCTCGAGCGCCGAGAGGATCGCGGGCAGTTCGCCCTCGAACGCGACGTCGACGACCGCGCCGATCACCTGCGCGATACGGCCCTTGCCGGCTGCGGCAACGGTTGCCGACGCGGGAGCGTCTGTCTTGGGCTTCGTCGCGCGGGGCTTCCGGGCGGGCTTCTCTGCGGGGGCTGCGGTTGCCATGTCTATAGTCCTTGCTTGGCGAATGCTTCGATCAGGGTTGCTTGGTCGGCACCGCCGCTTCGGCCGGGGCCGTAGCGGTCGGGCGCTGGAAAGTCACGGTGATGCGGCGAGGGGCTTCAGCCTTCTCCACCGCGATGGCCGCCGGGGAATTCCCGATCAGGCCGTTGGCGTCCTGCTCCTTGGCGATGGCGTCGAGCGCGCCTTCGTCCTTGACGCCGTACTGGAACAGGAAGGCGCGGACATTGTCGGTCAGCCGCTTCTTCGCCGTATCGGCGTTGACATCGTCGGTCACGGTGAGCGCGAAGACGATGGTGTCGATCGCAGCGCCATCTTTGCCCGAAAGCTCGACGGTGCCGCGATTGGGGTTCTTGGCGTCCGACTGCGACAGGAAGACCGGCTCACCGGCGGCGGTGAAGCCGTTGGGGCCGTTCTCATACGCGCCGAGGCGGTAGCCGAACTGGTTGAGCTTCGCGACGGTCGCCGCCGGATCGCTGAACGCGTCCGCCAGCGAGCCCGGCTTCTCGATCGCTGCATTCTCCGGCGCAGCGACGTTCGACCCGCCGGGCTGCGCATTGCAGCCCGCGAGTGCCGTCGCGGCAAACAGGAGAAGGGCGGCGGTACGCATCGGGCTTAGAGCGCCTCTGCGCCCGAGATGATCTCGACCAGCTCGGTCGTGATCGCGGCCTGACGCGCGCGGTTATACTGGATCGACAGACGCTTGATCAGGTCGCCCGCGTTGCGCGTGGCGTTGTCCATCGCGGTCATCTTCGAACCCTGCTCCGACGCGGCGTTCTCACGCATCGCGCGATAGAGCTGGATCGCGACGTTGCGGCCGAGCAGGTCGGCGAGGATTTCCTCTTCGCCGGGCTCGTACTCGGTGACGGCCGAAGCGGCGGCGTCGCCCTCCGGCGCCGCGGGAATCGCGACCGGGATGATCTGCTGCTCGGTCGGCTCCTGCGTCAGCACCGACTTGAAGTTCGAGTAGAACAGGTGCGCGACGTCGAACTCGCCGGCCTCGAAGCGAGCGATCAGGTCATCGGCATAGCCGCGTGCATCGGCGAAGGCGAGCTTGCCGAGGTCACCCGGCTCAATCGAATGATGCATGTCCTTCGGGAAGAGACGGTTCAGCACCGCACGGCCCTTTTTGCCGATGGTGTAGAACTTGACCGTCTTGCCTTCGGCAGCCAGCTCCTGCGCACGGCGGCGCGCGAGGCGGGCGATGTTGGTGTTGAATGCGCCGGCCAGACCCTTGTCCGACGTCGCGACGACGAACAGGTGGACCTGATCCTTGCCGGAGCCGGCGAGCA
The DNA here is from genome assembly GCF_059418285.1 of Sphingomonas sp. GW821-FHT09B04. NCBI lineage: Bacteria > Pseudomonadati > Pseudomonadota > Alphaproteobacteria > Sphingomonadales > Sphingomonadaceae > Sphingomonas > Sphingomonas sp. GW821-FHT09B04. The sequence continues at coordinate 325,416 of NZ_JBWKPO010000003.1, forward strand.
GCTTGGGCGAGGCTTCGCTGATGCTGACCTTGCTGGCGAGCGAGGCGACGACGGCTTCGAGGCGCTGGGCGTAGGGACGCCCGGCCTCAGCCGCTTCCTGCGCACGGCGCAGCTTGGCGGCGGCGACCATCTTCATCGCCTTGGTGATCTTCTGCGTCGACTTCACTGAGCCGATGCGGACCTTGAGGGCCTTCAAACTTGCCATTTACGAATTCCGAGCAAGGGCCAGACGGCCCGCGAGACCAATGAATGCCGTACCGAGCAGCCCTTCGACCCAACGCATCGCGTTGCTCTGCTTCGCCGCGCGGCCCGCACGGGCGGCGACGAAAACAAGGCCCGAGAGCCAGAAGCTGCCCAGCACATAGGGCACGGCGATCAGCAGCGCGCCCTTGAGCGGGGCGCCAGGGCCTTCGCCCACGAACTGCGGCAGGATGGCGAGGAAGAACAACGCGACCTTGGGATTAAGCGCCGTGGAGAGCAGACCCTGCCAGAAGGGCTTGCCCAGGGCAGGCGCTTCAGCCGTGACCGGCGCCGGACGCACCGCGCCGTGCAGCAGCTTGAAGCCGAGCCAGGCGAGGTAGATCGCACCGGCGGTCTTCACGACGATGAACAGGGTCGGGAAGGCGGTGAGGACGCTGAGGAAGCCGAAGCCGCACAGCGCCATGTACCACAGTCCGCCCAGGCCAACGCCGGCAACCGCCGCGAAGCCGGCCCGAATTCCTCCACGCGCGGCATGACCCGCGACGAGCATGGTGTCGGGCCCCGGCGTCAGCACGAGGCCGACGCTGAGCAACGTCCATGCAAGGAGGGAGTGGTCGGCCACCAGCGTGCGATCAGGCGAACGTCGTGCCGAACGCTGCCAGCGCGTCCTTGAGCTTGGCCTTGGTGGCGTCGCTCAGGTCCTTGCTGTCGCGGATATCCTTGAGGATGTCGGCGTGCTTCGAACGCATCTCGGTCAGCATCGCCGCTTCGTAGCGGACGACGTCCTGAACCGGCACGCTGTCGATATAGCCGTTCGTGCCGGCGAAGATCGACACGGTCTGCTCTTCGAACGGCAGCGGCGAGAACTGCGGCTGCTTGAGCAACTCGGTCAGGCGCGCACCACGATTCAGCAGCTTCTGGGTCGAAGCGTCGAGGTCCGAACCGAACTGCGCGAACGCAGCCATTTCGCGATACTGGGCGAGCTCGAGCTTGATCGAGCCCGACACCTTCTTCATCGCCTTGGTCTGTGCCGACGAACCCACGCGGCTCACCGACAGACCCACGTTGATCGCCGGGCGGATGCCCGCGAAGAACAGGTCGGTCTCAAGGAAGATCTGGCCGTCGGTGATCGAGATCACGTTGGTCGGGATGTAGGCCGACACGTCGCCCGCCTGAGTCTCGATGATCGGCAGCGCCGTCAGCGAACCGTTGCCGTTGGCGTCGTTGAGCTTCGCAGCGCGCTCCAGCAGGCGGCTGTGGAGATAGAAGACGTCGCCGGGATAGGCTTCGCGGCCCGGCGGGCGGCGCAGCAGCAGCGACATCTGACGATAGGCGACGGCCTGCTTCGACAGATCGTCATAGACGATCACGGCGTGCATGCCGTTGTCGCGGAAATACTCGCCCATGGCGCAGCCAGTGTACGGTGCGAGGAACTGGAGCGGGGCGGGGTCCGACGCGGTCGCGGCGACCACGATCGAATATTCCATCGCGCCATTCTCTTCGAGCGTGCGCACGAGCTGCGCAACGGTCGAGCGCTTCTGGCCGACGGCGACATAGACGCAATAGAGCTTCTTGCCCTCGTCGTCGCCCGCGTTGATCGTCTTCTGGTTGATGAAGGTATCGATCGCGACAGCCGACTTGCCGGTCTGACGGTCGCCGATGATCAGCTCGCGCTGGCCACGGCCGACGGGGACGAGGGCGTCGATCGCCTTGAGACCGGTCTGAACCGGCTCGTGCACCGACTTGCGCGGGATGATGCCTGGCGCCTTCACTTCGACGCGCGAGCGCTGATCGGAAGCGATCGGGCCCTTGCCGTCGATCGGGTTGCCGAGGCCATCGACGACGCGGCCGAGCAGGCCCTTGCCGACGGGAACGTCCACGATCGTGCCGGTGCGCTTGACGACGTCGCCTTCCTTGATCTCGGCGTCCGAGCCGAAGATCACGATGCCGACATTGTCGGCCTCGAGGTTGAGCGCCATGCCCTGCACGCCGTTCGAGAACTCGACCATTTCGCCCGCCTGGACGTTGTCGAGGCCGTGGACGCGCGCGATGCCGTCACCGACGCTCAGCACCTGGCCGGTCTCGCTGACCTCTGCTTCAGTGCCGAAATTGGCGATCTGGTCCTTGATGACCTTCGAGATTTCTGCGGCGCGGATATCCATGATTCTAGCCTTCAGCCTTTCATCGCGTGCGCGAGGGAATTGAGACGGGTCTTGATCGACGAATCGATCATCTGGGAGCCGATCTTCACGACCAGCCCGCCAAGGAGCGAGGGATCGACCGACAGGTCGACATTGACGTCGCGGCCGACGCGCTCGCGCAGTTGCGCCTTGAGCGCGGTGACCTGCGCGGGGGAAAGCGGATGCGCCGAGACGACTTCGGCACTGGTTTCACCGCGATGACGCGCGGCGAGTGTACGGAAGTCGCGGACGATGTTGGCGAGCGTGGCGAGGCGACGATTCTGCGCCAGCACGCCGAGGAAGTCGGCGGTGAGCGAATCGAGCTTCATCGTGCCGGCTACTGCAGCGACCGCTTTGATCGCGTCGTTACGGCCAACCAGCGGGCTGCTGGTGAGGGCTGCGAACTCGGGCGAATCGGCCAGGGCCTGCTTCACCGTGGAAAGGCTCGATTCGACCTTGTCGATCGCGCCTTTCTCATGCGCCAGTTCGAACAACGCGGTCGCATAGCGCCCGCTTAAACTTGCCTGAATACCGCTGGAATTCTCCACGGACGCGTGCTTCCTCTTGGAATCTCGAAATGGCCCCATGCGAAAAAGGGGCGCGCCGAATGAACCGGCAGCCCCTGCTTGGGTTGGCGGGCGCGTAGCAAAGGGGGGCGATGGTTTCAACCCGCGTGACGCACTGCGGCGCGATCGGCGGCCTTGCGAGCCTGTTGCTTCGATGCGAAACCGTAACGGACTTTTGCTTTCCTTGGGCATTTTGGTGAGGGGAATTATGCGAACGCGGCGCTTTAGGCGGTATGCAATCCTGTGCGCGGCAGCGGCGGCGGGAATCGCTGCCGGACCGGCCTTTGGCGAGGCGGTTCAGATGACCGGCAAGTTCGCACCGCCCTATCGTGACGCGGCAATGCTCGATTCGCTGGGCATCGACCGGTTCAATGGCCGCGACGGGCGCCAGCTGGAAATGGCGATCGAACGCGCACTCTCGCAGCCCGATGTCGACGGGCGGCCGCATTTCGACCTGATTGCAGCGTTCGGCGGCGGGCAGGAGCCTGAAGGGGTGCTGAGCGGCGCGGTGACGAGCGGCGTGCAGGACAATAGCTATAAGGAGAAGCAGAAGCGCTGCGTCGAGCGCGAAGGCGGAAAGGAGAACGGCAAGTGCCTGAGCGAGGCCGAGGTCGAGGTCCATTGCACCCGCCGCGTCGTGAATGTGAGCGCCGACCTTCGGCTGGTGCGCACCGCTGACGGGCGTGTTGTCTATACGACGGGCAAGCCCAAGCGCGACGAGATCAGCTGGTGCCGTGGCGACGAGCCATCACGCACGGTGGAGGAATCGGTGCGTGGGATGATCCAGAGCATTGCGGGCGAGGTGCGCCGCGATATCGCGCCGGTGGTCGAGACCTACAGCATCCGCTTCCGCGAGAGCACCAAGGGGCTGCCCAAGGAACTCAACCGCCCGTTCAAGGACATCGTCAGGCAGACGCAGCGCGACCTGCCCGTAGCCTGTACGGCGTGGGGGGCGATGGATGCGCAGGCGCCCAACCACCCTTCGATCACCTTTGATCTGGCGCTGTGCGCCGAAGCGGAGGGCGAATATCGGCGTGCGCAGGATCTGTACCGCCGCGCGGCCCCGCTGATCGGCGGGCGGAGTAACGAGGCGGTCGTGGGTTACGAGCGGGTCGATCGGCTGATCGCCGCGCAGGCGGACGATGCGGCGCGTGGACGGCGCTAGGCGGGCTATTCCGAAGGAATATCAGGGAGAAGGATGTCGTGTCAGTTTGGTTGATAGCGGCGGCACTGGCTGTGGGAAATGCGTCTGCCGATACGTCGCACGGTGAGTTCCGCGTGGGTACGGTTTCGCTCCGTGTTCCGGTTCCGGAGGGCTATTGCCTGCCTGAAGGCAAGGATGCTGCTGCCGCGCAGCTGGTGGCGGCAGGGGATCGCGATAATGTGACCCATTTGACCGTGATTCACTGCGACGAGAAGCTGCGTTGGATCGACTATTATCTGATCAAGACGCCGACGGTGGCGCTGCTGGCGACACTGACCAACGCCGAGTTTCAGCAAACCGTCGAGCCGATGCTGGCCAAGGAACTCGATTCGGGCACGATCATGAAAGACGTGTCCAAAGGGCTGAGCGACACGTTTCAAACCAAGGTAGATCTGGCAGGTAAGATTACATACCTCGGCAAGGACGATATGTGCCTCTATCTGGGAGGTATCTTCGACGTGAAGGTCGACGCGGGCGGTGCCGCTTACACTCTGGCGATGGCGCAATGCATGACTGTCGTCGAGGGGAAGATGCTGAACATCTACCGCTATGGCGGTGGCAATGACCGTAAGGCGATCGAGGCTTTGATGCCGTCGGCCAAGGCGATGGCGAACGCCATCCGACCGGCCTCCATTCAATAGCAAACGGGCGGCCCTGGGGCCGCCCGTTGTCATTTCACCTTAGCGTCCGCCGCCGCTGCGCTGGCCGCCGGCGGGGCGGGGCGCCCACTTCTTCTTCTTGGGGCCGTAGAAGCGCGGCTGGTCGCCCTGCGGACGCTGGCCGTTGCCGTTCTGGCCGCCCTCGCGCCCACCGAAGCTGGCGCCGAGCGTCTGGCGCTGACCCTCGGGGCGCGCCTGGCGCTCGCCCTGCGGACGCTGACCATTTTCGGCGCCACGCTGCTCACCCTGACGGCGGTCGCCGGCGGGGTTGCCGCGGGGGCCGCGCTGGCTCTGCGAATTGTGGCGGTGATGCGCGTTGCGATCCGCCATGGTGCGGCCGTTGCGGCCGTTCATCTCGTCGCGGCTGATCGGGACCGGGCCGCGGCTCGACTTGATCCGCGCCGATTCGGCGAGGAAGTCCTCGGGCAGCGGCTGGACGGTCACCTTCTGGCGGATCAGCTTCTCGATATCGCGCAGGTACGTCCGCTCGTCATCGGCGCAATAGCTGATGGCGATGCCGGTCGCGCCGGCACGGGCGGTGCGGCCGATGCGGTGGACATACTGATCCGGCACGTTGGGCAGCTCGAAGTTGAAGACGTGGCTGACGCCCGACACGTCGATACCGCGCGCGGCGATATCGGTCGCGATCAGGATCTTGACCTTGCCCGACTTGAACTCGCCCAGCGCGCGCTCGCGCTGCGGCTGGCTCTTGTTGCCATGGATCGCGTTCGACGCGACGCCGCTGGCGGCGAGCAGCTTCACGACGCGGTCGGCGCCGTGCTTGGTGCGGGTGAAGATCAGCGCGCGGTCGATGCTCTCGTCGCGCAGTGCGATGGTCAGCAGCGACTGCTTTTCGGCCTGATTGACGTGGGTGACGAACTGCTCGACGCGCTCGGCGGTGGTGGCGACCGGAGTCACCTTCACCTCGACCGGGTTCTTGATGAACTGGCCGGCGAGCTCGCGGATCGACTTGGGCATCGTCGCCGAGAAGAACAGCGTCTGGCGCTGCGAGGGCAGCTCGCGGACGATGCGCTTCAGGGCATGGATGAAGCCGAGGTCCATCATCTGGTCGGCTTCGTCGAGCACGAGGATCTCGATGCCGAGCAGGATCGCATAGCACTGGTCGATCAGGTCGACGAGGCGGCCCGGGGTGGCGACGATGATGTCGACGCCGCGCGCGAGGTCGGTCTTGTTCTTGTGGATCGAGGTGCCGCCGAACACGGTCGCGACGCTGAGGCGCGAGCCCTTGCTATAGTCGCGGGCGCTCTGTGCGATCTGGCTGGCCAGCTCACGGGTCGGCGCGAGGACGAGCATGCGGCAGCCGCGCGGCTGGGCGCGCTTGCCCGAAGCGATCAGGCGATCGATCGAAGGCAGCATGAACGCCGCGGTCTTGCCGGTGCCGGTCTGGGCGATGCCCAGAAGGTCGCGGCCCTGCAGGAGCGCCGGGATCGACTGCGCCTGAATCGGGGTCGCGGTGGTGTAGCCCTTTGCAGCAAGCGCAGCGAGGGTGGTCTCGGACAGGCCGAGGGTGTTGAATTCGGTCAAAGGAATCTCTTCGTAATAACGGCCGACGCGCACGCCGAAAGCGCGCACGGAGGCGGGGTCAAAAATGACAACCCGCGTGACAGGGGAGCCTGTAAATCAACCGAGGCGGAGCCGGGGCATTTGGGGTTTCCCCGCATGACCGATCACGCTGCATAACGCCTCGCTGGGCGGGGATATGGCAGTGATGCTGCCAAAAGTCAATGTGAGGTCAGCCGGCCTTGCGCGCGGGCGGGGCATTGGGGTCGAGGATCAGCGCCGCGGCGGCGGCGAGGCGGGTCATCAGCCCGACCGCCTCGAGGTCGACGGCGCCGGGGTTGCGCCAATAGGCGCCGAGCGCCGCGGTGCGCCCGATCGGGAACATCGCCATGCTGGCGACGAAGGTCGCGAGATAGGCGTTGAGCGGCACGCGGGAATCGTTGCGGATGTCGGGGATCAGGATCGGCTCGCCCGCCATGATCGCGAGGCCGGAGATGCAGCGTTCGACCGGAAAGCGCTGGCCGGTCCACAGCGGGCTGATCGCATCCTCGGCCGCGTAGAACACCTCGTCGCCCTGACGCAGGACCACGGTAATGCCGTCGGCATCGGCGATGGCGCGGGCATGGTCGCGCAGGATCGTGCTGGCATCGTCCCAGCCGGACGCTGAATCGAGCAGGCCGATCGCCTGCTCCAGCCGCGCGTGACGGCCCTGGATGTCGTGCTGCGCCATCCGCTCCCCCTCTGGGAAAAGATGGTTAACACGCGGAGAGGGTGAGGAAAAGGGTGGGGTTGGTTGGTGACGGAACTCCAAGTGTCGCAGTGCCTCGCTCGACAATGAACTTGCTCCGAATCGGAGGGAAATTGCGGCGTTCCGATTGACTTGTTGGAAAATGTTCATCAAATGTTCTCACCGCTTTTGACGGCGGGGCAACATGAACGAGATGGATGATGTAGCGCGACGACGCGCGTTTTCGATTTGGCTGCGCACTGGGCGATTGCCACGTGAAACCAGTGCCGATGGGGTCGAGTTCAAGTTCAATCCTTGGCATGACCCGGAGAATGGTCGTTTCACCTTTGTTGGCACTGGCCACTATTATGGCCGTGGTAGTGGCGGGCAGGCGGAGAGACGCGGTCGCGTCGTTCCACAAGGTCGTCCCGCTCCCGCTCCTGCTCCGAAGCCTCAAGGTCCGCCGGCGGGGCGGTCGGGTGGCGGGCAAAGGTCCCCGGGAGGGCGCGACAAGCCTTCGACATGGGGAGGCGGGGGTTTTACAGGCGGCGGTGGCGGGGATTTCGGTGGCGGTGGCGCGACCGGCGATGGCGACTGGGGAGGTGAGACCAAAAAGCCGCAAGGGCGAAGAGGGAGTGCAGGCGTGCAGCGGACGCCTCCTCGGGTTGTGGCCCAGCCGCCAAGGGCGGGCATCGGACCGCAACGGCGTTCTCCTCGCGGTGATGTCCAACGGCCAAGGACGGTTGCTAGCCCGCAACAGAGTACGCGCCGTGTTCAAGTCCGGCGAGCAACGGCGGGACACGGCCCGCGATCGGGTTCAGAGCGTTGGCGGACGGTCGAGCGCAACGGATATCGTTACGAGATCGATGATCAGAATCGCACTCGGCGGATCTCAGGTGAAATCACCCTGAACTCCGATCAAGGACGATCGCGGGCGGCGCAACTTGGGGCCGGCGGCAGCGACCGGCGGACAAGCGATCATGGCGGTCACTATATCGCCCGTCGGTTCAACGGGCCGACCGAGGCGTTCAACCACTTCGCACAGGACGGCAGTTTCAATCGTAGCGACTATGCCAAGCTTGAAAACCAGTGGGAACAAGCGAAGCGCCTAGGGAAGCAGGTGCGCATAAAGATCGTTCCAGTGTTCGAGGGGAAGTCGCAACGCCCATCTGCGCTGAATGTCTGGTTCTGGATCAATGGCCATAGGGAAAGCCAGCAGCTCCCGAACAAATCGAAAGAGAAACGAGATGGAAAGTAACGCGACCGAGAAACTGTTAGACCAAATCGGGCAATTGCTGGCCGAGGACCAAGAATATCCGCTGGACGGTACGTTGCTTTACGCGGTCCTTGCTCGCAATTCGGTCCGTCCGTCGATCTTCAAGGATCGGGGAAATCATATCGTCTACCGCAGCCCGGATCTTGATCGGCTTGGCGGGGTGCTGCTCGATCTGTGGGAGGCTCAGGATGAAGAGGATGGATGGGAAGAAATCCATTACCTCGTAAAGGACGGCCGTTTCGAGGTGAGCTTCGTCTATCCCGACCAGCTTGATCCCGACGCGATGTGGCTGGAGCGTCGCGATGAAGTGATAAAACAGTATTTCGGCGACAAGCCGGTCGAGTATCCGGATTGGGATGACGAGGATAGTTTCATCTATTGAGGCTACTTCCAACGGGCGGTTATCCGGGCCGTCTACTGCCTGCGTGGGAACTGGGCTGCGGCGTTCAGCCGTGCGCAGTGTGCCGATGTGCCCTCAACCTCTGCTTCTGATCCACGATGCGCTGAAGAGCCGAAAGCTTCCTGTCGAACCGAGAAAGGAGGTGAGAAGTGTCAAGCGATAGAGCAGAAGATCTGCTCAACAAGATCGGACAATTGTTGGCAGAGGACAAAGAATATCCCCTCCATGGAACCCTGTTCCATGCTGATGTGGATCGCAATTCGGTCGGCCCCTCGATCTTCAAGGATCTCGGAAATCACATCCTTTACCGGAGGCCGGATCTGAAGCGAATCGGTGATGCGCTGCTCGATCTGTGGGAAGCGCAGGAAGGCGAAGATCGTTGGGAGGAGATTCAGTACTTCGTAAAAGACGGGCGATTTGAAGTGGTCTTCGTCTATCCCGAGGATCTCGATCCAGAGGAGATGTCGATGGAACGACGTGACAAGGTTGTGAAGCAGTATTTCGGTGACAAGCCGGTCGTGTACCCCGACTGGGACGACGACGACAGCTTCACCTACTAATGCGGTTCCAAGGACCCCCCGATTAACCCGCCGCTTTCGCCAGCCCCCGCGACAGCTGCACCGCCGCATTCAACCGCGCTCGCGGCGTCGCCCACACCCGGCTGATCACCAGCTTCATGTCGGGGCGCAGCTTGGCGGTGCCCTCCAGCTTGCCGACATAGGCCATCAGGCCATCGACGCTGGGGAAGCTGTCCTCATGGAAGCTGACCAGCGCGCCCTTGGGTCCCACGTCGATCTTGGCGATGCAGGCGCGCTTGGCGTTGAGCTTGGCCTCGATCAGCAGGAGGAGGTTCTCGGTCTCCTCGGGCAATTTGCCGAAGCGGTCGATCATCTCGGCGGCGAATTCCTCGATCCCGGTCTTGTCCTCGACCTCGTTCAGGCGGCGATAGAGGCCCATGCGCAGGTCGAGATCGGGGACGAAGCTCTCCGGGATCAGGATCGGGGCGTCGACGGTGATCTGGGGCGACAGGTCGCGCGGGCGCGCATCGGCGAGGCCGCCGGCCTTGGCGTCCATGATCGCCTCTTCCAGCATCGACTGGTAGAGCTCGTAGCCGACTTCCTTGATATGCCCCGACTGTTCGTCGCCGAGCAGATTGCCGGCGCCGCGGATGTCGAGATCGTGGCTGGCGAGCTGGAACCCGGCGCCGAGGCTTTCGAGGTCGGACAGGACCTTGAGCCGCTTTTCCGCGGCCTCGGTCATCAGCCGCTGGGGCGCGGTGGTCATATAGGCATAGGCGCGGGTCTTGGCCCGGCCGACGCGGCCGCGCAGCTGATAGAGCTGGGCGAGGCCGAAGCGGTCGGCGCGGTTGATGATCATCGTGTTGGCCGAGGGGATGTCGAGGCCGCTCTCGATGATGGTGGTGGAGACCAGCACCTCATACTTCTTGTCGTAGAAGGCGGACATGCGCTCCTCGACCTCGGAGGCTGCCATCTGGCCGTGGGCGACGACGTAGCGCACCTCCGGCACTTCCTCGCGCAGGAACTGCTCGATATCGGGCAGGTCGGCGATGCGCGGGGTGACGAGGAAGCTCTGGCCGCCGCGATAATGTTCGCGGAGGAGGGCTTCGCGCAGGACGACCGGGTCCCACGGCATGACATAAGTGCGCACAGCGAGGCGGTCGACGGGCGGCGTCTGGATGACCGACAGCTCGCGCAGGCCCGACATCGCCATCTGCAGGGTGCGCGGGATCGGGGTGGCGGTGAGGGTGAGGACGTGGACGTCGGCCTTGAGGCCCTTCAGCCGCTCCTTGTGGGTGACGCCGAAGCGCTGTTCCTCGTCGACGATGACGAGGCCGAGGCGCTTGAATTCGATGCCCTTGGCAAGGACGGCGTGGGTGCCGACGATGATGTCGACCTGGCCGCTCTCCAGCCCTTCTTTGGTCGCCTTGGCCTCGGCCGCGGGGACGAGGCGCGAGAGGCGGCCGATGCGGATCGGGAAGCCTTCGAAGCGCTGGACGAAGTTGTTGTAGTGCTGGCGGGCAAGGAGCGTGGTGGGGCAGACCACCGCGACCTGTTGTCCCGCCATCGCCGCGACGAAGGCGGCGCGCAACGCGACCTCGGTCTTGCCGAAGCCGACATCGCCGACGACGAGCCGGTCCATCGGCCGGCCGGCGGACAGATCCTCGAGCACGTCGCCGATGGCGCGGTCCTGATCGTCGGTCTCGGTGAAGGGGAAGCGGTCGACAAAGGCGGGATAGCCGCCGGGATCGGGCTCGAGCACTTCGCCCGGACGGACGGCGCGCGCGGCGGCGGTGGCGATGAGCTCACCCGCGATCTCGCGGATGCGCTCCTTCATCTTCGACTTGCGGCGCTGCCATGCCTCGCCGCCGAGACGGTCGAGCGATGCGACCTCGTCGGAGGAGCCGTAGCGCGAGAGGACTTCGAGATTCTCGACCGGGACGTAGAGCTTGTCTCCGCCGGCATAGGTGAGCGCGACGCAATCGTGCGGCGCCTTCTGCACCGGGATCTGGGTCAGCCCTTCGTAGCGGCCGATGCCATGCTCGAGATGGACGACGAGGTCGCCGGGGGAGAGCGTGGCGAGTTCGGCGAGGAAGGCGTCGGTCGACTTCTTGCGCTTGTTGCGGCGGACGAGGCGGTCGCCGAGCATGTCCTGTTCGGTGAGCAGGGCGACTTCGGGCGAAGTGAAGCCGTGGTCGAGGGGCAGGACGATGAGGGCGACGCCCTTGTCGGCGGCGCCGAGCGCTTCCTGCCAGGTCTCGGCCATGCGCGCGCCGGTGAGGCCGTGATCGGCGAGCAGGCCCGAGAGGCGCTCGCGCGAGCCGGTCGAGTAGCTGGCGAGGATCGGCTTCTTGCCCGATTTGCGCAGTTTGGCGAGGTGGTCGGTGACCGCTTCGTAGATATTGGTGCCGGCGGCGCGCTCAGGGGCGAAGTCGCGCGGGCCGTCGACAGCGAAGTCGAGGACGGTGGCGCTTTCGGGCTCGTGGAAGGGGGTGGCGAGGTGGGCGTTGACCGCCTTGAGGCGCTTCTCCCACTCGTCGGGGAGGAGGTAGAGCTGGTCGGTGCCGAGCGGGCGGTAGCTGCCGGCGTCGGTCGACTGGGCGCGGACGCGGTTGGCCTGATAGTCGGCGATCGCCTCGAACCGGTTCTCCGCCGCACCGGCGTCGCCCGCGTCGCGGACGATGACGGCGCCTTCGGGGAGATGGTCGAACAGGGTTTCGAGGCGCTCCTCGAACAGCGGGAGCCAATGCTCCATGCCGGCGAGGCGGCGGCCGTCGCTGATCGCCTGATAGAGCGGGTCGCCGGTGGCGGTGGCGCCGAACTTCTCGCGATAGCGCGTGCGGAAGCGCTTGATCGTGTCCTCGTCGAGCAGGGCTTCGGAAGCGGGGAGCAGAGTGAAGCCGTCGACGCGGCCGGTGGTGCGCTGGTCGGACGGGTCGAAGGTGCGCACGCTCTCGATCTCGTCGCCGAAGAAGTCGAGGCGCAGGCCTTGCTCGGAGCCTGAGGGGAAGAGGTCGACGAGGCCGCCACGCACCGCGAACTCACCGGAGTCGTGGACGGTATCGGTGCGGACATAGCCGTTGGCGGAGAGGAGCGTGGCGAGCTTGTCGAGCGAGATGCGCTCGCCCGGCGCGAGGCGCGCGGTCATCTGGCGGACGCGGAACGGGGTGAGCGTGCGCTGGGTCGCGGCGTTGACCGTGGTGAGGATCAGGCGCGGTTTGGCAGTCTTCGATTGCAGTGCGGCGAGCGCGGCCATGCGCTCGGCCATGACGCGCAGCGTGGGGCTGGCGCGGTCATAGGGCAGGCAGTCCCAGGCGGGGAACTGGACGATCTCAAGCTCAGGCGCGAAGAAGGTCGCGGTGGACGCAACCGCACGCATCGCCGACTCGTCGGGGGCGATATAGACGGCACCGGTGGCCGAGGCGCGCGCAAGATCGGCGAGCAACCATGGGAGGAAGCCCGAGGGTGCACCCGACAGGGTGAGCGGCGTCTTGGCCGAGAGGATCTGGTTCAGGTCGGGCATTCTGCTCTCTTCGTCACCCCGGCTCTGTGCCGGGGTCCACTTTGCCGCCCGCGATGCGCAAGAGGCTCTCTGGATTCATGCGCCGCCCGGTGGACCCCGGCACGAGGCCGGGGTGACGGCTTTGGAATTACTCGGCGACGGGCACGTAGTTGAGCGCCTTGAGCGCGGACATGATCGTGCCGTGATATTCGGGCGGGACGGGCTGGGTGCCCATTGCCCAGGCCATGATGTCGACGTCCTGTTCCTCGAGCAGCGCTTCGAACAGCACGATCTCTTCGTCGTTCCAGCCGGCGTGATGCGCGTCGAAGAATCCGCCGACCATCAGGTCGGCTTCCTTGACGCCGCGGTGCCAGGCGCGGAAGCGGAGACGTTTCAGGCGGGTTTCACGGTCCATGATTCTCAACGCAAATTGGCCGACAGCGCTTTTTCGCGCGGTCGGCTGGGTGTAGGCAGCAGATAGACATGCGTCCCGACATCCTCAACCCGCTCTTCGCCGAGATCACTGCGCTCAAGGGCGTGGGGCCGCAACTTGCCAAGCCGCTGGAGCGGCTGGGCCTTGCGCGCGCCGTGGACGTGGCGTTCCATTTGCCGAGCGGCTGGATCGACCGGCTGCCGCGCGAGGAACTGGACGCAGCCGACGTGGGGCAGGTGATCGCGATCACGCTGACCCCGGTGAACTATCGGATGGGGGGTAGCGCGCGGGCGCCGTCGCGAGTCGAAGCGGTGGACGTCAGGGGAAACTCCGTCACTTTGGTCTTCTTCGGCGGCAATTCGGGCTGGGCGAAGAAGCAGCTGCCGCTGAACGAGCCGCGCTGGGTATCGGGCAAGCTCGACCAATATGGGCAGGAACTGCAGATCGTTCATCCCGAGGTGGTCGCGCCCGACGCAGCCGAACCGGGCGGGAGGGAGGCGATCTACCCGCTGTCCGAGGGGATGACGTCGAAACGGCTGGCGGCGCTGGCGGTGCAGGCGATCGAGCGCGCGCCCGAGCTTCCCGAGTGGATCGAGCCGAGCCTGAAGGCAAAACATGGCTGGCCGGATTGGCGCGAGGCACTGGCGGCGATTCATGCCGATCCCGCAGATGGGAAGGCGCGCGACCGGCTGGCCTATGACGAGGTGTTCGCCAACCAGCTGGCCCTCATGCTGGTTCGTGGGGCCGCGCGAGGCAAGAAGGGGCGCATGCTCGCAGGAGACGGGCGGCTGCGGGATGCCCTGCGCTTGCCCTACACCCCGACCGGCGCGCAATCGCGGACGATCCGTGAGATCGAAGGCGACATGGCGCAGAGCCGCCCGATGCTGCGGCTGCTGCAAGGCGATGTCGGTGCGGGCAAGACGCTGGTCGCGGCGATGGCGCTGCTGATCGCAGTCGAGGCGGGCGCTCAGGGCGCGATGCTGGCGCCGACTGAAATCCTCGCGCGCCAGCATTTCGACACGCTGCAGCGGCTGTTCTCGGGCCTCGACGTCCGCATCGCTATCCTCACCGGGCGCGACAAGGGCCGAGCAAGAGAGGCGACGCTAATGGGGCTGCATGACGGGTCGATCGATATCCTGATCGGCACGCATGCGATCTTCCAGCAGGGGGTCGAGTATCGCGACCTGGGGCTGGTGGTGGTCGATGAACAGCACCGCTTTGGCGTCGCCGAGCGGATGATGCTTCAGGCCAAGGCGAAGACTGCGCCGCATCTGCTGGTGATGACCGCGACCCCCATCCCGCGCACGCTGCAGCTCGCGACGCATGGCGAGATGGATGTGAGCAAGCTCGACGAGATGCCGCCGGGGCGCCAGCCGATCGAGACGAGCGTGATCAGTGAGGAGCGGCTGGAGGAGATCGTCAACGGACTTGCGCGGCATCTGTCGGGCGGCGGCCAGGCCTATTGGGTGTGCCCGCTGGTCGAGGAGAGCGAGAAGATCGACCTCGCCGCCGCCGAGGAGCGCGCCGAGGCGCTGCGGTCGCGCTTCGGCGACAAGATTGGTCTGGTCCATGGCCGGATGAAGGGGCCGGAGAAGGACGCAGTAATGGCGCGCTTCGCCGCGGGTGAACTCGGCGTGCTGGTCGCGACCACCGTGATTGAAGTCGGCGTCGATGTTCCCAATGCGACGCTGATCGTGATCGAACATGCCGATCGGTTTGGCCTTGCGCAGCTCCACCAGTTGCGCGGGCGTGTCGGGCGCGGCGGGGGGCGCTCGGTATGCGTGCTACTGCGCGGCGGGACACTGAGCGAGACGGCGCGGGCACGGCTGGCGCTAATGCGTGAGACCAATGACGGTTTCCGCATCGCGGAGGAGGATCTGCGGCTGCGCGGCGCCGGCGAGATGCTGGGTACCCGCCAGTCGGGCGAGCAGACGTTCCGGCTCGCGCCGCCCGAGAAGTTCGCCGAGCTGATCGGCGCGGCCAATGCCGATGCGCGGCTGCTGGTGGATCGTGATGGCGGGCTCGACGGCGAGCGTGGGCAAGCCGCGCGGGTCGCGCTTTATCTGTTCGAGCGTGATGCGGCGGTGGGGCTGCTGCGCGCGGGCTGAAGGTTGTTGCGAATCGGTCGCATCTGTGACAGGAGCGGCACGCCTTCACAGCGAAGGTCGTAAGCGTCTCACGTCAGGCAACGCATCCAACCCGGTGATCGGCCGGGAAACGGGAGTTCTTCCCGGGATGCTGGCCGATGCCCTGAATGTGAGAAATACATGCCAAGCAATTTTCGTCCTCGCCATCTTCCCGCCCGCCACGCCGGGCTCGTTTCGGCGCTGATCTTGTCGGTCATGATGACCTTTGTCGTCTCGGCGATCGCCACGGCACGGAGTCTGGGCTTTTCCGACGCTTTCCCCAGTGCGTGGATGGGAGCGTGGGGGCTGTCCTGGGTAATCGCTTTTCCGGTGCTGTTGATGGTGTTGCCGGTCGTGCGGCGGATCGTCGGTGCGATCGTGGAGCGGCCGTCAACCTGATCGGGGAAGGGGCGCGGCGCGGGTTGAACCGGCCGCGTCACGACCTATCTGCTTGCGCAGATGCCAGCGCTCTTCCCAATCCTGATGACGATCCTTGCGGGCATCGGCGTTGCCATGCAACCGCCGGTCAACGGGACGCTGGCGCGCAGCGGATCGGTGATCCTCGCGGCGTTGATCTCGTTCGGGGTCGGAACGGTGATCCTGCTCGGCATCTGGGCGACGCTGGACCGTACCTCTTCCGCGACGCTCAGGGACGTGCCCTGGTGGGCGTGGACCGGCGGCATCTATGGCGTGATCTTCGTCTCGACCTCCGCCTACGCCGCACCGCGGCTGGGGCTCGCCTCGATGCTGACTATAGCGATCGCCGCGCAGCTGACGGCGGCGCTGGTGATCGACCATTTCGGGCTGCTCCGGCTGCCGGAGAACCCGGTGACGCCGATGAAGGCCTTTGGCGTGCTGCTGGTGCTGGCCGGCGTGGTTCTGGTCCGGAAGGGCTAGGTTACTTCTTCATCAGCTGGGCGATGAGCTCATAATAGCTGGCGAGATCGATCGCGGTGTCGAAGCTCGCGCCGAGGCGGCCGCCGAGCGACCAGCGGACCTCCGCTGCGACCACACCGACCGCGGGGAGCGTCACCCGCATCCGGTCCCCTTCGGTAAAGGGCTTCTCGCAGCGGGCCATCAGGCCGTGGGGCGAGATGTTGACGATCAGCAGGGTGACCGGCTGGGCATCGGGGCCGAAGGCGCGGGCGCGGTAGTGGACCTCGTCGCGCTCGATCAGGCGGCGATCGTCCGCGGGTGCGGCGGCCGCGCCGGATGAGAATTGATACGTCACGCGTCCATGTCCGCCAGACTCCCCAACACCCTGGAAGCAAAGGCTAAAGCGGCGTGTGTAAACGTCCCGGCAACTCTCGTGGTTAGCGAAAGCCTATCACGCCTCCACGATCAGGCCGTGCTTCTTCTGCCCGAAGCTGATCTTGTCGCCTGGCTTCACGATCGCATCGGAGTTGGCGACCTTTTCGCCGTTCACGCGGATCGCACCCTCGTCGATCTTGCGGCGGACCTCCTTGTTCGAGGTCGCGAAGCCGATCCCGGTAAAGGCCTGGACGATGCCGATGCCGTCCGACGGCACCGCCAGCGTCGGAAGATCGCCGCCCGAACTGCCTTCCTCGAAGGTTTTGCGCGCGGTTTCGGCGGCGGCCTCCGCTGCATCGCGACCGCGGCACATGGCGGTCGCTTCGGTGGCGAGGATCTTCTTCGCCTCGTTGATCCCGGCGCCTTCGAGGGCTTCGAGGCGGGCGATCTCGTCGAGCGGCAGGTCGGTGAACAGGCGCAGGAAGCGGCCGACATCGCGGTCGTCGGTGTTGCGCCAGAACTGCCAGTAATCGAATGCCGGAAGCTGATCCTCGTTCAGCCACACCGCGCCCGACATGGTCTTGCCCATCTTGCCGCCGTCGGCGGTAGTGATCAGCGGGGTGGTGACGCCGTAAACCTCGGTCCCGTCGACGCGGCGCGACAGCTCGATCCCGTTGACGATATTGCCCCACTGATCGGAGCCGCCCATCTGCAGGCGGCACGCGGCGCGGCGCGACAGCTCCAGAAAGTCATAGCCCTGGAGGATCATGTAGTTGAATTCGAGGAATGACAGCGACTGTTCGCGGTCGAGCCGCAGCTTGACGCTGTCGAACGAAAGCATGCGATTGACCGAAAAGTGGCGGCCGATGTCGCGCAGGAATGGGATGTATTCGAGCTTGTCGAGCCAGTCGGCATTGTCGACCATCACCGCGTCGGTGGGGCCATCGCCAAAGGTCAGGAACTTCTCGAACACCGTCTTGATCGAGGCGACGTTGCTGGCGATGATCTCGTCGGTCATCAGCTTGCGCGCTTCGTCCTTGAAGCTCGGATCGCCGATCTTGCCGGTGCCGCCGCCCATCAGCACGATCGGCTTGTGCCCTGCTTGCTGCATGCGGCGCAGCAGCATGATCTGGACGAGGCTGCCGACATGGAGCGAGGGCGCGGTCGGATCGAAGCCGATATAGCCGGGCACGATCTCTTTGCTGGCCAGCGCATCGAGTGCGGTGGCGTCGGTGACCTGGTGGATATATCCACGCTGGTCGAGCAGGCGAAGCAGATCGGACTTATATTCGGTCATAGCGCGGCGCGGTTAGCAGGGTTGCGCGCGGTGCGCCATGGGGCGGCGCGACGGGTAACCGGCAGCAGGGCGGAACGGCGAACTGCATCGTCACCAAGCCAGATTGATCCGGGGGTGCAGGAAAGCGATTCCAAGGCGTGGGCAGGCGATGCTACGCCTGCCGGATGTTCCCCCTTGCCCACGCGCTCGCGCTCGCCCCGCATCCGGGCACGCCGCCCCGCTTCGTGCGGTCCGTCGACGTCGAAATGTCGATGACCGATGCCGAACGGGTGCTGCTGACCTTCTACATCACGCCGGGCGAAGGGTTGGCTGTGCCCGATCGCGCATCCCCGGCCCGTACGGACGGACTGTGGCAGCGAACCTGTTGCGAGTTGTTTCTGAAGCCCGGCGGAGGCGAGGGCTATGTCGAGTTCAACCTTTCACCGTCCGGGCAATGGGCGGCTTATGCGTTCGACGGCTATCGCGCCGGGATGCGCAACCTTGAGCTGCTGGTCGAACCGGCCATCGAGCTGGAGCGGCAAGGGGAGAGTTTCGTGCTGGAGGCAGAGGTCGATCTTGCGGCGATTCCGTCCGGGCGGGTGGCGATCAGCCTCTCCGCGGTGATCGAGGAAACCGACGGCACCAAATCCTATTGGGCTTTGCGCCACCCGCCCGGAAAGCCTGATTTCCATCATCCCGATTGCTTTGCGCTCGAACTCCCGGCACCTGACGGCGCATGAACTTCGGTATCGACCGGCTGCTCGCCGACCCCGCGCTTCTCGACCAACTCAAGGGCCGTCGGGTGGCGCTGCTTGCGCATCCCGCCTCGGTGACGGCGGACCTGACTCACTCGCTCGACGCGCTGGTCGCGGCAGGCGTGAATGTCTCGGCGGTGTTCGGGCCGCAGCATGGCGTGCGCGGCGACCTGCAGGACAATATGATGGAGTCGCCGGACTATACCGATCCCACCTACGGGATGCCGGTGTTCAGCCTCTATGGCGAGGTGCGGCGGCCGACCGGCCAGTCGATGCACACGTTCGACATCGTCCTGATCGACATGCAGGACCTGGGCTGCCGCATCTACACTTATGTGACGACCCTGCTCTACATGCTCGAGGCCGCGGCGGCGCACGGCAAGGAAGTGTGGGTGCTCGACCGGCCCAACCCGGCGGGCCGTCCGGTCGAGGGGCTGACCCTGCTGCCCGGCTGGGAGAGCTTTGTGGGTGCAGGGCCGATGCCGATGCGGCACGGCATGACGCTGGGCGAGATGGGCGCGTGGTTTATCGACCAGTTCAAGCTCGACCTGACCTATCGCGTGATCGAGATGGAGGGTTGGGCGCCCGACGCGGCGCCTGGCTTCGGCTGGCCGCCGGAGCGGGTGTGGATCAACCCCAGCCCCAACGCCGCCAACGTCAACATGGCGCGCGCCTATGCCGGCACGGTGATGCTGGAGGGGACGACGCTGTCCGAGGGCCGCGGGACGACGCGCGCACTGGAGCTGTTCGGCGCGCCCGATATCGACGCCAAGGCGGTGATCGCGGAGATGCGGCGGATCGCGCCCGAATGGCTCACCGGCTGCACATTGCGCGACTTCTGGTTCCAGCCGACCTTCCACAAGCATGTGGGGGAATTGTGCAGCGGCGTGTTCATTCATGCCGAGGGGGCGGGATACGACCATGAAGCGTTCCGGCCGTGGCGGCTGCAGGCGCTGGGGTTCAGGGCGATCCGCTCGCTTTATCCTGCCTATGATCTGTGGCGCGACTTTGCATACGAGTATGAATTCGGGAAGCTGGCGATCGATGTGATCAACGGCGGGCCGGGGCTGCGCGAATGGGTCGATGACGTGGGCGCGGCGCCGGGCGACCTCGACTCGGCGACGCGTGCGGACGAATCGGCGTGGGAGGACGTGCGGCGGCCCTTCCTTCGCTACTGACTTTGCCCTAACCGCAGGCATGATGTTAGCGGGGCTCATTTTCGCGACCGAGGACGCAGGCGACAAGCCCGGGACGCTGGCGGCGACGCTGCCGTTCGGGGGCATGACCCTGCTCGAGTATCAGGCGCGGCTGCTGGTCGGGGCAGGCGCGGGCCAGATTCTGGTCGCGGTGACGCGGGTGACGCCGGCGCTGCTGGGCGCGGTCAGCCGCGCGGCCAAGCGCGGGGTTCCGGTCGATATCGTGCGGTCGGCGGCGGAAGCATCGACCAAGGCGCACCCGCTGGCGAGCGTCGTGGTGCTCGCCGATGGGCTCGTCACCACCGACGACGTCGTCGAGAAGATGGCGAACGAGGGCAAGGACGCGATCCTGGTGACGCAGGAGCCGGCGGCCTCGCTTGAGCGGGTCGATGCGCAGAATTGCTGGGCGGGGGTCGCGCGGATTCCGGCGCAGCGCATCGCCGACATTGCGGCGTTCCCGCCCGATTATGATTTCCAGTCCACGCTGCTGCGCGCGATCGTGCAGGCGGGCGCCGAACAGGTGATGCTGCCGTCGAGCGCGGTGCGTTCGGGGCACGGCGTCGAACGCGACGGCGGGGCGCTTGCCTCGCGCAGCAACGCGGTGCTGGCGGCGCTGACCGAGCGGCGGACGAGCTGGGCCGACCGCCATGTCTTCACGCGGGTTGCGCGGTGGGTGCTGCCCAAGGTGGTCGAGAAGGCGGTGCCCGGATGGGTGCTGATGGCGGGTGGTCTGGCGCTGGGCGCGGGTGCGGCAGTGCTGATCGGTCTTGGCTGGCCGTGGGGAGCGGGCGTTGCGCTGCCAGGCGTTGCGGCACTGGCGACCGGCGCGGCGCTGTCGGCGCTGCGGGGCGAAGAGAAGCGTGCAGGGGTGCACGAGCATCTGATCGGGGTAATCGCCGCAGTGGTGATCCTGGCGCTCGGTATCACCGAATCACGGGTGGATGGCACGCTTGACGGGCTGATTCTGGCACTGGCGGGGATCGCCGCGGCGCTGATCGGCGAGCGGACGCAGGCGCGGATCAGACGCTGGTGGGGCAGCCCCGCGGGCTATCTGCTGCTGGTTACCCCCTTTGCGATCGCGGATCGGGTAAGCTGGGGGCTGGCGCTGGTGACGGTTTATGCGTTCGTGACACTTGCCATGGCGGTTGAGAGTCGACGCGAAAAGCCTTAGCTCTGTCTTAACCGCAGTTCCTTTAAGTTCGGAACCATGTCCAGGCCGATTGGCGACATGCGTAAGGGTGCCCATGACGGGGCACAGGCGTTGCTCGCGCGTACCGCGGCAGCGGATGACGCTGCGCATCGTGCGCTCAGTGCGTCGATCGCTGACTTTTCGCTCTCTGACGACGACCGGCTCGACGAGCGGACGCGCGCTGCATTGACGCGGCTGCTGCGTGCGCTGATCGCAACGATCGAAGGGGAGACAGGCGGGCATGCTGTGCGGCTGTTGCGTGCGCAGGGTGAGGCCGCTCTGGCCGATATGCTGGAAGCGCAGCGCGGCGTTGCAGATACGCTCCATGCATCGGGATTGCTGCGCGATCCGGCGCTGATGGGCGAACTGATCGCGCGCGTGCGGCAGGACCTGCTCGCGGACGGGATGGCGGTGCAGGCGCAGGACGAGCCCGAGCGGGCAAGCCTGCTCAACCGGCTGGCGCAGCATCCCGACCGGCTGCTGGCGCAGGGCGCGGCAGCGGTGCTGGTGAGCGAAAGCCGTCGGCGCAGCGTGCCCGAGAACGGTCCGCTCGCGCGGACCGATCTGCCATCGGAATTGCATCATCGGCTGGTCTGGCAGGTGGCGGCGGCGCTGCGCAGCGGTGTGGCGGGGGTCGCGCCCGCGCTCGACCGTGCGCTCGCCGAAGCCGCGCTGCGCAGCCTCGCCGCGCATGACGAGGGCGACCGGCTCGAAGCTGCGGCAATGCGGCTGGCGGCGGCAATCGATGCGCGGCCGGGCGAACTTCCAGAATTGCTGGCCGAAGCGCTGGGCGACCGGCGCGTCGCGCTGTTCGCGGCGTTGCTCGCGCATGCGCTGCGAATCGATTTCGACGGCGCGCGGGCGATGACGTTCGATGCCGTGAGCGGGCGGCTATGGGTGGCGCTGCGTGCGCTCGATTTCGACCGGGCGGCGGTGGCGCGGCTCGGCGTGGCGCTGAGCGAGGCCGATCCGCGCCGCAATGTTGAGGCGTTCGCCGACCAGCTCGATTCGATCATGGCGGTCAGTGTGGAGGATGCGCGCGAGGCGATCGCTGCGCTGAGCCTGCCAGCCGACTATCGCGCTGCGCTGCTGGCATTGAAGGGTACGGCGCGATGAACGCGATGGAACCCAATCTGCCGATCGCGATGGGGCGGATCGATCCCGAAGGGCGGCTGGTCCATGCCGAAGCGCGGCTGGCCGACCTCAATGCGCGTGCCGGGGGCAAGGTCGGCGCGCCGATTGCGGTGCCGCCGATCGCGTCGATCGTACGGCTGGCGCAACGGCTGGGGATCGCGGTGTCGCGCGGAGTGGTCGCTGCCGATGGCGAGGATGATCTGGACCTGTGGGTCCGTGCCGAGCCTGATCGCGAGGGCGTCCGGCTCGAAGTGAGCGGCTGGCGCCCGCGGGCGGCCTGGCAGGCCCCCGAAGGCGACGCGTTGCGCGAGAATGATTTCCTCCACGCCGAGGCTGATTGGGTGTGGGAGACCGACGCGGCAATGCGGATCACGCATCTGGCCGCCGAGGCAGGGATCGAACACGGCTTCGACGCCGCGGCAATGCTGGGCCAGCCGCTGACCCTGTTGTTCGCGCTCGAGGCGGATGATGAGGGCGCGCTGCCGATCCTGACCGCTGCTGCCGAGCAGACCCGGTTCGAAGGGCAGGTCGCCGAGTTGCGTGGGACCGGGCAGCGGGTGCGGATTTCCGCCAGCCCGCGGATCGATGCGCTGGGGCGTTTTGCCGGATTCAGCGGCGCGGCGATGATGGTCGACCCGGTCGAGGAGGCTGCTGCCGCCGCCGCGCAGGCCGTGGCCGACCCGGAATTCACCAGCGAGTTCGGCCAGCGGCTGGAAAAGGCATTGCGGGCGCCGTTGTCGCGGATCATCGCCAATGCCGACAGCATCAGCGCGCGGGTCGATGGACCGCTGCGCGACGATTATGCGGAGTATGCGACCGACATCTCCAACGCGGGGCGGCATTTGCTGTCGCTGGTCGAGGATCTTGCTGACCTGAGCGCGATCGAACGCGACGATTTCACTGTTGAGATCGAGCCGATCGACCTCGCCGATATCGCCCGCCGTGCAGCAGGTCTGCTGGCGGTGCGCGCGAGCGAGGCGGATGTGCGGATCGAGAAGCCGCGCGCCGATGAGGCGATGCCGGTGACGGGCGAGTTCCGCCGCGTGCTGCAGATCATGGTCAATCTGATCGGCAACGCGGTGCGCTATTCGCCGCCGGGCGGATCGGTCTGGGTCCAGATCGAGCGCGAGGGCGGGCTGGGCTGCGTGATCGTCGCCGATCAGGGCAAGGGTGTTGCCGCTGAGGATCAGGCCAAAATCTTCGAGAAGTTCGGACGGGTCGATCCGACCGAGCCGGGGGGGAGCGGACTCGGCCTCTACATCGCGCGGCGGCTGGCGCGGGCGATGGGCGGGGACATATTGGTCGACAGCGCACCGGACGAAGGTGCGCGCTTCATCCTGACGCTACCTCACCGCAAGGACTGAGCATTCCAGACGCTGCGTTGCGCTGCTATCGTGCGCCGCATGAGCAAAGGACACGCAAGGATTGAGGAACTGCGCGAATGGGGACTGACCCTGCCCGGCGCGCACCTCAAATCGCCATGGCCGGGGCATGCGGATCTGGCGGTCAACGACAAGACCTTTGCCTATCTCTCGACCGACGACGCGTTCCAGATGTCGGCGAAACTGCGTTACACCAGTGAGGTCGCGCTCGAGCTGCCTTATGCCGCTCCGACCGCCTATGGGCTGGGCAAGAGCGGCTGGGTGACCTTCACGCCCGGCGACGATGCGATCCCCGACCTGGCCCAGCTCAAGGACTGGATCGAGGAAAGCTATCGCGCGCAGGCGCCGAAGAAACGGGTCAGTGAACTGGATGCCCGGGGTTGAGCGCCGCGCTCAGCATCCACACCGCCATCGCAATCATCATCAGATTCTCGGTCAGCGAGATGAAGCCGAGCGGGACGTTGCTGTCGCCGCCCATGCACGCGCATTTGAGCTCACGCTTGTCGATATAGACCGCCTTGAACACCGAGACGGCACCGATGCCACCGATGACCAGCGCGATCGGGATCGAGACCCAGTGGAGCGCGTTGGCGACCATCAGAACGCCCGCCGCACCTTCGGCAAACGGGTAGATATAGCCATAGGGCACCCAGCGCTTAGCGAGCAGGTCGTAGTTCAGGAACATGGTCGAGAAATTCTCGATATCGCGCAGCTTGAGCAGTGCGAGCACGATCATGCTGAAGCCGATGAACCACTCGCCCGCCTGAACGGTGAACGGAGATCCGAACGCGGCGTTGCTGGCGGCGAGCGCCATCAGCGCGGTCATCGCGAACAGCGCTATGACGGGCGTGTAGCTGGTCTCGCCCTTTACCGGAACGCGCATGCCGAAGAAGCGGCGCAGATCGTCATAGCCGCCGATCCGCTTGCCATCGATGAAGGTCTGGGGCGTGGTTTCGACGCCATGCTCGACCTTGAAGGCGTCGGTCTCTTCGCGCGTGCGCAGCCAATGGTCGTGGACGCCATAGCCGTTGCGCTCGAGCAGCGATTTGGCTTTGAGACCATAGGGGCAGGTATGACCGGGCATCACCATGCGATGCAGGTGTGCAATGGGACGGGACGACATGATTGGGCTCCTTGCGACTCTGTGAACCCGCCCTAGATACGCTCCGTACCATAGTACGGAGTCAAGGGGTGTCTGACATGATGATAAGTGCGCTGGCAAAGGCGGGGGGCGTTGGCGTGGAGACGGTGCGCTATTACCAGCGACGCGGGCTGCTGGCAGAGCCGGAGCGTGCCGGGGGCGTGCGGCGCTATGATGCGCAGGATGCGCAACGGCTGCGCTTCATCCGTTCGGCGCAGGAAGCCGGGTTCACGCTGGCCGAGATCGGCGAATTGCTGGCACTGGACGCGGGCGAGGACCGGGCACGGGCGCGCGAGCTGGCGCGGGCGCGGATCACGGCAATCGATGTGCAGGTGGCGAAGCTGACCGCTGCGCGCGCCGCGCTGGAGGGACTGGCGGAGCGCTGTGCGGCGGGGGAGGGCAGGGGGTGTCCGATCCTGGGGGCGTTCGAGACCCATTAGGCCGAAGCGTAGCCGTGCAGGATCCGGAGCGCGCGCACGAGCTGGTCTTCGTCGGCGAGGCCGCCGAGCGACACGCGGACGGCATTGGCGCGCGCGTCGCCTGCCGCGAAGCGATCCGCGGGCATCACCGAAAGCCCGGTCGGGCGCATCGCGTCGGCGAGATCGTTGGGCGCGACCGTTTCAGGCAACCGCAGCCAGAGATGATAGCCCTGTGGGTGTGCGGTGAAGTCCAGCCCGCCCAGCAGGCGAGTCGCCAGCGCCTGCCGGCGAGCGGCTTCGGCACGCATCGCCGCGATCAGGCGGGCGGCGGTGCCGTTATCGATCCAGCGCGTTAGCATCGCCGTGTTCAGCGGCGGGGCCATCACCGCGGTCTGATGCACCTGCCCGGCGAACTGAAGCGCCGCGGCGACATTTGGCGCGCGCACGAACGCGACCCGGAGTGCGGGCGAGATGATCTTCGACGCGCTGGCGATGTACCAGCTGCGGTCCGGGGCGTGGGTGGTGACTGGCGCGACCGGGGTCGTGGCGAGGGCGCCATAGGCATCGTCCTCGATCAGCTGAAGATCGTGGCGCGTCGCGGCCGCAGCGATCTCGTGCCGGGCGGTTTCGTCGAGTGTTTCTGCGGTCGGATTGTCGTTGGTGGGGACGAGATAGATGGCGCGGATCTGCGGGTCGGCCGCACAGGCGGCTGAGATCGATGTGGCGTCCAGCGTGTCCAGCCCGACGAGGCGAAGGCCGATCCGCTGTGCGATCGTGCGGAAGCCCGAATAGACGAATCGGCGGCACAGGACTGCGTCGCCGGGACGCAGTGCCAGGCCCAGGATCGCGTGGAGCGCATTCTGTCCGCCTGCAGCGAGGACAAGCTGATCGGGTTCGGCGGAAAGGCCCGCGGTGGCGAGGAAACCGACTCCGGCGGCGCGATCCTCCGCGCTGCCGCCCATCGCCTGATATTGAAGGCGCAGGGGGGAGGCGTCGAGCAACAGCGCGCCGACCGTATCGGTGATCGTCCGCGCGAGCAGCCCGCCGGGAAGCTCGGGGGGCAGGTTCATGCCGGTATCGACACGGGCAAGGTCGGCAATCTCGACCCGCTGCGGCGCGCGGACGAAGCTTCCGGCGCGGCCACGTGCCTCGATCAGGCCGCGGCGGCGCGCCTCGTCATAGGCGCGGGTGACCGTGGTGAGATCAACCCCGAGCCGCGCGGCGAGATCGCGCTGCGGGAGCAGGCGGGTGCCACCGGGCAGCTCGCCCCGGTCGACCGCTGCGCCCAGCGCATCGGCGATGGCTGCATATTTCGGCCCCGCGGTGCGGTCGAGGTCTGGAAGCCAGTCGTCAGTCATTGGGCCGCGTATCGCGCGCTTCCGCTTCGTCATGGAGTTTCGCCCAGAGCTTGGCGGTACCCGCTTCCTGTGCATTGTTGAGATATTGCGAGGCGACCAGCCAGCCCTTGATCGGACGCAGCGCCAGCACGCAGCCCCCCACCATCACCGGGATCGTGGTGAGGAAATGGACCCAGAAGGGCGGATCGAACGCGACCTGAAACCACACGCCGAAAAAGGTCAGCGGGAAGGCGACGAAGCAGAGCGAGAAGAAGGCGGGGCCGTCGTCGGGCGAGGCGAAGCGATAGTCGAGGCCGCAGGACGGGCATTTCTTCGCGATCTTGAGCCAGCCGGAGAACATCGTCTTTTCGCCGCAGCGGACGCACAGGCCCTTCCAACCGGTGTCGACGATCCAGCGAAACTTGTCCTCGGGTGCCACCTGCGACATTGTATGGTTCCTATGTCAGTTATTGTATCCATACATAATGGAAGATGCGGTCTTGCGCAAGGCCGCGCTAAGCTGGCGTGAGGCTGTGCGGAGGAAATCATGGAGAAGCACCGCATCTATGCGATGAGCATTGCGAGCGTGTATCCCCACTATGTCGCCAAGGCGGAGAAGAAGGGGCGCACGCAGGCCGAGGTCGACGAGATCGTCCGCTGGCTGACCAGATACAGTGTTGAGCAGCTGGCGGCCCAGCTGGAAGCAAAGACGAATTTCGAGGATTTCTTCGCGCAGGCGCCGATGCTCAACCCGGCGCGGACGCGGGTCACCGGCGTGATCTGTGGCGTGCGGATCGAGGAGATCGACGACCCGCTGATGCGCGAGATACGCTATCTCGACAAGCTGATCGACGAACTGGCCAAGGGGCGGCCGATGGGGAAGATCTTGCGGGGGTAATCTATTCGGTGCTGCATCTCAGTCGCAGCCAAGATTTCGGGATATAGCGGATGAGCCAACATCGTGAGCTTGCGCCTTGGGCTGCTGATTGCGCGGAACGGGTTCTGGGTCTCTTTGAGACCGAGAACCCGGACGATCCGCGTCCGCGTCTCGCGATCGACGCTGCGCGGCGGTGGCAAAATGGCAGTCTGACGATGATCGCCGCACGGAAGCTGGCATTTGCTGCTCACGCAGCAGCCCGCGAGGCGACCGGTGAGTCGGCGGTGGCAGCAGCGCGGTCCGCCGGACATGCAGCGGCAACGGCGCACGTGGAGACACATGCCCCTCATGCCGCCAGCTACGCTCGAAAGGCAAAGGCGGCGGCGGGAGAAGACGACGAAGCTGAGCGCTTCTGGCAACGGCAGCGGTTGGCGATCCTGGCGTGTGACATGAAGTGATGATTTTGCAGCGAAAGGCAGTCCGACTGCAGGACGATCAGTGAGCCGAGGCGGCCGCCAGCCAGATAGTTGCAAACTGCGAGCTCCGACGAAAAGGCCCGCCGGATCGCTCCAGCGGGCCATTTTCTGTCCGGTTCGAACCGATCAGCGCTTGTCGACGGGGACGTAGTCGCGCTGCGTCGGGCCGGTGTAGAGCTGGCGCGGGCGGCCGATCTTCTGGTCCGGATCGCTGATCATCTCGTTCCACTGCGCGACCCAGCCGACGGTGCGGGCGAGCGCGAAGAGGACCGTGAACATCGTGGTCGGGAAGCCGATCGCCGACAGGATCACGCCCGAGTAGAAATCGACGTTCGGGAACAGCTTCTTCTCGACGAAATAATCGTCCTTGAGCGCCATTTCCTCGAGCTGGAGCGCGACGTCGAACAGCGGATCGGTGACGTTGAGTTCCTTCAGGACCTCGCGCACTGTCTTCTGCATCACGGTCGCGCGCGGATCGTAGTTCTTGTAGACGCGGTGGCCGAAGCCCATCAGGCGGAACGGGTCGTTCTTGTCCTTGGCGCGCGCGATATACTCGGGAATGCGCTCCGGACGGCCGATCTCACGCAGCATGTTGAGCGCCGCTTCGTTCGCGCCGCCATGCGCCGGACCCCACAGGCAGGCGATGCCCGCGGCGATGCACGCGAACGGGTTCGCGCCCGACGAACCGGCGAGACGCACGGTCGAGGTCGACGCGTTCTGCTCGTGATCGGCGTGGAGGATGAAGATGCGGTCGAGCGCGCGCTCGACCACCGGGTTCACGACATATTCCTCGGCGGGGACGCCGAAGGTCATGCGCAGGAAGTTGCCGGTGTAGGACAGGTTGTTGTCGGGATAGAGGAACGGCTGACCGACGGTGTATTTATACGCCATCGCGGCGATCGTCGGCATCTTGGCGATCAGGCGGTGCGACGCGACCATGCGCTGATACGGATCCGAGATGTCGGTCGAGTCGTGGTAGAAGGCCGAGAGCGCGCCGACCACGCCGCACATCACAGCCATCGGGTGCGCGTCGCGGCGGAAACCACGGTAGAAGGTCGCCAGCTGCTCATGTACCATCGTGTGGCGGCTGATCGTGTGGCTGAACTGGCCGAGCTCGTCGCCGCTCGGCAGCTCGCCGTTCAGCAGGAGGTATGCGACCTCCATGAAGCTCGAATGCTCGGCGAGCTGGCCGATCGGGTAGCCGCGGTGGAGCAGCGTACCCTCGTCACCATCGATATAGGTCAGGCCCGACTCGCACGACGCGGTCGAGGTGAAGCCGGGATCGTAGGTGAACTGGCCGGTCTGAGCGTAGAATTTGCGGATATCGACGACTTCAGGACCGACGCTTCCCTGTCGAACCGGATAGTCTTTACCGGCGATATTGAGGGTGGAGTCGGTCATATCTTCGTCCTTTCGTCTCAGCCCTGCGAGGGGGCTGCCATTTGATCGGCGATCCGGCCCAGGCTTTCCTCACGCCCCAAAAGGATGAGGACGTCGAAGATGCCGGGAGAGGTCTTCCGCCCAGTCAGCGCGGCGCGAAGCGGCTGTGCGGCCGCCCCGAGTTTCACTCCCCCCGACTCCGCCACCTGGCGTACCGCCGTTTCGAGCGCTTCCGTATTCCAGTCCGCGACGGCGTCAAGCGCCGTGTGAAGGGAATGCAGGATCGCCTTCGCGTCGTCCCCTAGCAGAGCTTGTGCATCTGCGTCCATTTCCAGGGGGCGAGTGCGAAACAGAAAGGCCGCTCCGTCCGCGATTTCACGGAGATTCGCGGCACGCGGCTTCAATGCGTGCATGCTGCGCTGCAGAAGGTCGATCTGCTGCGGTGACGCTTCGAAGGGAAGGAACGGCGCCGCGAGCGCTGCGAGTCGCGCATCGTCTGCGCTGCGGATGTAATGGCCGTTGAGATTATCCAACTTCTTCAAATCGAAGCGCGAGGGCGACTTGCCGACGCCCGGCAGGTCGAACCATTCGGTCGCCTGCGCGCGGTTGATGATCTCGTCGTCGCCATGACCCCAGCCGAGGCGGAGCAGGTAATTGAACAATGCCTCGGGCAGCACGCCAAGCTCGTCGCGATAGGCATCGACGCCCATTGCGCCGTGACGCTTGGAAAGCTTCGACCCGTCCGCGCCGTGGATCAGCGGGATGTGCGCGTAGACTGGCTCTGGCCAGCCCATCGCGTTGACGATGAGCAACTGACGGAAGGCGTTGTTGAGGTGATCGTCGCCGCGGATGACATGGGTGACGCCCATATCCTGATCGTCGACCACCACCGCGAGCATATAGGTCGGTGTGCCGTCCGAGCGGAGCAGGATCATGTCGTCCAGCTCGGCATTCTGGACGGTTACTTCGCCCTGTACCGCGTCGCGGATCGTCGTCGCGCCTTCGCGCGGCGCGCGGATGCGGACGACGTGCGGCTGGTCGAGCGGGCCATCAGTGCGGTCGCGCCAGGGGCTGCGGATGCGATAGGGCTTCTTGGCTGCCTGCGCTTCCTCGCGCTGGGCGGCGATCTCTTCCTGGCTCATCCAGCAGCGATAGGCGTGGCCCGACTCGAGCATCGTGTGTGCGACCTCGGCATGGCGTTCGGCGCGGGCGAACTGATAGACTTCGTCGCCATCCCAATCGAGGCCGAGCCAGCGCATTCCGTCGAGGATCGCCTCAATCGCCGCATCGGTCGAGCGGGCGCGATCGGTATCCTCGATGCGCAGCAGGAACTTGCCGCCATGGTGGCGCGCGAACAGCCAGTTGAACAGCGCGGTGCGTGCGCCGCCGATGTGCAGAAACCCCGTCGGCGACGGGGCGAAGCGCGTGACGATTTGCGTACCCGTAGCGGGTTCAGATGTTGCGCCCACGCGCGCTTGCTCCCAGAAACTGTGATCGATGGCCAGTTCAGCCGCGAGCGCCCCTAGCACGGGGTTTCGCCTGCTTCAAATAGCGGGGGGCTGGTGTTTCGCTGAGCGAATCGAACGCTGGCTGGAGGCTGAGCGCGGGCAGATCGTCCTGTGGATTCCGGTAATGCTGGGTACAGGGATCCTAGCGTGGTTCGCGCTGCCCGATGCGAACCGCTGGGGCGCGGTGGTGCTGGCCGGACTCGCGGTGGCAGCCGCCGGACTTGCGCTGAGCGGCGGCGGACGGGCGGCGCGATGCGTGACGGTGGCCGGGCTGGTGGTGGCGGCCGGGTGCGCGCTGGTGTGGTGGCGGGCCGAGCGGGTGGCGGCGCCGGTGCTGGCGCGGCCCGCTATCGTCGCCTTTCAGGGTATGGTCGAGCGAGTCGAGAAGCTGCCGGCGCGCGACATGGTGCGGGTGCGGATCGCGCCCGAGGCGGGAGCAGGGCTGCCGCCATTGGTGCGCGTCAATCTGGATGCGAAGGATGTGCCCGCCGGGCTGACCCGGGGTGCGGTGGTGAAGCTGCGTGCGCGGCTGATGCCGCCCGCGCCGCCCGCGGTGCCCGGCGCCTATGATTTCGAGCGGGTGGCGTGGTTCGACGGGCTGGGCGCAAGCGGGCGCGGGTTTGCGCCGGTCGGGATCGTGACTCCAGGCGAAGCGAATAGCGGGCTGCGCGAACGGCTGACGGCGCATGTCCAGTCGCAGGTCGAGGGGAGCGCCGGCGGGATCGCGGCGTCGCTGGTGACCGGGGACCGCGGCGCGATCTCAGAGGAAGATGGTGAGGCGTTGCGCCGTTCGGGGCTGGCGCATCTGCTGTCGGTGAGTGGTCTGCATGTGACCGCGGTGGTGGGGGCGACGATGCTGCTGGTGCTGCGGCTGCTTGCGCTGAGCCCGGCACTGGCACTGCGCTTGCCATTGCCCGTGGTCGCGGCCGGCGCCGCGGGTGTCGCGGCGGTGGGGTACACATTGCTGACCGGCGCGGAGGTGCCGACGGTGCGCTCGTGCATTGCCGCGCTGATGGTGCTGGCGGCGATGATGCTGGGTCGTGAAGCGATCACACTGCGGCTGGTGGCGTTCGGCGCGCTGGTCGTGCTGTTGCTGTGGCCCGAGGCGCTGATGGGGCCGAGCTTCCAGATGAGCTTTGCCGCGGTGACCGCGATTGTGGCGCTGCACGAGAGCAAGCGCGTGCGCGGCTGGTTCGAGCGGCGCGAGGAGGGCTGGGGGTGGCGGTTCGCGCGTGGCGTGGGATCGCTGCTGCTGACGGGGCTGGTGGTCGAGATCGCGCTGACCCCGATCGCGCTGTTCCACTTCCACAAATCGGGCGTCTATGGCGCGCTGGCGAACATCGTCGCGATCCCGCTCACCACCTTCGTCATCATGCCGCTGGAGGCGGCGGCGCTGTTCTTCGACATTGCCGGTCTTGGAGCACCTTTCTGGTGGCTGACGGGGAAGGCGTTGCAGCTGCTGCTGTGGATCGCGCATGCCGCGGCGGGCGCGCCGGGGGCTCTGGCAATGCTGCCGGGGATGCCGGGCGGCGCCTATATGCTGATGGTGACGGGCGGGCTGTGGTTCGCGTTGTGGAAGACGCGGGCGCGGCTGGCGGGCGCGGTTCCTGCGGCGGCAGGGGCGGTGTGGGCGCTGGCTACGCCGATGCCCGATCTGCTGGTGACCGGCGATGGGCGCCACCTGGCGCTGCGCACGGCGAGCGGGGAAGTGGCGATACTGCGCGACCGGGCGGGCGACTATGTCCGCGACATGATGGCGGAGAATGGTGGGGTGGATGCCGAATTGCCCGCGCTGGCCGACCAGCAAGATGCGCGCTGCAGCCCGGACCTGTGCCTGATCGATGTCGAGCGCGCCGGGCAGCGCTGGCGGATCGCGGCGACGCGGAGCGGCTATCTGGTACCGTGGCGCGAGATGATGGCGGTGTGCCGATCGGCGGATATCGTGGTGGCGGACCGCAGGCTGCCACCGGGGTGTACGCCGAAATGGCTGAAGCTTGACCGCGCGATGCTGGCGAAGACCGGCGGGGTGGCGATTACGCTGGGGACGAAGCCGCAGGTGCGGACGGTGCGGCGGGCGGGCGCGCGGCATCCGTGGATCGAGGCTGAGCGGGTGATGGCGGCGCGTTCGGGTGGGACGTAACGGCGCCGGCGCAAGTTCCCCCCTTCAAGCGCCGGGTGAAGGTGCCTCGGGCCGATGGACGACATGGATCTTGTTGCCGTCAGGATCGCGCAGATAGGCGCCGTAATAGCCGGGCCCATAGTGCTCGCGCAGCCCCGGGGCTCCCGCGTCGGTTCCGCCGTGTCGCATGGCTTGCGCATGAGCCAGTTCGACCGCTTCGATCGAGGGCGCGAGGAAGGCGACCATGCTGCCGTTGCCGGGCGCGCACGGTTGTCCGTCGAATGGAAGATAGGTGTAGAAGCGGGGCAGGCCGGCGCCGCGTTCATGCCAGCACATCGATGGCGGTCCGCCGTCGGGGGTCACTGGCCGACGGGCAAGTCCGAGCGGGATCAGCACCGCATCATAGAAGGAAGCGGCGCGATCGAGATCGCTGACGCCGACGGTTATGTGGCTGAACATCGTCGCTCGATCAAATGCCGTTCACGATCGATGCGAGCACCCGCAGTTTCTCGTCGTTGCGGCGGTAGAATGTCCATTGTTTGATCCGCTTCGCCGTCACCAGACCGCATCCGTGCAGCACCCGCATATGCTCGCTGAGCGTGGATGCGCTGATGCCGAGCTTCTCCGCGATGAGCTGACCGCACACGCCATCTTCGATCAGATCGCCGTCCCGCTGCGGCGGAAAATGCGCGGTGGGCTCCTTGAGCCAGGCCAGGATTTGCAGCCGGCGATCATTACCCAAAGCGCGGAACAGGTCTGCATCGGTCATGTTGGGAGTTTGCCAATCAACGAAATGCGTGTCAATCAGGCGGTGGATCGGAGTTACGCCATGCCCAAATTGCCATTCTTCACAGCCGACATCTTCACCGACGTGCGCTTTGGCGGGAATCCGCTGGCGGTGGTGATGGGCGGCGACGCGCTGGACAGCGCAACGATGCAGGCGGTGGCCGCCGAGTTCAATCTGAGCGAAACCACCTTCGTTCTGCCGCCGGCCGATCCGGTGAACACGGCGCGTATCCGGATCTTCAACCGGACGGCCGAGATGGATTTTGCAGGGCATCCGATGGTCGGCACTGCCTTTATCCTCGCGGGTCAACAACCCGGCCTGACCGACGCGACGTTCGAGATACCCGCCGGGATCGTTCGCGTCAGCATCGAACGCAATGCCAAGGGGGCACCCGTTGCTGCCACGATCGCGGCACCGCAGCCGCTGAGTATCGGCGAGCCAATCGCGGTCGATGTCGTCGCGCAGACCCTGCAGTTGGAGGCCGGCGATGTGGTGACCGCAACGCATCCGCCGATCGTTGCGTCGAACGGCAACCCCTATGTCATCGTCGAACTGACCAGCGATGCGCTGGCACGCTGCGCGCCCGATCTTGCGGCATTCAGGGCAGCGCTGGCGGCTCATTCGCATCTCGGCAGCCGATTCTCGGTCCATGCCTATTGCAGGGAGGGGCGAACCCTTCGTGCCCGGATGTTCGCACCGCTGGCGGGGACGTGGGAAGATCCCGCAACCGGGAGCGCGAACGCGCCCCTTGCCTGCCTGTTGCTGTCATCCGAGCCGGATACCGCCGAAGCCAGCTTCCTGATCCATCAGGGTGTCGAGATGGGCAGGCCAAGCCTGCTGCACGTCGAGGCTCGTCGCTCACCTGAAGGCATTGTCGCAACCCTGCGTGGCGCGTGCGTGGCAGTTATGGAGGGAGAAATCAGCGTGTGACCGAGGCGGTTTCTCGGCCGAGCTCTCGTCCCTGCCGCGAAGTCGCGACGCGCTACTCCATCCCGGGGTAGCGGGCGAACTCCGGGAGATTGTGCGCTTCCTTCATCCAGCCGATGCGTTCGGCAATCTGGATATGTGCGCCCGCAGGGATGGCGTCGGGATCGTCGAGCGTTGCGACCTGCGTATCGACGATGCCAGGAAGGTTCTCCGCGTTGCGGTAGAACAGGCCGGTGCCGCACTTACCGCAGAAATAGCGGCGGCCATGTTCGGAGGAGGCATATTCATGCGGCTCGCCCTGCATGACCGTCAGCGCATCTTCCTGGAACATGGCCCAGCCGACCATCGGTGCGCCCGACGCGCGGCGGCAGTCGGTGCAGTGGCACAGCGCATGGTGCATCGGATCGCCGGTCAGCGTGTAGCGGATCGCGCCGCAATGGCAGCCGCCTTCGAGGGTGGTCATTCTTCTCTCCTGTCGCCGGTGGACATGCATAGGATAAGGGAGGCAGGCGTGCGCTCAATTACCCGTGCGGTAATACCACGCGGCCCCGCCATCCGGCGCGTCCGGGCCGATCATCCCACTCGGCCATCGATGGAAAGGGCGGCCGTAGCCGCCCTTTGGGTTCAGTAGCGCCGCAGCAGCCCGGCAAGCTTGCCCTGCACCCGCACCTGATCGGGGCGGTAGCGCTGTGCATCATAGGCGCGGTTGGCCGGATCGAGCCGGACCATGCTGCCTTCGTTGCGGAAATATTTGAGCGTCGCTTCGCTGTCCTCGATCAGCGCAACGACGATCTCGCCGTCACGCGCCGTCTCCTGACGGCGGATCAGCGCATAGTCGCCGTCGAAGATCCCGGCCTCGACCATCGAATCCCCGGCAACCTCCAGCGCATAATGTTCGCCCGAGCCGAGCAGGGCGGCGGGGACGGGGAGCATCGTCGAACCTTCAAGCGCCTCGATCGGCACGCCCGCGGCGATGCGGCCGTGAAGCGGGATCTCGATCACGTCGTTTGCGGGCTGCGGCGCCGGGCGGTTGAGCGTGACGACATTGCCCTTCGCAGGCGTCGCCTTTTTGGGCTCGCCGCGCTCGGGCAGCTTGAGCACCTCGAGCGCGCGCGCCCGGTTGGGCAGGCGGCGCAGGAAGCCGCGTTCCTCGAGCGCCGAGATCAGCCGGTGGACGCCCGATTTCGACTTGAGATCGAGCGCGTCCTTCATCTCCTCGAACGAAGGCGACACGCCGGTATCGTTCAAGCGGTCGGCGATGAAGCAGATCAGCTCATGCTGCTTCTTCGTAAGCATCGGACGTTCTCCATCTGGAACAGACATGGAACGTTTACGCCTTGTTCTTGTATGATGTCAAGGCGGCCGATTACCCGAAAGTGAGGATTTCTACCGAGTCGCCCGATTTCGCAGGCGGTGCATGGGGGATGCGGACGATCAGACAATCCGCGCGCGCGAGCGTGCGGAGCATCGAGCTGTCCTGGATCGCTGCAGCGACCACGCCGCCGTGGCCGTGCATGGCGCGCAGATAGTCGGCGCGGGGGCCGTTGGCTGGAAGCGGCTCGGCGAGCGTGGCGGTGCGGGTTTGGGGCAGCGGGTCGGTGGCGCCCGACAACCGCGCGATCAGGGGAAGCAGGAAGAGCCGGGCAGTGACGAAGGCCGAGACCGGATTGCCGGGGAGGCCGAGGACGATGGTATCGCCGAGGGTTCCGGCCATCATTGGTTTGCCGGGGCGGACCGCGACCTTCCAGAAATCGATTTGTGCGCCAGCCGCCAGCAGCGCCGGGCGGACGAGGTCGTGGTCGCCCACCGACGCGCCGCCGGTGGTGACCAGAATATCGGCGGAGACGCGCGCGAAGGCGGTGGCGAGCGCGTCGAGCCGGTCGGGCAGGATGCCGAGATCCTCGATCTCGACCGGAAGCCCGGCGAGCATGGCGGCGAGCATGACGCCGTTGCTCTCGGGCAACTGGCCGGGGTCAAGAGGGGCGCCGGGCGCGCGGAGCTCATCGCCCGTCGCCGCGATGGCGACGCGGACAGGGCGGCGAACGGGTAGCGCGGCGTGGCCCGCGACCGCGGCAAGTGCGATGCGCGCGGGCGTCAGGCGCTCGCCGGGCGCGATCAGCGGCTCGCCTGCAGCGAAGTCCAGCCCGGCTGCGCGCACGTTACTGCCGGTGCCACCGGGCCCTTCTCCGTCGAGGTGGAGGCGATCGCTCTCACGCCGCGCCTCTTCCTGGATCAGCACGGTATCGGCGCCGTCGGGCAGCGCCGCGCCGGTGAAGATACGCACTGCCTGATACGCGCCGACGATGCCCGCAAAGGGGCGGCCCGCAGCGCTTTCGCCGATCACATTCCACGGGCCGGGCAGATCGGCGAAGCGGATCGCATAGCCGTCCATCGCTGACAGCGGCTGTTCGGGCTGGGTGCGGGTCGCGGTCACGGGCGCCGCGGTCCAGCGGCCCACTGCGGCGTTCAGCGATACCGTCTCCACCGCGAGTGCCGGGGCGAGCGCGAGCAGGCGCTGTTGGGCATCGGCAACGGGAAGCAGATCGGCCATCGCGGTGGCGTTACCGCGCGGTTGCGGCGGGGTCTAGCGCGCCGGGCGTGCCGCTTCGGTCAGCCGCGCCATCTCGTGCGGGCGCAGCGCGATACGGAATTCGGCAACGTGGCGCGCGCCGTGACACTCGATCACGCGGATCGGCCAGCCGCCGATGCCGGGCAGCGAAAGCCACAACGAGGACAAAGGCGTGAATTCGGTATCGCTCTCAAACTCGGCGAGCGTACTGCTCAGGATGTTGAGCTGCGCGTTCCACCAGTTGACGCCTGACCGGACGTGGGTGGCGATGTCGAGCCGTAGCGCGTCCTTGACCGCTCCCAGTGCCGATGGCGCCTGATCCTGCACCGCCCCCATTGCCGCCGGCCCGCGCCGCTGGCTGGCGACCTTGCGCAACCAGGGCATCAGCAGTTGCCAGCCCAGTTCTTCGCCAAAGGCGATGCCGGCCTGGCCCTTTTCTGCCCAGCGGACTTCGCTCTGGATCGGGCGCAAGCCGTCCAGAGTCAGCTCGACCTGCGCGCCCGCGGTCAGAAGTGCGCGCGTTTCGACACCGATGCCCGTGGTCGAC
Organism: Sphingomonas sp. GW821-FHT09B04; assembly: GCF_059418285.1. Classification (NCBI taxonomy): domain Bacteria; kingdom Pseudomonadati; phylum Pseudomonadota; class Alphaproteobacteria; order Sphingomonadales; family Sphingomonadaceae; genus Sphingomonas; species Sphingomonas sp. GW821-FHT09B04. Next base: position 362,999 of record NZ_JBWKPO010000003.1, read on the forward strand.
AGGTTGCGCGTCCAGGCGAAATCGACCTGATCGCCGTGGCGGATACACAGCCGCTGGCGGAGCTCGATGCGCGGCATTTCGCGGCGCTCGGCGGGAAGTGCGGCAAGGCAGCGGGCGAGGGCGCCGACCACGTCGAGCGGCTCGTCGAACCGGAAAGCGAGCGCGGCGGGGTCATGACCGACGATCGAACCATCGGCGACGAGACCGAAGGGCAGTTCGATCGTCGCCCGGTCGCCATTGGCGACAGGGCCAGAGACGGTGAGGGTTGCTCCGGCGGAGGTGAGGCGGTGAACGAAACAATTTCGCTCGCCCGCGCTGCCCAGCAGCAGCCGCGCAGGCGAGGCGTCCTCGACGGGTCCCGGCGGCGCATCAATCTCGCCGGACAGCGAGAAGATCGCCGATCGTGCCGGAAGTGTCATTGGATCCCCACCCTGTTGCAGGTGGAGACGATGCGCCCACGCGCCTCAAGAATGTCTGAGCGAGCAGGGTGGAGGGTCGGTTAACCTTCCGGATTTACCCAATCGCCCGACTTCCCGCCGGTCTTGGAGGCGAGGTGGATCCCCCCGATCGTCATGGTCTTATCGAGCGCCTTGGCCATGTCGTAGACGGTGAGCAGCGCAACCGAGACCGCGGTGAGCGCTTCCATCTCCACCCCGGTGCGACCGGTGAGCGCAACGGTCGCGGTGGCGGTGACCCCGGTCTCGTCGGGGATCAGGTCGAGGGTGATCTTCGTCAGCGCGAGCGGATGGCAGAGCGGGATCAGGTCGCTGGTCTTCTTTGCCGCCATGATCCCGGCGACGCGCGCGACCGAGAGGACGTCACCCTTTTTGACCAGCCCGTTGCGGATCGCGGCGGCGGCAGGTGTCGACATCGTGATGCGGCCGGTCGCAATCGCCTGACGCTGCGTTTCGGCCTTCGCACCCACATCGACCATGCGCGCGGCGCCGGTTTCGTCGAGATGGGTGAGGTCGCTCATCCCACCAGCGCCTGCGTCGCCGCTTCGACATCGTCTTGCCGCATCAGCGATTCGCCGATCAGGAAGCAGCGCACGCTATGTGCCGCCATGGCGTCGAGATCGGCGCGCGAGGTCAGGCCGCTCTCCGCGACGAAGGTACAGCCTTCGGGTGCACGGCCCACGAGTTCATAAGTGCGATCAAAAGAGACCGAGAAGTCCTTGAGATTGCGGTTATTGACCCCGATCAGCCGCGATCGCAGCGCGAGCGCGCGGTCCAGCTCGGCTTCGTCGTGCACCTCGACCAGCACGTCCATGCCGAGACCGATGGCGGCATCCTCGATCTCCGCCATCTGGGCATCCTCGAGCGCGGCGACGATGATCAGGATCGCGTCGGCGCCGATGCTGCGGGCTTCGAGAACCTGCCAGGGATCGATCATGAAATCCTTGCGGATCACCGGCAGGCCACAGGCGGCGCGCGCGGCGATGAGGTAATCCTCATGCCCCTGGAAGAATTCGGCATCGGTCAGCACCGACAGGCACGCCGCGCCGCCGGCCTCGTAAGCGCGGGCATGGGCGGGCGGATCGAAATCGGCGCGGATCAGACCCTTGGAAGGCGACGCTTTCTTGATCTCCGCAATCAGCCCGTAACCCTGCACCGCTTTGGCATCGAGCGCGGCGCGGAAGCCGCGTGGCGGGGTCTGGGCCAGCAGGCGGTCCTGCAAATTGCCGAGTGAGGTCGTGGCTTTGCGTTCGGCGACTTCGCGGCGCTTCACTTCGAGAATTTTATCGAGCGTGTTCATGCTGCGGCGATCCAGCAGTCGAGCAGCGCGTTGGCAAGCCCCTTGTCGATCGTCTCCGCCGCTTCCTCTGCGCCTGCGCGCAGATCCGCGGCTTCACCCGCGACCACCAGCGCGGCAGCCGCGTTGAGCAGCACCGCGTCGCGATAGGGGCCGTGTTCGCCCTGAAGCAGGCGGCGCAGCGCCGCCGCGTTCGTGCGGGCGTCGCCGCCGCGCAGGCTGATGAGCGGATGGGAGGGAAGTCCGGCATCGGCCGGGGTAATGCGTGCCGGCAGGCTGACGTCGCCGATGCTCACCACAAGGCTGCCGCCTTCAGGCGAAAGCTCGTCGAGACCTTCCTCACCCGAGACGATGGCGGCGGCCTTGACCCCGAGCTGTTCGAGCGCCTCGGCATAGATCGGCGCATAGTCGGGGCGGGCGATGCCGATCAGCTGGCGCTGCACCCCGGCAGGGTTGGCGAGCGGGCCCATCAGGTTGAAGATCGTCCGCCGCGCCATCCGCCGCCGCAGCGCGGCGATGCGGCCCATCGCCGGGTGATGCCTGGCGGCAAAGAGAAAGGCGATGCCGAGATCGTTGAGGTGCGCTTCGGCATTGGCGGCGGCACGGTCGAGGTCGAGGCCCAAAGCCTCGAGCGTATCCGCAGCGCCTGATTTGGACGACGCGGCGCGATTGCCGTGCTTGGCGACCGGAACCCCTGCCGCGGCGACGACGATCGCGACCGCGGTCGAGACGTTGAGCGTGTGATGCCCGTCGCCGCCGGTACCGCACACGTCGATGGCATTGGCGGGTGCACGGACCGGGATCACCCGCTGGCGCATCGCGCGCGCAGCCTCGGCGATTTCGATGCTGGTCTCGCCGCGTTCGGACAGGGTGATCAGGAACGTTTCGATCTCAGTCTCGGGCGCGGTGCCGTCGAGGATATCGGCGAATGCCTGCGCAGCGGATTCGCGTGCGAGCGGGGTGGCGGGGTCGGGGAGGAGGCTGAAGCGGGTCACGTCGCCTCTATTGGGGTGTGGGAGAGGCGAGTCGAGCAAATCCTGTTGTGTGCCGGACAAGCGGGACTGAGGGGCGGGACTTGGGATCAAGCTTGGGGGCGGTGCATTTCGCTCGCAAAACGACTATTCTGCGCAGATCAGAACGGGGAGACCTGCAATGGACCTTCGATCGACCGAACCGGTGAGCTTCCTCTACGCCACCGACCGCGACCGCGCGCTGGGCTTTTACTGCGGCCAGCTGGGGCTGACGCTGCGCAGTTCCGATCCGTTTGGCGACTTCATCGGCATGGACAATGCGGTGATCCGCCTGACCGTGATGCCCGACTTCAAGGCTGGGCAGCATCCGGTATTCGGATGGAATGTCAGCGATATCCGCGCGATGGTTCAGGTGCTGCGTGAAAAGGGCGTCACCTTCACCATCTATGACGGGATGGGGCAGGACGCGGACGGCATCTGGACTGCGCCCGGCGGCATGGCGAAAGTCGCGTGGTTCAACGACCCCGACGGCAATGTGCTGAGCCTGTCGCAGGCATAGAAGGACTTCAGTCGTCCTTGCCCTGAGCGGCCCTGAAGAATTTCCATTCTTCGATCACCCGGCCGTCCGGAAGGTGGCAATATCCGACTTCGCCGGCGGTTTCCTTGCGGATCTCGACCCGGCCACCGGCCTTGAAGCAATGAACCGATGCGGGATTGGCCATCCCGACAGCGGGTTCGTTTGCGGGCGCACATGCCATGACGGCAAGTGGGAGAATGAGCGCGGTAGGTTTCAAGCCGGCCTCCAGCGGTAACGAGCGACGCGGGATCGCCCGTTTAAACGCTATGCCCCGGAACCGTGTCTGGCAACACGGCGACTCGGCTGCCCTCAGGCCAGCGTCCTGGTCTCGATTCCGGCGATCTCCAGGAAGTTCGCGAGCATCGCATGGCCGTGTTCGGTGGCGATGCTTTCGGGATGGAACTGGACCGAGTGGATTGGCAGTTCGCGGTGGCGGAACGCCATAACGCTGCCGTCCTCGGCGGTGGCGTTGACCACCAGTTCTTCGGGAATGTCGGTGACGATCAGCGAGTGATAGCGCGTCGCGGTGAAGGGTGAGGGCAGGCCTTCGAACAGGCCGGTGCCGTCATGGCGGACCGGCGACGTCTTGCCGTGCATGAGTCCGCCGCGCACCACCTGACCGCCGAAATGCTGACCGATCGACTGGTGGCCTAGGCACACGCCAAGCAGCGGCTTGCCGGCATCGGCGCAGGCGGCGACCAGATCGAGGCTGATCCCCGCTTCGTTCGGGGTGCACGGGCCGGGCGAGAGCAGGAAGGCCTGCGCGTTGCTCGCGATCGCTTCCGCGGCGGACAGCGCGTCGTTGCGTACCACCTTCACCTCTGCGCCCAGCTCCATCAGATAATGGACCAGGTTCCAGGTGAAGCTGTCGTAATTGTCGATGACGAGGATCATGATGCGGCGGACTTAGCGGCGCTAATAGCCCGCGTCGAGATCGACGACGTTCCGCATCGGCCGGCCCTCGACGAAGGCGCGGGCGTTTTCGAGGAACAGCGCGGCGGCGCGCATGAACATCTTTGTCTGCGAACGGCCCGACAAATGCATCGAATGGATGACGTTGGGCGCGGTCCAAAGCGGATGGTCTTCCGGCAAGGGCTCGGGATCGACGACGTCGAGGAACGCACCGGCGATGCGGCGTTTCGCCAGCGCTTCGATCAGCGAGGGCTGGTCGACCATATCGCCACGGGCGACGTTCACCAGCCATGCGCCGGGCTTCATCGCTGCGAGCTCTGCCGCGCCGATCAGCGCGTGGGTGTCGCCGGTCGAGGGGGCGGCGAGGATGATCCAGTCGAATTCGTCGATCCGATTGCGCCACTGGTCAGGGGTCAGCGTGCCGTCGCGCCCCGAGCGGGTGACGCCCGTCACCCCGACCCCAAACGCCGCGAGTCGATCGCCGATCATCCGGCCGATCGTGCCATAGCCGATGATCATCGCGCGGGTCTCGAACAGCTCGACTTTGCCCGGCGCGTCGGCGGGCCATTCGCGGCGGTCGGCGATCCGCACCACCTGATCGAAGCGCTTGGCGGCGGCGAGTATCCCCATGACCGCATATTCGGCGACCGCGATGGCGTTGATGCCGACGCCGTTGGTGAGGGTGGTGCCGCGTTCCCTGAGCAGGCCGATGTCGAACGCGTCGATCCCGGCATAGATGGTCGAAAGCCATTTGAGCTGCGCGCCCGCCGCCGCCGCTTCGCCGGTCCATTCGGGGCGCATCATGTCGACCCAGGCGATGTCGGCATCTGCGACCATGGCGGCCGCCTCCGCCTGGTTGCTGAACCAGTGCGGCTCAATTGCGTCCGGAAGCCCCGCTTCGATCAGCGGGCGGGCGAGTGCGGGCAGGACAGCTTTCATCTCAACAGGTTAGGACGATCATATGAGACTCGCAAATGACTGAAAAATGAACGGTTTGCGGCAAGTTGATACTGTTTCCGACTGGTGCAACCCGGCAAAATGGAGAAGATTGGCGCGGCAGTACGGCCAGCGAGAGCCGGCACGCAGGGTATCCTATGGACAATCTGGAGACGCCTCTGGTCGAGGCGGAGAATGGCGAAGCCGGAGCGGCCGTACCGGCCGCTGCGCTGAGCGGCACGAGCGCGCTCGCGCTCGGCCTTGCGCTGGCGGCTTGCGATTCGGGCGGTGGCGGAGGGGGCGGTGTGGTCACGCTGCCGCCGACTGGCACGCCTTCGCCGACCCCCGCGCCGGTTTCCGCGATACAGGCCAGCCGCTTCCTGACTCAGGCGACGATGGGGGCGACCAGCGCCGACATCGCCGATGTTCGGGCGCGCGGCTATGCGGCGTGGATCACCAGCGAATTCGCCAAGCCGCGTGCGACGACGCATTGGGACTGGCTGGTGGCGAAGGGCTACAACGTCGTTGCCAACCGGGACAGCGAGGCCGGCTTCGACAATGTGATATGGAGCCAGCTGATCGGCGCGGGCGACCAGTTGCGCCAGCGAGTCGGCATGGCGCTGCTCGAGATGCTGGTGGTCGGCATCTCCGGTGTGAACCTGAACTGGCCGCAGTTCGCGATGGCAGCCTATGTCGACGTGCTGCACGACAACGCCTTCGGCAATTTCCGTACGATTCTCGACAAGGTCACGACGAACGCGGCGATGGCCTCGTTCCTGACGTTTCTCGGTAACCGCAAGGCCAACGCGGCGACCGGATCGGTCCCCGATGAGAATTACGCACGCGAGCTGATGCAGCTCTTCACCATCGGCCTGCACCGGCTCAACATGGACGGGACGGTGGTGATGTCGGGCGGTGTGCCGGCGGAGACTTATACTCCCGCCGATGTCTCGGGTCTGGCGCGGGTGTTTACGGGGCTCACGCTCGATTCGACCGACAGCAACACCCCCGACCGCTACCGCCGCTCGCTGATCGTCAACACGGGCACGCACGAGACGGGGGCGTCAGCCTTTCTCGGAGCGAGTGTTCCTGCCGGGACCGCGGGGATGGAGGCGGTGAAGATCGCGCTCGATACGATCTTCGCGCATCCCAACATCGCGCCTTTCGTGTCGAAGCAACTGATCCAGCGGTTGGTCACCAGCAATCCTTCGCCCGCCTATGTCGGCCGGGTCTCCGCGAAGTTCGCCGACAATGGGTCGGGTGCGCGCGGCGACATGCAGGCGGTGATCCGTGCGATCCTGCTCGACGACGAGGCGCGCGCCGACCCGTCGGGCACCACCAGCGGCAAGCTGCGCGAGCCAGTGATGCGCTTCACCGGCTGGGCGCGCGGATTCGGCGCCAATTCGGTGAGCGGCCATTTTTCCATTGGCGATACCAGTAGTTCGATCAACCGGCTGGCGCAGGCGATGGGGCGCAGCGGATCGGTCTTCAATTTCTTCCGCCCCGGCTACAGCCCGCCCAATAGCGGCTTCGCGAGCGGCGGACTGGTTGCGCCGGAGTTCCAGATCACCAACGAGATCAGCGTCGTCGGCTATGTGAACTATATGCAGTCGGTGGTGAACAACGGGCTGACCGACCTCAAGAGCGACTATGCCGAGCTGACCGCATTGGCCGCGGACAGCCAGGGCCTGATCGATCGGATCAATCTGGTGCTGGCAGCCGGGCAGGTGAGCACTGCGACGGTCGCGCAGATCAAGACCGCGGTGGACAGTACCACCAACACCAACAACCGGATCGCGATCGCATTGCTGCTGACGATGGCCGCGCCCGAATATCTGGCGCAGAAGTGAGGGGCGGGGACATGGAAAACAATCAATCCCGCCGCGCCTTCCTCCGTCGCAGCGCGACGCTGGGGATTGCGGGCGGCGCCGCGCCGTTCGTGACCCAGCTCGCGGCGATCGGCGAAGCCTCGGCCGCGGTCGCCAGCGATTATAAGGCGCTGGTCTGCGTGTTCCTGTATGGCGGCAACGACTATGCCAACACGCTCCCGCCCTATGATGCGGCGAGCCATGCGCTGTACACGACCGCCCGGCCGGGGCTGGCGCATTTGCGTGATGCGCTGACGGCGACTGCGCTCAACCCGCTCAATGCGCTCGGCGGGCGACAATATGCGCTGGCGCCGACCATGGCGCCGCTGTTGCCCCTGTTCGACGCGGGCAAGATGGCGGTGGTGCTCAATGTCGGCACGTTGGTGCGGCCGACGACAAAGGCGCAGTATCAGGCGAACAGCGTGGCGCTGCCGCCCAAGCTGTTCAGCCATAACGACCAGCAAAGCTATTGGCAGGCGTCGAGCGCGGAAGGCGCGACATCGGGCTGGGGCGGGCGGATCGGCGACCTGCTGCAGAGCGGCAACGGTAACGCCGCACTGACCTGTATCAGCGCGTCGGGCAACGCCGTCTATCTCTCGGGCCGCAGCTCGATCCAGTATGTGACGGGCACCAATGGCCCGACGCCGCTGATCAACAACGCCTCGACGCTCTATGGCTCGTCGGCAGCGGCGACTGCATTGCGTTCGTTGATGGGCGGTGCGCGCACGCATCTGATCGAGAATGAGCATGCGACGATCTCGAAGCGTGCGCTCGACCTATACGCACAGGTCAACGGCGCGCTCGGCAGCGCGCCCGCGTCGAACTTCCCGCTGTTCCCGACAGGCAACAGCCTTGCCGACCAGCTCAAGGTCGTCGCGCGGATGATCTCGGTTTCGCAGGAGCTGGGGGCAAAGCGGCAGGTGTTCTTCGTGTCGATCGGCGGGTTCGACATGCACGACTTCCTCGTGCGCGATCACCCGACGCAGATCGGCCGCGTGGCGGCGGCGATGCGGGCCTTTTACGACACCACTGCGGCGCTGGGGGTAGCGGACAAGGTGACGGCGTTCACCGCGTCGGACTTTGGCCGCACGCTGACGCAGAATGACGACGGGTCCGACCATGGCTGGGGCGCGACGCACTTCGTGGTCGGCGGCGCGGTCAATGGCCAGCGCATCTACGGCACGCCGCCCGCGATCGGGCACAATACCCCCGACGATGTCGGACAGGGACGGCTGCTGCCGACCATCTCGGTCGATCAGTACGCCGCGACGCTGGCGAGCTGGTTCGGCGTGAGCGATTCGAACCTGTCGACCGTGCTGCCCAATATCGGCAACTATTCGACGCGGAATCTGGGCTTCGTCTGAGCGCTAAAGCTCCACTTTCCAGTCCCATCCCAGCGGATCGCCGTCCATCACCTCGACCCCGGCGCCGAGCAGCTCGTCGCGGATCGCGTCGGAGCGGGCGAAGTCCTTCGCGGCGCGCGCTTCCTTGCGCTGGGCGAGGCGAGTCTCGATCTCGGCCTCGGTCACCAAGGCATCGGCCGGGCGGACGCGCAGGTCGGCGCGGCTCAGGTCGAGCAGGTTAAGGCCGAGCGCGGTGTCGAACTGTGTCAGCGTCATCAGCCGCGCTTCCTGTCCCAGCTGCTTGTCGGCGAGCAGCTCTTCCAGAACCGGAAGTGCCCTGGGCGTGTTGAGATCGTCCGACATCGCCGCGTCGAGCCGTTCGAGATAGCCCGCGGCATTGCCACCACCCTTGCCCTCGATTTCGCGGAACTTCTCCGCGGCGAGGACGAGGCGGCGCAGACGGACGAGTGCGGCCAGCAGGTTCTCACCGCTGAATTCCAGCTCGCTGCGGTAGTGCGCGGATAGGCACATCAGGCGGTAGGCGAGCGGGTGAACGCCCTTGGCCACCAGTGCGTCGAGCGTGGCGATGCCACCCTTGGACTTCGACATCTTGCCGCCGCGGTCGACGAGGAAGTTGTTGTGCATCCACACGCGCGCGCCGCTGTCGCCGCAGCGGCAATGCGCCTGATTCTGCGCGATCTCGTTGACGTGGTGGATCTCGCGGTGGTCGATCCCGCCGGTATGGATGTCGAAGGGCAGGCCGAGCAGCTCGGCGCTCATCACCGAGCATTCGAGGTGCCAGCCCGGGGCGCCGCGGCCCCAGGGCGAATCCCACTCCATCTGGCGCGTCTCGCCCGGCGGGGTGGTGCGCCAGATCGCGAAATCCTGGGGGTGGCGCTTGCCGTCGACGCTCTCGATTCGGCCCTCGCCGGCATCGTCCTGCCCGCCGGAGAGCTTGCCGTAATCCGGGACGGTGGTGCTGTCGAAATAAAGGCCGCTATCGAGCTGGTAGCAATTCGCGTCGGCAAAGCCCTTCGCGAAGTCGATCATCTTCTCCACATAATCCGTGGCCAGCGGCATATGGTCGGGCGTGCGGATGTTGAGATCGCGCAAATTACGGCGGAACACATCGGCATAATGGCGCGAGATGTCCCATGCGCTCATCCCGCGCTTCTTCGCCGCGGCCTCCATCTTGTCCTCGCCCTCGTCGGCGTCGGAGGTCAGGTGACCGACATCGGTGATGTTGAGGACATGGGTGAGCGGATAGCCCTTCCACCGCAGCACGCGGCTGAGCGTGTCGGTAAAGACATAGGCGCGCAGATTGCCGAGGTGCGGGTCGCTATAGACCGTGGGGCCGCACGAATAGACGCGCGCGCCCCTGGCGGGGTCGATCGGCGCGAACGGCTCGAGCGAACGGGTCAGCGAATTGTAAAGGGTGAGGGTGGCGCCAGTCATAGGCGCGCAATAGCGCGGCAACGGCGGCGGTCAAACTGCCGCCGTACGCTCAGGCTGCGAGCGACTGGGCCTTGTCGCTGGTGTGGAAGAGCCCGGCGCCAAAAGTGCCGCCATTGTTGATCGGCAGCGCAGTGGCGCAAAAGGCGCATTCCGCGGTCATGCGCCCGACCGTCCAGTGCGACTGGCCGCATCCGGGGCAATGGTTGCGCTCGCCCGGGTGAAAGGCGATGCGATAGCCGCTCTGGGCAGCGGTGAAGGCGTCGGTGTCATAGTACATCGGTTCGTCTCCAGAACTGCTCAACTCGACGCGCGGAATCGGGTTTTGTTCCAAGCGCGTTCCGAATTGGGACCGGGCCTGTTGCAAAATTGCAACAATCGCAGGGGTCAGGAGAGCGGACGAATCCGGTCGAGAACGGTGTACGCCATCACGGCGGTCGCGACCGCGGCGTTGAGGCTATCCGCCTTGCCGAGCATGGGAATTTTGACGCGGATGTCGCACGCGGCGGCATAGGCTGGGGGTAGACCCTGCGCCTCGTTACCGGTGAACAGAAAGACAGGCGCAGCGAAATCGGGCGCGCGGTAATCGACAGCGCCTTCGAGAGCGAGGCCTGTGAGTTGTCCCGGTCCGGCACGTAGCCAGGCGTGGAACTCGTCCCAGGGCGCGCGCGCGATCGGGATCGTAAACAGCGCGCCCATGCTTGCGCGGACCGCTTCGACGCTGAACGGATCGACGCACTCATCGACCAGAATCAGTCCGCCCGCGCCGACCGCGTCTGCGGTGCGCAGGATTGTGCCCAGATTGCCCGGGTCGCGCAGCCGTTCGGCGACCAGCCAGATCGGCGCGGCGGTGCGGTCGAGCCGGGCGAGATCGGTGGGCAGTTCGCGATAGACCCCGACGACCGCGCCCGGATTGTCCTTGCCCGACAGCTTGGAGAGGATGTCGCTGTCAGTCGCGATCGCCTCACCGCCTGCGGCCTCGGTCGCGGCGATCAGCTCGCCGGCGAGCTTGTGGGTGTCATGCCCCTTCGCGAAGAAGAGATATTCGGGCAGGTGCCCGGCCTCGCGTGCTTCGGTCAGGATGCGCAGCCCCTCGGCGAGGAACAGTCCCTCGTCGCGGCGGTGCTTCTTGTCGCGCAGCGAGCGGACCCGCTTGACCAGCGGGTTGGAAAAGGCGGTGATCTCGCGGGGCATCAGTCCTCGCCGAAGCGGTCCTCGACCAGGCCGACGAGCTTGAGCACCGCGTCCTCGGCGCCGTCGCCGGCGGCGCTGATCGTGATCGTGTCGCCCATTGCGGCGCCGAGCATCATCAGCCCCATGATCGAGGTGCCGGTGACCGAATTGCCGTCCTTCTCCACCATCAGCTCGCACGGCTGCGAGGAGGCGAGGGTGACGAATTTGGCGCTGGCACGGGCATGGAGTCCGCGGCGATTGCCGATCAGGACGGTCCGGCTGACGCGGCTCAAGCAGCGGCCTCCCCGAGCACTTCGGAAGCGACGGTGATATATTTGCGCCCCGCCTCGCGCGCGGCGGCGACGGCTTCGGTGACCTTCATGGTCTTGCGCGCGCCGCCGAGGCGAATCAGCATGGGGAGGTTTATCCCCGCGATCACCTCGACCTTGCCCGCCTCCATCAGCGAGATGGCGAGGTTGGAAGGCGTGCCACCGAACAGATCGGTCAGCACGATGACCCCCCGGCCAGCGTCCACTTCGGCGATGGCCGTGGCGATGTCGGACCTGCGGCCCTCCATATCGTCCTCGGGGCCGATCGAAATCGTGGCGATTCGCTCCTGCTTCCCCACCACATGCTCCATCGCGACGACGAACTCCTCCGCGAGCCGCCCATGCGTCACGAGTACCAGACCGATCATTTCAATGCTTGTCCCATGCGGTTCATCTTGCGACCGGCGGGCCTTCTAGCGAGTCCTGCGGTGCGGTCTGCAAGTCACGATGCGTCACCGTGGGCGAAAATCCCGCGTCGCGCAACCGGGCAGCGACCCGTTCTGTCACATGGACCGAACGATGCCTGCCGCCGGTACAGCCAAATGCGATGGTAACGTAGGATTTTCCCTCGGCGCGATAGCGTGGAATGAGCTGTTCGATCAGCCCCTCGATTCGCTCCAAAGCTTCGTCATAAGCGGGGTCGCCGGCGACATAATCGGCCACATCGCGGTCCTTGCCGGTGCCCGGACGCAGCGAATCGACCCAATGCGGGTTGCGCAGGAAGCGCATGTCGAAGACCAGATCGGCGTTGCCGGGGATGCCGCGCGCAAAGCCGAACGACATCACTGACAGGGTCGGTTCGCCCAGCCCGTCACCTGAAAAGGTCGCGCGGATCTTTTGAGCCAGCTCGTTGCTCGACATGTTGCTGGTGTCGATTAGCCGGTTGGCCCAACGCCGCAGGGGCTCAAGAACCTCGCGTTCGCGGGCGATGCCTTGCCCCGCTGGGCGATCCTGCGCGAGCGGATGGCGCCGGCGGGTTTCGTTGTAGCGGCGCTCCAGCTCGGCGCCGGCGCAGTCGAGGAACAGGGTGCCGACGTCATAGCCGCGCTCGTCGCGCAGCTTCTTGATGCGGCGCACAACGCTTTCAGCATCGAAGCCACGGGTGCGCGTGCCGATACCGAGCGCGAGCGGACGATCGTCGCCGTCGGTGCCTTCGGCCGGCTCGGTGTCGAGCAGGCGGTTGAGCAGGAGGAGCGGGAGGTTGTCGACCACCTCCCAGCCGAGATCCTCAAGCGTGCGCAGCACGGTCGACTTGCCCGCACCCGACATGCCGGTGACGAGCAGGATCTGTTTGGTGCGGCGCTTGCTCATTGCGCCGGGGTCCAGCCAATATGCCTGAGCGCCAGTTCGACCTTGATCGGCGCCGAGGGCTCAAGCGCTGCGAGCGCGACCTCGGGAATGTCGATCCCGGCGATCCGGCGCTTCTTCGGCGCTTCCGGCATCCGCGGCGGGGCGTCCAGGATCGTTACCAGCAATGCGATCGGGACGCGGTCCTGGAGCGGCATTTCGATCACCCCGATTCCGCGCACTTCGATCTTACCGGCGATGTTGGCGGGAGCGCCGCCGAGCAACGCGCCGTTGGAACGGGTGCAGATCGTGTAATCGTCCGACACCAGCATCGCGCCACGGTCGATCAGCCGCAGCGCGAGGTCCGACTTGCCCTCGCCCGAACGCCCTTCGATCAACACTGCGCGGCCATCGATGGCAACGCAGGATGCATGGAGCGTTTCGGAGGAGATGACGGCCATGCGTTGTTTGCCCCGCTAGACTAGTTCGGCTGGACCAGCGGCAGGCGAACGACGAAGCGCGCGCCGCGCATCCGGTCCTCCCGCGATTCGACCCCGATCATACCGCCATGGCCTTCAACGATGGTGCGCGCGATGGCAAGCCCCAGCCCCGAATGCTGGCCGAACGCCTCGCCGTCCGGGCGCACCGAATGGAAACGGCGGAACACCGCTTCGCGGGCATCCTCGGGAACGCCCGGCCCCTCGTCCTCGACATGCACCTCAAGCATCTCGCCGAGCGATACGATCGAAAGCGTGACGAGGCCCTGTTCGGGGGAGAAGGAGAGGGCGTTATCGATCAGATTCTCGAACACGCGCTCCAGCCGCGCGCCTTCGCCCATCACGCGGGGCAGCGAGCGCATGGGCTGGTCGAAGCGCAGCCGGATGCCGCGCGCCAGCCCGCGGTCAAGGCGCTGGCCAACAAGACCTTCGAGCATCGCGGCGATATCGACTGGCTCGAACTTGGCGCGGCTGAGCTGCGCGTCGAGCCGCGATGCCTCCGAAATGTCGCTGATCAGCCGGTCGAGGCGGTGGACGTCATCGCGGACGATGGCGAGCAGCCGCTCCTGCAATTCGGGGTCGCGGACATTGGCAAGACCGTCCACCGCTGACCGCAGCGAGGCGAGGGGGTTCTTGAGCTCGTGCGCAAGGTCTGCGGCGAACGCCTCGGTGGCGTCGATCCGTGCGCGCAGCGCCTGGCTCATGTCCGAAAGCGAGCGGGCAAGGTGGCCGATTTCATCACGGCGTTCGGGCAGGCGCGGCACCACCACTTCGCGCGCGCGGCCGAGCCGCACCCGCACCGCCGCGTGCGCGAGGCGGCGCAGGGGGCGGACGATAGTGCGCGCGAGGAACAGCGACAGGAAGATCGACAAAGCCATCACCACCGCCAGCACGAGGCTGAGCCGGAAGCGTTCGATCCGTACCGTCTGGGTGATCTCGCGGGCGTTATCCGTCGTGAACACCACCCCCTCCGGACCATAGGAGGCGGCGGCGGTGATTACGGGTGTACGGTCGGGTGCGCGCCACACGCTCGCGCTCGCTTCGCCGGTGCGCAGCGCCTGAGCTAGATCGGGCCAGTCGAGACCTTTGTCCGCCGCACGCTCGCGGAACTGCGGTGCACGGTCGGCGCCCGCGATGGTGTCGATTGCCGCGTCGAGGAATCGCGCGGCGCTCTGGCCCCAGGGATCCTTGTCCGGATCGCGCAGCACGACATTGTGCAGTCCCATTGCGCGCGTATCGAGCGTCACATGGCCCTTGCGATCATAGAGGCGGATGCGCAGGCCTGCCTCGGTCGCGACGCGCAGGATCAGTGCGTTGCGGTCCTTGGGCGGGGTCATCGCCACCGCCTGTGCGATCAGCCGTGCTTCACGGCTTGCCTGCGCGACCTGATCGTCGACGATCCGCGCGCGGAAGCTGTCGAGATAGAAGAAGCCGCCCGCCAGCATCGCCAGCGCGAAGATGTTGACCGCAAGGATGCGCGGCGTGAGGCTGACCCGGCCCGACCAGCGCAGCGAAAGATCGCGGTCGTCGCGCGCGCCGCGATTACTCGTCAGAGAATCGGTAGCCGGCGCCATAGAGCGTCTCGATGGCGTCGAATTCGGGATCGACCTGACGGAATTTGCGGCGAACGCGCTTGATGTGGCTGTCGATGGTGCGGTCATCGACATAGATATCGTCCTGATACGCTGCATCCATCAGCTGGTTGCGCGTTTTGACGATACCCGGCCGCTGCGCGAGCGTTTCGAGGATCAGGAATTCGGTGACGGTCAGCGTCACATTGCCGCCGCCCCACGTCACTTTGTGCCGCGCCGGGTCCATCGCCAGCCGGCCGCGTTCGATGACCGGTTGCGGCTCCTCCGTGGTCTCGGCATCGGCGGGGGCCGCCAAGGCCTCGGTCCGTCGCAGGATCGCGCGAATGCGGGCGATCAGCAGCCGCTGGCTGAACGGCTTGGCAATATAATCGTCCGCGCCCATCGCGAGGCCCAGCGCTTCGTCCAGCTCATCGTCCTTGCTGGTCAGAAAGATCACCGGGGTGGTCAGCTTTTCGCGCAGGCGGCGCAGCAACTCCAGCCCGTCGAGCTTTGGCATCTTGATGTCGAGCACCGCGAGGTCAGGCGGGTTCTCAAGCAGCGCCTTCAGCGCGGTCTCACCGTCCGAATAGACGCGCGTCACAAAGCCCTCGGCCTGCAGCGCGATCGAGACCGAAGTCAGGATGTTCCGGTCGTCGTCAACCAGTGCGATCGTTGCGGTCATGGCGGGTGGCGTAGCTCAATGCTCGCTGCCACTCAATCGTGCGGATGTCGGGACGGTAACGAAACATTCCCGGCGGCTGCCAACGTTGTCGGCGGGAAGGGGCGTTCTGGTCAACGTTGTCGGGAGGGTTGTGGGGGGCGATTGGAACGATGACACCGGTTACTGGCATTGACCCCCCTTTTGGCTGCTGCCTATGCGCGACTCTGATTTCAGATGACACGATCTCTGGACCCACTGCAGGCCCGGGGACGATGAGGAGATTACATCGTGACCGACCGCACGCCGGCAATCGGCCTCGACGCCCTGGGCGTCGGCGCTGGCGCAACCATTCACTGGAACCTGCTGACCGCGCCGCTGGTCGAGCACGCCGTGCAGCGCGGCGAGGGCCGTCTGGCTAAGGACGGCCCGCTGGTCGTCGCTACCGGCAAGCACACCGGGCGCAGCGCCAGGGACAAGTTCATTGTCCGCGATGCCGAGACGGAAAGCACGGTCTGGTGGGGGGACACAAACCGCGGCATGACGCCGGAGCATTTCGCGGTGCTCAAGGCCGATTTCCTCGCGCATCTCGCCACCAAGGAAACGGTGTTCGCGCAGGATCTGTATGGCGGCTCGCAGCCCGAGCACCGGGTCAATGTTCGCGTCATCAACGAGTTCGCCTGGCACAGCCTGTTCATTCGCACCCTCCTGGTGCGGCCGGAGGAGGCTGCGCTGCCCGGCTTCCAGCCCGAATATACGATCATCGACCTGCCGAGCTTCCGCGCGGATCCGGCGAAGCACGGCACCCGCAGCGAGACGGTAATCGCGGTCAATCTGACCGAGAAGCTGATCCTCATCGGCGGCACCGCCTATGCCGGTGAGATGAAGAAAAGCGTGTTCGGCCTGCTCAACTATCTGCTGCCGGTCGACGGCATCATGCCGATGCACTGTTCGGCCAATATCGGCCCGAACGGCGATACCGCCGTGTTCTTCGGCCTCAGCGGCACCGGCAAGACCACGCTCTCGGCGGACGCCAGCCGCACGCTGATCGGCGATGACGAGCATGGCTGGTCGGACACCGCGGTCTTCAACTTCGAGGGCGGTTGCTACGCCAAGATGATCAACCTCTCGGCCGAAGCCGAGCCGGAGATCTTCGCCACCACCAAACGCTTCGGCACGGTGCTCGAGAATGTCGTGATGGACGCGGAGAGCCGCGAACTCGACTTCAACGACAACACGCTGGCGGAGAACAGCCGCGGCTCCTACCCGCTCGAGTTCATCCCCAATACGTCGAGCGACAATCTGGGGCCGGTGCCGAAGAGCATCATCTTCCTGACCGCGGATGCCTATGGCGTGCTTCCGCCGATCGCGAAGCTGACGCCGGAACAGGCGATGTACCATTTCCTGTCGGGCTATACCGCGCGTGTCGCGGGGACCGAGATCGGTGTGACCGAGCCGACCGCAACCTTCTCTACCTGTTTCGGGGCGCCGTTCATGCCGCGCCACCCGTCGGTCTACGGCAACCTGCTCAAGGAGCGGATCGCCAGGGGCGGGGTGGATTGCTGGCTGGTCAACACCGGCTGGAGCGGCGGCAAGGCGACGATGCCGGGGATCAAGCGGATGCCGATCAAGGTGACGCGGGCACTGCTCAACGCGGCGCTCGACGGCAGCCTCAAGAGTGCGGAGTTCCGTCAGGACCCCAATTTCGGCTTCATGGTGCCGGTCGCGGCGGGGGACATCGACCCCAATATGCTCGATCCGCGTGCGGCATGGGAGAACAAGGCCGACTATGACGTGACTGCGGGCAAGCTGGTCGACGAATTCGTCGCCAATTTCGCCCAGTTCGCGGAACATGTGGACGAAGGTGTGCGGCAAGCCGCACCCCAAAGCCGGAACCGAGCTACCGAAACCGCCTGAAACGCCCGGTCATCGATCGGGCATCTTGAAAGAAGCCCGATCGATGACCGACCACCCCATCCGTTTCTTCGCCGATGACGCTGCCATCGTCCATCTGGGTGAGGGGCTGGTCGCCTGCACGCTGGCGCGCGAGGAATGGACACATGAGGCGCATCTCGCCGCGTGCCTGTACCTGCTCACGCGGCGGCCCGATATCGATGTGGATACAGCGATCGCGGGCATCATCTCACGCTTCAACGAGAGCGTCGGTGGCGCGAACGATGACCATAATGGCTATCACGACACGATCACCCGTACCTATGTCGCGGGTGTGAGGCAGTTCTTGCGCGAATGCGGGTCGGGAGAGCTGACGGTGGACGTCAATGCGCTGCTGGCGAGCGAGGCCGGCCGCCGCGAGTGGGCGCTGCGTTTCTACAGCCGGGAATTGCTGTTCTCGGTCGAAGCGCGGCGCGGGTTCGTGAAGCCGGACCTCGCGCCGCTGCCCTGACCGGATTCAGTCCAGCATCGACGCGGGGACCTTGCCGCCATTTGCCGCGAGTTCCTGCATGACGCGCTTGTGCAGCCAGATGTTCATCTCGGCGCTGCCGTCGAGCGCGCCGGTATAGCCCAGTTCCTGCGCCAGCTCCTTGCGCTCGGCGAGGCTCGACTCGAGGCCCACCAGCTTCATCAGGTCGACGATCGAGCTGCGCCAGTTGAGGTCGCGGCCATCGCTGCCGTCGAGTTCGACCAGTACCGCCTCGATATCCACTTCCTGCGGCGCGGCCACGGGCACGGGCTGCGGCGATGCGGCTTCAGCCTGGGGAATCGCCTCGGCCGGGGCGGGTGCGGCTTGCGCCTTGCCGAAGATCGCGTTCTTGATCGATGAGAAAATGCCCATGGATTCCTCCTGCAGTGGCCGCGGGGAGTCGTGCGGCGGATCGCCCCGTCGCCATGCTGGCGATTTTCGGCGACAGTGCAATGACGCGCGACACGGGAAAAAGTGCCGCCTGCCCGTCATCTGCCATGTCGCAGTCTCGCACGCGGGGTATGGCCATGCTAAGCTTGGACTTCCCCAAGCGTAGCAGGAGGATCGGCACATGAGCATTCTCGACGGGATTCTGGGTCAGATCGGCGGAGACGCCACGGTGACCAACCTCGCAGCCAAGGTCGGGCTGTCGCCCGAACATGTCGAGTCGGCGATCCAGGCGCTGGCCAGGAGCCACCCGATGCAGGGTGACACCGCCGAGGGCGCAGCCGCCGCGACCGGGCTGCCGGTGGGTAAGCTGCAGGAGATTATTGGTCAGATCGGCGGTGAGGGCGCACTCGGCAACTTCGCCAGCCTGCTCCAGCAAGATGGTGGTGCCGGCGGCATTCTGGGCGCGCTCGACAAGGATGGCGACGGCAATCCGCTCAACGACCTGACGGGCATTGCCGCGGGCTTTTTCGGCAAGAAGTAACGGCAGAAAAGGGCGGGCTGGTAACGGCGCGCCCTTTTTTGCAGCTCTAATACTAAGGGATTGCCCTAACTATTGTCCCGCGCTATCTGCGCCGCCTCACAGTGTTGACGGAGTAGGTTGATGTTCCCGGCAATCGGGCAGGGTAATGCAGGGATGCCGCCACCCGCGGCGATCGACGGTGTGTTCCGTGCGCTCGCCGATCCCAAGCGGCGCGACGTTCTTGAACGGCTCAATGCCGGACCGGCGTCGGTCAGCGATCTCGCCGCGCCCTATCGCATGGCGCTCCCGTCGTTCGTTGAGCATCTGAAGATGCTCGAAGGGGCGGGGCTGGTGCGCTCGCAAAAGGCCGGTCGGGTGAGAACCTACGAACTGGTGCCCGAACAATTGCTGGTCGTCGACGACTGGCTGCGCCGTCAGCGCACAATGTGGGAGGGCCGGCTCGACCGGCTCGATGCCTATTTGCTCGCAAAGAAGAAGGAGAGACCCGAATGACCTCACCCCTCGTAAAGCCCGATCCCAAGCTCGACCTGGTGCTGGAACGCGACATCGACGTGCCGGTCGAGCTCGTCTGGGAAGCGTGGACCGACCCGGAGAGCATCAGGCAGTGGTTCGTCCCCAAGCCCTGGACCATCACCGAGTGCGAAGTCGATTTGCGCACCGGGGGCATGTTCCGTTCGGTGATGCGCTCGCCCGAGGGTGAGGAGTTCACCAATCTCGGCTGCTATCTCGACATCGTCCCGCTGCAGCGGCTGATTTTCACCGACACGCTGCTGCCGGGCTTCCGCCCGTCGCCCAAGCCCTTCTTCACTGCGGGCCTCTATCTCGAGCCGAATGGTACCGGTGGCACGCGCTACACCGCGATGGCGATCCACGGCAGCGAGGAGTCGCGCCAGACGCATGAGGCGATGGGCTTTCACGACGGCTGGGGCACCGTGGTCGACCAGATGGTCGCGCACATCAAGGCATCGCTCAACTAACGCACGGGAAGGGGAGGCTTGTGATGACGGATACCGATATGGGCCGGTGGCTCTTGTTCGCGGGCGTGGCAGCGGGGCTGCTGTTCTTCATCGTCCCGACGATCGAGATCTTTCGGCGCCCCGCCTTCGACATCGGGCGGCATGCGATCAGCATGCTGAGTCTGGGCGAGGGCGGGTGGAAGATGAAGGCGGTGTTCGTCATCTCTGGCCTCCTCACCTTCGCCTGCGCGACGGGGATGTTCATGGCGCTGGGACGCGGTTGGGCGGGCTACGCCACGCTGCTGCTGATCGGCGCCTATGGCGTGGGACTGGTGCTGGCGGGCGTCTATGACGCACCGGCGGGGATTGGTTTTCCTGCCGGCACGCCGCTGGACCACCAGCCCGACATGACGACGCGCGCCGCGATCCTGCACAGTGTCGCGTTCATGGTGGCCTATGTCGGATTGATGCTCGCCTGCTTTGCGCTTGGCATGCATTTCCTGCTGACGGAGCAACTGGTGCCTGGCGTGGGGTCGTTCATCGTTGGCCTGGCGCTGCCCGCAATGATCGCGATCGGCATGGCGAACCTGATCCCGCCGGGGATCGCCTTCTACTGGGGCGGGATGCTCGGCTGGCTGTGGCTCGGCGCCATCGCGCTGCACCTCGCCAAGGCGGCCTAGCCGCCGAACAGGCTCCCGTCGGCCACGTCGCTATGCTCAACCCCGTATGGGCGTTCGAGCAGGAAGCGGTCGTCCTCAGGATAATAGCGCGCGACGGCGATATCCGTGCCGGCAAAGGCACGGATATCGTCGAGCGAGCGCCACCAGCTCATCGTCACCACTTCGCTGGTGCCGTCGTCCAGATCGCGGAACAGCATCTGCCAGCCGAGATTGCCGGGCGTAGACGTATAATCGTCCCCTCCGGTCTCTGCGATATAGGCGCGATAGGCTTCGCGCTCTGCCGTGCGGATCACGCCACGCCAGCGCCGCAGGATCATGCGCGGCGGCTGGCGATATGGCGGTCGATCACGCTCTCCAGCACGGTCAGCGGCACGCTGCCGCCCAGCACTACCGCGTCGTTGAACGCCTTGAAGTCGTAGCGGTTGCCCAGCGCCTTCTGCGTCTTGGTGCGCAGCGTATTGATCTCGGTATGGCCGAGCTTGTAGCCGCACGCCTGACCCGGCCAGCTGCAATAGCGGTCGACCTCGCCGCTGACTTCTTCGACCGACGATCCGTTTGCGGTCGCGAACCACTCGATCGCCTGAGCCCGGGTCCATTTCTTGGCGTGGAGCCCGGTGTCGACGACGAGGCGGCAAGCGCGAAAGGCGAGGGACTGGAGGTAACCGAGGCGGCCGATCGGATCCTCGTCATAGGCGCCGAGTTCGGCACCGAGCTGTTCGGCGTACAGCGCCCAACCCTCGGTATAGGCGTTGAACGACAGCAACGAGCGGACCAGCGGGAGCTTGAACGTATACTCACCCTGCCAGACGTGACCCGGAATGCCCTCATGATAGGCGAGGGTGGGCAGGCTGAAGCGCGAATGCAGCGCGGTGGTGCGCAGGTTTAGCCACACCTTACCCGGCACCGTCCCGTCGATCGATCCTGCGCCGCCATAGGCGCCGGGCGCGCCCGGCTCCTCAGCCAGCGGGAGCCGCTTCACCTCGACATTGCCCGGGACGAGCGTGTGGAAGGCGCGCGGCATCCGGCTGCGCATGTCCATGATCCGGTTGGTCATGAACTTGAGGATCTCGGCGCGGCCGGCGTCATTGTCGGGGAACAGGAAGCGCGGGTCCTTGCCCAGTGCGGTCATCCGCGCGCCGACGGTGCCCTTGCTGAAGCCCTGCTTCTTCAGGATCACGTCCATCTCGGCCTGAAGCGCCTTCAACTCCTCCTGACCGGTGCGGTGCACCTCGTCCGGGGTCATCGTCGTGGTCGTGCCAGCGCGCAGCGCCCAGGTGTAATAGGCCTCCCCGTCGGGGAACTTCCACACCCCCGCGTCCGAGGTCGCCCTGGCACGGTGGCGCTTCAGTTCCGCGATCTGGCGATCGAGTGCCGGAGCGATTTTGCCCGCAGCGATCTTCGCGGCTTCGGCTGCTTGATCGCCGGTGACAGCGCGCTTGGTCGCGTAGCCCGTCACCAGCTCCCACTTGCCGGCGTCGGTGCCGCGGGTCAGCGCGATCTGTTTCAGACACTTGTCGAGCAGGAAATCAGGGGCAACGACGCCCTTGTCATAGGCGATTTTGAGCCGCTCGGTTTCGCCGTCGAGCAGGGCGGCATATTGGTCGAAGCGCGCCAGCCAGCTTGCCGCATCGGCGGCGTTGTCGACCTTGTGCTCGGTGTCGAGAAAGCGCGGGATGTCGAGATAGCCGCCGACATTCTGCACGACGACATAGGGCGAGTTGCGCCACCCGCCGACCGCGACGTCGCCATAGGGAAAGGCCATCCCGTCGATGCCGCTTTCGAACGCGGTGCGCACCGCATCGACATTGGTACGCATTACTGGGCTCAGTCCCTTGGGGTCGAGCGCCTTCAATTCGGCGACGCGCTTACGCAGCCCGTCCGCGACCCGCGCTTTGCCCGCGATGCTGCGATCCTCGAGCTGCGACCGCAGATGCGCGCGCCCCCCCTTGTCGATGCCCAGTGAGGTTGCGCCTTCGGGGGTGTTTTCAAGCAGCTGTTCCGCGGCTGCGGCAAGCAGCTTCTCCGCCGCCGTGTCGCCGGGCGCCGCGACTTGTCCCCGCGCAAAGGCGGGCAGGGCGGGCATCGACGCAAGCGTGGCGGTGGTGGCGAGGAACTGGCGGCGGGTGGTGCGCATGGGGTCTCCGGAGGGCGGGGAGGGTGGTTTCGAATGAGACCTTAGCGCGACAGGCCGGAAGCGCTACCCCGGTGTAACACTCTGCTGCCAGCGGAGCGTTCAAACCGCTTCGAGCACCATATTGAACGGCCCTTCGGTCGCGCGCCGGACCTGTTCGAACCCGGCCTCTCGAACGATCTGCGCAAGCCTCGCCTCACCGGCTTGCGCGCCGAGGCCCTCGCCGACTTCCTGATCCAATGAGGTCGGGACGCAGATCATCGTCGAAGCATTATAGTAGAGCCGTCCGACCGGGTTGAAGTTCTGTTCCGGGCTGTCCCCGGCGATCGGCTCGACGATCATCCATGTGCCGCCCGGCGTCAGGATGCGGCGCATGTGCGCGGCACACCCGCGCGGATCGCCCATGTCGTGTAGGCAATCATACATGGTGACGAGATCGAAGCCGTCGTCCGCAACGTCCTTTGCGGCCGCGACCTCGAAACGCACGCGGTCGCCCAGGCCGTGGGCCTCGGCATGACGGCGCGCTTCCTCGATCGAGGGCGCATGGAAATCATAGCCGATGAAAGCGCTTTCCGGATAGGCCTCTGCCATCAACAGGGTGGAGAAGCCCACGCCGCAGCCGATATCGGCAACCTTCGCGCCCCTGCGCAGTCTGGACTCGACGCCGTGCAACGCAGGGATCCAGGCCTGGACGATGTTGTTGACATAGCCCGGCCGGAAGAAGGCGCCGGTCGCGCAGAACAGGCAGCCGGCATGGTCGCCCCAGCGCACGCCGGTGTCGTGGCGGAAACATGCCTCGACCTTCGGTTCCGCCTCGATCATCGCTGCGACCAGCTCGAACGCCCCGGCCAGATAGACCGGGCTGTCCGGGTTCACGAAGACCATCGCCTGCTCCGGCGACAGGCTGAAGCGCTGGCTCGCGGGATCAAAGTCGACATAGCCGTTCGCCGCCTGCGCCAGCGCCCATTCGCGGACATAGCGTTTGTGAAGTCCACCTGTGCGCTCAGCGAGCTCAGCGGCGGTGGCGGGGCTTTGCGCTAGCGCTTCGAACAATCCCAGTCTGAGGCCGATGCGCACGGTGGGCACGGCCATTGCGCCGCCAAGATCGCCCAGCATCTTGCCAATGAATGCGTGGAGCTTTGTTTCGTCGATCGGTGCCGGCATGCTGTTCCTCCATCTAACGAGGACACGACTCTTCACCTGGCACGGATCATAGCATGTTTCCGGCGTCGCGACGATGCGCGGCGGTCAGCGGGCGGGAGGCTCGATCGCCTTCACCGTCTCGATCACCACGACGCCGCCGCGCACGCCTGCGATCCGGGCCCTGGCACCGGCTTCGAGGTCAGGACCCTCGGCGGGCCATTCGCCGTCACCCACGCGCACCCGACCACTGCCGCCGCTGATCGCTTCGACCACCGTCACGGTCTGGCCGATCATGCGTGCGGCGCGGTTGTTGAGGTCGGGGTCGCTGCTCGGCACCGGGTTGGCGCCGTACCAGCGCTTGCCGACCAGCACGAACACGGTCGACCAGGCTGCAAAGCTGACCAGCTGCCCGATCGGCCCCAGTTCGGGGAACAGAAGCGCGAGCACGCCGGTGATCCCCGCACCCATCGCGATGAAGGTCAAATAGACGCCGGGCAGCATCAGCTCGGCGATCGCCAGCACCGCCGCCAGGATCAGCCAGATGAAGCCGCCTTGCTCGCTCCAGTTCATTCGCCGTCCTTCTGCACGAATGGCGACTGGCGGACGCGTGTCGGTGGGGCGGTTGGGGCGGGGGGCGCCGCATGATTGCCCAGTGCTTCCTTCGCCAGTTCGCCGATGCCGCCCAGCGTGCCGATCAGCTGAGTCGCCTCGACCGGGAACAGGATGGTCTTGGCATTGGGCGAGGTCGCGAACTTGCCGACCGCTTCGACGTACTTCTGCGCGATGAAATAGTTGAGCGCCTGGCCCGATCCTGCTTCGACCGCCTGGCTGACCAGCTCGGTCGCCTTGGCTTCGGCTTCGGCGGCGCGCTCGCGCGCTTCGGAGTCGCGGAAGGCGGATTCCTTGCGGCCTTCGGCCTCGAGGATGCGCGCCTGCTTCTGGCCCTCGGCGCGCAGGATCTCCGACGCACGCGAGCCTTCGGCTTCGAGGATGTTGGCGCGCTTTTCGCGTTCGGCCTTCATCTGACGGCCCATCGCGTTGACGATGTCGGCGGGCGGACGGATGTCCTTGATCTCGACGCGGGTGATCTTGACGCCCCACGGCGTCGTCGCGTGGTCGACCACCGACAGCAAACGCGCATTGATCTCGTCGCGCTTCGACAGCGTTTCGTCGAGGTCCATCGACCCCATCACGGTACGCAGGTTCGTCGTGGTGAGCTGGAGCAGCGCGACATAGAGGTCACTGACCTCATAGGCGGCCTTGGCCGCGTCGAGGACCTGAAAGAACACCACGCCATCGGTGGAGATCATCGCGTTGTCCTTGGTGATGATCTCCTGTCCTGGAATATCGATCACCTGCTCCATCATGTTCACGCGGCGGCCGACACGATAGAAAAAAGCCGGATAGAGGTTGAACCCCGGCTTCGCGACGGCGGTGAAACGACCGAAATGCTCGATCGTGTATTCATAGCCCTGTCGCACGATCTTGATGCTCGAGAAGAGGTACAACAGCACCAGCAGCATGCCGATGAAGAAGGCGCCTACCGTCAGTTCCATCGTAACTCCCCACAAATCCTGCCGGGCCTCGCAAAGCCCATCGGATGCTAGCATAGAGCGCGTATGAGCACAGTCCATTACATCGCCCCGCGCACTGCGCTGTTCCTGCCCGCATCGAACCCGCGCGCGATCGAGAAAGCGCGGGGGCTGCCCGCCGACATGATCATCCTCGACCTTGAGGACGCCGTGAAGGCCGGAGACAAGGACGCTGCGAGGGATGCGGCGAGGTCGGTCGAGGGCTTTGGCGATCGCCTGTTCGGCATCCGCGTCAATGCCGAGGACAGCGCGCATTGGAACAAGGACCTTGAAGCGGTCAGAAGCTCCGCCGCCACGCATGTGATCGTCCCGAAGGTCGAGACGCCTGAAACGATCGGCTACGCCGCGGTCCAAACCGGCCGGCCGGTCCTGGCGATGATCGAAACGGCTGCGGGCGTGATGAATGTCGGCCCGATCGCCGACGCGAGCGGTCAGGGCGGGGTCGGGCTGATCGCGGGCACCAACGATCTGGCGGCTTCGCTCAGGCTTCCACCCGCCGCGGGGCGGGCTCAGATGCTGCTTGCGCTTCAGCTGATCGTGATGGCGGCGCGGGGGCGGAATATCTGGGCGCTGGATGGCGTGTTCAACAAGCTCGACGATGCCGATGGCCTCGCGGCTGAGGCTGCTGAGGGCCGTCTGCTCGGCTTCGATGGCAAGAGCCTGATCCACCCCAATCAGATCGACGTCGTCCGCGCTGCGTTCGATCCGTCTCCGGCTGAGCTGGACGATGCCCGCGCGCTGATTGCGGCGGCCGGTGGTGGAGCCGAACGCTACAAGGACCAGATGATCGAGGACATGCACGTCGAGCAGGCTAAGCTGCTGCTGGCGCGAGGCGGTGTGTGAAGCACTATCTCTTCGTCTGCAGTCAAAACCGGCTGCGTAGTCCGACCGCGGAGCATATCTTCGCCAATCGCGCCGGGGTTGAGGTCAGCTCGGCCGGGACGAACCATGACGCCGAGAATCCGCTTACGCCCGAGCTGGTGGAGTGGGCCGACACGATCTTCGTGATGGAGCGGACGCACCGTAATAAGCTCCAGAAGCATTTCCGGCGGTACCTCGACGGCAAGCGCATCGTCTGTCTGGATATTCCGGACGAGTATGAATTCATGGATCCGGATCTCATCCGGATGCTCGAGGCGCGCGTGGCGCGTCACATGCCGGTCGCCATCGACTCCCTGCTGACACCCCCTAGCGCATAGCGGTAACCACGGTTACATGGGCCGCCAACTTCCGACTCAGGACATTGGCGCACATATGGATATCCCTCTCGGTCTCACCTTCGACGACGTCCTTCTGTATCCGGGCGAATCCGAAGTGCTGCCGAGCATGGCGGACACCCGCACCTATGTGACGCGCAGCATCGCGCTCAACATCCCGATCCTCTCTTCGGCGATGGATACCGTAACCGAAGCCGACATGGCGATCGTCATGGCGCAGCTTGGCGGGATGGGCGTGCTTCACCGCAACCTTTCGATCGAGGAACAGGTCGAGGCGGTCCGGATCGTCAAGCGGTTCGAAAGCGGCATGGTGGTCAACCCGATCACGATCCGCGCTTCCGGCACGCTGGCCGAGGCGCAGGCGCTGATGGTCCGGCACAAGATCAGCGGCATCCCCGTGACCGAGGCGGACGGCAAGCTGGTCGGCATCCTCACCAACCGCGACGTACGTTTTGCTGAGAATCCGAAGCAGCCGGTCAGCGAGCTGATGACGCACGAGAACCTCGCCACCGTCGCCGCGGGCGTCGGGCAGGAGGAAGCGCGCCGCCTGCTCCATGCGCGCCGGATCGAGAAGCTGCTGGTGGTCGATGACGCGTATCGCTGCGTTGGCCTGATCACCGTCAAGGACATCGAAAAGGCCGTCACCTATCCCGACGCGACCAAGGATAGTGCGGGTCGCCTGTGCGTTGCTGCGGCGACCACGGTCGGCGACAAGGGCTTCGAGCGGACCGAGGCGCTGGTCGATGCCGAGGTCGATCTGATCGTGATTGACACTGCGCACGGCCACAACAAGGACGTCGCGCGCGCTGTTGAGCGGGTGAAGAAGCTTTCCAACCGGGTCCAGGTCGTCGCCGGCAACGTCGCAACGGGCGAAGCGACCAAGGCGCTGATCGGCGCGGGCGCGGATGGCGTGAAGGTCGGCATCGGCCCCGGATCGATCTGCACCACCCGCGTCGTCGCAGGCGTCGGTGTGCCGCAGCTCACCGCCGTGATGGACAGCGCCAACGAAGCGGCCAAGGCGGGTGTGCCGGTGATCGCCGATGGCGGCTTGCGCACCTCGGGCGATCTTGCCAAGGCGCTGGCCGCGGGCGCATCGACCTGCATGGTCGGGTCGCTGCTCGCCGGAACCGAGGAAGCACCGGGCGAGACCTTCCTGTATCAGGGGCGCGCCTATAAATCGTACCGCGGCATGGGCAGCGTCGGCGCGATGGGCCGCGGCTCGGCCGACCGCTATTTTCAGGGCGATATCAAGGACCAGCTCAAGCTCGTTCCCGAAGGGATCGAGGGGCAGGTGGCGTTCAAGGGCCCGGCCAGGGATGTGATCCACCAGCTCGTCGGCGGCATCAAAGCGGCGATGGGCTATACCGGCGCGGCGACGATCCCCGACCTGCAGAAGAAGGGGCGCTTCGTCCGTATCACCGGCGCCGGCCTGCGTGAAAGCCATGTCCATGACGTGACGATCACGCGCGAGGCGCCGAACTACCCGACGCGCTGAGCGCCGGATAGCTCGGCGGCTGGAGTCTAAACTTTCGGCGTCGTCTTTTCGGCCGGCTTACCTTTGAGCGACGGATTCGACGCATTGGGCTTCGGCTCTTTCGTCGCCTTGGGTTTGCGTACCTCGCGGTTCGATTTCTTCTGACCCTTGGCCATCGTTCAGCTCCCGTCGGTAATTGCCGCTATTCTGTTCCGTCTATTTCGACTTCCGGCCCTTGCGTGCGGCATAGCGTGCGTCGCGGGCGGCCTTGCGGTCCGCATCGGTCTGGACCGCGTCGCGAGCCTGGACATCCGCTGCGGCGACCCCTTCGACGGCGACGGCACGCTTCTCAGCTGCCGCCTCTTCGCGGGCGAGGCGGGCAGCGGCCCGCTTCTCGGCCGCAGCTGCCTCACGGGCCTCTGTCCGGGCGGCTCGTGCCGCTTGCTCGGCTTCGTCGATGGGCGGTTTTGCTCGCAGCCGCGCGAGGGCTGCTTCCTTGGCGCGCGCGGCGAGCGCCACGCGTTCTTGAAATCCGGGTTCCCGGTACGCTGCCATATTCTCTATTCTCTTCTCTGCTATTCTATTGCCGACCCATGCGGGTCGGGAAGCGGGTTGCGGTACCAGTAATCACCTTCGATCCATAGATCTTGGCGATGCGTGCGGTATCGTCGGCATTATTCATCACGACACGTGTGCCGCCCGACAACAGGGTTTCGATCGCGCTGATCGGCACCTTGTGCTTGGCGCAGGCGGCGATGACGTCGTCTTTGGTGGCATTGATATTGAGTGCTCTGGACATCAGATCTCCGTTCACAAGGAAGAGCCGAGGGGCGCCCGTGCGAGCGCCCCTCGGCCGGTTCGGATCAGGCAGACTGGAGATTGACGGCCGAGGTCTTGCCACGGTTGTCGGTCTCGAGCTCGTAGGAGACGCGCTGGTCCTTATCGAGCGTACGCATCCCGGCGCGCTCTACCGCAGAGATATGGACGAACGCATCAGCGCCGCCGCCTTCGGGCGCGATGAAGCCGAAGCCTTTGTCAGGGTTGAAGAATTTTACGGTTCCGGTGATCATGATTGGGTTCCTTTGTTCCATTTAGCGGGCACGTGCCAACAACGGCGCATCCCGGCTACGGCGAGGCTAGAAAGGGACAAAGGGGGGAGCCAAGGCGGCCCAATATCCGTCGCAAGCGACGTCAGCGCGGATCGTATAGCACTTGATCGCTGAAAATAGAACCGCGGGTTGCGACAATCAGAGATTTTCAGATTTCATGAAGGTTTAATGCCGCTTTGGGCTTGGTGTAATTACATTAGTCTGCATCATTTACGGACGAGGTTAGGGCACTGGCATGGCAACATGCCCCGGTATCGCGCCAGCCCTGTTCGCGAGATTGAACGCACCGACACTCACATGAGAAAAGAGGTTGGGCGCGGAGCCGCGCCCAACCTCGGGTCTCAAACCTCAACCTCTTTCGCAAGACTCTCGAGCAACTCGCGGCAGCCCTGCTCGCGCATTGTCCCGTCGTCATGACCGTCGAGATAGGCGCCCTGCTCGGTCTGGACGAGCAGGGTTCCGCCGTCCTTCTCGACCAGCTCGATCGTGGTGAGCGACGCGGACATCGGCGCACCTTCCATCGCCATGCGGTAGCAATAGACCAGCCGCTCGCCCGGAACGATGTCCTGATAGATGGTCTCGTTGAGCATCTCTGGCCCGCCCTGATAGGCGAAGCGCGACCGCTCATGGCCGCCAACTTCGAAGGCGGGGGAATATTCGAAAATCTCCCAGCCTTCGCCCTCGATCAGCCAGCGACGCTTGGCCTGCGGGTCGGCAAAGGCGCCGAACACCCGGTCGGGCGCGGCGTTGTAGAAGCGTTCGATGCGGAAGGTGCTGTGTACGGCGGGCTTGGTGGCAAGAATATCGGTCATGGCTTGTCTCCGGTTTCGTTGAGGAAGGCGGCCAGCCGGTCGAGCTTGCGCTCGGACGGATGACGCCGGGCTTCGATCCACAGGGCGAGCGCGTCCATGCCTTCCGGCTCCAGCCGGCAGATACGGGAACGCCCGACCTTCTCGCTTGCGATGATCCCTGCCGCTTCCAGCACCTGCAGATGCTGCATGACCGCCGCGAGCGACATGTCATAGGGCCTGGCCAGCTCCCCGACCGCAGCCGGGGCGTTGCTCAATCGCTCGATGATCGACCGACGGGTCGGTTCGGCCATCGCGCGAAGCAGGGTATCGACGTCTTGATGCTTAAGCATGAGCTTAACTAACGACTCGGGTGGTCAATAGTCAAGTGTAAACTTAAGTGTTTGATCTAGCCTTCTTCAACACGTTCCCGCGGCGAGCCTTTCTCCCTCCGCCGGGGCGCTCCCGCGACGCGCCCACAGCACCATGATCAGGCCGATCGCGGAGGTCGCCGCGCCTGCCAGCGACACCGCCGGATAGCCGAGACCACCTGCGATCACCGCGCCGCCCAGCGCCGCACCGATGGCGTTGCCCAGATTGAACGCGCCGATATTGACCGAGGAGGCGAGGTTGGGCGCGTCGTGCGCGGCGGTCATCACCCGCACCTGCAGCGGCGGCACCAGTGCGAAGCTCGCGACGCCCCACAGAAACACCAGGATCGCAACCGGCAGGTGGAACTGCATCAGTAGCGCGAAGGCGACCAGTACCGCCGATAGCGACGCGAGGGTGATGATCAGCGTGTGGTCGACCGACTTGTCGGCGAACTTGCCGCCCAGCCAGTTGCCGACGGTCAGCCCGACGCCATAGATCACCAGCATTGCCGTCACGAACGCGAGCGAGGCGTTGGTCTGCGTCTGCAGGATCGGAGTGATGTAGGTGAAGACGGTGAACATCGCGCTCGATCCGATCACGGTGAGGCCGAGCGCAGCGAGCACCGGTTTGCGCGCCAGTACGCGCAGCTCGTCGACGACATTGCCGCCTTCGGGCGCGGGCATTGCGGGCAGGGTGAAGCGCAGCGCGGTCATCGTCACCACGCCCAGCCCCGCGATTGCCCAGAAGGACGCGCGCCAGCCAAGATGCTCGCCCGCCCAGGTGGCGAGCGGCACGCCGATGATCGTCGCGACGGTAAGCCCCATGAACATCGCCGCGACCGCGCCGGCCTTGCGGTCGGGTGCGACGACGCTTGCTGCGACGATCGATCCGACGCCGAAGAATGCGCCATGGTTGAGCGAAGTGAGCACGCGCGCGGCAAGCAATGTCCAATACCCGTCGGCGATTGCTGACAGGAGGTTGCCGAGCGTGAAGATCGCAGCGAGGCCGATCAGCAAGGTCCGCCGCGGCACGCGGCCGGTGGTCAGGGTCATCAGCGGCGCGCCGATCAGCACGCCCAGCGCGTAGGCACTGACCAGCAGCCCGGCGGCGGGGATCGAAACGCCCAGATCACTGGCGATCACGGGCAGCAGGCCCATCGGTGCGAACTCGGTCACGCCGATGCCAAAGGCGCCCGCGGCGAGCGCGAGCAACGGAGGATTGAGCTTCATGGCGGTTCTTCCGGTTCAGACCAGCGGCGGGTTGAGGCGGGCAAAGCCCTCCTGCTGCCGATAGGGGGTGTGAGGGTAGGGTGGCAGCACGTCGCTCGCCGCATCCAGCGCGGCGACCTGTGCCGCGGTCAGCGACCATCCGACCGCGCCGAGATTTTGCAGAAGTTGTTCCTCATTGCGCGCGCCGATGATCACCGATGACACGGTCGGGCGCCGGAGCAGCCAGTTGATCGCGACCTGAGGCACGGTCTTGCCGGTTTCCTCCGCGACGGCTTCCAGCGCGTCGATCACCTTGTAGAGGTGGTCCTCCGCCACCGGCGGGGCGAACTGTTCGGTATCGTGCAGCCGGCTGCCCGCGGGCACCGGACGATTGCGCCCGATCTTGCCCGTGAGGCGCCCCCAGCCAAGCGGGCTCCACACCAGCGCGCCGACGCCCTGATCGGCGGCGAGGGGCATCAGGTCGGCTTCGTACGCGCGGCCGATCAGCGAATAATAGACCTGATGCGCCACGAAACGCGGCCAGCCGTGCTGATCCGCTGCGGCGAGCGCCTTCATCAGCTGCCAGCCGGGATAGTTGGAGACGCCGGTGTGACGGACCTTGCCCTGCGCCACCAGCGTATCGAGCGTCGCCAGCAGCTCCTCGACCGGCGTATGCGCGTCGAAGGCGTGGAGCTGGAGGATGTCGATATAGTCGGTACCCAGCCGCTTGAGCGACGCATCGACCGCCGCGATCAGCCGCGAGCGCGACACGCCCCAGTCGGCAGGCCCGTCGCCCAGCGGGAGCCCGGTCTTGGTCGAGATCAGCACCTGATCCCGCCGGCCCTTGATCGCTTCGGCCAACACTTCCTCGGACGCGCCGTTCGAATAGACATCAGCGGTGTCGAACAGATTGACCCCGGCCTCAAGGCAGATGTCGACCAGCCGCCGCGCCTCCGCCGCATCGCTGGTGCCCCACGCGCTGAACAGCGGCCCGGTGCCGCCAAAGGTCGCTGCACCAAAGCTCAGTGCGGGTACGCGCAGGCCCGAAGCTCCCAATTGCCGATATTCCATCATGCACTCCCTGATAGCGTTCGACGCACAGATGGACGGCGTGCTCCGGCCCTTGTAGGGCACGCAAAAGCGAAGGATTTTTGCAATGGACGCAAAGATGGAATCCGGCGCCGACCGCGCCCGATCGCTTGAGGTCTTTGCCGCGGTGGCCACGCACGGCAGCTTTTCCGCTGCGGGGCGCCTGCTCGGCCTGACTCCCTCAGCGGTCAGCCGCACCGTCGACCGGATCGAGGCGCGACTAGGTGTCCGCCTGCTGTTGCGTACTACGCGTGCGCTCACGCTCACTGCGGAAGGGCAGGCCTATCTGAGTGCCGCACGCCGCATCCTCACCGATCTGGACGACGCCGAACAGGCGATCGCCGATCAGGGCGCACCGCGTGGCCGGTTGCGGGTCAGCGCGGCGCTGTCGCACGGACGGCTGTGCATCGTTCCGTTGCTCGGCGAGTTTGCGCGCCTCTATCCGCACATCCTCGTCGATATCAGCCTGAGCGATTCGATCGTCGATGTCGCGGCGGGGCAGGCGGATGTCGCGATTCGCTTCGGCCCGCTCGCCGACAGTGGCCTCACCGCGCGCAAGCTGGGCGAGAATGGCCGGGTGATCGTCGCGTCGCCTGACTATCTCGCGCTGTACGGCACCCCGCGCGTGCCCACGGACCTGCACGACCATAATTGCCTCAACTTCAACTTCCGCCGTGCCGAACCGGTCTGGCCCTTCCGGTGTGAAGGCCGCGACGACGCACTCACGGTAAGCGGCAGTATCGAGGCCAACAATGGCGAGACGCTGGGCCAACTCGCGGCGGCCGGGGTCGGTATCACCCGCGTCGGCGCATTCAGCGTCGCGGATGAGCTCGCCGACGGCCGACTTGTGCCGATCCTTGAGGAATTCAATCCCGGCGATATCGAGGTGATCCACGCCGTGTTCGTCGGGGGAGCGAATACACCGGCCCGGGTCCGCGTCTTTGTCGATTTCCTTGCGGAACGGTTGCGCTGACTCCGACATGTTTTAGTCGCAAAGCCGTCCTAGCCACGCTCTGTCCCAGTCTCCCGAGGTTCATTGTCCCAGCCAGTCCCTCCTGCACCATCGTCGTTTGATCGGCTCCGCGAGCGCCTTGGGCCGCGGGCCGGCGGCATCGCGTTCGCGCTGCTGATCGAAGGGCTGGTGGTCGTGCTGCTGCTGTTCAGCCTCGCGCCAAAGCTGATGCCGCGTCGAGAACGGGCCTCGGACCTGACGGTGTTCACCGCGCCGCCCCCGCCTCCGCCGCCGGCCAAAGAAGCCGCACCGGCTGCGAGTTCCGTCGCGAAGCCCACGCCAATATCGGTCCAGGCCCCACCTAGCCCGACTGCGTCGGTTCCCGATCCGGTGGCGGAGGTGAAGCCGGAGCCTCCCGCGATCCTCAACATCCCGCTCAACCGGATTCCCGACATTGCGTCGCTTCCACGCGGCGCAGCGCCCGCGGCGCCGCGTGGTCGTGCTGCGGGGCCGCCCAACCTTGCCAGCCTGCCCGGCGATACGCCGCGGGTGGCGGGGCGGGGGCCGGGGGGTGAGGCGCTCTATGCCGAGCGCTGGTATCGCGAGCCC
The DNA here is from genome assembly GCF_059418285.1 of Sphingomonas sp. GW821-FHT09B04. Taxonomy (NCBI): domain Bacteria; kingdom Pseudomonadati; phylum Pseudomonadota; class Alphaproteobacteria; order Sphingomonadales; family Sphingomonadaceae; genus Sphingomonas; species Sphingomonas sp. GW821-FHT09B04. The sequence continues at coordinate 396,998 of NZ_JBWKPO010000003.1, forward strand.
TATGACAGCGAGCTCTTAGGCTATCTCTCCACCGCGCGCGGGCCGGGCTGGGCGACGATCGCGTGCCGTACCGTCCCCGATTTCCGGGTCGAGGATTGCGTGAAGCTCGACGAATATCCGGACGGGTCGAACATCGCCCGTGCGGTTCTTGCCGCCGCCTGGCAGTTCCAGGTCCGTCCGCCGCGGCTCGGGGGCCAGTACAAGGTCGGCGAGTGGGTCCGTATCCGCATCGAGTATGATTTCAAGCGGCAGGCGCTGCCGCGTTGACGCCACGCGCGGCAAGTGTGGCGCGGATTGCCACCGCCGCCACCGCCAGCGCTGCAATCGCCTCCAGCGCGGGGAAGGCAAAGGGCAGAGCGATCACCGCGGCGGCGAATACCGGCAGCACCCATCGCGCCGCGCCATTCAGCTCGAACCGGTCGCGCACCAGCCATAGCGCGAGGAAGTAGATGCCAAGCGGGATCGCAACCGCCAGATCCCCGGCCTGTATCCCGATCTTCGAATGACCGGTGAGGATTTCGACCAGCACCGCGAACCCTGCGCCTACCGCCGCGCCCGATGCGAAGACGAACATATGGCCATAGCCCCATTGAAGGGCACGGCTCAGCCGGCTGCTCGAAAGCTGCGGCTCGCGCGCGAAATAGAGCCACCACATCGCAAAGGTAATGACGAGCGCGGACATCGCGGTGTGCACCAGCCGCACGTCGAAGCTGCCGTCCCATGCCTTCTCAAGCGCGAGCGTCGCAGCGAGCAGCACCTCGCCGAGTACGATGATCGTCAGCAGGCTATAGCGCTCGACGATATGGTGCCGGTGCCACGGCGTGGTGTTTGTTCGCTCCGCGATGGCTGGAACCGCGAGCTCGATAACCCAGCCGAGCAGGATCAGCGCGATGAATGCGGGGGCGTGCGGATCGCCGAGCAGATAGAGGCCGATCCAATAGGCCTGCGCGATCGCGATTCCGGCGGCATAGCGCAATGCGCAGGCTCGCCGCGCCGGATCGTGCCACGCCGCCCGTAGCCACAGCGCGATCATCGCTACGCGCATGATGGCATAGCCGGCCACCACCAGACTGATGTCGAGATGCGCGGAAAACCGCTCGATGCCCGCGGCGATCAGCAGCGCTCCGGCCATGATCACCATCGTCAGCAGCCGGGTCGGAGCGTCGTCATTGTCATAGGCGGAGGCGAACCAGGTGAAGTTCATCCACGCCCACCAGATCGCGAAGAAGGTGAACAGGTAGCGGACGATCCCTTCGCCCGCATGATCGGCTGCGATGCCATGGTGCAGCGATGCCGCGGCCGCCGCGATGGCGATCACGGTGACCAGATCGAACAGCAGCTCCAGCGGAGTGGCGGCGCGGTGCGGTTCGTGCGGATCGCGCGGTATCATCGGCCGGATTGCTGCGTGTCCCATGCTTTCCCCTTCCAATGTTGGAACCCATCTGCTTTGCCGGTCTGGCGATGCGATCTGAATTCCCCCTGCCGATGCCTTACGCTCCCCGCGCCATCGATGCCGCCAAAACACATGTATTGTGTCAACTTTGTCAACTTGCGACGGAGCTGCGCATATGACTCCCGCGGCTCGGACACAGGCAGCAATCGAGCTGCTCGATCAGATCATCGTTGCGGCACGTGATGGTGGCGCCTCCGCCGATGTCCTGATCCAGCGTGGGTTCGCCGCGCGCCGCTATGCCGGGTCGAAGGACCGGCGCGCGATTCGTGGGCTGATTTACGATGCGATCCGGCTGTGCGGGGAGCGCCCGGACAGTGGCCGGGCAGCGCTGCTGGCACTGGCGGAAGGGGACGCGGTGCTCGCGGATACGTTCGACGGTTCGTCCTATGGCCCGGCGGCGATCGGAGCGGATGAAGCTGCGGCTCAGCCCGGCGTCGCGCCGGAATGGCTGATGGCTGCGCTCGCGGCGTCGGGTATCGATGCCGATCAGGCTGCTGCCCTGCTCGGGCGCGCCTCTCTTGACCTGCGCGTCAACACGCTCAAGGCCAGCGTCGCACAGGTCCGCGCCGCCTTGCCTGAGGCGGTGCCGGTCGACGGGCTCGACGCCGCGCTGCGTCTCCCATCCGATACCTCGGTCGAGAAGACCCAACCCTATATCGACGGCTGGATCGAAGTGCAGGACGCGGGCAGCCAGATCGTCGCGCTCGCTGCCGGCGTACAGGCTGGGGTGCGGGTGGTGGATCTGTGTGCGGGCGGCGGCGGCAAGACGCTGGCGCTCGCCGCGGCGATGGAGAATTCCGGAGCTTTGCTCGCCAGCGATACCGACCGGCCCCGCCTGTCCCGGCTGATGCCGCGTGCTGAGCGGGCAGGGGTATCGATCGTTGAGACGCGGCTGCTCAATCCCGGGCACGAGGCTGAACCGCTTGCCGACTGGATGACAACGGCGGATGTGGTCCTGATCGACGCGCCCTGCTCTGGCACCGGCACCTGGCGCCGCAACCCGGAGGCGCGCTGGCGGCTTACCCCCGCGCGGCTCGGCAGGCTGGTCGAGACGCAGGCGCGGCTCCTCGACATCGGCGCCGGGCTGGTCAAACCCGGTGGTGCGCTCGTCCACATCGTCTGCTCGCTGCTCGATGCCGAGGGGGCAGGGCAAGTGGAAGCCTTCCTTGCGCGCCATTCCGGCTGGACCGCTGCGCCGCTTGCGCTTGCCCTGGGAACCCCGCATGGACCGGGGATGCGCCTTACCCCGCTGTCCCATTCGACCGACGGCTTTTTTGTCGCGAAGCTGCGGCGCCCATGATAGCCCTGCGGTTTCCACGTCCGGAGTCCCTGATGCGTATCACTTTGGTGTCTGCCGCCGCCGCGCTCGCGCTGCTCAGCGTCTCGACCTCGCTCTATGGCCAGCGTGCCGACGATCAGATCGATGCGCGCTCGGTGGCACTCCTCGAACGCGGCAAGGCGGCGCGGGCGGCCGGCAATCTCGATGGCGCGAACGACCTGATCGAAAGCGCGCTCGCGGTCGATCCGCGCAACCGCCAGGCCTTTATCGTGCTGGCGGAGATCGCGCGGACCCAAGGCCTGCCGGGCAAGTCGATCCGTTTTTACCGCGAAGCGCTGACACTCGAGCCGAACGACGTCGTCGCACTGCGCGGGCAGGGCGAAGCGATGGTGCAGAAGGGCGCTGTCGAGCGTGCCAAGGAGAATCTGGCACGGGTGAAGACGTTGTGCGGCAATGGCTGTGCGGAAGCGACCCAGCTCGCCGCCGCGATCGCCAAGGGCCCGCCCGCGACCGCGACCGCGCAGGCGGTGCCCGCGGCCAAGCCGGAAGAGAAGAAGAACTAGCGGGTCAGGCTGAAAGCGCGCGGGCGAGCGCGACGAATTCGTCTACGCTAACGGTCTCGGCGCGTCGTGTGGGATCGATTCCCAGCCTTTCGGCAGTCTCCACCGCGCCCGGCACGGCCCTCAGGCTCTGGCGCAGCATCTTGCGCCGCTGTCCGAACGCCGCTGCGGTCAGTTTCTCGAGCACCGCGAGCCTGACGCCCGGCGGCTCGTCGCCCGGCACGATGTGCACCACCGCTGACATCACCTTGGGCGGCGGCGTGAAGGCAGAGCGGTGGACGGGCATCGCGATCTTCGCGCTGCTCCGCCATTGGGCGAGCACCGCCAGCCGCCCATAGGCGCCAGTCCCGGGTGCGGCGACGATGCGCTCGGCGACTTCCTTCTGAAACATCAGCGTCAGGCTTGCCCACCATGGCTGCCACGCGGCCGACAGCCAGCCGACGGTCAGCGCAGTCCCGACATTGTAGGGCAGGTTCGACGCGATATGCGGCTTGCCGTCGAACAGCCCCGGAGCATCAACTTCCAGCGCATCGCCCTCGATCACGTGGAGCTTGCCCGGAAATGCCTCGCCCAGTTCGGCCAGCGCCGGGATGCAGCGCCGGTCGCGTTCCACCGCCGTCACCTTTGCGCCGGCTTGCAGCAGGGCGCGGGTCAGCCCACCGGGACCCGGGCCGACTTCGAACACTTCCTGCCCGTTCAGATCGCCAGGCACCCGCGCGATCCGGTCTAGCAGCTGCGAATCGAACAGGAAATTCTGCCCCAGCGCCTTGCTGGCGCTCAGCCCATGGTTGCGGATGACTTCACGAAGCGGGGGAAGGGCGGTCACGCCTCTGCCAGTGCCCGTTTCTCTGCCGCTTGGCCAGCCATGCGGATCGCTGCGACCATGGCACTCGGTTCGGCGAGATCCTGCCCGGCGATCCCGAACGCAGTGCCGTGGTCGGGCGAGGTGCGCACGATCGGCAGCCCAAGCGTCATGTTGACACCCTCGTCGAAATGCAGCGTCTTGAGTGCCACCAGCGCCTGATCGTGATAGGCGCAGATCGCGGCGTCATAGGTGGCGCGGGCGCGGGCGTGGAACATCGTGTCCGCGGCAAGCGGCCCGACCGCGTCGATCTCTTCGGCCTGCAACTGGCGGATCGCGGGCTCAAGAATATCGATCTCCTCGCGCCCGATGGCGCCGCCTTCGCCGGCATGCGGGTTGAGGCCGGCAAAGGCGAGCCGCGGCGCGTCGATCCCGAAATTGCGCGACAGGCCCCGTGCCGTCACTCGCGCCTTGGCGACGATCAGCTCGATCGAGATCGCCTGCGGCACAGCGGCAAGCGGGATATGCGTCGTCACCGGCACCACGCGCAGCGTCGGTCCGGCGAGCATCATCACCGCATTTTCCGGTGAGATACCGCAGCGTTCGGCGACGAACTCGGTTTGCCCGGGGTGCGTGAAGCCGATGCGATAGAGCTGTGCCTTGGACACCGGCCCCGTCACCAGCGCGCCCGCGGCACCCGATCGCGTCAGGCCGGTGGCCAGCTCAAGGCTGTCGAGCGCGCAGCGGGCGCCGGCATCGTCGGGCTGGCCGGGAATGATCTCCCCGGAACCGGCGACGGCAAGCACGGGCAGAGCTTCATCGAATAGGGCGCGGGCCTCGTCCGGGTTTGCGATTGTCGCAACGGGCCCGTCCCATACCGCCGCGATCGAACGCGGGTCACCGACGGCGAAGAAGACCGGCAGTGCCTGAAGCTCGCGATCCCGCCACGCCTTGGCAACGATCTCCGGTCCGATCCCGGCAGGATCGCCCAAGGCGACCGCAAGGGGGCGGACCGGGATGCTCATGGCTCAGCGATAGTCGATGATGGCGTCGCGGCGCAGATCGCGAAGGTAACGCTGCGCGCGCAGGTTCGTGCGCGTTTCCTCGATCCCGTTGCGGATCTCTTCAGCGCTGGGCAGCGATGCGGTTTTGGGGTCATCGCGGCCGCACAGTACCAATGCGCGCACGCCCTCTTCGGGCGAGCCGAAGGGCGGGGTCGCCTCACCGACCTGGAGCTTGAGGACGATGTCCTGCAGCTGCGGCGGCAGATCGCGCGCGCGCACCGCTTCATTGTCCACGACCTCCGCGCCCAGCGTCTCGGCGGCCTTGCCCACTGCGCCGCAGCCGGCGGTCGAGCGCAGCACCGTGGCGAACTCCGACGCTTTGGCCTGTGCCTGCGCCTGGCTGGTTCCAGCCGGGAATTTGACGGTGAGCTGGCGCAGGCTGAGCTTGGCGTCGCGCGGGTCGGCCATCAGCACCTGGCGCTTGTCGACGAGATAGAGGACCGAAAAGCCGCCCGGGACTTCGATCGGACCGGCAACCTGACCCACCTGCATCTGCTGCGCGGCCTGCGACAGCTGTGCAGGAAGCATACCGGCACGCACCCATCCCAGATCGCCGCCCTGCGCCGCGGTCGTCGCTTCCGAGAAGCGCGCGAAATATTCGAAGGGACGACCCTGCTGCATCTGCTGGATCATCTGCTGCATCGACTGGAATACTTCGCCCTGCCGTTCGGGCGTGGCGGAGATGTAAATCTCGCGCAGGTGGAACTCGTCGGTTCCCTTGGCTTCCTCCAGCCGGTCGATGATCGACTTCACCTCTTCGTCGCCGACGTTGATGAAGGCGCCGACCTTGCGCTGGATGACCCGTTGCCAGGCGATTTCACCCTCGATCTGACGTTTGAAGGAACGCTCCGACGCACCGATCTCGCGCAGCCATGCACGCATCTGGTCAGGGGTGCGCTGATAGCGGCTGGCGATCGAGGCAAAACTGCGGTCGATCTGATCGGCGCCGATCGTGATATCGTTCGACTTGGCTTCCTGGATCTGGATCGTTTCGTCGGTCAGCAGGCGAAGCACCTGGAGACGCAACCGATCCTGCTCCTCAGCGGTCAGCTTGAGCTGGTTGAGCGCAACGAACAGCGCGAAGCGCTGGTCGATGTCGGTGCGGGTGATCACATACCCGTTCACAAGCGCAGTCGGCTTGCGGACGTTGGGATCGGGCTTGCCCAGAAGCTGGATTTCCTTGGGCAGATCGAGGTTGGCGGCGCTGGACGGCGGCGTCTCGGTCGCCTGCTGCGCAGCGATTGCGGCGCTTCCCGCGATGCCAAGGATCAGAGCTGCCGACCGGCAGAAATATACGACCTTCGAAGTCATCTTCACCTGTACCTGAAACCTGTTCCCGTGGGGGAATGCGGCGTTTAATCGCCAATTGTGCCTGAACTGGGGCTTACATGATTTTAGTGACGGCACCAGCCCGCTCCCACGCTCCGTGTGCCGGACTGGTGTCGAGATTTAACCTAACGCCCCAAATTCTTGAGCGCCAGCGTCAAGAGGTAGCTGTTGCCGCGCCGGGCGTCACCGCTCGTCTGGTAGTCACGCTTCCAGGTGACGCCAAGGCGCAGGCAGTCGTCTTCATATTCGACGCCCAGACGGTGGCGGATCGGTTCGAATCCGTTGCCGAGCGAGGCAGAATCTTCCTCAGCGTTGGTAAGGTCGATGACCGCCGAGCCGAACACCGACCAGAAGCGCGTGACCTTCACCCGCGCGCCGACCCGCGCTTCCTCGCGGTCCTGCAGATCCTCAAGCGCGAAATCCACGTTCCGGTTGAGCCGGAGATAGCCGATCGTTGCAAAGGTGTCGCGTGAACCGACCGTCGCGTCGATCTCGTTGCGGCGGATCGCGAGATTGTCCTTGTCGAGCCGGTAGCGGTGCGTGAAGGATAGGAAGTCCTTGTAGCGCACCACCGTTCGTCCGACGATGTCGGAGAGGCGGTCGGTCAGCCCGGTGCCGTCGGGCAGGATGGTCGGCCGCGAATCGAGGCGGTAGCTCTGGCCGATATTCGCTTCGACTGACAGGCCTGGCAGGTAGAGCGCGTAATCCAGCCCGAAGGTGAAGCGCGTCGAATCCTCGAACCGGTCGTAGCCGGGGAAGCGGTTAAGCGCGAACAGGTTCGAATCTTCGAGGTCGACCGAACGCGCGTCCTCATTCGGGATGTCGAAATTCTCGAGCCTGGGTGCTGCGACCACCTGGAAGCGGGGGGTGATCCGCTGCACCCCACCGAACGCTTCGCCGATCAGCGGCCATTTGATGTCGAGCGCGAGCGCACCGATCGCGCGGCCGCGAAACCCCTCGAGTCCGCGATAGGTGATCTGGCTGGTCGCCGCGACATCGTCAGTATTGTAGAGGTCTCCGCGGCCATAGGCGGTCAACGTAACCTCCTGACCCCAGGCGGTGAGCTTGCGCAGGTCGTACCGCAGAGAAGCGAAGGCGCGCTGTGTATCCTGCCCGCTCGACCGGCCGATCGCGAGACTGTTGAGCTGAAGCTCGAATCGTCCACCCTCAAGCAGCGACTGACCGAAGCGCAGGCGATAGTCGATCTCGGGCAACGCGATCGGCTGAAGGCCTTGGCTCTCGCCAAGACGCAGCGTCTGCACCGCCCACCCGTTGATGCTGAGCAGCGAATTGCGGTCGATCCGCTCGATCCGGATATTGCTGCGCAGCCGGTCGTCGCTGGAGATGTCGTAGCGGCGCAGGAAGGTGCGGTCACTTGCGACGCGCAGCGATCCGCTCACGCTCCAATTAGGGTCGAGCTGGAAGCGTCCCGCCGCGTCGAGATAGCCGCGGAACGCGTATTTGTTCGGTACCGAGAGCGTCGGCGAGACGAAGTCGTCGCTGCGGCGGCTGTAGGTGCCATAACCGGACACGCGGAATGCGCCATTGCCGGTCAGCTGGCGGTACTCCGCCTGGACCATCGGCAGCGTCCTGGTGAAAATATGCGGGGTGACGGTGACGTCGCGATTGGGGCCCAAGGTGAAATAATAGGGCAGGGCGACCTCGAACCCGTTCACCGCGTCGAGACGGATGGAGGGGGCAAGCAGGCCGCTGGCGTTGCCGGCGCCAACCGAATGCGAGAAGGCCGGCAGCGGCAGCGTCGCAAATCCGAACAGCGAGACGCGCGCGCCCTGATAGCGCATCCGCTTCTTCGCCGGATCATAGACCACCCGCACCGCGGTGATCTTCCACGACGGCTCCTTGGGGCAGTTGCTGGCATCGACCACTGCGCAAGGGGTGTACGCCGCACGCTCGACATTGATGACGCCATTGGCATCGCGCGTGCCGCGTTCGGCGGCGAGACGCCCGCCCTGCTCAAGCACGACGAGCATATTGTCGATCGCGCCGTCCTTGAGCGAATCGGTCAGCTCGATCTTGTCGCCATAGGCGGTGTCGCCCTCGGGATTGGTCACGGCGATATTGCCGGTCGCAACGACCTGTCCGGTCTTGCGATTCCACGTCACCTTGTCGCCGCGCAGCCGGTTGCCGTCGCGGAACAACCGCACGTCGCCGCTCACCGTTACGACGTCACCTTCCGAGTCATACTCGGCGAGGTCGGCAGAGAACTGAATCTGGTCGGGGTCACCCGGCAGCGGTGTTTCCGACGGCGGTGGCGGATCGACCGGCCGATCCTGCAGGTCCTGCGCCGCGACGGCGGGTGCGACGCACAGCGCGAGCGGCAGAATCCCGGCGAGTAGCAGAGCCTTGCGCGTCACGTCCGAACCAAACCCCTTTTACACCGACCCGGCATCCGCGCCCGTTGCGCGCTTACCCGCCAACCCTATTGCACCCAGCGCCCGGCTTCGCAATCGCTAGGGGAAGCTGGCCTTTGCCGTTCGCCGCGCACTGGCCTAGAGAGACCGCAAAACCACAACGATCCACAGGAACAGGAAGCTTCATGCGCGTAACATTTTTCGCCGCCCGTCCCGTTGATGCGGGCGTGATCGCTCTGCCGGTCGAGAAGGACGGCCTCGATCGTGTGCCCGCCGGGGTGCTGGACGACGCGACGCTGGCGCTCGCGCGCGGCGCGGCGAAGGCGGGTCGGTTCGAGGGTGAAGCGGGCTCGATCGTCGAGATTTTCGTGCCCGGAGCCGAGGGTGCAAACCGCATCCTGCTGCTCGGCGTCGGCGCGGGGAGCGAGGCGGATTACGAGCGCGCGGGCGGCGCATTGACCGCGCGCTTCCTGACCTCCGGCGTTACGACGATTGCCGTCGATTTCGGCAGCCTCGGCGGTGCACCTTCGGCCCGTGCGACGGCGCGTCTGGCTTCGGCGGCGGTACAGCGCGGCTGGCGCCACGACGTCTATCGTACCCGGCTGACCGATAAGCAGAAGCCGACGCTCGACGCGATCGTCCTTGTCGGCGCGCCAGATGGCAGCGAGGATGCGTGGAAGGATCAGGCGGCGATCATCGACGGGTTGGACCTGACCCGCGGTCTCGTCTCCGATCCGCCCAACATCGTCTATCCCGAGAGCTTCGTCGAACGCTGCCGTCACCTCACCGAGCTCGGCATCGAGATCGAGGTGCTCGACACCGCGGCGATGGCGAAGCTCGGCATGGGCGCGCTGCTGGGCGTTGCGCAGGGCTCTGTCCGCGAAGGCCGGCTGCTGGCGATGCGCTGGAACGGCAGGGGATCGGGTGACATCGACGTCGCGCTGGTCGGTAAGGGCGTCACCTTCGACACCGGGGGCATCTCGATCAAGCCTGCCGCGGGCATGGAAGACATGAAGTGGGACATGGGCGGCGCCGGCGCCGTCGTGGGCGCGATGAAGGCGCTCGCCACGCGCAAGGCGAAGGCGAATGTCATCGGCGTGTGTGCGCTCGCGGAGAACATGCCCGACGGTAACGCCCAGCGCCCGGGCGATGTCGTCACATCGATGTCGGGCCAGACGATTGAGGTCATCAACACCGACGCCGAAGGGCGGCTGGTGCTGTGCGATGCGATCACCTGGGTCCAGCAGGTCCACAAGCCCAAGACCATCGTCGATCTCGCGACGCTGACCGGTGCGATGATCATCAGCCTGGGCAGCGAGCATGGCGGCCTGTTCGCCAATGACGACGGGCTTGCCGACGAGTTGCTTGCTGCGGGCCGTGCAACCGGCGACCTGCTGTGGCGCTTCCCGCTCGGCGACGCCTATAACAAGCTGATCGACAGCCCGATCGCGGACATGAAGAATGTCGGGCCGCGCGGCGCCGGATCGATCACGGCGGCGCAGTTCATCCAGCGTTTCGTCGACGAAGGCGTGCGCTGGGCACATCTCGACATCGCCGGGATGGTCTGGGCAGACAAGCCGGGCAGCACCTATGACAAGGGTGCGACTGGCTACGGCGTCAAGCTGCTCGACCGCTTCGTTCGCGACAATTTCGAGCGCTGAGAAGGCGTCTGACGCGCCGTTCCATGATCGCATGGGACGGTGTGCCGGACGTTGACGGACGCGAACGCATCGATAGTCTTCGGCCGCCGGCGCTTGCCGGCATTCGCCAGAGGGGAAGTCAGATGACGGTTTTGCAGATCAGTGCCGCCGCGTTGTTGATTGCGCTTACGCCCGTGGCCATGCCCGCGCCGCCAGCCTCAGCGGACCAGAGCCTGTGTCAGACCAACTGCGCGGGAAATCGTCTTTGCGAGTTCTGGCAGGACATTCTTTGCGCCTGATGCGCGACGCCTGAAGGCGCTGGAGGACTTGTGCAGGTCGATTTCTACCATCTCACCGTGACGCCGCTGGAGCGTGCGCTCCCCGGCATCGCGGTGAAGGTGGTGGAGAGCGGCCAGCGGTTGTTGATCGTCTCCGCTGACGAACACCAGCGCCAGCGGATCGACGGGTCGCTCTGGACCTGGCAGGTCGAAAGCTTCCTGCCGCATGCACAGGCAGGGGCAGGGAACGACAGCGTCCAGCCGGTGCTGATTGCGGGCGAGGTCGCTCCTGCCAATGGTGCGCGTTTCGTCGCGATGATCGACGGTGAATGGCGCGATGCGGCGCTCGAGTTCGACCGCGCGTTCCATTTTTTCGACGGGGACAAGATCGCTGAGGCGCGCGCGGCGTGGAAGCGGCTGGCAGACCGCGAGGGCGTCGAGCGCCGCTACTGGAAGCAGGACGAGAACGGGCGCTGGGGGCAGGCGGCATGAGGCATTCGCTTTGGCCCCTCGCGCTGGCCGCCATGATGATTACCACGGTCGCTGATGCACGAGAGGCGAACGCGCCGGAACCCGGCGATTTGCTTGTTGTCCGTGTCGGGGAGGCGCTGATACCCCCACGCGAATATGGCCATAGCGACGGACCTGTTGATCCGGCGCGCCACGACCCGATCGAGTCCGGGAAAATCTACGACATCGCCTATGCCGGAATCGTCAAGGGCAGGATGCGGTTTGAACGGCGAGGCTATTCGATCGCCGATCTGGTCAATCCTGCCTTCAGCCAGTTCGAGGATGCGCCGCGTGCGGCGCGTCGCGTCGTGATCTCCGACATCGTGCTGACCATTGTCGATGCCGGGCCGGATCGGCTGCGCTACCGCTGGGCCTACCTGAAAGGCGGGGGCGATCCGGTGTTAGATACTTCGGTGACCGACGAGAATCCCGGGATCGCGGTATCGGTCAAGGAGCGCTGAGGTGCGGCGCTTCGCGGCTCTCGCTATGTCGCTCATCCTGTCCGGCTGCTGGTCGGGTCCGCCGTTGTTCGATGCGCGCGATGCCGTGTCCGTCATCGCCGACGGCACCTATTATGCGCGAGAGCCGATCGCGCCGGGCGGCCCCTATCCGGTGGAGAAGCCGGGCGACGAGGTAATGACGGTGCGCCGTCAGGCGGACAATTCACTGCTGGTCACCAGCGGTGGCTCTGATGATGCCGAGCGCGTCGACTTGCGCGTCCTCGCCGTGCCGCTCGACCCGGCCCATGCCGACCGGTTCGTGCTGCAGATCGAACGCCGCCGCCGCGGCGAGCCGCGCCATGATGTAAGTTACATCCTGCTGGACACGCGCCCTTCGCCCGCGAGGCTGGTCATCCTGCCCTGTTCGTCTGCGGTGCGGAGCGCGGTTGAGGCGGGCGGCGGCTATGTCTCGCGCGACCCTAATTCGGGCGCACAATGCATTTTTCGAGACCGAACAGCGCTCCTGGGGCAGTTGCGCGCGTCCCTTGTCGCAGAGACGGCGCCCGGTAACGTGCTCGAGCTGATCAGGGTTTCGGACAAGCCCTGAGCGCACCCACCTTGCGGCGCGGCCCAAGCCCGGCTAGAGGCGCGCGCAATCCCCACCCCTAATGACAGGAGCCGCACGGCCATGGCCGCGAACCGGACCTTTTCGATCATCAAGCCCGATGCCACCCGCCGCAACCTGACCGGCGCGGTCACCAAGATGCTGGAGGAAGCGGGCCTGCGCGTCGTTGCCTCCAAGCGCATCCAGATGACCCGCGAGCAGGCCGAGGGCTTCTACGGCGTTCACCGCGAGCGTCCCTTCTTCAACGACCTGGTCGAGTTCATGATCTCGGGTCCGGTGGTCGTGCAGGTGCTGGAAGGCGAGAACGCCGTGCAGCGCAACCGCGACATCATGGGCGCAACGAACCCTGAGAACGCCGACGCCGGCACGATCCGCAAGGAACTGGCCGAATCGATCGAGGCGAACTCGGTTCATGGTTCGGACTCGGACGAGAATGCGGCGATCGAGATCGCCTATTTCTTCAAGCCGGAAGAACTGGTCGGCTGATTTCGGGCGCAGGCCTGAAGGACAAGGACAGGCCTCTCCCCGCTGTGGGGAGGGGCCTTTCTTTTTGGCCGTCTACTTCGTTCCCAGCCGCGCGGCTTCCTGAGCCCAGAGCGCGTCGATCCGTGCCCGATTGCCTCCGCGCTCACGGACCCGCGCCGCCTCGATCCGCAACTCGCGGCCCGCGAGCATCCGGCCATTGGTCCGCCATACCAGTTCGACGATCGCGCGGTCCTGCTTCGTTGCATCACCCGCACGATAGCTCACCGTCACCAGCACCGGCAGTCGCCCCTCGCGCTCGTCTGCGCCTTTGTCGGTGGCCGCGAGCACCGCGCCGCTGAACCAGCTCGATTCGATTCGCGGCAGCACCGGTGCCTGCTCCCCAACGCCAAGCGCCTTGGGAAATGCGACTACAGTGTCGAGAATTTCGTGAGCCGGGTCGCTCAGCACGACCTGACGTCCGCCTTCCACGCTCGCACGCAGGTCGAGTCGGGTTTCGGCGGCCTTCGCCTTGCTGGCCTCGACGGCCTTCTGGCTCGCCTCATTACGCTTGTCCGCCCAGCTTACCCAGAGCGACACCCCGGCGATGATCACGCCCGCCACCGCCACGATCTCACCGATTGTCAGCCAGCGTCGGCGGATCGCGCGGGCTTCGGCCTTTTCCGCAGGAGTTTCGTTCATGCGTTGCTGCATATCGTCCGGCGTGGACTGAGTCACCGTCGGGGCAGCGCGATCGCCGCGGAAAGTCCGCCGCCCTCGCGATTGGCCAGCGCGATGTCGCCGCCTGCCTCACGCACGATCGCGCGGGCGAGCGTCAGCCCCAGACCGACCCCGCCGGTGGTGCGGTTGCGCGAGGGGTCGAGTCGGGTGAAGGGGTCGAATACCGCAGCGACCTGCTCCGCGGGAATGCCGGGGCCGCGATCGGCAACCTCGATTCGCACGGTTGCCGCATCGGATGACAGCGTCACCTCACCGCCGCCGCCATATTTGACGGCATTCTCAATCAAATTGCGCACCGCGCGGCGCATCAGCGCGGGCCGCAGGCGGACGATCAGCCGCTGGCCGTCCTCATAACCGACGGCGTGGCCGAGCTCGCGGAAGTCGTCGACCACCGCGTCGATCAGCGCGGACAGGTCGGTCTCGGTCGGCGGTTCGCTCGGGCGGCCAAGGCGCGCCAGCGACAGGATATCGTCGAGCGTGCGGTTCATCTCATCGATCGTGTCGGCCATCCGCGCGCGATCTTCGTCGTCATCGACCGATTCGATCCGCACGCGCAGCGCGGCGAGGGGGGTGCGCAGGTCGTGCCCGATCGCGCCGAGCATCTGGTCCTTTTCGTCCAGCATTGCCGTCACGCGCTGGCCGAGTGCGTTATAGGCGCCGATCACCGCGCGTACGTCACTGGGGCCGGTCTCTTCGACCGGCTCGGCCTCGACCCCGGGCCGGAAGCGGCGTGCGGATGCTGCCAGGGCATGCAGCGGCCGCGAGATCCGCCGGGTCGCCCACAACACCGGCAGCAGCATGATGACGTAGAGGATGAGCGTCTGGCCCGCGAGCAGCCAGAACAGCCGGCGCGGATTGCCCGGCCAGGGGGCGATGGTCGTCACCCAGCCCTTGCCCGGCAGCTCGATCGCGATCAGCAGCGTCGGTCCGGGTTGTCTGTCGCGCACGCGGCGACGCTCCGCGAATGGCAGGGGCTCGTCGGACTCCGGGCGCAGGCCAGTGTCGATGCGACCCGCCGTCACTCCCTGTTCCGACAGCTGGCGGCGCAGTTCCTCCTGCACCTCGGGCCGGCGGGACAGGTAGGGTGGGATGGGGTTGCTGGCGGCCCGGCGAACCCGCCCGCGATCCTGCGGGATCGGGCGGCCGGTCTGCACCTCGCGTTCGAGCGCATCAGCGACGCGGGTCGCGACGGGGCGGGTCGCCTGCGCCAACCGGAAGCTGGAGCGGTCGCGTAGCGCCAGGCCGAAATTGATCGCCTGCGCCAGGAACAGCGCAATGGCGACCACCAGCGCCATCTGGCCCATCATGCTGCGGGGCCAAAGGGGGATGCGCCTCATAGCCGGGTGACGTCGCTCGCCAGCGTGTAACCGCCGCCCCATACGGTCTTGATGAGCGTGGGGTTCTTCGCGTCCGGCTCGATCTTCTTGCGCAGCCGGCTGACCTGATTGTCGATCGCGCGGTCGAATGCCGCCGCCTCGCGCCCCTGAGTCAGGTCGAGGAGCTGGTCGCGCGTCAGCACCGCGCGCGGGCGCATTACCAGCGCGAGCAGCAGGTTGTACTCGCCCGTCGACAGTGGCACCGACACGCCCTGACGGTCGACCAGCGCGCGCTCGCCGGTCTTGAGCACCCAGCCGGAAAAGGCGAAGCTGCCGCTTTCGGGCGCGTGCTGGCGGGTACCGCCTGCCTGCATCCGGCGCAGCACCACCTTGATCCGCGCCGCCAGCTCGCGCGGGCTGAAGGGCTTCACGACATAGTCGTCGGCGCCCATTTCCAGCCCGACGATCCGGTCGGTTTCTTCGCTCTTCGCAGTCAGCAGGATCACTGGGGTCTCGCTGGTCGCGCGGATATGGCGACAAAGACTGAGACCATCTTCGCCCGGCATCATGATGTCGAGCACGACCAGATCGATCGAATAGGCCGACAGGCGCGCGCGCGCCGCCTCGGCATCGGCGACCTGAGTTACACGGAAATTCTGCTTCGTCAGATACTGGGCCAGCGGTTCGCGGATCGATCGCTCGTCGTCGACGAGTAGCAAATGCGGAGTTTCTGCGGTCATCTCTGCCGGGGTAGCAGATTCGTCGGGTTCGGAAAGTGCCGGGCGGGCGGCACGGAGGAGGTCGTAAAGCCCGCCCGACACCGACGTCACTCGCCCTGGGGGGCAGGGGGCGGCGTCATTCCGCGGCGACCGCGCTGCGGCAACTCGGACGCCTCGATCTTGCCGTCCTTGTTCGTGTCCATCGCGGCGAAGCGCGCGGCGTTGCTTGTGTCGAACTCGGCGCGGGTGATGACGCCATCGCCATTGGCGTCAGCCTTCATGCCGTGGCGCTTGCCGCCATGCATCGGGCCGGGCGCGCCTTCGGTGGCATCGCCGCCACGGCGTCCGCCACCGCGCTTCCACCGTCCCTTGCCGCGCTCGTCGGCGCCGATCGTGCCATCGCCATTTGCGTCCATCCGGGCAAAGCGGGCTTCGGCGGCGGCGCGGTTCTCGGCCTTGCTGATCAGGCCGTCGCCATTGGTGTCGACGCGCTGGAGCATGCCTTCGCCGACCATGCCGCCGCGACGCCCGGCACCGGGCATGAAGTCGGCCATTTCGCCACCCTTGCGTTCCGTGATCGCGGCGCGCGCGGCGTCGTTACCGGCCTTGCGCTCATTGGCGTCGAGCTGGCCGTCCTTGTTGGTATCCATCCGGTCGAAGCGCGCGTCGGCGCGGGCAAGCATCTCGGCCTTGGTGATCGGCTTTTTCGGGGCGGCGTCGGGGGTTTCGCTCTGCATCGCGATCGCAACACCGGCGACCAGCATCGCGCCGAGCGCGCTGGCGGTCAGAAGAGTCTTCATCACAGGGCTCCTGTCGAGGGCGGCAGGGGGCGCCGCTGTGATGCTCTTACTGAACGCCCGCTGTCGCAGTCCTTTGTCAGCCAGACAGGAAAGTGTCGCAAATTGTATCGGGGCTCGCCCCGTGCAGCCTCCGTCGCCCCGGGGTTCGACCTTGCGCGATCGGGTGGATTCCGGAAATCGTCGGTCGGCGGCAAGCCGCCGCGAAGTTGACGAAATTACGCGGAACGCGGTTCATTCTGTCAACTTCGTCGCCTTTGTCGGGGGAGGTTCGGCCGGGCCGTTTTGCCGTGGGGGTCGACTGAATCAAAGAGCGGTGCTGAGCACCAAAGGACGCAAGCAAATCAATTCCAACATTGCAAGCGGGGCGGTTATCGGATGGCCAGCGGTCGCCAGCGCAAGACGCGTTAGTGCCTCATCTCCCGATCGCTTTCGAGGCGGTGGGGTCCTTCGGATGTAGCCCAAAGGCTCACGTCATTACTTGGATAAAGGGGATCGCCGACAGTGGTCCACCTCAGCCCAATTTCATAGGGTTCCTCGTCTTCGCCCGAGAAAAACTGATACTCGATCGTCCAGCCCAACCGCGCGAGTTCCGCCGCGTGGCGACTGGATCCCGTCCGTAGCAACCCACTTGGCATCCCTGCCTCCGAGAATGTAACGCTGGAACTATGGCCTTAATGGCGTGAGATACAACGCACGTAACGCGACTCTTCCCGACCGACCGGTTCTGCTGCGGCCTATCCGAAAATAGCCACCCCTTGCATCCCCTCCGCCACCCGCACCCCATCGGCGTTGGACATGCGCATCGACTGGCTGGAATAGCCGTCCCGCGCCCGGTCGGTCTCCGCTTCGAGCAGCCACCAGCCATCGCGCGTCGTGGCGCGGGGCTGGAGGATGTTGACGATCCAGGTGAGCGAGGAGAGCGGCGTCATCTTCTGGAACAGCTTGAACGCCGCGGGGGGCAGTGCGTCGCCCATCGCCATCAGTTCGACCTCGGGGTCCAGCCCCTCGCGGTCGATCAGCCGGCCCCAGCGCAGCCATTCGGTGGCGCCGGGCGCCTTGAGGTCGAAGAAGTTGAAGTTGCCGGTGAAGAACTCCGCCGGGCCGGTGTAGAGCGGCGCGTCGGCGGGCGGGGGGCGGTGGTCCGAGGGGGCCGTCACGTCATGGTCGATCGCCGACTGGAGCTGCGCCATGAAGACGAAGGTCGTGCGCAGGCCGAGGCCGGCTTCGGACACGATATCCGCCTGAATGAACGCAGCGTTGCGCCCGCGGCGCAGCTTGGTCGCGGTGACGGTGACGGGGCCGGAGAGCGGGCCGACAAACGCTACCTGCGCCGAGCGGAGCGGTGGCAGGTCGGGCTCAATCTGCTTCGCGGCAGCCAGAGCCAGCGCGGTCGACAGCCCGCCATAGGCAGTGCGGCCCTGGAGCCAATTGTTCGGGATTTCGGTGGTGAAGCCTGTATCGCTGCGCTGCGCCTGCACCAGAAGGGCGGGGAGCGAGGTCATACCGCAACCTCCAAATAGCGATCGCGCAGCTCGCGCTTGAGCACCTTGCCGATCGCGCTGCGCGGCAGTTCGTCGATCGGGAGCAGTGCGGCGAGCCGTTGGGTCTTGCCGAGCACGGCGTTGATTGCCGCCAGCACTTCGCTGGCCGGGGTTTCGTCGGCGGGGACGTAGAAGCCGACCGGTGTCTCCCCCCATTGTTCGGACGGCACGCCGACCACCGCGCAGTCGCGCACGGCAGGGAGCCGGACCAGCTCCGCTTCGATGTCGCTGGGATAGATGTTGAACCCGCCGGAGATGATCAGGTCCTTCTTGCGGTCCAAGAGGGTGAGGAAGCCCTCCGCGTCGAACCGGCCGACATCGCCGTGACGGATATAGCGGTTGCCGTCGGCATCGAACCATTCGGCGTCGGCGCTGGCCTGTTTGCGGCCGTGATAGCCGCTCATCATCGCCGGGCTGCGGCCCACCACTTCGCCCATCTCGCCCTGCGGCACCTCGTGCCCCTCGTCGTCGATCAAGCGGATGTCGTGGCCGGGCACCGGCATGCCGACGGTGTGGAGCTTGTTCGGGAACATGTTGCACATCAGCACACAGGTGCCGCCGCCCTCGGTCATGCCGTAATATTCGATCAGCATCCCCGGCCAGCGCGCCAGCACATCGGCCTTGAGCGCGGGGGAGAAGGGGGCGCTGGTGCAGGTCTTGATCCGGAAGGACGAGAGGTCGAAGCTGTCGAAATCCGCTTGAGCCATGATCCGCTGATACTGCACCGGGACCAGCATCGCATGGGTGCCGCGATGCTTCGCCGCCGCTTCGAGGAAGCCGCGCGCGTCGAACTTGCCGAGCAGCACCGCGGTGCCGCCCCAGCCGAGCGTCGGGATGAAGCTGACCAGCGTGGTGTTCGAGTAGAGCGGGGTGGCGATCATCGTCACCGCATCGCCGAACCCGGCGGCGGCATTGTGCACGATGTGCGCCCAGCGCATCGCATGCGGCTGAACGATCCCCTTGGGCGTGCCTGTGGTGCCCGAGGAATAGATGATGTTGAACGGATCCTCGGGCGCGATCGCGGCCGGGGCGGGCGTGGCCGCATCGCCGAGCCAGGCGTCGAACGCGATGCCCGCATCGCTCGCGTCGAGCGCGACCCGCTTCGCCGAAACCGGGCGGTCGCCGAGCGTTGCGGCGGCATCGGCATCGAGGAACACAACCCCGGTGCCGCTGTCGGCGATCATCGCCGCCATCTGGTCGCCGGTGGAGGAGGGGGCGACCGGGGCCGGGGCGCCGCCCGCGCGGATCGCGCCGAGGAAAATCACGGCATAGTCGAGGCCCATCGCGCCGACGATCGCCACCGCCTGTCCGGGGCTGAGGCCGTCGCGCTGGAGCGCCGCCGCGACCGCGTCCATGCGCGCATCGAGCTGAGCATAGGTGAGACCGGCATCGCCATGAATGATCGCGGCCTTGTCCCCGCGCTCGCGTGCATGGGCGGCGATCAGATCGGACAGGGTACCGAAGGGCTGGGACAGGATTTCGGCGGCGGTTTGCATGCTCTCTCCTCGATTCGGATGAGGTGCTAGGCGAAACCGCCATTGGCTGCCATACGCGATCTTCGAAAATGTGACATGGAGCGGATATGAGCGGTTCGATGGACGGCATGGTCGCGATCGTCACCGGCGGCGGAACCGGGATCGGCGCGGCGGTGGTGCGCAGGCTGGCGGAGCGTGGGGTGCGCTGCGTGATCAACTATGCATCGAGCAAGGACGCGGCCGAGGCGTTGGCGGCAGAGGTCGGCAACGGATCGATCGCGGTGCAGGCCGACATCGCCGACGATGCGCAATGCCGCGCGCTGGCACAGGCCGCGGTCGAGGCGTTCGGGCGGATCGACCTGCTGGTCAACAATTCGGGCAAGACCAAGTTCGCCAATCATGAGGATATGGAGGCGCTGAGTGCCGATGATTTCCTCGACATTTATCGGCTCAACACCGTCGCGCCGTTCCAGATGATCCGCGCCTGTGCCCCGGCGATGCGCGAGGGGCCGGCGAGCGCGGTGGTCAACATCGCATCGGTCGCCGGGGTGTTTGGCAACGGATCGTCGGTCGCCTATGCCGCGTCAAAGGGCGCGCTGGTGACGATGACGCAGAGCCTCGCCCGCGTCCTTGCGCCTGCGATCCGCGTCAACGCGGTCGCGCCCGGCTATGTCGGCACCGGCTGGTTCAGCGAGCGGATGACGCAGGAGGCGTTCGAGGCGTTCGAGAAGTTCATCGCGGGCCAGACGCCCATGCAGATGGCCGCGCATGCCGAGGATATCGCCGGGCCGGTGGTCAACCTGCTCGATCCCGCCAGCCGGGTTATCACCGGAGAGACAATGCTGCTCGATGCGGGTGCACATCTCGACATCGGGCTGTCGAGAAGGCCGGGCAAGGGCTAGCGCCGCGCCTCGGTCGCCATCCGCACCGCAAGCCCGGCCAGCACGGTTCCCATCAACCAGCGCTGGACCAGCGCGAAACCGGGGCGGCGCTGGAGGAAACTCGCGATGAACGCGGCCGAGATGATGATCGCCGTATTGACCGCGACGCTGGTCGCGATCTGCACCGACCCCAGCACGACGGCCTGACCCAGCACGCTACCCTTCGCCGGATCGATGAATTGCGGAAGCAGCGAGAGGTACATCACCGCGATCTTTGGGTTGAGCAGCGCGGTGAACAACCCCATCGAGAAGAGCCGTGCCGGGCCGTCCTGAGGCAGGTCCCTGACCTCGAAGCTCGATCGCCCGCCCGGCCGGATCGCCTGCCACGCCAGCCACAGCAGATAGGCGGCGCCCGCGATGCGGATCGCGTCATAGGCATAGGGCACGGCCATGATCAGTGCGGTCAGCCCATAAGCGGCGCACAACATGTAGGCGACGAAGCCGAGCGCGATCCCGCCCAGCGAGATCAGACCCGCGGTCCGTCCCTGACTGATCGAACGCGAGATCAGATAGATCATGTTCGGCCCCGGCGTCAGGACCATGCCCAGCGCGAGCGCCGCAAAGGTGAGCAGGTTTTGGGTTTCGGGCATCGCGTCCTCCAGTCAAGCCGATGCCCAGACGCGCGGCGAAAACCCGTCGCGCTTCCCGATGGTGGTCCATCTTCAAGCGTCAGTCGCGTGACGGTGCGGAGACGCTAGGCGCTCGCGCGGCGCGGGCAAACGCAGGGCTGCTATGATCGTCGCAATCGGAACTTTGTTGGCGCGGCGTTCTCGCATGCCGGCAGGGTGCGGGCGCTTTTCAGCCTTTCCTCACCTGCTGCTCATGTCACTCACCGCGAGGTGTGCGAAGGCGGGACGACAATTTCCAAGGAGGCAGGCATGACCGGATCGAGCAAAGCAATCGACACGAGCGCGAGCGGAAATTTGTCCTATCGCGCGGGAGTCGCCCTGGCAGCTCTGACATCGTTCCTGATCGTGTGGACCACGATCGTTCGCGACGACAGCACCGGCGAGGGCTTCTTCCTGCTGATCATGGCGCCGGTCGTCGGCGGGTTCGCCGCGCGGTTCCGGCCGGACGGTATGGCGCGGACGATGCTGGGCGTGGCGGTGATGCAGGCGCTGTTCACCCTTCTCATCGTGACCGCACCGGTGACCGCGCAGGTGCCGGACGGCGTGTTCAAGGCCTGGTTGTTCGGCGGGGTCTTCACGGTGCTGTGGCTCGCCTCAGCGACCCTGTTCCGTACCGCGGCGAAGGCGGATCGGGAGGGCTAGGACGGACCGGGCCGGCGCGACGATTGCCGTCGCGTTGCCCGATACCAGCCATGTGTTGACGCTCTGCGGTCCGGGAACTAGCGGCGCGCGTTCATGACAGGCAGGCGGGGAACAATGTTGACCACATCGCGCGCATGCGGGCTGCTTTTGGGGCTCGCATTGGCCGGGAGCTCGCTGCACGCCAAAATGCCGGCATCAGCGGCGACGACCGTAGCGACGCCGGCCGCGATCACTCTCGCCAACGAACAGACCCGGGCATTGCTGAAAGCAAAGATGGCGGAGCGGCACATCCCGGCGCTTCAGGTGGCGGTTATCGTTCAGGGGCGTGTCGTCATGTCCGAAGCCTATGGCGTCGCCAATGTGGAGCAGAAGCTTGCCGCCAGTCGCCAGACGCTGTTCCCGATCAACTCGGCAACCAAGTCATTTGCCGGGGTTGCAATCATGCAGCTTGTCGAAGCGGGGAAGGTCGATCTCGAGGCGCCGATCGCGCGCTATCTCGACGGGCTTCCCGAAGCGTGGCGCGCGATCCGGATTCGTCAACTGCTCGCGCATTCGTCTGGCCTGCCCAACATCGTGGATGAGAACGGCCTGATCGGCGGAGGCACGGATGCCGAAGCCTGGGCTAAGGTTCAGACGCTTCCGATGGATGGCGCGCCCGGGGCGGCGTTTGCCTATAACCAGACCAACTATGTCCTGCTGGGCCGGTTGATCGAGAAGATGAGCGGACGCCCGTTCGAGCAGTTTCTGGCCGAGCGTCAGTTCGCGCCTGCGAACATGGCGCATGCGCGGTTCGGGGACGGGTATGACATCGTACCCGGCCGTGCGGGCGTGTATATCCGTGAACGTGCGGGGCGCGGTTCCGGCGCTGCCGACCCGGATGCGCTCTATCACTGGATCGACAATATCCCGGTATCGACGCGCGCCGGTGCAGGTCTTTACACGACCGCGGACGATGTTGCTGCGTGGATCATCGCCTTGGAGCAGGGGCGCCTGCTGTCGAAACCGGCCAGTATCGACCGGATGTGGCAGCCGGACGTGCTCAACAGCGGGAAACCGAATATCTGGGCAATGGGCTGGCCGATCCTCTCCGGGACGAAGCGCCGCGCGGTCGGTGGTATCGGCGGTGGCCGGTCGACCTTCTTCGTTTATCCCGACGACGGCGTCGCAGTGATCGTGATGACCAATCTGGTCGGAGCCAATCCGCAGAATCTGATCGATACCATCGCCGGCTACTATATCGCGACCGCGCCGCGCCCGAGCCGATCAGCCGTTTCCCGGCCGTGAGATGAGGTGGTGCGGCCCCAGCCTCATCCCTCGATTTTCACGACCGGCAAATTGCTAACCTGCCGCAACGACCCTCAGGGGTTCCGGCTGCGCCGCATTGAATCTGCGGCCATATTCCGCGGCGAAGTTGCGGTGCACCTTTGCTGCAGAGCGATCGGCGGATGCGTCCGCCTGTGCCAGGCACATATCGCGGCGACGCGCGAGATACTCGTGATCTTGATCGGACATAGTGAGCCTCCGTCAAAAGCGGCAGCTCTCTGAATTGCTGTCGGTCGGCGCCGTGCTTGAAAACCCCGTTGCGCCAATATCGGGATGATGGACCTTGTCGGCGGCAGAGTCAAAATCGGCTGATTTCCGTAGACTGGGGCATGCTAAACGGTGTTGAAGTCCGCAACGGCCTGACCGAACACGATAAAATGCCCGTCAGGCCCCCGCACCACGAACTCGCGTTGTCCCCAATGCGGGTTGCGTAGCGCGGCCGGTCGCCCGCGGAGGCCGGGAAAGGAAAGGGCGGAATGAGCGCCGGCTCATCCCGCTCTCCGTAAGCGGGTCGGATACGGTGCCTACGCCTTCGCCGTGTTTCCTGCGGTCTGGCCGAACAGAATTTTCTTGTCCGCGTCGGTCATGGTCGGGTTGCCGGGACGGACTTCCTCGCCCTTCTCATAGGCGCGGATCGTCGCGGGGCGGGCTTTGACCGCTTCGAACCAGCGCCGGAGATGCGGGAAATCGTCGAGATTCTGACCCTGCGCCTCGTGCGGGACGATCCACGGATAGATTGCCATGTCGGCGATCGAATAGTCCTCGCCGGTAACGAACGGCTTCCCCGCGAGCTGGCGGTCGAGCACGCCGTAGAGGCGGTTGGTTTCGTCGATATAGCGCTTCTGCGCGTAGGGAATCTGCTCGGGCGCGTAGCGGTTGAAATGGTGGTTCTGCCCGGCCATCGGGCCAAGGCCGCCCATCTGCCACATCAGCCATTGCATCTGCACGACCTTGTCGCGCTGCGCCGGGCCGAAGAACTTGCCGGTCTTGTTGGCGAGATAGGTCAGGATCGCGCCGCTCTCGAACACGCTGATCGGCTCGCCGCCGTCGGCAGGATCGGTGTCGATGATCGCGGGCATGCGGTTGTTGGGGGCGATCTTGAGGAAATCGGGTTTGAACTGGTCGCCCTGACCGATGTTGACCGGATGGATGGTGTAGGGGAGCCCGGCCTCCTCAAGGAACAGTGTGATCTTGTGGCCGTTCGGGGTCGGCCAGTAATAGAGATCGATCATGTCGGGGGAAGCCTCCGGCTTGGGTTGCGGAAGCGAGATAGGAAGCCGTTTCGCCGGCGCAACTGCCGTTACGCGGCCGGTCCGGATTCGGCTTCTTCGCGCTTGTGGACCTTGGGCACGACGCGCAGCACGATGATGATCAGCGCGGCGAAGGCAAGGGCGGCGGCGACGACGAAATTGCCTGCGTTGAACCCGTGTTCCGCTCCCCCTGCCAACGCCTGGGTGAGCGCCAGCGGCCCGACGATCAGCGCGACGCTGTTTAGGCTGGCGATGCCGCCCTGCAGCGCGCCCTGACGGCTGGCGTCGGTCATGCGCGAGAGCAGGGCGTTCATCGACGGGAAGGCGAGCGCCTGGAACGCGCTGACCGCGAGGATGACGTAGATCATCCAGGTTTCGCGCGCGAAGACATAGGCGGTGAAGGCGAGCCCGCCCGCCGCCATGCCGAGCACGACGGTGCGTTCTTCGCCCCACGCCTTGATCGCGCGGCCGGTGACCAGCATCTGCACCGCGGCCATGCACAGGCCGGTGGCGGCGAGCGACAGGCCGATCATCTTCTCGTTCCAGCCGAGCGTGATCTCGCCGAAGAACGCCCAGGTCGCGGGATAGACCATGTGCGCCAGCTGCCACAGGAACATGGCGGCGAGCAGCCAGCCGGCGTTGCCCGCATGGAAGATCGGCTTGAACCCAGCGAAGATGTGCGCGTCGCCCCAGCGGAACGGGCGGCGGCCCTCCGGCTTGATCGTCTCGGGCAGCATGGTGAGGATCCAGATCGCGTTGAGCCCCGCCAGCACCGCCGCGGCGATGAACGGGGTTCGCGGACCGAAACCTGCAAGCAGGCCGCCGAGCGCCGGCCCGAGGACGAAGCCGATACCGAATGCTGCGCCCATCAGGCCGAAGGTGGCACCGCGTTTCTCGGGCGGGGTGACGTCGGCGAGGACGGCATTGGCTGGCCCGAATGAGGCGCCGGCGATCCCGGCGATGACACGGCCGAGGAACAGCCAGCCGATCGTCGGGGCAGCGGCCATCAGGGCATAGTCGATCGAGAAGGCGATCATCGAGAACAGTAGCACTGGTCGCCGTCCGATCGCGTCGCCGAGCGTACCGAGGATCGGACCCGCGAAGAACTGCGCGATTGCGAAGGCGAACAGCATGTAACCGCCGATCCGCGCGGCATCTTCAAGCCCGACATGGGCGAGCTCGACGATCAGCCGGGGAAGCACTGGCATGATGATGCCGAAGCCGATCGAGTCGACCATGACGGCGGCCAGCACGATGGGCACGGCACGATGATGGAAGCGCATGGGATCCCCTTTGGGTGCGGCTTTTAGCCGGTGCGCGGCGGCCTGTCGCGGGGGATTGCGAGACTGCTGCCAAAACGGCGCTTGACCTGCTTCTGGCCATACCGCAAACTCGAAAAATGACTTCGAGGCCGACTCCGACAGGGGGCGGGCCGGAGAGCAAAAGAGAACATGTCGGTGCCGATATTTGGTCGCGTGCAATAGCGCGTGTCTCCGGCGCGGAGGGTAAGAGGAGAGTAAAGTGGCAACCCTGGCAGAACCGGCGACCGAAAACGGACTCGATCCATTCCGTACCGAGGTGCGCGAATGGCTGGCGGAGAACTTCCCCGCGTCGCTCAAGGGCAAGGACAACACCATGTCCGCGGTCGAGGGGCCGACCGAGGAGACGCCCGACCAGGCCGCCTGGCGCAAGGCGATGGGCGCGAAGGGCTGGGGCGTCCCGACCTGGCCGGCCGACTATGGCGGCGGCGGCCTCTCCCGCGCGCAGGCCAAGATCCTGGCGGACGAGATGGCGAAGGTCGGCGCGTGGAACCCGATCGGCGGCATGGGCGTGATGATGTTCGGCCCGACCTTGCTGGAATATGGCAATGAGGCGCAGAAGCGCGAGCATATCCCGGCGATCGCCAAGGGCGAGGTGCGCTGGTGCCAGGGCTATTCGGAACCCAATGCCGGTTCCGACCTCGCCAATTTGCAATGCTTCGCTGAGGATAAGGGCGACCATTATCTGGTCAACGGCCAGAAGACCTGGACCAGCGGTGGGCAATGGGCGGACAAATGCTTCTGCATCGTCCGCACCGACAAGACGCAGAAACAGGGCGGCATCACCTTTGTCCTGATCGACATGGACACGCCGGGGGTCGAGGTGAAGCCGATCCAGATGATCAGCGGCATGTCGCCGTTCTGCGAGACCTTCTTCACCGATGTGAAGGTGCCCAAGGAAAACCGCGTCGGCGAGGAGGGGCAGGGCTGGACGATCGGCAAGCGTCTGCTTCAGCACGAGCGGACGAACCTGTCGGGCGGCGGATCGCGGCTGATGCCGAGCGGGCCGTCATTGGCCGATATCGCCAAGAAATATGTCGGCGCGGATGCTGAAGGCCGCGTCGCCGACCCCGATCTGCGCGCGCGGATCGCGAAATGGGAGATGGACTGGCGCGCCTTCCTGCTCACCGCGATGCGCGTGCAGGCGGAGAGCAAGGCGGCGGGCGGGGTTTCCGAGGTGTCGTCGATCCTCAAGACCGTCGGCACCAAGCTGGGGCAGGAGCGCGCCGAGCTGCTGATCGAGATCCAGGGGATCGAGGGACTAGGCTGGGAAGGCGAAGGCTTTAGCGAAGCGCAGCTCAAGGGTACGCGCGGCTGGCTCTTCGGCAAGGCGACGACGATCTATGGCGGGTCGACCGAGATCCAGAACAACATCATCGCCAAGCGGATTTTGGGGATGCTGGACCACCAGTGACGCGCCCATAGCCATCATCCCGGCCCTGTGCCGGGATCCACGGTGCCGCGGGCTCCGCGCGAGAGGCTCGATGACATCGTTCGACGCGCGGTGGATGCCGAACCAGTCCGGCATGACGAAGGGTTTTGAGAGGAAAGACAGATGGCGGTTCTGACTGACGAACAGACGATGCTGCGCGACATGGCACGCGACTGGGCGGGGAATGAAAGCCCGGTGAACGCGTGGCGCAAGGTGCGTGATGCCGATGAGCCGGCGGGCTATGATGCCGGCACCTGGACGACAATGGCCGAGATGGGCTGGACCGGGATCATCATTCCGGAAGCGCAGGGCGGCAGCGACTTTGGCTGGCTGAGCCTGGGGCTGGTGATCGAGGAACTGGGCAAGACGATGACGGCGAGCCCGCTCGCGGCATCGGCGGCGGCCGCATCGGCGATCCTGCTCGGCGGGAGCGAGCCGCAGAAGGCCAAGTGGCTGCCGCGCATCGCCAGCGGCGAGCTGGTGGCGACGCTGGCGGTGGACGAGGGGCCGCGCTTCGATCCGGCGGCGATCGCGGCAAAGGTCGAGGGCGGCACGCTCAGCGGCACCAAGGCGTTCGTCGCCGAGGGCGACAGCGCCGGGCTGTTCGTGGTTGCGGCGACCGACGGGCTGTATCTGGTCGAGGCTGGTGCTGGCGTGACGGTTTCGCGCCGGCATCTTGCCGACTTTCGCAGCCATGCGCAGGTGGTCTTCGACGGCGCGGCGGCGGACAAGCTGGCGGAGGGCGGCGACGGGCTGTTCGACGCGGTGCTCGATCGCGCGGCGGTGCTGGCGAGCGCCGAAATGCTGGGTATGGCCGGCGCGGCGTTCGACACGACGCTCGCTTATTTGAAGCAACGCGTGCAGTTCGGGCAGGTGCTGGCGACCTTCCAGGCGCTGCAGCATCGCATGGCCAATCTGTTCAGCGAGATCGAGTTGATGCGATCGGCGGTCGAGGCCGGCTTGGCCGCGATCGATCGGGGCGGGGACACGCGCCAGGCAGCGTCGCTGGCCAAGGGCAAGGCCAATGAGGTCGGCCATCTGATGAGCCGCGAGCTGATCCAGCTGCACGGCGGCATCGGCATGACCGACGAATATGACGCCGGCTTCACGCTCAAGCGGATGCGGGTGCTCGAGCAGATGTGGGGCAATGCGGCGTACCACCGCGACCGCTTCGCGCGGCTGAGCGGGTTCTGAGGGGCGGCCATAGTTCGGGGCGGTCGCTAATGGCCGCCCTGGCAATGGGCGAAGATCACTGATCCGGCTTTCAGATCGAACTCGACATCGATGTTTTGGCATCCGCCGTCGAAGATGAGCGGCAGGGCTTCGGCGTCCTTGAACCAGCGGCGTTCACCCGCCTTCATCCCGTCGGGCGGGGGGCAGTTGAG
Source organism: Sphingomonas sp. GW821-FHT09B04 (assembly GCF_059418285.1). Lineage (NCBI taxonomy): Bacteria > Pseudomonadati > Pseudomonadota > Alphaproteobacteria > Sphingomonadales > Sphingomonadaceae > Sphingomonas > Sphingomonas sp. GW821-FHT09B04. The sequence goes on from NZ_JBWKPO010000003.1 coordinate 425,325, forward strand.
CGCGACCGCCCCGGCGCTCTTCGGCCCAAAGTCCCTGGCGATGCGGCAGGCCTCATCATTGCTGGGATGGTGTGGGATATAGTCGTGCGGGATATAATAGACTGCTGATACCCGATCCCGGGACTTGAACGCATAGGTTCGCGCATAGCGCTCGAGCGGCTCGGCGTCTGCCGACAGCTTCACCTGTCGCTCGATGCTGTCCATGATCTCGGCTTGTCGCCGCTCTTCGGGAGACGAGCAGGCCGAGAAGCAGAGGATCACGAACAGGGCAGTGTGCGGTTTCATGCCGGCCAGCGTCGCAGGCGCCGGAGCGCTCCGCAATGGGGTCCTTGGTGTGGTTGGGTGGGCCTTGAGGGGCGGCAGCAGCGATTGGAGAGGTGGCCGTCGGTTAGCGGGACCGATCCGGCTTCAAACCGCCAGGGTTCTAGCCACGATGAAGGGGATCGCACCCACGATCGCGACGATGACCATGCGGACGAGCAGATAGCTGCGGACGTCGCGGCGCGAGAACATGGTGCGCAGGTACCGAAAATTCCCGGCCAGGGTCAGCAGCGCGCCACTGAGGACGGCGTAGGCGAGAAACGTCGCGACTGGCACGCCTGAGAGGCCAAGCTTTGCCGGCAGAATGACCATGACGGCGAAGTTGACGGCGAATGGCAACAAGAGGTCGGGCCTGATGAAGGGCTGGATCATGCCTGACCGCCCCTGCGCGCGCGACGGATGATGCCGGCCAGCGCGAAAATCAGAAATTCGGCGGCGACGAGCGCGATCGACGCCCGCAAGCCGACATCGAACAGGGAGCGCGAGGTGCCCTTCAGGACGAAGCCGAGCAAGAGGAAGGGCAAGTTCCAGACAAGAATGCCAAGCGTCGCAGCAGTGAGGAATGAGATTGCCGGCAGCTTGAGGACTCCCGCGGGCAACCCGAGATAGACCCGCGCCACCGGAATCGTCTGGCCGAATGCCGTCGCCCGAAAGCGGTTGCGCCGATAGGACGCTGCCAGCCGCTGGTAGGTCGGCAGCGGGAACAGGACATATTTGCCGAAGCGCGCGACAAGCCGCTCTATGCGCCGTTCGCCCAGCGTGCGACCGATCGCGAACCACCCGGCCGAACCGCACAGCGAGCCGATCACCGTGATCCCGAGCACCATGGTCAATCGCGGCAGATCGGGCGCGCTCATCCCCAGCGCCATCAGCATGACATAGGACGGAACGACGGGGATGAACTTCTCAAGCGCCGTGACGAGGAAAACGCCCATCAATCCAAGGGATAGCAGGTCCGCAACCAGGTCGGGGCGAGGCATGCGTCAGTCTGCCTTCGCCTGGCGGGCGACGATCCGGTAGACCGAAGCCGGGGGTATATTCCGCCGGATCGTGGCGACGCGAAACGCTTCCAGGCCGAGCCGCTGAAGCACCGCTTCCGGGACCGGGCAGTTGCGGCCATAGGTGAACAAATAAAGCGGCGCGCCACCGCGCATCCGCATGAAGGTGGCGCGCAAAATCGCCTCGACCTTTGCCGGCTTCATGTTGAGCAGACCGAGCCCGCAAACCGCGGCCCCGAACAAATGCGAGGGCGACCCGTGCGTCTCGGCCAGGTCGGCGGCATCGATGCTGAGGATGTTTGCCTGCGGAAAGCGCCGCTTGAGCAGTCGCGCGAAGCCGTCGTCATATTCGACAAGGGTCAGATCGCGTTCCGCGACACCCCGATCGAGCAGCGCCTGCGTGAAAACCCCGGTCCCCGGGCCGAGTTCGAGCACCGGCCCGGTTCGCGCATCGATGTCACGCGTAATCAATTGAGCCAGCGCCTTGCTCGACGGGGCGATCGCCGCGACGCTCAGCGGGTTACCCAGCCAGGCGGTAAAGAAGCGGAGGCGGTCGAGGGACGATGTGACCGCCGGCTTGCGCATCCTGTTGGTCTTTTTATGGGCATTCCAACGCATAAAGGGGCGTCCAGTTCGTCTCATGATGCTTCGCATCGATCCGGTGGCGGCGACTAGCCAATTGGCGGCGGAAGGAAGCGCGAGGGGAAACATGGAATCATAGCGCTACCAATAGCGATGTACTATGGCAATACAGTGATACACTGACCGTGAATGCGGCGTGCATCTCAACCCTCCGCAGGCGGGCCGCAGATATCGATCCATTCGGCTTCGAGCAGGGTGGCGAGGCGATCCGGCGCGATTTCGACCGAGCTGTTGCGCGAGCCGGCGGCCGGGAAGACGGTGGCGAAGGCGCGCAGGCTGACGTCGCAATAGATCGGCAGCGGGTCGGGGAGGCCGAAGGGGGAGACGCCGCCGATCGGGTGGCTGGTGGCGGCGAGCGTCTGCTCCGGGTCGAGCATGCGCGGTTTGCCGCCGAGCGCTGCCTTGGTCTTCTGATTGTCGAGCCGGGCGTCGCCGCGCGCCACCACCAGCACCACGCGCTCATTGACGCGCAGCGCCAGCGTCTTGGCGATCTGTCCGGGCGTCACGCCGAGCGCCGCTGCCGCCTCGACGACGGTGGCGGTGCTTTGTTCGGCTTCGATGATCGACAGGTCAGGCGCGCGCCGGGACAGGTCGTCCCGTACCGATTCATAGCTCATGGCGGGCAAATAGAGCGGACGGCCTGAAACGCCAATGCGCTGATCACATCATTTCAAAGTTGATATAATAGACGTTGACGCTGCGGACGCGCCCGCCGCTGAACTCGACGATCATTCCGCTCCAGACGCCGCGCGGGTCGCGCCAGGAGAGCTGGCTCTGCTGCAGCATCATGCGGTGCAGTTCCGACTTCTCGTACAGCGCCGCGCCGCCGCGCCGGTCGTCGCCCCAGCCCGCGGGCACCACGATGTACCCGCCCGCTTCCGCCGCGCGGATCGCCGTCTCCTTTGAAGAGCCGATCGCGATTCCGAGCGCCGTGCCGTCGGTATAGGTCTCTGAGAAGTTGAACAAAGGCGGGCGGTAGCTGGCCGCGCGGTGCGGATCGGTTCTGCCGAGCTCATAGGATCGCGCATAGGCAAGCGCCCAGACGCCGATACCGACGGCGAGGACGATTCCGGGAAGGAGCCACTGCCAGCGCTCGCGCATCGGGTCAGCATATCGTGAATGCGACGCTGTGCAACGCGCGGCACGCGCACGGAAATGGGGCGGTTTCGAACAAGCGTTCAGCATACCCTATATGCTGCACTGCCGCGCGAAACGTCCGAACTCCGCTAGTGTAAGTGGCAATTTGCAACGGTTTTGTTGGCTTGACCGCAAGCCGTATAAACGATCTATTCGAGTTTGCGGTATGGAGCCGGGAGGCGCTCCAACCCGAACGGGAGTGGGATCTATGAAACGGATTAGCCTTTTCTCGGCTGCGGCCATTCCGGCGCTTGCCATTGCCACGGCGTCGCCCGCCTTCGCGCAGGATGCGCAGTCGGAAGCCGAGCCTGCGGCCGCCGCCGGGGAAATCGTCATTACTGCGCAGGGACGTGCGCAGCAGCTGGCCGACGTGCCGCTGGCCGTGTCTGCGGTGAATTCGGAGCAGATGCAGAATTCCGGGGCGAACGACATTCGCCAGCTCAATCAGGTCGCGCCGTCGCTGCTGGTGTCATCGACGGGCAGCGAGGCGAACGGATCGGCGCGCATCCGCGGCATCGGTACGGTGGGCGACAATCCCGGCCTCGAAAGCTCGGTCGCGGTGTTCATCGACGGCGTTTATCGCTCGCGCTCGGGCATCGGCCTCAACGAGCTGGGTGAGATCGAGCGCGTTGAGGTGCTGCGCGGGCCGCAGGGCACGCTGTTCGGGCGCAACGCATCGGCGGGCATCATCAGCATCGTGTCGAAGGCACCGTCGTTCAGCGGTTTTTCGGGCGGCGCGGAGGCGACTTACGGCAATTTCGACCTGTGGCGGTTCAGCGCCAACCTCAACGTGCCGCTGGGCGAGACGCTCGCAGCGCGGGTGGACGGCGTCTATGTGAAGCGCGACGGCTTCTACTATGACTCGACCAACAAGACCGACGTCAACGATCGCGACCGCTTCTTCGTGCGCGGACAATTGCTGTTCGAACCGTCGAGCGATCTGCGCATCCGCCTGATCGGCGACTATACCAAGCGCGACGAGAAGTGCTGCGGTGCGACCTATGTCAGCAACAGCGTCAATCCGTATATCGGCAATCTCAACAACCCTGCGATCCCGCTGCAGCAGCCCGGCGCAGTGCCCGGGCGCACCAACGACAGCGGCAACAATATCGTCAACGTGCTGACGGCGCTGGGCCAGAAGCCCGCGCTGCTCAACGCGGGCTGGTCGCGCGAGCTGTCGGTGTCGCCCGGCCGGACCTATGGCGGGCGCACCGAGGATTATGGCGTATCGCTTCAGGCCGACTGGAGCTTCGGCGACACGACGCTGACCTCGATCACCGGCTATCGCAATTACTTCAGCAGCCAGGCGTCGGACACCGACTATAGCGCGGTCGACATCCTCTATCGCGCCGACAATGACGGCTCCTCGCGCCGGTTCGAGACGTTCAGCCAGGAACTGCGGCTGCAGGGCGCGGCGTTCGGCGGCAAGCTCGACTGGCTGGTCGGCGGCTATTTCGCGAACGAGAAGCTGACCGCGACCGACAATCTGCGCTTCGGTAACCAATATGGACGGTTTGCGAGCTGTCGCATCGTTTCGCCGGGCGGGCTTTCGGCGCTGTATTCGCCGACCTCGCCCGCATGTCTTGCCGCGCGCCCGGCGCTGTTCGGCGCGGCCTCACCGCTGATCTACGCCGCGTTCGACAATCTCGATTCGATCAACGATCGCGGCACCACGCGCGACACCTATCGGCAGGACAGTCGTAACTGGGCGCTGTTCACGCACAACATCGTCCACATCACCGACACGCTCGATCTGACCCTGGGCCTGCGCTACACCAACGAGCGCAAGAAATTCCGCGCGGCGTTCGGCAACGACAACACTGCCTGCGTCGCCAATCAGGCGTTGCTCGGGGCCTTCGTCAACCCCAATAGCCCGGGGTTCAACACCGCGCTCTTCGCGGTCTCGCAATCGCTCATCAACCTGTCGTGTCAGGGCAATTCGACGTCTGAACTCAACGGCGTTTCGATCAGCGATGAGCGCAAGGAGGACCAGTTCACCGGCACCGCAATCCTGTCGTGGAAGCCGATGCAGGACCTGCTCCTCTATGCGAGCTTCTCGCGCGGGTACAAGGCGGGCGGCTTCAACCTCGACCGGTCGGCACTCAAGGCGCCGGTGGCGTCCTTCGCCAGTGCGGGAGGGGCGCAGGCGCTGGTCAAGAACCTGCAATTCGATCCCGAAGTCGTCGATGCGTTCGAGATTGGCGCGAAATACTCGACCGGGCCGTTCAGCCTGAACGTCTCGGTCTTCCGCCAGCAGTTCAAGAACTTCCAGCTCAACACGTTCGACGGCACGGTGTTCATCGTCCAGAACGTCAATGGCTGTAAGAAGGATCTGGGCGGCGCAGACCGCGACCAGAGCGCCAACCCCGGCTCTGCCAACTATATCGCGCCGGTGATCGCGCCGGGCACCGCGTTCGACCTCAATCCGGCGTTGAAGACCGGCGCGTGCGCAAAGGGCGATGTCGGCTATGGCGTGAGCTCGACCGGCGTCGAACTCGAGGCGACTTTGGTGCCGCATCGCGACATCCGCATGAGCCTTGGCCTGACCTATGCCAACACCAAATATCGCGATCATCTGGTCGGCAACGACAGCGGCGCGCCGCTCAATCCGGCGTTGCGGATGCTGCCCGGCGACAACCTCTCCAACGCGCCGGAGATCGTCGCCACCGGATCGTTCGCATGGACGCCGGATATCGGTTCGAGCGGCCTGTCGGGGCTGTTCTACGTCGACACCCGACTGACCGACGATTTCAACACCGGGTCGGACCTGTTCCCGCAAAAGGAGCAGACCAGCTATGTCGTGGTCAATGGCCGCGTCGGTATCCGCGGCAAGGACGAGCGCTGGGCGCTGGAATTCTGGGCGCAGAATTTGTTCAACGAGAAATATGCGCAGGTGGCGTTCAACTCGCCCTTCCAGCAGGGCGGGTCGACCACGCCGCCCTATGCGGCCGGGTTCACCGCGATGCCGTTCGCGGATCCGCAATTCCCGGGCGGCCGCCAGATGTTCTCACAGTTCCTGGCCGAGCCGCGTACCTATGGCATCACCGGGCGGATCAAGTTCTGAGGCGGAGGGTCGGGGGCATATTGATCGCGATGCCGTCACCCCGGCCTCGTGCCGGGGTCCACGGTGCTGCAGCGGCAACCCTCGAGCCTCTCGTCCAGCGCTTGCCTCCCGGTGGACCCCGGCACAAGGCCGGGGTGACGGATGGGGTCAATTGGAACGGATAATCAGGGCGAGTCCGGGTTTCAGGACTCGCCCTTTTTCATGAAGGGCGACGATGGCTGAACTATCGACGGACGAGGTCGCGATCCGGCGGCGCAAGGTGACGCTGGGACTGCTCACCGCCGCCTATTTCTTCAGCTATATGGACCGGCAGATCCTCGCGATCCTTCAGGAGGATATCCGCCGCGAGCTGCTGCTGTCCGACACGCAGCTCGGGCTGCTCGCGGGGTTCGCCTTTGCGATCTTCTACGCCACATTGGGCCTGCCGGTGGCGCGCTGGGCCGATCGCGGCAATCGCATCAACATCATCGCCATCGCGCTGACGTTATGGAGCGGGATGACCGCGGTGTGCGGGCTCGCCCAGAACTTCGTCCAGCTGCTGCTCGCACGGATCGGCGTGGGGATCGGCGAGGCCGGGTCGAGTCCGCCGAGCCATTCGATTATCGCCGACCTTTATCCGCCCGAGAAGCGCGCGGGGGCGATGGGCATCTACTCGCTCGGCGTCGTGCTGGGCGCGGCGGGCGGGACGATGATCGGCGGCACGCTCGCGCATTTCTTCGGCTGGCGCGTGGCGATGTTCGCGGTGGGTATCCCCGGCATCGTGCTGGCGGTGGTGATCAAGCTGTTCGTGGTCGAGCCGCGCCGTGGCCTGTCCGATCCGGGCCATGTGCCGGCGGCCCATGCCGCGATGCCCAGCTTTGGCGAGGGGTTCCGCTCGCTGTTCGCCAATCGTGCGGCGGTGCATCTGGTGATGGGCGTCACTATCACCTCGCTGATCGGCTATGGCCAGACGGCGTTCGGGCCGAGCTTCCTGATCCGTGCCGTCGGCCTCGACAAGCTCCAGATCGCATCGATCGTCGCGCCGGTCGGGGCGATTTGCGGGACGCTGTCGGCGGTGCTCGGCGGGTGGCTTGCCAACAAGGCGGCGGAGCGCTGGGGACTGCACAGTCAGGCGTGGCTGGTGCTGGTGATGAAGGGGGTGGGGCTGCCGCTGTCCTTCCTGTTCTTTGCATCGTCTGACCCGTGGATCGCGGTACCGATCTACTGGGCATCGCTGATCCTGGTGAACTCCTATCTCGGCCCGACCTTCGCGTTGATTCAGGGGCTGGCGCCGCTGCGGATGCGCGCCTTGTGGGCGGCGGTGACCTTGCTGGTCATCAACCTGATCGGGCTGGGGCTGGGACCGACGATGATCGGGGTGATTTCCGACGCGCTCAAGCCGTCGCTGGGCGACGCCGAAGCGTTGCGCTGGGCGATGCTGACCTTCGCTGCCGCGACGCCATGGGCGTTGTTTCATTACTGGCGCGCCGGGGTGTGGCTCAAGCGCGGCGCGGCGCTGGGCTGAGCCGCCTTCGACCGGGTCTGTGGCGTGAACGAACCAATTAGGCATATTATATACATTCATTCTTGATTGTATGTAACTGTGAGCATAGGCTCCGAAGGCCGGCGGAGATCGGCGAATGGGAGAGGATTATTCGCGCATCCGCGGTGGCGGGTGCGGGTCTGCACGCATGCGCACGCTCCTGCTCGCCTGCCTTTGTTCGGCCGGACCGTCCGGCTCGCCGTCAATCGCCGTGCCGCGGTTCGGGAACGAAGAACAATAAGCGCAAGGAGAGGCAGATGAAGGGATTAGCTCGGGCGATCACGCTCGTTTCCGCCGCCGCACTGGCCGTACCGGCCGCCGCCCAGTCGGTGCCGAACGCACCCACCGGACCCATCGAGACCAAATATTACGCCAACGGGCCATCCGCGACGACGCAGACGCGGTCGACGGCGGCGTGCGATTCCAAGGGCAACCAGTGCGATGTCTTTTACCCGAGCAACATGACAGCCTCGCAGGACCGGCTGCCGCTGGTGGTGTGGGCGAACGGCACCGGATCGACGCCGGACAATTACACACTGTGGCTCAAGCATCTCGCCAGCTGGGGCTTTGTCGTGGTGGCGACGCGCGACCAGCAGACCGGATACGGCAACACCGCGCTCGACTCGCTCGCCTATATGCGCGCCGAGGAAGCCAATCCGGCCAGCCCCTTCTATCACCGGATCGATTTCACCAAGGTGGGTGCAGCGGGCCATTCGCAGGGGGCGTCGGGGGCGGCGAATGCGATGTTCAACTCGAACGGCGTGATCACCACCACGGTAACGCTCGAGCTTCCGGCCCAGATGTGGTGCAATCCCGCGGACAATTGCTTGCTGACCCCGGCGCTGACCGGCGGCTCAGGATCGATCTTCTACGTCAGCGGCACCGCCGACAGCATGATCGCGCCCGACACCCAGAATGGCGGCACGCAGCTCAATTCGCAGACCGCCTATTATAACGCGACCCCGGCAACGATGCTCAAGGCCAAGGGGCTGCTGCGCGGCGCCAACCACAACGACATCAGCGGCACGCCGGGCTGCGGGCTGCTTGGTTTCCTGCGTGCCTGCTCCAATGGCGTGTATGGCTATATGGGCTTCCCGACCGCGTGGTTCGCATGGCGGCTGAAGGGCGACACGGCCGCTGGCGCCGCCTTCAAGACCGGCACCGGCGAGTTCTTCACCGCTGCCGCCTGGACCGGGCGGGTCAGCAACATCCCGTGAAGAAGCTATTCGTCATTGCGGCGATTGCACTCGTTGCGGTGGTCGCTGCCCTGATCGGGTGGCGGCCGTCGCAGAACGAACCCGAAGCCGGGGTGGTGGCGGTGACGCCGGTCGAGCGGCCGGGGGCGACAGCGTCCCCGGCTCAACCCGAGCCAGTGCCGAGCGCTTCTGCCACCCCGGTGCGGACGGCGATCGAGACCGCGATCCTCACCTCGATCGGCGATCCGGGTGCCGAGCTGCGCGGCGTCACCGTCCGCCGCGATGCGCCGCATATCGCGTGCGGAGAGAAACGGACGTCGAAGGATCGCGGCTTCCGGAGGTTCGTGTGGCTGGGGCATTTGAAGATGCTTGCGACCGATGACGGATCGGGCAGTTTTGCGGGTGTCGCTACGGTCTGCCGGGAGGGTCAGCCGGTCCCGTGAGTGGGGCGGCCACGCGCGTCGATTGCCCCCGCGCGGACCGCACCGTCGATCAGCAACCGGAGAAAATCGATCGAGCGCCGCATCTCATCGGGATGGGGCGCAAGGAGCTGTCCGATTGAAAGCCCGCGCACCGCCCACACGAGCAGGCGGATCCCGGGTAGCATTTCGGCTGCGTCCGCGCTGCCGAATTGCTGGTCGATCGCGGCTAGCGACATGCGCTCGACCGCTGCCTGCATCGGCGCGACGCGCGCGGCGAGGTCGGGGTCGCTGCGCGATGCCTGGAGGATTTCAAGTACGGCCAGCCCCGAAGGCTTGCTCAGCACTTCCCAGAGCATGTCAGGCCAGTCGGACAGCCGTGCGCCGCGGCCGCCGTCCGCCGCCATTTCCTGATAGGCGCGCTGTTCCCGCTCATAGACGGAACGAATGACCTCAGCCATCAGATCGGCGCGGGTCTTGAAATGATGGTGCAGCGCGCCGCGGGTCAAGCCGGCCTCGTCGGCGATCAGCTCGGTCGTGGCGCCGCTATATCCCTTGCGGTGGAGCAGCCGGATCGCCGCATCGAGCAGCGCCTCCCGCGTTTCCGCGGTCCGCTCGGTCTGTGTCCGTCGTTTCGGTATTGCCGCTGTCACATCGATCCTTTCCGCCCGCCAGTCTGGCGGGGCGGGGGAAGGTCCGTCAACCGGCGAAGGGTCAATCCTGACGCCGGAAAGCGGTCGCGAAGCGCGGCATTTCGCTGACCGACCGCACATAGGTGGGTGGGCTGCGCCGGGGCAGCAGCTGCTCGAGCGCGGCGCCGGTCGCGAGCAGCGGCCCGTCGCTCCACGCCGGACCGATCAGCGAGATGCCGAGCGGCAGTCCTTCGATCTGGCCCATCGGAAGGGTGAGGTGGGGGTAGCCTGCGATCGCGGCCATCGTCGTGATCGAGGTCATGCGCGGGCCGCTTCCGACGAGGTCGACGACAGGAGCCACATCGGTGGTGATGCCGATCAGCGCGCTTACCTTATACTCGGTGCAAAGCCGATCGATGCCCTCGGTGCCTGCCATCCGCCGTGCCTTGCTGACCAGCGCCTGCCAGGTGAGGGCGTCCGCAGACGGAGCGCCGAGCGCACGCACGAACAGCTCCTGCCCGAACAAGGCGGTCTCGCGCGGTTCGGCCCCGTTGAACGCGATCAGCTGCTCGAGCGATCGCACGCGCACTTCGGGCGCTGCCGCGGCGAGATAGTTGCCGATGCTTGTCCGGAAATCGGAGACGAAGATGTCGAGCTGCATCGCGCGGAGCGGCGCTTCGTCATAGCCGGGCACCTCGACGATCTCGGCGCCCGCGGCGCGCAGGCGGTCGAGCGTTTGCGCGAGCAAAGCCTGACGCGGGTCGCCCGGCGCCGCGGCGCCGTCGGGCCGGACGACACCGAGCCGGACGCCCTTGAGGCTGGGCGCGCGGACCCGCGCGGTATAATCCTCGCGCCGGCTCGCAGCCTCGGCGGTGGCGGGGTCGGCGCCATCGGGACCGGCGATGATCGAGAGCAGCAGCGCCGTATCGGCCACCGATCGCGCGAGCGTTCCCACCGTGTCCTGCACCGGCGACAGCGGAACGACATGGGTGCGCGGGACAAGGCCGAGCGTCGGCTTGTACCCGACCAGCCCGTTGAACGCCGCGGGGCCGATGATCGACGAGTTGGTCTCAGTGCCGAGCGCCACGGGCGCCAGGCTGGCGGCGACCGCGACCGCGCTGCCCGAGCTGGACCCGCCGGGGCTGCGGTCGAGCGCATAGGGATTGCGCGTCAGCCCGCCGATTGCGCTCCATCCGGCAAGACTGCGAAAACCGCGAAACTGCGCCCATTCGGACAGGTTCGCCTTGCCGAGGATGATCGCCCCGGCGGCGCGCAGCCGCGCGACCGCGGGCGAATCCCGGCCGGTGCGATTGCCCTTGAGCGCGAGCGATCCGGCGGTGGTCGGCAGCTCGCGGGTCTCGATATTGTCCTTGATGACGATCGGCACACCGTGGAGCGGCCCGCGCAGCTTGCCCTGCTTGCGCTCGGCATCGGCGCGTTTCGCTTCGTCCTGCGCGTTCGGGTTGAGCGCGATGATGCTCTGCAACTGCGGCCCGTTGCGGTCGATCGCTTCGATCCGCGCGAGATAGGCGTCGACGATGCGCGCCGAGCTCAGCTTGCCGCTTTCAAGATCGGCGACCAGCTCGGACAGCGAACGCTCGATCACCTCGGAACGGTAGCGCGACGGATCGGCAGCGCGGGTGCCACCCGGCGGCGATGCGGCGGCGGCGTGCGTGCCGTTCATGGTCAGCAGGGCGAGGGCAAGCGCAAGACGAAGATGGGAGTGCATCGAAACTCTCTGCTGGAGGAGGGTGGCCGCTCGCACGCCGGGGTGGCTCCCATCGGCGTACGAGCGACCATAAGCTCACTGGCGATAGGTGACCGTCAGGCCGAAGGTTCGCGGCCGGATCGTCTGGGCGTAATAGGTCGGATCGGTCGCCAGCCCGTTGCGGGTCAGGTTGAGCCGGGGGCTGTTGTCGAACAGATTGTTGACGAACACAGATGCGTCGAGCGTCTTGCCGCGATAGCCGATCCGCGCGCTGGTCTCGCCGAACCCGTCATTCTCGCTCAGCGTCGGATCATAGCCCGAGGCCTGAGGATTGTCGAAGCGCGCGAACCGGCCGTTGTTGCGGCTGCGATATTCGTGGATGAAGCGCAGATAGCCTTCGCCCGATCCGATCGGGGCGGAATATTCGCCCGTCAGCGTGATCTTCCAGGGCGGCACGTCGCTGACCACCGCGCCCTTTTCGACGAGGTAGACGCCGTTGGTGACGATCGAGCTCTTGTAGCGCGTCTTGTTATAGCCGACCGCGGCGTTGAGCGAGAGGCCGGGCAGCGGGGCTGCCGACACGTTGATGTCGAACCCGTTGCTCTTTGCTGCGCCGAGGTTGGCGATGAAGCCGCTCGCGCATCCGCTGAACTGGACGTAGCTCTGGATGTCGCTCCAGTCGACATGATAGGCGCTGGCCTCGAACCGCAGCTTGCCGAGCTTTGCCTTGGCGCCCGCCTCATAGCTCCACAGCGAGTCCGAATTATATTCGGTCGGTGCGCTCGCCAGCCCGAGCTGGGCGAGCGCGGCGTTGCAGAGCGGGGTCGATTGCGTCCCTTGATTGGCGCCGCCGATGCGGAAGCCCTTGGCCGCGCTGACATAGAGCAAGGGCCCGCCTTCGGGCTTCCACGACAGGCTGACGCGCGGGGTGAAGGGGGTGTCCTGCTGCGACCCCGACGCCGACTTAGGCCCGCGGTTGAACGGCCCGTTGAGATCCTCGCGGAACGAGAAGCGCGTGTCGGCGATGCGCCCGCCCGCGGTGAGCGTCAGGTCGCCGAGGCGGACGTCGACGTTCGCGAACGCGGCGAGCTGTTCCTCGCGATAAATGCCGTCGGTAGTGTAGCGTACGATCCCGTCGATCGCGGGCGAATTGAAGAAACCGGCGAAGAAATTCGCATAATAGGGGTCTTCGATCCGCGCCGCGAACCCCTGTTTGTTGCGCTGGTAAAAGCCGCCGATCAGCCAGCTGATCGTGCCTTCCGCATCGGATTGCAGGCGGATTTCCTGGGTGAAATTGTCCTGGCGGCTGCGCGTGCGGCTGACCGCGCCGGTGAAGGCGGCGGGGAGTTGCTGCGGGATCGGCAACTGCCCGCTGAACAGGCGGTACAGGCCGAAATCGAGCGTGCTGAAGTCGATGTCGCTGCGCGCACGCCGAACCAGATAGGAGCTGACCGAGGTCGCGGTGAGCGTGCCAATCTCCGCCTCGATCTTGAGCGCGGGAAGGTAGAAGCGGTCGCGCATCGGCTGGGCGAGCAGACGCCCGCTCTTCAGCACGCCGTCTTCGGGCCGCGACAGGCGCGGATAATATTGGCCGCGGTCGTGCAGGTGCAGGTCCTGAAAGTTGAAGGACGGCAGGATGCGAACGCCGCCAAGATCGAGGTTGACGACTGCCTTGAAGGTCTTGGTCGTGGCGCGGTCCGAATTCGCATCGACCACGGCGCCGGTGCGTTCGTCGACCCGGTCGATATAGCCGCCGTCGCGGCGCCAGGATCCGCTGAGCCGCACGCCCGCGACGCCTTCGATCAGCGGAAAGCCGACCGCCGCGCCGGCTTCGTACGACATGCCGCCATGCTCGGTCGCCGCGACCTCGCCGCGCGCATAGATATCCGTACCCGAGACATCCGGGACCGGGGTGATGAAGCGGATCGTGCCGCCCATCGATCCGGCGCCGAACAACGTGCCTTGCGGGCCGCGCAGCACTTCGACCCGTTCGAGGTCGAAGATGGCGGGAAGCGGCGCACCGGCTTCGCTGGCGTTGGTGTTGCGCGGCTGGACCGGCGTGTCGTCGATATAGATGCCGGTGGTTGCCGCGCCGACCACCGACTGGATCCCGCGTACCGCGATGTTGGGCGGCTGGAAGCTGCTTTGCGGAATCAGCGACAGGCCCGGCGTCTGCGCGATCAGGTCGCCGACATCGCGGATGCCCTGTTCGTCGAGCTTCGTGCGGTCATAGCCGGCGACACTGGCTGGCACATCGCTCAGCCGCTCGCTGCGGCGGTTGGCGGTGACCACGACTTCGTCGGGCAATTCCGCTTCCTGTGCGGGTGCGGTCTGGGCGTGCGCCGCGCCGGTTCCTGCCGCCAGCGCGCAGGTTCCGGCCATCCCGAGTCCGGCGATCAGCAGCCGGTGTGCGTTGAACTTGTGCATATTTCCTCCCCGATCCGGGACTGCGGCGGGTCTCCTCTTGCGGGCCTCGCCGTCGAAATCCGTCCCTGCCCGCGATTATCGGGGGCCGTTGCGGCGCGGGCCATCGGCAAGAGGGCTGGATTCGCGCCAATTGACGGTCAGGCTGCGCCACGGACCGGGCAGGGGCATTCCCGAGGCACGAAGACCCGCATAGATTAAGGCGACCAACAGGACCGGGACGAGATGGGACAGGACGGCATCACCGCGCAGGCGGGCGATTCGGGGGCACGGACGATCACTTTCGTCGCGTTCGACCAGGTCGCCCTGATCGACCTGTTCGGCCCGCTCGAAGTGTTCGTGATCGCAAACAGCATGGCCGGCGGCGGGCGCTATCGGATCGAGCTGGCGTCACTGCGCGGGGGGACGATCGTGGGGGTAGGGGGCGTGCGGATCGAGACGATCGCGCTCGACGATGCAATGGCTGCGGACGCGGATACACTGATCGTCGCGGGTAGCGGTGCGATCCTGCCCGAGGCCGAACTGGCGGCGCTTGTCCCCTGGCTGAACGCGCATGGCCCCGCCTATCGGCGGGTGTGTTCGGTGTGCACGGGTGCGGTCATCCTCGCGCGTGCCGGGCTGCTCGACGGACGCCGCGCGACCACGCATTGGGCTGCGCTCGACGCGCTTCAGCGCGAGCATCCTGGCGTTGCGGTCGAACGCGGGCCCGTCTTTGTCGAGGATCGCGATGTGTGGACCTCGGCGGGGGTGACGGCGGGGATCGACCTTGCCCTCGCGCTGGTCGAGCGTGACCTTGGCCATCGGATCGCGATGGCGGTGGCGCGGACGTTGGTCGTGTTCATGCGCCGGCCGGGCGGGCAGCCCCAGCTCAGCCATGTGCTCGCCGCGCAGACCGCGTCGGACCCGGCCTTCTCCAACCTGCTCGCGTGGATTGCCGATAATCTTGCTCGCGATTTGTCGGTCGCGCGGCTGGCCGAGCAGGTCGGGATGAGCGTCCGTAGCTTTGGCAGGCTGTTCCGGCAGGCGGTGGGCGACACGCCCGTCCGCACGGTCGAACAGCTGCGGTTGCGCGCTGCAGCCGACGCGCTGACGACGGGCGACCGATCGATCAAGGACGTGGCGCGTGTGACCGGCTTCGGATCAAGTCAGAATCTGCGCCGCGCCTTTCTTCAGCATCATGGCGTGACGCCGGGGATCTATCGCGAGCGCCACGCAGAAGGGGCCGCTTAGGGCTTCGTCACCCCGGCCTTGTGCCGGGGTGACGCCTGAAAAAATGTCGGCCGGAAACCCGGATGCCGATCAGTCCTACCCCACCAGTTCCTTGAGCGGGGTTGCGGCGTCGGCGAGCTTCGCCGGATCGATCGCGAGGCGTTCGACCACCAGTTTGCGACCCTGAACATAGTCCTTGGTCGCATTGACGCAGTCGAGCGCGATGACGTGGCCGTCCTTCAAATAGATGACCGAGAAGCTGCGCGTGGCGGGATCGCCGCGCACCACGCTCGCGTCATGGCCGGTCGAAAGGCCGACGGTCTGGAGCTTAAGGTCATACTGGTTCGACCAGAACCATGGCACCGCGTCATAATGCACTTCGACCCCGGCGATGGTCTTTGCCGCGACGGTCGCCTGATCATTGGCGTTCTGCACCGACTCCAGCCGCACCGGCATGTCGTCGGCATAATGATTGGCGTGGAGCGCGCAGTCGCCGATCGCGAAAATGTCGGGCAGCGACGTGCGGCAATGCCCGTCCACCGCGACGCCGTTACCGCCCTCTGCGCCCGCGTCGATCAGCGGCTGGACGGCGGGAATGATGCCGATGCCGACGATCACCATTTCTGCCGGAATGACCGTGCCGTCCTTGAGGCGGACGCCCGTTGCCTTGCCGTCTGTCGTTTCGATACAGTCGACCGCGACGCCCAGCCGGACATCGACGCCGTGCGCGCGATGCTCGTCCTCGAAGAAGCGCGACAGCGGCTCGCCGGCGACGCGCGCGAGCACCCGGTCAAGCGCTTCCAATAGCACGACGCGCTTGCCCGCCTTGGCGAGCACCGCGGCGGCCTCGAGCCCGATATAGCCGCCGCCGATCACCACCGCCTGAGTCACGTCCGGCAGTTCGGCGACCATCCGGTCGGCGTCGGCGCGGGTGCGTACGGTGTGGACGCCCGTGGCATCGTTTCCGCTACAGCCCAGCCGTCGCGGTGCGCCGCCCGTCGCCCAGATCAGATGGCCATAGCCGATGCTCGCGCCGTCCGCGGTCGTGACATGATGGCCTTCGGGATCGACGCTCGCGACGCGGCGGCCCAGCAGCATCGCGACCTTGCGCTCCTCCCAGAAGGCGGGGGGACGGATCAGGATGCGCTCGAACGCTTTCTCGCCCGAGAAATACTCTTTCGACAGCGGCGGACGCTCATAGGGAAATTCGGGTTCGTCGCCGATGATCGCGATGCTCCCTTCGAACTTGGCCTGGCGCAGCGCGATCGCCGCCTGTGCCCCGCCATGTCCCGCTCCCACGATCAATATGTCGTACCGTTCCATAAGCCCCTCACTCGTCCCGCGCCGCCAGGATGCGCACCAGATCTTCCAGCAGCTCCGCGCGGTCTTTTCCCAGCGCCTCGCGAAGCTCTTGATCGAAGTCAAGCGCGCGCGCGGACAGATCGTCGAACACGGCGCGGCCCTTGTCGGTCAGTTGAAGCCGCTCGGTCCGGCGGTCGCTGGGAGATTGTTCGCGTTGCAGCAACCCCTCGGCCTCAAGCGTGCTCACCGCACGGCTGAGCTTGGATTTTTCCGTATGCGACCGGCGCGAAACCGCGGCGGCGGTCATCTCGCCGTAGCTGCCCAGATGCGCGAGGATCCGCCACTCGGTCCGGCTGATGCCATAGCTTTCGCGATACGCGACCTCGAACCGCTTGCCGGTCCGCTCCGCAGCCTGATTGAGCAGATAGGGCAGGAATCGTTCGAGGTCGAAATCGCCCCGTTTCTGATCGCCTTGGTTCGACATGCCCGCTCCTGATCGCCCGACCGATTGCTTATCGTTGCATATGCATCTATTGCAAGGTCTAATGGTTGCATATGCAACGAATCGGTGATGGAGGCCGCGATGACCGCGAGCGTTTTGGCAGCGACCGGCTACATGCCGGGGTTCGGCAACGACTTTGAGACCGAGGCGCTGCCGGGCGCGCTGCCGCAGGGGCAGAACTCGCCGCAGCGTTGCCCCTATGGCCTTTATGCCGAGCAATTGTCGGGGACGGCGTTCACCGCGCCGCGCGGGCAGAATGAGCGCAGCTGGTGCTATCGCATCCGCCCGAGCGTGCGGCATGTCGGACGGTTCGAGGCGATCGACGTCCCGCACTGGAAGTCGGCGCCGCATGTCCTTCCCGACGTCACCAGTCTTGGGCAGTATCGCTGGGATCCGGTGCCGCATTCGGGGGAGGCGCTGACCTGGATCACGGGGATGCGCACGGTGACCACAGCGGGGGACGTCAACACCCAGACCGGGATGGCGAGCCATGTCTATCTGGTCACGCAATCGATGGTCGACGCCTATTTCTATTCGGCGGACGGCGAATTGCTGGTTGTGCCACAGGAAGGGCGTCTGCGCTTCTGCACCGAGCTCGGCGTCCTCGAAATCGCCCCCGGCGAGATCGCCGTGCTGCCCCGTGGCCTCGTCTATCGCGTCGACGTGATCGAGGGGCCATGCCGCGGTTTCGTCTGCGAGAATTACGGGCAGCCCTTCGACCTGCCCGAGCGCGGTCCGATCGGCGCGAACTGCATGGCCAATCCGCGCGATTTCAAGACGCCGGTCGCGGCGTTCGAGGACCGCGACGTGCCATCGACGGTGACGCTCAAATGGTGCGGCCAGTTTCATCGCACCGCAATCGGCCATAGCCCGCTCGATGTGGTTGCGTGGCATGGCAATTACGCGCCGTACAAATACGACCTCGCCACCTACAGCCCGGTCGGGGCGATCCTGTTTGACCATCCCGATCCGTCGATCTTCACTGTGCTGACCGCGCGCTCGGAGATTCCGGGGACCGCGAATATCGACTTCGTGCTGTTCCGCGAGCGCTGGCTGGTCGCCGAGCACAGCTTCCGCCCGCCCTGGTATCACAAGAATGTGATGAGCGAGCTGATGGGAAATATCTATGGCGCCTATGACGCCAAGCCCGACGGCTTCGCGCCGGGGGCGATGAGTCTTCACAACTGCATGCTGCCGCACGGGCCGGACCGTAACGCGTTCGAGAAGGCGAGCACCGCTGACCTTGCGCCCGAGAAGCTCGATCGCACGATGAGCTTCATGTTCGAGACGCGTTTCCCGCAGCACCTGACCCGCTGGGCGGCCGACGAGGCGCCGATGCAGCCCGATTATGCCGATTGCTGGGACGGGCTGGACAAGAAGTTCGACGGCACGCCCGATCCGGCGTGACGCCGCTCCCTTAATCTTCCTCTGAAAGGCCGATATGCCCCTGTTGCGATCCTGGGTGGATAGCGCGAATGCGTCCGCTTGCCCGTTTCCCCTTAATAACCTGCCGTGTGGCGTGTTCAGCACGAGGGATACTCCAGCACGCTGCGGCGTCGCGATCGGCGACCGGATTGCCGACATCGCTGCACTCGAAGCCGCAGGCGTGGTGAAGTTGGCGGATACGCCGCTGTTCGCCGAGCCGTCATGGAATGCAGTGATGGCGGCGGGGCCCGCGGTGTGGCGGGCGTTGCGCGAAGCACTGACCGACCTGCTCGCCGAAGGGTCAGCGCAGCGCGAGGCGGTCGAGCCGCACCTCGTTCCCATGGCGGATGCGCGGATGCACCTGCCGTTCCGGGTCGCGGGATACACTGATTTCTATGCAAGCCGTCAGCACGCCTTCAATGTCGGGACGATGTTCCGCGGGCCGGAGAATGCGCTTCCGCCCAACTGGCTGCACATACCGATCGGTTACAATGGCCGCGCATCGTCGGTCGTCGTCTCGGGCACTGAGGTGCGGCGGCCGTGGGGGCAAGTGAAGGCTCCCGATGAGCCGGCACCCTGCTTCGCCCCGTCCGCGCGGTTCGATATCGAGCTTGAACTGGGCGCGGTCGTCGGCACCGGGTCCGTCGATCCCGTCACGGTGGCGGAAGCGGATG
Organism: Sphingomonas sp. GW821-FHT09B04; assembly: GCF_059418285.1. NCBI lineage: Bacteria > Pseudomonadati > Pseudomonadota > Alphaproteobacteria > Sphingomonadales > Sphingomonadaceae > Sphingomonas > Sphingomonas sp. GW821-FHT09B04. The sequence continues at coordinate 444,500 of NZ_JBWKPO010000003.1, forward strand.
CCATGATCTTTGGCTATGTGCTGCTCAATGACTGGTCGGCGCGCGACATCCAGGCTTGGGAATACCAGCCGCTCGGCCCGTTCCAGGGCAAGGCTACCGCGACCACGATCGGCGCGTGGATCGTGACCCGCGCGGCGCTCGAGCCGTTCCGTGCACAGGGTCCGGTGCGCGAGAAAGCGCTGCTGCCCTATCTCGATGAGCCGGGGCCGATGCTCTACGCCATCAACCTTGAAGTCGGCCTGACCCCCCCGGCGGGGGAGGAGACGGTCGTCAGCCGCACCAGCTATCGCGAAATGTATTATTCCGCCGCGCAGCAGCTCGCGCACCACACCACCGCAGGATGCCGGATGGATGTCGGCGATCTTCTGGGCACGGGTACGATCTCGGGGCCCGACGCCGGTAGCTATGGCAGCCTGCTCGAGCTGAGCTGGGGCGGGAAACAGCCGATTCGTCTGGACGATGGCGAGCGGCGCAGCTTCCTCGAGGACGGCGACGCGGTCGCGTTGCGCGGCTGGTGTGAAGGCGATGGATACCGGATCGGATTCGGCGATTGCGAAGGCCGGATTCTTCCGGCGCACGCGGATCCGTACCAGCGCGGCTGAAGCCTGATTCGCCGATTACAATGGGCCGCCCGGCGCTCCGGCACCGGGCGGCTTTGTTGTATTTGCAACCTTTTTTGTCACGCATAGCGAAACGTTGTTACGTATATTGACACGATTACAGTTCTGTTTAAGGTCGATGGGACACGTTCAAACACACATAATAAAGGGGTGGCCCAATGCGGTTCAGGGACGGACAGGGAGTGGAGAAGAAGCTGAAGATGCGGGCGCTGTTGCTCGCCACGGCGATTTGCGGCGCGCCGGTTGCGGCGGCCGCGCAGACCGCGCCAGCGGGTGAGCCGACGGCAGCCGAAGAGGCGCCGGAGCAGGAAATCGTCCTGACCGGCAGCCGGATTTCGCGCCGCGACCTCGATGCACCCACGCCGACCAAGGTGCTGAGCGCCGAGGCGCTCGAAGTGCGCGGAACCGCCAGCGTCGGCGAGTTCCTGGCGGAAGTGCCGTCGTTCCGGAACACGCAGGGTCCGCAGACCAACACTGCAGGCACGCTGGGCACCGGGCAATTCTCTGCGGATCTGCGCGCGCTGGGTGTCATTCGCACCCTGACGCTGGTGGATGGCCGCCGCTTCGTTCCGTCCGCTGCGACCGGACAAGTCGATCTCAACCTGATCCCGCAGATCCTGGTCGATCGCCTCGACGTCGTCACCGGCGGCGCATCGGCGACCTATGGCTCGGACGCGGTGTCGGGCGTGGTCAACGTCCTGCTCAACAAGCGGCTCGAGGGCATCAAGGGCGATTTCTCGATGGGGATCAGCGACCGCGGCGACGCGCGCGAGACCCGCGCTGCGCTGGCATTCGGCGCGCCCTTCGCCGATGGCCGCGGCCATATCGTGATCGGCGGCGAATATGTGAAGTCGAAAGGGGTCAACGATCCCTTCGGTCGCGAAGCCTTTGCCGAGCAGCCGGGTCTGGTCTCGTACGTCGGCGCACGCCCGGCCGGTGCGCCGTCGCGCGTCTATGAGCGCGGCGTCTCGTTCATCAACATGGCCTATGGTGGCCTGATCACCGGCGTGAACGCCGATCTCAATGCCGGCAACGGTGCGGACGTGCTGCGTGGCATCCAGTTCGGCCCGAACGGCGCGCCCACGGCATTCAACTATGGCAACTTCGCCAACTATGGCAGCGGCAGCACGCTGGCGAGCAACTTCACGGGCGGCAACAAGGGCCTCTATCCGCAGGATGGCTGGACGCTGATCGTCCCGAGCACCCGCCGTGTGGCGTTCGGCCATATCGACTATGAGGTGACCGACGGGCTCAACCTGTTCGTCGAGGCGAGCTACGGTCGCAGCGGCGGCTATGGCAATTCCCCGCCAGTGCGCGATCAGGGCTCGGCCGCGACGATCCTGCGCGACAATGCCTATCTCCATTCGTCGATCCGCGACATCATGACCGCGAACGGCATCACTTCGTTCACGCTGGGCCGGCCTTATAACGACTTCGGGCCGATCACGCGTGCGAACGAGAACACGACCGAGCGCTTCGTCGGCGGGTTCGACTATGATTTCGGTGGCGGCTGGAAGATCGACGGCTATTATCAATATGGCCGCAACGTCCTGAACGCGAACGTCGCCAATCTGCGCATCGAGAGCAATTTCCGCTTCGCGACCGATGCGGTGAATGTCGGCGGGCAGATCGTCTGCGCGGCAACGCAGGCGAACGGCACGGTGACCTCGACCGGTCAGGTGCTCAACCGCTTCAATTCGGCGGCTGCGGGCTGCACACCGATCAACCTGTTCGGCCAGGGTTCGCCGAGCAAGGCGGCGATCGATTACGTCACCGGCGACGTCTTCTATCAGGTCACCACCAAGCAGCAGGTCGCTGCGCTGACTATGCAGGGCGAGCTGTTCAAGCTGCCCGGCGGCGCCTTTGCGGTCGCGTTCGGCGGCGAATGGCGCAAGGAGGAAGCCTCGGCCATCTCCGACGCGCTCTCGCAGGCGAACGGCTTCAACTACAGCAACCCCAAGCCCTATGCGGGTGGTTATGACGTGAAGGAGGTCTTTGCAGAGGCCGTCGCGCCGATCTTGCGCGACCAGCCCTTCGCGCACCACCTCGAGCTCAACGGCGCGATCCGCTACACCGACTATTCGACTTCGGGCGGAGTCACGACGTGGAAGCTGGGCGGCATCTACGCGCCGTTCTCCGACTTGCGTCTCCGCGCCACCCGGTCGCGCGATATCCGCGCGCCCAACAATGCGGAACTGTTCGCGACCACCGCGGGTCTCGCGCAGCTGCGCAATCCGTGGAGTGGCGTGACGACGCAGATCACCACGCTGAACCAGCCCAGCCCGACGCTGAAGCCTGAAAAGGCCGATACCTGGACCGTCGGCGGGGTATTCACGCCGCGGTTCATCCCTGGCCTCACGCTCTCGGTCGACTATTACGATATCAACATCAAGGGCGCGATCTCGAGCTTCTCGTCCCAGTCGATCCTCGACAACTGCTTTGCCGAAACGGGCACGCCCTTCTTCTGCAACTTCGTCACCCGGACGGGTTCGGGAGCGGCGACGGTGGTCGATCAGGTGGCAGTGCAACTGCTCAACATCGCAGGGGTGCGGACCCGCGGCTTCGACTTCGCCGCCACGTACCGGACGCGCATCGGTGAGAACGAGCTGACGCTTCGCGGCATGGCGTCCTACGTCAAGGATCTGATCTTCGATGATGGTACCGGTGCTGCGCCCCGCTTCAACGCAGCGGGCGTGATCCAGTCGCTGGGCGGACGGATCGACCGTGCCGGATCGGTCGGCGGCACGGCGTTCACCGCCGGGCAGCAGACCAGCGCGACCAACACGCCGAGCTGGACCGCGACGGGATCGATCACCTGGGCGCACAAGCCGGTGAGCGTGAACCTGCAGGGCCGCTATGTCGGCGGCGGCAAGTTCGACTCGACGCTGGTCGGGCCGGGCGACAAATATTACGACGCCGCCTCACCCATCTCGATTGGTAACAACCGGGTCGACAGCCGCTTCTACCTCGATCTGTCGGCGCAGGTCGACGTGATCAAGGACGGCAACCGTAAGCTGCAGTTCTACATGAACGTCAACAACCTGACGGACAAGGAACCGCCGTTCCCGGTGACCGCGATCGCGGGCATGTATGATCGCATGGGGCGCTATTATCGTGCCGGCCTGCGCTTCAGCTACTGACGAGCAGGTGGCCGCGCTCAGGGAGACTCTGGGCGCGGCCATGTTCGTCGATGACCGCGTCGCACGCGACGCCCATCTTCAGGACATGACCGGCAAATGGCCGAGCGACGCGATTGCCGTCGCTCGGCCATCGTCGCCTGAGGAGGTGGCGGCGCTGGTGAGCCATGCCGCCGCCAACGGCCTTTCAATCGTGCCGCAGGGCGGCAACACCGGGCTGGTCGGCGGTTGCGCCGCGGAGCCGGAGCAGCGCGCGGTGCTGGTGTCGTCGCGACGTCTCAATGCCGTGCGCAGCATCGACCCGCATGTCCCCGCGGTGATCGCAGACCGGGGTGCGAGACGCTTGCCTTTGGTCATGTCGGCGACGGCAACATCCACTTCTCCGTACATCGCGGCAAGAATCACCCCGAGCGGTTCGCGGAAGCGGCCGAAGAATTGTCAGCGGCGATCGAGGCGGTGGCGCTCGCGCATGGCGGATCGATCTGTGCTGAGCATGGGGTCGGCCGGCGGATGCGCTCTGCCGTCGCCGCCGCGCTGGGTGAGGCGGAATTGGATCTGTTCCGCAGCATCAAGCGGACCATCGACCCGTGGAACATAATGAACCCCGGGGCGGTGATCGCCTAGCGTTAATCGCGCAACACGAACTTCGCGTTGGCCTCGACCGCTACGCCGAAGGGCAGGGCGGCGACGCCGATCGAGGTGCGGGTGTGGCGGCCGCGTTCGCCGAGCACTTCGACGATCAGGTTGGATGCGCCGCTGATGACCTGGCTCTGCTCGCTGAAATCGGGGGTGCAGGCGACGAAGCCGTTGAGCTCGAGGCAGCAATCGACGCGGTCGGCATCGTCGCCGGTCGCCTCCGTCAGCCAGGCGAGGATGTTGAGCGCGCTGAGCTCGGCCGCCTGCGCGCCCTGTTCGGTCGAAAGCTGCGCGCCGAGCTGTCCGAGAAAGGGCTTTTCGCCCTCAAACTGTGCGATCATGCCCGAAACGTGAACAACGTTGCCTACATGGCGATAGAGCAGGAACGGCGTGTCCTTCTGCACCACGCGCGGGAGGCGATGGCCGGCGCGGATGACGGCGTCGGAAATGCGGTTGATGGCGGTCATTGACGCTCCTGCGGTCTTGGATTGATGCACGATAGAGTCGCATATCGTGACAACGTATCGTAAATCGAGACACGAGAGGTGGCAATGGATCGCCGGACAATGATCGCAGGCGCAAGCGGCCTTGCCGCGACGCTGGCAATGGGCGCACCGCTGCGCGCGAAGGAAGGGGAGAAGGCCGTGGAGCAGAAGCCGTTCACCATCGGGATGATCGTGTTCGACATGATGACGAACCTCGATTTCGTCGGGCCGTTCGACATCCTGTCCCGGGTGCGCGGCGCGCGGACGATCCTGCTCGCCAAGTCGCTCGATCCGATCACCACCGATTCCAAATATCGCCTGCTGCCCGAAATGCGGCTGGCCGACGCACCTGAGCTCGACATGATCTTCCTGCCCGGCGGGCCGGGGACGACCAGTATGATCGAGGATGCGGAGATGCTGGCCTTCCTGCGCGAGCGGGCACCGCGTGCGAAGTGGATCACCTCGGTCTGCACCGGCGCGCTGGTTCTGGGCGCGGCGGGGCTGCTCAAGGGCTACAAGGCAGCGACGCACTGGAGTGCGATGGACATCCTGCCGGTGCTCGGCGCGACCCCGGTCGACGAGCGGGTGGTGATGGATCGCAACCGCGTCACCGGCGGTGGCGTGACCGCGGGGATCGACTTCGCGCTGACGCTGATCGCACACATCTGGGGCGAGGATCAGGCCAAGCTGATCCAGCTGGGCAACGAGTATAACCCGCAGCCGCCGTTCGATGCTGGGCACCCGAAGCGCGCACCCGAAGTCGCCGCGCGCTATCGCGAACTGACCAGGGGAATGACCAACGCCCGGATGGAAGCGGCCAAGCGCGCGGTGGCGAAGCTGGGGGCGTAGTGGCGGCGACACGCCATCCACTCAACCAGGGTTCGGGAGCTCAGGGTGCGTTCCACCATCGATGACGATTTCACGTTCGCCGCGGCTGGCGACACGTTGCAGGTCCGCGCGCAATTGCCGACCGACGACAAGGGTTTCCTTGCCGTCACCGAAGTGGTGCAGGCGGCCGATGTCGCCTTCGCCAATGGCGAGATGACGTGTTTCGATCTCACCACCTTCGACGGCCATCCTGCCGCGCAGACCGGAGGCGGGTTCACGCTGGGCAGTCCAGACGTGCCCGCCGACCTCAAGGCGCAGGGCTTCTCACTGATCGCACGCGCGAATAACCATGCCGCGGACTGGGGCGTCGCGGGAATGCGCGAGACCGACCGGTTGTTCGCGCAGCAGGGGCTGGTGATAGCGGGGACAGGGGAGAGCCGCGCTCAGGCGCGTGCGCCCCGTTATCACCAGTCGCACAAGGGGCGGGTTGCACTGGTCGCCACGACCGCGACCTTCACGCTTCAGTCCGAGGCGGGGGCGCCGCTGGGGCAGGCGCGGGCGCGGCCGGGGGTGGCGGCGCTGCGGGTCAAGCCGTCAGTCCATGTCGGACAGGGCGTGATCGACGCGCTGCGCACGGACTATGGCGAGCAGGCCACGCCTGCGGTGGTGACCTGGACCACCGATCGCGCCAGCGCGCCGAGCGGGCGACCGGACCAGCTTAACATCTTCGGCGTCAACTTCAGGGCGAGCGAGACGCCCGGCGTCAGCTATGAGATGAACCCGGTCGACCTGGCGGAGACGATGGCGTCGATCCGGCAGGCGCGGGCGGCGTCCGACTTCGTCGCCTTCAGCGTCCACGCGCACGAGAGTGCGACCGGCCGGTTCAACGATCAGGAGCAGCCGGACTTCATGCCCGTGCTGGCGCATGCCGCGATCGATGCGGGCGCCGACATCTTTCTGGGGCACGGGCCGCACGTGCTGCGCGGGATCGAGATCTACCGGGGCAAGCCGGTCTTTTACGGCCTGGGCAACTACTTCTTCCAGCTCGACCTGCTGGAGGGGCTCCCGCGCGACATCCTCAACCCGGCCTATCTGTCCGAGCATGAGCAGGTCGCGCCATTGCTGGCCAAGGGGTTTGGCGACACGGCCACCTGGGAGAGTGTCGTCGCGGTCAGTCGCTTTTCCCGCGGCGTGGTACGCAAGATCGAACTGCACCCGATCGATCTGGGCGCCGACCTGCCGTCGAGCCGGCGCGGGGTGCCGCGCCGGGCATCGCGGGCCAAAGCGAACGCGATCATCCGGCGGATCGCGGAACTGTCCGCGCCCTATGGCACTGCGATCGCCGAGAGCGACGGGATCGGGGTGATCTCCGTCGCGCCCTGAAGCAGCGTCAGCCGGGCATATAGGCGAGGCATTCCACCTCGGTCAGCGCGCCGCCGACCAGCTTGGCCGCGCCGAACGCGCTGCGTGCGGGGAGGCGGTCGGATGCGAAATACTCAAGATAGACCGCATTGAACTCGGGCCACTGGTCCATGTCCGCCAGCATCACGGTGCACTTGAAGATCGCATCCATGCCGAGGCCGAAGCTGGCGAGCTCGTCCTTGATGTTCTCCATCGTCTGGCGCGTCTGTGCGGCAAGGCCTTCGGGCTTGCTGCCATCGGGCAGGTTGCCGATCTTGCCCGACAGATGCAGGACATCGCCGACGCGGACGGCGCGCGAGAAGGGCGAGCCCGGGCGGCCGCCGGGGAAATACTCGATGTCAGGGCGGGTCGTGTCGTTCATGCCAATATCCTCATCACATTGCCGCCCATCACCTTCGCCGCCTCATCCTGCGCCAGCCCGCGTGCGAGCAGGGTGCCGGCGAGGGCAGGCCAGTCGCGATAGCTGGGCAGGACGCTGCGGTAGGTGAAATCCATGTCGGTCCCGATCGCGACATGATCGACGCCAAGCTGGTCGATCATGCGCAGGATCGTATCGACAAAGTCATCGAAGTTCGCTTGCGCAAAGCCCGCGGGGACGCAGCCGACCACGCCGCCGGTCGCGGTGACGAGGCGTGCGTGCTCGAGCGAGATCAGCCGCGGGTGCGGGCCGGCGACCGGACCGATGTTGGAATGCGACAGCAGCATCGGTCGCATCGCGATCGAGGTGGCGTGCTTCACCGTTGCGAAGCTGGCGTGGGAGAGGTCGACCAACACCCCTTCGGCTTCCATTGCCCGGATCGTCGCCCGGCCGAGCGGGGTAAGGCCGTGATGCACCGGCGCCTCGGTCTGGGTGTCGCCGATCTGGTTGACCCTATAGTGGATGATCGTGATCGAGCGGACGCCCAGGGCTGCGGCGTGTGCTATCCGGTCGAACCGGTCGTCGATAAAATCGCCGCCCTCGACCGAGATGAACCCGGCGAGACCGCCCGAGGCGTGTGCGGCGCGGATGTCGGCGCCGCTGCGGGCGATGGCGATATCGTTCGTGTCGAACAGGGCGCGGGCCGTGTCGATCTGGCGCAGATGATCGTCATGGGCCTCGCCCGGCGCAAAGGCGCGAACTGCGCCGAGACCGCGCTCGGTCTTTCCAAGGACCGCAAGGTCGGCGACGGTCGCGAACATCGCGCCGGCAAGGCCGCCCTGACGCATATCCGTGACCGCCCGTTCCGGATCGGGCGGGGGATAGGAATCGACAAAGGCGCTGCGTGGTGCCCCGGCCATGAAGAAGCGGCCAGGATGGGCGTGGAGGTCGAAGGTCGGGTGACGCCGCAGGAAGGCAATGCCAGCCGCGCGGCGTTCAGCATCCACTGACGGCGGACGCGGCGGCGCCGTCGCTGCCCCAGCAGGAGGCATGGCGCAGATCACGCACATCGGCGATCATTCTCCGCCATTATCGGCATTTTTCCGCGTTTCGCATTGCGGTCCTTCGACTGGCTATTGTAACGTATAACGTCACAGCGTATCGTATAACGAAACAACCGGAGATCACAATGTTCGCAGAACTCGCCGAGCCGCCGCTCGATCCGATCCTCGGGCTGGCACAATTGCTCGCGCGCGATACCAGCCCCGACAAGGTCGATCTGGGCATCGGTATCTATCAGGACGAGCAGGGGCAGGTCCCGGTTCTCGATTGCGTCAAAGCGGCCGAGCGCTGGCTGGTCGAGACCCAGCCAAGCAAGCGCTACCTCTCCTCGGCGGGCAATGCGGACTATAACACCCAGACCCGCGGGCTATTGTTCGGCGAGGGCAGCGACGGGTTCGCGCGCAGCCGCACCATCCAGGCGCCCGGCGGCACCGGCGCGCTGCGGCTGGCGTCGGACCTGCTGTACAAGCTGCGTCCCGGCGGGCGCGTGTTCATTCCCGGCCCGACCTGGCCCAATCATCCCGGCATCCTGAAGGCGAGCGGCCATGAAGTCGTCGTCTACCCCTATTACGACATGGCGACAGGCGCGCTGCGTTTCGATGAGATGATGGCGACACTCGCCGATCTCGGCGCGAACGACACGCTGTTGCTGCATGGCTGCTGCCACAACCCGACGGGCGCCGACCTCGACCTCGACCAATGGGGCGCGGTCGCCGATCTCGTGGCGAAGGCGGGCGCGGCGGTGCTGGTCGATCTTGCCTATCTCGGCCTGGGCGACGGCGTCGATCAGGACGCGGCTGGTCTGCGCCTGCTGGCGACGCGAATCCCCGAATTCCTGGTCGCCAGCTCCTATTCCAAGAATTTCGCGCTCTATCGCGAGCGTGTCGGCGCACTCACTTTGGTCGGCGGGAACGAGCAGGCGGCGGTGCTGGCGCATGCCCATTCGCTGCCGGTCGCACGCACGCTCTGGTCGATGCCGCCCGATCACGGCGCGGCGGTGGTCGCACGCATCCTGAGCGATCCGGAATCGCGGCAGGGCTGGACCAGCGAGCTGACCACGATGCGCGAACGGATCAACGGGGTGCGCGGGCGGCTGGCGGCGCGGCTCGCCGAGCATGGCGGTCGCGACTATGGCTTCATTGCGAACCAGCGCGGGATGTTCACGATGCTCGGCATCGCGCCTGAGGGCGTCGAGACGTTGCGCCGCGACCATCACGTCCACCTCACCAGCTCGGGCCGCGTCAATGTCGCCGGCCTCAACAACAATAATGTCGAGCGGGTCGCAGATGCGATCGCCGCCGTCAGCCAGAATTGAGCGGAGTAATATAGAATGGCCAAGCCGTTTGCCTCGTCGACCGATCTGACAGAAAAGACCGAGACCCTCGAAATCGTTGCGGACGGCGTCTATGCGCTGACCGCCGAGGGCGACCCCAATGTCGGCGTAATCGAGGGCGAGGACTTCATCGTCGCCATCGAGGCGCGCGCGACCCCGGCTGCCGCGCGCGACTGGCTGGCGAAGCTGCGCGAGCATACCGACAAGCCCGTCCGCTATCTGATCCTGACGCATTATCACGCGGTGCGCGTGCTGGGTGCGAGCGCGTTCGATGCGCAGGACATCATCATGAGCAACGCCACCGCGGCGCTGGTCGAGGAGCGCGGCGAGCAGGATTGGGCGAGCGAGTTCGGCCGGATGCCGCGGCTGTTCAAGCAGCATGAGGAGATCCCCGGCCTGACGCGACCGTCGATCACCTTCTCCAACAGCTATGCCATCGACCTCGGCGGAGATCGCGGGCGGATCGACCTGCAATTCTGCGGGCGCGGTCATACCGAGGGCGACATCGTCGTGTGGCACGAGAAGAGCGGCACGCTGTTCGCCGGCGACCTGGTCGAGGCGCAGGCCGCGCTCTACACCGGCGATGCGTTCCACTTCGACTGGGCGACCGGCACGCTCGACAAGGTCAAGGCCTATCAGGCCGAGCATCTGATCGGCGGACGCGGCGCGGTGGCGCATGGCCGTGCGGCGGTGGATGCTGCGGTCGAGCAGACGCGCGAGTTCCTGAACGGCATGATCGAGCATGTCGGCGCGGCGCACAAGAATGGCGGCACGCTGAAGGACGCGTTCGAGGCGACGCATACCGCGCTCGGTCCCAAATTCGGGCACTGGCCGATCTTCGAACATTGCCTGCCGTTCAACGTCCAGCGCCTGTGGGACGAGTTCGACGGGATCGAGCGGCCGCGCATCTGGACGATGGAGCGCGATCGCGAGGTCTGGGCGCAGCTGCAGGGCTGATCCGATGGCGAACCTGCCCAACATTCCGGTGTGGCGCGAAATGGGTGTCACACCCGCCCCGGCGAGCGCGCTGGAGTCCGCTGCGGTCGTGGTCGTCGGCGCGGGTCCGATCGGCCTGGCGATGGCGCTCGACCTCGGGCGGCGCGGACATCGTGTCGTCGTGCTTTCGCAGCTCGATTTCGTCGCGGCTGGATCCAAGGCGATCTGCTTCGCCAAGCGCTCGCTCGACATCTTCGACCGGCTCGGCGTCGGCGATGCGATCGTCGACAAGGGCGTGATCTGGAATGTGGGCAAGGTGTTCTGGGGGGATCGCGCCGATCCGGTGTTCCAGTTCGACATGCTGCCGGTGAAGAACCAGAAGCGGCCCGGCTTCATCAATATCCAGCAATATCATGTCGAGGAGCGGCTGATCGACGCGCTGTCGGCGCTGCCTAATGTCGAGCTGCGCTGGGGCCACAAGCTGTCGGCGATCGCGCCCAATGCCGACGGCGCGCTGATCGCGGTCGAGACCGACTGCGGCAATTACACCATCGATGCGGGCTGGGTGATTGCGTGCGACGGCAGCCGCTCGGCGGTGCGTACGCATCTGGGGCTCGATTTCGACGGGCGGGTGTTTGAAGACAATTTCCTGATCGCCGACGTCAAGATGAAGGGCGAGCGGCCTTCGGAACGCTGGTTCTGGTTCGACCCGCCGTTCAACCCCGGCCAGTCGGCACTGATGCACAAGCAGCCCGACGATGTCTGGCGGCTCGATTTCCAGCTCGGCTGGAACATCGATCGCGCTGCAGCGATGCGGCCGGAGAATGTCGAGCCGCTGGTCCGCGCGATGCTGGGTGACGACGTCGCGTTCGAGGAGGAGTGGTACAGCGTCTACACCTTCCAGTGCCGCAGGATGGCGCGCTTCGTCCATGGCCGGGTGGTCTTCGCAGGGGACAGCGCGCATCTCGTGTCGCCGTTCGGCGCGCGCGGGTGCAATGGCGGGCTTGCCGATGTCGACAATCTCGGCTGGAAGCTTGACCTGATCCTGCGCGGCGAGGCCGGGGCGGGACTGCTCGAAAGCTACAATGACGAGGCGATTACGATCGCCGACGAGAATATCCTGAACTCGAGCCGGTCGACCGATTTCATGACGCCCAAATCGGCCGCGAGCCGCATCCTGCGTGATGCTGTGCTCGAACTGGCGAGCGAAGTGCCGTTCGCTCGCCCGTTCGTGAACTCGGGGCGATTGTCGACCGCGGTCGCGCTACCCGGCAGCCCGCTTAATACTCCGGATGCCGACGACTGGCAGGGGCAGGGCGTTACGCCGGGCTATCCCGCGCTTGATGCGCCGGTGGGCGACGGGTGGCTGCTCGAACAACTCGATGCCGGGTTCACGCTGCTGGTCGATGGCGTCGCGCCGGAGATTACGGGGCTTGCCGTGATCGCGGTGGGTGAGGGCGATGACGTATTGCGCGAGCGCTATGCGATGGCGCCGGGCTCGGCTTGTCTGATCCGCCCGGATCATCATGTCTGCGCGCGCTGGCGCCGGCCCGATGCGGCGGCGATCCAGGCTGCGCTCGCACGCGCGAAGGGGAATTGAGATGAGCGCGCTGATAACCGACCCCAACATTGCCGGCGTCGATGATGTCTATGAACAGCTGATCGCCATTCTCGACGGAGAGTCCGTCGAGAACAGCCTCAAGGTCGCCATGCGGCTCAACCTGATCCTGATGAACCATGTCGGCGACCGCGCGGTCATCGCCGAGGCGCTCGCGCTGGCGGCGGGTCAGCCGCGCGGGTAGATGTGGCGCGAGCCCAGCGCATGCGAGCAGCGCTGGGCACAAGCGAGCAGCGAGTCGACTAGCCAGGGCTCGGGTGAGCCGGGGGCCATCGTGTCGCTCGCCAGCATCACCGTGACCGCGGCGACGATGGTGTCCCGGTCGAACACCGGCGCGGCGAGCGCGCTGTGCCCGATGCCATATTTGTTGACCCCCCAGCTATAGTGCCGCGCCTGCACCGCCGCGATCTCGCGTTCGAAAGTCTCGCGGTCTTCGATGCGGAAATTGTCGCCGCGCGATTCCGCATGGTCGAGCAGCTCGCGCCGCCGCTCGCGCGGCTGGAACGCGAAGCAGACGCGCGCCGTTGGCGATTCGGGCAGGCTGAGCATCAGCCCCGGCTGGACGTCGATCCGCATCGCCGCGCGCGCGGGCAGACAGCTGACCACCACTGCATCCCCGCCGGCGACCGTGCACAGCAAGACGGTGCAACCGGTCGACGCGTTAAGCTCCTCGAGCGGGGCGTGCAGCAATTGGGGGAGCTGCATCCGCCCCGCAGCGATCTGGCCCCAGCGGCCGATCCGCCAGCCGAGCTGGAAGCCGCGCCCGCCGCTGCCACGCGCGACCAGTCCGAGCATCTCGAGGTTGCTCAGGTGCCGCGACACGCGCGACTTGGTCATGCCCAGCGTCTCGGCCATTTCCTGCACGCCGATCGGGCGTTCGCTCTCTGCCAGGAAGTCGAGAATCCACGCGGCGGTCGCCACCGTCGCGATCGAGGCGGGCGTGTCCGGGGCGCGGCGTCGCAAGTCGCGGTCTGTCATGCCCTGACCCTAGCATTTGTTGCGCTATACGCAACTATTACCGGTGCGTGTTGCGCATAGCGTTCCAAGTTCCATAATCCGTCTCACGAGAGGATGGAGTCGAGCGGTGAGGGCCGAACAGAATCAACGTTTCACGCAGGTTGGGCCGGGCACGCCGATGGGCGAGCTGCTGCGTCGCTACTGGCACCCCTTTGCGGCGATCGCAGAGGTGGATGAACTTGGGGTCAAGCCGGTGCGGTTGCTCGGTGAGAACCTCGTCGCGTTCCGGACGAAAAACGGCAGCTACGGGCTGGTCGATCGTCAGTGTCCGCACCGCCGCGCCGACATGCTCAACGGCATCATCGAGGATGATGGTCTGCGTTGCAGCTATCACGGCTGGTGCTTCGCGAGCTCGGGCCAGTGCATCGAGCAGCCTTTCGAAGACATCGCCAACCCCAAGGCGCGCTTCAAGGACAAGATCCGCACCAAGGCCTATCCAGTCGAGGCGAAGGCGGGGATGCTGTGGGCCTATATGGGGCCGCAGCCCGCGCCGCTGGTTCCCAATTGGGAGCCGTTCACGTGGGAAAACGGGTTCCAGCAGGTGGTGTTCGCGGACGTTCCCTGCAACTGGTTCCAGTGCCAGGAGAATAGCTGCGACCCGGTCCATTTCGAGTGGATGCATCGCAACTGGACCTCGGTGCTCAAGGGTGACGGCAGCTATGGCCCGACGCATCTGGAGCTGGCGTTCGAAGAGTTCGAATTCGGCCATATCTACAAGCGCGTGCGCGAGGATACCGACAAGGACAATCCGCACTGGACCGTCGGCGCGACGGCACTGTGGCCCAACGGCTTTTTCCTGGGCGACCATATCGAATGGCGCGTGCCGATCGACGACGAGAACACGCTGTCGGTGACGTGGATGTTCCACCGCGTACCGGTGGACCGCGAGCCGTTCGTCCAGCCGCGCATCCCCTATTGGACGGGCCCCGTGAAGGACGCGAACGGCGACTGGATCACCAGCCATGTGATGAACCAGGACATTGTCGCCTGGGTCGGGCAGGGCACGATCGCCGATCGCACCAAGGAGCATCTGGGCAAGAGCGACTGGGGCATCGTGATGATGCGCCGCAGCTTCGAGGCCAATATGAAGATCGTCGAAGCAGGCGAGGGCGATCCCAAGGCGGTGATCCGCGATGCCGAGTTCAACCGCTGCGTCGAGCTGCCAATCAAGCACAAGGAGCTCTTCACGGCGTCGATGACGCTCGAGGAGAGCCGGCGGCTGGGCGACACGCTGCAGTACCGGATCAACCGGCCTGACTATCAGCATCAGGTCGGCCAGCCCGACGCGGTGAAGCGCGAATATCAGATCGCGATGGGGATGATCCCCGAGGACGCGACCGAAACCATCTGAAAATCAATAGAATATCGAGGGAGTCGACGGCATGAAACTGGGTACGATCCGAATTGATGGCAAGCCGACGGTGATTGCCCGCGTTGCCGACGACAAGGCCGTGGCGCTCGACGCCTATCGCTGGATGGAAGACCTGATCGAGGCGGGCAATGCCGGTCTCGACACCGCAAACGAGGCAATTCAGGCCGCGCTTGCAGGCAAGCTTCCGGTGATCGACCTGTCGGCGAGCACCGACTGGATGGCGCCGAACCCGCGCCCGTCGAAGATTCTGGGCTGCGCGGTCAACAACAACAATCTGAACAGCAAGGCGATGAAGCCGATGACGGCGCCGATGTTCTTCATCAAGGGGCGCTCGGCACTCACCGGTCACAACAAGACGATCGACATCCTCAAGGACCATGGTCCGTCGATCCCCGAGCCAGAGCCCGTCGTGGTGTTCGGCAAGACCGCCAAGAATGTGCCGCCCGAAAAGGCGCTCGACTATGTGTTCGGTTATACGCTGACCAACGACGTCACCGCGAGCGGGGTCAAGTTCGGCGAGGATTCGATCGCGCTCAAGCAGACCGCCGACATCGTCAAGCCGCACCACACCGCCTGGCGTCCGCAGTTCGAGGACGACAATAACTGGCTGCTGTTCATCTATCACTCCAAGTCCAAGGCGGCGGACACCTTCGCGGCGATGGGCCCGTGGCTGACCACCAAGGACGAGGTGCCGAACCCCAACAAGCTGCTGGTGCGCGGCTATATCGACGGCGAGTGCTTCACCGACGATTCGACCGCCAACTATTTCTTCCCGGTCGAGCAGGTGATCTCGACCGCGTCGAAATGGTTCACGATGGAGCCGGGCGACTGCATCCACACCGGCACCGCGTCGAAGGGCACCGAGAAGCACCCGCGCGGTAATATCGGCACCTATCTGTCGGGCTATGACGGCAAGCTGTGCGACGTCGAGATTGACGGGCTTGGCCGCCTGTCCAACCGCATCAACCTGGAGAAGTGAGCATGTCGGTGCCGGTAATCGACGTCCACACGCATATGCTGAGCGATGCGTGGCTCAACGACATCCGCGCGCACGGCGCACCCAAATATGGGGTCAAGCCGACCGCGGCAGGGCAGGACAGCGTGTGGATGAGCGGCGCGCCGTTCGTCACGCTGTTCCCTGAGATGTTCGACTATGACCTGCGTGTCGCGAACATGGACAAGGCCGGCGTCGACATCGCCATCGTCTCGCTGACCTGTCCCAGCGCCTATTGGGGCGGGGAAGCGGTAAGCACCCGCGTGTCGCGTGAGATGAACGCGCACATGGCGCACCAGCAGGGCCGCTTCCCGGACCGCATCCGCTTCTTCGCGACTTTGCCCTGGCAGTATCCAGCCAGCGCGGTGACCGTGCTCAAGGAAGCCGTCGCGCTCGGCGCGGTCGGCGTGTTCGTCAGCGCCAATATCGACGGCAAGAGCCTGACGGCGCCCGAGTTCGCTCCGATCTGGCAGGCGATCGACGATCTGGCGCTGCCCGTGCTGGTCCATCCTACCGCGCCGCAGGGCGCAGCCGAGATGGGATTGCAGGAATATGGGCTGGTGCCGCCGATCGGCTTCATGATCGACACCACGCTGGCGGTATCGCGCATGATCCTCGACGGGTTCATCGACCGCTATCCCAATCTGGCGATCATCGCCGGGCATGGCGGCGCGACGCTGCCGTATCTCGCCGGTCGCCTCGACCGTTGCCACGAGATGATCCCGGCGTGCTCGGAGAAGATCAAGGACAAGCCGTCGAGCTATCTTCGCCGCATCTATTATGACACCGTCGTCTATGAGAAGAGCGCGCTCGACCTGTGTATCGAGGTCGCGGGCGGACCGGAGCGAGTGATGTACGGATCGGACTATCCCCACAATATCGGGGACATGGCGGGTTGCCTTGCCCGGGTGAACGCACTCGATCCCGCCGCCGCGAAGCTGGTGAAGAGCGGCACCGCGCAGAAGCTGTTCAAGCTGTGAGCGGGCCCCGCCTGATCGTCGACGGGAAAGCGCTGGCGACGGCGGAAACCTTTGCAGTGATCGACCCCGCTACGGGGCAGCCGTTCGCGGATGCCCCGCTGGCGAGCCGTGCCGATCTTGACCGTGCAGTCGATGCGGCGCGTCGCGCATTCCCAAGCTGGGCGGCGACGCCGATCGACGCGCGCGCGCAGGCGATCCTGGCGATCGCCGATGCGCTGGAGAGCGCGAAAGACGAGCTGGCGACGCTCCTGTCGAACGAGCAGGGCAAGCCGGTGCCCAATGCCGGGGGCGAGATCATGGGATCGGTCGGCTGGGCACGCGCCACCGCGGCGTTGCGCCCGCCGGTCGACGTGATCAAGGACGATGACAGCGTCCGGGTCGAGGTACATCGCAAGCCGCTGGGCGTGGTCGCGTCGATCAGTCCGTGGAACTTCCCGGTGATGATCGCGATCTGGCACATCATCCCGGCGTTGCTCTCAGGCAATACGGTGGTGATGAAGCCATCGTCCTACACACCGTTGACGGCGCTGCGCATGGTCGAGATCGCCAATGCGCATCTGCCCGCGGGCGTGCTCAACTCGGTGACGGGCGAGGGTGATATCGGCCGGGCGATGTCCGAACATGCCGGTATCGACAAGATTGTCTTCACCGGCTCCACGCCGACTGGCCGCTCGATCATGGCGAGCGGGGCGGCGAACCTCAAGCGGCTGACGCTCGAGCTGGGCGGCAACGACGCCGCGATCGTGCTGCCCGATGCCAATGTCGACAAGATCGCGTCAAAGATCTTCGCCAAGGCGTTCGGCAATAGCGGCCAGATCTGCGCCGCGGTGAAGCGGGTCTATGTCCATGACAGCCTGCACGATGCGCTCGCGGAGAAGCTTGCCGAGATGGCGCGCGCCGCCGTGGTCGGCGCGGGCAGCGAGGCCGGGAGCCAGTTCGGCCCGGTCCAGAACCGCGCGCAGTTCGATCTGGTGCGCGGTCTGGCCGACGATGCCCGCGCCAGGGGCGGCCGGTTCCTTGCCGGTGGCGAACCGATGGAGCGCGACGGCTATTTCTTCCCGCTCTCGATCGTGGTCGACGTGACCGACGGGATGCGGGTGGTGGACGAGGAACAGTTCGGCCCGATCCTGCCGGTGATCCGCTATTCGGACCCCGAGGACGCGCTCGCGCGCGCCAACGCCAATGAGAATGGTCTGGGCGGATCGGTCTGGTCGTCGGATGTCGACGCCGCGATCGCGCTGGCGCAGCGGCTCGAATGCGGGACCGCCTGGGTCAACGATCATGCCAGCATCTCGCCCGACGCGCCGTTCGGCGGCGCCAAGCAATCGGGCATCGGCACCGAATTCGGCCTCTATGGGCTGGAAGAATATATGCAGCTTCAGACTATCAGGGTGGCGAAGATCTGAAGCGCTTCGAGAGGGTACGGGATGTTTCAGTTCAACCAGGCATTCCGCGATGAGTTCAGCGCCAACTGGCGCGTGCTGGCGATCGCGATCACGGCTTTGTTCTTCGGATTTTCGGCGCCGGCCTATGCGCTGCCGTTCATCTATCCGGAGGTGATCAAGGAATTCGGCTGGACACGCGAGCAGGCGACTCTGCTGGCGACCGCCAAATATCTGACCGGCGTGATTGCCTGTCTGGTGTTCGGGCGCTTCCTCGACATTGCGGGTGCGTGGAAGGCGCTGATGACCTCGATCGTCGTCGGCGGCTTCGCACTGCTCGGCTTCGCCTTTGTCGGTGGGCTGACGAGCTATTATGCGGTCGGTGTGCTGCTCGGCATCGCCGGGCCGGGCGCGATGGTGTCGTGCTTCGTGCTGGTCGGCCGGACCTTCCGCGCGTCGCAGGGGACCGCGACGGGTATGGTGCTGCTGGGCACGGCGATCGGCGGTGTGGTGATGCCGATCGTCACCGCCGAGCTGATCCAGGCATTCGGCTGGCGCAACGGCATGGCCTCGCTGTCCGCGGGCATCTGGCTCGTCGCGGTCCCGGCGCTGATCTACGGGATGCTGCGGGTGCCGATCACCGAGCAGGCGGCGACCGCCAGCGACGCCAGCGAGAGCGTCGGCGTACGCGAATATTTCGGCAAGATGATGCGCGGATCGAGCTTCTGGCTGATGTCGATCGCCTTCTTCCTCGTCACCATCGTCGATCAGGCGCTGACCCAGCATCAGGTGCTGATGTTGCTCGATGCCGGTCTCAGCAAGGACGAAGGGGCGTGGGCGGTGAGCGGGATCAGCGTGGTCGCGATCTTTGGCCGCGTGCTGGCGGGCAATATCCTCGACCGCAGCTCCAACCGCGGGCTGGCGGGGCTGTACTTCCTGCTCACCACCTGTGCGATCCTGTCGTTCGCCCTGACCAACCCGATCGTGCTGGTGTGCTATATCGTGGTGCGCGCGATGGGCCATTCGAGCGTGATGGTCGACGGTCCGGTGATCTCGCGGCACACCTATGGCACCCAGCATCTCGGGCTGCTGACGGGCCTGCTGACGGCGATGGCCAACCTCGGTTCAGCCACCGGTCCCTGGGTGATGGGGCGGATGTATGATGCGGGCCAGTCCTATCAGTCGGCGCTGGTCCTGTTCATGATCCTGCCGGCGGTGTCGGCGATCTGCATCTGGTTCGTGAACCCGCGCGCATGGAAGGCCCAGCGTGCGGACGCGCAGCGGCGGCAGGACCAGCCGGCCGAAGGCAGTCCGGCGGTGGGCTTGCCGGCGTCAGGCTGAGAGGTGGGTTAGCAGGGCGGCAGGATCGATGTTGCCGCCCGACAGGATCGCGGCGACCTTGCGCCCCGAATGGTTGGGTGAGCACGCCGCCGCATAGGCGATCGCACTCTGCGCCTCGACGATCAGATGGCAATCGAACGCTAGCGTCCGGAACGCCGCCAGCGCCTCGGCCTCGCTGACCACCACCACGCCGTCGACCAGTTCACGCAACAGCGGCCACATGATTTCGAGCACCGATTGCATGCCGGGGCCGTTGGCGAAGGTCGCGCGGCGTTCGAACGGGACCGGGCCGCCGGCTGCGAATGCGGCGGCGAGGGGCGCGGCGGCATCGATCTCGCACGCCAGCACCTTCACCCCGGCCTGCATCGCGCGCATCGCGGCGGCGATGCCGGAGACCATCCCGCCGCCGCCGAACGGCACGATCACCGTATCGACCTGCGGCCATTGATCGACCAGCTCCAGCGCCATCGTGCCGTTGCCGATGATGCCGTCTTCCTCGCACACCGGGTGGAGGAAGCGTGCTTCGGGATCGCCGGCGTCGCGGGTTTCCATGATCCGCCACCAGTCGGGAAAGGCGTGCGGCACTACGGTGACGCCGAGCCGTTCCAGCGCCGCGAGCTTCACTGCGGCGGCATTGGCCGGAACATGGCAGGTGAGGCGGAAGCCGCGCGCCGCGCCGACCATCGCTACGGCCGGGGCGAAATTGCCCGCGCTTGCCGTGACCAGA
The DNA here is from genome assembly GCF_059418285.1 of Sphingomonas sp. GW821-FHT09B04. NCBI lineage: Bacteria > Pseudomonadati > Pseudomonadota > Alphaproteobacteria > Sphingomonadales > Sphingomonadaceae > Sphingomonas > Sphingomonas sp. GW821-FHT09B04. The sequence continues at coordinate 464,748 of NZ_JBWKPO010000003.1, forward strand.
CCATGAGCGGCCGCATCGTCAGGGAGTTGCTCGACGATGTTGGCGGCGCAGCGGATCTTGAACGAGCCACCGGGCTGGAGATTCTCGCACTTGATGCGGATCTCGCGGCCGTCGGGAGCGGGCGCCGCGAGCAGGGGTGTGACGATCGCGTGCGGCGCGATCCGGGCGGCGGCGGCGCGGAAATCGGCTTCCGTCTTGCCCAGGATCGCGTCGCACAGGCTCATGACCGGCGTTCGCCGATCGTGTTGCGCAGGATACCGATCCCCTCGACTTCCAGCTCAATGATGTCGCCCGGCTCGAGATAGCGGCCGGTTTCGAACCCGCAGCCATTGCCCGCGGTGCCGGATCCGAACACGTCGCCGGGGTAGAGTGTCTCGTCGCGCGACACGAACGCGATGCACTTGGCAAAGCTGAACTGCATGCCCGAAGAATTGCTGCGCCCCTGGACCTCGCCGTTAATGCGCGATTCCATCGCGAGGTTGGACACGTCGGGCAGCTCGTCGCGGGTGACGATCCACGGCCCCATCGCGTTGCCGGTGTCGAAATCCTTGCCCTTGGACGGCCCCATGCGGAATTGCTGGTCGCGCACCTGCTCGTCGCGTGCGGAGAAGTCGTTGTAGATCATGTAGCCGAAGATGTGCGCATCGGCGTCGGCTTCTGCGATGTCCGCGCCGCGCTTGCCGATCACCGCGGCGAACTCCAGCTCATAGTCCATCGTGCCGCTGAAGCGCGGCCACTGGATCTCCGAGCCATGGCCCGAACAGGTCATGCGGTTGCCCTTGAAATAATAGGGCCGCTGGTACCAGCTCGCGGGCAGATCATAGGCGCCGCTCGCCTTGAAGCCGGCATAGGCGGCCTCGGGGTCGGGCTGGCTCGACGCGCGCATCCGCATGCTTGCCTCGAGCGCCTGAAGACAATGCAGCTCGAAGTTGGCGAAGTCGCGGATCGAGTTGGGCACGGGCAAAGGGGGCAGGAACCGCACGTCCGCGGCGGCGTGGCGATGATCGCCGCGGTCGCGGGCGAGCAGGTCGTGCACGGCATCGAGCGCGGGTTCGCCGGCTTCGATCAGCGCCAGCATCGTCGCGAGCGACGGATCGGCGCCGGCCGCAGCAAGATCGAGGATCGAGCCGTCGGCCGCCACCACTCCGGTCCGCGCACCCCGGCCGGTATCAAAGCTGACGAGTTTCATCGCTTTCTCTCCATTTTAATATCGTAATTCGTTACGAAGTAACGCATAGCGTTACAATACAGTCCGTCAATCGACCGAAGGAGGAAGCATGGCGCAGATCGTTCTGGGTATCGGTTGTGCACATACGCCCCAGCTGCACACGCTGGCGCATGACTGGGATATTCGCGCCGCGCGCGACCGGCAGGACGGAATTCCGCTGTGGTTCAAGGGACGCAAGCTGCTCTATGCGGAGCTTGAGGCGGAGCGTGCAGGCGAGAATATCGGCGCACAGCTCGACCTCCCGACCCGGCAGGCAGCGCTCGACAAGAGCTTTGCGGCGATGGACACGCTCCATGCGGCGTACAAGGCGGCCGATCCCGACGTGGTCGTGATCATCGGCAACGACCAGCACGAGATCTTCTCTGAGATGGTGCCGACCTTTGCGGTGATCGCGGCGGACGAGATCGCCAACATTCCGCGCACCGGCGAACAGAAGTCACGGCTGCCCGTCGGGATCGAGATTTCGGATCACGGCCATCTGCCCGATGCGCCGACCGTCTATCCCGGCCATCGCGAATTCGGCACGCATCTCGCCCGCCATCTGGTGCGCGAGAGTCAGTTCGACGTGACGCTGTGTCATGAGAAGCCGACCGTCAGCAACGACAAGTCGCTCCTGTACGGCATGCCGCACGCTTATGGGTTCCTCTACAAGAACATCATGCGCGACCATATCCGGCCGCACGTGCCGGTCGACGTCAATTGCTGGTATTACGACAACAGCCCCAGCGCGGCGCGCAGCCATGATTTCGGCAGTGCGGTGGCACGGGCGATCGCGGCGTGGGACAGCGATGCGCGCGTCGCGGTGCTAACCACCGGCGGCCTTACGCATTTCGTCGTCGATCCCGAATGGGACGCGCGCTTCCTGAAGGCGATGCGCACGCGCGACCATGTCTGGCTGCGGTCGATTCCGCAGAAGGAACTGATGGCCGGCACGTCCGAATGCAAGAGCTGGATCGCGACTTCGGCAGCGATGGATACGGCGGGGCTTTCGATGGAAGTCGTCGACTATCAGAAGCTGTACCGGACCGAAGGCGGCACCGGTTCATCCTGCGCCTTCACGCTCTGGAGCTAAGGAATCCGGCCCTGCCGCGACGCAGGGCCAGCACGCGCTCTCATCCGGTCATCCACAAGGTACTGGCGTTGGGTGGCCGGATGGGGGACCGGTATCGCAGGTTCAGCATTGCTGAAGCGCCCGTCTCGCTTATCGTGACGACCGATGTTAGGGGGCAAGAATGAGCGATCCGACCGAAGGCATGGATGACGACGCCGGCTCTGCCCGGGTGAAAAGCGTCGAAGTCACCGTCCAGATTCTGGAAGTACTGACCGAAGCATCCGATCCGGTGCGCGTGACCGACATGGCACGCCAGCTCGACATGACCAAAGCGCGCGTGTCGCGCCACCTCCAGACGCTCACGCGGCTGGGTCTGGTCGATCGTGCGCGCGAGGGTGAGGGCTATGTCTTCGGGCGCAAGCTGCTCAAGTTCGGCCGCGCCGCGGTCTATCGCAGCAACCTTGTCCAGCTTGCCCGGCCGTTCCTGCAGGATCTGTTCAACGCCACCGGCCATACCTCACTGCTCGCCACGCCCACCCGTGGCGGCGCGATGGTGGTGCATTCGGTGCAGAACCAGTTCGAGCCGGGGATCATGATCCATCCAGGCACGCTGCTGACCCTGCCCAATTCGCCCGCCGCGCGGCTGATCTATTTCTTCGAGAACCAGAAGCCGACCCCGCCGCGCGTGATCGCTAATCTGAAGCGCTATGGCGCCGATTTCGAGGCTAATCCGCGCGGAACCGGTCTTGGCGGCGTCGCTGCACCGATCTTCGAACCCGACGGCCTGATCGCGGGAACCGTCGGCATCATCCTGTCGTCGTCGCTGCTGATGCCCGATCCCGACGAGGATCTGCTCTCGCAGGTCCGCTACACCGCGGCACGCCTTCAGAACGAATATGCCGAGGGCGCGCTCTCCGCGCTCATGCCTGAGCGCGAAGGCGACGATAGCGAGGCCTGACCCTGGTCAGTCAGGGAATGGGGTAATCAGCAGCCGGTCGAGGAAATCCTCGCACTTTGCGAGCTGTTCGAGCGTGACGAACTCATCGGGCTTGTGCGCCTGCTCGATCGATCCCGGGCCGCACAGCACCGACTGGATGTTCTTCGCCTGGAAGAGTCCAGCTTCCGAGCCATAGGCGACGAATGCTGGTGCCGCGTTGGAGCCTGCGAGCCGCTGGACATAGCGGGTAAGTGGCGCTTCCGCCTCGACCGCGAAGCCGGGTACGCGCCCGTTCATCACGATCTCGATATCGGCGGTCTCGCTCACCGCGCGCATCTCGGGCAGCAATTCGCTGTCGATATAGTGGCGCAGCTCGGCGATGATCGCGTCGGGATCGGTATCGGGCAGGGTACGGATGTCGAAGCGGAACTTGCACACCGCCGGGACGATGTTGCTGGCCTGTCCGCCTTCGATTACGCCGACCGACACGGTCGAATAGGGGACCGAGTAGCCTTCGTTGCGCGGTTCGCTCTCACGCAGGCGCGCGCCGATCGCCTCGATCCGCGCAATCACGCGCGCGGCGAAGAAGATCGCGTTGACGCCATAGGGCGCGAGCGAGCTGTGCGCTTCGAGGCCGCGGATGGTGCAGCCATAGGCGCTGCCGGTCTTGTGCCCGATGACGACATCCATCGAGGTCGGCTCGCCCACCACGCAGCCGCGCGGGCGCACGCCGCGCGCGACGAGGTCGTCGAGCATATAGCCGACGCCCTTGCACCCGATCTCCTCGTCGAAGGAGAAAGCGAGGTGAACGGGCTCGGCACGCTCCGCCGCCGCCAGTGCAGGCACCTTGGCGAGGGTGGCGGCGATGAACCCCTTCATGTCGCAGGTACCGCGCCCGAACAGCTTGCCGTCGCGTTCGTCGAGCACGAACGGATCGCTGCTCCAGTCCTGACCATCGACTGACACCACGTCGCTATGGCCGGACAGGACGATGCCGCCTTCGCCCGAGCCGATGGTGGCGAACAGGTTCGCCTTGCCCGGATCGGCGCCATGGCTCAGCACCGACTCCACGCCGTGCGCGGCGAGATAGTCGCGCACCCAGTGGATCAGTTCGAGGTTCGAATCCCGGCTGACGGTCGGAAACCCGACCAGCGTACGCAGGATATCGACCGTGGCCGCCGACGGGCGGCGCTCAGCGGACCTTGCGGCCATGGACATGCTTCCAGGGGGAGGCGGTCGAATCCGAGTCCATCGGCACTTCGATCAGCACGGGGCCGTCGACGGTCTTTGCGGTCGCCAGCGCGGCGGCGAGGCCTTCGGGGCCCACGGCGCGCAAGCCGGTCGCGCCGAACGACTGGGCGAGCGTCACAAAGTCCGGATTGTGCAGATTCGATGCGATCAGGCGGCCGCCATATTTGTTCGCCTGAATGCGGCGGACATTGCCGAAATTGCCGTCGTTGAACACGATCGCGATCAGCGGGATGCGGTGCAGCACCGCGGTCGCAAGCTCGGGCATGGTGTACATGAACCCGCCATCGCCATTGACCGAGATCGTGCGCCGCTGGCCGGCGCCGACCTGTGCGCCCAACGCAGTCGCGAAGCCATAGCCCAGCGTACCCTGATAGCTCGAATTGACGTAGCTACGCGGGGTGTAGATCGGCAGCGCATAGCGCGAGGCGTAACCCACCTGCGTCATCTCATCGACGAACACATCGTCCTCGGCCATCGCAGCGCGGATCACGTCAAGATAGCCGACCTGCGGCTGGATCTCGGCGGCGACTTCCTCGCGGAAGGCAGCGCGGATCGCGGCGAATTCGGCGGTGCGCGGCGCGGGTGAGAGGTTCTTCCCGGCCAGCGCCTCGACCAGCTTCGCGGTCGCCTCGGCCGCATCGGCGACGATGCCGACCGCGGGTGCGACGATGCGGTTGATTTCGGTCTGGTCGAGGTCGATGTGAACGACCTTGAGCCCGCCGCCCATGCCCCATTCGCGCAGCTGGGTCAGGCGCGAGCCGATGCCGATCACCACATCGACGTCGGGCCAGTGCGGCAGCGCGGCGGCGGCGGGAAGGGCGTAGTCGTCGTCCGAGCGGACCGTGCCACGGCCGAGATGGCGGCTGACGATCGGCGCCTGAATCTGTTCGGCGAGCGCGCGGATTTCACGGCCGGCGTCCTGCGCGCCGCTGCCGATGACGATCATCGGGTTGCGCGCACCGGCGATCAGCGTCGCAGCCTGTTCGATCGCGTCGGGATCCGCGAGCGGATTGGCGAGCGAGGGCAGCGCGTCGGGATAGGCGAAGAAACCGGTCTGCGCGAGGATATCGGGCGGAATCTCGAGCGCCACCGGGCGCGGGCGGCCGGTCAGCAGCTGGCGGAACGCTTCGTCGAGCAGGCCGGGGATCTCGCTCGCATGCGTTGCGCGCGCGCTCCACTTGGTCAGGCTGCGCAGCAGGCCGTCCTGATCGTTGATCTCGTGCAGCGCACCATAGCGGCGGTCGATCAGCGCGCTGTTGACGGTGCTGGTCAGGCAGAGCACGCGGGCGTTGCAGGCATAGGCGGTCGAGAGCGCCGCGCCCGCATTGAGCAGGCCGGGGCCGGGGACGACCGCGCAAATGCCGGGCTTGCCGGTGACCATCGCATAGCCGAACGCCATATAGGCGGCGCCCTGTTCGTGACGGCTGTGAAGCACGCGGATGTCGCCACCGCCGCGCTGGAGTCCGTCGAACAGTTCGTCGAGCTGGACGCCGGGAACACCGAACACCGTATCGACATTCCACCGATGCAGTCCGGCCACCAGCGCGTCGCCGCCCGTCATCCGCACGCCGCTGGCAACCGCCGTCCCTGTCCGCTCTGCAACTGTCACGATTCACGCCCTCCGTTGTAACGTATTGCGAGACTATGTCGCGTATATCGTGATAAAACGCAATGGCATTTGTCCTGCTTCGGCTATATCGTGCCATCGAAGCCCGAGACAGGCATTCATTTGGCGTGTCGATCAGGGCAGCCGCACACGATGCGAGATACGCAATGGAACGCAAGGCTCCGATCCGCACCCTGATCCTCGCGTTCGATGGTATCAACCTGCTCGATATCGGCGGTCCGCTGCAGGCGCTGGAGGCCAGCGAGCGGCAGCGCGGGACACCTGAACGCTACGAGACGCTGGTCGCATCGGTGCAGGGCGGCGTGGTCCAGACCTCGGCGCGGATGCCGATCGTGACCCGCACGCTCGCCGAGCTCGATGGACTGGACATCGATACGGTGATCGTCGGGGGCGGCAGCTCGAAGGAAGGGCCGCTCGCGCCGCCCGAACTGGTCGAATGGCTGGTCGCGCGTGAAGCGAGTATTCGCAGGGTCTGCTCGATCTGCGCCGGCGCGTTCATTCTCGCTACGGCGGGGTTATTGGAGGGGCGACGGGCAACCACCCATTGGCATTGGGCGGCGACGCTTCAGGCGCGCTATCCCGAGATCCGCGTCGAACCCGATTCGATCTATGTCAGCGACGGCAAATTCTGGACCTCTGCCGGGGTCACCGCCGGGATCGACCTGACGCTGGCGCTGATCGAGCAGGATTATGGCCACCGGGTTGCGATCGAGGCGGCGCGGCGGCTGGTGGTCTTCATGAAGCGGCCCGGCGGACAGGCGCAATTCTCGGTCCCGCTGCTGCTCCAGAGCGGCAAGGACGAGCGGTTCGAGGCACTTCATGCGTGGATGCGCGAGAATCTGACGCGCGACCTGCGCGTCGAACAGCTTGCCGCGCAGGCCGGCATGTCCGAACGCTCCTTCACCCGCGCGTACACCGCCAGCGTCGGATCGACCCCGGCGCGTTCGGTCGAAGCGATGCGCGTCGAGGCGGCGACTGGACTGCTCGAATCGACGCGGCTGTCGCTCAAGCAGGTGGCGGCGACGGCGGGGTTCGGCGACGAACAGAATCTGCGCCGGGTGTTCGTGCGGCGTTTTGGCGTGAACCCACTGGCCTATCGCGAGCGCTTTGCCGCGCCGGACCGGGGAAGTTCTGGCGGGAATTGAACGGCGCTTGTCCTTTCGGTCGAGCCCGCCCGAAGATAGCCCGACGCCAAGGCCGCGCAGTCGCGCGGCGATCCGAGGAGACAGGGTATGGAAGAAGATCGGTCGGGGGCGGCAGGTCCGGAGGGGCGGCGCGGCTTCTTGAAGACGATGGGAGCGGCCGGGCTGTCGAGCTATATGCTGGCGCTGAGCCAGGCGGCCTACGCGCAACAGGCTGGACATGCCGGGCATGCGGGCCACGGTCAGCCGGCGCGGCCGATGCACGGCGTGCTGGGCAAGGCAGGGGCGGGACCCGACCGCCCCAGGATCGCGATGCTCGTCCACCCGAAGATGGTGATGCAGGATCTGGTCGGGCCGCTCACCGTGTTCAACCTGATGCACAGCGAAATCCATCTCGTGTGGAAGACGCTCGACCCGGTGACGACCGATCTCGGCATTCCCGTGACGCCGTCGACGGCGTTCCGCGACTGCCCGGAGAATCTCGACGTGCTGTTCGCGCCCGGCGGGCTTGAAGGCACCACCGCTTGCATGGACGATGCCGAAGTGATCGAGTTCTTCGCGCATCACGGCAAGACCGCGCGCTTCGTCACCAGCGACTGCACCGGATCGCTGCTGCTGGGCGCGGCCGGGTTGCTGCGCGGCTATCGCGCTGCGAGCCACTGGACCGTGCGCGACGTCGTGGGTTTGATGGGGGGCATCCCCTCGACCAAGCGGGTCGAGGTCGACCGCAACCGCATCACCGGGGGCGGGGTCACGGCGGGGATCGATTTCGGGCTGACCGTCGCGGCGATGCTGCGTAGCCCTGAGGCCGCGCAGCAAATCCAGCTGACGATCGAATATGCGCCCGAGCCGCCGTTCAACGCCGGCCGGCCCGAGACTGCGCCCAAGGCGATCACCGATCGCCTCACCGCCGCACGCGCACCCGCGGTCGGACGCGCGCGCGACAAGGCCCGGGCCGCCGCGGCACTCTTCAAGGGATAGCGGCTTGCTTGTCAGCGCCGCCGCTCCCCCTTAGACTTTCCCGGGTTCTGCCTGGGTGAAGGGGGAGCGGCGTCGATGCTTTTGATTGTCCTTGCACTGGCGGGCCAGCAGGCTGGAGCCGAGCGGCCAGCCGCGCCGCCGGATGTCGTCATCACCGGTAACCGGATGCGTGACGCTTTGGAGACCTGCCTCACGCGCGGCTGCCCGCCCGAAGAAGAGGTCAACGCTGCGATGAAAGCGGGCATGGAGAGTTTCTCCGCAGGCCGCTACGTAGAGGCCAAGGCGATCCTGCGACGCGCGATTTCCCGAAACAGGCAATATGCCGCGCGCATGCCCGGCCCGATTTCGGACCTCTATTCCACCTATGCCGACGTGACCGAGCATGAGGGCGACGACCAGGCGTTCCGTTACGCCACGCGCGAGAGCGTCGCCGTGGTGCGCGATGCGCTGGGCCGTGAGCATTCGCAGGCGCTGAGCGTCTCCGGCCGCCTGGGCGATATGTGGGCCAAGCTCGGCGACCCGGCCAACGCTGACCGCGTCTATCGCGCAGTGGCCGGAGAGGCAGAGCGCGCCGGCAAGGCTGACATCGCCGCAGGGCTGACCTTTCGCCGCGCCTGGCTGGCGCTTAGCGTCCAGGATCTGGCGCGGGCGCGCAGCCTGCTTGAACAACTTGAGCGCAGCTATGGCGAGGATGCGCGCTTCGCGGGGGTGTTGCCCGTGCTGCGGGCACGGATCGCCATTGCAAAGGGAGATGAAAGCGGGACGGACGAACTGATCGCCGCGCTGCGCGGCGCGGGCGGGACGGAGCCCGTGATGCTGCACGAGCCGCGCTATCCCGAGTTCAGCCATTCCGGACCTTCAGGGGTAGCGATAGACGACAGCGACACGATGGCCGCGTTTATTAACGCCAAGTTCGACAGTCCGGACATCAAATGGGCCGATATCGGTTATTGGATCCGGCCCGACGGCCGGCCCGGCGAGGTCGAGATTCTGCGTCCCGCAAAGGGTGCGCAATGGGCGAAGCCGCTGGTCAAGCATGTCGCGGCACGCCGGTTCCTTCCCGTCAAGCCGGACGCAAGCGGTGTCGGAACCTATCGTGTCGAGCGGTTCACCTTGCGTCCTTCTTACGCGGCGCCCATCGGATCGCTCGTCCCGCGACGCACGGGTGCGCCGAGGTTGCATGCGATCGACCTGACGAAGCTTGCGCGGGGCGACGATACGCCGCGCCCGTGAGGCGCGATCAGAAGTCCAGCACCCGGTCGTCGAACAGGCCGAACACGATGGTCGAGGCGTAGAAAGCGACCGCTTTGTCCCGCGGCATGGTGCCGGCCCATTTGCGCATGTCGAATGCGGCATTCTGGAGCGCCATCATCGTCTGGCTGACGACAAGCGGATCGATCGCGCGGATCGAACCTTCAGCGATGCCGTCCGACAACATTCCGGCATAGCGGCGCGCGATGCGGTTCGAGCGGTCGACCATTGCGGTGCGCACGCGCGGCGGCAGGCCGGAGAGCGCGGTGGTGCGCAGCAGCGGTCCGCGTTCGGAGAACTGCACGTCGAGCAGGGTCGCGACGATGCTGGTAACCTTGTGCCAGTGATCCCCGGGGCCTTCCTCGGCGAGCCGCTGGGCGTCGGCGATGATATCGAAGCTGCGTTTGTAGCATTCGATCACCAGCTCGTCCTTCGCGTCGAGATGGTGGTAGAAGCTGCCCTTGGTGACGTTGAGCTCGCTGGCGATCTTCTGGACCGACGCGCCGCGATAGCCGAGCTCGTTGATCAGGCGCGTTGCGGCGAGCAGGAACGCCTCGCGCCCCGGCTCTGCCTCGTCATGCGTCAGATCGAGCATCTCGGGCTTCCACGCCGCGCCCTCCGCGGCGATGCCGTGGCGGAACACGTCCATCAGCCGCGCTTCGACCCGCGGATACTCGTCGATTTCGTAGCGGACCAGCCATGCGGGCAGCCAGAAGGTGTTCTCGAGCAGAACGTGCGCGCGTGCGCCGCGCAGGTCGGTCTCCGTACGGCTGCCCTCTTCGCCCCACAAGGCACGCGTGCGGCGGAAGATATGCTGCCAGCGCGCCATCAGCCGCACACGCATATCGCCTTCCATCGCGCGCAGATCGGACAGGATCGCAAACGCCTTTTCCTCGCCGCGGTCGATCCGGGCGAGCCGTTCCATGTTGATCGAGAGGAAGCGGGCGATGCGGGTTTCGGGCGTGCCCTCCTGATGCGCTTCGTCGAGCATCGCGTCGAGCCGGTCGAGTGTCACCTCGAACGCCGCGGCGGCAAGGTCCTCTTTGCGCTTGAAATAATAGGTGACGCTGGTGGTGTTGAGCCCCACGCGCTGCGCGACGTCCGCAAAGGTCATGCCCTTCGCGCTCTGTTCGTTGATCACATCGGCTGCCGCGGCGAGGATCGCGTCGCGCTTCGCCTTGAACCGTTTCGTCTCGCCCCGCGCTTCGGCGGGGAGCCCCTCTTCGACTACCATCCGGCCAGATTAGCAGCTTTGATTCGAAGGAACAGTCCTAAAGCGGGCAGGGCGGCGCACGGTGGATACGCTACGGAAAAATGGGCCGCGCCCCACTTTACCGAAAAACGGGTATGGCGTATTCGAGTCGAAACGAGCGATGCAAGGAGAAGGATGATGGACTTCACGCTGACCGAGCGCGAAACCTATTTCCGCGACCGCGTGAGGGGGTTCATCGACCAGCACGTCCGCCCACGCGACGGCGACTATCACACCCAGGCCTATACCGGAGAACGCTGGAAGGTGCTGCCGGTGATCGAGGAGCTGAAGGTCGTCGCCAAGGCGCAGGGGCTGTGGAATTTCTTCATGCCGCCGCACTCCGGGCAGAAGCATGTCGACGACAGCTTCGAGTTTGAGGGCACTCAGCTCACCAACCTCGAATACGCATTGTGTGCCGAGGAGATGGGGCGTGCCGGCTGGGCGAGCGAGGTCTTCAACTGTTCGGCGCCGGACACCGGCAATATGGAAGTGCTGCATCGTTACGGCACGCGCGACCAGAAGGGTCGCTGGCTCAAACCGCTGATGCACGGCGAAATCCGCTCGGCCTTTCTGATGACGGAGCCTGAGGTCGCCTCGTCCGACGCGACCAACATCCAGACCTCGATGGTCCGCGACGGCGACCATTATGTCATCAACGGGCGCAAATGGTGGTCGTCGGGGGTGGGCGATCCGCGCTGCGCCGTCGCGATCGTGATGGGCAAGACCAACCCCGATGCCTCGCGCCATTCGCAGCAGAGCCAGATTCTCGTGCCGATGGACGCGCCCGGTGTCAGGGTCGAGCGGATGCTTTCGGTTTTCGGGTATGATCACGCGCCGCATGGCCATGGCGAAGTGGTGCTCGAGAATGTCCGCGTGCCGGTGGAGAATATCCTGCTCGGCGAAGGGCGCGGGTTCGAGATCGCGCAGGGCCGGCTCGGGCCGGGGCGTATCCATCATTGCATGCGCTCGATCGGGGTTGCGGAGGGCGCACTCGAACTGATGTGCAAGCGGCTTCTCAGCCGCGTCGCCTTCGGCAAGCGCATCGCCGACCATTCGATCTGGGAGCAGCGCGTCGCGGAGGCGCGCTCGAACCTCGAGATGATGCGTCTGCTGTGCCTCAAGGCTGCCGACATGATGGACAAGGCGGGCAACAAGTCCGCGCAGGGCGAGATCGCGATGATCAAGGCGATGGGGCCGCGCATGACGCTGCAGATTCTCGACGATGCGATCCAGGCTTTCGGCGGCGCGGGGGTCTCGGGCGACACGCCGCTCGCCAGCGCCTGGGCGAGCATGCGCACGCTGCGCTTTGCCGACGGTCCGGACGAGGTGCACAATCGCGCCATCGCCCGCGCCGAGTTCGGCAAGTACGGGGACTTCAAGGCCGATCGCCCGTCGAGCGGCGACCTGGCCGCGTCGCGTTAAGGGAGAGTTTGGTGAAGGCAGCGGTCCTGTTCGAGGCGAAACGTCCCCTCGAGATCCACGACATCACAATCGACAAGCCCGGCCCGCGCGAGGTGCTGATCCGCACCGCGGCGTGCGGGGTGTGCCGCTCGGACCTCCATTTCGTCGACGGTGCCTATCCGCACGTCATGCCGACCGTGCCGGGGCACGAGGCATCGGGCGTGGTCGAGGCGGTGGGCAGCGAGGTCACGCGGATCAAGCCGGGCGACCATGTCATCACCTTCTTCACCGTGTTCTGCGGGTCATGCGAGTTCTGCGTGTCCGGACGGCCGTCGCTATGCGTCGACAGCTCGACGCGGCGGCCCAAGGACGCCGAGTCCAAGCTGCGCCTGTCCGACGGCACGCCGATCGCGCATTTCCTCAACCTCTCGGCGTTCGCCGAGCAGATGCTGGTGCATGAGAATGCCTGCGTCGCGATCAGCAAGGACATGCCGCTCGACCGTGCGGCGCTGCTCGGCTGCGCGGTGATTACCGGCGCGGGGGCGATCTTTCGCGACAGCAAGGTGACCCCGGGCGAGACGGTGGCGGTGATCGGCTGCGGCGGCATCGGCTTGTCGGCGGTCAATGCCGCCAAGATCGCCGGCGCAGGCAAGGTCATCGCGATCGATCCGGTGCCGGAGAAGCGCGAGATTGCGCGGAAAATGGGCGCGACGCATGTCTTCGACGCCATGACCGACGATCTGGTCAAGCAGGTCGCCAAGCTCACCGATGGCGGCGTCGACTATGCGATCGAGGCGGTCGGGCGGCCCAATACCGCCGAGCTGGCATGGAACCTGCTCCGCCGCGGCGGCACCGCGACGATCCTGGGGATGATCGCGCCGGGCCAGTCGGTCAGCATCCCCGGCCCGACCTTCCTGACGGGCAAGAAGCTGCAGGGATCGCTGTTGGGGTCGATGCGCTTCCCGGTCGATCTGCCGCGGCTGGTACAGATGTATCTCGACGGACTGCTCGACCTCGACACGATGGTCGCCGAGCGCATCAAGCTCGCGGACATCAACCATGCCTTCGACAACCTGCGCAAGGGTGACGCCGTGCGCTCGGTGATCGAGTTCACATGAGCGCGCCCGCGGGCCATCGCGGCGGGCAGCCGATGGAGGCGGTGAGCGACCTCGACACCGCAAAGCTGACGGCATGGATGGAGGCGAATGTTGCCGGGTTTGCGGGACCGCTGACCTACGCCAAATTCCCGGGCGGGCAGTCGAACCCGACCTATCGTATCGATGCGGTCAGCGGGACCTACGTGCTGCGGCGCAAGCCGTTCGGCCCGCTGCTGCCGTCGGCGCATGCAGTAGATCGCGAGTATCGGCTGATCGCCGGGCTGCACCCGACCGGCTTTCCGGTGCCGCGGCCCTATGGGCTGTGCGAGGACGATGATGTCGTAGGCTCGGCCTTCTACATCATGGAGCGGGTCGAGGGTGTGACGTATTGGGACGGTGCGCTGCCCGGCATGACGCCGGCGCAACGCACCGCGATCTATCACGAAATGTGCGACCGGCTCGCGCAGCTGCACAACACGGATTACGCGGCCGCGGGCCTTGGCGACTATGGCAAGCCCGGCAGCTATTTCGAGCGGCAGGTGGGGCGCTGGACAAAACAATACCGGCTCGCCCAGACCGACGACCTGCCCGATGTCGAGAAGCTGATCGAATGGCTTCCGCGCACGCTGCCGCCGCAGACGCGCACCAGCATCGTCCATGGCGACTATCGTATAGACAATATGATCTTCGACGCGGACACCCCGCGGGTGAAGGCTGTGCTCGACTGGGAGCTGTCGACGCTGGGCGATCCGATGGCGGATTTCTCGTACCTGCTGATGAACTGGTTCGTTCCCGCCAACGGTGCGTCGGGCATCGCCGGGATCACGGGGGCGGAGACCGGAATCCCCACCGTCGATGCGATGGTCGAGCGCTATTGCGCCGCCACAGGGCGCGACGGCATCCCCGACCTCAACTGGTATTTCGCCTTCGGCACGTTCCGGCTGATGAGCATCGTCCAGGGGATCAAGAAGCGGCTGCTCGACGGCAATGCCAGCAATGCACATGCGGAGGAAACCGCCGCGCGCGTGCCGGGACTGGCGGCGAGCGCATGGGACTTCGCGCGGAAAGCGGGAGCATAGGATGAAGCTGTTCGACCTGACCGGTAAGGTCGCGATCGTCACCGGCAGCTCGCGCGGGATCGGCAAGGCCTCGGCCGAGGCGCTCGCCGATCATGGCGCGAAGGTGGTGATCTCCAGTCGCAAGCAGGATGCGTGCGACGAAGTCGCGGCGGCGATCAACGCGAAGCATGGTGAGGGCACCGCGATCGCGGTCGCCGCCAGCATCTCCGACAAGGCTGCGCTGCAACATTTGGTGGACGAGACGCGCCGCGCGTTCGGCCGGATCGACATCCTTGTCTGCAACGCCGCGTCCAACCCCTATTACGGGCCGCTGGCGGACATCGCGGACGATCAGTTCCGCAAGATCCTCGATAACAACATCGTCTCCAACCACTGGCTGATCCAGATGACCGCACCCGAGATGCGTGAGCGCAAGGATGGCGCGATCATCATCATTTCCTCGATCGGCGGACTGCGCGGATCGCCGGTGATCGGGGCTTACAACGTGTCCAAGGCTGCGGATTTCCAGCTCGCGCGCAACTATGCGGTCGAATACGGACCCGACAATGTCCGCGTGAACTGTATCGCACCGGGCCTGATCAAGACCGACTTCGCGCGCGCATTGTGGGAGGATCCCGCGGCGGAGGCACGGGTGAACAAGGGTACCCCACTACGCCGGTTAGGCGATCCCGAGGATATTGCGGGCGCAGTGGTCTATCTCGCTTCGCCCGCGGGCCGGTACATGACCGGGCAGGCGATGGTCGTCGATGGCGGGGTGACGATCTGATGGCGCGCTTTGCGGACAAGTCGATCATCGTCACCGGCGCCGGTAGCGGCATCGGACGCGCCGCCGCACTCCTGTTCGCGGCCGAGGGCGGCAAGGTCATCGTTGCCGACAGGACCGAAGGTGCCGATGAAACTGCGGCGATGATCGCCGCGGCAGGCGGCACGGCCAAGGCGATCCGCATGGACGCGGGCAGCGAGGCGGACGTGATTGCGACGGTCGATCTCGCAGTCGCCGAATATGGCGGGCTGGACGTGCTGTTCGCCAATGCCGGCATCTCGGGCGGGATGGCCAACATCTTCGACACCACGCCCGAGCTGATCGCCGAAGTGTTGCGCGTGAACCTGATTGGGCCGCTGCTGGCGATCAAACATGGTGCGCCGAAAATCGCCGAGCGCGCCAAAGAAGCGGGGCGGGGCGGGGCGATCGTGCTGACCGCCAGTGTGGCCGGAATCCGCTCGGGCGCGGGCAGCCCGGCCTATTCGGCGTCCAAGGCGGGGGTGATCAATCTGGCGGCCGTTGCTGCGCAGCAATTGTCGGGGTCGAATGTGCGTGTCAACGCGCTGTGCCCGGGGTTGACCGAGACGGGCATGACCAAGCCGACCTTCGACTATGCGCGTGAAGCAGGGAAGACCGACCGGATCGGCCGGCTCAACCCGTTGCACCGTGGGGCGCAGGCCGAGGAGCTGGCGCGCGCGGCTTTGTTCCTGGCCTCGGACGATGCGAGCTATGTCAACGGACAGGCGCTTGCGGTGGATGGTGGACTGTCGTCGAGCCATCCGGTGACCCGTCAGGAATACGGCAAGACCGCCGTTTGACAGGCTAGCCGATTCCCAGCACTTTTCCTCCCAAATGGGGGAGAGGGGAATGCGCAGAATTCTTGTCGGACTGGCGGCTGCCGGCGTTCTGGCAGGCGCGATGCCTGCAGCGGCGCAGGACGGCAGCGAGGAGATCATCGTCACCGGGATGCGCAGGCTCGTCATCGACGATGACGCGGAGCGCGTCGTCGAGAAGCCGATCCTCACCCCTGCGCCGGTGCAGATGCTGCGCCGTACCGCCGACTTCGCCGTGCAGCAGGTGGTCGTGGTGAGCGACGCGGTGCTGGAGGAGGACGCGCACAAGGAGGTGCAGGCGATGACGCGCAAGGCGATCGACCTGTCCAATGCGTCCGGCGTTCAGCTCTCCAGCGGCGAGATCGTCGTCGAGCCGCTCAACGTCGCTAATTACAAAGACTTGAAGATCGAAGAGATCGACGAGGACGAGATCGACGGTGAGGCGGTGAAGTTCCTGGTCAAGGTACCGCTGGCGCCCGGCATCGACGCCAAGGCGGCGCTCGCGAAGATCGAAAAGTTCATCAAGGCGGTCCCCTTGGTCGGCCGCGCGCAGATCAAGGCGTATAGCGAGCTGACACTGTCGGTGGTCAATCCCGAACAGTATCGCGGCGCGATCATCGATCTGGTGGCGAAGGACACGGGGACCACCAGCGGGCGTTTCGGTGCGGGCTATGGGGTCGAGGTCACCGGGCTCGACAAGCCTGTCCAGTGGAAACGCGCGAGCCTGACCGAGGTACAGCTGTTCCTGCCCTCGAACAGCACCGTGCGGCCGCGCAATTGAGCAGGGGTAGAAAGACCATGCGGATCCTGTCCAAACTCCTGATTGCCGTCACCCTTACCGCGAGCGCCGCCCCGGCATTCGCGCAGGAGATGGTCGTCACTGCCTCCCGCCGAGCGCCAGATGCCTATGGCGAGGATATGAGCGGGGTGCTTCCGACGCGGCTTCCGATCAATCACCTGAAGCGCAGCGCCGACTATGTGGTGCAGCCAGTGTTGATCACGGACGACACGCGCGATGCGCTGAAACGCAAGGAAGAGCTCGAGGCGACCCTGCGCAGCACGATCGGCAGCGCGGGCAAGGCGGGGGTGGAGCTTGCGACCGGCAGCTATCTGCTCCAGCCGCTGACGCTCACCAACTTCAACACGCTCAGCTATTCCGGCGACGGCCGGCCGGATACCTCGCGGGCGAGCTTTCTGGTCAAGGTGCGGCTGACGCCCGGCATGACCCTTGCTGCGGCGAAGGCGCAGATATCGAAGTTCGTCAACGCGGTGCCGCTGACCGGGCGGGCAATGCTCAGGGTGTCGGGCGAGCCGGTGCTCAGCGTGATCAATCCCGATCAGTATCGCGGCGCGATCATCGACGTGATCGCCGCCGATGCAGCGGAACAGTCGAAGCGCTTTGGCGCGGGCTATGGTGTGGCGGTGAGCGGCATCGACCGTCCGGTGGAATGGGCGCGAGCAGGCGCGACCGAGGTGTTCCTGTACTTGCCCTCGACCTACACGGTGCGACGGGACTGAGCGGCTTTACCCCCGCAGCCGCATCAGCCCTTCCTGCGTGGTGCTGGCGACCAGTCGCCCGTCGCGGGTGAAGATCTTGCCGCGGTTGAAGCCGCGGGCATGGCCCGCCCAGGGACTGTCGGTGGCGTAGAGCAGCCACTCGTCCGCTCGGAACGGCTCGTGCAGCCACACCGCATGGTCGAGGCTCGCGGTCTGAAGGTCGGGCCGCAGCCAGGTCAGGCCGTGCGGCAGCAACGCGGTGCCGAGCAGTGACATATCCGAGGCATAGGACAGCACCGCGCGATGTGTTGCAGGATCGTCGGGCAAAGGCGCGATCGCGCGGAACCAGCTGTACCAGATCGGCGGCGCTTTCTCCGGGTTGATCCAGTCGCGCGGGTTGACCGGGCGGATCTCGATCGGGCGGCGGCGCAGGAAGAAGGGGCGCAGATTCTCCGGGATCTGGTCGATCTTCTCGCGCCGCAACTCCTGTTCGTTGCGCAGGCCATCGGGCGGCGGCACGTCGGGCATCGCGTCCTGATGATGCAGTCCTTCCTCGGCGCGCTGGAACGACGCGGTCATATTGAGGATCGGCACGCCTCGCTGCATCGCGATCACCCGGCGGTTGGCGAAGCTGCCGCCGTCGAAATCGCGCACCACGCGATAGGTGATCGGATGATCCTCGTTCCCCGGTCGCATGAAATAGGCGTGGAGCGAGTGCGCGACCTTGTCCTCGACCGAGCGTTGCGCTGCCTGCAAGCCCTGAGCGATCACCTGCCCGCCGAACACGCGCCCGCGCCCGCCCGGCTGGCGGTGGCCGCGATAGAGATCGGCGTCGAGTTCCTCGACGTCGAGCAGGGTCAGCAGCTCCTGGACGATCTCCGCATCGGTGCGCCGGGGTTTGATCTCATCCGCCATCAGTAGCCGCTTGCCCTCGCCAGCTGGTCGGCATGGAAATTGGCGTCGCCGAACACCTCCGCCAGCACGCGGCCGCGCTTCATGTAGAAGCCGATGTCGAACTCGTCGGTCATGCCGATGCCGCCATGCATCTGCACCCCTTCCTGCACCGCGAGCGTCGAGGCAAGCCCTGCCATCGCCTTGGCGACCGACACGGCCTCATCGGCCTTGGCGTCGCCTGCATCGAGCAGCTGCTGTGCCTTGAGCACCGCGGCGCGCGCGACCTCAAGCTCGGTATAGAGATGCGCCGCGCGATGCTGGAGCGCCTGGAAGCTGCCGATCAGCGTGCCGAACTGCTTGCGTTCCTTGAGATACCGGACGGTGAGGTCCATCGCTCCGCCGCCCACGCCGAGCGACTCCGCCGCCGCGCCGGTGCGGCCGGCGGCGAGCAGCGCGCTCAGTACCGAGCGCCCGCCATCGACCTCACCGATCACCGCATCGGCATCGACTTCGACGCCGTCGAAGGTCAGGCGCGAGGCGAGGCTGGAATCGGCCAGTCGCTGTGGATCGGCGGTCAGGCCGGCCGCATCCTTCGGCACCGCGAACAACGTGACGCCGGCCTCATCCTCGGGCGAGCCGGCGGTGCGTGCCGCGACGATCAGCAGGTCGGCGACATGGCCGTGCGTCACGAACTGCTTGGTGCCCGAAAGCTTGAAGCCATTGCCCGAACGCTCGGCCTTCATGCCGATCGCGTTGCCATGCTTGCCGCGTTCATCGATCGCCAGCGCGGCGACGGTCTCGCCCGACAGGATGCCGGGGAACCAGCGTTCGCGCTGCGCGCTGCCCTTGAGCGCTTCCACCGCTGCGACCGCGGTGGTGAGGAAGGGGGAGGGAGAGAGGTTGCGGCCGATCTCTTCCAGCACCACGCCCGCCTCGACATGGCCCAGACCAAGGCCGCCATCGACCTCAGGAATCAGGATGCCGGTAAAGCCCATCTCGGCGAACTGCTTCCATAGATCGCGGGAAAAGCCGGTCGCGTCATTGCCGTCGCGCAGCCCGCGCATATGCGAAACCGGCGCGGCTTCACCTACAAATTGCTGCGCAGCATCGCGGAGCATCGTCTGTTCTTCGTTGAGGTAGAGAGGCATCGACTCATTCCTTCGTCATCCCGGCCTTGTGCCGGGAACCACCGCGCCGGCAGCGCTGGTGGAGAGGTAGACCCCGGCACAAGGCCGGGGTGACGGTGTTCGGTTCAGCCGCCCGGCAGCTCCAGGATTCGCTTGGCGATGATGTTGAGCTGGACCTCGCTGGTCCCACCCTCGATCGAATTGGCCTTGGTTCGCAGCCAGGCACGCGGCGCAGCACCATTGTTTGACGCGGCGCTCTCCCATTCAAGCGAGTCCGATCCGCCCGCCGCCATTTCCAGCTCGTGCCGTGCCTTGTTCAGCTCGGTGCCGTAATATTTCATCATGCTCGGCTGGGCAGGGTGCGCGCGGCCTGCCTTCAACTCATCGAGGAAGCGTTCGGACATCGCCCCGAAGGCGCGGGCGCGGACCTCGTGCAGCGCGATCTGGCCGCGCAGCAGCGGGTCGGCGAGGCGGCCGTCATCGTCCAGCCCCATCCGCGCCACGGCATTGCCGATCAGCGTGCCGCCGCTCGACAGGCCAAGTCCCATGCCGCTGATCATCTCGCGCTCATGGCCGAGCAGATATTTGGCGACGTCCCAGCCCTTGTTGAGCTCGCCCACCAGGTTGGCCTTGGGCACCTTCACATCGTCGAAGAAGGTCTCGCAGAAGGGCGAATAGCCGCTGATCAGCAGGATCGGCTTGGTCGACACGCCGGGTGAGGCCATGTCGAACAGCAGGAAGCTGATCCCGGCCTGCTTGACGCTCTTGTCGGTGCGGACGAGGCAGAAGATCCAGTCGGCCTTGTCGGCATAGCTGGTCCACACCTTCTGCCCGTTGACGAGGTAATGGTCGCCTTGGTCTTCAGCGGACGTCGCGAGCGCGGCGAGGTCGCTGCCCGCATTCGGCTCCGAATAGCCCTGGCACCAGCGGATATCGCCACGCGCGATCTTCGTGAGATGCTCGAGCTTCTGCTCCTCATTGCCGTATTTCAGCAGTGCCGGGCCGAGCATCGAGATGCCGAAGCTGCTCAGCGGATTGCGGCAGCCGAGCGCGCGCATCTCCTCGCGCAGGATCTTGCTCTCAGCTGGCGAAAGCCCGCCGCCGCCATAGGCCTGGGGCCAGTCGGGCACGGTCCAGCCGCGCTCGGCCATGCGGTCCA
Source organism: Sphingomonas sp. GW821-FHT09B04 (assembly GCF_059418285.1). Taxonomy (NCBI): domain Bacteria; kingdom Pseudomonadati; phylum Pseudomonadota; class Alphaproteobacteria; order Sphingomonadales; family Sphingomonadaceae; genus Sphingomonas; species Sphingomonas sp. GW821-FHT09B04. The sequence continues at coordinate 485,318 of NZ_JBWKPO010000003.1, forward strand.
TCCACGTCTTCTGGTCTGGCGTCAGCGCCGACTGGTCGCGCCCGCCCCAGACGGTGTCCTTCTCGCTGCGCGCCGGTTCGCGCATCGATGCGGGGCAATTCGCCTCCAGCCATGCGCGCGTCTCGGCGCGGAAACTCTCAAGCTCACTCATTGCAGCACTCCGTGGAGAAGGTCGGCGATCGCGATGGCACGGTGGTCGTCGCGATAATCGGTGATCACCTGCAGACCGATGGGCAGACCGCCGGCGGTGGTTCCGGCAGGGAAGGCGGTGGCGGGAAGGCCGGGATAGGTGGCGATGCCCGCCCAGACGAGCTGCGCGTCATAGCTCGTGTCCTGTCCGTCCACGGTCAGCCGCCGGTCGTTATAGGGATCGTCGCGATGCGCGAAGGCGGTGACGACATTGGCCGGCGTCACGACCGCGTCGAACTCGTCGAACAGTCGGCCCCACGTGCGGCGGTTGCGCGCTTGCGCGTCGAGCTGATCGAACCAGTCCGACAGGCTCGCGGCCTGACCGTTCGGCCCGGGTGCGCCGCGTGCGAAGGTGATCGCCAGCATCTTGCAATAGGCGCGATGCTGCGCGGCGAGATCGGGCAGCAGGTCGCTCGACCGCGCGATATGGATCCTCGCGCGCGCTGCCGCATCGTCGAGGCGGTCGAGTGCGCTGCGGATCGCAGGATCGGTCGGCGCGGCCGGATGCTGGTCGAGCAGCAGCAACCGCTTGCTGCTGGGGTCGAGGAACCGCCCGGCGCGTGGCAACGGCGTATCCGCGAGGATATCGAGCATCGCGGCAAGGTCAGCGGCATCGCGCGCCATCGGCCCGACCACGCCCAGCGGTAGCGGTGCTCCGTCGCTGCCGGGGAAGCGGTGGCCATAGGCGTCGATCAGCTCATAGCTCGGCTTGTGGCCCCACACGCCGCAGAAAGCGGAAGGCACGCGGATCGATCCGCCGATATCCGAACCGATCTCGATCGGCACAAACCCGGCTGCCAGCGCCGCCGCCGACCCGCCCGAGGAACCACCCGCGGTGCGGCTCAGGTCGTGGGGATTGGCGGTCCGGCCATAGACCGGGTTATCGGACTGCCAGTCGGCGAGGCCCGGTGCGACATTGGTCTTGCCGAGAATGATCGCGCCCGCGGCCTTCATCCGCTGGACCACCACCGCGTCGCTGGTGGCGAGGTTGTTTGCTGCGTGGGCGAAGCCCCAGCTGGTCGGCAGCCCGGCGACGTCGAACGCTTCCTTGACCGTCATCGGTACGCCGAGAAAGGGCTGGCGCTCGCCGCGCGCAACCGCCGCGTCGGCTCGATCCGCAGCCTCCAGCGCCCGCGCGAAATCGCGGACGACGACCGCGTTCACCGCTCCGTCGCCTGCCTCGATCCGTGCGATCGCCAGTTCGCATTGCACGCGCGCGCTGGTCTCGCCGGCGGCGATGGCTGCGGCGATCCCGAGCGCGCTGGTCCCGGCCCATGCATCGGTCGCCCGATGCGGTGCCGGGACAGCCAGGTCAGCCATTGAACTTCCCGCCGCTTTCGGCCTTCTCGCGGAGCAGCTTGGAGATTTCGAAGCCGTGCTTCTCCAGCCCCGCGACGATGGTCTTGAGGCCGACCTGATCGGCCCAGAACATCGGGCCGCCGCGATAGGGAGGCCAGCCATAGCCATAGATCCACACGACATCGATGTCCGACGCGCGCTGGGCCATGCCCTCCTCCAGGATCTTCGCGCCCTCATTGACCATCGTGTAGAGCGTGCGCTCGATGATCTCCTCGTCGGTCACCTCATGCTGCGGGGTGCCGGTCTTGGTGCGGAATTCCTCGATGATCTCCGCCACGCGGGGCGAGGGCGACGGATTGCGCTTGTCGTCATAGTCGTAGAAGCCGGCCTTGGTCTTCTGGCCCCAGCGGTTCTCGGCGGCGAGTGCGTCGCGGATATTCTCGATCCGGGTCGGGTCGCGGTGCCAGCCAATGTCGACGCCGGCGAGGTCGCTCATCGCGAACGGCCCCATCGGCATCCCGAACTCGACATGGACCTTGTCGACCTGCTCCGGGGTTGCGCCTTCGTGGAGCAGCTTCATCGCCTCCATCTGGCGCGGGATCAGCATGCGGTTGCCGATGAAGCCGTAACAAACGCCCGCAACCACCGCGACTTTCTTGATCTTCTTGGCCAGATCCATTGCTGTCATCAGCACGTCGCCCGCGGTCTTGGCGCCGCGCGCCACTTCGAGCAGCTTCATGATGTTGGCGGGCGAGAAGAAGTGCAGGCCCAGCACGTCCTGCGGGCGATTAGTTGCCGCAGCGATCTCGTCGATGTTGAGGTAGCTGGTGTTCGACGCGAGGATCGCGCCCGGCTTGGCGATCTTGTCGAGCTTGCCGAAGATGTCCTTCTTGACGTCCATATTCTCGTACACGGCCTCGATGATGAGGTCGCACTCGGCGAGGTCTTCCAGATTGAGCGTGGGTTTGAGCAGCCCCATCGCGCCTTCGACCTGCTCGGCGGTCATCCGGCCCTTGGCGGCGGTCGCCTCGTAATTCTTGCGGATCGTGCCGGTGCCGCGGTCGAGCGCTTCCTGCTGCATCTCGGCGATCGTCACCGGGATGCCTGCCGACAGGAAGTTCATGCTGATGCCGCCGCCCATCGTGCCGGCGCCGATCACGCCGACGCGCTTGATCGGACGCAGCTGGGTATCCTCGGGCACGCCGTCGATCTTCGCGGCCTTGCGCTCGGCGAAGAAGATGTGGCGCAGCGCCGCACTCTGCGCACCCATGATGAGCTTCATGAACCCCATGCGCTCGCGCTGTACGCCCTCGGCATAGGGCTTGCCCGCCGTCTCTTCGATCACCGCGATGATCTCGGCCGGGGCGTCCATGTTGCGGAAGCGCTTGGCGTTGGTCTTGCGGAACGCGTCGAACACGCCCGCTTCCACCGTCACCGGCTGCTCGCTGGTACGGGGCAGGGGACGCGCGGCGGCAACCTCGTTGGCATAGGCGATCGCGTCGGCGGTCAGGCTGTCCTCACCGGCGAGACGATCGACGAGCCCTGCGTCCCTGGCCGCGCTGGCCGAAACCGGATCGCCCTTGGTCGCCAGCTCGAGCGCGAACTCGATGCCCGCAACGCGCGGCAGCCGCTGCGTGCCGCCCGCGCCGGGCAGGATGCCGAGCTTGACCTCAGGCAGGCCGAACTTGGCCGAGGGCACGGCGATGCGATAATGGCACGCCAGCGCGACCTCGCACCCGCCGCCCAGGGCAGTGCCGTGGACGGCCGCGACGACCGGCTTCTCGCTCGCCTCGATCAGGTCGACCAGCACCGGAAGCGACGGCTCCTGCATCGGCTTGCCGAATTCGGTGATGTCGGCGCCGGCGAAGAAGGTGCGCCCGTCGCAGCGGATCACCGCGGCCTTCAGGCTGTCGTCGCCCGCCAGTTCCTTGATCGCCGCGTCCAGTCCCTGTCGCACCGCCGCGCCGAGCGCGTTCACCGGCGGGTTGTTCGAGGTGATGACAAGGATCTCGCCCTGACGTTCGGTGGTGATGGGGGAGGTCATTGGTCCTGTACTTCCTTCTTCTGGTCGTCATCCCCGCGAAGGCGGGGATCCATTGGCGCTGATGTTGCGGATCCTGCCGGAACGTCAGCCCTGAATGGATTCCCGCCTTCGCGGGAATGACGGGGTAAGGGTTGGGTTCGAAATCATGTCAGCGCAGAGTAGATCATCGTCTTGAGTTCACGCCGGATCGGGTAAGCGCCCGACGGCGAAAGCTGGGTCATGAACACCATCGTGATCCGTTCGACCGGATCGACGAAGAAGGCGGTCGAGAACATCCCGCCCCAGTAAAACTCGCCCACCGATCCGGGGATCATCGACTTGGCCGGGCTAAGGTTGACCGCGAAGCCCAACCCGAAGCCGGTGCCGGCATTGCTGGTCTCGCTGAACAGCGATCGCGACAGGCTGGCGAGATCGCCGCCGCCGGGCAGGTGGTTCTGCGTCATCAGCTCAAGCGTCTTGCGCCCGATGATCCGCACCCCCTCCAGCGTGCCGCCATTGAGCAGCATCGTCGCGAAGCGGTGATAGTCGAGCGAGGTCGAGACGAGGCCACCGCCACCCGAGACCAAAGTAGGCCGCCGGCTCCACGCCGACTTGGCGCCTTCGTCGTACATGACCCGTGATCCTTGAATCAGGGTCCAGCAGTCGGTCAGCCGGCCGATCTTGTCCTCAGACACCCAGAAGCCGGTATCCGCCATGCCGAGTGGTGCGAAGATACGCTCCTCGAACACGCGGTCGAGCGGCATACCCGCAACCCGCTCGACCACCGCGCCGAGCACGTCGGTCGACACCGAATAATTCCATGCCTCGCCCGGCGAGAATTCAAGCGGCAGCTTGCCCAGCGCCGCGATGAAGCCGTCGAGGTCGAGATTGCCGTGCCAGTTCTCGATCTTCCCGGCGCGATAGGCCGCATCGATATTGCTGCGGTTCTGGAAGCCGTAGGTCAGGCCCGACGTGTGACGCAGCAGGTCGATCATCCGCATCGGCTCGGCGGTCGGCCTGGTGATGAACGGTACCCCGGCGCCGCCGCCATTATAGACGCCGACGCCCTTCAGCTCGGGCAGGACGTGATGGACCGGCGTGTCGAGCGCGACCTTGCCTTCCTCGACCAGCTGCATGAACGCGATCGAGGTAACCGGCTTGGTCATCGACGCGACGCGGAAGATCGAGGCCTCGTCGACCGGCGCGCCACTTTCCCGCGCGGCGCCCTGATGGCTGAAATGCGCGATCCGCCCGTCGCGGGCGACCAGCAGCTGTGCATGCGGCAGCAGGCCGCTGTCGAGATAGCGCGCCTTGATGAACGCATCGATCGCGCCGAGCCGGTCGGCGTCGAAGCCCGTCGAGGCGGGCGGTGCGAAGCTGGCGGCGTCCATACCTTTAGTTCGAATCCTTGCTTCCGGCGGTTTGCCCCACCTGTCGCTTCCCTATTGCGTTTGGCGGCATATGAATCAAGAATAACCTGAAACTCGGGTCGGTGGAAACGCCAAACCGAAAATTCAACAAAGCTGGCCAGACGCCGGCAACAACGCTGGAGAGTGTGCCGTGGCCGCCGAACCGATCATCCCGCTCGACCCCAACTGGCCGAAGATGACGCTAGGGCAAGCACAGGCGCTGATGACCGCCCCCGGCCAGAAGTTCGAAATGGATGAGGTCGAGATCCGCGGCGTACCTACCCGCGTCTGGAAAAATGCCCCGCCTAACCTCGCCTGGCTGATTCAGGCATCGCGGATGCACGGCGACCGGCTGTTCACGATCCACGAGGACGAGCGCGTCAGCTTCGAGGCGAATTTTCGCGCCGTCGCCCACCTCGCGACGCAGCTGCGCGCGATGGGGGTGAAGAAAGGCGACCGCGTTGCGCTGGCGATGCGCAACGTGCCCGAATGGCCGGTCGTGTTCTTCGCCGCGGTCAGTATCGGTGCGATTCTGGTGCCGCTCAACGCCTGGTGGACTGCCGGCGAGCTCAACTACGGCCTGCGCGATTCGGGCAGCAGCGTGCTGGTCACCGATGGCGAGCGCTACGACCGGCTTGCCGATGTGCTGCCGGGGCTGCCCGATCTCAGGCACGTGCTGGTCAGCCGTCCGCGCGGCGCGCTTGCCGAAGGCGTGCGGCAACTGGAGGATCTGATCGGCAGGCCCGGCGACTGGGCATCGCTCGCCGATGTTCCGCTGCCCGCCGAACCCTCGCTTGAGCCCGAGGATGATGCGACGATCTTCTACACCAGCGGCACCACCGGCCACCCCAAGGGCGCGCTCGGCACGCACCGCAACCTCCTCACCAACATCCTTTCGGCGGGCTATGGCTCGATCCGCGCGTTCCTGCGGCGCGGCGAGATGCCGCCCGAGCTGACCCCCAAGGTCGGGCTGATGGTGATTCCGTTGTTCCACGTTACCGCCTGTTCGGCGAGCCTGATGGGGTCGGTCTTCGCTGGCCATACCTCGATCTTCATGCGCAGATGGGATGTCGAGCAGGCGATGGAGATCATCCAGCGTGAGAAGGTGAGCCTGACCGGCGGCGTGCCGACCATCGCCTGGCAGCTGCTCGAGCATCCCGCGCGCGCCAATTACGACCTCTCCAGCCTCGAGGCGATCGCCTATGGCGGCGCGCCATCGGCGCCCGAGCTGGTCAGGCGTATCTACACCGAATTCGGTGCGCTGCCCGGCAATGGCTGGGGCATGACCGAGACGATGGCGACGGTCACTGGCAATTCGGCGGAGGATTATCTCAACCGACCGACCAGCGCCGGCCCGCCGGTGCCCGTCGCCGATCTCAAGATCATGGACCCGGAAGGCGAGCACGAACTGCCCGTGGGCGAGGTTGGCGAGCTATGGGCCAAGGGGCCGATGATCGTGAAGGGCTATTGGAACAAGCCCGAGGACACAGCCGCCACCTTCCGCGACGGCTGGGTGCGCACCGGCGATCTCGCCCGGGTCGATGAGGAGGGTTTCCTGTTCATCGTCGATCGCGCCAAGGACATTGTGATCCGCGGCGGCGAGAATATCTACTCGTCTGAGGTCGAAGACGTGCTCTACGCGCATCCAGCGGTCACCGACGCCGCACTGATCGGCATCCCTCACCGCACGCTGGGCGAGGAGCCGGTGGCGGTGGTCCACCTTGCCCCCGGCACTCAGGCGAGCGAGGCCGAGCTGCAGCAATGGGTCCGCGATCGCCTCGCGGGGTTCAAGGTGCCCGTCGCGATCCGGTTCACGAAGGATACGCTCCCGCGCAACGCCAACGGCAAGATCCTCAAAAAGGATCTGAAGGGCTTGTTTGCGGAAGAAGCCGCGGCTTAGCCCTCGAAGGCGTAGTGGAGCCGGACGCAACCGCGATCGAGCGTCTTGGCGGAGAGCAGGCGCGGCGAGGAGGCAAAGCCGGTCGGCGGGAACAGCGGTTTTCCGCCCCCGATCAGCTCGGGCATGACGTAGATCTCGATCGCATCGAGCGCGCCGCGTTCGAGAAACGCCATCTGCAGCTGTCCGCCGCCGAGCATCCACACATCGCCATCGTCGAGCGCGCGCAGCTCGGCGATTAGGGAATCGACGTTGCTGCGCGTCTCCAGCGCTCCCTTGGGCGCGTCGATCGGCCGTGAGGTGACCACCCGCACGCGCTGTTCAGCATAGGGCCAGGGCCCGTCGTCCTTTGCGAGGAAGTCATAGGTGCCGCGGCCCATCACTACGGTGCGGATGCCCTTCAGGAACTCGCCATAGTCATGCTCGCCCAGATCGAGTCCGTCATAGTTGAACAGCCAGTCCAGCCCGTCGTCGGGGGTGGCGATGAACCCGTCGAGGGTGGCGGCGATGTAACCCAGAATCCGTGCCATCGAGATACTCCCTTGGCAATAAACGAACGATCGTTCATAAAATATCCATGGGACGGCGCAAGACGATTTCGGACGAGCGGGTGCTGGACGCGCTGCTCGCGGCGCTCAGGATCGAAGGGCCCGACAGGCTGAGCTTCGCGATGGCGTCGAAGGCGGCCGGGCTGGCGCCGGCGACGCTTGTCCAGCGCTTCGGCGCGCGTGAGGCGATGGTGGAGGCGGTGCTGTTGCATGCGTGGGACCTGCTCGATCGTGCGACCGCTGAAGCTGATACGCAGGAACCGGCAACGCCGGACGGCGCGATCGCGCTGCTGATGTGCCTGACCCCGGCCGAGACCGCGGCGAACGACCTGACCGATGGTCTGCTCCTGCTGCGCGAGGATTTCCGCAACCCGGTGCTGCGCGCCCGCGGACTGGCTTGGGGCCGGGCGCTCGCACAGGCGCTCGGCCGCCGCCTCGCCGCCGGGCCTGAGGATGCCGAACGGCTGGGCTGGCAGATGGCGCGGCTGTGGCAAGGGGCGCTGATCTGGTGGGGCTTCACCCGTGACGGCGATGTGCGCATCCATGTCGAGGGTGTACTGAGCGACTGGTGTCGTAGCGCCGGCGTCGCCTAGGCGTCGTCCTCAGGAAGATGCGGCCTGGCGTCGCCGTGGGCGAAGGGCTTCGACCCCAACAGCGATGCCCGCGCCTGCGGCATAGGCGACGAAGTCCCATGCTTCGAATCCCATCCCCAACACCGTTCGCGCAAGGACACTATGGGATAGCCCAAGCAGGTGCACGATGCCGATGAGCTGACCCAGTTCGACGGCGACAGCCACCGCGAACGCGGCTGTTGCGGCACCCGTCACGCCGATTCGCAGCACCGCGCGCAGGCCGAGATAGACGAGGATGACCGCCAGAACGTCGCCCAGATAGGGACGCACGAACCGATCACGCACATAGAGCGCGATCAGCACTTCGATCGCGAAGACCAGCAGAGCCAGCAGCGCATAGCCGCGATGGAAGCGGAGGCATTTCATGCGGTCAGGCCGCGTGGCCCGGCAACACCTGCGCGACGGCGGCGCGCCACCCGTCCAGCCGGGATCGGCGCCCGGCGTCATCGAGTTTCGGCTCGAACCTCTCTACCGTCCCGCGCATGGTCGCTGCGTCTTCCAGCCCCGCGAACATCCCGCACCCTACGCCCGCCAGCATCGCAGCCCCCAGCGCGGTGGTCTCGGTAAGGCCCGGCCGCTCCACGGTTACGTCGAGCAGATCGGCCAGATCCTGTGCGATCCAGTCATTCTCCACCATGCCGCCGTCGATGCGCAGGCTCGACCAGTCGGCGGCGTCCGCTGCAAAGGCGGCCTTCAGGTCGTGACTCTGGTGCGCCATCGCCTCCAGCGCGGCGCGGACGATATGGGCTCTGGTGCTGGCGAGGCTCAGCCCGCTGATCGCACCGCGCGCCTCCGGCTCCCAATATGGCGCGCCAAGGCCGGTGAGGGCGGGGACGAAATAGACGCCGCCATTGTCGGGAACCGACCGCGCAAGGGGCTCGGTCTCCGCGGCGTTGGCGATCAGCCCCAGCGAATCGCGCAGCCACTTCACCACGCTGCCCGCGACGAACACCGACCCCTCGATCGCATAGGTGCGCCGCCCGCCGAGCTGCCACAGCACGGTCGACAGCAGCCGGTTCCTCGAAGTGGGCTGGCGCTCGCCTGCATTGGTCAGCACGAATGCGCCGGTGCCATAGGTCGCCTTGGTATCGCCCGGCGACAGGCATGCCTGCCCGATCGTTGCGGCCTGCTGGTCACCGGCCATGCCGCAGATCGGGATAGACCCGCCGAACAGCGTCGTCTCTCCAAAGCGGCCGGCGCAATCGACGATCTCGGGCAGGGCAGGGCGGGGCGCACCGAACAGATCGATCAGCCCGTCGCTCCACCCGCCGCTGCCAAGCCCCATCAGCAGCGTGCGTGAGGCATTGGTCGCATCGGTGATGTGCAGGCCTTGGGTAAGCTTCCATACCAGCCAGCTCTCGATCGTGCCGATCGCAAGCCGGTCGCCCGCTTCGCTCAGCTGCGGCCAGTTCGCCATCGCCCAGGCGATCTTGGTCCCGCTGAAATAGGGGTCGAGCAACAGCCCGGTGCGCGCCTGCACACCGGGTTCTTCGCCCGCTTCCTTGAGGTCACGGCAGATCGCGGCGCTGCGCCGGTCCTGCCACACGATCGCGGGCGCGAGTGGCTCGCCGGTCGCCTTGTCCCAGAATACCACCGTCTCGCGCTGGTTGGTGATGCCGATCGCGGCGATCTGATCGGCACCGCCTGCGGCTTCGACCATCGCGGCGGCGCAGCGCTGCGTCTTCTCCCAGATTTCGGCGGCGTCATGCTCGACCAGCCCCGGCCCCGGATAATGCTGCGTCAGTTCGGCGGATTGGCTTGCGAGCGGTGTCCCGTCCGGCGCGAACAACATCGCGCGGGTCGAGGTCGTCCCCTCGTCGATGACCAGTAGCTTCTCTCCCATGACGGGTACGTTAGCCGGGATTACAAGCCGCGCAAATCACGCTAGAAAGCCGTTGAAAGGTGGGCGAAACTTGGTCGAACAGGCGGGCACGGGAGAGGGAACGGAAACCGGGGCGGTGTCGTATCCCGCGCCACCGCTTCAGCCGATCGTTGCGCCCGCTCCAAGCAGCGAGGCGGAGAATCGCCGCGACCGGTTGATCGCCGCGCTCACGCTGATGATCGGCGCGGGGCTGTTCCTCGCGCTTCCCTTCGCGCTGCAGGCCGGTTCGGCCTTCTTCCTGCCGCTCACTGCCGCTTTGGTCATCGCGGTTGCGCTGGTGCCCGTGCTCGAATGGCTCGAGCGGCATCGCGTGCCCGCGCCGCTCGCCTCGCTGATCTGCGTACTGCTGTTTCTCACCGCGGCTAATGCTGCGATCGTCTCGATCGTCGTGCCCGCCTGGGGCTGGCTCAGCGCGATCCCTGAGCGGATCCACAATATCCAGTCGAACGTCAGGCCGCTGATCGATTTCTACGCCAATCTCGAAACCTTCGTGAACAAGACGATTCAGGATTTCGCGCAGAGCCCGATTCGCCCGACCCGCGCGGCTGCCGAGCCGCCGCGCTCGCTGCTCGAATTCGTCGCCACCGCAGCGCCGACCGCGTTTATCGAGATGTTCTTCGCGATCCTCGTGATCTACTTCTTTCTGTCGGGCTGGACGCGGCTGCGGCGCAAGGCGATCACCAGCCGGACGAGCTTCGGTGGCGCGATGGCGACCGCACGGGTGATTCAGGACGTGGTCGACGACACCTCGGCCTATCTGGGGACGATCACCGCGATCAACGTGACGCTGGGCCTGCTGGTCGCGGGGGCGTTGTGGCTGATCGGGATGCCCAGTCCGCTGATGTGGGGCGGCATCGTCACGCTGCTCAACTATATCCCTTATCTGGGGCCGATCTTTGCCGCCATGCTGCTCGCGCTGGGCGGGCTCATGACCTATCAGGATGTCTGGACCGCGCTGCTGCCCGCGGGGATCATGATCGTCTTCCACCTGATCGAGGCGAATGTGGTGACTCCGCTGATCGTGGGGCGGCGGCTGACGATCAATCCGATCATGATCCTGATCTCATTGAGCTTCTGGGGATGGGTGTGGGGCACGCCGGGTGCGCTGCTGGCCGTGCCGCTGCTGATCATTTTCCAGACCGTGCTCAACGCTGCGGGCAAGCCCGACATCGCCGGATTCCTGTTTGAGCATGGCACGCTGGTGGCCGGCGGAAGCCCGTTACCTCCGGCTACGCAAAATAATCCCGGGAATGCGCGCGAAAGGGCTGTTGACAGCCCCGAACCCCCCGTCTAGTTGCCGCGCTCTCGCAAGGGAAGGCGCTTCGGCGCAGGACTTAAGCGGGTGTAGCTCAGTTGGTTAGAGCGCCGGCCTGTCACGCCGGAGGTCGCGGGTTCGAGCCCCGTCACTCGCGCCATCCTCTTCAGGATGGCGACCCCTTCAAGATCATCGCGTCGATGGATAAACGCCCCGCGCCGATCGTCGCGAAGAGCAATCCGATCACCACCAAAGCTGCCGCCGGAAAGGCCGGACGGATGCCCAGCGGCGCATCGACCATCACCAGCGCGACGATGAAGTTGAAGGCGCAGATCAGCCCCGCCCAGCGAATCGCAAATCCGGCGATGAAGGCGACTCCGGTCAGGAACTGCGCATAGACCGACAGGGGAGCCATCAGCCCCGGCATCGCGAAGCCCTTAAGGGTGAGGAATTTCTCGAACTCGGCCATCCGATCGGCGCTGACGATATTGTCCCACACGCCAAAGATCAGGAACGCGCCCACCACCAGCCGCATCGCCAGCAATGCCAGATCCGCGCCGCCCGCAAGCTGCGGCAAGATCAGCCAATTCTTGTTCATGATTTCCTCCCCGGTTGTATCTAGTCGCAATCCTCCGTGCGCAGCGGGATCGCCGCGCTCTGCTTGTGTACCCGTTTGACGAAGCCGGTCTCGTATCGCCGTACCGCCGGATCGTTCTGGAAGAGCCGTTCGGCGAGGTCGTTGTAATTGGCCATGTCGCGCGCACTGATCAGCACCGCGAGGTCGTTGACGCCCGCAACGTCGAGGATCATCTGCACCTCTGGCACCGCTACCAGCTTTGCACGCAGCGCGGCGATACCGCGTTCCTCAGCATGCTCGTGGACCTGAACGTTGACCAGTGCGCGCAGCCGCCGGTCGCTCAGCCGGGGCGATACCACCGCGGTGTCCATTGTGATCCATCCCTCGGCGCGCAGCCGCCGCACGCGTCGCGTGACGGCGGAGGCAGAGAGGGGCACTTCGCGCGCGAGTTCCTCGGCGGTCGCCAGCGCATCCGCCTGCAACAGATTGAGCAACTGGATGTCGAACGCGTCGAGCTTGCCCATCTTCGCCGCCTGCACCTCCGCTTATGCCGATTTTCGTCGCATAGCCGTTTCAGTTCGCCCGCAAAAGGCGTGTTGGTCGGGTATAACACGTCGCATGTCGAATGATGGAGAGTATGGATGCGTAAGCAAGTTCTGGCGGCCGCGATACTGGCAGTAGTGGCGCCGCCCGCAATGGCCCAGACCCTGACCACCGTGCAGGCCACGGCGCCCGCAGCGCCCTATGACGCCGCCGAGGCGAAGAAGGCGGTGGCGAAGCTCGCCGACGAGATTGAGAAGACCTTCGTCTTTCCCGATGTCGCCAAACGCTATTCGGCCGCGCTGCGCGCCAAGCTGGCGGCGGGCAGCTATGACGCCCTCACCGACCGTGCGGGGCTGGCCAGCGCGGTGACCGCGGACCTTCAGGCGGTGGCACCCGACGGCCATCTGGCTATGTTCCCGTCCAACGGTCCGCCCCCGCCGCCGCCGGCTGCTCAGGGCGGGCCGAAGCTCCCTGCGTCCGCGCCGATGGAGCAGGCGGAGATGATCGCGCCCGGCATCGCCTTTGTCCGTTTCAACGGTTTCTACGGTCAGCCTGAGACACTCAAGGCCTTCACGGATTTTCTCGACAAGAATGCCGGGGCAAAGACTCTCATCATCGATGCGCGCACGCACCGCGGGGGCGGGCTCGAGGAAATGGACGTCCTGTTCCCGCGCATCTTCGCCACGGCGCAGCCGGTGATGGTGATGGACACCCGCGCTTCTGTCGCCGAGGCTGAAGGTCCGCTGCCCTATCGTTCGCTGGTCAAGGTCGACGCGCCGGCCGAGCTGGCGCGCAGCGAGCATCGCGTCACCCCGATCAGCCCGAAATCGCCATGGACGAAGGCGAAGATCTATTACCTCACCTCCGGCCGCACCGGTTCGGCTGCCGAGCATCTCGCCTCGGTGCTCAAGAACACCCGGCGCGGGACCCTGATCGGTGAGGTCACCGGAGGCGCCGGCCATTATGGCGGTGGCGTCGAGCTGCCGGGCGGCTACGCGGCCTTCATCCCCTTTGGTCGCAGCTATTTCCCGGGCGGCGACGGCTGGGAAGGGACGGGGGTCGCTCCCGATGTCCAGGTCGCCCCGGCGAAGGCACTGGTCGAGGCGCTCACCCGCGAAGGCATCGCCCCGGCTCAGGCGGAGGCGATCTCGGCCACGCATATGCCGACCGGCACGATGGAACGCCGCAAACCGCGCAAGCCCTGACGCAGCTTCACCCGGCCACCATTTCGGTGGCCGGGTGAGCTCAGACGGCGGCTGCCGTCTCAGGCATAGGTGCGGACGGCCTTGCTCTCGTTCCGGAGCGCAAGGATCTGGAGCTCCGCGAACAATCCCACCGCCAGCGCCTGTGCGGTGATAAAGGCATAGCCGAATGCGTTGGGGCTGACGAAGAACGCCATCGTCGCGAAGCTCGCGATCACCCAGGCGATGTTGATCGCGATCACCGCGATGACGCCGCCGCGCGCTGGCCTGACCGCCATCGCCAGAACCAGCGCGAGAAACGGGACCAGGGCGAGGCCCGCGCTGCGGATCAGCGGTTCGGGCAGATCGGTGAGGCCGGCGGTCAGGCCTGCGGCGGCGATGGCGAGGACGGCGGTAGCGCCGGTGCCGACGAAATCGACGACCATGGTCTGGCGGACATTGAGCGGAAAGCGGATCATCGTGGGTCTCCATTGCGATCGTGCGGCATCCCCGCCGCGGTGATTGCAATTTCGCCGAGCTCGCGAATCATTCCAATTACGTCACAGGTAATGGGCGTTTCGGCCTATCCACAGCGATCCGCCGCACGCCCCCTTGCACCCCCCGGCACAGCCGCTAAACGCGCCCGTTCACCTTATTAGCACCTTATTTGGAGCGGGACATGAGCGACTCGATTTCGGCCGAGCAGCTGCGCCTTCTGATCGAGCGGATCGAGCGGCTGGAAGAAGAGAAAAAGGGCATCAGCGACGACATCAAGGATGTCTACACCGAAGCCAAGTCGACCGGGTTCGACGCCAAGACGATCCGCACCATCGTGCGCCTGCGCAAGATGGAGAAGCACCAGCTCGACGAGCAGGACGCGCTTCTCGAAACCTATCGCAACGCGCTGGGCATGAGCTAATGCTTGTTCGGTTCAGCGGTCGCTGAACCGGATTGCGGCACCAGCCCGCTCCCCCACCCGGCCACCCAACGCCAGTATGATATGGGTGGCCGGGTGGGGGAGCGGGCTGGTGCCGCGTCGGCGAAGCCGACACAAGCAAAGGAATCTCCCTTATGATTCTTACGACCACCAGCACCGTCGATGGCCACAGCGTCACCCGTTATCACGGCATCGTGACGGCTGAGGTCATCATCGGCGCGAACATCTTCCGCGATATCTTCGCGGGCATCCGCGACATCGTCGGTGGCCGTTCGGGCAGCTATGAGCGTCCGCTCAAGGAAGCCCGCAAGACTGCGCTCGATGAGCTGGTGGACGAGGCTCGCGCGCTGGGCGCCAATGGCGTGATCGGCATCGACTTCGATTACGAGGTGATCGGCAAGGGCGGGTCGATGCTGATGGTCTCTGCCTCGGGCACTGCAGTGACCGTGAGCGGCGTTTAGGCCATTCGTCATCCCGGCCTTGTGCCGGGATCCACCGTGCCGCACGCAATGGCCTTCAGTCCCTTTCGCATCGCGCGCCGAAAAGTGCTCCCCGGCACGGCGCTGGCGCGACGGGTAAGCATTGCGCGCCGCCCCGCCTCTCGCCTAGAGACGCCGCCACACATTTGCATAGAGACGACCCATGGCAGGCCATTCCAAATTCAAGAACATCATGCACCGCAAGGGCGCGCAGGATAAGAAGCGCTCGGGCATGTTCTCCAAGCTCAGCCGCGAAATCACCGTCGCGGCCAAGATGGGCTTGCCCGATCCCGACATGAATCCGCGCCTGCGCGCAGCGGTCAACGCCGCCAAGGCGCAGTCGATGCCCAAGGACAATATCCAGCGCGCGATCGACAAGGCGTCGAAGGGCGACGGCGAGAATTACGAAGAAATCCGCTACGAGGGCTTCGGCCCGGGCGGCGTGTCGCTGATCATCGAGGCGCTGTCCGACAACCGCAACCGCACCGCGACCAACGTCCGTACCGCCGTCTCCAAGAATGGCGGCAACCTTGGCGCGTCGGGCTCGGTCAGCCACGCCTTCGACCGCGTCGGCCTGATCAATTATCCCGCCAGCGCAGGCGATGCCGAAAAGGTGTTCGAGGCCGCGCTCGAAGCGGGTGCAGAGGACGTCACGTCGAGCGAGGACGGCCATGAGATCTGGACCGCCAACGCCGACCTGCACGAAGTCGCCAAGGCGCTCGAGCCAGTGCTGGGTGAGGCCGAGGGCGCGAAACTCGCCTGGCGCCCGCAGACGATGGTCGAGGTCGACGAGAGCGACGCCGCGACCCTGTTCAAGCTGATCGACGCGCTGGACGATGACGATGACGTCCAGACCGTATGGGGCAATTACGAAGTATCCGACGCAGTGATGGAAAAGCTCGGATAATCCTCTCCCGAACGGGGAGGGGATCGTGCCGAAGGCATGGTGAGGGGGGCTGCCGCAAGCAGACTCCCCTCGGACCCGATGGGGAGGCGTAGATGCGAACCTTGCTCCTGACTGGCCTCGCACTCACGCTTGCGGCGCCCACAGCAGTGCCGGTCACAGCCGCTCCATCTTCCGCTCCCGCCAGCCAATGCCGCGCGGACGAGACGATCGTCTACACCTGCAACTTCGGCAAGGCGGTGGGCAGCGTCTGCTCGGGCAGCGGCAAGCTCCATTATCGCTATGGTCCGGTGGGCAAGCCCGACATAGCGATCTCCAGCACGCCTGATTGGAGCAATGTCAGCCGCAAGGTCGTGGTCGGCGGCGGCGGCGGTTCGCAGCCCTCTCTCCGCTTCACCCGCGCCGATTACAGCTACGTCGTCTTCTGGGGCACCGCGGGGAACCTGACCGTTCGGCCGGGCAAGCTCTGGTCGGGCATCCATGTCCGCCGCGGCGACAAGGACCTGGCGACGCTTTCATGCAGAAGCGGCGCCCACCCGGTCGGTCGCATCCCCGATGCGGTGCCTGAGGATACCGACGTCAGCTTCGATCGATGGTATTGATGCCATGATCCTTCTCGGCTTCCTGCTTACCCTGTTGGCGCCCGCCGCGGCGCCGGTAACCCCCGCACCTTCACCTGCGCCGGCCAGCCAATGCCGCACCGGCGAGAAAATCGTCTATACCTGCGGCTTCGGCAAGTCGGTTGGCAGTATCTGCGCGAACGGCGGCAAGCTTCACTACCGCTACGGTCCACTCAGTAAGCCCGCGATCGACATCGCGAGCGATGCCAAGTGGAGCAATGTCCGCCGCGGCTTCATCGTCGGCGGGGGCGGGGGATCGCAGCGGCATCTGCGCTTCACGCGCGGCGATCACAGCTATGTCGTCTTCTGGGGTGTCGGCGGGCAATATACGCAGGTCCCGGGCGCGATCTGGTCGGGCATCCATGTGAGCGAAGGCAAGACGGATCTCGCCACGCTGCGTTGCAAGCGCGCGGCATCGCCTTCGGACGACTGGGAAGATCTCGCCTACGACGCGCCCGAGGAAGACGATCCCCAGTTCGAAATGTGGTTCTGATGATTCTTCTCGGCCTCGATCCCGGCCTCGGCACCACCGGCTGGGGGTTGATCCGCGCTGAAGGCAATCGCCTCAGTCACCTCGCCAACGGCCAGCTCAAAACCGATGCCAAGGCGCCGCTGCCGCGCCGCCTCGCGCATCTCGACGCGATGCTCGTCGCCCTGATTGCCGATCACGCGCCGCAGGGTGCGGCGGTGGAGGAGGTGTTCGTCAACTCCAACCCGCAATCGACACTCAAGCTCGCCCATGCCCGCGGCGTCGCCATCGCCGCGGCGGCGCGTGCCGGGCTCGATGTCGGCGAATATGCCCCGCGCCTCGTCAAGAAGGCGGTGGTCGGCACCGGCAATGCCGAGAAGGCGCAGGTCCACGCGATGGTGTCGCGCCTGCTCCCCGGCGTAAAGATCGCGGGCGCCGACGCGGCGGATGCGCTCGCGGTGGCGATCTGCCACGCCCACCATCTCGCCAGCGCACGGGCATTGTCGCGCTAGCGTCAGGCGGCGCGGGCGAGAAGAAGGGCTGGCGCTGGTCCATCGCTGTCGTTGGCGGGCGGGCTGGGTCGCCGGGTCCGCTGCATGCGGCGCGCGCGCGATCTCTGCCCCGGCAGGTGCATCTTCACCCACGTCACTAGCCCACGCAGCCGCACCGAGGCGGCGGTGGCGATCGCCACAGCGACGGCATCAATTGCTGCCGTAAACTCGATGCTGGCCAGCAATCCGATCAGCTCCGGGGCGAACAGGCTGACGAACCGCAGTCCTGCCTCTCCCATGATCCAGAAGATCAGGCTCGCGAACAGCATCAGCACGGCGACGAAGATCGCCTGACCGCGGCTGAAACGGTTCAGCCATGCGGCAGGGCGCCCGATCAGCGCGGTTCGCATGAACTGCCCGGTCCGTGTGGTCCCGGCGAGCAGCAATGCGGCCCACCCCAGCAGCAATCCGATCGTCAGCATCCAGTATGTCCCCCTGTCCCTTGTATGAGATGGGGCGACCGCCGCGTCTGCCAAGGGCCGGGCCGCAATTTCGCTTTCCTACGCCGCACTGTTCCGTTTATGTACCGGCATGGTCTGTCGCCTCTCTTCCGATATCGCGGAATCCCGGTCGCTTGCTCACGCGTGCAAGCGCCCTCGCGCGCGTAGGAGCGGGACGTTTGTGACCTTCCGGTATCTGGATACCGCTCGATGATCGCGCATCTCAACGGCCATCTCACCGCGACCGGCATCGACCATGCGGTGATCGACGTGAACGGTGTCGGCTATCTCGTCGGCGCCTCG
Organism: Sphingomonas sp. GW821-FHT09B04; assembly: GCF_059418285.1. NCBI lineage: Bacteria > Pseudomonadati > Pseudomonadota > Alphaproteobacteria > Sphingomonadales > Sphingomonadaceae > Sphingomonas > Sphingomonas sp. GW821-FHT09B04. Next base: position 503,456 of record NZ_JBWKPO010000003.1, read on the forward strand.
GCCAGAACGCTGGCGGCGCTCGGCAGCCTTGGCGATTTCGTCACCGTGCATACCGAGATGCTGGTCTCAGAGGATTCGATGCGCCTGATGGGCTTCGCCTCGGCTGAGGAGCGTGACTGGTTTCGCCTGCTCACCAGCGTTCAGGGGGTGGGGGCCAAGGTCGCACTGGCGATCCTCTCGATCCTCTCGCCGGCTGAGGTGCAGACCGCGGTCGCCCGCGCCGATGCCGCGATGATCGCGCGCGCCAACGGCGTCGGTCCGAAACTGGCGCAGCGCATCGTCAACGAACTGAAGGACAAGGCCGGCGGCATCGCGCTTGGCGGCGGGGCGGGGGCTGCAGTCCCCGCGAGCGGTGCGGCGCACGACGCGGTCTCGGCGATGCTCAACCTCGGCTTCAAGCCCGCCGAGGCGAGCAATGCGGTCAACGCCGCCGCCGACGAACTCGGGCCGGGCGTAACCCTCGACGCGCTGGTGAGGCTGGCGCTGCGGAAGGCGGCGAAGTGACTGCTCCTGAAGTAGAACAGCTACTCGTAGCCTGTCCTTTTTTGGCGACACATCTGAACGCGGACGATTTCGACCTTTCGACGGTGATTTTTGGCGCGACTGCACAATTGTTGATTGAGCGGACACTGTCGCAGCCCGAAGAGAATGCCGTTTTCGCTCATTTCAACGATCTGGCTGAACGAGGCGATGTCGAAGAAACGCTGGGAACCGGGGCAATCGAGTTGTTCAATGACACCCCTGCTGCGCAACAATTAGCTCGGGAAAAGCTGACGGGTCGGGCGCGAACCATGCTCGATCAATTTCGCGAACTTTGGGGGCAGCCTGACTATGGTCGTTCGGCATGACTGACGACCGCATCCTTACCGCCTCCCGCCGTCCCGAGGACGTCGACGCCGCGCTGCGCCCCAAGTCGCTCGACGAGTTCGTCGGCCAGCGTGCCGCGCGCGACAATCTGCGCGTGTTCATCGACGCTGCCCGGCAACGCGGCGACGCGCTCGACCATGTCCTGTTCTTCGGCCCGCCCGGCCTCGGCAAGACCACGCTCGCGCAGATCATCGCCAGGGAAATGGGCGTGGGCTTCCGCGCCACCTCCGGCCCGGTCATCGCCAAGTCGGGTGATCTCGCCGCCTTGCTCACCAATCTCGAGGATGGCGACGTCCTCTTCATCGACGAGATTCACCGCCTCGCCCCCGCGGTCGAGGAAGTGCTCTACCCCGCGATGGAGGATCGCGCGCTCGACCTGATGATCGGCGAGGGACCCTCGGCGCGCTCGGTCCGCATCGATCTGCCGCGTTTCACTTTGGTTGGCGCGACAACGCGGCAGGGACTGCTCACCACGCCGCTGAGGGACCGTTTCGGCATTCCCGTGCGCCTGCAATTTTACACCGTGGATGAGCTGCAGCGCGTCGTCACCCGCGCTGCGGGCCTGCTCGACCTCGGCATCGCCCCCGATGGCGCGACCGAGATTGCCCGCCGCGCGCGCGGTACCCCGCGTATCGCCGGCCGCCTGCTGCGCCGCGTGCGCGATTTCGCCAATGTCGCGGGCGAGACCATCGTCCACGCCCGCGCTGCCGACGCCGCGCTCAACCGGCTTGAGGTCGACGCGCTCGGCCTCGACGCGATGGACCGCCGCTACCTCACCATGATCGCCGATATCTACAAGGGCGGCCCGGTGGGCGTCGAAACCCTCGCCGCGGGCCTCAGCGAGCCGCGCGACACGGTCGAGGAGGTGATCGAGCCGTACCTCATACAGATCGGCATGATCGCCCGCACCGCGCGCGGCCGCTGCCTCAACGCCGCCGGCTGGAAGCATCTCGGCCTCAACCCGCCCGCCGGATCGCAGGACGGGTTGTTCGATGGAAAATAGCGCGGCCGCTCAGCCGAAGATGCGGGTGACGTCCCGGTCGGCCATGCCGCCATTCTCGCGCGGGTCGGCGCCATATTTGTTCTCGCCCTTCGTACCGGGCAGAAAACCGGCGACCCCCATCGCGACCGGACCGATGAGCGGAATCACGAGCAGCGTCACGACGACCACGGCGTACAGCCATCCCGGCTGATCGCTGTCGTGCAACCGCCGGACGCCGACGGCGAGGCCGGGGATGATGGCACCGAGCGCGAGAAAGAGGCACGGCAGGAACCACAGAATGAAGGTGACTCCCTCGTTCGTCATGCTCGTGGCGACCACGGGCAACAGCGCCAGCGCGAAGAGCACGATCCAGATGAGGATGTGAAACAGCCAGAACTCGGTCCGGGTCGATCGCCCGCGAAAGTCCGTGTAGCGGACCCAGGGCTGCACAATGACGTTCACGATACCCCCCATCGATTCGGATGCGATCCTAACCGAGCCGGGGTCGATAGCAATCAGGCCGCTTCGCCGCGATCGGCGTCGGCCGGTCAATCCGGGAACCGGGGTGAGCGCCGCCCACCCCGTCTCTCTTACAGGCCTTCGACAGCCTTGCTGACCATGATGTTCACCGCAACGCGGCGGTTCTGCGCCTTGCCTTCAGGCGTCGTATTGTCCGCCAGCGGGTCGGCTTCGGCCATCCCGGTCGGGGTCAGCACGCGATAGGGCTTCCATTTGCACGCCTGCTGCAGATAGTTGACGACGCTGCTCGCGCGCTTCTCGCTCAACGTCTGGTTGAGCTCCTGGCTTCCCGTCGAATCGGTGTAGCCGACGACGAGCAGCAGGGCGTTGTCCATTCCCTCGGCCTGCTGCGCCGCGGCGCAGAGATCGGCCTTCGCCTGGGCTGACAGCACCGCCTTGCCCGTGTCGAAGTTCACGTTGGTCGTGCCCTTGATGTTATACTGGTCGATATCGCCTACTCGGCTGCGCAGCGCATCGGTCGCCGCGGTCTGCTCGGCAAAGCGCTGGTCGGTGCCGTTATGGATCATCGACGCGGTCCGCAGGTCCTTGTTCTGCAGGTTGATCTGGCTCGCCACCAGACCGTCGCCCGACTGCAGGGTCTTGACCGTCACCGGCAGACCGTTGAGCAGCGAGGCGGACGCGAGCTTGCTGCCGCCAAGGCCCAGAAACCCGCCGCTGCCTCTGATCTTGGTGGCGTCGCTGACCACGACGACTGCCTTGGTCCCGTCGGCGGTGGTGACCTGCACTTTGTCGCCGCTGCGTGCAGAGATGATGCCCTTGATTTCCGGGCCCTTGGTCATCTCGGCCGCTACGGGCGCGGCCGGGGCGGTGCCATAGATGGATACGTCCGCCGGCTGCTGGGTCTGCTCCTGAGCGGCAAGGCTCGCAGGGGCTGCCCCGGCAAGCATCGCCACCAGCAAGAGCGCCCGGGGGCTATTTGAAACTACTCGCATACGTCACTCCTAAACTTGACCGGTCGAGCGAGTGTCCTCGCATCCGCTCGTCAATTCCCGCCGCTGGAAGGTGCAACCGGTCGTCAAAGCCCCCTCCATCTTGTTTCATGGACTGCGCCACAGAAATGCAGCGCCAGAACCCATGGGTAGCTGGGTGATCGTCGCAACCGCTCACTCGAATTAACGATCCCGATGCGTGGGCCTTGTGCCGCTAACTGGTGCGCAGCGTGCGACGGACCGATGCGGCGCATATGCGATTCAGCCCGTATCGGGGTGACAATGCGCATCGCGAGAGTCCTCATCGCGTGTCCGGGGCCGGGCCGCTCCCCGGCCACCGCCCGCCACCCCGGGCCTACGCCGCGGGCGGCAATCCGTCTTCCTCCGGCTCCTCCGCATCCTCCGGCTCCACCGCTTCGGCCCCGGCCTGCTCCCATGGCACTTCGCCCTCGATGAACGGCTCCCAGTCCTCCAGCTCTACCGCCGGCTCCAACTCGCCGCGCCATTCAAGCGCGCCCGGCGGCACCCGCACGAACGGCGAGTCGGGATCCTCTTCCTCGGCGTCACGTCCGGCCAGACCGCCTGCGTCCATCGCTGCATCCAGCGTCCGCCGCCGCGCCGCGCAGGCCTCAAGCGCGGCAGAGATCGCCGCCTGCGCCTCGCCGTCCAGCGTCACCCCGGCGAACGCCTCGATCCGCGCCGCGGCGCCGGCGATCTGCCTCGCGCCATCGCCATCGCCAGCGTCGGTGATGCTGGTTCGCACCGTCGTCGTCTGTGCCTCGGCCGCCGCGCCGCCATCACCCGCAGCACCAGCGCTCGCCCGGGTCGAGAAATAGTTGATCGTCGTGCGGCGCCCGTTCGGGTCCTGCCCGTAATGGCGCAGGCAGAACATCAGCAGCGCGTCGTTGCGCTTGCGCCGAAAACCCATCAGCTTGCCCGCGACGAACACCGGCACCAACTGCCCGTCGATCGCCCGCTCGAACGCGATGTCTTTCAGCCGCAGCACGCCATAGTCGAGCGCCGCATCCCACGCCGCGCGAAAGCTCTCCGCCCCCGGCGCGCGGCGCAGCGTATAGCAATTGGCCTGCGCCATATTCACCATGCCCGCGGCCCGCGTGACCGATCCGGTATCCGCCAGCGCCTCGATAAATGCCCGCTGCCGCTCCGGCGTCCACCCGTCATGCCGGTTGTGCCTGCGCGGTACCGGCGTGAATGCGGGCAGGGGAGGGCGCTCCTCCCGCTTCACAGGAACCCGGTTCTGCATCTTCCCCCTCCTTATGAGTCGCCCAACCGATCAGGGTGTAGGCAGAATGGGGGCGTGTAGGAAAGGGTTTTGTTTATGGTTTGTTCTTTGATGATTGACTGAAGATGGTTGATAGAGGATCGTCTGTTTCGAAGTGCATAGGTCAGACGCCTCACAAAATACGTTGATCGGAGTTCAGCCTTGGTCGATTTTAAATCCCTCAAGAAGAGTGGTGGCTCCAGCAAAGAGACTGATCCGCGCAAGATCTTCAATCACCTCATCAAGCCGGAGGGAGTGAACGAACTCTACGCCAGCCAGAGTGAGCTGCTTGAAGTCTGGAATAGAGACCGTGATCAGCGAGATTCGGTCCTCAAGCTCCCAACCGGTGGCGGTAAGTCCTTGGTGGGTTTGTTAATGGCTCAAGCTACGCTGAACGAGCTGGGCTTGCCTGTACTCTATGTTACTCCAACCAACCAGTTGAATGAGCAGGTTCGCGCCGAAGCGGATCGATTCGGTATCCCGATCGTGGCCTATCGCAATGCCAAGGAGGGCCTGCCAGCCGATTTCGTTGATGGCAGGGCTATCGGCGTCGCGAACTATGACGCGGTGTTCAATGGGATCAGTAAGTTCGGCACTCGGGATAGGCAGTCAGAGGTCAACCAGCTCGGCCTTATCATTCTGGACGACGCCCATGCCGCTTTTGAAACGGTGTGGAAGTCCTTCACCTTCGAGGTGAGTTCATCCGAGCATCTCGAGCTTTACCAAGATCTGACTGCCCGTTTTCGTGGTGCATTCCGGCAACTGAATCGGGGTCACACTTTTGACGATGTGGTCGCAGGCAAGGAATATTTTGTCCTCGACGTGCCCTACTGGGCTTGGGTGGAGAAGGTCGACGAGGTGGCCACGGCTCTCCAGCAATATGGACCCGAGAAGGTCGATCGGTGGGCATGGGCTCACGTGCGCGACGAACTACATGTCTGTCAGGTTCTGATCAGTAAAGACTCGATCTCCATTCTGCCGATCGTTCCATTGGTTGATCGGGCAGCGGCCTATCTCAACGCCAAGCGCCGAATCTACATGTCGGCGACGATCGCTGACGACAGTGAAGTAGTTCGTACTTTTGGAGTCCGCGCTGCTCGCGTAGCTTCGCCACTGACCGCAGCCTCCCTTGCCGGAGTGGGCGAGCGTATGATCTTGGCGCCCGCCCTGATAGAGTTACCAGCTTATCAGAATCCGGTGGGACTGGTGAGGCAGCTGGTATCCAGCGCGACGCAGCAGCAGAAAAATGTCGCCATTCTTACACCCTCTTTTGCTGGCGGTGACCATTGGAAGGATGTCGCGAAAGTCCCTACCAAGGGCACTGAAACGGTTCAGTTGATCGAGGATCTCCGTGCCAAGAAGGGAATCGCAGCGGTTCTGCCGCGTCGGTATGATGGCGTCGATCTACCGGGTGACGCGTGCCGAGTCTTGATCATGGATGGACTGCCTTACGGCAGCTCCAATTATGACGCTTGGCGTATCGCCGCCCTTTCTTATGGCTCTCCCAGTTCAACCCTCGCTCAGCGGATCGAGCAGGCGATCGGGCGGGGGTCTCGCGGGACCAGTGACTATTGTGTGGTCGTGCTTACCGGCGGTGATTTGGTGACTTGGATCGGCAAGCTGTCCAACCAGCGCTATCTTTCTGGAACAAGTCGGCGGCAGCTGGAGATCGGCTTGGAAGTCAGCCGTGCTGTGGAATCCGCGCAGGACTTCATAGATACAGCTTGGAAGTGCCTCAACCGTGACCCCGACTGGCGCGCTTATCATGCCGACGAACTAGGAGGTGCGGCACTTTTGGCGCCGACTGAGGCCGATCGTCTTCAAGTATGGGAAGCCGAGCGGGATGGAATTGAAGAGCTGCGTACCAGGCAGTTCACAAAGGCAATCGGTCACTTCAATCGTGCGATTGATCATGCCAAGGACGCAACGATTAAGGGCTGGTTCCACCAGCTCAAGGCTCGGGCCGCGTTTATGGCGGGAGAGGAACTGCAATCTGAGGAATGGCAGGCCAAAGCTTATGGCTTGAACTTTGCCCTGACGGCACCGATCGGACAGGTCGCGGTCCAACAGATGCCCCCTGCATCACAGCAGGCCCACGCTGTTTCTGCTCGCATCGGCGAGTTCCTTCATTCCGGAGTTGCTCTGGCCCGCTTCGAAAAAGATACCGAATTTCTTACCCCTCACAGCACCTCAAGTCAGTTTGAGGGAGCACTCGCTGACCTGTTTAGTTGGCTGGGTTTCGCTTCTAGCCGACCGGACCAAAGTTATAAGGAAGGTCCAGATGTGCTCGCTCGAGCGGATACCGGTCCCTATTTGGTGGTAGAGGCGAAGTCGCGCAAAAAAGGTAAGAATAAGTTCACCAAGACCTTGCACGGCCAGGTTCTCAGCCACGAGAACTGGCTCAGAACGCACTACGGTGATGTCGAAAGTAAGCGAGTCGTGGTTTATCCAAATAATGAGGCTGAGGAAAACGCGGGAACTCACGACACTGCAGTACTAACCTTTGCCACGCTGAACCAGCTGATCTCGTCAACTCGCACCCTATTGAAGGCAGTCGGTGCGACTGTCGAAGCTCAGCGCGCAAACGTGGCGGCTCAGCAGCTGGAGCAGCTTGGCTTAACCCCTGCGGCGATGATTGGCGTTATGGGTTCATTCACGGACGTAAAATCTCTTTGAACAACCAAATCCCTCAAAATGCACGGCCATCCCGTTGGAGCGCAGCTTCCGGAGTCGATCATTTCATGTGAGCCATCCGATTCCGTTGAAGCACGGAAAGTTTCACAATTTGTGGTGCTCCCTGCTGCAAGTGGGCGAAGCGCCTGCGCCATAAAAAGAAAAGCGCCGGAGTTTCCTCCGGCGCCTTCCAAATCTCAAACCTGATCCGGGGGCTTACGCCGCCTTCGCACGGCTCGCGCGCTTGCGCTCGTGCGGATCGAGGAAGCGCTTGCGCAGGCGGATGGTCTTCGGGGTCACCTCGACCATCTCGTCATCGTCGATGTACGCGATGGCCTGTTCCAGCGTCATCTTCTTCGGCGGGGTCAGGCGGATCGCGTCGTCCTTGCCCGACGAGCGGACGTTGGAGAGCTGCTTCGCCTTCATCGGGTTGACCTCAAGGTCGTCCGGCTTGGCGTTCTCGCCGATGACCATGCCCTCGTACAGCGCTTCGCCATGGCCGACGAACAGGATGCCGCGCTCTTCCAGCGTGTTGAGCGAATAGGCGTTGGCCTCGCCCGCGCCGTTGGAGATCAGCACGCCGTTCTTGCGGCCTTCGATGCTGCCCTTGTGCGGGCCGTACTTCTCGAACAGCCGGTTCATGATGCCGGTGCCGCGCGTGTCCGACAGGAACTCGCCATGATAGCCGATCATGCCGCGCGACGGGGCGCTGAACGTGATGCGGGTCTTGCCGCCGCCCGAGGGACGCATGTCGGTCATCTCGGCCTTGCGGATGTTCATCTTGTCGACGACCGTGCCCGAATGCTCCTCGTCGACGTCGATGATGACCGTCTCATACGGCTCCATCTTCTGGCCGTCTTCGTCACGGAACAGCACGCGCGGACGGCTGATGCCGAGCTCGAAACCCTCGCGGCGCATCGTCTCGATCAGCACGCCGAGCTGAAGCTCTCCACGGCCGGCGACTTCGAACGAGTCGCGGTCATCGGCTTCGGTCACCTTGATCGCGACGTTCGATTCGGCTTCGCGGAACAGGCGGTCGCGGATCATGCGCGACGTCACCTTGGTGCCTTCGCGGCCCGCCATCGGGCTGTCGTTGACGGCGAAGCGCATCGACAGCGTCGGCGGATCGATCGGCTGCGCCTGGATCGCGGCGCTGACGCTGGTGTCGGCGATGGTGTTGGAAACGGTCGCGACGGTCAGGCCGGCAAGGCTGATGATGTCACCCGCCTGCGCTTCGTCGACCGGAACGCGATCGAGGCCGCGGAACGACATGATCTTCGATGCGCGGCCGGTCTCGATGACGTTGCCGTCCATGTCGAGCGCGTGGATCGGCTGGTTGACCTTGAGCTTGCCGCTGGTGACGCGGCCGGTGAGGACGCGGCCGAGGAAGTTGTCGCGATCGAGTAGCGTAACGAGAAACGTGAAGGGCGCGTCGACGTCGAGCGCGGGCGGCGGCACGTGATCGACGATCTTCTGGAACAACGGCGTCAGCGTGCCCTCACGCAGCGTCGGATCCTCGTTCGCATAACCGTTGCGGCCCGACGCGTAGAGGACCGGGAAGTCGAGCTGCTCATCGGTCGCGTCAAGCGACACGAACAGGTCGAACACTTCGTCCAGCACTTCCTGGATGCGCTCGTCGGGACGGTCGACCTTGTTGACCACGACGATCGGACGCAGGCCCAGCGCGAGCGCCTTGCCGGTCACGAACTTGGTCTGCGGCATCGCGCCTTCCGACGAATCGACCAGCAGGACGACGCCGTCGACCATGGAGAGGATGCGCTCCACCTCGCCGCCGAAATCGGCGTGGCCGGGGGTGTCGACGATGTTGATCCGCGTGCCTTCCCACTCGACCGAGGTCGGCTTGGCGAGAATCGTGATCCCGCGCTCCTTCTCGAGGTCGTTGGAGTCCATCGCGCGCTCTTCGACGCGCTGGTTGTCGCGGAAGGTGCCGGACTGGCGGAAGAGCTGGTCGACGAGCGTGGTCTTGCCATGATCGACGTGGGCGATGATCGCCACGTTGCGAAGGTTCATGCGAATATCCTGGATGCCGCGGAATCGCGGGTTGCGCGCGCCCTTAGCCGAATTTGTGCGTCGCGGGAAGTGCTGGCGATTCGTCCGCTGGCTCAGCCTTCAGCCGATAGGCCTTGCCGAGATCGACGGCCGCAGGTGAGGCCTGGGCCGCGGTGGAGACCGGCACCCACACCGCGATCGAACCGGCAATCATCATCTTCAGCCTGCGTTCCATGCCATTCATCCTAGCGGTCATATGTTAACATGCCGCGTCATTGGAACTTCCCACAACATCGGTCGGTTGCACGATAGTTCAAGTGTATTATATTGGCGACACACTTGAAGCGCGCGCGGTTCCCGTTCATCTTGTCGGGAACCGCCAGAAATCTGGTGCTGGAGAGATGGGCAAATGGCGACCGAGACTGCGACTGCCGAGAAGACCGACGACCTGGTGCTGACCGCACCCGAGCCGCTCAAGGAGCGTGCGCCTGAGAAAATGGCGGGGCTCGTCCCCGTGGACGAAGGCAAGAAGGGCGAACTGGTTACCCGGGTTGAGGGCTTTATCGACGATCTTGTCGCACAGGACGTGAACTCGCCCGAGTTCGGCAAGCGTGTTGATGCGATCACGGCGATGGGATCAAAGGAAATCCGCGATGCCGCGGGCCAGTCGAACCGCTTCCTCGATCGCCCGGTGCGGGCGATGGACAAGGATGTCGGCGTCGGCAAGGATCTGGCCGAGCTGCGCCGGGTGGTTGAGGATCTCGATCCCGGCAAGAAGGGGGACCTGACGCAGCGCAAGAAGTTGTTCGGCATCATCCCGATGGGCAACAAGCTGCGCAACTATTTCGACAGCTACAAGTCGAGCCAGACGCACATCGCCGCGATCCTGAAGAGCCTGCAGTCGGGCAAGGACGAACTGCTGATGGACAATGCTGCGATCGACGTCGAGCGGCAGAATCTGTGGGCGGCGATGGGGCGGCTCGAGCAGATGATCTATATCTCCAAGGAGATGGATCAGCGGCTTGAGGACAAGTCGCTTGAGCTGGATCACACCGATCCGGCCAAGGCCAAGGCGATCCGCGAGACCGCGCTGTTCTACACCCGCCAGCGCACGCAGGACCTGCTGACGCAGATGGCCGTGACCGTGCAGGGCTATCTCGCGCTCGATCTGGTCAAGAAGAACAATGTCGAGTTGGTGAAGGGCGTTGACCGCGCTTCGACCACCACGGTTGGCGCGCTGCGCACCGCGGTGACGGTGGCGCAGGCGCTGACCGCACAGCGGCTGGTGCTCGACCAGATCACCGCGCTCAACACGACCACCGCGAACATCATCGATTCGACGGGCAATCTGCTCAAGTCGAATACCGCGATGGTTCATGAGCAGGCGGCGGCGAGCACGATCCCGATCGAGACGCTGCAGCGTGCATTCCAGAACATCTATGACACGATGGACGCGATCGACACGTTCAAGCTCAAGGCGCTCGACAACATGAAAACCACGGTCAACGTGCTGTCGAACGAGATGGAGAAGTCCAAGGGCTATATCGCACGGGCCGAGGGCGCGGCGCAGAACCAGCTTTCGGGCAACACCGAAACGTTCAAGCTGGAGGCACTGTAAGCAGCGTCATGCCCAGCGAGATCGACCGTGAAATTGCCCGCGCCGACGCGGTGCTCAATCGCTCGCGCGAGCGCTACACCACGCTCAATGCGCGTGCGAAGAAACGCCGCGATACCGAAATCCTGACCCGGGTTGGCCGGATCGCCGGTGCGGCCGGGGTCATCCTCATCGGTGCGATGATCCTGGGCTGGTTCCTTCCGCTCGGCATGGGCGGGGCGTTGGCCGTGATGGCGCTGCTGATCGTCACGACGCTGTTCTTCGGCCTGTCATCGACGAGCAAGGAAGTCGCGCCGGAGAAGTTCGGCGAGGCACCGCTGGCATCGCTGCCGCTGCGCACCGAGGAGTGGCTGGACCGCCAGCGGTCGACGCTGCCCGGGGCAGCGATGCCGTTGCTCGATTCGATCGGCATGAAGCTCGATGTGCTGGCTGGGCAGCTCAAGACGCTCAACGAAGGCGAACCTGCGGCGGCTGAAGTGCGCAAGCTGGTCGGCGAACAACTGCCCGAGCTGATCAAGGGCTATCAGCGTGTGCCGCAGAACTTGCGCGGGCAGGACCGGTTCGGTCAGTCGCCCGACAAGCAACTGGTCGATGGGCTGAGCCTGATCGACCAGGAAATTTCGGACATGTCCTCGCAGCTGGCGCAGGGCGATCTCGATGCGCTGGCGACGCGCGGCCGGTATCTGCAGGTCAAGTATCGCGGCGACGATGAGGTCAACGGCGCCTGATGCCGCTCCTGTTCACAGCGATCATGGCGCCGGCACTGCTCGCTATTGCCCCGCTTCTCGTTACCCAGAATACCATCTACACCCCGCGCGTCGGCAGCGTGGAACGCGCCGGGATTATCAGCACGCTGAAGAGTGGCAGTGATCCCCGGCTGCGATACACGTTCAGGAAATTGCGCGTCGTACACGATGGCCGTCGGGCCATTGCCTATGCCGAAGGTGAAGGCGGTGTCGGTGATTTTCAGATGATCCTGACACGGGAGGGTAACTCGCCCTGGCGTACCGTCTGGGGCGAGGGCGCCGGTGGCAGCGACAGCTGTGCCGCCGGTGCACGCCACTATGAATGGGCGTTGAGCCTGATCAGATCCTATAAGGTCGCGCCCGATGCGCTGTTTCCCGGCATCACCGCGCGGACGCGGGAGCTGAAGCGGATGGCGGTGACCGAACCCGAAACGCAATGTGTCGGCGACCTTGAGGGCGGCCCGCGATAAGCGCCAGCACCCGGCCAACCATCATGTCTTGGTGATCGAAGCGCCCCCGTCGACCGCAATCGCGCCGCCGGTGACGAAGCTTGCAGCGTCGGACGCCAGGAACAGCGCCATTTCGGCGATCTCCGCCGGTTCCGCGAGGCGCTTGAGCGCATGGAGCTGTTCCATCCACGCCTGTACACCCGGATCGGCATCCGGCTGGCGCGCCGCACTTGCAGGGCTGTCCGTGCCGCCGATGACGAGCGCGTTCGCACGGATGCGCTGCGGCCCAAGTTCCACGGCGAGGGTACGGACGAGACCAAGTAGCCCGGCCTTGGCCGCGGCATAAGCACCCATGCCGGGAATGCCATTAGCTGCGCCGACAAAGCTTGAGCTGAACAGGATCGACCCGCCACCGCGTGCTGTCATCGCCGGCGCTTGATGCTTGGCGCCATAAAAGGCGGCGGTCAGGTTGGTGGCGATCGTCCAGTCCCAGTTCTCTGCCGCCAGGTCGGTCAGCGGACCCGCTGTGCCCACCGCGCCCGCGTTATTGAACGCGATGTCGAGGCCGCCGAAGCGATCCACCGCGAGTGCGACCAGTGCTTTCGCATAGGCTTCGTCACGGACATCGCCGGTCAGAATGGCGACATCTCCGCCCAGTTCATTGGCCACGCGCTCGAGCTCGGCCGGACGCCGTGCGGCAAGCACCAGTTTCGCGCCTTCCGCCGCGAAGCGACGTGCGGTTGCGGCGCCGATCCCTGAGCTGGCGCCTGTGATAATCGCAACCTTGCCGTCGAGTCTTGCCATGTTTCCGTCTCCTTGCTTCGGAGAGGGACATGCGGGCTGTGGATGCGGGATGCTTCCCGGCGCTTGCCTTCAAAGGCGCGGGCGGCCCAGTGCCGCTACCGCGCGTTCCCGCAAATGTTCGGTCGTGGCCTGATGGATGCCGGGAGCTGTGGCGAGGACGCCGAATGCTTCGCCTGCAGGGGTATTGAAACGTAGCTTGCGCCCGAGTGCATCGGTGACCTTCGCGCCTGCCTCCCGCGCGATCAGCGTGGCTGCGGCGATGTCCCACTCATTGCCCCAGCGGAAGGTGGCGAGCAGGTCAGCGTCGCCCGATGCGACCATCGCGATGCGCAAAGCGATCGAATTCGGTTTGTGGACCATTGTCAGAAGCCGGTCGACCTTGGGCAGGTCGTCGGCGGGGACGCGGGCGCCCGCGAGTTCGGTGCGATCCGATGCGGTGAGGATCCTGCCGTTGAGCGTCGCCCCCTTGTCCTTCACGGCCTGCCAATGCTCGCCGCGAACGGGAGCGTCGAGGACGCCGATTACCGGCTGGCCATTTTCGACCAGCGCGACCGAGATCGCCCAGCCGGGCCGATGCCGCAGGAAATCGCGAGTGCCATCGATCGGGTCGACCACCCAGACGCGATTGCAGGACAGGCGAGCGAGATCGTCGGCGGTCTCTTCCGACAGCCAGCCGGCATCGGGGAGGAGGGCGGAGAGGCGGGCGCGGAGCAGCTCGTCCACCGCCAGATCGACTTCGCACACAAAATTGTCGGGCGACTTTTCCCATTTGCGCACGTCCTGCCCGTAACGGGCATGCGCCAGCCGCCCCGCCTCGGCGGCGATATCGCTGACGGCCGAGGCGAGCGTGTCAGCCACTCGCGATGGTCATCCCGTCGATGCGCAAGGTGGGGACGTTGATCCCGTAGCGGAATTCGAGATCGTTCGCTGGGATCAGTTCAGCGAACATCGACTGGAGCGTGCCGGCAATGGTGAATTCGGACACGGGCCGGGTAATCTCGCCATTCTCGATCAGGAATCCGGCTGCGCCACGGCTATAGTCGCCGGTGATGATATTGACGCCTTGGCCAATTAGTTCAGTGACATAGATACCATAGCTGATGTCAGCGATGAGCGTTTCGACGGGTAGCTTACCCGCTTCCATGAACAGATTGCTCGGTCCGACGCCGGGTGCGCCGCCGATGCCGCGGCTGGCGTGGCCGGTCGGCTCCAGCCCGAGCTGGCGCGCGGCGGCGCTGTCGAGCAACCAGGTTTCGAGGTTTCCGTTTTCGATCAATGCGACCGGTGAGACGGGCAGGCCTTCGCCATCGAACGGGCGTGAGCGCAGGGCGCGGGGACGGTGCGGATCGTCCTGAATGCGGATGCCCGGCGCGAAGATGCGCGTGCCCATCGCGTCCAGCAGGAAGCTGGTCTTGCGCGTGATCGCACTGCCCGAGATCGCGCCGCTAAGATGTCCGAGCAGGCTGGAGCCGGCACGCGGATCGAGCACCACAGGCATCGCGCCGCTCTTCACTCGTCCAGGATTGAGGCGCGCCACTGCGCGTTCGCCCGCGCGGCGGCCGATGGCGTCGGGGGATTCAACATGACGCGCATGGCGCGCGCTGTGATGGGCGTAATCGCGCTCCATCGCACCGGTTTCACCAGCCAGAACGCTGGCGGACAGGCCGTGGCTGGTCACGGCATAGGCGCCCGCAAAGCCGTGGCTGGTGGCGAGCGCCCAGATGCTGCGGCTGGCCGAGGCGCCGCCGCCTTCGCTGTTGGTGACTCCGGGAACGGCGCGTGCCGCATCTTCAGCAGCGAGCGCCAGCGCCTTGAGTGCCGCAGGTTCCCCGAGCTCGCGGTCGTCGAGGTCGAGGTCGGGGACATCGCCCTTAAGCAGCCGTTCCGCAGGCGCGAGACCTGCCCATTCGTCCTCGGGCGCCTCACGCGCCATCGCCACCGCGCGTTCGGCGAGGGTGTCGAGGGCGGCGGGGGTGAGGTCGGTCGAAGAGATACTGGCCGAACGGGTGCCGACGAACACACGCAGGCCCAGTTCTTCCGCCTCGGCGCGGCCGACATCCTCCAGCGCGCCGAGACGGACGGAGACCGACACCGACTCGCCGCCGGAGAACATGGCATCGGCGGCATCCGCGCCTGCCTTGCGCGCACGGGCAATGGCGTCCTGGACTCGATCTCGGGCTTGTTCGGGGGTCAACATCGCCGCGATCTAGGTATTGGCTGGCCGAACGTCAAAAGGCAGTCGTCCCGACGACGAAGCAGGCGGCAAAGACGAGCAGGCCGGCGAAACGGTTTGAACGGAATCGATGGAGGGCGTTGGGACCATCCGCGGGAACGAGCGTGCCGACCTGCCACAGCAGATGGATCGCGGCCGGGGCGAGCGCGAGCAGCACGAGCTTGTCGGGGCGGACCTGCCACAATGCCGCGCCCCAGAGGGTGAGCGCGATCGCGTAGAAGGCCGCGACGCCGAGCCGGACATTGTCGCCGAGGCGGCGGGCGGAGGAGCGGACGCCGACCAGCGCATCGTCCTCGACATCCTGCAGCGCATAGATGGTGTCGTAGCCGATCACCCAGAAGATGCAGCCGGCATAGAGGAGCAGGGCCGGGGCGGGCAGTTCGCGCGCGACCGCCGCCCAGCCGACCAGCGCCGCCCATGAGAAGACGAGACCAAGCCACGCCTGTGGCCACCAGGTGATCCGCTTCATGAAGGGATAGGCAGCGACCAGCGCGAGGCTGGCGAGCGCGATGACCGCGGCGAAGGGGTTGAGCTGGATCAGGACAAGCAGTCCGATCAGACAGAGCGCGATCAACCAGATCCACGCGGCCTTTAACGTCACCGCACCGCTGGCGAGCGGACGGCTGCGGGTGCGTGCGACCTGCCGGTCGAGATCGCGATCGACGATGTCGTTATAGACGCAGCCTGCGCCGCGCATCGCGATGCTGCCGAGCAGGAACCACAGGATCAGGTCCCAGCGCTCGACGGCGCCGCCGGAGAGCGCGATGGCCCAGGCGCCGGGCCAGAACAGCAGCCACCAGCCGATCGGCCGGTCGAAGCGCGCGAGCAACGCATAGGGGCGCGCGGCGGCGGGGAGCAGGCGCATCAGGCCGCGATGTTCGGTATCGGGGACGGTCTGGGTGGAGTCGATCACAAGCGGAACCGGATGGCAAAGTTGCGGGAGATACGGCCCATTTTTAAACTTTGCCCGCGCTCGCGAAGGATCGGCGGGAGCAGGCATGAAAGAGTGAGCCGTGGCATGGATTCCTGCTGCCACAGGCGAAGGCATGTAGGAAAATGATTTCTCCTTGATCGATGTCGATAGACTTCATCCGGCATTCCGGCCCTGTGACGGGATCGCCGTGCTGCGAACGAGGTATTCAGGCTTGAAGCCGGCGAACCCCGCGCTGTGGACCCCGGCACAAGGCCGGGGTGACGAAGGCGGGAAGTGCGGTTAGGTCGGGAACATGATCGCTACCCCAGCCTGGCCGCCGCAATCGACCCCGCGTTTGTTCGTGGAGCCGGCTTTGTCAGCGGGCGAGCTGCGGCGCATCGACGGGCCGCAGGGGCATTATCTGGCGAGCGTGATGCGGCTCAAGGCCGGAGACCCGGTCAAACTGTTCGATGACGCGACCGGCGAATGGCTCGCGGTCGCGACCGAGGTGCGCAAGCGCGACGTCACGCTCGAGCTGCGCGAGAAGTTGCGCGAGCGCGAGGCGGTGCCCGATTTGTGGCTGTGTGCCGCGCCGATCAAGAAGGGGCGGATCGACTGGGTCGCCGAAAAGGCGTGCGAGCTGGGCGTCGCACGGCTGGCGCCGGTGCTCACCCGGCGCGCGGTGGTCGACAAGCTCAACCTCGATCGGCTGCGCAGCCACATGATCGAGGCGGCTGAGCAATGCGGGCGTACCGCGCTGCCCGAACTAACCGAGTCGGTGAAGCTCGCCGCGATGCTGCGCGACTGGCCCAGGGGACGCGCGCTGTTCTTCGCCGACGAGACAGGCGGAGCGCCGGCACTGGAGGCGATGCGGGCGCATCGCGGCCCGGCGGCGATCCTGATCGGACCCGAGGGCGGATTCGACGCCGATGAGCGCGAGGCGATCCGCGCGGTGCCGGGCGCGGTCGGCATTTCGCTTGGCCCGCGGATCCTGCGCGCGGAGACCGCGGCGGCAGCGGCGGTGAGCCTGTGGATGGGTGCGGCAGGGGACTGGTGATTTCCTACTGAAAATAGGGTGTTTCGTCCCCTCTTTCGCGGATCGTTACGCACGCCTACATGCCGCGCATGAGCACCAAGACGGCTGTAAGCAGCAACGCGCCTGTCATCGAGAGCCGTCAGCAGCTCCTCGATTATTTTGCCGGTGGCGAGAAGGCCGCCGAGCGGTGGCGAATCGGCACCGAGCACGAGAAGTTCGTCTATTCGACCAAAGACTGTCACGCGCCGTCCTATGACGAGCCGGGCGGCATCCGCGACTTGCTCGCGGAGCTGACCCAGTTCGGCTGGTCGCCCGTGATGGAGGGCGACAACGTCATCGCGCTGTCGGGCCCTGACGGGACGGTCAGCCTTGAACCCGCGGGGCAGCTCGAACTGTCGGGCGCACCGCTGGAGAATCTGCACCAGACCTGCGCTGAGACCGGCCGCCATCTGCAGCAGGTCAAGGCGGTGGGCGAGAAGCTCGGTCTTGGCTTCCTCGGTCTTGGCATGTGGCCCGACAAGACCCGCGCCGAACTGCCGATAATGCCCAAGGGCCGCTACGGCATCATGCTCAACCATATGCCGAGGGTCGGCAGCCTCGGCCTCGACATGATGCTGCGCACCTGCACGATTCAGGTGAACCTCGACTATTCGAGCGAGGCGGACATGGCGCAGAAGTTCCGCGTCGGCCTTGCGCTTCAGCCGCTGGCGACGGCGCTGTTCGCCAACTCGCCCTTCACCGAGCGCAAGCCCAACGGTTTCCTGAGTTACCGCAGCCATATCTGGTCGGACACCGATCCGCACCGCACAGGCATGCTGCCCTTCGTATTCGAGGACGGGTTCGGGTATGAGCGCTACGCCGACTATGCGCTCGATGTGCCGATGTACTTCGTCTACCGCGACGGGAAATACATCGACGCCGCGGGCCTCAGTTTCCGCGATTTCCTGAAGGGTGAGCTTTCGGTCCTCCCGGGCGAGAAGCCGACGATCGACGACTGGGCCGATCATCTTTCCACCGCCTTCCCCGAAGTGCGGCTCAAGACCTTCCTCGAGATGCGCGGCGCCGATGGCGGGCCGTGGAACCGCATCTGCGCGCTGCCGGCATTCTGGGTCGGACTTCTCTATGATCAGGGCGCGCTCGATGCGGCGTGGGATCTGGTCAAAGACTGGGACATGGCCGGGCGGCAGGAATTGCGCGACAGCGTGCCGAAGCTCGGCCTCGACGCGCCGCTGCCGGGCGGCGGCAAGCTGCGCGACATTGCGGGGCAGGTGATCGATATCGCGGGCGCGGGCCTGACGGCGCGCGGGCGGCTCAATTCGGCGGGCGACAATGAGAGCGGTTTCCTCGATCCGCTGCGCGAGATTGTGCGGACGGGCAAGGTGCCCGCGGAAGTACTGCTCGAACATTATCGCGGTTCGTGGGACGGCGATCCCTGCCGCATCTACGGCGAGACCAAATTCTAGATGGGGCCGGCGCGGTGGCTGGCCGTCGCGATCCCGGTGCTCCTTGCGCTGGTCAACCTCGTCACCCTGCTGAGCTTCAGGCACGACAAGCTGCAGGCTATGCGGGGCGGGCGACGCGTTCGTGAAGCGGACCTGCTGCTTCTGGCGCTGATCGGGGGATCTCCGGGGGCTCTGCTCGCGCGGCGCCTGTTTCGGCACAAGACGCGCAAGCAGCCGTTCTCGACGCTGTTGTTGCTGATCGTCGGGGTGCAGGCCGGGGCGCTGATCGGCCTGCTGTCGATCCAGGCGCCCCGACTCTAGTTCAGACGAGCAGGCCCATCGCGTCCTGCACCTTGCGCAGCAGCGGGGCGGCGAGGGCGGCGGCGCGGTTGGAGCCGTCGCGCAGCACCGCATCGACTGCAGCACGATCGGCGGTCAGGCGGACCATCTCGTCACGGATCGGGCCGAGCCTGGCGACTGCGAGGTCGGCGAGTGCGGGTTTGAAGCTGCCGAAGCCCTGACCAGCATATTCAGCGACGACATCGTCGGGGGTACGGTCCGACAGTGCGGCGAAGATGGTGACGAGGTTCTTTGCCTCCGGCCGGTCCTTCAGTTCCTCGAACGTCTCGCCCAGCGGTTCGGGATCGGTCTTCGCCTTGCGGAATTTCTGCGCGATGGCGTCGTCGTCATCGATCAGGTTGATCCGCGCACCCTCGGACGGGTTGGACTTGGACATTTTCTGCGTTGCGTCGCGCAGCGACATGATACGCGGCGCTTCCTTGCTCACCAGCGGCTCGGGCTGGACGAGCAGCTCCACGCGATAGTCGAGGTTGAACTTGGCGGCGATATCGCGCGCCAGCTCCAGATGCTGCTTCTGGTCCTCGCCCACGGGGACGTGGGTGGTGGAGTAGAGCAGCACGTCCGCGGCCATCAGTACGGGATAGTCGTAGAGACCGACGCTCGCGCCCTCACGGTTCTTGCCCGCCTTGTCCTTGAACTGCGTCATGCGGTTGAGCCAGCCGACGCGCGCGACATTGTTGAGCAACCACGCCATCTCACTGTGCGCGGGGACGCGGGCCTGATTGAACAGGATCGAGCGCTTGGGGTCGATGCCCGACGCGATCATCGCCGCGGCGATCTCGAACGTGTTGGCGTGCAGCGCCGCCGGCTCGATCCACTCGGTCAGACCGTGCAGGTCGGCGATGAAATACATGCTCTCGCCGCCAGCGGCGTCGACCTCGGCCTGCATCCCCACCCACTGCTTGATGGCACCCAGATAGTTGCCGAGGTGGAGATTGCCCGTGGGCTTGATGCCGGAAACGACGCGCATTGTACTTCTCTGTGGTTGGATGGTTCCTAGGCGGCGCGGCGGCGGAACAGCGCCTTGAGGTCGCCGATCCGCACCGCTCCGGTGCCGAAGCACGCGACCGCGTACACCACGCAACCCGCGCCGACCAGCACCAGCATCGCCGCGGTGCGGATCGTCCATGTGCCGTGAATGTAGGGGGTGAACAGATCGTTGAGGAAGAACATGACCGCGCCCATCGCGATCGACGCGCCGACCAGCCGCCAGACGCGGCGCCTGAGCTGATCGTCGGCGACGAAATGGCCGCGCTTCGCCAGCGCACGATAGAGCAGGGCGACATTGACCCAGGCCGCGACCGCGGTGGCGAGCGGCGGGCCCATATGCTGGAGCGGCACGATCAGTGCGAGGTTAAGCGCGAGGTTCACCGCGATCGACACCATGGCGTAGCGCACCGGGGATTTGGTGTCCGACCGGGCATAGAATCCGGGGGTCAGCACCTTGACCAGAATATAGGCGGGCAGACCAACCGAGAAGGCGGCGAGCGCCTGCGCGGTCTTGACGGTGTTCTCGGCGGTGAAGGCACCATGCTGGAACAGTGCGGCGACGATCGGGCCGCCGCAGATCACCAGCGCGGCGGTGGCGGGCAGGGTGAGGAACAGCGCCAGCTCAGCGCCGCGATTCTGCGTGTGCATCGCCGCGCTCTCATTCCCCGCACCCAGCTGTCGGGCGATGGTGGGGAGCAGGACGGTGCCGAGGCCGATTCCGATCAGCCCGAGCGGGAGCTGGTTCAGCCGGTCGGCGTAATAAATGTACGAGACCGAACCCTCGGCCAGCAGGCTGGCGGCGAGCGCGGTCGAGATGATGAGGTTGATCTGAGTGGCGCCCGCGCCCGCGGCGGCGGGACCGATCAGCGCGAGCAGCTTCTTTACATCGGGGGTCAGGCGCGGCGCGCGGATGCGCAGCTTTACCCCGTTGGCGCGGCAGGCGAGGAACAGCCAGAGGAGCTGAAGCACACCCGAGACGGTAACCGCGATCGCCTGATTTCGGGCGGTGAGAAGCGTATCGCTATTGTGGAAGAACAGCAGCGCCGCGATCAGTGTGAGGTTAAGCAGGATCGGCGCTGCGGCGTTGACCCAGAATTTGTGGAGTGAGTTGAGAATGCCGCCGAGTAGCGAGACGAGGCTGATCAGCAGCAGATAAGGGAAGGTGATGCGCGACAGCTCGACCGCATAGGCGAATTGCCCGGGCGTCACGTCGTTGAATCCGCCCGACATCGCCCAGACGACCGGATAGGCCGCGATCTCCATCATCGCGGTCATCAGGATCAGGACGGGAAGGAGGACCGAGAGCGCCTCCTCTGCGAAGGACAGCGCCGGCTTGGTGTCGCCGCCCGCTTCGCCGACCTTCTTGCTGAACATAGGCACGAAGGCTGCGCTGAACGCCCCTTCCGCGAACAGCGCGCGGAACAGGTTGGGCAAGCGGAACGCGATCAGGAAGGCGTCTGAGGCAAAGCTCGCCCCGACATAGCGCGCGAACAGCGAGTCGCGAACCAGTCCGAGCACGCGGCTGGCGAGCGTTAGCCCACCGATCGACCCGAGTGCCCGGACAAGGTTCATCTGTTGCCCCCGAAGACCGGGATCAGGCCTGGCCGATTTCCCCGGCCTGCTCGCCCGCAGCTGCACGCTCTTCGAGCTGCTGGTAGTAGAGGCCGTTGAAGTCGATCGGCTCGAGCATCAGCGGCGGGAAGCCGCCGTCGCGGACGGCATCGGCCAGCACGCGGCGCGCGAAGGGGAAGAGCAGGCGCGGTGCTTCGCCCAGCAGGAACGGCTGGAGATGTTCGGCCGGGATATTGCGGGCCGCGAACAGACCAGCATAGGAAAGGTCGACGACGAACGCGACCTGGCCTTCGTTCTCGGCGCGCACGTCGATCTTGAGAACGACTTCGTAGACGTCCTGCCCGACTTCGCCCGAACCGATGTTGAACTGGACGTCGAACTGGGGCTGGCCCTGCATCTGATAGATGGCGGGCGCGTTCGGATTCTCGAACGAGAAGTCCTTCACATATTGCGAGATAACGCCCACCGAGGGAGCGGTATCGGCGCCGTTCGCGAGCGGCTCACCCTGCGGCGCTGCGTTTTCCGGCTCGTCCATCGTTCGAAAGTCCTTCTTGTCTGGGATATTTATCGCGGTGATCCGCGTTGGAATGACGGTCGCGCCTAGCAGGGGCGATGCGGTGTTTCAACGGGCGTGCGTTGTTCTCGGTTCACAGGTCTGTTCATGCTATATTTGAATCGGGCGCGTATCCTGCCTATGTGAGGGCTGAAACGAGGTGTCCCAAGTGTATCTAGTCGTCCTGTTTGCAGCGATCGCGGCCTTTCTGGCGCTCCGGCTCTATTCCGTACTCGGAAAGCGCACCGGCCATGAGCAGCAGCCGCTGCCGCGCGCCGCGGATGAGCGTGTCGGCGCGCCGCCAATGCCGCGTACGATCGACATGCCCGCCGAGGTTCGCGACGCCGGTCCGCGTGCGGTGGAACCGGGCGCCGAGGGTGGTCTGCGCGCGCTGGTCGCCGCCGACCCGTCGTTCGACGTCGCCCAGTTCGTTGAAGGCGGCAAGTCGGCCTATAAGATGATCCTCGAAGCGTTCTGGAAGGGCGACCGCGAGACGCTGACCTGGCTGGTCGAGGATGAGGTCCGCGACAGTTTCATCGCTGCGATCGATGCGCGTGAGGTTGCGGGCGAGACGCTCGACAACCGGCTGGTCTCGATCGAGCGTGCGGCGATCTCTGAAATCACGGTCGAAGGCCGGATGGCGCGCGTCACGATGCGCTTCGACGCGGATATTGCCGCGGTAACGCGTGACAAGGACGGCAGCGTCATCGCCGGTTCGCTCACCGATGCGGTCGATACGCATGACGTGTGGACGTTCAGCCGCGACCTGCGCAGCGACGATCCGAACTGGAAGCTGAGCGACACCGACGAAGCGTAAAGGATAGTGATGCGCGCCTGGGGGGTAGCGGCGCTGGCCGTCGCAGTTAGCGCCTGTTCGTCAGGCGTAGTGCCTTCGCGGCCGGGAACGGTGCGCCCTGCACCGTCCGGCCCTTCGGTTCCCGTCCGTCAGCCGACCGCAGCGACGCCGCTGGCGCCCAGACCTGCCCCCGCTGCAACGGCCTCCACGGCGACTGCGGCAAGTGCGGGGCTGGTCGCAGGTCCGGAAATCGCCGATCTTCCCATTACCGCGATTGGCGCGACGCGTGCGCTCGAAGCATTCCGGATCAGCTGCCCCAGTCTGGTCAAGCGTACGGACGCCAGCGGGCTCACGCGGGCCGAGGACTGGCGCGCGGCGTGCGATGCGGCACGGACCGCGCAGCCGCGCGACGCCACCGCCTTCTTCGCACGCTATTTCGAGGCGGTGCAGGTTGCCGACGGCAAGGCGTTTGCGACGGGCTATTACGAACCGGAGATTTCCGGATCGCGCACGCGGCGGAGCGGCTATGAGGTGCCGATCTATGGTCGCCCTGCGGATCTGATAGACGTCGATCTCGGCACATTTTCCGACAATCTCAAGGGCCGCTCGATCCGCGGGCGCGTCGATGGCACCAAGTTCGTGCCCTTCTATGACCGCACGGCGATCGAGGGCGGTAGCCTGGCGGGCCGCGGACTCGAGATCGCCTGGGCGGCCGATCCGGTCGAGTTGTTCTTCCTGCAGATTCAGGGTTCGGGGCGGCTGCGCCTGCCCGATGGCGGGATCATGCGGATCGGCTATGCCAGCCAGAATGGGCGCGATTATACCGGGATCGGCAAGCTGATGATCGACCGCGGAGTCCTGCCCAAAGGGCAGGGGTCGATGCAGGGGATCATGGCCTATCTGCGCAAAAACCCCGAAGAAGGTCGCGCGATCATGCGCGAGAACAAGAGCTACGTCTTTTTCCGCGAGTTGACCGG
The DNA here is from genome assembly GCF_059418285.1 of Sphingomonas sp. GW821-FHT09B04. Classification (NCBI taxonomy): domain Bacteria; kingdom Pseudomonadati; phylum Pseudomonadota; class Alphaproteobacteria; order Sphingomonadales; family Sphingomonadaceae; genus Sphingomonas; species Sphingomonas sp. GW821-FHT09B04. Next base: position 527,225 of record NZ_JBWKPO010000003.1, read on the forward strand.
GGCAGGGCCGCTGGGCGCGATGGGCTACCCCGTGACGGGACGCGGCAGCGTTGCCGCCGACCCCAAGTTCGTGCCGATGGGCGCCCCCGTCTTCCTGTCGATGGACCGGCAGGACGCAACCGGCATCTGGGTCAATCAGGACACCGGCGGCGCGATCAAGGGCAGCAACCGCTTCGACACCTTCTGGGGCGCGGGTGACGATGCGCGTGCGATCGCGGGCGGCATGTCCGCGCGCGGCACCGCATGGCTGCTGCTGCCAAAGGGAACGCTGGCACGCCACGGCGTGGATTGAAGCCATGAGACCGCCGCGAACGATGACGCCCGACGAACGGGCGCTATGGGCGCGTGTGATCGCCACTGTAACCCCGATTGCGCGGGAGCCCGTCCCCGCGAAGGCGCCGCCACCGAAGCCACCGACGCCGGTCGTTCCCGAGCCTGGCCCGGTTGCGCGTGTGAAGGGGCGGATCCCGCCTGCGCCTCTGCCCAAACCCAAGCCCGTACCGCCCTCCGCCGATACGCTCGATGCCTCATGGGATCGCCGGCTTTCACGCGGTCTGGTGGCGCCAGAGAGCTCGATCGACCTGCACGGCCATACGCTGTCGAGTGCGCACGCCCGGCTCGATCGGGGTCTGGAGGCAGCGGTCGCGCGGGGCGACCGGGTGCTGCTGCTGATTACCGGCAAACCGCCGCGGCCGGAATCGGAGCGGCCGCATGCGCGTGGAGCGATCCGTGCGGCGGTGGGAGACTGGCTCGCGGCGTCGCGCCACGGTGACCGGATCGCGGCGGTACGAAACGCGCATCCACGGCACGGGGGCCTTGGCGCTCTCTACATCGTTCTGAAAAGACAACGATAGGCTCCGACGCAGAAATCTTAACCCTTTCGGAGTTAGTGTCCGCCCGTCGCCCGCAACCGATTGGGCATAGGGGGGACCGCGCAGTCGCGATGAACGGATTTTCGCTCAAGAGTCGTGCGATCGTGTTTGCGATCTGCGCCGGGGCGTTCGTGTTCATCCTCGCGCTTGCAGCTACCTCGCGCGGCCATTTCGACACCGAAAATGCCGGTCGCGCACTGATCGCAGCGATCATCTGTGCCGCGATGTGCTGGGCCTATGCCGAGCGGACCATCGCCTCCACCGCTGCGGCGATCGACGCCGCCATCAGCCGCCTGTCGAGCGCTGCCAATGGCGATCTTCAGAGCGAAATCCCCGCCGAGGTCGCCGAATGCGTGCCGCCGCTGGCCGAGGCGATGGACGGGCTGTTTCGCCAGCTCCATTCGAATCTCGAAAGTGTGCAGCGGCTTGCTTTGTTCGATCCCGTGACGGCGCTTCCCAACCGAATCCATTTCCGTCGCAGTTGCGAGCGGGCGCTGACCGAGCTTCCGGCGGAAGCGATGGCTGCACTGTTCTTCATCGATCTCGACCGATTCAAGGCGGTCAACGACACGCTCGGCCACGCGATGGGCGATCAGCTGCTGGGCATGGTTGCGAATCGCCTGCGCGCCGTTGCGGACCGCTTCATCGTCGAGGGCGACCTGCGCCAGCCGCTGATCGGGCGGCTGTCGGGCGACGAGTTCACCATATTCTTTCCCGTGATGGCCAATGCCCGCGATGCGGACCGGATCGGTCGCGGCATCTTGTTCGCGCTCTCCGAACCCTTCGATCTCGCGGATCAGGAAGTGAGCATCGGCGCCTCGGTGGGTATCGCGATGCGGCCCGGACACGGCACGACGTTGACCGACCTGATGCGGGCGGCCGACGCCGCCATGTATCATGCCAAGGGCAATGGCCGTGGCCGTGCTGAGCATTTCTCCGAACAGCTCGCGACCGAAATCGCCGAGCGCGCGCAGCTCGAGAGCGACTTACGAGGCGCGGTCGAGCTCGATCAGTTTGCGCTGGTCTATCAACCGCAGATCAGCGCCAATGACGGCCGGATCGTCGCTGCCGAGGCACTTTTGCGCTGGCAACATCCTGTGCGCGGGCTGTGCCTGCCCGGGACCTTCATTGCCCGCGCCGAGGAAACCGGCCTGATCGTCGAGATCGGCGAATGGGTGGTCGAGAATGTCGCCAACACCATCGCTCGTTGGGGCAAGCTGGGTGTCGAGCAGCGGATGGCGGTCAATATCAGCCCGCGCCAGCTCGACCATGCTGCCTTTTTCCGTCGGCTGCGCGACGCGATGCAGGCAGCAGGCGCTCCCGCGCGGCTGCTCGAACTCGAAATCACCGAAACACTGGCGATGCACTGCTCGCATGAAGTGATCGATGCCATCGCCGCGCTACGCACCGACGGGGCGAGCATCGCGATCGACGATTTCGGGACAGGCTATTCCAACCTGGCCCGGCTGCGCGACCTGCCGCTTGACCGGGTGAAACTCGACCGCAGTCTGGTCGAGCATGTCGCGACCGATGTCGAGGCGCGGACGATAGCCCAAGCGGTGATCGGGCTGATCCACGGCATCGGCTGCGAAGTCGTCGCCGAAGGGATCGAAACGCAGGGTCAACTCGATGTGCTGCGCGTGATCGGTTGCGATGTGCTGCAAGGCTTTGTCATCGCTCAGCCGATGAGCGAGAATGATTTCATCGCCTGGGCCGGGCAGATCCCGCAGGTCGAAGCGCGGATCGCCTAGGCGTACACGCGCCGCAGCAGGGTCTCGTAGATCGCCGTAAGCTTGTGCAGGTCGTCGATCGCGACAGCCTCATCCAGCTTATGCATGGTCGCGTTGAGCAAACCGAATTCCACCACCGGACAGATCCGCGACAGGAAGCGCGCATCGGAGGTGCCGCCGCTGGTGGACAGTTCAGGACGGATGCCAATCTCTTCCTCAATCGCGTCGCCGACGAGCGCCGAGAGCGTGCCGGGCTCGGTCAGGAACGCCTCGCCATAGACGCGGCCGCGGACGATCCCCGCGGGGGCGTGGGCATGGACGATCCGCTCGATCCGCTCGATCAATACCTGCCCGCGATGCAGATCGTTGAAACGGATCGAGATGCGCGCCACGGCCTTACCGGGAATGACGTTGGTGGCAGGATTACCCACTGTCAGGTCGATCACCTCGATGTTCGAGGGCTGGAACCAATCGGTTCCTTCGTCGAGGACGATCGCGTCGATCTCGGCCAGCGCGCGGATCAGGCGCGGTATTGGGTTATCGGCAAGGTGCGGGTAGGCGACATGGCCCTGCCGCCCCGGCACGTCGATGTCGATGACGGTGGAACCGCGGCGGCCGATCTTGATCGTGTCGCCGAGGCGATGGGCGCTGGTGGGCTCGCCGACGAGGCAGAAGTCCGGTGTCAGGCCTGCGGCTGACATGCGATCCATCAGTGCGAGTGTGCCGTAGGTCGCGGGGCCTTCCTCGTCGCCGGTGATGATCAGGCTGAGGGTGCCCGAAGCGGGGAGCGCGGCGACCGCGGTGGCAAAAGCAGCGATCGATCCCTTCATATCCACCGCGCCGCGCCCGTAGAGAAGGTCGCCGCGGATTTGCGGCTCGAACGCGCCCGAGGTCCAGCCCTCGCCGGGGGGGACGACGTCGAGATGTCCGGCAAAGGCGAAATGCGGGCCGGGGCCGGCCTTGCGGACCGCGAGCAAGTTCTCGACCGGTCCGTCGGGTGCCTCGCCTGCGACGAAGCGATCAACGCTGAACCCGAGCGGCAGGAGCGCGGCTTCGAGCACGTCGAAGACGTTCCCGCGCGCCGGGGTGATGCTGGGGGCGGCGATCAGCGCCTTGGTGAGTTCGATGACGTCCATATTGCCCCTGACCCGATTGGAGCTTTCTCTCTTGCCGCCGCCAGCCCTAAAAGAAAGGGGTTTTGCGGGAAGAGGGAACATGCTGCTGACGGGCTTCATGCTGGCGGCCATGCCGTTGCTAGTGGAACAGGCGCGTATCCCACCGGTGCGCTGCCGCATCGTCGAGATGCGGCTCGCCCAGCTCACGGGGTTGGGTCGCGGTGTGGTCAGGCGGCGGATCAAGCTGGGCAAGCCCGAGGACAAGCCAAACATCGCAAAGCTCACCCGGACGCTCGACGAGAATGAAGCGCTGATCGCCGCGGCGGAGAAGCGTTTCGGAAAGATCGCGCCAACCAAGGCCGATTTCGACGCGTATGAAGGGCTGGATATGCCAGCGCTGCGGGCCGAACTGCAGCGCTGCATCGATCAGAGCAAGGAGTGAACCGATGCCCAAGCTCGACCTCGATACGATCCCGCAGACCAACGCTACCGGCTATCCGCCCGAATATGCCGGGGTGGTGCAGCAGCGCCGGTATCGGCGGCTGGCGCCCGCCGCGGGCCTGACCGACTTCGGCGCGAGCCATGTCGTGCTCAAGCCCGGCGCCTGGTCGGCGCAACGCCACTGGCACGAGGGCGAGGACGAGATGGTGGTGATGATCGCAGGCGAGGCGGTGCTGGTCGACGATCGTGGCGAGACGGTGCTGTGCGCAGGCGATGTCGCGGCCTTCGCCAAGAACGACGGCAACGGCCATGTGCTGCAGAACCGCAGCGACGCCGATTGCGTCTATGTCGCGATCGGCAAGCCGTCGGTCACTGCCTGCCACTATCCCGATATCGACCTTCACCTGTTTCCCGGTGAGGGGTTCCGGCGGAAGGACGGCAGCGCGTTCTAGGCTGGCCTCAGGCGGGCGTCTGTTCGAACTGCTCGATCACCCATTCCTCTTCCTGCGCGCCGGCAATCCAGTCCTGCATGAAGGGGTGCAGAAGCACCGCCTGCATATAAGCGGGCGCGAAGCGCGCGACGGGGAGGGAGTAGGTGACGAGGCGGGTGACGACGGGCGCGAACATCAGATCCGCCGCCCCAAAATCGCCGAACAGGAATTCACCGTCGCCGCCGAAGCGCGCACGTGCCTGTGCCCACAGCTCCATAATGCGATGGATATCCTGCATCACGTCGTCGTCGGGCTTCCTGGGCTCATAGACCTGGCGAATGTTCATGCTGTGCTTGCGGCGCAGCGCGGCGAAGCCCGAATGCATCTCCGCCGCCATCGACCGCGCCATCGCGCGTGCGGTGGGGTCGGCGGGCCAGAATTTGTCGCCGCCCGACTTTTCATTGAGATACTCGACGATCGCCAGACTGTCCCACACCACCGCGTCGCCGTCCCACAGGATCGGTACCTTGCCCGACGAGGGGGCGAACTCATCGCCTTCGCGGCGCTGGTCCCAGTCCTGATCGTAAAGCGGGACCACGACTTCCTCGAACGGGAGACCCGAGAGCTTGCAGGCAAGCCAGCCGCGCATGGACCAGGAGGAATAGGCCTTGTTACCGATGAAGAGCTTGAGCATGGCCGGGGGATAGCGGCGGGGCGGGGCGGGGGCAACGCCGTTGGCGACGCCTCGCCTCGCTTTCGACCAACCGCAACTGGGTTCGATCGATCGCGTTGCGCGATCCGGTCGCATGCGAAACAATCTGATCATGGACAGGATCGATCATGTTTCGCGCCGCTCACTGCTCTCCCTGGCGGTTGTGGCACCGGCGGTGGCCAATGCCACCAGCTTCGCGTTCGCCGAGCCGCATCGTCTGAATGTCGGCGACCGGCTGGCGCGGTTCGACCTGCTCAAGCCCGGAAAGCGAACTTATCTGCGCTCGCAGAGCAAGGGCGGCAGGCATGTCGCCACCGACATCTGGCAGCGCGAGGTGCGGTTCGAACGCATCGATGGGGTGGAACGGTTGCGGGTCGTTCAGCGCTGGGACGGGACGGGCAAGGAGCCATCGCTGGTCGAGCGCGATTCGCTGTTCGAGATCGGAACCTTCCGTCCGATGACCCATGTCCGTACCACGCGCGTGGGCGGGAAGACGGTGGTGGAGGGGTTCGAGTTCGGGGCGAAGGCGCTGACCGGGATTCGCGATCTCGCGGACAATAGCCAGGCCGCGACCAACGTGCCCTTCCCGGAGCCGATGTACAATTTCGAGACCGATATGGAGATGCTGCAGACGCTTCCGCTCGTGAGGGGCTATGCCGTGTCGATCCCCTTCTTCCATCCGGTGGGTGGCACGCCTGCGCGTTATCTCTGGCGCGTCGCGGCGGAAGAAGCGTTGCCCGGTCCAGACGGGCGCGGGATCGACTGTTGGGTGGTCGAGACCGACTATAACCGTCCGCAATCGCCGTCTGCGCGCTTCTGGCTCGCCAAACGGACGCAGCAGCTGATCCGCCAGGAATCACGTGCGCCCGATGGGGTCATCCATTTGAAGACGTTGCTGCTCTGATCTTTCCGGACGCTTGCAGGCGTTCCCATTTAGCGGCACCTATGCCGCAGACTTTGGGGGCAAATGGGGGAGCGATGTCGCACGCGTTCTGGTTAGGGGTGTCCGCACTTGCGTTGATGGGTAGCGGCGGTTCGCATGCCGCGTCGCAGGCCACGATACCCGCTGCGCCCGCGGCCCGCGCGCCACTTCCGGTCGAAGCCTTTGCCGATATTCCCGAGGTCGAGGCCCCCGAAATATCGCCCAACGGCAAGCAGATCGTTGCGAAGGTCGCGATTCAGGGCAGGCAGCTCCTTGCGGTGCTGACCCCTGGTACACCGGGGCTGCCCAAGCTGCTCAACCCGGGCAAGGCAGACCTTAACTGGTGGCGCTGGGTCAATGACGAGTGGGTGATTGTCGGCATCGGTCAGGAGGCGCCGATCGGGGCCGATAACTGGTACATCACGCGCGCGCTCGCCTTTCATGTGCCCACCGGCAAGGTGACCCGGATCGCCTCGCAGGACGCGGCGCAGAATGGCGATAACGTGATCTGGGCTGCGCGCGATGGCGCGGCGCGCGTCATGCTGTCGTACCAGACCTCGATCTTTTGGGGGGCTCCCGGTTTCTGGCCACAGGTCGACGAGGTTGACCTCGATACCGGGAAGCGGCGCGTCGTCGTCCCGAGCAGGACAGGGGTGTGGAATTGGTACGCTGACGGCGCCGGGGTAGTCCGCATGGGCTTCGGCATGAGCGAGGATGGCCGGTCGCGCCGCATCCTCTATCGCGACAAGCCCAACATGCTGTTCCGGGTTATCGACAAATCAAGGACCCGCGAGGATCGCCTGACAGTGCCCGCTTTGTTCCTGAACGATAGCAGCAAGGCACTGGTGTTCGACGACGACGAGGGCGGTTATCGGGCGGTGTATGAGTTCGATCTGACCACGCTTGAGCGCGGGAAGAAGCTTTTCGGTAGCAAGGGCTATGATATTGGCGGGTTGATCCCCGATTCCACCGGTTTCGGCTATATGGGAGTCGGCCTCCAAGAGGCGCAGGGGCGGGTTAACTGGACCGATCCCGACATGGCGGCGATGCAAACGACGGTGTCCGGGCTGGTCAAAGGAGCACGGGTCGGCATCTCGTCGCTCAACCGCGATCGCTCGCGCGTGTTGCTGGCGTTTGGCGGAGCAGATACCCCGGGCGGCTATTTCATCTACAATCGCCCCGACAAGACGATGCAGTTGTTGGGCTATCACAACCGCGCGATCAAGATGCGCCGCATGCATCCGGTCAGCACGATCCGCTACAAGGCGCGCGACGGGCTCGAGATCGAGGCGGTGCTGACGGTGCCCGCGGGCCGCAAGGGCAAGCTGCCGCTGATCGTGATGCCGCATGGCGGTCCGTTCGCGCGCGACAGCGAAACCTGGGACTGGTGGACGCAGTTCATGGCCGACCGCGGCTATGTCGTGGTCCAGCCCAATTATCGCGGCTCATCGGGCTATGGCCGGCAGTTCGCGAAGAAGGGCGAGGGGGAGTGGGGCCTTGCCATGCAGGATGACCTGAACGACGCGGTGAAGGCGCTGGCCGATCAGGGCATCGCCGATCCGGCAAGGGTGTGCATGGTTGGCGCATCCTATGGCGGCTATGCGGCGATGCGCGCGGCGCAGCGTGATGGAAAGCAATATCGCTGCGCGGTATCCTATGCCGGGGTTTCCGACCTTAACCGGATGATCAGGCATCAGCGCAACTTCCTAGGCAGCGGCGCGCAGCAGGACTGGCTGCGCGATCAGGCGCCCGACCTCAAGAATGTGTCGCCGCTCAATTTCCCCGAGCAATTCTCGATCCCGATATTGCTCGTGCATGGCGATGAAGACCGCGTGGTGCCGCCGGTCCATTCGAAGGTGATGGCGCAGAAGCTGAAGGCGGCGGGGAAGGACGTGACCTACATCGTCCAGCCCGAGGCGGATCATCATTTCAGCCGGACTGAAGACCGGCTGGAGTTCCTGAAGGCGCTCGAAGCGTTTCTGGCCAAGCACAACCCGGCCTGAGCCGGGGCGGGCAGGTCAGACGCTGACGGCTTCCAGCACTGCGGCGCGCAGTTCAGCGATGCCGTCGGCCTTCTCGCTCGACGTGGAGAGGATGTCGGGATGTGCGGCGGGACGCTTGCGCGCTTCGGCGATCGTCCGTTCCATCACCTCTGCCAGTTCGGCCGGCTTGATCTTGTCCGCCTTGGTCAGGACGATGCGATAGCTGACTGCCGCAGCATCGAGCATGTCGAGGATGTCGCGATCGACCTCCTTGATGCCGTGGCGGCTGTCGATCAGCACCAGCACGCGCTTCAGCACATCGCGCCCGCGCAGGAAATCGTTCACTAGAAAGCGCCACTTCTTGACGACATCCTTGGGCGCCTTGGCAAAGCCATAGCCGGGCATGTCGACCAGCCGGAACTTCAGCGGGTCGCCGACATCGAAGAAGTTCAGCTCCTGCGTCCGCCCCGGCGTGTTCGAGGTGCGGGCAAGGCCGTTGCGGCCGGTCAGCGCGTTGAGCAGCGACGATTTGCCGACATTCGACCGGCCCGCGAACGCCACTTCCGGCACCGCGGGATCGGGCAGGAACTGCAGCGCAGGTGCCGACTTCAGGAAGGCGACGGGGCCGGCGAAGGTCTTTCGCGCGGCCTCGATCGCTTCGGGTTCGAAACTGCTCACTTCTTCCCCGTTTTCGCCGATGCCGCAGCTACCGGCTCCTTGAGCGCCGGGTGGCGCAGATAGAGCAGCTTCTGCTGCCCGATGGTGAGCAGGTTCGAGGTGATCCAGTAGATCTGGAGACCTGCCGCGAACGGCGCCATCACGAACATCAGCACCCATGGCATGATCGCGAACACCTGCTTCTGGACATCGTCCATCGGCGTCGGGTTGAGCTTGAACTGCGCCCACATCGACAGGCCGAGCAGGATCGGCAGCAGGCCGATTGCCAGGAATGCAGGCGGGTTGAAGTCGAGCAGACCGAACAGGTTGAGCACGTGCAGCGGATCGGGCGCCGACAGATCCTTGATCCACAGGATGAAGGGCTGGTGACGCATCTCGATCGAGAGCATCAGCACCTTGTACAGCGCGTAGAGGATCGGGATCTGAAGCAGGGTGGGTAGGCAGCCCGCAAGCGGGTTCACCTTCTCATCCTTGTACAGCTTCATGATCTCCTGCTGCTGGCGCGGCTTGTCGTCCTTGTAGCGCTCCTGCAGCGCCTTCATCTTCGGCTGGAGCGCGCGCATCGATGCCATCGACGCAAACTGCTTTTGCGCGATCGGGAACAGCAGCAGGCGAACGGTCAGCGTCAGCGCAATGATCGCGAAACCGAAGTTGCTGATCATCCGGAACAGCCAGTGGAGATAGTGGAAGATCGGCTTTTCGAAGACTTCGAACCAGCCCCAGTCGATCGCCTTGCCGAACTGGCGGATGCCGCCCTGCTCTTCATACTGGTCGAGCAGGTTGATGTCCTTGGCGCCCGCGAAGAAGCGCGACGTCTGCGTCACCATCTGGCCCGGGCCGACCTGGCGGGCGGTGGCAGGCTCGAACTGCGCCTGGGTCGCGGTACCGCCGGCGGGGCGGAACTTGAGCGCTACGTCCATCCCCTGATCGGGGACCAGGGCGGTCAGCCAGTAGATATCGGTATAGCCAACCCAGCCGCCCTTGGAATCGAAGCTCTTGGCGCCTTCATCCTTAACCGTGCTGTAGTTGACGCCATAGTCGACTGCGCCGTTGTAGGAGGCGACCGGACCGGCATGGATCGTCCAGGTGTCGTGATCCTTGCCCGGGCCATAGCGGTAGAGGAAACCATGGCCCGCGACGCTGATCGGCTTGTCGCCGAGGTTGGCGACGCGCTGACGGATGGTGAACATATACCCGTCGTCGACCGACAGTTCGATGATGAAGCGCTGCGTGCCGTTGCTCGTGGTGAGCTTGACGGGGGTCGTCGGAGTCAGCTTGTTGCCGCTGGCGGTCCAGACCGCATCGGCGGCAGGGGCGGTGAGGCCGGTGCCCGACCAGCCAAAGCCTGCGAAATAGGCGTCCTGCGTGCCCGAGGGCGAAAGAAGGCGGATCGGCGCGCTGTCCTTAGCGATCGTCTCCTTGTGCTTTACCAGCACCAGATCATCGATGCGCCCGCCCTTGAGGTTGATCGAGCCGCGCACGGTGGGAGTCTCGATTGCGATACGCGGGGTTTCGGCGAGGACGAGCTTGCGGTCGCGGGTCGCGGCGGGGGTGTCCGCAGCGGGACCGGCGCCGGGATTGGCAATGACCTCGGTCTTGCCGCCCTTGATCTCAGTCACCGGCGGATTGGCCGTCGGAAACAGCCAGCCGGTGACCATCGGCCACCCGAACAGCAGCAGCGCGGCGAGCACGGCGAAGAGCAGGAAATTCTTCTGGTCGTCTTTCACGTCAGTCCCCGGTTCAGGAAATCAGGGCACGGGATCATAGCCGTGCCCACCCCACGGATGGCAGCGAAGGATGCGCCGGAGCGCGAGCCATCCGCCCTTGAGCGCGCCATAGCGGGAGAGTGCCTCGATTGCATAGGCCGAACAGCTGGGCGCATAGCGGCAGCTGGGCGGAAGGATGCGCGAAGGGCCGATCTGCCAGCCGCGCGCGATCAGGATCAGGGCACGGGCGATCATTTGCGGATCTTGCCCAATGCCTTGATCAGGTCGGCCTGGAGCGCCGCGAAATCGCGTTCGATGCCCGAATTGCGGCCGATCAGTACGTGATCGGCGCCGGGGATACCTTCGGCGGGCAGAATCGCGCGCGCGAGCTCGCGAAATCGGCGCTTCATGCGATTGCGCACGACTGCGTTGCCGACCTTTTTGGAAACGGTGATGCCGATTCGCATCGTTGCGTCATCATCGCTGCGCGCGCGTACCAGCAGCACGAACCCGGGCATGGGCGCGCGCTTGCCGGCATTTGCGGCGAGATAGTCCTTGCGCAGCGTCAGCCGCGCAGGGGCGCCTGTGTTCAGGCGCTCAGCTTGTTGCGGCCGCGGGCGCGGCGGGCGCGAATCACATTGCGACCGCCGGGGGTCGCCATGCGCGCGCGGAAGCCGTGCCGGCGCGCTCGCACCAGGTTGCTCGGCTGAAAGGTCCGCTTCATCGCTCATTCCCTGAATTCTAGAAACTAAAAGGGCCGCCACAGGGGCGACCGCGTGAGCAGGGCCGTTAGCCAAAGGTGCAGGTAAAGTCAATTCGCTGCGATCGATTTGGCGCGTTCGCGGCGGCGCTTTGCGCTGCCCCGGATCAGGATGCGGTCGATAAAGGCGCCGACACGCGGCCATCGGGCCTTCAGCAGGACGAAGCGGCGGCGCGCCCAGCGCGAATTGCGCAGAATCAGGATGATCCCCAGTGCCGCGACGACGGTTCCTGCAGGACCGGGAAACGGCGACACGAGCGGCGCCACCACCAGGAACAGCAGAACGCCGGTCACGAGCAGGGTGATTCGCAGGATCGGATGCGGTTTGGGGCGCATGACTATGACGTGGGGAGTGTGTGTTGGCGGTGCAAGACGGCGGCGCGATCAACCGTTCCCTGCCGCGCAAAAGCCGTTACAACGGGTGAACAAATGGGGGGCATATGGTCGCGAGCGTCTCTACGGTTGCGTATCTCGGGCTGGAGGCGCGCGCCGTCGAGGTGCAGTGCAACCTCGTCCCCGGCCTCCCCAATTTCGTCGTGGTGGGCCTGCCTGATAAGGCGGTTGCAGAGAGTCGCGAGCGCGTGCGCGCGGCGATGGCCGCGATTGGCCTCGCGCTCCCGCCCAAGCGGGTGATCCTCAATTTGTCACCCGCCGACCTGCCCAAGGAGGGATCGCATTTCGATCTGCCGATTGCGCTCGCGCTGCTCGGTGCGATGGGCGTGGTCGATGCCGAGGCGCTGAGTGAGCATGTCTTTGTCGGCGAACTGGGGCTGGACGGCCGAATCGCACCGTCTCCCGGAGTACTGTTGGCGGCGTTGCATGCGGCGGAAATGGGGAAGGGATTAGTCTGCCCGGTTGCGCAGGGCCCCGAGGCGGCGTGGGCGGGGACGACGGGCGTGATTGCGGCGCCCGACCTGATCGGCCTGATCAACCACTTCAAGGGACAGCAACTGCTCGCCGCGCCGCAGGCCGGGGAAGCTGAAGAGAAGCTGCATGGGCCTGACCTCAAGCAGGTGAAGGGGCAGGAAACCGCCAAGCGCGCGCTCGAGATCGCGGCTGCAGGCGGGCATAATCTATTGATGGTCGGACCGCCGGGTGCGGGCAAGTCGCTGATGGCGAGCTGCCTGCCGGGCATCCTGCCGCCGCTCGATGCGACCGAGGCGCTGGAAGTGTCGATGGTCGCGAGCGTTGCGGGGATGCTGCAGGGCGGCAAGCTCACGCGGACGCGACCCTTTCGCAGTCCGCATCACTCTGCGTCGATGGCAGCGCTCACCGGCGGCGGGCTCAAGGTCAAGCCGGGTGAGGTGAGCATGGCGCACCTCGGCGTGCTGTTCCTCGATGAGTTGCCTGAATTCCAGCGTGCCGTCCTCGACTCGCTGCGTCAGCCGCTTGAGAGTGGGACGGTCAGCGTGGCGCGTGCCAATGCGCATGTCACCTTCCCGGCGCGTGTCCAGCTGGTTGCGGCGATGAACCCGTGTCGTTGCGGGCATCTTGGCGATCCGGCATTGGCTTGCGCGCGCGCGCCCAGATGCGCCGCCGACTATCAGGCCAAGGTCTCGGGGCCCTTGCTCGACAGAATCGATCTGCATGTGGAGGTCCAGCCGGTCACTGCCGCGGATCTGGTGCTGCCGCCGCCCGCCGAGGGGACGGCTGAGGTTGCGGCGCGGGTCGCGGCGGCGCGGCGGGTGCAGGCAGCGCGCTACAATGGATCGGGTACGCGCACCAATGCCGAGGCGGACGGGCCGGTACTTGATGCCGCTGCGACACCCGATGAGGCAGGCCGCAAGCTGCTGGCACAGGCGGCGGAAGCGATGCGTATGTCGGCGCGCGGCTACACCCGTGTGTTGCGTGTCGCGCGGACGATCGCAGATCTGGCACAGAGTGAGACGGTGACGCGAATTCACGTCGCCGAGGCGTTGAGCTACCGTCGTCAGCCGCCACGTTCATAGGCGAGTCGTTCGCGTTTAGAATCAGAGGTTAGAGGCAACAGTTAGGGGAACGAACATGGAATGGATGATCCTGCCGTTTAAGCGCTATTTCGATTTCAAGGGCCGTTCGCGGCGCAAGGAATACTGGATGTACACGCTGTTCATCATCCTCGCGTCGATCGTACTCAGCATCGTCGATTCGATCCTCGGGCTGGGCGGGAGCGCGACCGGCGATGCCGATCTTTCGGGAACCTCGGCAGGGGCTTCGGGCGCGCTGTCGGGTGGTCTGCTCGCCAATATCTTTTCGCTTGCCACCATCATTCCGAGCATCGCCGTGGGCGTGCGGCGGCTGCACGATGTCGACCGTAGCGGCTGGTGGATCCTGCTTCCGCTGGGTCCGATCTTTCTCGGCGCCATATTGATGGGTGCCAGCCTGGTTTCGGCCATGGGCGGCGGTGGCGCGGGCTTCTCGGGTGCGGCAATGTTCGGGGGAGTTCTGATGCTGGGCGGTTTGGCTTGCGCGATCCTGTTGCTCGTCTGGTACTGCACGCCGGGCACGGCAGGACCTAACCGTTTCGGCGAGGATCCAAAGGGCCAGGGCACCAACGCCGACGAAGTGTTCGGCTGATCAATAGCGGCCGGGCCGAGATGCGGTCCGGCCGTTCCACTAAGCGGCTGCGGGGCGCACCGTGCGTGCCGGCCTGGGCTTGGGTCGCTTGAACCAGAAGGTCCACACCGCCAGCGTTCCCAGCATCGCAAGGACAAGGCCGGTTGCTGCGATCACCAGTTTCCAAAGGAATCCGCCGACCTTGGCGGCGTGGAGCGGGTAAAGCGCGTTATAGGCACGCACGCCGTTAGGCATCGTCTGGATGTTGCGTGTGTCGACCAGCTGGCCAGTCTCCGGCCGGAACCAGAGCAATGTGCGGCCATTGGGCAACCATTCGGGCTGCTGGCGCAGGCGCATCAGGATGAGGCCGCCGGGCTTGCGGGGCAGCGAGACGAGGCGAACCTCCGCCTCGGGATAGTGCGCACGTGCCGTCGCGAACATCGCGGCCCAGTCGAGCTTAGAGGCGAGCGGGCCACCTTCGACTTTTGGGGCCTCGAATGGTGTGCTCAGACCCGTAGCGGGCGCGAACAGCGCCTCGCTGATCGGGCGGAACACCATCAGCGAGCCCGTCGTCAGCGCAAGGAACAGTAACGGCGCAAACACCACACCGATATCGCGATGATGGGTGACGATTGCGGGGCGGCTCATGCGCTTGGGGATCAGGCGAAACTTGAACGTCTTGCGCAGTCGCCACCACAGGATCGTGCCGGTGATGACAAACAGCAGGCCGATCAGTGCCGCGATTCCCGCCACCGTCTCGCCTGTATCGCCGAAGAAGAGATGGTGGTGGAAGTCGAACAGCCATAGCTCGACCCGGTCCCATTTGCTGCCCCATTCGGTGACGATGCGGCCCGATTGATCGGCATAGGCGCCGGCGCCCTCGCCACGCGACAGCCGTGTGAGACCGAAGTCCTGCGCGGCGAACAGGATCGATTGCGGCGGCCCGCCGGGCGCGGCCAGCGCCGCGTCGACCTGCGCCGCGAGTGCTGCGACATCCTGACGCTGCGCATCACCAGCGCCCGGCAGATAGGCCAGCCACCAGCTCTTGAAGACGAGGATCGCGCCGGTGAGACCGAGCAATCCCAGCACCAGCCCGATGATTCCGCCCGTCCAGCGGTGGAGAAGGTCGATCCACTTCATCACCGCGGCCCTTAGAAACGATAGTCCCAGCCGAGCGTGAACGTCCGCCCGCGTCCCGCGAAGAAGGCTAGGTTGTCGGTGGGCAGCCGGGTGTCGCTCGAATAGTCGATATATTGCGTGTTGAGTAGATTCTGAACGCTCAGGCTCAGTGCGCCGATGCCGGTCTCGTAGCGGACGTTCGCGTCCGTGACGTTGTAGCCGCCGAAATTATTGCGCTGGTCGGGCTGGGCCTTGCCTGCGTCGGCGTGGAAGCTGCGCGCCAGATAGAATTGCGACTGGACACGTGCCGAGAATGGTCCCTTCGCATAGCTGGCGGAGAGGTTGAGGCGATCGGGCGAGATGTTCACGCCATCAAGGTCGGTATCGACCACCCCGTCGGGGGTCGTGTCGGCGTCGTAGCGGCCGAGCAGATGGGCATAGCCGATGCCGAGCTTCAGCCCGTCGATCGGCATCTTGATGCCCAGATTGACCTCCAGCCCCTGAATCTCGACGCGTAGCCGCTGGACGTCGAAGATCCGGTCGGGGCGGGCGATCAGCAGCTGGCCTTTGTCGCTCGACGACCAGAAATAGGTGGCCGACGCGTCGAGCGGTCCGCGCTTCACCTCGACGCCGATTTCGCGGTTGTTGGTCACGATCGGCGAGATGTCGACATAGGTGTCGATATCGATCCCGGTGCGGTTCACCGAACGCGTGATGCGGCCGATATCGGGGACGGTGAAGCCTTCGGCATAGCTGGCATAAGCGCGGATGCCCGCGACCGGCTCGAAAATCACACCACCGTTGAACAGCACGTCCTGGAATTTGGGGCTGCCGCCGCTGACCGCGACGCCGCCATAGCTTGCCAGGCCACAGGGCGTGACGGGCGCCGCGGGCGGGGTGGTGCAGGCGACGAAGGTGGTCGACGCAAGCGTGCGATAGTCGTCGACCGTGATCTTGACGTTCTCCCAACGTGCGCCGCCCGCAAGGCGCAGCACACCATCGAACAGCTTGAGGTTGGCCTGACCGAACGGAGCGAGGCTTTGGAAGTCGCTGGGTGGCACCCAGACGCGCCCGGTGGCGATCAGCCGTTGCTCGGTACGGTCCCACAGCGCGTCGAAGCCCAGCGTTACGGTCAAGTCCTCGAATCCGGGCAGGCCGCGCTCGTAGCTGATCTTGCCGCCGATCTTGCGGCTTCGGTTCTCCGACTGGTCGAACAGGTCGCCGACGGGTGCGAGGGCCGGGTCCTGGAAGGTCGCAGTGTAGCGGCCCGATGCGTCCCGCACCTCGCCGCCGAACGTGTCGTGACTGCGGTTGAAGAAGATCTGGCTGACGAAATTGCCACCCCACAGGTCGCGGTCGGTGAGCGACAGAGCGACGCTTTCGACGCGATTGGCGGCAGGGACACCCGGGGGCGTCCCCCTGATCGAGGTCGTCGGAATGCCGAGCGTGCGGTTGCCCGGCGTCGCGACATAGTCGCCGTCGCCGTCCAGTTCGAAGCGGCTCGCGATCAGGTCGAGCCGTGCGCTCGACGACAGCTCATAGCCGAAGCGTGCGAACAGCGAGGTCGCGCGCGAATCCTGCGTTTCGCCCTGAGTCAGGTTGAGGCCGATGCGGCGGCCGTCGGCGTCATAGAAGGCGCCGCGCTTCTCATAGGCGGCGCCCACCGTCGCATCGAAGCGCCCGGCCTTGTACTGGATCAGGCCCGCGGCCTTGTAGCCGATGCCGTCGCTCTTGAAGTCGCCATCGGCAGTGCCCTGAAGCAGCACGCGGCCCGACAGGCCTTCGGTCTTCGGCGCGCCGACGGTGACCTGGTTGACGATGCCTCCGGTGCCGCCGATCCCCTGCAGCGCGTTGGAGCCGTAGATCAGCTCGACCCGGTCGACGAAGAAACCGTCAATGGTGAACCCGTCGCGACTGCTGTCGCGCATCGGGGTCGACTGTGGAATGCCGTTGATTGCGTAGAGCGGTGAGCGGCCGCGCAGCGTCTCGCCCGCGCCCGACAGTTTCTGGCGCGTAGGAGAGAAGGAAGGTGTGAGCGTCGCTACCGCATCGGTGACCGAGCCCGAAATCGCGAGCTGCTGGTCGAGCGCCGCCTTGTCGATCACGTCAATGGTGAGCGGCAGGGCGTTGGGCGGCAGCACGGTGCGTGCCGCGGTGATGACCACCTGGCCCTCGTCTTCAACCTTCCCGGCGTCGTTCGGCGTTTCAGATTCGACCGAGGTGACCGTTTCCCCGGCATGCGCAGCGACCGGCGCGAGCCAGATGAGCGCAATGAAGGGCAGCGGGGCACGCGGACGACGGAACATGGGAATCTCCTTTGCTGCGCCCGCTAACAGCGAAAGGGTGGTAATGCAAACTAGTCGCATTAACGGCTCAATCCGGAGCTGCTTGCTGATGCACAAGGCAGGCGTTGAGCAGGCACGAAAGAGCCGCCGCCCGGACTCCCGGACGGCGGCTCTTCCCCCGCGATAATCCGGATCAGCTGGCGGTCGGCGGCACCAGCGTCACGGTGATGTAGTTCCACGGATATTCGGGCCACGCCGCGGTGACGGAGAGCGTGGAGGTCTGGTTGAGATAGACCGGGCCGCTCGGCCAGTCCTGCTGCTGCGTCGATTCCGGCGCATAGGGGTCCTGAAAATGCATCCGAGCCGCGATGAACGGGGCGCCGTTGCCATCGCAATCGAAGGTGTAGAGCAGCGTGAGAATCTGGTTGCCGTCGGGCGTCCCTTCGGCACGATAGTGATTGAACTGCCCATAGTTCACCTCGCCGGTATAACCCGGCTGCCCGGGGGAGACCGGCTTATGCAGCACGGTGAAGGTGCGGCTTGCATTCTGAAATGCCCAATCGAGCGAGTAGCTGATCTGGATCTGCCCATAGCCGCGGCCGATATAGTCTGTTTGCGGCTGGAGGGTCGGGGAGATGATATAGTCAGCCGTTCCGGTCGCTCCGAACGCGCGGACGTCGGCGAGCGACAGGCGGGAAATTCTCTGGCGAGCGCCGTCGGCCTGCTGTCCGGCGCGCTGGAGCGTCGGATTATAGGCCGGGATGATCGACCCGGATCCCTGCAGCTGCGACGCCGTGCCGCTGATATAGGTGAGCTTGCTGTATTCACTCGACAGCCGCGCCAGCGCCTGCTGCTCGCCCATCAGCGAAAGATCTCCGGTCGAAGCCGTCATCGCCGCGGCGATCTGCGAGAACTGCTCCCAGCTCACGCAAAGCAGTGCCACCGGGACGCCCGTGATGCCCGGCAGCGGGCTGTTGGCGCTGGGCGTGAATGCCTCGGCAGCAGACTTCATCCCGTCGAGGTCGAGGCTGCTGAAGTGGATCGGCTCGGCACCGACCACCTTGGTGTCCTGTGACGAAGAGTAACCGACATGCGTGCTGGCAAGGTCGTTCTCGAAACTGGCCGAAACCGATCCGCTGATCCCGAACCCGGACACCGATCCGTGGATCGCGGTCTTCAGCGATTCCTTATCGGAGATCGACTGGGTCTGGATCTGCGCATAGCCGGAAAAGGAGCCGCCATAGGCGATGCCGATGATGCAGTGGGTGCCATATTTGGCGATGAAGGCATCGGCCCCCTGCGCGAGCGTATTGAGCGCGTCCTGCGAGACCGTCGCCTTGCTCCAGTCGATCATCCGGTCCTGCGTGCGCACGACGCGGGTCCAGGTGAAGGTGATCGCGGTATCGTCGCTTGCCTGCTCGCGCAGGAACGATACCGATGCCGACGCCGACCAGCTGACCCCAGAGGCGCTGACGGTGGCGACGGTGTTCATCAGGTCCGAATAGCTGTCGCTGTCCTGCACGATCAGCGTGTGCATCTGGTCGCCGCTGCCGGACGGAAGCCGGATGGCAGGATCGGGCTGGGTGGTCAGCGCCGAAGTCGCGATGCGCTCGCCGGTTAGCTGGTTGATGCCATAGCCGAACAATGCACCGTCCGGCGCATCGATCGGTGCAACCATGATCATTGTCATGACAGGTCCCCTCCACAAATTTCTCGAAAATGCAGGGAATGCTACCGCAAGGGGGAGGGGGCGTCTGTCGCTACAAATAGTGACAGAGCCGAAACATTCCCACGAGAGCTGAGTTCCTGTGCGTTCGGCAAGTCGCACGACGATGATTGTCGGAAGGGCTCCTGACCGTCCTGGCGTTGCAGCCGCACAAAACAAAACCGCCGCCCGGAAGGTCCGGACGGCGGCTTGTTGGTTTCAGCGACAGACGCTGACGGGACCGATCACTCGGTCTCGTTCAGGTAATCGCCCGCAGCTTCGTCGCTGCCGTCGCCCGAGACTTCGACCTTCTCCAGCGCGTCGCTGGTGGCCATCGCCTCGATCGGGTCCTGTGCCAGCTCGGCTGCACGCTCCTCAGCGGCCGAGTTCGGCGCGATGAGGACTTCCTGCAGGCGGCGCTGCTGGACGCGGAGTGCTGCGTCGCGGCTGGTGGCGGCGACCCGCATCCGGTTCATGCCCGCGCCGGTACCGGCGGGGATGAGACGGCCAACGATCACGTTCTCCTTGAGACCGATCAGCGTGTCCTGCTTGCCCTCGACTGCGGCCTGGGTGAGGACGCGCGTGGTCTCCTGGAACGATGCCGCCGAGATGAAGCTGCGGGTCTGCAGCGACGCCTTGGTGATGCCGAGCAGGATCGGCTTGCCCTGTGCAGGGGCCTGGCCGGGCTCGAGCTTCTCGTTGGTCTCGTCCATCTCGTCGCGATCCACCTGCTCGCCGGGGAGCAGGGTGGTGTCGCCGGCGTCGGTGATCTCGACCTTCTGCAGCATCTGGCGAACGATCACCTCGATGTGCTTGTCGTTGATCTTCACGCCCTGGAGTCGATAGACTTCCTGGATTTCCGCGACGAGATATTCCGCGAGCGGCTCGATGCCGAGCACCTCGAGAATGTCGTGCGGATCGGGGCTGCCGCCGATCAGGTTGTCGCCACGCTTGACGTAGTCGCCTTCCTGAACGTCGATCACCTTCGACTTGGGCACCAAATACTCGACGACCTCACCGCCATCCTCGGGCTGGATGCCGATCTTGCGCTTCGCCTTATAGTCCTTGCCGAACACGACGCGGCCCGAGACCTTCGCGATGATCGCGTTTTCCTTCGGCTTGCGCGCCTCGAACAGCTCAGCAACGCGCGGCAGACCGCCGGTGATGTCGCGGGTCTTGGCCGATTCGCGGCTGACACGCGCCAGCACGTCGCCGCCATGGACCACCGCACCATCTTCGACCGAGATCACGGCGCCCATCGCCAGCATGTAGCGCGCCGCTTCGCCTTCGCTGTCCCCGGTGAGGGTCAGGCGCGGACGAAGATCCTCCTTCTTGGCTGCAGCGCCGCGGTTCTCGATGACGACGCGCTGGGCGATGCCCGTCGCTTCGTCGACCTGCTCGGCGAGCGTCTTGCCCTCGATCAGGTCCTGATACTTCACGGTACCGCCGGTTTCCGTGATCACCGGCATGGTGAACGGATCCCACTCGGCCATGCGGTCGCCCTTGCTCACGACATGACCGTCGTCGAACAGGATATAGGCGCCGTACGGAATACGGTGCACGGCCAGTTCGCGGCCATCCATATCGAGGATCGCCAGCTCTGCCGAACGCGAGGTGACCACGCGGCGGCCACGCTGATCGACGATCATGCGGACGTCGCGGAACTCGACCTTGCCGTCCACAGGGGCTTCGAGGTTCGACTGCTCGTTGAGCTGAGCCGCACCGCCGATGTGGAAGGTACGCATCGTCAGCTGCGTGCCCGGCTCGCCGATCGACTGCGCCGCGATCACGCCGACCGCTTCGCCGATGTTCACCGGCGTACCGCGAGCGAGGTCACGCCCGTAGCACTTGGCGCACACGCCGATCTTGGCTTCGCAGACCAGCGGCGAGCGGATCTTCATGCCCTGGATACCCAATCCCTCGATCTGCACGATCATCGGCTCGTCGAGCAGCGTGCCGACCGGGATCGCCACTTCGCCCGACTTGGGGTCGACGATGTCTTCTGCGGTCGTACGACCGAGAATACGCTCGCCCAGCGAGGCGATAGTCGAACCGCCCTGTACGATCGCCTTCATCTCGAGTGCGCGCTCGGTACCGCAATCCACCTCCATGACGACGCAGTCCTGCGACACGTCGACAAGGCGGCGGGTGAGGTAACCCGAGTTCGCGGTCTTCAACGCGGTATCCGCAAGGCCCTTGCGGGCGCCGTGGGTCGAGTTGAAGTATTCAAGGACGGTCAGACCTTCCTTGAAGTTCGAGATGATCGGCGTCTCGATGATCTCGCCCGACGGCTTGGCCATCAGGCCGCGCATGCCGGCGAGCTGCTTGATCTGCGCCGCCGAGCCGCGAGCACCGGAATGAGCCATCATGTAGATCGCGTTGGCGGGCTTCTCACGGCCGGTCTCGGGGTCCTTCTTGACCGCCTTGATCTCGTCCATCATCGCGGCCGCCACCTGGTCGCCACAACGGCTCCAGGCGTCGATCACCTTGTTGTACTTTTCCTGCTGGGTGATCAGGCCGTCCTGATACTGCTGCTCATAGTCCTTCACGAGAGCGCGGGTCTCGTCGACCAGTGCATCCTTCGAGTCCGGGATGATCATGTCGTCCTTGCCGAACGAGATGCCCGCCTTGAACGCGTGACGGAAGCCGAGCGCCATGATCGCGTCGGCGAACAGCACGGTCTCCTTCTGGCCGGTGTGGCGATAGACCTCGTCGATCACGTCGCCCACGTCCTTCTTGGTGAGCAGGCGGTTGACGACGTCGAACGGCACCTTGTGCGAATGCGGAAGGCACTCGCCCAGCAGCATGCGGCCCGGGGTGGTCTCGAAGCGCTTCATATAGGAATTGCCGGCTTCGTCCGTCTGCGGGACGCGGCTGACGATCTTCGAATGCAGCGTCACGGCGCCAGCGAACAGCGCCTGATGCACTTCGGCCATGTCGCCCAGGATCATCCCCTGGCCCGGCTCGTTCTCCTTCTCCATCGAGATGTAATAGAGACCGAGGACCATGTCCTGCGACGGCACGATGATCGGCTTGCCGTTCGCGGGCGACAGGATGTTGTTGGTCGACATCATGAGGACGCGCGCTTCCAGCTGGGCCTCAAGGCTCAGCGGGACGTGCACGGCCATCTGGTCACCGTCGAAGTCGGCGTTGAACGCTGAGCAGACCAGCGGATGAAGCTGGATCGCCTTGCCCTCGATCAGGACCGGTTCGAACGCCTGGATGCCGAGGCGGTGAAGCGTAGGCGCGCGGTTCAGCAGGACCGGGTGCTCGCGAATGACTTCGTCGAGGATGTCCCAGACTTCCTTACGCTCCTTCTCGACCCACTTCTTCGCCTGCTTCAGGGTCATCGACAGACCCTTGGCGTCGAGGCGCGCGTAGATGAACGGCTTGAACAGCTCGAGCGCCATCTTCTTGGGCAGGCCGCACTGGTGCAGCTTGAGCTCCGGACCGGTCACGATGACCGAGCGGCCCGAATAGTCGACGCGCTTGCCGAGCAGGTTCTGACGGAAGCGGCCCTGCTTGCCCTTGAGCATGTCGGACAGCGACTTGAGTGGACGCTTGTTCGCACCGGTGATGGTACGGCCGCGGCGGCCATTGTCGAACAGCGCATCGACGGCTTCCTGCAGCATGCGCTTTTCGTTGCGGACGATGATGTCCGGCGCGCGCAGCTCCATCAGGCGCTTCAGGCGGTTGTTGCGGTTGATCACGCGGCGATACAGATCGTTGAGATCCGAGGTCGCGAAGCGGCCGCCGTCCAGCGGTACCAGCGGGCGCAGTTCGGGCGGGATGACCGGAACGACGTCGAGGATCATCCACTCCGGACGGTTGCCGGAATCGATGAATGACTCGACGACCTTCAGACGCTTGATGATCTTCTTGGGCTTCAGCTCCGACTTGGTCGTCGCCAGTTCTTCCAGCAGATCCTTGCGCTCACCCTCGAGATCGAGGTCCATGAGCATGATCTTGACCGCTTCGGCGCCGATGCCGGCCGAAAAGGCGTCTTCGCCATACTCGTCCTGCGCGTCGAGCAGTTCGTCCTCGGTGAGGAGCTGGAACTTCTCGAGCGGGGTCAGGCCCGGCTCGGTGACGATGTAGGACTCGAAGTACAGCACGCGCTCGAGCTGCTTGAGCTGCATGTCGAGCAGCAGGCCGATGCGCGACGGCAGCGACTTCAGGAACCAGATGTGCGCGACCGGCGCGGCCAGTTCGATATGGCCCATGCGCTCGCGGCGCACCTTCGAGACGGTAACCTCGACGCCGCACTTCTCGCAGACAATGCCCTTGTACTTCATGCGCTTGTACTTGCCGCACAGGCACTCATAGTCCTTGATCGGACCGAAGATGCGCGCGCAGAACAGGCCGTCACGCTCGGGCTTGAACGTACGGTAGTTGATCGTCTCGGGCTTCTTGATCTCGCCGAACGACCACGAGCGGATGCGGTCAGGCGACGCAATGCCGATCTGGATCTGGTCGAAGGTCTCCGGCTTGGCCACCGGGTTCGCGAAGTTGGTCAGTTCGTTCATTTCTTTTTCCCTCTGGAGGGTAAAATTCGTCGGGCGGCAGGGAGGGCGTCACCCGAAGGCGACGCCCGATTCCGTTATTCCGCCGCCTCGGCCAGGCTGTCGCCGTCCTCGTTTTCGTCGAGTGTCTTGAGCTCGACGTTGAGGCCCAGCGAGCGCATTTCCTTGACGAGAACGTTGAAGCTCTCGGGGATGCCGGCCTCGAACGTGTCGTCACCCTTGACGATCGCCTCATAGACCTTGGTGCGGCCGACCACGTCGTCCGACTTCACCGTCAGCATCTCCTGGAGCGTGTACGCCGCGCCATAAGCCTGCAGCGCCCACACTTCCATCTCACCGAAGCGCTGGCCGCCGAACTGCGCCTTACCGCCCAGCGGCTGCTGGGTAACGAGGCTGTACGGCCCGATCGAACGCGCGTGGATCTTGTCGTCGACCAGGTGGTGCAGCTTCAGCATGTAGATGATGCCCACGGTGACCTTGCGGTCGAACATGTCGCCGGTGCGTCCGTCGAACAGGTCCGACTGGCCCGACGTGTCGAGACCCGCCAGTTCCAGCATCGCCGACACGTCGCTTTCGCGTGCGCCGTCGAACACAGGCGTGCCCATCGGCACGCCGGTGCGGATGTTCTGGACCAGCTCGGCCACCTGCTCGGGGCTGCGCGCGTCGATCTCGCTGGCGTAATGGTCACCATAGATCGTCTTGAGGCGATCCTTGACCGCGCCGGGCATTTCGCCCGCCTTGGCGTCCGGATTGTTCTCACGCCACTCTTCGAGCTGCGCGGCGACCTGCATGCCGAGGTTGCGTGCGGCCCAGCCGAGGTGCGTCTCGAAAATCTGACCGACGTTCATGCGCGAAGGCACGCCCAGCGGGTTGAGCACGAGATCGACCGGGGTACCGTCCTCGAGGAACGGCATGTCTTCCTGCGGCAGGATGCGCGAGATGACGCCCTTGTTGCCGTGACGGCCGGCCATCTTGTCGCCCGGCTGCAGCTTACGCTTCACCGCGACGAAGACCTTGACCATCTTGAGCACGCCCGGCGGCAGTTCGTCGCCCCGCTCCAGCTTCTCGCGGCGATCCTCGAACTTGTCCTTGATGCGCTTCACGGCCTCGTCGTACTGGCCCTTCACCGCTTCGAGGTTCGACTGCATCGCGTCGTCCTGAACCGCGAACTTCCACCATTCGTGACGATCGACGCTGTCGAGCAGATCCTCGTCGATCACCGAGCCCTTCTTGAGGCCCTTCGGGGTGCCGGTCGCGGTCTGGCCGAGCAGCATCTCACGCAGACGCGACCAGGTCGCGCGATTGAGGATGTTGCGCTCGTCGTCCGAGTCCTTCTTCAGGCGCTCGATCTCTTCGCGCTCGATCGCCATCGCGCGCTCGTCCTTGTCGATGCCGTGACGATTGAAGACGCGAACGTCGACGATCGTGCCCGACACGCCCGGGGGCAGACGGAGCGAGGTGTCGCGAACGTCCGAAGCCTTCTCACCGAAGATGGCGCGGAGGAGTTTTTCTTCCGGCGTCATCGGGCTTTCGCCCTTCGGCGTGATCTTGCCGACCAGGATGTCGCCCGGCTCGACCTCGGCGCCGATGTACACGATGCCCGCCTCGTCGAGGTTGCGCAGCGCTTCTTCACCGACGTTCGGGATGTCGCGGGTGATGTCTTCCGGCCCGAGCTTGGTGTCGCGGGCCATCACTTCGAACTCGTCGATATGGATCGACGTGAACACGTCGTCCTTCACGATCCGCTCGCTGATGAGGATCGAGTCCTCATAGTTATACCCATTCCAGGGCATGAACGCGACGAGCGCGTTGCGGCCCAGTGCCAGCTCGCCGAACTCGGTCGACGGACCGTCGGCGATCACGTCGCCCACGTTGACGACGTCGCCTACCTTCACCAGCGGACGCTGGTTGATGCAGGTCGACTGGTTCGAACGCTCGAACTTCATCAGCGTGTAGATGTCGACGCCGCTCTCTTCCGCCGACACGTCGCCGGTGGCGCGGATGACGATACGCGAGGCATCGACCTGATCGACGATGCCGCCACGGCGCGCGCCGATTGCGGCGCCCGAGTCACGCGCAACGGTTTCTTCCATGCCGGTACCGACGAAGGGCGCTTCCGCCTTCACCAGCGGCACGGCCTGACGCTGCATGTTCGATCCCATGAGCGCGCGGTTGGCGTCATCGTTTTCCAGGAACGGAATGAGCGATGCGGCAACTGAGACGAGCTGCTTGGGGCTGACGTCCATCAGCGTGATCGTCTCAGGCAGCGCCATCAGGAACTCGCCTGCCTGACGTGCCGAGGTCAGATCCTCGGTGAAGCGATTGTCGCTGTCCAGCTCGGCCGAGGCCTGCGCGATGGTGTGCTTAGCCTCCTCCATCGCGGACAGATAGACGACTTCGTTGGTCACCTTGCCGTCGATCACCTTGCGGTACGGGGTCTCGATGAAGCCGTACTTGTTGACGCGCGAGAAGCTCGCCAGCGAGTTGATCAGACCGATGTTCGGGCCTTCCGGCGTCTCGATCGGGCAGATACGGCCATAGTGGGTCGGGTGAACGTCGCGGACTTCGAAGCCCGCGCGCTCACGCGTGAGACCGCCCGGCCCGAGCGCCGAAACGCGACGCTTGTGCGTCACTTCGGAAAGCGGGTTGGTCTGGTCCATGAACTGCGAGAGCTGCGACGAGCCGAAGAATTCGCGGACGGCCGCAACGGCCGGCTTGGCGTTGATCAGGTCGTTCGGCATCACGGTCGATACGTCGACCGAGCTCATGCGCTCCTTCACGGCGCGCTCCATGCGGAGCAGGCCGACGCGATACTGGTTCTCGAGCAGCTCGCCCACCGAACGCACGCGACGGTTGCCGAGGTTGTCGATGTCGTCGACTTCGCCCTTGCCGTCCTTGAGGTCGACCAGCGTCTTCACCACGGCGAGGATGTCCTCGGTGCGCAGCGTCGTCACCGTGTCCTCGGCGTCGAGGTCGAGGCGCATGTTGAGCTTGACGCGGCCCACGGCCGACAGGTCGTAGCGCTCCGGATCGAAGAACAGGCCGCCGAACAGCGACTCTGCGGTCTCGAGCGTCGGCGGCTCGCCGGGGCGCATGACGCGGTAGATGTCCGACAGCGCCTGCTCGCGCTCCTCGGCCTTGTCGGCCTTGAGCGTGTTACGGATCCACGGACCGGTCGAGACGTGGTCGATGTCGAGCAGCTCGATGCGCTCGATGCCGGCCTTGTCCAGCTTTTCGAGGTTCTCGGCCGACACTTCGTCGCCCGCCTCGATGTAGATCTCACCGGTCGACTCGTTGATCAGGTCGAACGCCGAGTAGCGGTTGAAGATCTCTTCGGTCGGGATCAGCAGCGTCTCGAGGCCATCCTTGCCAGCCTTGTTGGCGGCGCGGGGGCTGATCTTCTGGCCTGCCGGGAACACGATCTCGCCGGTCTTGGCGTCGATGATGTCGAACATCGGCTTCGCGCCGCGCCAGTTCTCGGGCTGGAAGGGGATCTGCCAGCCACCCGAACCGCGCACGAAGGTGACGGTGTTATAGAAGTGGTTGAGGATCTCTTCGCTGTTCAGGCCCAGGGCATAGAGCAGCGAAGTCACCGGCAGCTTGCGCTTGCGGTCGATGCGGACGTTGACGATGTCCTTGGCGTCGAACTCGAAGTCGAGCCACGAGCCGCGATACGGGATCACGCGCGCGGCGAACAGATACTTGCCCGAAGCGTGGGTCTTGCCGCGGTCATGGTCGAACAGCACGCCCGGCGAACGGTGCATCTGGCTGACGATGACACGCTCGGTGCCGTTGATGAAGAAGGTGCCGTTGCCCGTCATCAGGGGCATGTCGCCCATGTAGACGTCCTGCTCCTTGATATCGAGAACCGACCGGGCTTCCGTATCGGGGTCGACCTCGAACACGATCAGGCGAAGGGTAACGCGCATCGGAGCGGCGTAGGTGATGCCGCGCTGACGGCATTCCTCGACGTCGAACTTGGGCTGCTCAAGCTCATAGGTGACGAAGTCGAGCTCGGCGGTGCCGGCGAAGTCGCGGATCGGAAACACCGAGCGCAGGGTCTTTTCGAGACCCGACACATAGCCGATCGAAGGATCGCTGCGGAGGAACTGTTCGTAGGATTCGCGCTGAACCTCGATCAGGTTCGGCATCTGCACCACTTCGTGGATGTCGCCGAACACCTTGCGGATGCGGCGCTTTGCGGTGCCGCCTTCGATCGCTTTGGTTGCCATGGGTGTGTTTTGCCTCGTCAGCCTGAATGTCATCCCGGTATCCGCCGGGGCAGGCACGCAAACAGACGCCAAAAGGGCCGAGCAACTTCCTCTCCCGAAGAAAAGAAAAGCTCAGCCTCTCAAGCGTCTATGATCCCCGGCGGCCAATTCGTTCGATGCGCTGCGCGACGGCACATCATTTCCCGACCGGTCGGAGAGCTGGCGATATAGGAACGAGGGCAGGCGCTGTCAAACGCCCGCCTCTATTTCCGTGCGCGATCTTCAGCAGGGGCCCGGCCGGGACAGTACGGCATTGGCCGTCTCTGGCGGGCAGGTGCCGCCAAGGATGGCCGCGCGCAGACGCGCCACTTCGGCATCCCATGCCTGCCGAACGCGGATCTTCGCGAGCAGATCGTCGTCGGCGGCGGTCAGCGATGCGGTCAGGCCGATGACGACGAGCAGGGCCGCCGCGGCGGCGACGGTCAATCCGATCGCGATGCCGGTGAGCACGATTCCGGCCGGGATGCCGAAGATCGTGGCGGTGGCTGCCGCAGCCGCGGCGTAGGTGACGACGGCGGCGATAGTGAGTGCAATTTGCACCGCTGTGGCGGCGATCACCTGCGCGCGCAGGTCACTGGCGATGAGATGCGCTGCGTCCTGATCCCGCTTGGCATTACACGCCATCTGCCGGGCTTGGTCCCAGAGCCTGCTTGCGTCCTCGCAGCCGTCTGGCTTGGAGCCGTCGGGGCCATCTTGAGTAGGCGGAAGCCGTGTCCGTCCGAACTCTCGGCCAAGTATCGCTGCGCCAACGATTGCCACAAGGCCAGCTAGAATAAAGATCACGATCATAGGGTCTCCTGTTGTTCGCCCCGTCCGGCGCGGTCAGACGCGCTTGCATAGCCGGCGCTGCGCTGGCATTTCTTCCCCCGGTAGGGGGAAGGATTGACCGTAAGCGTCGCGGCGCCCTCACATTTCGATCGACTTCGGTGCCGAACTGGCGAGGAGGCTTCGGTGCGTAATCAGGCCGCGTTTGCCCATCTGTCGCAACTGGCCCGACTTGGCCTGCCCAGCCGCACCGTCATTCCTGAGATGCTGAAGACCCTGGCCGAACTGGTCCCGAGCCATTTTTGCATGTTCGTGTGGGTCGACAGGCAGGGCAGGCCGGTCGATTTCCACTTGCCGTGGATCATCCCCGCCGCACTCGAAGTGAACGCCGCGCTCCTCGCCTGTGAGGACATGGAGGTGCCAAGCTTCACTAGCCTCGTGCGCCGTGGTGGTCCTGCGGGCCTTGCGGCCGAGACCACGCGGATGCCCGCGTTTCGCAACTCGCTCTTCTACAATGAATGTTGCCGACCCTATGGGATCGGGCATGGGTTCGACGTCTTTGTGCGAGAAGGGGAGGAGGTGCGCGGGGTCGTGCTCGCGACGCGTGAGCCCGGCGGGTGCGACTATTCGCGCAGGGAGGTTGCAGCGCTGATCGCAGCGGTGCCGGCCTTTGCCCATGCGCTTGCCGCCGACAATCTCGAATCGCCCACCGACTATGCGGACAGCAGCGATCGCGCGGTCCTCACCCTGGATGGCGATGGCCGTCTGATCGAGGCGAGCAAGGGTTACGAGACGATGTTACGCGCGCTGCTGGGCGTGCGGTTCGACCAGAAATTCCGGCGGGCGATGCTAGAGGGATCGACGTCGGATTTCTTCGCGCCAATGCTCCGGCGTGTTGCACGCGAGCCCGCGGTTGCGCGAACAACGCCGTATGGCCGCTTGGTCGTGCGGCTCTATCCGGCCGAACTGCCTGTCGGACCGGTCAACGATGCGCGGCAGGTCGAGTCTCAGACTTACTATGCCCTGATCGAGCGACAGGTCCCACTCGCGTTGAAGGTGCTGATGCGGCTGGGTGCGCTCGACCTCTCTCCGCGTGAGCGCGAGGTCGCGCGGCATCTGGTGATGGCGCGCGGGCCGGGCGAGATTATGCGCGATCTGGGGATCGGCGCACACACGCTCCACGACTATCGCCGCCGCATCTATCGCCGGGTCGGCGTGGCTTCGCGCGAGGAGCTTGAACGGCGAGTCCTCGGCAGAGCCCAGGTTCGCCGTTCAGGCGACGAAGGCGAGTAGGTCGTCGAGCCAGTTGCGGCACGGGGGCCCGCGGGCAAGAACCACCTGCATTGCCCGGGTTCGATTCCAGGTGCGACGCGTCAGGCGTGTCGCGCCTCGCCCTCACTTCTTTCCGGCGATCCAGGCCTCCACATTCTTGCGCAGCAGTGCCAGCGGCACGATGCCATCGCTCAGCACCACGGCATTGAATTCTTTGATGTCGAAGCGCTTGCCCAGCGCTTTCTGTGCCTGGTCGCGCAGCGCCAATATTTCCAGACCGCCGGAATCATAGGCCGTCAACTGCCCCGGCAGGATTGCGATGCGATCGATCATGCCGCGCGCCACGTCCGGCGGAAACCGCCCGGTCTCGGTTAGATAGGCGACGAGCCGGTTGCGATCCCATTTGCCGATATGCAGGCCCGGATCGGCGACCATTCCGCGGGCTGGCCATGCCCGGCGGGAAATCTTCATCTGCGGGGTGTCGAGGAGGCCGATCTCCTCAGACATGCGCTCGGCATAGCGTGCCCAGCCTTCCGCATAGGCTGAATTCATGCCAATTTTCGAAAGCGCGCTGTTAGGCTGTGCTGCTGCATAGGCAAATTGCAAGTGGTGGCCTGGATAGCCTTCATGCACCGCGGTAATCGCCATATCGGCCCGGCGTGCATCCTCGATCTTACCGACCTGCAGCATATAGAGCGCAGGCTTGGCAGGATCCGCCGCGGGCATGTAGAAGGAGCTGGCGCCCGATGCCTCCATGGCGTCGGTCATTGGCCGTACTTCCAGCGGCTGTTGCGGTACCTTGTCGATCAGCGCCGACACCGCCGTGCGGGCCCGAGCCACGACGTCGCGATTATAGGCGACAACCTCTTCCTTTGACGCGAAACGTTCCGCAGGATCTGCTTTCACCCGCGCGACAATCGTCGAGAAATCGTCGGTGCCATAGAGTTTCTTGCCGATGGTGCGGACGTCGGCGACATTGGCGGCGACGGTTCGCTCGCCGAGCGCTGCGACATCCTCGCCGGACCGGTCGAGCGTCGTGTAGGAGCGCAGCATCGCATTGTAGCAGGCCCGGCCGTCCGGCAAATCGAGCACCGACAGGCCTTCGCGAGCGGCGGGGATATAGGTGTCGCGCAAGAAGTCACGATAGGAACGAACGGCCGGTGTGATTCGGTCGCGCACCAGCGCCGCGAATGCCGTTTTGAACGCCGCATCCTCGACGGTCCGGGCGGGTGCGTAGAACGGCGATGCCTCGGGGGTTCCGGCAATCAGTCCCTCGACCTGCGCGAGTACGCGCACCGCGACCGAGCGCGGCACGACATAGCCCTCCGCGATACCCCGTTTCAGATTGGCGATATCGGCGGCGATATAATCTGGCACGCTACCCCAGCGGGCAAGCGCATCGGCACGATCCTTGGCGGTTGCGACAGGCTGGCGTTCAATCAGTGTGGGGTAACTGCTCGGCCATCCCTCCATGTGCGAAACCGTCCAGAGCTCGCTCCGGCAGATACGCAAGCCTCGCTCGGCCTCCAGCATCTCGCGCGCGATCGCATGATCCCGGACCGCCCCCCGGTCGGTCAGCGTCTTCGGGTCGAGCGCGTCGAGCCGGGCGAGCAGGGCATCGACCTCTGCATTGTGGCGGGTAATCGCCGCCGGGCTGATGTCGTTCAGGATGTCGTTCCGCCCGCCATCGATATCGACATAGAGTGGAAGGAAGGGATTGGCGGCCAGCCGGTTCGCGACGATATCGCCTGCGATCCTGGCCATGCTATCGGCTGGTGCTTGCGCGATCACCGGAACCGATATCGCCACACTTGTCAGTACGCTTGCCCGCACGATCGTTGGCCAGCAACGCATACTGCACCCTCCCTCGATTATTATCCTCTAGCAATCGCCGGATAACAGAGGCGAAGGCAGCTGGCGAGACTGAACCAGCCCATTCGGATAATGCGGTCCTGATTAGGACATGCGGCATTTCATGAAAGAAATGCCAGTGCGGATCGATACCTGGCCGTGTGAAAGGATTCCCGCGCACCCGATTGAAAAGAACCGCGCTGTGGTGGCTGGCAATATCGTTTTCAGCGACCTATAGCGGCCCGCGCGATTGGCCGGAGGCGATCTGTCCAATATGCGGGTGTGGCGGAATGGTAGACGCAGCGGACTCAAAATCCGCCGATGGCAACATCATGTCGGTTCGAGTCCGACCACCCGTACCATTTGAGGCGCAGGCGCCTTCTTGCTCGCGGACTGACTGTCTCGCCGTGCTCTTTGGTTTACTCCATCCTGGGTTGCGCCGGGTGGGCGTCCAACGAGTCAGTTCGACGACCGGATGGACCCTGCGGCGTCCAAGCTGACATCTGATCTTTAGCGGGATACCCGAATTGCCGATGTTGGCACCGGATTCCGTGCATATCTAAATGGTCGAGGCCGGCTGCTATGATGGTATGCTTCCACGCGCCCACAAGAGATCATTAGCTTCTTCGCCGGGCGGCTTCGACATTCTGCCGTTCTCGCTGGTGGCCAAATCACGCGTCTCTCGGAGAACATCTGCAAGCACGGGATTCTTGATGAACCGAGTGCGTTACCCTGCGGGATATTCGACTGAGCAACTCGGGAGCACTCGAGCCACGGCAGGTTAGTCAAACTCAAAATCGACCGCCGAGGACGTGCTGGTTCGAGTCCGGCCGTGGCGGCACGCAAAGAAAAAGGGCCGGCGGTCACCCGCCGGCCTTTTTGCGTTTCAGCCCGCGACGGGGCCGTCATAGGGGCGTCGGGCATAGTAGCCGAACCCCGCGATGACCGCGTAACACAGCGCGGGCAGGATCAGCGCGAAGCCGAGGCTGCCGGTCGCATCGGCCAGAGCGCCGGTCGCCAGCGGCACTACAGCGCCGCCGAAGATCGCGATGTTGATGATCCCCGACCCGTCCGCCGCGCGACCGCCCAGCTTTTCGCTCGCGAGGCTGAAGATCGTCGGGAACATGATCGAGTTCATCAGGCCAATCGCCAGCAGGCTGTAGCCCGCAACATTGCCTGTGGTGTTGGTTGAAATCAGGATCAGCGCGACCGCACCGATCGCGACGAATGCGAGCAGCTTGCCCGGGCTGATCACGCGCATCAAGCCCGATCCGATGAAACGGCCGACCATCGCGCCGCCCCAGTAGAAGCCGATCAGCTTGCCTGCCGCCTGCTCCTGAAGCCCCATCACGCCGGGCTGCATCAGGTAGTTGACGATCAGTGATCCGATCGAGACCTCGGCGCCGACATAGAGGAAGATGCACAGCGCACCGAAACCGAAGCGCTTACGGCCGAGCAGGTCGAGCCCCGCGAGGCCCTCGCTCGCCTGATGGCGTTCGCCCTTCAAGCGATTGCGGAACAGCCAGACAACACCGGCAACCACCGCCAGCGCGGCGGCAATGCCGAGATAGCCGTGCATGATCGCTTCGCTTTCGGCCACTCGATAGGCTTCGAGTGCAGGTCCGGAAAGCTCGGCAGCAGTGACCGTGGCGAGACTTCCGAGGATCAGGATCGATCCCACAATCGGGAAGATTGTGGTGCCCAGCGAGTTGAACGCCTGAGCAAAGGTCAGGCGGCTATGCGCGGTTTCGGGCTTGCCGAGCAGCGAGATCAACGGGTTGGCGACGACCTGGACGATGACGACGCCGCTAGCCAGCACGAACAGTGCGAACAGGAACAGGCCATAGGTCGCGTTCTGCGACGCTGGGATGAACAGCAGGCAGCCGACCATCATCGTCAGAAGACCGGCGACCGCGCCGCGCATATAGCCGAGCTTCTTGACCAGCTTTGCGCCGGGGATGCCGATCACCAGATAGGCAGTGAAGAAACAGAACTGCACCAGCATCGCCTGGGTGTAGTTCAGCGTGAACAACTCTTTCAGCTTCGGGATGATCACGTCATTGAGCGAGGTGATGCCGCCGAAGATGAAGAACAAGGCGAAGACGAAGACCTGAAGGTCCGGGGCGTTGATGCCCTGTGCCGTCCCGTCGCCGGATGCCGGGTCGGTCGAATTTAGCTGTGTGACGGGTGCGGCCAACGCCCCTCTCCCTGATAACGTTGTCAGTTAATCGACACATACCGCGTGTGAGGGGAAAGGCGAGATCAAAATGCCGAAGGGGGGATGATAGCGGTAAAATGGAGCCGGATATTCCGGTGTGGACAGCCTATTCGAGAAGCGTGGCGGGAGCATCGGTGCCCGATTCCGGGATACGCTTGCGCTGCGCGGTGCATTCGTCCGCCAAGAAATCGAGTAGTGCACGGATCGAGGGAAGGAGGCCGCGTCGCGAGGGAAAGACCGCGTGGACGATCTCGTTTGCCGGGCGCCATTCGGGCAGGACCGTCACAAGTCGGCCTTGCTGAAGGTCGTCCCAGATCGCCAGTGTCGGAAGGCGTACGGCTCCGGCGCCAGCAATCGCGGCGGCTCGCAGCGCGGCCATGTCGTCGGTCACAAGTCGTGGCCGATGGCGCACTTCAGCGACGCTGCCGTCCGCATGGGTCAGGCGCCAGCGATGCTCGCCCCCGGGCGGGCCGAAGTCGAGGCTCGGCAACTCGGCGAGATCGGCCGGTCGGGCAATGCTGCGGGTTCGCAGCAGCTCCGGTGCGGCGACGATCCGGATCGTCCGCTCGTCGAAGCGGCGCATCACCAGCTCGCTTTCGGTGAGCGGCGGCGGACGGACACGGATGGCGAGGTCGAACCCTTCGCCGATCACGTCCACGCGGCGGTTGGTGCTTTCGACATGCAACTCGATTTCGGGGTGGAGCGCCATGAAGCGGCCGAACAGCTCGCCGAACTGGAAGGCGATCAGGCCCGTCGGGCAGCTCAGCCGAATGATGCCACGCGGTCCGGCGCGTGACTGGTCGATGACCATCTGCGCGGCCTCCGCCTCGACCAGCATGGCGACGCAGTGGCGGTAATATTCACGGCCGACCTCGGTGACGGAGAAGCGGCGGGTCGAGCGCTGGATCAGCCGTACCCCCAGCCGCTCTTCGAGCAGGCCGATGCGGCGGCTGAGCTTCGATTTCTGGATGCCCAGCGCACGTGCCGCGGCGGCGAAGCCGCCGTGATCGACCGCCTGGACGAAGAAATAGAGGTCGTTCAGGTCCTGCATTGTCCTATTTGTAGAACGCTGAGTCCATTTTCGCAATCTTCCGGCCGAATTGGTGCGTGATTATTGTGTTCTCCAACAGCTGCCTTCCCTGACGGAAGGCGTGGGAGAAGTATCATGAAGACGATCCTCGGCACCTACAGCAACCCGAACCAGCATTGGGTCGGCGACGGCTTTCCGGTCCGTTCGCTGTTTTCGTATAACAGCCTTGGCGGGCAGGTAAGCCCGTTCCTGCTGCTCGATTATGCCGGACCGTACAACTTCGCGCCGACCACCGACCGGCGCGGTGTCGGCCAGCATCCGCATCGCGGGTTCGAGACGGTCACGATCGTCTATGACGGCGAGGTCGAGCACAAGGATTCGGGCGGCAATGGCGGCATCATCGGTCCCGGCGACGTCCAGTGGATGACCGCCGCGGGCGGGATCCTGCATGAGGAATATCACTCCCCGGCGTTCGGCAAGACCGGTGGTCCGTTCCGCATGGTTCAGCTTTGGGTAAATCTGCCCGCGAAGGACAAGATGGTGCCCGGCGGCTACCAGGGTATCACCGCGGCGGACATCCCGACAGTTGAGCTTCCCGACGGCGCCGGCCTCGCCCGGGTGATCGCGGGCGAATTGCTCGGCGCGAAAGGCCCTGCACGGACCTTCACCCCGATCAACGTCTGGGACCTGCGGCTCAATCGCGATGCCGATCTGACGCTCGACCTGCCCGAAGGACACACGGCGATGCTGGTGGTGCT
The DNA here is from genome assembly GCF_059418285.1 of Sphingomonas sp. GW821-FHT09B04. Classification (NCBI taxonomy): domain Bacteria; kingdom Pseudomonadati; phylum Pseudomonadota; class Alphaproteobacteria; order Sphingomonadales; family Sphingomonadaceae; genus Sphingomonas; species Sphingomonas sp. GW821-FHT09B04. The sequence goes on from NZ_JBWKPO010000003.1 coordinate 562,906, forward strand.
CGGCGGCCATGTCACCGTCAACGGCAGCGAGGGCGTGCGCGAGGCGGAGATGCTGTTGCTGAGCCGTGACGGCGATGCGGTTCGTATTCACGCCGATGGCGATGCGACGATCCTCGTCCTGACCGGCGAGCCGATCGACGAGCCGATCGCGGGCTACGGCCCGTTCGTGATGAACACCGAAACGGAGATCCGTCAGGCGATCGACGACTTCAACAGCGGCAGGTTTGCAAACGCCGCGGCCTGACCGCGGCCCGGCTCCCTTTCCCCCGGGGAGCCGGGCCTTCTTCCCAGACGGCATAGCGTCCGGCCGTCACTGGGCTCGAAATCGGGACGTAACTTGAAAGGAAATGCCATGGCCAGCGAAGCAATCCGCGATCCGCTGAAAGATCATCTGCTCACCCCGCAGAATTCGGCCTTCATCATCATCGACTATCAACCCGTTCAGGTGAATTCGATCGCCTCGATGGACCGGCAGCTGCTGGTGAACAACATCGTCGGCACCGCCAGGGCGGCGGTGGGGTTTGGGTTACCGATCGTGCACTCCACTGTGAACGTAGAGACCGGGCTCAACCATCCGCCAATCCCCCAGATTCGCAAGGTTCTGGCCGGTTATCCGACCTATGACCGCACCACGATCAACAGCTGGGAAGACGTCGAATTCCGCAAGGCGGTCGAGGCGACCGGCCGCAAGAAACTGATCATGACCGCGCTGTGGACCGAGGCGTGCCTGACCTTCCCCGCACTCGATGCGCTGGCGGCAGGGTATGAGGTCTATGTCCCGGTCGACGCCGTCGGCGGCACCTCGCTCGCCGCGCATGACGCCGCACTGCGCCGCATCGAACAGGCCGGCGGCAAGATGATCTCGGTCCCGCAGCTCTTCTGCGAGCTGCAGCGTGACTGGAACCGCAGCGAGACCGTTCCTGCCTTCATGAACCTGTTCATCGAGACGGGCGGCACCGCCGGCATCCAGTTCTCGTACGACAAGGCCGACTGACCTCCACCTCCAAAGCCCCCCAAAAGGAAGAACTCCCATGTCCACCCCCGCCAACTTCGACGGCGCCCGACCCGTGATCGACCCCGATGACGCCGTGCTGCTGCTGATCGATCACCAGAGCGGTCTGTTCCAGACCGTTGCCGACATGCCGATGCCCGTGCTGCGCAACCATGCGACTGCGCTCGCCCGCATGGCGACGCTCACCAACATCCCGGTCATCACCACCGCGTCGGTACCGCAGGGTCCCAACGGCCCGCTGATCCCCGAAATCCACGAGAATGCGCCGCACGCAAATTATGTCGCGCGAAAGGGCGAGATCAACGCCTGGGACAATCCCGACTTTGTCGCTGCCGTGAAGGCGACCGGGCGCAAGACGCTGATCATCGCGGGTACGATCACCAGCGTCTGCATGGCTTTCCCTGCAATCAGCGCGGTGCAGGACGGCTACAAGGTGTTCGCGGTTGTCGATGCGTCGGGCACCTATTCGAAGATGGCGCAGGAGATCACGCTGGCGCGCGTCGTTCAGGCGGGCGTGGTGCCGATCGACACCGCAGCGGTGGCTTCGGAGCTGCAGCGCACCTGGCATCGCGACGACGCCGCAGAATGGGCACAGGTCTATACGAAGATCTTCCCGCCCTATCAGCTGCTGATCGAGAGCTATGGCAAGGCGCAGCAAGTCGCGACCGAGCATGAAATGCTCGACTCCGAGCGCAGCTAAGCCAGCGGGAGAATCGTTGCGGAATGGCCCCTGTGCGAGGTGGCCATTCCGCATACGGATGCGTCTTGCTGCAACCCGGATTGCCATGCGCATCGAAACGCCGCAGCCTCGCGCGTGAGGCGAGACGGATGACTGACGCAAAACCAAAACCATTTCCCGACCGGGGCGAAGTCTCGCTCCAGACGCTCGATGCGCGCTTCCGCGCATCGCTCAGCCGTTACTTCTCGCGCCGCATCCGGGACCGCGGCGAGATCGAGGATCTGATCCAGGAAGTGTTCCTGCGGCTCGCCAAGCGCGGTACCCTCGATGATATCGACAAGGTCGGTGGTTACGTCTTCGAAACCGCCAGCAGCGTGCTGACCGACCGGCTCCGGCGGCGGCGCAGCCGGTTCGAGGCAGATCACGAAAGCTTCGACGGACAGCAGCACGGTGATGTGGATTTTTCGCCCGAGCGCGTCCTATTGGGCAAGGAGGCGCTTGTACGCGCCACCGCGGTGCTCCTCGAACTGCCCGAACGGACGCGAATGGTCTTCGTGATGCGACGCCTCGAAGGGATGCGGTATCTCGACATCGCCGCGCGGCTGGGCATTTCGGTCAGCGCGGTCGAAAAGCACATGACGCGCGCGATGGCGCACCTTGTCAGCCGGATGGGCGACCAATGATCTCGCTGGCGCGCACCAACCCGACGCTGGGGATGACCCCGGACGAAGCCGCGATCTATTGGGTGCTGCAGCGCGACAGCCGCGATCTGACCGCGGCCGAGCAGGCGAACTTCGATGCGTGGCTGGCGGCGAGCGAGGCGCATGCCCGCGCCTTCCAGAAGGCCAACGGCGTCTGGGACGTCTTCGACGATGCCGATGCCGACCCGCATCTGACCGCGCTGCGCCAGGCGGCGCTCGCCACCAAGCCGGCACGGCGCTGGATCCCCGCGGTCGGGGCCGGCCTTGCTGCCAGCCTTGCGGCGGCTGCGCTGCTGCTTCCGGGGCAGCTCGGACTGACCGGTGATCCGGCGCGCGCACCCGCCAGCGAAGTCGCGTCGACAGCGGGCGCTCAGCCCGCAGGGATGCGCTTCTCGACCGCGAAGGGCGAACGGCGCGTCGTTCGACTGCCCGACGGAACGCGCGTGACGCTCAACACCGATACTGCCGTCGCACTGGCCTATACCCCGGGCAGCCGGCTCGTGCGGCTGACGCGCGGTCAGGCACTGTTCGAGGTCGCCAAGGATGCCAGCAGGCCGTTCACGGTCGAGGCGGCGGGGCGGCGCGTGACCGCGCTGGGCACCGTGTTCGAGGTTCGCCTCGATCCCGGCCGCATGAAGGTCGTGCTGGTCGAAGGGCGCGTGGTGGTCGATCGTGCCTCGGCGGCTTCGGAGCCGCTCGATCCCGCGCCGACATTGCTCAAGCCGGGACAGGCGCTGGTGGCGGAACTCGGCGTGCCGCAACGCGTCGCGTCGGTGGATGTCGGCAGCGAACTGATGTGGCGCGAAGGCTATGTGTCGCTCGAAGATGCGCCGCTCGCCACCGCGGCGGCAGAGATGAGCCGCTATACCGCAACTTCGATTCGCGTGCTCGATGACGAAACCGGGCGTCTGCGGATCAGCGGCGTGTTCCGTACCGGCGATGCGGACCGCTTCACGGGGCTGGTGCGCGAGCTGCTGCCGGTGCGGGTCGAACGGCTTGCGGATGGCAGCATGGTGATCGCGCGGGCATCGCCGACAACGCCGGACAAAAAAACTTCCGAAACCGATGTGGAAAACTGAATAGCGCACGTCCTCCCCATTTGAAGACTGGTGGAAACCAGCTGGAAAATGGGAGGGGAACTACATGCGCCGTCGTCAATCCGCACTTCACCTGCTGGCCTTTGTCAGCCTTGCACCGCTCGCCGTGGCGATCGCGCCGGCAACAGCACAGGCCGCCGCGCGCGCGCCGGTCCAGCTTGAAGCGCAAAGCCTGTCGTCGGCGCTGACCCAGCTGGGTCGCCAGACCCGGACCGAGATCATCTTCAATCCCGCGCTGGTGCGCGGCAAGCACGCGGCTGCGCTCAGGGGCAATTATTCGGTGGCGGAGGCGATTGACCGCCTGATCGCAGGTCATGGTCTGCGCGCACGCGCTGCTTCGGGCGGCGCGTTCGTGGTGGAAGCGGCGGCGGCAGCGCGGCCGCAGCAAATCTCGGCCGTCGCGCCCGAGGTAGAACAGGAAGGGCCGGCCGAGGCGCTTGAGGGCAGCGAAGTCGTCGTCACCGGCACGCTGCTGCGCGGCGTTGCGCCGACCGGCACCAATGTGGTGAGCGTGAAGCGTGAAGAGATCGTCGCCAGCGGCGCGGCCTCGGCGAACGATCTGCTCGCTTCGATCCCACAGGTCGGCAACTTCAACTATGTGCCGAGCGGCAGCGGCGACATGTCGATCCCGATCGTGCGGCCCAATATCCGCAATCTCGGCGCTTCGGGCGGCACCACCACGCTGGTGCTGATGAACGGCAAGCGCATGGTCGGTGCGGGCGTGCTGCAGACGTCGGTCGATCCGTCGATCGTTCCGCCCGATCTGATCGATCGGGTCGAGGTCGTGCCAGACGGCGGTTCGGCGATCTATGGCTCGGACGCGATCGGCGGCGTGATCAACTTCATCACCCGCAAGCGTTTCGACGGGATCGGCGCCAATGTGCGCTATGGCTTCGCCGACGATTATCAGACGATCGACGGCAACCTGACCGTGGGCAAGGACTGGGGCAGTGGTTCGATCTTCGCCTCGTACAGCTATGCCTGGCACGACAATATCCTGGGCATCGACCGCGATTATGTGCGCGCCGATCACACCGCGCGCGGCGGGCAGGATTTTCGCGCGACGACCTGTTCGCCGGGAAACTTCACGGTGGGCGGTATCAGCTTTGCCGCGCCCGGCCTTGCACCCAATACGGTCAACAAGTGCGATACGACCGACTATGCCGATATCTATCCGCGTGAGCAGCGACACTCGGTCTTTGCCGGCCTGACCCAGGCGCTGAGCGACAGTGTCGATTTTCAGGCGACCGCCTATTGGTCGCGTCGCGATACCACGCGGCTCAACGCGACGCCGGGCTTCACCGGCACCATGGTCTTCACCAACCCCTATTTCCGCCCGATCGGTTTGTCGCCCGTGCAGAGCGTCGCGATCTCTTTCGCCGACGTGTTCGGCAAGAGCATGGAGAGCCGGGCGCGCTTCGACAGCTGGGGCGTTTCGCCCAGCCTTTCGATCGATCTGAGCGATCGGTGGCAACTGCGCGCCGAAGCGAATTATGGCAGCAGCTATTCGCTGATCCGCGAGCCGACGATCAACGCGGCCGCCGCGACGGCCGCGCTGGCCGGCACCACGCTCGCCACCGCGCTCAACCCCTATAATCCTGGCGCCAGCAGTCCTGCGGTGCTCGCCGCGATCCGCGATTTCGAGAATTACGGTCAGGCCGATCAGGAGATGTTCCAGACGCGCGCGATCCTTGACGGAAAGGTCGCGACGATCGGCGGCGGCGATATCCGGCTCGCGGTCGGCGCGGAATATTTCTTCGAGAAGCTCGATTCGATCGCTTCGTTCGATCGCCGCAACGTCTTCACCAACGCGATGGCGTCGGTGACCAGCCGCAATGTGAAGTCGGTGTTCGCCGAAGCGCTGATCCCGCTGGTGGGGCCGGGAAACGGCATGCCGGGCCTTCGCGCCCTTCAGATCTCGGGTTCGATCCGGCATGACGGGTATGATGATGTCGGCGGCACGACCAATCCGAAGGTCGGCGTCAACTACAAGCCGTTCGACGATCTGCTGATCCGCGGCAATTACGGCACTTCGTTCCACGCGCCGAGCCTGGCGGACACGACCAGCCTCGCCGATGCGCGCGCACAGATCCTGCTGTTCAGCCCGTTTCGTGCGCCGGGCAGTTCGCCGTTCGATATTCTGCGGCCGACGATCATCCTTGCGGGCGGGAATGCCAATCTGAAGCCTGAGAAGGCAACAACCTGGTCGGTTGGCTTCGACTGGACGCCCAAGGCGGTTCAGGGCCTCGTGGTGAGCGCGACCTATTACAACGTCCGCTTCACCGATGCGATCTCGGTGCCGCCGTTCCTGTCGCCGGTCTTGTTCACCGATCCGGGCTATAAGAGCTTCTACACCACCAATCCGACGCTGGCGCAGGTGAAGGCGCTGGTCGGCAGCAGGCCGCTCAACGGCGCGCCGACCCTCGACAGCCTCTATTTCGGCACGTCGCCCTATGTGATCATAGACGCGCGCCGCACCAATCTGGGCGCCATCCATACCGACGGGATCGACTTCAACCTAGCTTATCTGCGCCAGACCGGGTTCGGATCGGTCAACGCGAGCATCGCCGGCACCTATACGCTCAACCGCAAGACTCAGGCGGTTCAGGGCGCAGGATTCGACGACAACCTCAAGAACGGCACCGGGCGTCTCGCGTTCACGGCGGCGCTGGGTGCGAAGGTCGGCGACTTTGCAGCGCGTGCCTCGCTCAACCATCGCGGTGGCTATCCGATGCTGGGCGTCGCGCCGCAGACGCGGGTGAGCAGCTTCAACACCGTCGATCTGTTCTTCGCCTATGATCTGGGCGGTGCGCTCAAGAACTCGATGCTGACCATCAACGTCGACAATGTGTTCGATCAGGACCCGCCGTACCTCAACAGCTCGACCGGCTACACCAACGGTTTCTCGCTGGGCCGGCTGGTCTCGTTCGGCGTCCGAACGAAATTCTAGAGGCCACTCGGCGTGTTGCGTACACTCCCCCTTCCCGGAAGCGGCCTCCGCATCGGCCGCTTCCGGGTTTTTACCGGGGCGCTTCTGCTGGCCGCATTGGCGCCGGCACAAGCGGCGGGTCCGGTGGGCGAGCCGGATGCGCTACGCGTCGAATATGCGTCGGGGCCGATCGGTCTCGACGAACCGGCACCGCGGCTCGCCTGGCGTTCACCGGTTGAGCGCCAGACAGCATATCGCATCCAGGTCGCGCAGTCGCCTGAAGCGCTGGAAAGGGGCGAGCTGGTCTGGGACAGCGGCAAGGTTACGTCTGCGGACAGTGTCCAGATCGCCTATGCCGGGCCGCCGCTCGCGTCGCGCGGGCGCTATTGGTGGCGCGTGCAGGCATGGGATTCCGAGGGGCGCGCGAGCGGATGGAGCGCGCCGGGCTCGTGGGAGATGGGCCTGCTCGTGCCCGCCGACTGGCAGGCGAAATGGATCGCGGGGCGCACGCCCGATGCGCATGACTGGCGCGATCTGACGCTCGATGTCGATCTCACGCTAACCGGCAAAGCGGTTGATATCCTGTTCCGCGCATTGCCGAGCGGGAAGACCTATGGCGATGCCTATGTCTGGACGCTGAGCGACGGCACCGGGGGCGCCGCGCTGACCGCGAGCGTGCGCCGTTATCCCGGCGGATCGAGTTCGACGGTGAAAACCGACGTGCTCAAGCGCATCCCGCTCGCCGCGCCGCTCAGGGACAGGCGCAGCCGCCTGACGATCCGCGCCGAAGGGGCGCGCATCGTTACCCAGCTCGACGGCAAGACGGTCGACACGCTGGAGGATATGACCCACGCGCACGGCACGATCGGCTTTGCCGCGGCCGAGCCACAGGCTGCGATGATCCATTCAGTCGCGGTGACGGGCACGGGCAGCCCCGCGTTTCGCACCGATTTCGCGCGCAACGACAACCCGTTCACCGGCGGCTCGGTCGAGAAGGGCGGGTTGGCCATTCCTGCGGGTGTGCCCCGGGTCGCCTTCGTCCTGCCGATCGAAGCGCCCGCGCCGCTGGTGCGCCGCAGCTTCGCCGTTGCGCGCAAGCCGGTCGTGCGCGCGCGCCTCTATTTTGCCGGGGCCGGGATGCCGCGGGTGCTGCTCAATGGCGCGCAGGTCGGATCGCCGCTTGGCACGGGCTTCACTGCCTATGACAAGCGCCTGCTGAGCTACACCTATGACGTGACCGCGCAGCTTCGTGCGGGTGAGAATGTGCTGGGCGCCGAACTCGGCCGTGGCTGGTACGCGCTCACCGACCCCGACGAATGGTATTTCCACGCGGCGCCCTGGCGTGCCGCGCCCGCGATCAGGGCGCAGCTCGAGATCGACTATGCCGACGGCACCCGCCAGACGATCGCGACGGGGGAGGGCTGGCAGACCGCCGACGGTCCGACGCGCAGCGACTCCGTCCATCGTGGCGAACGCTATGACGCCCGGCTGCTGCCTTCGGGCTGGGACCGTCCCGGTTTCCGCGCGAAATGGCAGGCCGCGACGGTCGTCGCCGGACCCGCGGGCAAGCTCGCCGCCGCCAATGCCGAGCCGATCGAGGCGGTCGAGACGATCGACGCGGTATCGGTCAAGGAAGCCGCCCCCGGTGTCTGGGTGCATGACTTCGGACGGATCGTCGCGGGCCGCCCTGTGCTCGAGGTTAGCGGATCGCGCGGCGCGACCGTCTCGATGATGGCGGGCGAGAAGCTGGCAGCGGATGGCCGTGTCGCCCCGGTCTCGGGTCTGATCCACGCCCAGCTCCAGACCGATCGCTACACGTTGGCGGGGAAGGGCGTCGAACGCTGGGAGCCAAGCTTCGGCTATCGCGGCTTCCGTTATGTCGAGGTGCGCGGCGTGCCCGGCGCGACGCTCAAGGCGCGCATCGTCCATTCCGCCGTCGCCCGTACCGGCAGCTTCGCCAGCGCCAACCCGCTGCTCGGCAAGATCGACGCGGCGGCGACGGGCACGATCCTCAACAACCTCCACGGTTTCGTCACCGACACCCCGGCGTTCGAGAAGAATGGCTGGACCGGCGACGCGCAGGCCTCGGCGGGCGCGGCGGCGCGCAGCCTCGATGTCGCGCGGGTGTGGACCAAATGGCTCGCCGACTTCCGCGATGCGCAGGCACCGAACGGGGAAATTCCCGAGATCGTCCCGGCGACGCCTTACTATGGCTACGAGAATACGCCGGGCTGGAGCATCATCTGGGGCCCGACCACGCCCTGGGATGCCGCCGCGCTGATCCTGCCGTGGGAGCTTTACACCACCTATGGCGACACGCGCATCCTGGCGCAGAACCATGACATGCAGCGACGGCTGGTCGACTATACCGCCACCTTCATCAAGGCGCCTGACTATCGCCGCGCCGCGGGTCTCAGCGAATGGATGCCGCCGGGCCCGCTCGATTTCCTCAACGCGCGCGGCGGCGGGGTCGATGCGGTGACGACGGCCTATTTCTTCCACGAGGCCGACCTGCTCGCGCGATCGTCGGCGGTGATTGGCAAGGCCGAGGATGCGGCGCGCTACCGCCAGCTCGCCGAGGCGATCCGCACCGCGTACAACGCGCGCTACTGGGACGATACCAAGGGCTGGTATCGCACCGTCGATGCCAAGGGTGTCGCCGGGCCGGCGGCGCAGATCCAGAACGTGCTCCCGCTCGCTTTCGGGATGACTCCGACAGGCCGTGAGCAGGGCGTCGCCGACGCCATCGCGCGCGATGTCGACAAGCAGGGCTTGCGCACGGGCGTCTATGGTACCCGCCACCTGCTCGAGATGCTGAGCGATTACGGCCATGCCGATCTCGCCTATCGCGTCGCGACCCGCACCGACGAGCCGAGCTGGGGTTGGTGGATCGCCAACGGCCATTCGACGATGTTCGAGAGCTGGAGCCTCGAAAGCCGCTCGCGCGACCATCATTATTTCGCATCGATCGCCGACTGGATGCGCCAGCGGCTCGCAGGGCTTCGCCCCGGTGCGCCGGGCTACAAGACGGTGCTGGTCAAGCCCGCGATCCCATCGGGTCTCGCCTCCGCCGAGGCGGTGATGGAGACGGTCCATGGCCGCGCCGCATCGCGCTGGAAGGTGGAGGGCGGTCGCCTGACGCTCACCGCCGAAGTCCCCGCCAATAGCAGCGGCGAAGTCTGGGTGCCTGAGCGCTTCGGCGCCATCGCCGTGCCACAGGGCGCCGACCTGCTGCGCCGGGAGGGTGGCTTCACGGTCTACCGCACCGGCCCCGGCATTTTCGAATTCCGCACGGGAGGCGGCGCATGACCCGGTTATTCATCTTCGCTCTACTCGCCGCGACGCCCGCCGCCGCTCAACAGGTGACCATCGACAGCGGCGCGCTGACCGGCGCGACCGCGGACGGGGTCGCGTCGTTCAAGGGCATTCCCTATGCCGCGCCGCCGGTGGGCGAGGGGCGCTGGGCGGCCCCCACACCGGTAGCGCGCTGGGCTGCCCCGCGCGACGCCACCCGCTTCGGCGCCGACTGCGTGCAGAACGCGGTGCCGGGCGATGTCAGCCTCGGTGCGCCGATGGCCGAGGATTGCCTGTTCCTCAACGTCTGGACACCCAAGCCCGCCACGGGCGTCAAGCTTCCGGTGATGATGTGGATCCATGGCGGCGGCTTCGTCGCCGGATCGGGCGCGCTTGCGCCGACCGACGGCGCCCAGCTTGCCAAGCACGATGTGGTCGTCGTCACCTTCAACTACCGGCTCGGTCGTTTCGGCTTCTTCGCGCATCCGGCGCTGGGGCAGGGCGCGAACTGGGGCCTGATGGACCAGATCGCCGCGCTCGCCTGGGTCAAGCGCAACATCGCGGCATTCGGCGGCGATCCGAGCAACGTCACGCTCTTCGGTGAAAGTGCGGGCGGCGAGTCCGTCGCGCGGCTGATGGCCTCGCCCGCCGCGACCGGCGTGTTCGCCAAGGCCATCGCCGCGTCGGGCGGCGGGCGCGATCGCTGGCCGACGCTCGCCGAGGCGCAGATCAAGGGCGGTGCCTTCGCCGCCAAGAACACCGCCGCTGACCTTGCCGCGCTCCGCGCGCTCCCGGCCGACACGGTGCGCGGCGGCATCACCATCCTCAACAAGGAGGAGGGTTTCTATTCCGGGCCGGTCACCGACGGGACGATCGTCCCCGGCCATGCCGATGCGGTTTTCGCTGCCGGCAAGCAGGCGCGCATCCCGTTCATCGCGGGCAGCAATGACGACGAGCTCGGCTTCGTGCCCGCGCCGTTCCTGCCGATGGTCAACGGCCCGCTGCTCAAGCAGCTCGGTTCGGGGGCGGATGCGGTGAAGGCCGCGTACGGCTCGGAAGAAAAAGCGGCTCGCCATCTCGCCAGCGACGCGATCTTCGTCGAGCCGGCGCTCGCGCTCGCCAGCCGTCATGCGAAGGCCGGATCGCCGACCTGGCTCTACCGCTTCGGCTATGTCACGGAAGCCAAGCGCGAGGCCGGCAAGGGCGCCGCGCACGCCAGCGACGTGCCGTTCCAGTTCGGCAACCTTCCTGCAGATGCCACCGCAGCCGATCGCGCAGCGGCGGCGCAGCTCATGACCTATTGGACGAGTTTTGCTCGCACCGGCGATCCCAACGGCAAGGGTGCTCCGGCGTGGTCGCGGTTCGATCCCGTCAAACCCGCGCTACTTGCAATCGGCATTGACCAGACCGCGATGGCACCCGCCGCGACCCCGCCGATCGCCGCCATCGCCAAGGTAAGAGACTCGCAATGAAGAAGATCACGCTGCGCATTCTGGCTGGATTTGCCGCGCTCGCCGTGCTCGTCACCGTCGCGCTGATGCCGGTCGCGGCACCCGCTTCCGCGCAGGAAGTGGTGCGGCTGTGGCCGAACCAGACCGCCGCATCGCCCGGTGACCGGGAAAAGCGCGCGCCGTTCGGCATCGTCGTCACCAACGTCCAGGATGCGACGCTGACCGTCTATCGGCCGGACCCGAAGAAAGCGAACGGCACCGCGGTGATCGTCGCACCCGGCGGCGCCTTCCATTTGCTGTCGATCGAGAATGAGGGCGAGGCGGTCGCGCAATGGCTCAACGAGCGCGGCGTTACCGCCTTCGTGCTGCGCTATCGCCTGCTCAAGACGGGCGGCGACCTGCCGTTCGCGATGCTGCGCTACATGACCAACCTGCCCGAACTGTCCAAGGCGGTCGAACCGCTGCGCCCGCTGGCGACGGCGGACGGCGAGCAGGCGGTGCGTTACGTCCGCGCCAACGCCGCGCGCTATGGCGTCAAACCGAACCGGGTCGGTCTGATGGGCTTCTCGGCGGGCGGCGCGGTCACGGTGTGGACGATGCTGGCCAACAAGCCGGATGCGCGCCCGGACTTCGCCGCCGCCATCTATCCCGGCCTGCTGCCCGATCCGATCGTCGCACCCAAAAAGGCACCGCCGCTGTTTGTCGCGGTGGCCGATGATGACAAGATCTCGCGCGGCGACAGTGCGCGACTCGACGCGGCGTGGCGTGCCGCCGGTGCCCGGTCGCAGTTCGAAAGTTTCGCCAGCGGCGGCCACGGCTTCGGCATGAAGCGTCAGGACAAGCCGAGCGACGTGTGGACCGATCGCATGCAGGCATGGATGAATTCCCTGGGAGTGCTCAAGAAATGAAGGCGATCCGCTTCGCAACCTTGAGCGCGCTCGCGCTCGTCATGGGATCGGCAACCGCGCAGACGCCAACGCGCGCGCAGACGCCGACGCTGGTCCCGCCGCCGGGGCCTGCTGTTGCCAGCTGCGCCGCGCTGACCGGCCGCGTACTGGCCAATGGCAAGATCGAGGCCGCGACCCCGCTGACGATCGGGGGCCCGGTCGATACCGGCCCGGGCATGCCGGGCTTGCCCGCCGCCGCAGCCTTCTGCCGCGTGCAGGCGGTGATGACCCCGGTTCCAGGCTCCTCGATCAAGGTCGAGGTGTGGCTGCCCGAGCGAATGGCGTGGAACGGCAAGCTGATGGGCGCGGGCAATGGTGGCTTCGGCGCCAATCTCGGCATCCCGGCGCTGTTGATGCGCGGCGCGGTGGCGCGGGGCTATGCCTCGGTCGGCAGCGACATGGGGCATTTCGGCAAGAGCGACGTCGATGGCAGCTGGGCGCTGAACGCGCCCGAGAAGATCAAGGACTATGGCTGGCGTGCCAACCATGTCGCCGCGCAGACTGCGAAACAGGTGATCGCAGCCTATTATCTGGAGCCGCTGTCCGCGAGCTATTTCCATGGCTGTTCGGACGGCGGGCGTCAGGCACTGATGGAGGCGCAGCGCTTCCCCGACGATTATGACGCGATCATCGCGGGCGCGCCCGCTATCCCGTGGACGCGCATGGCCAGCGCCTTCGCCAGCAATGCGCAGGTGCTGCGCCAGCCCGGCGCCACGCTTGGTCTGGCCCAGCTCAAGCTGCTGCAGACCGCGTCGCTCGCCAAGTGCGACAAGCTCGACGGCGTCGCCGATGGCGTGATCGAAAATCCGCGCGTGTGCCGCTTCGACCCGGCAGAACTTCAGTGCAAGCCCGGCGCGACCGGCGAATGCCTGACCCCGGCGCAAGTCGCGGCCGCACGCCACCTCTATCAGGGGTCGAAAGGGCCTGACGGCAAACCCTTCTACCCGGGCTTCGCGCCGGGGGCAGAGGGCGAGCCGGGCACTTGGGGGATGTGGCTGACCGCTGCGGACTCGCAGCACGCCAAATTCTCGGGCGAGTTCTTCCGCTACTTCGTCCACAGCAACCCGGACTGGACGGCCTCGCGCTTCAACCTTGCCAGCGATTATGCGCTGGCCAGGGCGAAGCTCGGCAAGGAACTCGACATCGAGAGCGCCGATCTCAAGGCGTTCTTCCGTCGCGGCGGCAAGCTGCTGATGTATCATGGCTGGCAGGACGCGGCGATCCCGCCGGAGAACACGATCGGCTTTGTCGGTCGCGTACTCGCCGCCGATCCGCAGGCCCGTGACCGCATCCGTTTGTTCATGGCGCCGGGCATGTCGCACTGCCTCGCCGGTCCCGGTCCGAACGTGTTCGACGCGCTCGGCACGCTCGACAGCTGGCATAAGGGCGGCCCTGCGCCCGAGCGGATCGTCGCGACCAAGTTCGACAACGACATGTTCGGCTATCTCGGCTTCCCCGCCAAGGCGCAGCGCACGCGCCCGCTCTGCGCCTGGCCCAAGGTCGCACGCTGGGACGGCAAGGGTTCGACCGACGATGCCGCGAGCTTCACCTGCGAGGTCCCGGGCAAATGAGCTTCGTCACGCCCGGCCTCAGCCATGTGCGCGGCACCGATACGCCGCCGCTGATCGAGCATACGATCGGCGAGGCGCTGGTGCGCGCGACGGCGATATGGGGCGAGCGCGACGCGCTCGTCTCGGTCGCGCAGGGCATCCGCTGGAGCTTCGCCGAACTGCTCGCGCGGACCGATGCGCTCGCGTCCGGGTTGCTGGCGCTGGGTCTGAAGCCCGGCGAGCGGATCGGCATCTGGTCGCCCAATTGCGCCGAATGGACGTTGACCCAGTTTGCGGCAGCGCGCGCGGGGCTGATCCTGGTGACGATCAACCCGGCCTATCGCCTGTCCGAGGTCGAATATACGGTCAACAAGGTGGGGCTGAGCGCGCTGGTCGCGGCTGAGAGCTTCAAGACCAGTGCCTATGCCGAGATGATCGAGGCGCTGGGACCGGAACGGCTGCCGACGCTGCGTGACCGCATCCTGATCGGCGAGAGCGAACGGACGGGCTGGCTGTCCTTCGCCGATGTCGCGGCGCATCCGGCCAGCGCTCTGCCGGACGATCTCGATCCTCGCGATCCGATCAATATCCAGTTCACCAGCGGCACCACCGGTCTGCCCAAGGGCGCGACGCTCAGCCACCGCAACATCCTCAACAACGGCTATTTCGTTGGTCGCGGCATGGGACTCAGCGCGGAGGACCGCATCTGCATCCCGGTGCCGCTCTATCATTGCTTCGGCATGGTGATGGGCAATCTTGCCAGCCTGAGCCACGGCGCGGCGATGGTCTATCCGTCGCCCGGCTTCGATCCCGAGGCGGCGTTGCGCGCGGTCGCGGCGGAGCGCTGCACCGCGCTCTACGGCGTGCCGACGATGTTCATCGCGATGCTCGCGCATCCGGTGTTCGACAGCCTTGACCTGACTTCGCTGCGCACCGGCTGCATGGCCGGCGCGATCTGTCCCGAGCCGCTGATGCGTGAGGTGATCGACCGGCTGCATATGCGCGACGTCACCATCGGCTACGGCATGACCGAAACCAGTCCGGTGAGCTTCCAGACCGCGCTCGACGATCCGATCCATCGGCGCACCGGATCGATCGGCCGGGTGCAGCCGCATCTCGAAAGCAAGCTGGTCGATCCCGAGGGCAATATCGTCCCCGTGGGCCAGCCGGGCGAGCTGTGCACGCGCGGCTATTCGGTGATGCACGGCTATTGGGACGAGCAGGAGCGCACCGCGGAATCGATCGATGCTGACGGCTGGATGCACAGCGGTGACCTCGCGGTGGTCGATGATGAAGGCTATGCCAACATCGTCGGACGCCTGAAGGACATGGTCATCCGCGGCGGCGAGAACATCTATCCGCGCGAGATTGAGGGCTTCCTCTACAGCCATCCCGCGATCGAGGACGTCGCCGTGGTCGGCGTGCCCGACGAGCGCATGGGCGAGGAACTGTGCGCTTGGGTGCGGCTGCGCGCGGGGGCGGAGGCCGACGCCGAAAGCATCCGCGACTTCTGCCGCGGCCAGATCGCGCACTTCAAGGTGCCCCGCTACATCCGTGTGGTCGCTGAATTCCCGACCACCGTGACCGGCAAGGTCCAGAAATTCCTGATCCGGGAGGCGATGATCGCCGAGCTCGGCAGCCAATCCGGCGTGCAAATCGCCGAAACCAAGGAGAACCAGTGATGAAATTGCACCTCATGCTAGGGGCGGCTTTGCTCGTCCCCGCCGTCGCCGTGGCTCAAACCGCACCGGCTGCGCCCGCTGCTGATGCCGCCAAGCCGGCGGCCAAGTTCAACCTCGACACGCCGATCGGTGAGCTGCTCGCGAACGACGCGGCCAAGGCCGTGCTCGACAAGGAACTGCCGGGCCTGACCCAGCTGCCCCAGCTCGAGATGATCAAGGGCCTCGGCCTCAAGCAGCTCCAGCCCTATTCGGACGGCAAGCTCACCGACGAGCTGCTCGCCAAGACCGAAGCCAGCCTGGCTGCGATCAAATGAGATTGGGTGCGGCAATTGCACTGACCCTCGCCACGACGGCGCCGGCCGGATCGCAGGAGGCCGCACCGGTCTATCGCGATGCGAAGGCATCGCTGGAGGCGCGGGTCGCGGACCTGATGGCACGGCTGACGCTTGACGAGAAGATTCTGCTGCTCGCGGGTGAATCTTCGATGGCGCTCAACCCGATCCCGCGCCTTGGCATCCCGGCGGTGAAGATGACCGACGGGCCGACCGGCGTGCGCTCGCCCGACGGCAAGCCGGCGACGGTCTTTCCCGTCGGCGTCGCACTGGCGGCGAGCTGGAATCCCGATCTCGCCGCCGTGGTCGGCGCGGCGGTGGCGCGCGAGACCAAGGCGCATGGCGCCGACGTCCTGCTCGCGCCCACCGTCAACATCGTCCGCACCCCACGCTGGGGCCGCAATTTCGAGACCTATTCGGAGGACCCCTGGCTCAGCGGGCGCATGGGCCTTGGCTATGTGCGCGGCGTGCAGGGCGAAGGGGTTGGCGTCTCGCTCAAGCATTTCGCGGTGAACAATCAGGAGAGTTACCGCTTCGTCGTCGATTCGATCGTCGATCAGCGCACGCTGCGCGAAATCTATCTCCCCGCGTTCGAGATGGTGGTGCGTGAGGCCGATCCCTGGTCGGTGATGGCATCGTACAACAAGATCAACGGGACTTTCGCCGCCGAGAATCGCTGGCTGCTGACCGACCTGCTCAAGAAAGAATGGGGCTATCAGGGCTTCGTCGTGTCCGACTGGGGCGCGACGCACGCGACCGCCGACGCGGTCAATGCCGGCATGGACCTCGAGATGCCGGGGCCACCCAAGCATTTCGGCGACAAGCTCAAGGCCGCGGTTGCCGAGGGCAAGGTCAGCACCGCGCAGATCGACGACAATGCCCGGCGCATGGTCCGGCTGATCGTACGCAGCGGCGTGATCGAGCGCGGCGCATCGCGTGAGGCGTCGGCGACTCCGCTGCGTCAGGCCGCAATCGCGCGCAAGGCGGCCGAAGAGGCGATGGTCCTGCTCAAGAATAATGGCGTGCTGCCGTTCGACCGCTCGATCAAATCGCTCGCGGTGATCGGCCCCAATGCCGATGTCGTACGGATGCAGGGCGGCGGCAGCTCGAACGTCGTACCGTTCGAGACCCAGACCCCGCTCGATGCGCTGCGGGCGGCGCTGCCGGGGGTGCGGATTACCTATGAAAAGGGCGTCGATAATGAGGAGACGCCGCCCGCCGCCGACGCCAGGCTGTTCAGCCCGGACGGCAAGCGCGGCGAGACCGGGCTGACGGGCAGCTATTTCATGACCGGGGATGCGAGCGGCACGCCGGTCAAGACCGAGCGTGTCACGCGCTTCGTGCGCTGGATCAGCGGCAATGTCGCGGGCCCCAAGGCGACCGGCTATGCCGCGATTCGTTGGGACGGGATGTTCTGGCCGCGCGCGAGCGGGGTGCACGAGTTCAGCGTGCGCGGCACCGGTACGCCGCGGGTGACGCTCGACGGCAAGGTCATTCTGGAGAAGGCGAGCAAGGTCATTCCCGACAATCGCGACGTACTCGGCTTCCCGGTGCCGCGCCGGACGGTGCAGGTGACGCTGGAAGCGGGGCGCGGCTATCCGATCCGGATCGACTACGCGAATGGCGGGACGCCCTACGAGAATCTGAGCTTCGGGGTGCGCGAGCCGCAGCCCTCGTTCGATGCGGCGGTTGCCGCAGCGAAGGGCGCGGATGCGGCGATCGTGATGATCGGCTCGTCCTCGACGACCGAGGGCGAGGGCTATGACCGCGCCAATATCGACCTGCCCGGCGAGCAGAACCGGCTGGTCGAGGCGATCGCCGCGGCCAATCCGAAGACCGCGGTGGTGGTCAATTCGGGTGCGGCGATGACGATGCCCTGGCACGAAAAGGCGCCCGCGATCGTCAGCATGTGGCTTCCCGGAGAGGGCGGTGCGGCGGCGCTGGCCGATGTGCTGACCGGCAAGGTCAATCCGTCGGGCAAGCTGCCGGTAACCTTCCCGGCGCGGAGCGAGGACGACACCGCCGACCTCAAGACGTCGAAGAGCGCTTATTCGGAGGGGCTGCTGGTCGGCTATCGCGGCTATCGGGCGCGGGGTGTGACGCCGCTGTTCCCGTTCGGCCATGGGCTGTCCTACACCAGCTTCGCCTATTCGCCGCTCACGGTTCCGGCCAGCGTATCGGACGCGAAGCCGGTGAGGGTGAAGCTCACGCTGCGCAACACCGGCAAACGCGCGGGGCAGGAGGTCGTGCAGCTCTATATCGAACCCGTCGAACCGGTGGCGGGTGAGCCGACGCGCGCGTTGCGGGCGTTCCAGAAGGTCGCGATCCCAGCGGGCGGCAAGCGCGAGGTGACGCTGACGCTCGATCCGCGCGCTTTCTCTTTCTACGACGTCAAGGCGAGCGGCTGGCGCGTCCGGCCGGGCGCCTATCGTGTGCTGGCGGGGGCGTCGTCGGAGGATATCCGGCAAGTCGGCACGGTTCGCGTGGACGCGACAGGCTCCTAGAATCAGGCCGGCCAGTTCGGGGGGAACTGGCCGGCCTCAAACACCCTGCTCAGCAAATGGGCGGGATGCTTGTCAGGGGCGAGGTTCGCAGGAAGCGTTCATAGCCGAGCTGACCGGCGACTGGGTCCGGATAGGGCGCTTCGCCGGGCAGCGTTTCGACCACCAGACAGCTAAGCGGCGCGTCGGGGCCGAGCGTCAGCAAGGCGAGGCCTGCGGTGATCTCTGCGCTTGACCAGTCGGTCTTGCCGTCGGCGCCCGCTCTGGCCGCATCGATGCCACCCCTGCCGCGTGGCTGTTTTCGCCGCCGCGGCGGATCGAGCCGCCGTGTTCCCAGCAGGATGTTGCGCCGGTCGGCATCGTCGGCCTGATGGACCCGAGCGTAGAGCAGCGCCCACAGATCGGTGACCGGCGGCGTCGGGCGAACTGGGCGTCCGTCGCGCACCGGCTCGGCAAAGGCGGCGCTGACGGTAAGGCGGCTCTTGGTGCGTGTGACCGCGCAGGCGAGCGGGGGCGGCGCGTGCTGGAGCCCGGAGACGCGCTGCGCCCGGCCGGGGAATCCCTGTGCAGTGGTCCAGATGCCGAAATGGCCGACCCGGAATTCATAGGTGAAGAAGCCGAACAGCTCGGGGGCATCTGGCGTAAGGCCGGGCGGGAGCGGCAAGAGGAAATGGATCGGACTGGAGGTGGGCAGCAGCAACTGCATGCTGCCCTGTCCCGCGCGATCGTCGCCCTGACCGGGGACGACGCGGCGCATCGGTTCGGGATCGATCGGAAGCGGCAGATCCCAGACGTCGGCGACATCCTGAATCTGGTCGGTCAGCACGGGATCGGGCGCACTCGCCAGCACGCGCGCGTAGAAGCGATCCTCGGGATCGTCGGGCGGGCGGTCGAATTCGAGCCACACCGCCTTTTGCCGTTCTTCGGACGCGGCATAGGCAGGATCGCGGCGATAGGGGGACAGGGCCAGCCCGGCGGACACCAGTTTGGGCACCTGCGCCGGCGGGGTGGTCACCGGGAGCAGGATGTCTGCCTCGATCGGTGCATCCTCCTGACTGGGCGTGGTGCGGAAGACGGGGGTGACCCGGTATTCGGGATCGAGCGGGCGCGGAAACGCGCCGCCTGCAGGCTTGGGATCGATGGCATCGAGGAAGACGATCGTCGAGCTGTCGCGCTCGGCATCGCCTTCGGCTTCGTGCCCGGCGCTGGTGCTGCCACCCACGCGGCCGACCTCGCGTCCGTCGCGCTCGATGCGCAGATAGTCGAGCCCATCCCAGCTCCAGTCGCGATCGAGCTTGAGGACGATGGCAACTAGCCAGAGGCGCGTCATCTCGTTCGCGGTGGCGAAGCTGAGGCTCGCGCCGTCTGGGCCGACGACATGGCGCAGCATGGAGCTGGCGCCGATGATCAGCCGCTGGCCCGGCCGCGCGCGCAGCGTGGCGCCACTACGATCGAGATCGAGCGCGGTGGCGAGACGGCCGAGCGGATCGTCGCCGAGCAGCGCGCCATGGCCCGCACTCTTCTGTGCTGCCGCGAGCGCCGGAGAGGCGGGTTCGGCGGGTTGCAGGAAGAACCCTTCGATCAGCGAACTGCCGCCTTGCGAGAGCAGATCGCGTTCGTCCCGCGCCGGTGCGCGCATCACCGTCATGCGCGTCTGGCCACGACGGACATCCTCACCCGCATAATAATCGGTTTTCGCCGCAGCGAGCGGGGTCAGCTGGAGGCGGACGTTGCGCGAGGTCGGCAAGGCGATCGGACCGGCCGCGGCGACGGGCAGGTCGCGGGCATCGGCAATGTCGGTCCACTCGAAATCGAGCGTGAGCGGACCGCTGGCCGGATAGGCGCGGGTGACGGTGTAGAGCGGCAGGTAGCGGTTGGCCGCGCCCGGTTCGGGCGTCGCAACCTCGACGACAATTTCGAGCTGGTCGACATCCGGGTCGGGAAGACCGGGCGCGCGGTCGGCGAGTTTGGCAAGGGCAATGTCGGCGAGCAGATCGGCCTCCGCGCCTCCCGCCATCAGGCAGGCGGGGAAGCCGAGCAGCGGGCGTGAGACTTCGAGGCTTGCGGGGGGATCGGATTCGTCAGCCTCGAGCGGAAGCATTGGGTTGATCGAAGTGCCGGTTGGGCGGACATGGCGGCGGAAATCGATGGTCGCGACCGGCTGGGCGCCGCCATTGCGGCGATCATCCCCTGCCGAGGGGCCTCCGCCGGTGAGGTCGTTGAAGCGCACGCGAAACTCATAGCTGCGCCCGTAGCGAAGCGATGTCAGCGGCGGCAGGCCCTCTACCGCACCGACCGACGGGGTCACGCCGCGCAACTGCGCGGCGAGCGTGTCGATCCCGATCAGCGAGCGACCCGTCCATGCGGTGAAATAGCTGGGGAGCCAGCTGCGTCCGGCGAGGTCGCCCATCAACCGGTTGGGCGCGACTTCGATCCGCCAGTCGAGTTCGGCGTCGCCCAGATCGTTGCCGCCAAGCTGGACGGCGGTGTTGACGCGGACGAGTGAGTCCCAGTCGGTTCCGCCGGCCTCGCGGGCATCGATGCGATAGCCCATCACCCCCATCGGCGCGTCGGCGGCGCTTGCCGAACTGTCGACCTGACGATTGAACCAGGTGACGATCTGCTCGTCGTCCCAGCCGATCTGGATGCCGCGGTCCTCGGCGGGGCGGTCGCCCTCCTCGTCGGCGATCGGATCGGCCTGAGGCGGCTGCCGCACATAGACGGCCTTGGCGAAGCCGTCGTCATATTCGATCGATTCACGGAACAGATCGTCCCACGCCACACCGGCCGGGACGGTGGCGGCCACGGGGAAGAGGACAGGCGTGAACAGCGGACGGGGCGCGTCGAGCGGTGGAATGCGCGCGGCATAGCAGCGCATCGCGCCGGGCATGCCTGCAAGCCCGCTCCACGGGCTGCCCGGTTTCGGCACGACGTAGAGCCAGCCGCCATCGGTGACGATGTCGGCTGGCGGCGTGACGCTGAAGGGGCGGACGAGACCGATGGTTTCGGCCAGCAGCGGCTGGCGCAGCGCCTGCGCGAGCACCTTGCCCCACGACATGACCGGCGGCTCGACCTTGACCGAGGTACCCGGCGGGATCGGCGCGTTGATCGCGCACCGATAGCTGTCGTCGGTCAGCAGATAGGGGTTGTCGCCGCCATAGCCGGTCGCGAGGCGATAAGCGGGCGGGGCATATTTGAGGATGCGCGGCGCGCCGATGCGGCCATCCACCGGTCCGGCGCTGGCGTCGATCGAGAATTGCGCGTTGAGCGCCGCGCAGATCGCAGCGGCGTTGGCAGGCGCCGGCGAGGATTGGTCGACGCTTGTCGCCGCAGCACCAAAGGTCGGAAGCTGCGACAGATCGGCGATGAAGCGCAGCTCGAACTCGAAATCGGTCGCGACATAAGGCGTCATTCCCGGCGAGGGTGGCGCAGTCGGGTCGGTCTGCGGTGCGACCAGCAGGCGCAGCGACAGATCGGTACCATCATAGCCCTGCAGAAACGGCAGGAGGATCAGGCGGATCGGCAGCGGCATCGTCAGCTCCTGCTCCGGGGGCGGTCAGAGGACATCGGGGGCATCGCTTTCGAGCAGCGGTCCGCGGACCACCTCGACCTTCTTGGTCTCAACCTCGAGCGAGATGCTGAACACGAGGAAGATCGAGACTTCGATCGCGAAAACGAGCTTGGCGA
Organism: Sphingomonas sp. GW821-FHT09B04; assembly: GCF_059418285.1. NCBI lineage: Bacteria > Pseudomonadati > Pseudomonadota > Alphaproteobacteria > Sphingomonadales > Sphingomonadaceae > Sphingomonas > Sphingomonas sp. GW821-FHT09B04. The sequence goes on from NZ_JBWKPO010000003.1 coordinate 584,768, forward strand.
TCTGGAAGACCGTTTCGTCGGGCAAATCCTTTTGCGCGATCAGGCGCGCGAGCTTGCCCTCGAGCGAAATCTCGATCGCGACGATCGGCGGGAGTTCGGCCGAGATCTTGACGAGGAAGCCGACGCCGTAGCCGAGCACGGTATCGCCGAACACCGCGAAGAAGGTGATCGCGAACAGGCCCTTGAGCTCGAACGGTCCCGCTTCGAGGCTGTAGGCGATGCCGACGCCGATCAGGAAGCCATAGGTCGTCCCGGTCTCGGTCGAGAGCTGCAGCTTGAACTTGATGATCGCGACGACATAGAGGCCGGGGATCGACTTGATCGCGAACATGGGCGAACCGCCCAGTTCCATGACGGCCTCGTCGGCCTCGGGCGCGACCGCGAGTTCGATCTTGATGCCGGTATCGGCGAACTTGATCGTCGGGAACGGCTCGCCCGGGATAACCTTGAAATCCTCACCCGTGGCATCGACGAACGGGATGGTGAGCCCGACGCTCAGCCCCCATTTGTTGGTCATGCGCACGTCCGGCCGCGCCGGGATGCCGAGATCCTCGAGGATCGTCATCAGATCCTGAACGATGTCGAACGGCCCGCCGATCTTGAGCTTGGGATCGGCAAAGCTCGTCGCGCGGCCGGCCTGTGCATCGACATCGGCGGCGAGCGACATGAGGTCGCCCATCGCGGTATGCGCCATGATCTTGACCGCATTCTGCAGCCGAAAGCGCCAGGGCGCGGGGCTGGCAGTGTCGAGCGTGTAGGTGACCGTGGCGCCCGAATAATCGATGTCGCTGCGCACCGTCCCAGCGGTGCGGATCGTGCGGCGCGGTACCCCGGCGGGGAAGGTCGCGGGCGCATCGAGCCGCCAGGTGCCGTCCGGGCGTGCCTCGAGTGCGAAGGCTGCCGACGGGAAGGGGATGGCGTCGCTCTGCAGCGGGAAGGGGCCGGTGGCAGTCGCGAGGATCAGCGGATCGGCGAGGACCGGACGCTGGCTCGACACGATGCGGTGCGGCGACGCGGCTTCGATGCGCGGACGGCGGAAGAAGGCGCGCTGCGTCCCCATCGAGTGGAGGATGCCATAGTCGCGTTGCGGCGACGCCTCATCGAACAGATCTTCGGGGTCGGCGAAGCGATAGGCGGCGGCGGTCGGCATGCCCGCTGCGCCCTGCCGGATGATCGGGAGGCCGCGATCGGCGGCGACATTCGCCGGAGCCTCGGCCGCATCATCGGCTTCGAGGATCGACCAGTCGCCGCCGCCGGGAAAGGCAAGGCTGCCCCATGCCGCCATCGCGAATTCGGGACCCGCGACGCCGACCCCGACGCGGTGCAACCGCATCCGCTGTCGCCCGCCGCCGATCGCGATGCTGGCGTCGATCGCTCCGCCCATCGGCCCGACCGCTTCGATCAGCGCGGCGTAGAGCGCGGGGGTGAGGTCAGGGATGCCGGGGGTGAGCCGGATATAGCCGATCTGGCGGCGTGCAGGCACCGGCGCGGCGGCGCCGTCGAGGATCAGGTCGGCGTCGAAATAGGCCGCGACAAACTGGATCCCCGCGACGGGGAAGGCGGTTCCGGTTTCGCGGATGTTGGTGACGCGGGTCGCGCGCTGGACGACGCCCGGATGCGTGACGACCCCGCTGGCCGGAGAGGCGCGGTAGAGGCCGTCGCGGACCGCGATCCAGCCGCTGTCCTCGCGGGTGAAGACGGCGTTGCCGCGCCGTTCGAGCGTGATCGTTCGGACGACCGGGATGAAGTAAGGCAGAAGGAAGCTGCGGACCTGGACGACCTCATGCGCGGCGCGGCCGTTGAGCACCTGAAACTCGGCCTTGGAGACATCGACCCCGTGCTCGTCGGGATTAGCCCAGGCGCTGAACAGGCTTTCGCCATGGCCGGACAGGTCGATCCGCGTCACCGGGACCAGCGGATTGACGCCGCCGAACCCCAGATAACCGTTGAAGATGATCGTGGGCGAGTTGCCGAGGATGCTGACGGGCGGATCGCCATTAACTGGCAGCGCAACCGGCAATTGCGCGGTGAATCCCGGAAGCGCGGGGGTCTCGCCCGGCGGGAGTGTCGGATCGTCGGCTTCGAGGCGAAGCTGGTGAGCGCCCTCCAGATCGGCGCTTGCGGGACGCACCTCGCCGACCTGAGCGCCGCGCCCGGCGGGAGAAGCCGGGGCCAGCCGCGCCTGCGCCAGCATTCCGAAGGGGAGCGTGAAGCGCGCGCGCGAGGGCCGCGGATCATTCTGCGCGAAATTGTCGACGATGCTCCGGTAGGCGGCGAGCGGATTGATCGGGACCAGATCGACGCTCGGCACGTCGACCGTCGTCGGCACGCCGCTGTTGGCGAACCGCACTTCGTCGGGGAAGGGCTCCGGGCCGGGCAATGCCTTCACCGGCTCCCACTGCACCGCGGGTAGCGTCAGCAGCGTGAGGAAACGTCCGTCGATCGACAGGTCCAGCCCCTGCACTTGCGGCGGGCGCAGCGGGAATTGGGAGGTGCTCTTGCGATCGGCAGCGCGCGGGGGGCGGACCGCGATGCCGAAACGGCTGGCATTGGTCGAGACGTCAAGCAGCACGATCTTGGGCTGTTTTTCGAAGTCGAACATGTCGCCATAAGCAGGCGGCGCGGCGGCGCTGGCCGATTTGAGCTCGATCGACGCGGCGGCGTGTTGTCCGGTCGCGAAACCGGGACCGGCGACGGGCGGATCGACCGCAACCCCGGCCGGCAGCCGGAAGCCGAGCGTCTCGTCGGTCGCGTTGAAGTGGAAATGGCTGAGCAGATATCCCTGCCGGGCTGCGCCGAAGCGCTGCCCCAGCCCCGAATTGGCGGCATAGGGATCGGGCAGCGACGGCAGCAGCCCGCGCAGTTCATAGGCAGTGAGCGCGAGCGCCTCGACGATCCTATCGCTCTCGATCCGGCCGAGCAGAAAAAAGCCGCGCGGACGCGATGCGCGGATCACGGCGTTGGTGAGGGCGAAGGCGATCGCGCGTTCGTGCGGCTGCGGCGGCGCGAGACCGATCAGCATCAGCGTGCGCACCCCGACCGGGCTGTCCGCGATCACGACCAGTGCCGCGGGCAGGCGAACGCCGACGCGGTTCCCGGCGACGTCCACCGGCTTGGGCAGGCGCACATCGACTTCCGCCGCAAAGGCGACGGATTCGCTGCCATCGGCGCCGGTCAGATAATGGACTGCAGTTTCGTTGAGCTGGGTGTAAGCCAGTGTCGCCGGTGCGGACATTCGCGTCAGTTCGGGCCGCGCCGTACTTCCCGTCGCGCGCACGGAATGGCCAGAGAAGGCGAGACGCGATTCATCGAGCAGCAGCAATGACGGGCCGAGATGGACGGCGTGCGGCTGGCTTTGCCATTTGGCGGAAAGACCCCGCTTGAGTTCGAGCATCAGCGCGCCGACGCCGCTGGCATCGCCGAGGTCAGATGGCGCGATCACCGCAGCGGGCAGCGCGAGGCCCGTAGCCGCGATCCGGGCCTTCCCCGACGGGACGAACAGCGGCGACGCGACCGTATCGATCGCGAAATCGGCGCGATCGGGCTTCATCGGCAGCACCAACCGATGGAGGTCGGGGCGATATTGTGCGGCGCCGTTGATCGGGGCGAGCGCGACCTCCTCTCCCCATGCACCGAGCTTGGCTGGGCCGCGCACGGCGATCGAGCTGCCTGCAGGCCGGATTGCAATGTCCAGGCCCTGGGGTGGGTCGAAGTGCGTCGCGGCGAATTCACTGCCCGCCACCGGAGCCGGGGCTGCCGGCGCGGCGAGCTTGAGCGCCATTTCGATCGATACCGACGCCGGCACGACCACTTCGTCGTCATTGAGCGCAAGGTCGGCGGAGAAGCGCAGGGTGCCGCGCGCGATGCGGACGCCCGAATAGACATTCGCGGGCGCCGAGGAGAAGAGGCCGGTCGCGAACCAGACACTGCCCGCGGCGATGTTGAGCGACTGGCCCGCGCGCAGCGTCGAGGCGCGCGCCGCCCATTTCGCCTGCACGATGGGCAAAGTGAGAAAAGGAGGGCCGCCGGGGCTGCGAACGAAGCGCAGCTGGCGCACCCGGCGATAGATGTCGATCCAGATGCTGCGGCCGAGACGGTCGGTGATCGGCCCGATGCGCCGTTCGGCAGCCAGCCCGGTACTCCATGCGGGGGCAGCGCCTTCGAGACGGGTGGTCAGAAAGGGGAGTCGGCGCAGTCCCACCAGCGCATCACCCATCCGGATTGGCCGCGCGAGCGAGTCTGCCGGCGCGCCGCTCTCTCTCAGGGTGGTTGCAAGCTCTGCAAGCATTGCCCGCGACTCGGCATCGTCGACCGAATCGAGGTCGCCGACCAAATCGCCGGATATGAAATCAAACAGGGATTCAGCTGAACTTGTCTCGAAATTCTGCGGCGAATCTTCGGAATCAAGATGGCTGGATTCAGCCGATCTGAAGCCGAGATGGTCAATTTCGTCAGGCGCATCTTCTGAAGTCATTTCGGATGCCTTTCCGAACAACGATCAAATACGCGAACAAGACTCAGGAGTTCTATACTGTGATGCCAATCAATCTATCTGGCAACTGGAATGATGGCAATGCGTCTTTTAACGATAGCCGATAACCAGTCTATTCTGTCCGACATATAGCAATTCAGGTCGTACAATATGATAATTGTTCATTCGCAGAAGTGTCTGATTCCAGAGTTTAATCATCAAGATCATTGAGGTTATTGTGGAAACTGTCGAGCGATCATCGGGCGCGCAATCGGAATAGCATCGAGAACGGTTTAAACGGATCGGCTCCCTGATCGCGCAAACCCCGCCGCACCGTGATGCGGCGGGGCTGCATCTTCACGCCCCCCAGTCGGCGATCAGCCAGCAGAGCAGCAAGAAGGGCAGGGTGATCGCCAGCCCGATCAGGATCGAACGGCCGATGCCGAGCCGGAAGGACTGGTGGTTGGCGGCCTTCACGGCCTCGATCTTTGCGCGATAATTGGGGTCGCCGCGCAGCATGCCGATGTCGATCATCGACCCGGTCTTGAGGAAGGTCAGGATCTCGGCGGTCTCTTCCGGGCGGAGGTTAGGGTGATGATCCAGCAGCCCGGCGATGCGGGTGCGATGCGCGAGATCGGCGCCATTGTGTTCGTCCATTGGAATATCCTTCGTCGGGCGCGCGCACGCGCCTGCGGCCGCACGCGGCGGCCGGTTTCAATTGTCGGTGGATTGGTGCGGCTGGCCGCTCAGGCGAGCGGCGGCGCGCGGGCGCGATGGGCGCCGGAAGCTATCGCGCTCCGCGGCGCGGCGCCGAGGCGCGTGTAGAGCGGGTCAGCCGCAAGGATCGGCGCCTCAACGGCAGCGCCGAGTGCGAGGAGTGGCGGTGCAGCGCCGTCATGGCCGTCACCCGGCCTGGCGGCATTGAGACGTTGCCCCGCTGCTTTGAGCGCGTGGCCGGTGTCGCGGAACTGCGCGGCGAGCGGGGCGGGGAGGGTAAGCCTGGCTGCAACTGCGCCGGATTCGATCAGGGTCGCAGGGCGGATCGCGCCGGCCGATACCTGCACCGCCAGCAGCATCGCGAGCAGCGTCGTCCACCATGCCCATGGGGCGCGGCGGCTGGTCTGCTGAGAGGCGGCGGGGACGGTCATCGTAGGGGCATATAGGGACGCCGACCTGAAGGTCAGCTTAAGCGCCACCCATTCCGGAGTCGCGGATCGTCTCCATCGCGACGAAGGTGGAGGTGCTGGCGACGTGCGGCAGGCTCGAGATGCGTTCGCCCAGAACCTCGCGATAACGGCGGATATCGGCGGTGCGCACCTTGAGCAGATAGTCAAAGCTGCTCGCGATCATGTGGCATTCCTCGACCTCGGGAATCTTGAGCACGGCGCGGCGGAAGGCGGCGAGCGCTTCCTCGCGCGTGTCGGAGAGCTTCACTTCGGCGAAGGCGATATGATCGAGGCCGAGCCGGACCGGGTCGACGATCGCGCGGAAGCCGCGGATCGTGCCGTTGGCGATCAGCCGCTTCACGCGGACCTGGCATGGTGTCTTCGAGAGACCCACGCGCGCGGCGAGGTCGGTAATGGCGATGCGACCGTCGGCGCGCAGCACGTCGATGATCTTGCGGTCGAAGATGTCCAGATCGGCGGATTTATCGGTCATGTTTGCCTTCAGATGGCGTCGAATGAAGGCAAAAAGATACGCTGAATGACCTGCAAAAGTCCAATCGCGGTGCGCAAAGCTGATATGGTGATGCGACCATCCGTTCACGAGGCCCTTCGATGACCGCGCCCTTCGCCGATTTCGCCCCGCCGATCCGCCCACGGACCCCGCTGCGCGCTGCGATCACCAGTGCCTATCGCCGGCCCGAGCCCGAGTGCCTGCCGCCGCTGGTCGAGCAGGCGAGCCTGCCGGAGGGGACGCGCGAGGCGGCGCGGATCACCGCGACGATGCTGATCACGGCACTGCGCGCCAAGCACAAGGGCACCGGCGTCGAAGGGCTGGTTCAGGAATATGCGCTGTCGAGCCAGGAGGGCGTGGCGCTGATGTGTCTCGCCGAGGCGCTGCTGCGAATTCCCGACGATGCGACGCGCGACGCGCTGATCCGCGACAAGATTTCGGATGGTGACTGGAAATCGCATATCGGCGACGGGCGCTCGCTGTTCGTCAACGCGGCGACCTGGGGGCTGGTCGTCACGGGCAAGCTGACGGGTAGCGTCAACGACGCCGGGCTCGGGGCGGCGCTGACGCGGTTGATCGCGCGCGCGGGCGAGCCGGTGATCCGCCGTGGCGTCGACATGGCGATGCGGATGATGGGCGAGCAGTTCGTCACCGGCGAGACGATCGCCGAGGCGCTGAAGCGGGCGCGGGCGCTCGAGGCGCGTGGCTTCCAGTACAGCTACGACATGCTGGGCGAGGCCGCGACGACGATGGCGGACGCCGATCGCTATTATCGCGATTACGAGAATGCGGTGCGTGCGATCGGGACCGCTTCGGCGGGGCGCGGCGTGGTCGGCGGGCCGGGCATCTCGATCAAGCTGTCGGCGCTGCATCCGCGCTACGCGCGCGCGCAGGCCGCGCGGGTGATGAGCGAGCTGCTGCCGCGGGTGAAGGCGCTGGCGGTACTCGCCAAGGGGTATGACATCGGCTTCAACGTCGATGCCGAGGAGGCCGACCGGCTCGAACTGTCGCTCGACCTGCTTGAGAGCCTCGCGCTGGACCCTGACCTGAAAGGCTGGGACGGGCTTGGCTTCGTGGTCCAGGCCTATGGCAAGCGCTGCCCGTTCGTGATCGACTGGATCGTCGATCTGGCGAAGCGCGCCGACCGGCGGATCATGGTGCGGCTGGTCAAGGGCGCCTATTGGGACGCCGAGATCAAGCGCGCCCAGGTCGACGGCCTGCCCGACTTCCCGGTCTATACGCGGAAAATCTACACCGACGTCGCCTATATCGCCTGCGCGCGGAAGCTGCTGGCGAACCGCGACCGCATCTTCCCGCAATTCGCGACGCATAATGCGCAGACGCTGGCGACGATCTATCAGATGGCGGGGCCGGACTTCACCATCGGCGATTATGAGTTTCAGTGCCTGCACGGCATGGGCGAGCCGCTCTATGACGAGGTGGTCGGTGCGACCAAGCTGAACCGCCCGTGCCGCATCTATGCGCCGGTGGGGACGCACGAGACGCTGCTTGCCTATCTGGTGCGGCGCCTGCTCGAGAACGGGGCCAACTCGTCTTTCGTCAACCGCATCGCCGATCCTGAGGTGTCGATCGCCGAGCTGGTCGCCGATCCGGTCGATCAGGTGCGGTCGATGGATGTGGTCGGCGCCAAGCATCCGCTGATCGCGCTGCCGACGGACCTGTATGGTGCGCGGCGCAATTCGGACGGGCTGGACCTGTCGAGCGAGACGGTGCTGGCTGAGCTGGGGGAGGCGCTCAAGGCGAGTGCGGCGGCGGGCTGGGCGGCGGAACCGGCGGACCGGATCGGCACTTCGCGGCCGGTGTATAATCCGGCGGACGGCAAGGATGTCGTGGGCACGGTGGTCGAGGTTAGTCCGGAAGCCGCACAGGCTGCGGTTGTGGCGGCACAGGCGGCTGCGGCGGATTGGGCGGCGGTGGCGCCTGCCGAGCGCGCCGCGTGCCTCGATCGTGCAGCCGACATTATGCAGGATCGGATGCAGATCCTGATGGGCCTGATCATGCGCGAAGCCGGCAAGTCGGCGCCCAACGCGATCGCGGAGGTGCGCGAAGCGATCGACTTCCTGCGCTATTATGCCGCGCAGGCCCGCGCGACGCTGGGCGCGGCGCACAAGCCGCTGGGCGCGGTGACGTGCATCAGCCCGTGGAACTTCCCGCTGGCGATCTTCACCGGGCAGGTCGCGGCGGCGCTGGTGACGGGCAACACCGTGCTCGCCAAGCCGGCCGAGGAAACCCCGCTGATCGCCGCGCAGGGTGTGGCGATCCTGCACGAGGCGGGGATCCCGGCTGCGGCGCTGCAACTGGTGCCGGGTGACGGGCGGATCGGTGCGGCCTTGGTGTCGGCGCCGGGGACGCAGGCGGTGATGTTCACCGGATCGACCGAGGTGGCGCGGATCATCCAGAAGGAACTGGCGAAACGGTTGACCGTCGACGGCGCGCCGGTGCCCTTCGTCGCCGAGACCGGTGGGCAGAACGCGATGATCGTCGACAGCTCGGCGCTGGCCGAGCAGGTGGTCGGCGACGTCATCGCCTCGGCCTTCGACAGCGCGGGGCAGCGTTGTTCGGCGCTACGCGTGCTGTGCCTGCAGGAGGATGTGGCCGATCGCATCCTGGCGATGCTCAAAGGCGCGCTGCACGAGCTGTCGATCGGGCGCACCGACAGCCTGTCGACCGATATCGGCCCGGTGATCACCGCCGAAGCCAAGGCCAGTATCGAAGGCCATATCGCGCGGATGATTGGAATGGGCCGTGCGGTCGAGCAGATCGAGCTGGCGGGGGAGACTGGGCAGGGCACGTTCGTGCCGCCGACGATCATCGAGCTGCAGAGCATCGCCGATCTCGAGCGCGAGGTGTTCGGGCCGGTGCTGCACGTGGTTCGCTACAAGCGCCGCGACCTCGACCGGGTGATCGATGCGATCAACGCCACCGGCTATGGCCTGACTTTCGGCCTGCACACCCGGCTCGACGAGACGATCGCGCATGTCAGCCAGCGGGTCGAGGCAGGTAACCTCTACATCAACCGCAACATCATCGGCGCGGTGGTGGGGGTTCAGCCGTTCGGCGGGCGTGGGCTTTCGGGCACGGGGCCGAAGGCGGGCGGGCCGTTGTACCTTGGCCGGCTGGTACAGGCTGGTACCGTGCCGCCGGGTGTCGCATCGGCCAGCAGCGATCCCGCATTGCGCGACTTTGCGCTATGGCTGGGCGAAGGCGGTGAGGCCGCGCGCGCAGCCGGCGAGGCGTCGCTGGTGGGTGCCGAAGTCGAGCTTCCGGGGCCCGTGGGCGAGGTCAATCTCTATACGCTCCATCCGCGCGGCGCGATCCTGTTGCTGCCGCAGACCCGCGAAGGACTGATCGCGCAGGTTTCCGCGGTGCTGGCGACCGGCAACCATGCGGTGATCGGTAATGCCGCATTGCGCGGCGAACTGGCCGGGTTGCCCGAGCGTGTGGCGGCGCGGCTGAGCTGGTCGGACGACTGGCGCAAGGCGGGGCCATATAGCGGCGCGCTGATCGAGGGCGATGCGACGGCGCGGACGGCGGCGCTGGCTGAGATCGCAGCGTTGTCCGGACCGATCGTGCTGGCACAGGCGGGCACGCCGCGGCTCGACTGGCTGGTCGAGGAGGTGTCGACATCGGTCAACACCACCGCGGCCGGGGGTAATGCGAGCCTGATGGCGGTGGCCTGACCTTAGCCGTTGGGCAGGATCAGGTACTTCTCTCCGGTCGCGCGCCGGTTGTACGCGGCGATGATGTCGGGCTGCACCGCCTGATCGAGGGTGATGCGGCTGGTATAGGTGCTGGCGAAGGTCGTGCGGATCTCCGCCGCGACCTTTGCGCGCATCCGGCCGATTTCCTCAGCGCCGGCGGCCATCAGATAGGGCGTGAGCAGCCAGCCGCCGACACCCCATCGCATCCCGAAGCCGCGGCTGATCTCGGTCGGTGCCATGTTGAGGCCGCCATAGATATAGACCTGCTTCATCGTACTGGAGCCATAGGGGCCGTTCGCGGGGTTGGTGCGGACGGCGGCTGCCTCCATCGCGTTGAGGATCTGTCCGGCGAGCTTGCCGCCGCCGATCGCATCGAAGGCGAGGAAGGCCTGAGTTTCGGCGATCGCCTCGATCAGCTGCGGCATGAAGTCGGGGGCGCTGCTGTCGACAACATGCGTGGCGCCGAGATCGCGGAGCAGATCGGCCTGCGCCTGACTGCGGACGATGTTGACGAGGGGGACGCCCTCGCTCTTCGTGAGCTTGACCAGCATCTGGCCGAGATTGGAGGCGGCGGCGGTGTGGACGAGGCCGGTGAAGCCCTCCCGCCGCATCGTCCCGACCATGGCGAGCGCGGTCATCGGATTGACGAAGGACGATGCGCCTTCCTCGGCGCTGACGCCGTCGGGAAGGGGCGCACACTCGCGGGCGCGGAGCAGGCGGTATTGCGCGTAGAAGGCGCCGCCTGCCGCCGCGACGGTCTTGCCGATCAGGGCCTGTGCTGCGGGATCGTCACCCGCAGCAACAACGGTTCCGGCGCCTTCATTGCCGATCGGGAGTGGCTTGCCGATGCGCGGGGCGAGCGCCCGAAGAATCGTTTCGGGAAGGGGGGCAGTTGCGCCGTGCGGGGTAGCGGTGAAACTGTTGCCGTCGGCCGCGCTCAGCAGCACGGCAAGGTCGGAGGGGTTGATCGGCGTGGCATCGACCCGGACCAGGACTTCGTCGCCCGTCGGCGTTCGGACGGGAACATCGCGGAGCGAGAGTTCGAGCCGTCCGTCTTCGGTGACGGTCGAGAAGAGCTGGCGCGCCTGTTCGGGAAGGTCGGTCATGTTGGCAATCCTCCTGATCGCGAAGAGCATACCGTCAGTTCTAAAATTTCTTCAAGTGTGGTGTCGGAATCGAATCTTCTCGCGCGCTCCAGTAGTTTACGTTAAGGTGAAGTCATGACCCGCGCTGCGACCCCGTTCGATGTTCCGATCCCCGTCGATCCGGCGGATATCGACTTCATGGGGCATGTGAACAATGCCAGCTATTTGAAGTGGGTACAGGAAGCCGTACTGAGTCACTGGCAGAAACTGGCGCCTAGCGAAGAGGTGGCGAAGCACCTGTGGGTCGCGCTCAAGCATGAGATTACTTACCGCAAACCCGCCTTTCTGAACGATGAGGTGGTCGCGACGGTGCTGCTCGAGAAGGTGCAGGGCGTGCGCGCCTTTTACGAGACGGTGATCCGCCGTGGCGACGAGGTGTTGGCCGAGGTCAAGTCGAGCTGGTGCTGCATCGATGCCGAGACGCTGCGCCCGGCGCGGATCGCCGAACATATCGTCGAGCATTTCTTCGGACGGCGGGAAGGGTAGCGCCGGCTGCTGTCAGGTTGCCGGAAGTGAGCTTCCGATCCCGTTGATCCAGAAGGATTTTATTAACCGCGAAACGACTTGCATGCTGCCATCGCACCAGCATGATCGCTCCGATCACCGAAGGGGCGACGCGCATGACAATCACGGTTGCGGGCAGGCGAATTCACTCCGGTACTCTGTCGCAGTACGAACGACTGGTCATCGGGCTCATCGACGGGGGTACCGAGTGGTTCGACTGGGCCAGCGGCTGTACAACCCACCGCTTTGATTTTCGGGACACTGCCGAGATGGTGGCGGCAGTGCAAACGGGTCTGCACGGAACGCCAGTCTCCTTCCTGCGCGACGCGGGGCTAATGGTAAGTCCCCTGAAACTCATGGGCATGGGACCCGAAGAGCTTCGGGTGCTGGCGAGATGCGCGAGTGGCCCAACGCCCGAGTTGGTGAGGATCCTGGCGCGACATCAGCTGGTCTCGCAGACGGACTTTGAACTGGTCCCGGCGTTCCTGAATGCTCTGGGTGTTGAGGGTAAGCCAATCTTTCAGGCGCGAAGCCTGAGCGACCTTTTGCTGCTGCTGAACCTGCGGCGTGAAGTGGGTGTAGTGGGCCCGCTCACAGCCGAGGCAGTTGCCTTTGCGCTTCATAACGCGGACAACATCCCCGAGTTCGCCGACTATCTGCGCTTCTACCGCGACTACACGAAGACGCCCGATCTCAGTGCCGAGACGCCCGGCAGGCGTGCGGCTGCAGCAGAGGCTGCCATCCAGGCGCTGCTGCCGGCTGCGTTCTCTGCCCTGGATGGTCTGGAGGTAAAGGGCTTCCTGCCCTCTCCGCAGCAGGTCCTTACGGCGATACGTGAATGGTTTTCGTTGGGCAGGCAGCCTGGCTTTACCCGTGCTTCGCTCGCTATTCAGCAGTTCGTGGCGGATGGGGGCTATACCGGGCAGGGCGGGCGCGAAGCGGCGGCATTGTTTAACGGGTTTTTCGGGCGCGCGCAGCGCGTGGTCGGCGCGGCGAAGGCCGGAGAAGCCCGGATGGCTCAGGATGGACTGACGTACAGCTTCGTGCTGACCGCGGATGGTGACTCGGCTGAAGTCGAGGTGACCATGGCGGGGCGGATTACCATCGCGCACTTCGGTCGGACCGCCCGGAATCCGCCGAAGAGCGATTGAGCTGGCGCCGCTCCGACACAGCGCGCCCGGCACGGGGTTTCGGCGAAGGTTTCCGGGAGATAGCCTCTAGGCGGGCTGCTGCTGCGTGGCGCAGTGGATGCCGCCGCCCGACGCACCCAGCGGGTCGATATTGAGCTGGACGATCTTCCGGCCCGGGTAGAGCTCCGCCAGCGTCTCGCGCGCCTCTTCATCGGCAGGCCTGTCGCCGAATTGCGGGGCGATGACCGCGCCGTTGCAGACATAATAGTTGATGTAGCTCGATACGAAGTCGGGGTCGTCGGAGCGGATGTCGACAGGGTCTGGCAAGCGTACGATCTCCAGCTTGCTGCCGCGTGCGTCGGTAGCCCCTTCGAGCACGGTGAGCGTCTGGTGCGCGGCGACGGACCAGGGATCGTCGCGATCAATCTGCTCATCGACCTGGATCAGGACCCGGCCGGGGCCGACGAAGCGGGCGAGCGAGTCGATATGATAGTCGGTGATGTCGGCGCCCTTTACGCCGGGCGCCCAGATCATCTTCTTTGCGCCCAGCGCAGTGCCAAGCCGCGCCGCGATCTGATCCGCGGACAGGCCGGGATTGCGGTTGTCGTTCACCCAGCAGCTGGCATGGGCGAGCATCGTGCCCGCGCCGTCATGCTCGACGCCGCCCTGTTCGCCCACGACGCCGCTATCGATCAGCGGAAGGCCCAGACGCTTCGCGACGGCGGCTGCGATCCTACCGTCATTGGCGTGGCGCTGCTTGTTCCCCCAGCCGTTGAAGCGGATATGCGCAACAGCGTTCCTGCCGTCACCGGCGCGGACGAAGGTTGGACCGCTGTCGCGGCACCAGAGGTCGTCGGTGGGAATATCCCAGACTTCGACTCCGCTGCTAAGACGGGCGCGATCGAGTCCGCGAGCGCCCGGCGCGGCGAGCAGCGCGACCGGCTCAAACTCGGCGATGGCGTTGGCGATGCTGGCGATCACCGACTGCACCGCAGCGAGATCGCGCGCGCCATAGACCCCGACCGCGAAGGGCCATTGCATCAGCGTGCGTTTGTGCGGCGCGCTTTCGAGCGGCATTTCGTAGCGCGGCGCCGCCGACGGCGAGTCGGTGGATGGCGTTGCCGAGGTGCATGCGGCTGCACCACCGCCGCCGGCGAGCAGCGCTGCCGCCTGGATCATTTCACGTCGGGTCATTGGCGCAGTATCCGCCTCACGCGGAGGCGGGTCAAATCCGGTAGTGCGTCTACCGACCTGCGCTGCTCCCTAGAGCCAGCGCGGGACGCTGTTGGTGTAGTCGATATAGGCCGCGCCGAACTTGTCGGCCATGTAGCGTTCCTCACGAACGACCACGCCGTAATGGATGGTCATAGAGAGCGGGATGAATACCCAGAACACTACTGGCGCGTCGGCGGCGACGGCCGCGGCGCAGTAGATCAGCGTCATGCCGAGATACATCGGGTTACGCGTGAAGCGGTAGATGCCTTGCGCGACGAAGGCGGTGGCCGGCCGCGAGGGTGGGGCAGGGGTTCCGGCGCGACGGAAGCGCAGGACGGCGGCAGCGATGGCTGCGATCCCCAGGAGCGCAAGGACTGCGACGACGCTCCAGCGGAGCGATGCGGGCATGTCGAGGCCCTGCGTGCGCACGACGAAGAATTCGAGCGCCAGGCCGATCGCGAGAAATCCGAGATAGATCAGCGGCGGCGGCGCGATGACGCCGGCGGTATCGCGTTTCGGTTCGGGTGCGGTGGCGGGCGTGCTGTCGGTCATGCCGGTCCTTTAACCGGCGGAATCGAACTTGTCGCGCTTGCGCTGGCCGAACAGTAGTCGGCGCTCGAGATGAAGGCGCGCGGCGGCGTAATAGGCTTCGAGGAAGGCGTGGTCGTGGCTCCAGTTGCCGCCTTCGTCGCGACGTCCGATCTTGCGGCGGATGACAGCTGCGACGGTGGTAAGTGTGTCGGGATCGTTGCGGTGGAGCACGTCTTCGAGGCGCTGGATCTCGAACTGGCCGTAGATCTCCAGCTCTTCCGGCGTGAAGCCATAGGCGTCCGTCGCTTCGCGATCGTTGGCCGCGAGCAGATCGGGGGCGATCTTCGGACGCTCATTCTCGACCACCCAGGTCCCCGCGAGCAAGTCGCCTGCGCGCAGTCGGTCGCGGTTGAACAGCGGCATGAAGAGGAAGATGGCGGTCCAGCCAAAGCCAATCAGCCCGAGCCAGCGGTTGCTGAACCCCTGTGCCTGCGCGGTGAGCAGGAAGATGAGAGGAAGGAACACTTCCACCTCGCGCATCAGGTTGCGCGCGAGGATCGCGCCGCCGGTGAGCCGCCCGCCATCGCGCGCGACGACGCGCAGCTTGAGCGCGCGCTTGCCCGGGGTTGCTGCGCGCGTGCCGCTTTCGAACAGGGTAAAGTAGAAATTGCGCAGCAGGAAGAAACCGAGCAGCCAGATCATGATCGGTGCGCTGGCGTGGCCGGTGCCGCCGAGCAGCATGACCGCGCCGATGGTGAGCGCGATCAGCATCACCAGCATGATCACGGCGTCGATCGTGAAGGCACCCGCGCGCGATCCGGCGCTGGCGAGGCGAAGGTGCAGCGTCACCCCCTCCGGAGTCACCAGCGCGCGCGTGCGGCGCTGAACGTCGCTGCGCTTCGGGCCCTTGTCCTTACGAGGCTTAACCATGTTTGCGGCGCCCCCCCATCGCAAAATAGGAGACCCAGATTGCGAACATTGTCGCGGCGATGGCGTAGCGGGCGGTATCGTCGGTAATGAGCTGGCGCGCGAAGCCTTCGAGCAGGCCGGCGACGAGCAGCATGATGACGACCCCGATCATCACCAGCGCGCCGCGACGCCCCGCTTCGCCCGCGGCGGCCATGCGCGAACGCTGCCCGGGAAAGGCGACGGCGCGGCCAATATGGAGCCCGGCGGCGCCGGCAAGGATGATCGCGCTGAGCTCGGTCGAGCCGTGGATCAGCAGCCAGCCGGTGAAGCCATAGCCCAGCCCCTTGGACATGAAGACGGCGTACATGCTGCCGAGCATGACGCCGTTGCTGGCGATCAGGAAGAAGGTCGGGATGGCAAAGGCGAAGCCGAGCGCGAACGCCATGATCGAAATCTGGGAATTATGGGTGAAGAGGAAGGTAGCGAACACCTCCAGCCCGTCTTTCTCCGGGGCACCATAGATGGTGTTGCGCAGATACGCCGCGGTGGCGTTCATGTCCCGGCCGCCCGACATTTCGGGTGGGATCAGGGCATTGAACCAGGCGGGGTCACTGACGACGAGGAAATATCCCGCGAGCGCGCTGGCAAAGAACAGGGCCGTGATCAGCAGCGTTTCGCCAAAGATGCCGCGGACGGCGGCGGGCCAGCCATGTGCAAAGAAGCTGCCTATCTGGCGCCACAGCGGATCGCGGCAGCCGTAGAGGATGAAATAGGCGCGCGTGGACAGGCTCTCGAGATAGGCGATCATCGACGCATCGAGTGACGTCTCGCGCGCAATTGACAGCGCCGAGAGGGTGGCGCGGTAGAGACGTGGCAGATCGACCAGATCGTCGTTGGTGAGGCGTTTGGGCGACTTTTTCTCGACGAGATCGAGCAACGCTTCGAGTCGCTGCCAGTCGGCCTCGCGCTCGGCGCGGAAGTGGCGGACGCCAAAGGTGGCAGCGGTGCTCATGGGCGTTCGCGGTCCCGGACATAGCGCTCAGCGAGCGCAAGGGCGAGGTCGTCGGGCGCAGCCTCGAGCACGTCGATGCCGAGGCGGCGCAAGCGTTCGATGACGATGCGGCGCTCGCGGATCAGCGTCTGTGCGATGTTGGCGCGGATCACGTCGTCTGCCTCTTCGGGCCGGGCATCGAGGATCGAGTCGAGCTCGGTATCGTGGAACAGCACGAACAGAATCCGGTGGCGTTTGAGCATCCGCGCCGCAGCGGCGATCATCAGCTCGGCCGCGGTGGGGTCGGTGAATTCAGTAAAGAGGATGACCAGGCTGCGCCGCTGGAGCCGCTGATCCAGCGTGACGAGCGAGAGCGTGTAGTTGCTCTCCTGCGTGCCATAGTCGATGCCTGCGGCGGTGCGATGGAGTGTGGCGAAACCGCCGGTGCCGCTGACGCTGCCCGAATCCGCGCTGGGACGGCCGGCAAATCCGAACAGCCGGACCTGATCGCCAGACTTCAAGGCAACGAAGGAAGCGAGCAGCGCGGCGGAGACGGCGCGGTCGATGCGTGGCTGGCCGGCGACCGGCTCGCTCATCGCGCGCCCGCAATCGATCGCGAAGACGACGCTGTTGTCACGCTCGGTCCGGAATTCGCGCGCGAGCAGCGAGAAATGGCGGGCTGAAGCCTTCCAGTCGATCGCGCGACGCTCCATCCCAGCCTGAAAATCGGTGAGCGACTGGAATTCGGTGCCGTCGCCGCTGTCGGGGCGGATGCGCGTACCGAACTGGCGGCTCCGCAGGAACTGGCGCATCCCCTGTTCGCGCACCGGGCGCAGGCTGGGAAGGACGCGTACCTCGCCGTCGATCGGATGGCTGCGCTGGCGCCATGCGAGGCCGAGCGGCCCGGCGACGCGGCCCCAGATGCGCGCAACGCTGGCGGTCCCGCGGCGCGCGGCGGAAAAGGCGAGCGGGGAGTCGGTGGGATCGAGCGGTGCACCGACATCGGCGGCATAGCGCAGCGCGCCGCCACCAGCGGGTGAAAGCTCGACACGGTCACCCACCTCGACCGAGCCGGGGAAGGTCGTGGCGAGATCGGCATCGCGCAACTGCGGGGCGAGCGCGGCATCGAGGGCGGTGAGAACGAGGATCGCGAACACCCAGAGCAGCGCCAGCAGCCAGCCGTCCGGGCGCAAGACGCCGAGCACCAGCGCCAGCGGAGCCCCCGCCAGCACCAGCGCAACGGCGCGCTGGGTAGGAATGATCAACGCGGCGCCTCGACCCGGTCGATGAGCTGGGCGACGATATCGTCGGCGCGGCGGCCATCGATCTCTGCGGCCGGCGACAGGACGACGCGGTGGCGCAGCAGCGGCTGGGCGAGCAGCTTGACGTCGTCCGGGATGACATAGTCGCGCCCTTCGAGCGCAGCGGCTGCGCGGGCGGCGGCGGCGAGCGCTGCGGCCGCGCGCGGCGAAGCGCCGTTGGCGAGATCGGGATGACCACGCGTCGAACGGATCAGCGACACGACATAGGCGATCACCTCGTCTGCGAGCCGCACGCCGGCCGCCGCTTCGCTGGCAGCGGCGACCGCGGCGTGATCGGCGACCTGTGCGACGCCGCTATCCTCGGGCCGGGGCGAGCCGGTGCGGGTGCCGTATTGCGCGACGATCGCGCGCTCGGACTCCTCATCGGGATAGTCGATCGCGAGCTTGAACAGGAACCGGTCGAGCTGGGCTTCGGGCAGCGGATAGACACCCTGCTGCTCGATCGGGTTCTGCGTTGCGACCACGGTGAAGTGATCCGACAGTTTTTCCGTATCGCCATCGATGGTTACGGTGCGTTCCTGCATCGCCTGCAGAAGTGCGGCCTGAGTCTTGGGCGGGGTGCGGTTGATCTCGTCTGCGAGCAGAAGCTCGGTGAACACCGGGCCGCGTTTCAGCTCGAAGGTCGAGGTCTGGAAATTGAACAGGCTGGTGCCGAGAATGTCGCCGGGCATCAGATCGGGGGTGAACTGGATACGCCCGAATTCGAGCCCCAGCGTACGCGCGAAGCTTTGCGCGAGCAAAGTCTTGGCGGTCCCCGGCGCGCCTTCGAGCAGGACGTGGCCGCCCGAGAGCAATGCGATGGTGAGCAGGCGCGTCGTGGTGGACTGGCCGACCACTGCCTTTGCCACCTCTGCCTCGATCGCCGCGCCAAGTGCGCGGACGTCTTCCAGCTTCATGCCTTCACTTCCTTTCGCCAATCGTCGAGTTTCTGCGCCGCGTGGAGCAGTTCCGCCTCGGTCTTCGCGTTGCGTACGCGATCGATCGTGGCGGCATAGGGGGTGTCGGTCCGGAGCGTGTCGAGATGCGCGTCGAGCGCTTCGCCCTGCAGCGTGCGCGGCAAGGCGAGACGGCGCGCGGCCCAGTCGCGGACCGAATCGGCATAGGCATCGCCACCATCGCGCACGCGCTGCGCGCGGCGGGCGAGACCGACAATGTTCTCGATCAGTGCGCGCTTGCCGAACGCAAGCGTGCGTGGCTCGCGCCGGGGCGGGCCGAACCGCGCCCAGGTCGCGATCCCCGCGAGCAGTGCGGCGACGAACAGCGCGATCGTGACGCCGAGGAATGGCGGCTCGAACATCAGCTGGACGAGGTTGCGGTCGCCTGCGCCAAAGGGAAGCATCGTGTCGAACACGATTGTGCCGGGATTGTCGGGGTCGAGTGCAGCAATCAGCGCGATCGCGGCGAAGGCGTTCCGGCGATCGGCGAGGCCGAGATTGTTGAGCAGATCGGGGTCGGTGAGGATATAGATGTGCCTGCCGGGTATCTCGGCGAGCACGGCGCTGCCGTCCGCTGCGGTGATCAGCGGATAGATTTTGTCGCCGTTGATCGACTGGACCAGTTCGGGCGAGCCGAACGGACGCAGGTCGAGGCTGGTGGGGTAGTGTAATTTCGCGTTCTTGGTGCGGCGCACCTCGACCTTGGCGATCGGGGCCAGCATCTCGGCGATCGGATTCTCCGGAATGGGCGCGAAGCGTTCCTCGCGGGTCGGGCGCAGCTTTTGCGGGCGGGTTCCCCATTTGGGGAGGATGATCAGCGCAGGCGCACTCTCATCCGCGGCTTCGCTGAGCGCGGATTCGAGTTCGGTGCCCTTGGTGCGCAGGTTGGGCGTGAAGATCATCAGGCCGCGTCCGGGTTCGGCCATGGCGTAGTCGGTGAGCGTGACGGTGCCGCCCGACTTCTCGATCAGGTCGCTGAGACCGCGAAAACCCGTGGCGAAGCGCGAGGTGGGGCTGGGGGTGTTGCTGCGCTGGCGATCGATCCGGTCGCCATAGCCGCTGACCAGCAGGAAGCCGAGCATCAGGACGAGGCCTGCCGCGATGAGCAGCAGCACGGTGCGCGTGCGGAAGGGGCTGGCCGATTGCGGGGTCATCGTCTGCCGAGCGCGAAGCCCGCATAGTCGGCACGCGCGCGCGTCCAGTCGGGCTCGGCCAGCGCCTTGCCGCCGAACAGGCTGCGCTCGACATCGGCGACGATGCGGCGGAACACATTGCGTGCGGTGTCGGACAGGCTCTCGAACGCTGGCCCATCGAATCGGGCAATGTCGCGGCTGGTGAGCGAGGGGCGGAGCGAATCGCCGCGCCACTTCTCGATATCCTCGATGCTGCGGTGGAGGATCAGGCGCACCGCTTCGGCATAGCGGCCCGCTGCGGCGAGCCGGTCCGCCTCGTCGAGCAAGGCGCGGGCGGCGGCGGCTTCGGGTACCCAGCGCGCGGGCTCCGCTGCGGCCTCTCCCCGGCGGAGCAGGCGTGCGGCGAACCATTCGCGCACGGTAGGGAACAGTGCGAGGACGAGCGCGATCACCACGGCCGCGATTGCGGCCCACATCAGCACCTGCCACCCCCCGCCGACCCAGTCGATGAACCGGCCGAGCGACTGCATAAGCTCCATCAGCCAGCGCGGCGGCGGAGCGGGTACTTCCGCCTGATACCAGGGGAGATCGAACTGGATCGATGAATCGCCGCGGACAGCACGTTGCGCGGCATCGACGCTTGCGGGATCGCCAAATGTCGCCGTGGCAGGAGCTACGCCCTCATTCTGTACGGCCGTTGCGGCCGGTGCCGTCGTCACACGATTCCCCCTGTCGCAACGGTTGGAGCAAATAGCCAAATTGCGCGCAACGCTTTTCGCTCCTAACGGTAGGGAAACCGGTGGCTTTTGAGGCCGGAGATAACAAGCAGGGAGGCAGTACGAGTTGATCCGCACCATTATCGGCATCACCGCCGCCGCGAGTCTGGCCGCTTGTGCGGCCAGCGCGGAGGACAAACCCAAAAGCGCCGCGTCGGACGCGCCGGCAGCGAAGGGACCGGGCAAGGGCAAGGGGTTCGATCACAATCCCTATCCTTCGACCTATAGGGCCTATCCGGGGGTGCCGACGTTGCTGACCAACGTCACCATCCTCGATGGCGAAGGCGGACGGATCGACAACGGGGCAGTGCTGTTCCGCGACGGCAAGATCGTCGAAGTCGGCCAGACGATCGCGGCGCCCGAGGGTGCGAGCGTGATCGACGGCCGCGGGAAATATGTGACCCCGGGCGTGATCGATGTGCACAGCCATCTGGGCGATTATCCCAGCCCCGGCGTGCAGGCGCATTCGGACGGCAACGAGATGAGCGGGCCGGTGACCGCCGAGGTCTGGGCCGAGCATAGTGTGTGGCCGCAGGACCCCGGGTTCAGCCGCGCGCTGACCAATGGCGGCGTCACCACGCTTCAGATCCTGCCCGGATCGGCGAATTTGTTCGGCGGGCGCAGCGTGACGCTGAAGAATGTCTATGCGCGTACGATGCAGGGAATGAAGTTCCCCGGCGCGCCCTATGGCCTCAAGATGGCGTGCGGCGAGAACCCCAAGCGCGTCTATGGCGGGAAAGGGCGGATGCCTTCGACGCGGATGGGCAACATTGCGCTCGACCGCGCAACCTGGGCGAAGGCGCAGGAGTACAAGAAGCGCTGGGACAAGTATGAGGAAAAGGGCGGCGAAGCGCCGACCCGGGATCTGGCGATGGATACGCTGCGTGGCGTTCTGGACGGCGAGATCATCATCCACAACCACTGCTACCGCGCCGACGAAATGGCCATCGTCCTCGATATGGCCAAGGAGTTCGGGTACAAGGTGGGGACGTTCCATCACGCGGTGGAAGCCTACAAGATCGCCGATCTGCTCAAGGCCAACGGGACCTGTGCCGCGGTGTGGGCGGACTGGTGGGGCTTCAAGATGGAATCCTATGACGCGATCGGCGAGAATCTGGCGATCCTGGAGCGCGCAGGGGCGTGCGGGATGATCCATTCGGACGACGCCAACGGCATCCAGCGGCTCAACCAGGAGATTGCCAAGGTGCGCGCGTCGGCGAAGCGCGCTGGCTTCGAGGTGTCCGAGGAGGCCGCGTGGAAATGGGCGGCGATCACGCCAGCAAAGGCGCTGGGGATCGACAAGGTCACGGGCAGCCTGAAGGCAGGGAAGATGGCGGACGTGGTGCTGTGGAACGGCAATCCGTTCAGCGTCTACACAAGGCCGGAAAAGGTGTGGATCGACGGGGCTTTGCTCTACGATGCGCTCGATCCCAAACGGAGGCCGGTATCGGACTTCGAACTGGGCCAGCCGGGCGAAGGAGACGTGAAATGAAGGCGCTCCTTCTGACAGCAGCAGCGGCGATGAGTGTCGTGGTTCCGGCGGCGGCGCAGACCGTCGCGGTGACCAATGCCAGACTCGTCATCGGCGACGGCTCGGCACCGGTCGAGGGCGGCACGGTGGTGGTGCGCGACGGGCGCGTGGTTGCGGCCGGGCGCGGCGTTGCGGTGCCGGCGGGCGTGCCGGTGGTCGACGCGGGCGGACGCTGGGTGACCCCCGGCCTCTTCGCGGGCTTCACGCGCATGGGTATCGTCGAGGTCGACGGGGTCAGCGAGACCAACGACGCGGGGGCGGGCAACTCGCCTTTCAACGCCGCGATCGACGTGGTCCCCGCGGTGAATCCGAAGACGAGCGCGATCACGCTCAACCGCGCGGAAGGGATCACCCGCGCCGTGGTCGCTCCGCAGGCACGCGGATCGATCTTTGGCGGGCAGGGTGCGATCATCGACCTCGGCGCCGACATGGACGCGGTGACCAAGCCGCGCGCCTTCCAGTTCATGGAATATGGCGAGACCGGCGCAGCGCGTGGCGGGGGCAGCCGTCCCGCAGCCTATGCGATGCTCAAGAACATCCTGTTCGAGGTGCGCGACTATGCCCGCAACCCGGCCAGCTTCGCGGATCGGGGCAAGGAAGCGCTGCTGACGCGTGCCGACGCACAGGCACTGGTGCCGGTGGTCAACGGTGCGGTTCCGCTGCTGGTGCATGTCGAGCGGGCGTCGGACATCCTCGTCATCCTCGACCTCAAACGCGAGGTTCCCGGCCTTAAGCTGGTGCTGGTCGGCGCGACCGAGGGCTGGACCGTTGCGCGGCAGATCGCTGCGGCGAAGGTGCCGGTGCTCGCTTCGGCGCTGGCGGACCTGCCGGCCTCGTTCGAGCAGTTGGCCGCAACTCAGTCGAACATTGGACGGCTGCAGGCGGCGGGCGTGACCGTCGGCATCGGCATGATCAACGACGACGAGACCCGGCAGGCACGGCTGGTGAAGCAATATGCCGGGAACCTCGTTGCGCTGGGCAAGTTGCCGGGCGCGGCGGGCCTCGACTGGGGACAGGCGTTTGCGTCGATCAGTTCCAGGCCTGCCGAGGCCATGGGGATGGGCGGCGAGTTTGGATCGCTGCGTGCCGGCCGCCGCGGTGACGTGGTGGTGTGGGACGGCGATCCGCTGGAGATCGGCACCGCGGCGGTCCGCGTGTGGATCGACGGGGTCGAGCAGCCGCTCGATACGCGTCAGAAGAAGCTCAAGGAGCGCTATTTCAATCCGCAGGAAGGCGCCCTGCCCAAGGCGTACGAGCGCTGAGGGTGGCAGAGGATGCCGGCAGCCTCGCGGTGGAACCGCGGCGCGCCGGCCGCCCGCGTGACCCCGCCAAATATGGTGCGATCATCGAAGCCGCGCGCGCTGCGTTCTTTGCGCGCGGCTTCCACGCTGCAACGATCGAGGACATCGCTCAGGCGGCGGGCGTCTCCAAGGTCACGGTCTATAGTCGTTTCGGCGACAAGGAGACTTTGTTCGAAGAGGTGATCCGCAGCGAGAGCGGGCGGATGGCGGCGGTGTTCGACGACGGCGTGGCCGCTGGCCGTTGCCTCGAAGAGCGGCTTAACGCCTATGGCACCGTGCTGATGGAGTTCATCTACAGCGAGGAGCATATCGCGGTCGATCGCGTGCTGATGAACGAGATCGCTCAGTCGCGACGGTTGGCCGAGCGCTTCTATCAGGCGGGGCCCGCGCTTTGCCTGGGGCGGCTTGCCACTGCGCTGGGCGATGCTGCGGAGTCGGGGGAGATCGAGATCGATGATCCCTGGCTCGCGGCCGAGGATCTGTGCGGCCTATGGCAGGGCATTTCGGACATGGGGATCAAGCTCGGCCTGGAGCCGGCGCCGCCACCCGACGCGATCCGCGCGCGGGTGGAGCGCGCGACGCGGCTGTTTCTCAAGATGGTCGGATCGAAGCCGTGACGATCGGCGTTATCGCTGGAAAGGAGATGCGAGACATGCAGAAAATGGGTGTGGCGATGACCGTGGCGCTGCTGCTGAGCGCATGTGGCGGCGAGAAGGCTGCCAACGAGACTGCCGCCAATACGGCGATGGCGAATGTGGCGGACACGACCAATTATCAGGCCGAGGTGATCGCCTTACCCCCCACGGCACGGGATGGCGTGTTCCTACGTGCAGTGCGTGACGCGGGCATGAATTGTCAGGAGGTGACGCAGACCGAGCGTCGCGATCCGATCGATGGCAACCCGACCTGGCGTATCTATTGCGGCAAGACCCCGCACCTGATCACGCTGACCCGCGATGGCACTGCAAAGATCACCAGCCGGACCGACGCGAACTAATTCCGAAAAATCAGGGGAGGCGGGCCATAGCCTGCCTCCCCTGTAGTTCGGGGGCAATCTTTAGAGGCCGACGACGCCGCCGTCGTTCTTGGTGATGACGATCGTGGCCGAGCGCGGGCGGACGGTGGCTCCGGCAGTGCCGGTGGCCTGGCTGTCCGGCCAGTGGCTGCTGGGCGCGGCCGAAGTACCGCCTTCGCCCGGATGCTGGATGTTGACGAACAGCGCGCGGCCGTCGGGCGTCGAGTCCACGCCGGTGATCTCGCACTCGACCGGGCCGACGAGGAAGCGGCGGAGCGTGGTGCCCGGCGCCTTGCCGACGATCGTTGCCTGAGTCGCGGTGGCGCCGCCCGAGCCGGTGTTGGTGATCGTGCGCGCGCCGCCGTCGCCGACAATGCCCGGCATCGCCGCGAGCATCTGGTTGTTGGTGACATCGGTGTATGCGCCGTCGTCGGTCTGTAACCAGGCGATCGGCGTCACCAGACCCGAGGCGTTGGTCGAGCGGGCGAACCACAGACCATCCGGGCTGGAGAAGTCGTTGGTCGCATCGAGCCCTGACAGATTGATGTTGGCGGGGTTGAGATCCGAACCCGCGCCGAACAGCCAGATGTCCCAGGTGAAGGTCAGCGCTTCGGTGCTATCGCCGGCCTCACGGATGCGGACGATGTGACCGTTGGGGTTGCCGAACTGGTTCGTCGTGCCCTTGGGGTCGTTATAATGACGCGGGTTGGCGGCGTTGGTGCCATTGAGCGGACGCAGCGCCGCGCTGTTGTTGGTCAGCGTCAGGTAGATCTCGCCCGTGACGGGGTTGGACGCGGTCCACTCCGGACGATCCATCGGGGTTGCGCCGACCGCATCCGCGGCAAGGCGGGCGTTGACCAGCACATCGGCCTGATCCGCGAACGGGTAGGTCGCGTTCGACGCCGTCAGCGGCCCGGTGCCGAACACCAAAGGCAGCCACGCGCCGGTGCCGTTCGCGTCGAAGCGCGCGACATAGAGCGTGCCGGTGTCGAGATATTTGTCGCCGATCGCGAGCCGGTCGGTCACGCTCTCCGCGCCGTCCGCAACGTTCCATGCGGTCGCCGAGACGAACTTGTACATGTACTCGCCGCGTGAATCGTCGCCCATATACCAGGCGGGCTTGCGGCCGGCGGCGAACTTGCCGGGCCATGCACCCTCATGGCCAAGACGGCCGAGTGCGGTCCGCTTCCGCGGCGCCTTCGACTTGTCGTAAGGGTCGATTTCGACCACCCAGCCATATTGGTTCGGCTCGTTGCGATAGTCGCCGAGCGCGCTGGCCGCGGTGGCGCGTGCGTCCCATTTGCGGAACAGCGTGTTCGAGGCGTCCGCCGGGACCACCGTCGACCAGCCAAAATTGCCGCTGCTGCTGGTGACGCCATAACGGTTGAGCGCGGTCAGTTCCTTGGCGGTGCGGAGGGCATTGTCACCGCTGCGGCGGAAATAGCCTGCCCAGTTTTCCTCACAGGTGAGGTTGGTCGCCCAGGGCGTGGTGCCGTTGGCGCAGTTGTTGATCGTGCCGCGGCCCTGCGTGCCGTCGTTCGAGAAGGCGGTCTTGACCAGATCATTGCCGCGCACCGGGCCGTTGAGCTGGGTCGGCGTGTTGGGGGTGACGCGGCGGTTGAAGCTGCTGTTCTGGACATAGGTCCAGGCGCGGCTGGCGCCCTCGACCACTTCGACTACGGCGACGCCGTGCGATTCGATCTCGATCAGCGCTTCGCTCTCGGGGCGGGCGCCGCCAACCGTGGTCGAGCCGTTGGTGTGAAGATACTGGGGATCAATGTTCTCGTGATTCATCACAAGCACACCGCGTGCGCTGCTGGCGTCGCTGCGTGCGCCGGCGGCGCTGAGGCCGTACCAGTGGAGCGCGTCGTGATGGTCGCCGCCGCGCTGCGAATAGCCGGTGTCGGTGCCGTCGTTCTTGTACGCGGCCACACCCGAAGCGAGCGGATCGCCCTTCCGGTAGAGAATCGAGACGGTGTAGCCGGCTGGAACAGTGACGACATCGTTCTTGTTCTTCGCGACCGCGGTAAAGCCGAGCGAGGCGGGCAGCACGGCGACCGTGGTCGTGCCCTGAGCCGTCTGGCTGGCGCTGTCGGTCGCGCTGTACTGGAAGGTCAGCGTGGTGGCCGACGCGACGCTGGGTGCGATGAAGCTGGCATTCGGCGAGCTTGCGCCGATCAGCGTGACTGCGGGACCGCCGGTCTGGACCCATGCCGAGGTGAACGCGCCGTTATCGGTCGCGCTGGACGTCAGCGTGACGACCTGACCCGAATTGGCGGAGCCGGACGAACCGACCGACGCAAGATTGGGATAGGGGTCCGCACCGGCATTGGCGCTGTCGCATGCGGCGAGCAGACCGCCGCCAAACACGGCGACCGTGGCGGCCGATGCGCCAGAGCGCAGCGCCTGGCGGCGCGAGTAGCGCTGATCGATCAGGGTGTTGAGGGTGGGCGTGGTGCTGGCGTTGGTATCGACGTCGCCGTCGCTATAGCCAAACGCAAGATCGGTGCGATCGGTCATGTTCTGGACCCCCTTTGTGATCCGAATCCGGAAGGGATGCGGTTGCCGGGGGCTGTGGCGGGGCCGCTTTACGGCATGATGGACGAGCGTTGACGAAGCTGTGTCGGTTTGACGACTCTTTGATGACAGGCTGTTCGGCGGAGCGCAGCGGCGTTAGGGGACGGCGATGGACATGCCGGACAGGGATATTGGCGACAGCCTTGCCGACCGGATGGCGCGCCGTCTGACCGCACGCGAACCGCGGGCGCCAAGTCCCGAAGGCGCCAAAGTGGACTGGCGGCGGGCGGGCGGGCTTGCCGCGCTGATCGCTCTCGGGCCGCTGCTGACGATCGTCGGCGCCGGGGTGATCGAGCGGAACGCCGAAGCCGAAGTGGCGCGGCTGACAGCTGAGCTGGCACCCCGGATGAAGGCGGAGGCGCGCGAGCGCGCTGCGCGGGCGGTGCTGCGGAGCGCGGTGCGCGATGCCGGCGTTGCGGTATGGATGGACCGGCTGGCGGCGGCAATTCCGGCGGAGGCGCGCCTGGCGCGGATGGCGAGGACCGCAGACGGAGCATTCGAGATCGAGATTACCGCGCCCGACCCGGACTTGCTGCGCGCCGCGTTAAGGCGTGATCCTGCGCTGGCGGGCTTACGCGAGACCGGGCAGCGGCGCGCAGGGGCGATGATTGCGGTCACGCTGAGGCGTGCGGCATGAACCGGGCAACGCTGATCGCCGGGATCGGGGGCGGGCTGGCGGCGGTGGCGCTGCTGGCGCCCGCAACCGGCACCGCGTTGGGCAAGCTCTCTCGGGCAAGGGCAACAACAGTCGACGCGCGGGCGGCGGTGAGCGCTCCCGTGCGCGCGCGCGCGCCGCTGACGGCGGCGGCATTGCGCGCGCCCGGCGGAAGCGAGACCGCCGCGGCGGGTGCGATCGCGGCGCGCGTGCGGAAGCTGGCGGCCGAGGGGGGCGTACTGGTCGAGCAGGCGGCGCGCGTTCCGGCTGGCGAAGGGCTGGTGAAGTTGCAACTCAAGCTGTCGGGGCCGGACAAGGCCGTCATTGCGCTGACCGATCGGATCGAGCGCGAGGCGCCGTTGTTGCGCTTTGCCGCGTGGCGGGCGAGCGCGCTGGCGGGCGGCGGCCTGCGGATCGAGGGCGAGGCGGTGGCGGCATGGCGCTGACGCGGCAGGACTGGATCGCGCTGGGCGGGGCGGCGGGTTTCGCGATGGCGATGCCGGCGCTGCTGCTGTGGCCGGGGAGCGCGCGCCCGTCGTCCGGCACAGCGGCGGTCGAGCGGGCGGTCATTCCGCCGCCGGTGCCAGACATCGCCGCAGTCTATGAACGCGCGTTGTTCGCAGTGGCCGAGGGTAGCGAGGCGCTGCCCACCGACGCGCCCGCGCTGGTCGGGATCGCGGGGCGGCTCAACAAGGATGCAGTCGCGCTGGTGCGGCTGGCCGACGGCAGCTCGCGCAGCCTGAGCGCCGGCGAGAGCGTCGATGGCTGGCGGCTGGAGAGCCTGGCGATCGACGCGGCCTTCTTCACCCGCGGACGCGAGCGGGTGCGGGTGGCGATGGCGACGCCCGAAACGTCACCGGACGAGGCTTCAGAACCGCCCGCGGATCAGTAGATCCCGTCGATCTCCAGCGTCAGCCGCGGACGGAGCGGCTTGAGCAGCAGGTTGCTGGGTGCGTTGAGATCGAGTTCCTCGTTGCGCAACCGGGCGTATTTGGCCTTGGCCATCGCCGCCGCCTCCTCGCCGCTGCGCAGGATTGTGGGCTTGAGGAAGATGAACAGCGTGCGCTTGTTGCGGCTCTCGCGGCGGCTCTTGAACAGCTCGCCCAGGATCGGGATGTCGCCGAGGATCGGCACCTGGCTCTTGATCTGGCCGTAATCGTCGGAGGTGAGGCCGCCGAGTACGATGGTCTGGCCATTATCGGCGAGCACCGTCGTGTTGACCGCGCGGCGGTTGGTGATGAGATCGCTGGCCTGGCTCAATTGCGTGGCGGCGATCGACGAGGCTTCCTGTGCGACCTCAAGCCGGATCGTGTCGCCAGCGTTGATGCGTGGCAGCACCTTGAGCGTGATGCCGACATCCTTGCGCTCGATCGAGGTGTAGGGATTCACGTTGCCGCCGCTGCCGGGCAGGATCGAGCCGGTGACGAAGGGCACTTCCTGAGCGACGACGAACTCGCCGATCTTGTTGTCGAGCGTGGTGATCTGGGGCGTGGAGAGCAGGTTCGACTTGGTCGAGGTGCCGAGCGCCTGAACGAGGATCGAGAAGTCGTTGCCGATCCCGATATTTGCGGTGAGACCGGGACCCAGCGCCTTGGCCATCGGTACGCCAAGCGCGCCGAGGATCGTACCGAGCGAGAGCTGGCTCGGGCCGGTGCTGAACGAGGTGGCCGCGCCTTCGATCTGCTTGAGCGCTGCGCCGCCGGTACCGAGCTGAACCGCGAGGGCTTCGGCTTCCTCACCGCTGATTTCGGCGATCGCGGCCTCGATCAGCACCTGCGGACGGCGGACGTCAAGATCGGTGATCAGTTGCTCGATCGCCGCGATCGCGCTGGGGGTACCGCGCACCACCACGGCGTTGATGTCGGGCGAAGGCTGAACAGTGATGTCGGGGGTGGAGAAGCCCTGTGGCGTCTCGCTGTTCTGCTGGCCGAGCTGGGATTGCTGTGCGCGAAGGGCAGCGGTGGCGGCTGCGGTCGCGGTGTCCGTAGGATTGCTGCCGCCCGACTGAACCATGCCGCCAAGCACGCTGGTAGGACTGCGGCGATTGCCGCCGCGCTTGTCCGACAGGCTGCGCGCGACGGCGTTGTTGGTCGTGGCTTCCTGACCCAGCACCCCGCGTAGCACTTCGGTCACCGATTCTGCATCGGCATAGCTCAGGCGGAACACGCGGGTGATCGGGGTGGCGCCGCCTGGCGTGTCGAGCGAGGCCAGCATCCGTCGCGCATCGGCGACGGCGGTGGGCGTGCCACGGACGATGATGGTGTTGCTGCGCGCGTCGGCAGCGACACGTGCGCCGCCCGAGGTCGGATCACCGAGTACGGCCTGCAACGCTTGCGCGACGTCGGGCGCGCTGCCGTTGCGCAGTGCGATGGTGGCGAAGGTGAGGCCCGAGCCATTACCGTCGAGTGCGCGCAGGATTCCCTCAATTCGGCGGACATTGTCGGCATAGTCGGTGACGACCACGGCGTTGGGCTGGGCGAGCGGCTCGACGCTGCCGAAGCTCGCGACCAGCGGGCGGGCGACGCGCGCCGCCTCGGCCGAGGGGACGTTCGACAGGCGGATCATGCGGGTGACCAATTCCTGCCCCGAGGCGCCGCGCGAGGGGACGCCGCCGTCGCGCACGGCATTGCCCTGCGGTACGATGCGCCAGGCGCGGCCCGAGCGGACTGCGGCGAAGCCGTTGGCGCGCAGGACCGACTGGAACAGCTCCCACACCCCGCTGGGCGAGAGCGGCTGGGCTGAAGTGACGGTAACGGTGCCCTTGACCGCCGGGTCGAGGATCAGCGTGCGGCCGGTGAGGCGCGAAATCTGGTCGGCGACATCGGCGATCTCGACCCCGCGCATGTTGACGACGATGTCAGCGGCGTCGCTCTGCTGGGCGAGCACAGGCTGCGCGACCATGGAGGCGAGCGCGACGGTGAGGGCGATGTTGCGGATCGGCACGGGTAGAATACCTAGCGGGTCGGGACGGTCAGCGTCACAGGCTTTCCGTCGCGGGTGATCTGAATCTGGGCGGAGCCGCGCTGCTGCGCGGCGGAAAGAGCGGACGCGGCACTGGCCTGGCTTGAGATGGCCGTGCCGTTGATCGAGGTGATGACATCGCCGGGCTGGAGGCCCGGCGGGGCACTGTTGCCGACCTGAAGCCCGCCGCCGGGAGCCGGGGCCAGGTTGGCGAGCGCAGCTGCCGCAGCGGGTGGCGGTGCGGAAGCGGCTGTCTGCGCGCCTACGGGTTGCGCGGCAGCGGGTTTGACCGCAGCATCGGCCTGCTGATCGGCGGTAAGCGTGGGATCGGGGAAAGCGAGATACTCGATCCGGCCGTTGACGCGCAGCAGCACGCGGTCGCGCAGGATACTCTCGATTGTACCACCGCCCAGGGCTTCGCCGATGCGGAAGGCCTTGGCGGGCTCGCCGCCGACCTCGATATAGGCGACCGAGAGATCGGCGGGAGATGCGGCGAAGACGCCGCGCAGTTTCAGCGGAAGCGCGGTGGCCTGCGATGCATCGGTGATCGCGCCCTTGCCGAACGGGGCGAAGGCAAGCGCTGCGGTGACGTCGGTGGGCGCGGCCAGGGAACGGGCGCCGGACGGGACGGTGACTGCGCCGGTGCTGGCATGGCCCGCGATCCGCCAGGTGAGCCCGGCGAGCGCGATGGCGACCGACACGACTACGGTTGCGGTCGCGATGTCGAGCGCGGTGCGCGTCTGGCGCGGCGAAAGATCAGGCAAGCGGATCATGCGCGCCTGCCCTCAACGAACCCGTCGAGCGATGCAAGCGGAGACCGTTCGCCTTCCGCGAATACCTGAATACGGACCTTGTCGATTCCGGCATCTTCAGTGCGGGTCCGCGCGATTTCGACTTTCCATTGCTGGCCGAGCAGTTCGGCTTCGGGAGCATTTGCGGCAGGATCGGCAAGCTGGATTTCGGCGAGCTTGTTCTCGGCCACCCACATCGCAGCGGCGCGGCGCTCCATGCCGCGTGTCGAATCGATATGGCTTTCGACGGCGCGGATCAGGCCGACCGTCGCGATAGCGAGCACCGCAAGCGCCACCAGTGCCTCGATCAGGGAGAAGCCTTGCTCGTCCTTCACGATGCCGCTTCCACTTTGGTGGCGACGGCGGTCATTCCGTCGTAGCGGACCGTCCATTTCTGGCTGCCGTTCTCGATTGTCGCGGTGAGCGGCTTGCCGCCGCCATCGACGCCGAGCACGACAGGCGGGCGGGCGTCGAGTGTGACGACGATGCCGCCGGGAAGCTGATGGAAGGCGAGCGCTTCGCCAAGTGGGGCAAGCTTGCCGTCGCGGCCGATCGCCGCGAAGCCATAACCGTGGCGTTCCGCCGTGAAGGCGATGACGCGGTCGCCGAGCATCGCATCGTCGGCCGCCGCCTGAAGCCGCAGCGCGAGGCGGCGCGCCTCGGTCTCGACCGAGGGCGCGCGCGTCGCGGCGCCGACGCCGAGCGCGACGCCGCCCGCGGCAATGCCGATGATGACGAGCACGATCAGCATCTCAATGAGCGTCATGCCACGCTCAGCGTTGCTGATCTGGTCCCCCCGCACGAAGCTTATCCGCCTTTGGCGTCGAGATCGGCGTCGAGGCCTTCGCCGCCGGGCTTGCCGTCCTTGCCGAGCGACCTGAGCTGGAAGCTGCTGCCGGCCGAGGAATAGACATAGGGGTTGCCCCAGGCATCAACCGGCGTCTCCGAGACATAACCGCCATCGGGCCAGGTCGCAGGGACGGGCGGGGTAACCGGCTTTTCCGCCAGCGCCTTCAGCCCCTGTTCGGTCGTGGGATATTGTCCGTTGTCGAGGCGGTAGAGTTTGAGCGCGCTCGACAGGCTGGAAAGATTGGTCTGGGTCGTGGTGACGCGCGCCTGATCGGGGCGGCCGACGACGTTCATCGTGACCAGCCCGGCAACGATAGCGATGATGACGAGCACCACGATCATCTCGAGCAGAGTAAGGCCGGCTTCGGCGTGTGGAACAGCGGTGCGGTGCTTGCCCTTGCGGGTGCCAACTGCCACGGTGTCATGGAACTGTTTCAAAACTATGCGCATCGCGGCCCCATGCGTCCTTCTCGTGAAAGCAATGTTACAACCAATGTATCCGGCGGAGCATCCATGACCGGCGAATCCGAGTCCGTTGCGGACATCCGCACCGGCGGCGTTTGGGCGCTGACGGGCGGGCGGGCGATCATAGCCGAGCCGGATGGTCCTGCAACCTTGCTGGTGCCGAGCGAATCGGTGCTGCTGCTTGGCGTCGATCTGCCCTTGGGAAGTCATGCCAAACGGCTGGCGGCTTTGCCGTTCGCGATCGAGGACCGCATCGCCGACCCGATCGAATCGGTACATCTTGCGTTGGGCAGCGAGATCGCGCCGAAACGCTATCTGGTCGCGGTGGTGCGGCATGCGTTGATGCGCGACTGGGTCGAGACCGCTGCGGCCGAGGGGCTCGGCCATGCGGCGATGGTGCCCGATGCGCTGGCGCTGCCCGTACCCGCAGATGGCTGGTCAGCTGAAGCTGCGGACGGCCGTGTGCTGGTGCGGAGTGCCGACGCGACCGGGTTTGCTGTGTCGTCGACACTGGTTGGACAGGCCTGGGAAGCGGCCGGGCGACCGCGTATCTGGAATTGCGGTGCGGCGCCGATCGGCGAGCTGCCTCAGGAAGCGCGGCCAGCCGGCGGCGGTGGACTGGCCGATCGCGTGGCGATGCCCGCGGTCGATCTGCGGCAGGGTGATTATGCGCGGCGTGTGAGCGGTGGAAGCAGCTGGCTCAAGCGGCTGGGCTGGATCGCCGCCGCTGGAATCGCGGCACATGTGGCGATCGCAGCCGCCGACACGGCGATGCTCCACGTGATCGCGGAGCGGCGCGCGGATGATACGCGCGCGGCGGTGGCGCAGGCGGCGCCCGGTGCAAATCTGGGCGAGGATCTGCGCATCAGCGTCGCGGATATGCTGCCGCCGCCAGGCGCGGCCGGGAGCCAGTTCGTACCGCTGGTCACACGCACCTCGAATGCGTTGGCGCCGCTGTCGAGCGCGGTGACCGCGCGATCGATGCGGTTCGAAGGGAATTCGCTGGTGATGGAGATCGAGCCGGGCGAGGCAGGGCTGGCCGGCCGGGTGCGCGACGCGATGCGTGCGGCGGGGGTGAATGCCGAGGTTGCCGCCGGGCAGGATGGCGCGGTGCGCCTGACGGTGCGGGCATGAGCGGGCTCCGTATCACCCGCAGCCCGACGCTGGACGCATGGGGCGCGAAGATCGGTGGCTGGTGGGCAGGGCTGAGCGGGCGCGAGCGCTGGCTGGTCGGATCGCTGGGCGGGATCGTCGTTGCGCTGGCGCTGATCTTCCTCGTGGTGAAGCCGCTTCAGTCGGCACGCGCCGAGGCGCTGGCCGACATCCGCACCTATGAAACGCTGACCGCGCGGGTGCGCGCTGCGGGTGTGCTGAACCCGCAGGGCGCGAAGCCGCAGTTGCGCGAGGGCACGCCGGGCGATGCGGCGCAGGCGGCTGCGAGCGAGGCTGGAATCGTGACGAACATCGCCCAGAGCGAAGCCGGGCTGACCGCGCAGGTCGCCGAGGCCCCCTATGAGGGGGTGGTGGGATGGATCGCGAATGTCGAGCGGACGACGCCGCTGCGCGCGCGCCGCGTTGAGCTGCGCAAAGGCGGCGCCGTGGGCCGGGTAAGTGCGAGCGTGGAGTTTGCGCAATGAGCGCGGTTGCAGATCTGACGCTGCCGTACAGCTATGCGCGCCGGGCAGGCGTCGTGCTGCGCGCGAGCACCGATGGGCTGGAGTGTATCCACCGGCCGGACGCGGCGCTGGACGCGTTGCTCGAGGTCCAGCGGATCGCGCCCGCGGCGCGCTTCGTTGCGGTCGAGGATGCGGTGTTCGACCAGGCGCTGGCGGCGAGCTATTCGGGCAGTGCAGGCGCGGCGGCCGAGTTCGACCTGGGTGAAATGGATCTGGCGGCGCTGGCCGACAGCGCGGCGGCGGTCGACGACCTGCTCGACACGCGTGACGATTCGCCCGTCATCCGCCTGATCAACGCGCTGCTGCTCGAGGCAGTGAAGGAAGGCGCGTCGGACGTGCATGTCGAAACGCAGGAAAAGCGCGTCGTGGTGCGTTTCCGCGTCGACGGCGTGCTGCGCGACAAGCTGGAACCGCGGCGCGAGCTGGCGCCCTTACTGGTCAGCCGCATCAAGGTGATGGCAAAGCTCGACATCGCTGAGAAGCGGGTGCCCCAGGACGGCCGGGTGACGCTGCGCATCGGCGGACATGATGTCGACGCGCGCGTCTCGACGCTGCCGACCCAGCATGGCGAGCGGGTGGTGATGCGCCTGCTGGAAAAGGGTTCGCTTAAGCTCGACCTCGAGCATCTCGGCATGAGCGCCCGCGACCGGGAAGTGTTCGCGCGGTTGCTCGAGCGTCCGCACGGGATGCTGCTGGTCACCGGGCCGACCGGATCGGGCAAGACCACCAGCCTCTATGCGGCGCTCCAGCGGCTGAACGATCGCAAACGCAATATCATGACGGTGGAAGATCCCATCGAATATGAACTTTCCGGGATCGGCCAGACGCAGGTCAACGCCCGCACCGGCATGACCTTTGCCCGCGGGCTGCGCGCGATCCTGCGGCAGGATCCCGACGTCATCATGGTCGGTGAGATCCGCGATCAGGAAACCGCCGAGGTCGCGGTGCGATCGGCGATGACGGGGCATTTCGTGCTCTCGACGCTGCATACCAACAGCGCTGTGGGATCGGTCACCCGGCTGATCGACATGGGGGTCGAGCGCTACCTGCTCGCGCCGATGCTGGTCGGGCTGGCGGCGCAGCGGCTGGTACGGCGGCTGTGCCCGAGCTGCCGCCGCGAGGATGTCGCGAGCGACGGCGATGCGATGCTGCTCGGCGGTGCGCTCAAGGCGCGCGAGCCGGTGTGGCGCGCGGCCGGCTGCGACGACTGCCACGGCGAGGGGTATCGCGGGCGTGCGGGGTTGTACGAGGTGGTACCGGTGGATGAGCGTTTTCAGGCGATGATCCATGACGGCGCATCCGAGGCGGAGATCGAGGCGCACGCGCGCCAGACCAGCCCGGGGCTGCTCGACGACGGCGTCGCGAAGGTGAAGGCGGGAGTGACCACGGTCGAGGAAGTCGCGCGCGTGGTACGGGAAGAGGGATAAACAGGGTGCCGCTACATCCGATGATGCCGTCCGGCCTGACAGGCCAGGTTCCCGTGGCCAGCGTGGTGGCCTATGCCGGGGTGATCCCACCGGTACCCGAAGGCGCCGAGGTTGCGCTGGGCCCCATCGAGCAAACCGGATGGATGCCGTGCGACGGTCGCACGCTTCGTGTCGCGAGCTATCCCGAGCTCTTCATCTGTATCGGCTATACCTATGGCGGTGAGGGCGAGCTTTTCGCGATCCCCGACTATCGCGACGTCACGGCCGGCCTGCCGTCGATCAGCTATCTGATCAAATTCACGTATGGCGCGCCGCGGATGGGCTCGCCCTTCTAGCATGGCTGCATACGCCTACACGGCCGCGGACAAGTCCGGCGCAACGAAGAAGGGACGGATCGAGGCGACCAGCCCCGCGGCGGCGCGGGCGATGCTGCGTGAGCAGGGGCTGCTGCCGCTGGCGGTGGACGCTGCGGCGGAGCGGCGGTCGATCGGGAGCATCCAGCTTCCCAAGTTCGGCCGATCGGGGATGAGCTCGCGCGAGCTGGCGACGGCGACGCGACAGATCGCGACATTGGTGGGATCGGACATTCCGGTTGAGGAAGCGCTGCGGCTGGCGGCGAGCCAGTCCGAGGCGCAGCGTGTCTCCTCGATCCTGCTGGAGGTCCGCGCCGCGATTCTCGACGGGCGCAGCTTTGCCAACGCGTTGGGGACGCATCCCAAGGTTTTTCCGGAATTCTACCGTGCTTCGGTCGCCGCCGGGGAGTCGTCGGGCAAGCTTACGCAAGTGCTCGAGCATCTCGCTCGCTTCGTCGAGAACCGGCAGGCGAACGGCCAGAAGCTGCAGTTGGCGCTGCTCTATCCGGGGCTGCTGGCGACGGTGTCGCTGGGCGTGATCGTGCTGCTGCTGGTCTATGTCATCCCCGACATCGTCAAGGTGTTCGTCTCGCGCGGGACCGACCTGCCGCTGCTGACGCGGGTGCTGATCGCGATATCGAGCTTCCTGCAGGATTGGGGGCTGTACATCCTGATCGCGGGAGTGGTCGGGTTCGTGGTATTCGGGCGATGGGCGGCGGTGCCGGGGAACCGGCTGAAGGTCGACCGCGCCTTTACCGAACGTTGGCCATTCCGGCGCTTTAGCCGCCAGCATAATGCGGCGCGCTTCGCCGGGAGTCTCGCGACGCTGGTTTCGAGCGCGGTGCCGCTGGTCGAGGCACTCTATGCGGCGGCGGCGGTGACGCCCAACCGCTGGGTGCGCGAGCGGGCGCTACACGTGGCAGCGAGGGTTCGCGAGGGCATCAGCCTGCGCGCGGCGATGGCCGAGGCGGGGGTGTTCCCGCTGATGCTGACCGCGATCGTTGCGTCCGGCGAGGCGAGCGGGCAGCTCGGACCGGCGCTGTCGCGCGCGGCGGACGAGCTCGACCGCGAGCTCGACGCGGTGACCAGTACGATGGTCGCGCTGGTCGAGCCGCTGGTCCTGTTGCTGATGGGCGGGATGGTATTGATGATGGTGCTGGCGATCCTGTTGCCGATCATCAATCTGAACGATCTGGTGACGCTCTGAGAGAGCGGTGCGGTCTGACCTGAAACCGTCAAGCTTTCGTGGTCGAATGCCTGGAGGCCGGATCGTTACCACGACGGAATCGTTACGGCCTCAGGCTGCCAAAGCAGCCGGTATTTGAGGAGGCTCCCATGACGAATCCCGCTATCATTCTCGTGCATGGCTTTTGGGGCGGCGCCGCCCATTGGGCGAAAGTGATCCCCGAATTGTGGGGGCGTGGCTATACCGATCTCCATGCGGTCGAGATGCCGCTGACCTCGCTCGCCGACGATGCCGGGCGATTGCAGAAGATGATCGATCAGCAGGACGGGAACGTGCTGCTGGTCGGCCATTCCTATGGCGGCGCGGTGATCACCGAAGCGGGCAACGCACCCAACGTTGCAGGGCTGGTCTATATCGCCGCCTTCGCACCCGATGCAGGAGAAAGCCCCGGTGGTATCTCGCAGGCGGTTCCGCCGGCGGCGTTCCCGAACATCGCGCCCGACAGCGACGGCTATCTGTGGGTCAAGCCCGAGCTATATCATGAGAGCTTCTGCCAGGATCTCACGCCCGAGGAGGCGCTGGTGATGGCGGTCACCCAGAAGGCGCCGGTCGGCGCGACCTTTGGCGACGCGATCAGCGATCCGGCGTGGAAGCACAAGCCGAGCTGGTATCAGATTTCGAGCGAGGATCGCATGATCAACCCGGAGAACCAGAAGATGATGTCGGCGCGGATGAATGCGCGTAACGTCATCACGCTGGACGCGAGCCACGCGTCGCTGGCGTCACGCCCGAAGGAGGTCGCGGGGCTGATCGTGGAGGCGGCGCAGGCGGTTTCCTGACGCTGGCAGATCGGTGGCGTGCCCTAGAGCGCGCCCTCGATCGTCGCGCCGCCGGGCATCCCTGTGAACGGGAGGATGCGCGCGCCGTCGGGTGTCATGCGGACGCTGAGCTTGCCGTCCTCGGCGAGTGTCGCGTCCATCAGCACCTGGCGGCGCTGTGTGGCGGGGGTGATGCGGATACGGGTTGCGGTGCCGATCTTCTCCGTGGTCAGGAGGAGGGCAGGGACCGGCGTGGGCATTCCCCCGTTTTTCGCGGTGCACGTGCCCGGTTCGGTGGTGAGCTTGCCGTCGATCGTCTGATCCGACCCGCCGATCGCGATCTTCGCGAACCGGAGCTGCATCACCAGATCGCACGTGAAGGGCAAATTGGGCTGAAGCGCCTGAAGCACCGAGCTGTGCGCGCTGCCGCTGATATCGTCGAGCACCGTGCGACCGAATCGCATCAGGCCGCGACCGCCCATATCGGTGTCGGGGCCGGTCGCTTTCCAGTCGACGGCGAAGGCGAAGGAGGTGAGCGAGCGCAGCGGTGCCAGCTTCCATTCGAACTTGCTGCCCCCGGCGATGCCGACCTCGCCATTCCATACCGTTCCGGCGACGCCGGTGCGCCAGGGCCGGTTCTTGAGGAATACGCTGGCGGGCATCGTCGCGAGCATCGCGAGTGCATAAGCGGCTATGCCCAGCACGACGAAGACGGTAAGACGCCGCCGTGCCGACCAAGACGCCAATCCGGACACCGGCGTTTCACCGCCGCGATGTGTTGAAATCAGGCCTGTTGCTGCCGCCGGCATTGCTTGCGAGTCCCTCTGTTCTCGCCGCTTCCGTGCAGGACAAGAAGCCCAAGCGCGACAAGCGGCAGGTGGCGATGCTGCTGCCGCTGAGCGGGCCGCGCGCCGCGCTGGGCCTTAGCATGCGGCAGGCGGCGTTGCTCGCGGATTCTGGGCCGGAAATCACCGCCTACGACACCGGCGGGACTGCGGAGGGGGCCGCACTGGCGGCGCGTAATGCGCTGAAAGCCAAGGTCGCGATGATCCTGGGGCCGGTGACCGCAGAGGAGATGACTGCGGTAGCCCGCGCGGTCGCGGGAACGATTCCAGTCGTGGCGTTCAGCAACAATGCGGTGGCGCGCGGCCCGGGAAGCTGGGTGTTCGGCATCACACCGAGCCAGGTGACCAGCGCGATCCTGCGCTATGCCCGGTCGCGCGGCATCAGGAACGTCGTGGTGATCGACGACGCCTCGCCGTGGAGCGCCGCAGCGGCGCTGGCGGCCGGCAAGGTGCAGGGCGAGATCGGGATCGACGTGCGGGTGCTGACCGTGAGCGATGGCCAGCCTTTGCCGGCGGCGGGGGATGCGCCCGACGCGGTCCTGCTGCCCGGCAGCGGCGAGGCGGTGCTGGCAGCGGCGCGCAACCTCAAGCAAACGGGCATTCAGCTGCTGGGCACGGTGCAGGCGCTGGATCACCGGCCTGCTTCGCTCGAGGTGCTGGACGGCGCGTGGCTGGCGAGCCCCGATCCGGCGGCGTTCGGGCGGTTCGCCGGAGAGTTTCGTGCGCGGCATGGTGGAGATCCCGGGGCGCTGGCGGCGCTGGCCTATGATGCGGGCGGGATCGTCAAGGTGCTGCGCGCCAAGGGCGAGATCAGCGAGAAGGCGCTGCTCGCCGAAGCGAACTATCCCTGCGTCACCGGCAATGCCCGGTTCCGCAGCGACGGCAGCGTGGCGCGCGAGCTGGCGATCCTGCTGGCCGGGCCACAAGGTTATGAGCCGGTCGCGGTGAGCCTGGGCGCGTGAAACCGGCGACGGGAGAGGAGGGCTTCACCCTTCTTGAACTGATCATTTCAATGGGCCTGTTCGCGCTGATTGCGGTGGCGGGGCTTGGGTTGCTCGACAGCGTCCTCAATGTTCAGGGGCGGACCGACGCGCGGCTGAGCCGGCTGAGCGACCTTCAGCGCGCGATGTTCGTGGTTCAGAGCGACCTCGACCAGATCAGCCGCGGCGCGGTTTCGGGCGGCGGAAACGGCATTGCGTTCACCCGCATCGCGGGGGGCATGGGCGGACCGCCGGTGCCGGTTCGCTACGACGCGGCGCAGGGCGCGCTGGTGCGATCCGCGCCGCAGCCGCAGTTGCTGTTGCAGGGCGTGGCGGAAGCGAAATGGCGCTTTCGCGACGGCAATGTGTGGGTCGATCGCTGGCCGGTGAGCGAGGAGCGCAAGGACGAGTGGCCGCGCGCGGTTTCGGTCGAGATGCAGGTGGGCGGCGTGCCGGGGCCGGAGGGCGCGTTGCGGCGGGTGGTCGTGCTGCCCGATCAGCCGAAGGACAAATGATGAGGCGGCGGCGCGAAGAGCGGAGGGGGGATGAGCAGGGCATGATCCTGGTCAATGTCCTGATGTTCGTGGCGATCGCGAGCGGGCTGGTGCTGTTGATGATCAGCCGCGAGGAACTGGCGCTCGACCGCTCTTTGCGGGGGCGTGAGGCGGCACGGGCGGCGGCGATCGTGCGCGGCGGTGAGCTGTCGGCGATCAGCGCGCTCCGCAAGGATGGGCGCGAGGCGCCCGAGGTGGACCATTCGGGCGAGCGCTGGGCATCGATCGGTGCAAAGGGCGTTGCGATCGACGGGGGCAGCTTCGATCTGGCGGTGAGCGACGCGGAGGGACGGTTCAACGTCAACGCGCTGCGCAGCGGCGAGGTGGCGCCGGTGCTGATCTTCCAGAAGCTGGCGACGATCGCCGGGCTGGATGAGGCGCAGATGACGCAGGCCATCGCCTATGTGCGCTCGCAAGGCCCGGTGACCGATGTGCGGCCGATCCGGTTGCTGCCGGGGGTGGATCAGGGCGCAATCACCCGGTTGGAGCGGATGTTGACGGCATTGCCGGGCAATACGCAGATCAACCTCAACGCGGCGGATCAGGAACTGCTCGCGATCCTGTTCGACGACCCGGTTGTCGCCGAACGGCTGGTCGCGATCCGCAAGCGCAACGGACAGATCACATTGCGCGACCTGTCCGACCAGAAGGTGAGTCAGCCGGCAGGTACCGCGTTCCGATCCGACACCTTCTGGGTGCGCGTACGGGCGACGATGGGCGGAACAGCGCAGGACGGCGCGACGCTGATCCAGCGCAAGCGCGACGAGGATGGCACCGTTACGGTGTTGCCGGTGGCGCGCTGGCGCAACGCCGCGGTGCCGCCCGAGGCGCCGGTAGTGGGCGGCTGATCGCGCGGAAAGTCCCAAAGGTCACACTGCCACGCGTGCGCGAGCGGCCTCCCGGTTGACATAGCTGACACAAACACGCGGTTTCGTGGCGTGGTGTCAGGCACAGGTTCGACGAGTCAAAGAGCGGACGGCAGCTGCCGCCGTCGAGATTGGATCAGGCGAAATCCAACATTTCAAGCGATCCGTCGCATCGCCCCTTGAAATTGATGATATACCATATCATTTGAGCCGCGAGTAACCTGGAGTGGCGTAATGCGGGCGATGATCGGCAAGTGGTTCGATGGATTTGGGGTAGGGGCGTCGGTGCTGTGCCTGGTGCATTGCCTGGCGCTGCCGCTGCTGATCGCGGCACTGCCCGCCATCGCGGGGCGGCTTGATCTGGGCGAGGGCTTCCACCTCGGCGTGCTGCTGTTCGCGATCCCGACCAGCAGTTTAGCGCTGATCGAGGGCTGGCGGCGGCATCGCGGCGTCGCGCCGCTGTTCGTGGGCGGCGCAGGGCTGGCGCTGATGGCTGCGGGGCTGGCGTTCGAGAGCTGGGTTGCGATGGAGACGGGCGTGACGGTGGCCGGCAGCCTGTTGCTGGCCGGAGCGCACGTCTCGAACTGGCGGCGGCGGGTTAGCCTGGTTCGGGCGGGATGATGCCGGCCGCGCGTTGGGATAGCGGCCGTTTCTCAAGCGCGGCGAGCGTGTCGACGATGATCCGGTGCGTATCGCCCACTTCTGCGAACAGCGCGCGGTAGATTTCCGAAATCCGGTCGCTGTACGCATTGACGCTGGCTAGCTGTGTCCGGCCCTTGTCGGTCAGGCGAAACAGCTTGCGCCGCGCGTCGGCCGGGTCCGGGTGCTGCGTAATCAGGCCCAGCCGGAGCAGAGCGGGAATCTTCTGTGTGACAAGCTGGTGCGAATGACCGAGCGTACGCGCGAGTGCGGCGGCCGAGGCTCCGCCCGCTTGTTCGAGCGCGACAAGCAGCGAACAGGAGCGGACCGGGACGACAATCCCCGACGCGTCGAACAGCTCGCGCGTCTGTTCCTCGATCCGCATGCTCAGCATTTCGCTAAGCCGGCCGAGGAACGAGATATCGTTCAGATCACTCGAGTCGCGCATAGCTTTGGGTCGTTCCATCGCGGTTGATACGTTCGAGCGCCGCAATCTTCCGTCCCTTGCGCGCGACGCGCAGGCGGAAATCGCTGACACCCTCGATCGAGAAAAGATCGCGACCGAGCGGTTCGAGCGCAAGCCGGAACCGCTCCCGCCAGACATAGGAGGGTTTGCCGTCGACCAGTTCGATCCGGCGCCCTTCGTAGCGGCCGGCGAGCTGCTTCAGCTCTGCGGAAGGGAGCTGGACGGGTTTGGCGCGCGCGGCGAGGATCGGCGCGAACCAGTCGACCTCGGTCTGCCGTGCCGGGGCCGCACGTGCGAGATCCGCGAGCAAGAGGCGGTGTGCGGTCGTCAGTGCATCGGCAGAAGCGACGGCGTGATCGGGCGTGACTCCCTTTCCTTCGAAGTCGCCGTGATCGACCGGATCGCGAATCTGGCCGATCGGAACCTGCACGAAGAAATCGGCATTGACCGGACGACGATCGACAGGATGGGCGCCTCCTGCGGTGCGTTCGCCGACGAGCGTCGCGCGGCCGAGTTTCCTGAGGCTGTAGGCGAACCACTCCGCTGCGGAGAACGAGGTCGACCCCGTCAGGATATAGACCGGCTTTCCGGTGAGGCGGCCCGCAGGAAGCGCGGGCAGCACCCATTGACCCCGTTCGATCCGGCGGCCGTCCTCATTGTAATAATAGTCGAACAGCTCCTGATCCTTGTCGCCGCGGAACAACTGGCTGGCGAGAAGCTGGGCCATCTCGAGATGGCCGCCATTATTGTAGCGCAAATCGTAGATGACGGCGTCGCTGTTCTCGATAAAGCGCATGGCGGCGGCTGCAGCGTCATAGCCGAGCTCGGGGTCGGCGAAATGCGAGAGGCCGACATAGGCGATGTTGCCTTCGAGCCGGCGCAGATCCGTGAAGCCGAAATTGTCGCGCGCCTCGTCGCGGCGCTCCTGCTCGCGCAATGCCGCTGCCCGAACCGGATCCTTTTTCGCGGCGAATTCAGCGGCGAAACCGGGGTCGACGCCGACAAAGAAATGCAGGTCGCCGCTTGCCGCGACCAGATCCTCGCTGAGCGCGCGGGCCAGCGCCGCCTTGTCCGACGCGGCGTCATATTTGCCTGCGTTGAGCTGCGCGCGCAGTTTCGCGGCGATCCCCTTTGCCTTGTCGACGAACACGTAGTTCGTCTCGAGCGCGGTACCGAGCTGTTCGACCACCTTGCGTTTGTCGGCGGCGGTCAGCGGTGCTTCGTCTGCTGCGGCGACGCTTAGCGCCCATATGGTCGCCGCCAACAGAGCAGTTCGCATTCTCTTCGCCATCCACCAACCCTTTACGCAATATATTGTGCAATATGTTGTATAAATCGGGCAGGAGCAAGCGACCAGTTGGCGGGCAGCGTTTCGATAAGGACTGGCGGCTCACCCGGCGAGGCCATTGACTTAGAGGTTGGCATTTATATATCGCGTTATATATCCCGTTATTGGAGGCGTTGCGTGAAGGATGTGGTGGAGCAGATGGGCGCGGCCTTTCTGGGCAGCCGGCTCAAGCGGCTGGGCGAGCGGATGCAGGCGGGGGCGGCGCGGATCACCGCAGATGCCGGATTACCTGTGCAGCCTTCGCACATGCAGTTCCTTGCCGCGCTCGATGGTCAGGCGCTGACGATCGGTCAGCTGGTGCAGGCCGTCGGGATCAGCCAGCCGGGGGTGACGCGCGCGATCGGCCAGCTGGTGGAGCTGGGTATCGTCCAGTCCGAGCTGGGCGAGGACCAGCGGCAGCGCACGATTTCGCTCACCCCGGCCGGGACGAGCGTGCTGGCGCGCGCGCGGCTTTATGTGTGGCCACAGGTGGAGGAAGCCGTCCATGCGCTGTTCGGCGGGCGGGCGGATGCGTTCGTCGAGCGGATCACCGAGCTGGAAGCGGCGCTGGAGGCGACGCCGCTCGATCTTCTGGCGAGCCGGAGCAGCCCCGCGGTGCTGACGATCCGCGAATATAGCGACGATCTTGCCGGGCATTTCCACGACATCAATGCCGAGTGGATCAACGCGATGTTCCGGCTCGAGC
The DNA here is from genome assembly GCF_059418285.1 of Sphingomonas sp. GW821-FHT09B04. NCBI lineage: Bacteria > Pseudomonadati > Pseudomonadota > Alphaproteobacteria > Sphingomonadales > Sphingomonadaceae > Sphingomonas > Sphingomonas sp. GW821-FHT09B04. Next base: position 629,217 of record NZ_JBWKPO010000003.1, read on the forward strand.
AGATCGACCGCGAAGTGCTGGAGAACCCGCGCGCCAAGATCGTCGATGCGGGCGGTGTGATCCTGTTCGTCGAGGCGAAGGGGCTGGGGATTGTCGGTACCTGCGCGCTGCTGAAGACGGGCGCGAACAGCTACGAACTGACCAAGATGGGCGTGCGCGAGTCGGCGCGGGGACTGAAGGCGGGCGAGTTCCTGCTGGCCGCGACGATCGAGCGGGCGAAGGTGCTGGGTGCCGACCTGCTCTATCTGCTCACCAACACCAAGTGCGCGGCGGCCATCCACCTCTACGAGAAGCTCGGCTTCCGGCACGATGCCGGGATCATGGCGACGTACGGCGCGCTCTATGCGCGGTGCGACGTCGCCATGCGCTATGTCCCGGCCGCAGCCTAGAGGATACCCGGCAGGTCCAGCCCCATCTCGGTCGCGCAGTTGCGGGCGATCTCGTAGCCCGCATCGGCGTGGCGCATCACGCCGGTGGCGGGATCGTTCCAGAGGACGCGTTCGAGGCGCTTGGCTGCTTCGGGGGTGCCGTCGGCGACGATGACCATGCCCGAATGCTGCGAATAGCCCATGCCGACGCCGCCGCCATGGTGGAGCGAGACCCAGGTCGCGCCCGACGCGGTGTTGAGCAGGGCGTTGAGCAGGGGCCAGTCGGACACGGCGTCCGAGCCGTCCATCATCGCCTCGGTCTCGCGGTTCGGGCTGGCGACCGAGCCTGAGTCGAGGTGATCGCGGCCGATCACGATCGGGGCCTCGAGCTCGCCGTTCGCGACCATCTCGTTGAACGCCAGCGCGAGGCGGTGGCGGTCGCCGAGGCCGACCCAGCAGATGCGCGCGGGCAGGCCCTGGAACGCGATGCGCTCCTTCGCCATGTCGAGCCAGTTGTGGAGGTGATGGTTGCCCGGGAGCAGCTCCTTCACCTTCTGGTCGGTCTTGTAGATGTCCTCGGGGTTGCCCGAGAGAGCGGCCCAGCGGAACGGGCCGATGCCGCGGCAGAACAGCGGACGGATATAGGCGGGGACGAAGCCGGGGAAGGCGAAGGCGTTCTCGACGCCCTCGTCCCTGGCGACCTGACGGATGTTGTTGCCGTAGTCGAGCGTGGGGATGCCCATCTCATGGAAGTCGAGCATTGCGCGGACATGCGTCGCCATCGAGGCGCGCGCGGCCTTTTCAACCTCGTGCGGGGCGCTCTCGCGCTTGGTGAACCATTCGTCGAGCGTCCAGCCGGCGGGGAGGTAGCCGTTGATCGGGTCGTGCGCGCTGGTCTGGTCGGTGACGATGTCGGGGCGGATGCCGCGGCGGACCAGCTCGGGCAGCACTTCGGCGGCGTTGCCGAGCAGGCCGACCGAGACCGGCTTGTCCGAGGTGCGAATGATTTCAAGCGCTTCATCGATGCTGCTGGCAGCGCGATCGAGGTAGCGGGTCTTGAGCCGCATCTCGATCCGGCTCGGCTGGCACTCGATCGCGAGGCACGAGGCGCCCGCCATCGTCGCGGCGAGCGGCTGCGCGCCGCCCATGCCGCCGAGACCGGCGGTGAGGACCCATTTGCCCGAGAGATCACCGCCATAATGCTGGCGTCCGGCCTCGACGAAGGTTTCGTAGGTGCCCTGAACGATGCCCTGGGTGCCGATATAGATCCACGAGCCGGCGGTCATCTGGCCGTACATCGCCAGCCCCTTGCGATCGAGCTCGTTGAAATGCTCCCAAGTCGCCCAATGGGGAACGAGGTTGGAGTTGGCGATCAGCACGCGCGGGGCGTCGGCATGGGTGCGGAACACGCCGACGGGCTTGCCCGACTGGACGAGCAGGGTCTGGTCGGCATCGAGCTTGCGCAGCGCATCGACGATGCGGTCATAGCTCTGCCAGTCGCGCGCGGCGCGGCCGATGCCGCCATAGACGACGAGGCTCTCGGGCGCCTCGGCGACCTCGGCGTCGAGATTGTTCATCAGCATGCGCAGCGGGGCTTCGGTGAGCCAGCTCTTGGCGGACAGTTCGGTGCCGGTAGGGGCCTTGATGTGGCGGCTGTTGTCGATGCGGTTGGTCATGCTTGGGCTTTCGCGAAATCGATGGCTGCGGAGAGGATCGGGCGGAGGACGGACTGGCAGGCTTGCGCGGTTTCCGCGTGCCAGGGCGGGGGCCAGTGTTCGGGGGTTTCGATCAGATAGGTTCGCATCGCGAGCTCCATCTGGATGGTGTGGACGCCCTGATCGGGGCGGGCATAGTGGCGGGTGATCCAGCCGCCCTTGAACCGACCGTTGGTGACGCGGCGGTACGCGCTGGCGTCGCAGATCGCCTCGACCGCTGCGGTGAGGGCCGGATCGCAGGACTGGCCGTCGTTGGTGCCGATGTTGAAATTGGGCAATTCGCCGTCGAACAGCTTGGGCACGACGCTGCGGATCGAATGGGCGTCATAGACGACGATTGCGGGGTGGAGCGCGCGGAGGCGCTCGATCTGGATGGCGAGCGCGGTGTGGTAGGGATCGAACCACGCGGTACGGCGACGGGCGACCTCGCCCTCGTCGGGCAGCGCGCCGGGTTCGTAGAGCGGTTCGCCGTCAAAGGTCTGGATCGGGCAGAGGCCGGTGGTGAACTGGCCGGGATAGAGGGTGTGGCCCGACGGATCGCGGTTCACGTCGATCACCGTGCGCGAGACACTGGTGCGGACGATCGTCGCGTCGAGCTCGCGCGCGAAGGCGTAGAGATGATCGACGTACAGGTCGGCATCGTGCCGGGCGAGATCGGACGAGACGAGGCCGTGGATGCCCTCGGGAATCTCGGTGCCGGCATGGGGGATGCTGACGATCAGCGGGCCGCCGCCCTGTTCGACATGGATCATCGTTCGACCCCCGGAAGGTACAGGCCGAGCATTCCGCTCGAGACCAATGCGGTCGCTGCGGCCATGTCGGGGGCGAAGTGGCGGTCGTCCTCAAGCTGCGGGACTTGCGCGCGGAGCAGCGCACGGGCGGCTTCGAGCGGTTCGCTGGAGGTGAGCGGGGCGTGGAAGTCGCAGCCCTGCGCCGCCGCGAGATATTCGATGCCCAGCACATTGGCGAGGTTCGCGGCCATGTTGATCAGGCGGCGGGCGCCATGACCGGCCATCGAGACATGGTCTTCCTGATTGGCGCTGGTCGGGATCGAATCGACGCTGGCCGGATAAGCGCGCTGCTTGTTCTCGCTCACCAGCGCGGCGGCGGTGACCTGCGGGATCATGAAGCCCGAATTGAGGCCGGGGCGCGGGGTGAGGAAGGCGGGGAGACCCGACAGCGCGGGATCGACCAGCATCGCGATGCGGCGCTCGGACAGGCTGCCGATCTCGCAGATCGCGAGCGCGAGCATGTCGGCGGCGAAGGCGACCGGCTCGGCGTGGAAGTTGCCGCCGGACAGGGCTTCGCCGGTATCGGGGAAGATCAGCGGGTTGTCGGTGACGCCATTGGCCTCGATCGCGAGCGTCGCGGCGGCCTGACGGATCAGGTCGAGACAGGCGCCCATCACCTGCGGCTGGCAGCGCAGGCAATAGGGGTCCTGCACGCGCTCATCGCCCTCGCGGTGCGAAGCGCGGATCGCGGAGCTGGACATGAGGCCGGCGAGCGCGTCGGCGACCTCGATCTGGCCACGATGGCCGCGGACGCTGTGGATGCGCGGATCGAACGGGGTGTCGGAGCCCTTGGCCGCCTCGGTCGACAGCGCGCCGGTGACGAGCGCGGCGCGGAACAGGCGCTCGGCCTCGAACAGCGCGGCCAGCGCATAGGCGGTGCTGAACTGGGTGCCGTTGAGGAGGGCGAGGCCCTCCTTGGGGCCGAGGGTGAGGGGAGTGAGCACGTCGCGCGCGGGACGGACGACGCCGTCGACCAGCACATCGCCGGTGCCGATCATCGCGGCGGCAAGATGGGCGAGCGGGGCGAGGTCGCCGCTGGCGCCGACCGAGCCCTGCGACGGGATGAGCGGGGTGATGCCGCGATCGAGCATGTCCTGCAGCATCGCGATCGTCGCTGGGCGAACGCCGCTATGCCCCTGTGCAAGGCTGGCGAGCTTGAGCGCGATCATCAGCCGGACGACCGGGGCGGGCATCGGGGCGCCGACGCCGGCGGCGTGGCTGAGCACGATGTTGCGCTGGAGCGTCTCGAGGTCTTCGTCGCCGATCCGGACCGAGGCGAGTTTCCCGAAGCCGGTGTTGATGCCGTAGACCGGTTCATGCCGGGCGAGGATCGCCTCCACGGCGTCGGCGCTGGCCTGAACCTTGTCATGGCACGACGGATCGAGCTGGGCGGATTCGCCGCGATAGATGGCGTTCCAGGTGGCGAGCGGGGTGTTGCCGGGGATGATCATTTGCCTGCGTAAATCCGGGTATGAAGGGGGTTGGCGCCGATACGGTAAACCAGCTCGGCAAGGTCGGTAACGTTCCAGATGGCGAGGTCCGCGGACCTGCCGGGTTCGAGCGTGCCGGCCTGGAGACCGAGCGCGCGCGCGCCGTTGACGGTAATGCCGCGCAGGCATTCGGCGACGGTCAGGCGGAAGAAGGTCGCGCCCATGTTCGCCGCAAGCAGGATCGACGCCATCGGCGAGGTGCCGGGATTGCAGTCGGTGGCGAGCGCGATCGGGACGCCCGCGGCGCGCAGGGCGGCGATCGGCGGGCGGCGTTCCTCCCGCGTGAAGTAGAAGGCGCCGGGAAGGAGCGTGGCGACGGTGCCGCTGGCGGCCATCGCGGCGATGCCGGCTTCGTCGAGATGCTCGAGATGGTCGGCGGAGAGCGCACCATGGCGGGCGGCGAGCGCGGCGCCGTGGAGGTTGGAGAGCTGCTCGGCATGGAGCTTGACCGGCAGGCCATGCGCGACGGCGGCGGACAGGACGCGGCCGGTCTGCTCTGGCGAGAAGCCGATGCCCTCGCAGAATGCGTCGACGGCATCGGCATAGCCGACGGCGGCGGGGATGATCGTATTGCAGACCAGATCGACATAGCCGTCGGCGTCGCCCTTGTACTCGGGCGGGACGGCGTGGGCGGCGAGCAGGGTGGTGCGGACGCGAATGTCGCGTGCCTCGCCAAGGCGGCGGGCGGCACGGAGCATCTTGAGTTCGTCGTCGAGGGTGAGGCCGTAGCCCGACTTGATTTCGACCGTGGTGACGCCCTCCGCGATCAGCTGGTCGAGGCGGGGCAGGGCGGTGGCGATCAGATCGTCCTCGCTCGCGGCGCGAGTCGCGGTGACGGTGGAGAGGATGCCGCCGCCGGCGCGGGCGATCTCCTCATAGGTCGCGCCTTCGAGCCGTGCCTCGAACTCGCGCGCGCGGTTGCCGGCATGGACGAGGTGCGTGTGGCAGTCGATCAGTCCGGGGGTGATCCAGCGGCCTTCGCAATCGACGATCTGCGCGGCGTCGGGCGCGTCCGAGTCGGGGCCGGCATAGCTGATCATGCCGCCCGTCGCGGCGATCGCGCCATGCTCGACAACGCCCAGCCCGTCGGCCGTCATCGTCGCCAGACGGGCGTTACGCCAGAGTGTGTCAGCGGGAATCGTCATGCGCCTTATGGTTGGACAAGCGCGTGAATATGTCTAGACATAATCGGCATGAAACTGTGGTTTGAATCCGCGCTGCTCGAAAATGGCTGGTCCGAACGCGTGCGGCTGACGCTGGCGGACGGGCGCATCGAGACGGTCGAGATCGGGGTCGATCCGGAGGCCGGCGATGAGCGGCATTTCGTGGCGCTGCCCGGGCTGCCCAATGTCCATAGCCACGCTTTCCAGCGCGCGATGGCGGGGCTGGCCGAGGCGCGTGGGCGCACGGATGACGATTTCTGGTCGTGGCGCGAGCTGATGTACCGCTTCGTCGGGCGGATCGGGCCGGAGGAGTGCGAGGCGATCGCGGCGCTAGCCTATGCCGAGATGCTCGAGGGCGGGTTCACGCGAGTCGGCGAGTTCCACTACCTGCATCATGCGCCCGGTGGCGCGCGCTACGACGATGTTGCCGAGATGTCGGGGCGGATCGCGGCGGCGGCCGACGCGACCGGGATCGGCCTGACGCTGCTGCCGGTCTTCTATGCGCATGGCGGATTCGGCGGGCAGCCGGCCGGGACGGCGCAGGCGCGGTTCCTCAACGATGTCGATGGTTTTGCCGCGCTGATCGAGCGTGCCGGAGCGAAACTCGCGCCGGACGGGGTGATCGGGATCGCACCGCACAGCCTGCGCGCGGCGACGCCGGAGGAATTGCGCGACCTGCTGGCAGTGGCGGATCGCGGGCCGGTGCACATCCATATCGCTGAACAGGTGAAGGAAGTGGCGGATTGCGTGGCGTGGAGCGGGAAGCGGCCGGTGCGCTGGCTGCTCGACGAGATGCCGGTCGATGCGCGCTGGACGCTGGTGCATGCGACGCATGTCGAGCCGGACGAAGTCGCCGGGATCGCGGCGAGCGGCGCGGTGGCGGGGCTGTGCCCAATTACCGAAGCGAATCTGGGCGATGGGCTGTTTCCCGCGGTCGAGTTCATGGCATTGGGCGGCATGATCGGGATCGGAAGCGATTCGAACGTGCGGATCGACGCGGCGGAGGAGTTGCGGCTGCTGGAATATGGCCAGCGGCTGACCCGGCGCGCGCGCAACGTGCTGGCGGGCGAGGATCGCCCGGCGACGGGCGCGCGGATGTTCGCGGCGGCGGTTGCCGGCGGCGGCCGGTCGCTGGGCGTCGAGACGGGGCTCGCGGCGGGGAAGCCCGCCGATATCGTCTCGCTCAACCGTGGCGACGTGGGCTTTGCCGATCGCAGCGGCGACGCGCTGATCGACAGCTGGGTGTTCGCGAGTCGCGCTGGCGTGGATTGCGTGTGGCGCGGTGGGGTGAAGCAGGTCGACGGCGGACGCCACCGGGATCGCGACGCGATCGATGCGCGCTATCGCGTCGCGCTGAACAGGCTGATGGCGTGAGTATCGAGGCGCGCATCCGCAACGACATCGAGACGCGCATCCGCTCGGGCGAGTGGGCGCCGGGGATGCGGGTGCCGACCGAGCATGAGCTGGTCTCGACCTATCGTTGTGCGCGCGCAACCGCGAACAAGGCGCTGAGCCGGCTGGCGCGTGAGGGGCTGATCGAGCGCAGGCGGCGTGCGGGCAGCTTCGTCGCGCGGCCGCAGATCCGTACGGCCGTGGTCGGCGTGCCCGATATCGGTGCGCTGATCGAAGCAAGGGGCGAGCCCTATCGCTGGGAATTGCTCTCGGTCGAGCTGCAACGCCGTGCGCCAGAAGGATTTCCGGCGCGTGCCGGCGGTTGCTGGCTGGCGCTGAGCGGCGTTCACCACGCGGGCAAGACCCCATTCGGCTGGGAAGAGCGCTGGCTCGACCTCGCGGTGGCGCCGGGCGCCGAGGATGCGGATTTCGCCGCCAACGCGCCGGGCGCATGGCTGCTCGCCAATGTCCCCTGGACCGAAGCGCGGCACCGGATCGGCGCGGTGGGTGCAGAACCGGTCGCGGCGAAGGAGCTGGGGATCGCTGCGGGAGCGCCGTGTCTGCAGATCGAGCGGTGGACGTGGCGTGGTAAGGAGCCGGTCACTTCTGCGCGGCAGGTGTTTCCGGCGGATCATTATCAACTGGTCGAAGATTTCACCCCCAGAGGCTAGCGAACCCGGCTATAGTATCCGCCGAAACCAAGGAGCGTACATGTTCGACAAGGTCTTTCTGAAGCACCCGCGCGACGTGGGCGAGAGCTATGGCGAGCATTTCGCGACTGCGACCGGGTTCGGCGCGCGCATGGTAGTGGGCGGGCTTGCCTGCATTGTTCACGGGGTCATCCCGGCGCTGTTCGTGCGCACGGCGAGCGACACGGTGAAGGCGCTCTACGGCCGGATGAAGGCCCGCCAACCTGCCTTTGCGGAGAAGCCGCCGGCCTTCACCGAGCCGTCCTGGCAGATGGAATACGAGATCTAGTTCAGGGCGGGGGCAAAGATGCCAGTCGAACATGTCGCCATCGTCGGCGCGGGCTTTTCGGGCACGCTTCAGGCGATCAACCTGCTCCGCCATGAAGGTCCGCGCGCGACTCTGATCGAGCGTGGCAGCCGCGCGGGCGAGGGGCTGGCCTATGGCGCGGCGCACCCTAGTCATGTGCTCAATGTGCGCGCCGGGAATATGAGCGCGCTGCCCGACGATCCGGGGCATTTCGCACGCTGGCTCGAGTCGCGTGGCGTATCGGACGCGGCGGCCTCGTTCGCTTCGCGCGTCACCTACGGCGTCTATCTGCGCGAGATGCTCGATGCCGCACTGGCGACCAGCGGCGGACGGCTGACGGTGCGCTATGGCGAAGTCGTCGACGCCGTGGAGACGGGGCAGGGTGTCGGGCTGAAGCTCGCGGATGGCGGGACGATCGACGCCGATGCGGCGGTGCTGGCGGTCGGCAATCTGCCACCGCACGATCCACCCGGGCTGGCCGACGGGGCGTTGCCTGACGATCTCTACAAGGGCGATCCGTGGGGAGGCAGCGTCGCGGACGGGTTGACCGCGGACGACACGGTGCTGGTGATCGGCACCGGGCTGACCATGATCGACGTCGCGCTGATGCTCGAGGCGCGCGGGTTCGAGGGGCGGATCGTCGCATTGTCGCGGCGCGGACTGCTGCCGCGGCGGCACGAAGCCTCGAGCGACTGGGCGAAGATCGGCGACCGGCCTGCGACGGTAGCGTCGGGGCTGGTGGCGCAGGTGCGCAACCGTGCTGAGGCGGTGGGCTGGCGCAACGCCGTGGACGAACTGCGCCCCTTCACCCAGCCGATGTGGGCGAACGCCAGCGAGGCCGAGCGCGCGCGCTTCCTGCGGCATTTGCGGCCATGGTGGGACGTGCACCGGCATCGGCTGGCGCCCGAAGTGGCGGACCGGCTGGCGGCGATGCAGGATCGCGGACAACTGCATGTGCTGGCGGGCAAGACGATCGCCTTTTCCCCGGCGGACGGCGGCGTGACGATGACCTGGCGACCGCGCGGGGCCGACGCGAACGAGACGATGGCGGTGCGGCGGATCGTCAACTGCACCGGGCCGCTGGGTGACCTCAACCGAACCACCGATCCGTTGCTGGTCGCATTGCGCGAGCGTGGAGCGATCCGGCCCGATGCGGCGCATCTGGGGATCGACGTCAATGGCGTGGGGCAGGTGATCGGGGGCAATGGCCGGCCGAGCGAGCGGCTCTATGCGCTGGGACCGATGACGCGTGGCGCGTTCTGGGAGATTGTCGCGGTGCCCGATATCCGGCGCCAGACCTGGGACGTCGCGCGGCGGCTATCCAATGCGCATTGGGTTGGGGGCGAGGGGCTGTAGGCCAAACGGTAAAGGGTTCGTCATTCCCGCGAAGGCGGGAATCCATTTGCCGTGAGGTTGCGGTTCTTGCCTGAAGGCCAGCCAGAATGGATCCCCGCCTGCGCGGGGATGACGGTCTTAGTGGAGCTGTGGTTTTAACCTTCTCCGCGCAGCGCCAGCCCGCGCTCGATATCGCGGGCGACGACCGATGCGGTGAGGCGGCCGACGAGCCGCTGCGCGCTGCGCCACGCCGAGACCTCGGCGGCGCGGTAACGGTTGCCCGCGATCAGGCGGCTGCCCCAGCTTTGCGCGAACGGCGCGAAATCGGTCGGGTCGCTACCCGGAAGGCGGTCGGCGACCACCATCGAGGGAAAGGGCAAAGCGGTGCGTGGCGAGGCGAAGAGATCGGGCTTGCTCGCGGCCTCAGGGTCGAACAGCAGGGCGCCTGCGACCCGTTCGACATAGTGCGAGGGCGACAGGCGTGCCCACCACGATGCCGCGAAGCAGCCCAGCCCTTCGGCGACGAGCAGCACTGCGCGGTCGGCGCGCAGCACGGCATTGTCGATCTGCGCGGCGAGGATCGAACGGTTGGCATCAGGGCCTATGGCAAGATGCGTGTCGCCAAAGGCGGGCCAGCCGAAGCGGGTGCTCCAGGCGGGCGCTTCCGATTCGCTGAGCGTGATCACCGAGAAACGATGCGGGGCAGGTGCGAGCGCGAGCGTCATGGCAATCTCCCTTGCGCGTAAAGTGCCAAAGCAGGGGGCGTTCGCGCAAGATGCGAACGCACGAGCATCTCTTCAGACTACAAAAGCAATGCTTCAGTCGTGTGAAGCTCAGGTGCAGGCGGCGGCGCGATCGAGCAGGAAGCTGCGCTCGCGTTCGTTTCGGGTGAGCGCGGCGGCGCTCTCGAACGCGATCTTCGCTTCGAGCAGGCGTCCGGCGCGGAACAGGAAGTCGCCGCGGGCGGCGGGCAGCGGAGCGTAGTTACGGAGCGCAGCCGCTTCGGCGAGCTGGTCGACCAGTGCGAGACCCGCCTCCGGTCCAAAGGCCATGCTGTATGCCACCGCCCGGTTGAGATCGACCACGGGCGAGGGCATCACCTCCCGCAGCCGGTCGTAGAGTGCTGCGATCCGGGACCAGTCAGTGTCCTCCGACCGGCGCGCGCGGGCGTGACAGGCGGCGAGCGCGGCTTGAAGCGCATAAGGCCCGTCCGCGCCGCCCAGCGCTTCGGCCTGTGCAAGGGCGTTGAGGCCGCGGCGGATGAGCAACTGGTCCCAATGCGCGCGGTTCTGCTGCGTGATCGGGACGAAGGCGCCGTCGGGGCCGGTGCGCGCACGCAGGCGCGAGGCCTGAATCTCCATCAGTGCGAGCAGGCCGTGGACTTCAGGTTCGGCGGGCATCAGGCCAACGAGGACGCGGCCGAGCCGCTGCGCCTCGGCACACAAAGCGGGGCGGATCAGATCCTCGCCCGCGGTCGCGGCATAGCCTTCGTTGAAGATGAGATAGACCACCTCAAGCACCGAGGCGAGGCGGGCGCCACGCTCGGCGCCGCGCGGCACCTCGAATGCAAGCGCGGCGCTGCCGATGCTCTTCTTGGCCCGAACGATTCGCTGGGCGATCGTCGGTTCGGGCGAGAGGAAGGCGCGGGCGATCTCGTCGGTGGTGAGGCCGCCGATCAGGCGCAAGGTAAGCGCAGCGCGCGCTTCGGCCGAGATGACCGGGTGGCAGGCGGTGAAGATCAGCCCGAGCAGCTCGTCGCCGATATCGTCGTCCATGGCGGCCTCCAGCGCCTCGACATCGCTGCTGTCGGCTTCGTCGAGGTCGCGGGCGATTTCGGCGTGCTTGCGCTCCTGCATCTTCGCGCGACGCAGGCCATCGATCGCGCGACGCTTCGCCGCGGCGGTGAGCCATGCGCCGGGATTCTGGGGAACGCCGGTCTTCGGCCATTCGGCGAGCGCGACGAGCAGGGCGTCCTGTGCCAGCTCCTCGGCCCGGTCGACGTCGCGAGTCATGCGGGCGAGGCTCGCGATGAGCCGCGCCCGCTCGATCCGGAAGACCGCTTCGATCGCCCGCTGGGTTTCCCTGTCCGTCGCCATGCTCAAGGGTTAGGGGAGCATGGCGGGGAAGGGCAAGCGGATCAGTTGTTCGCGAGCTTCTCGCCGATGCCGTCATTGATCGCGGCGGCTTCGGGCGGGATGATATCGGCGAAGTCCGCCATTTCGAACAGCGGGCGGATCTCGATCTCGCTCGGGCCGAACATCGGATTCGGGCAGCGCTTCACCCAAGCGACCGCCTCGTCCATGTCCTTGACCTCCCACAGCCAGTAACCGGAGACCAGCTCGCGGGTTTCGGCGAACGGGCCGTCGATCACGGTGCGGCTGGCACCGTCGAACGCGACGCGCTTGCCCTTCGACGACGGCTTGAGGCCGTCGCCCGCGACCATGATGCCGGCGTTGACCAGTTCCTCGTTGAACTTGCCCATGTCGATGAACAGCTGGTTGAGCTCGGGCGAGGGCTTCATGCCGGCTTCGCTGTCCTCGGTCGCCTTGACGAACACCATCACACGCATCGGAATTCTCCTTCGTTGGTGAGGGCCTGGATCGGCCTTCTATCCTGACGACGAGCGAGCTTGCGCCGAATCGACACCCGCGACGAATTTTTTTCGACAAGAGGCGAGAAAATCCGTCCGGTCGCGAAAGGCGTCCGGATGTCAGTGGTTTAGCGGTGAAAATATATGGTCGGGGAGAGAGGATTCGAACCTCCGGCCCCTGCCTCCCGAAGGCAGTGCTCTACCAGGCTGAGCTACTCCCCGACGGAGTGCCGAGTCCTTGAAAATGCCCCGGGTTGGGCGGACCGGCTTTCGCTTGGAGGCGCGCCTATACCCAGCACCTTCGCGCCGCGCAAGCGGGGGGCGGAAGCTTTTTCAGGTGCCGCGTGCGCCAAGCATCCCTTCGATGCTGGTGAACTTCTCTCGCGGTGCACCGTCGCGGGCAGCGGCGGTCTCTGCGGCCTCAATCTTTTGCCAGTCGCGGTAGGTGACGACATCGGCGTTGCGGGCGGTGAGCAATGCGTCGAGGCCGGGGCGGCCCGCCTTGCGGCTGTTGGGTTGGGTGTCTGCGGCGATTTTCTCGACGATGGCGAAGCCGTCCGGCCGGTTGGTGCCGATCGTGCCGGTCGGGCCGCGCCGCGCCCAGCCGACTGCATAAAGGCCGGGGAGCACACGCCCGTCGTCATTGGCGAAACGCCCGGCGCGGTCGTCATAGGGTACGCCCTCGATTCGCGGGGTGCGATAGCCGATGCACGAGACGACGAGGCTGGCGGGAACCGCATAGGTTTCGCCCGTGCCGACCGCTGCGCCGCGCGCGTCGAGCGCGGTGCGCTCGACGATTACGCGCTCGACCTTGCCATCGCCCTCGATCCTGACGGGCTTGGCGAAGAAGTCGAAGATGATGTGGACGGGTTTCTCGACATGCGCTGCCGCGAAGTTACGCAGGTGCGTAACCGACTTGCGATGGCCGGGTTCGAGCATCGCGTCGTCGAGATCGGGCGGGAAATCGGCAAGGTCGATCACGGGGGCCGCGCGTTCGAGTTCGCCCAGCTCCCCGAGTTCCTTGGGCGTCATGTTGATCTGGTGCGGGCCGCGGCGGCCGAGCAGGGTGATGGTGCCGATCGACGAGGTCTCCAGCGCGGCAAGCGCGTGGCCGACAATGTCGGATCCCGTGAACTCGGCCTGAGTCTTGGCGAGAATGCGCGCGACGTCGAGCGCCACGTTGCCGTTGCCGATCACCACCGCTCCGGGCCCTGAAAGGTCCGGGTTCAGCCCGGCATAGTCGGGGTGGCCGTTGTACCAGCCGACGAACGCCGCCGAACCGGTGACGCCGGGCAGGTCGGCGCCGGGAATCTCAAGCGGCCGGTCGTGCGGCGCACCGGTGGCGAGGACGACTGCGTCATAGAGGTCGAGCAGTTCGGGGATCGTCACCTGTTCGCCGATGGTGATGTTGCCGACGAAGCGGACATTGTCGGTGAGCGCAGTTGCCTCGTACCGGCGCGAGACGCCCTTGATCGACTGGTGATCGGGCGCGACGCCGGTGCGGATCAGGCCGAAGGGGACCGGGAGACGGTCGATGATATCGACGCGGACCTGATCGCCGAACTGCTTCTGACATGCCTCCGCGGTGTAATAGCCCGCCGGCCCCGAACCGATCACCGCGATATGCCGCATAGCCGACCCTCTTGTTATATCGGGGCAGCGTAGCGTGCTGGCGGGTGAGGGCAAGCACTCGACGCGGGCGATTTCCTGCGGCAAGCCAAGGGCATGAACCCGCTAGAGGTCGCCGCATCGCTGTTGTTGCTCACGAATATCGCGCTGGTCGCGCGGCGGAGCATCTGGAACTATCCCTTCGCGCTCGCGGCGGTGGCGCTCTACGGCGTGCTGTTCTTCCAGCACAAACTCTACAGCGACATGCTGCTGCAGCTCTTTTACGTGGCGCTCAACCTCTATGGCTGGATGAACTGGTCGCGGTCGAAGGCCGATGCCGGAGAGGTCGTGGTGCTGACGCTGGGCTGGCCCGCGCGCGCCGCCTGGCTGGCAGGATGCGTCGCGCTGACGGCGGGATGGGGCTGGATGATGCACCGGCTGACCGATGCGGCGCTGCCCTGGTGGGACGCGGGTGTGGCGATGACGAGTGTTGCGGCGCAGATCCTGCTGACGCGCCGCTATCTGGAAAATTGGGTGCTGTGGATCCTCGTCGATATCGTTGCGATACCGCTGTTCGCGGTGCGTGGGCTGTGGCTGACATCGGGGGTCTATGGGATTCTGCTCGGCCTCTCGATCTGGGGACTCATCGACTGGCATCGCGCGCAGGCCCGGCGTAGGGCCGGGAACGAAGAAGGGGTTTCATGACGCTACGCACCATTTGCCTCCACGGTCCCGAAAGCACTGGAAAATCGACACTGGCACCGCGCCTCGCAGCGCATCTCGGCGGCGAGGTCGCAGAGGAATATGGCCGCGAATATGCCGAGACGCGCGGGATCGACTTCACGATGCGCGATCTGGTCGAGATTGCGCGGACGCATGACGCGGGCGTGCGGACGATGCTGGCGGCGGGGCTGACGCCGCTGATCCTCGACACCGATCCGCTGATGACCGCGGTATGGGCCGACATGCTGTTCGGGACGCGCGACCCGTGGTTCGACAAATGGGAGGGGACGGCGGACCTCTATCTGCTGTTCGATATCGATTTGCCGTGGGTTGCTGACGGGACGCGGATGTTCGGCGAGCCGGAACAGCGCCAGCGCTTCTTCGACCTGTCCAAAGCCGAGCTGGAGCGGCGCGGGGTGCGCTGGGCGCTGGTCAGCGGCGATGGCGAGGCGCGCTGGCAGAGCGTGCTGCGCGCGGTGGAGGCGGCGAGCTAGGGCACGCGCGTCACCGCGAGGCCGTCGCCATTCTTGCCGACGTCGATGCGGCGGAGAACTTTCCCCGTGACGGCGTCGATTTCGGCGATCTGGTTGCGCGCGGTTTCGGCGGCGTAGAGGCGCTTGCCGTCCGACGACCAGATCAGCGTGACCTGAGTGACCGCGGGATCGCCTGAGACGGGAAAGCTGCGCAGCACGCTGTGGGATGCCGCGTCGATGAGGGTCACGGTACCCTTGTCGACGTTGCTGGTGGCGACGGTCTTGCCGTCGGGGCTGGCGATGACGCGGATCGCGTTGCCGTCGATCGCGAGTTCGCCGAGCTTTTCATAGGTCGCGGCGTCGAACACGCTGATGCGCGGGGCGGTGAGGTCGCCGACGAACACCTTGCCGCTCGCGACCGCGATCCCCTCGGGCTTGCCGCCGATGGTGAGGTCGCGCAGCCTGGTATTGGCCTTGAGGTCGAGCACGCTCACCGTGCCTGATCCGATATTGGCGACGAAGGCGCGTTCCTCGCCCAGTAGCGCGACCATGTGCGATCCCTGCTGGCCGGTAGCGATCGACGTGACTCTGCCATCGGGTTCGACGATCGCGATCGAGTTGCTGCCTTCGGTGGTCGCGATGAGCCGTTCGCTCTTCGGCATCCACAGCAGGCCGTGCGGGCGCTTGTTGGGCGAAAGCTCGATGGTTGCGACCTTGCCCAGCGGGTCGAGGTCAATGATGTCGATGGTGCTGCCGCCATAATTGACCACGGCGGCCTGGGTGCCGTCGCCCATCACTGCAATCTCATGCGGCTGGTTGCCGGTGGGCAGCTTGGCGAGCTGTTTGCCGTCGGCGAGGTCGTAGATGCCGAAACTGTCCTCGCCCTTGTTGCCGACGAGAAGCAGGTCGCGCGCATTGGCGGGCAGGGCGACGGCTGTGGCGAACAAGGTGGCGGTGAGGATCAGGCGGCGCATCGGTCTCTCCGGATAGGCGGCGGGAGACTGTGCGATCCGGCTGGCCCGGACAAGCAAAAAGGCCCGCCCCACAATGTGGAACGGGCCCTTTGCGAGACTTGATCGAAGCCGCTTATTGCGACGGAGCGAGCCCGGTGTTGAGCGCCCAGCCGACATTGTCGTTTTCGTCGGCGATTTCCCACCACAGGCCGTTCTTGTTGCCGGTCGGATAGACGATCGCGCCGGGCGGAAGCGTGCGGATGATCTTTGCGCCGGCGGCTGCCGAAGCGCGCATCGCGACCGGGCGCTGCGCGGTGAAGGTCTTGGCCGGGGTCGCCTGCACGGTACCGGCGTCGCCAGCGCGGACCAGCCCGAGTTCGTTCACCAGTTTGGTATAGGCCTGAATGAACGACAGGGTGACGATGCGGCCGATATCGGTGTTGTCATAACCGCCGCCGACAGCGCCCACACCACCGCCGAGGAATCCGACACCGCCGCCGCCGCCGAATGCGAGGCTGTTCTTCGCGGCATAGCCTTCGCTGGTGGCGATCGTTTCAGTCGTGCGCACGTTGGTGACCGAGAGGACGGTGTTCGCTTCCATCTTCTTGCTGCCGATGCCAGCGGCAAGCCCGCCGAGACGGCCACCGATGAGGCCGCCGATGAGGCCGCCCGCGCCGCTGCCGCTGACATTGCTGTTGGCGCCCTGAATTTCCGCGACCATGACGTAGTCGGCTGCCTTGATCTGGCCCTGGCCGACATTGGCGCCGCGCTGGTGGCCGAGATTGCCGCCGATCGCGCGTTCACGCTCGGCTGCCTGCAGGCCCGAACCACGGTCGACGAGATTGAAGCAGCCCGAGCGCTGGATCAGAACCTTCATCAGCTTCTGCGGCGGGGCCAGCGAGTACTGCGTCCACGGACGGGGGTCGTCGCCATCGACCACCGAGATGGTACCGAGCTTGCGGAAGCAGCGCGGCACGTCCTGAATTGTCTGCTCCTGCAGCTTCTGGCCGCCGCTGGGCTTGGCGAGTCGCTGCGCCTGCACCGGCGTGGCAAGGCAAAGCGCGAGCGCGGTGGTAGCAACGAGACTCCGAACGATTGGCATGAACTGGTCCTCCCTGGCGGGGCATTTGCACCCGCGGCATTGCAGATTGCGCGGTCGGGGCGGACCCCGGCCGGGCAATGGAACATCTGTCTACACTGGAGGCTGACGCCTCCCCCTGAGCCGCTGCCATTATCAAAGCCGCGGGGGGCACGTCATGCGAAAAATTATTTCAGGGGTCGACCCGCTCGCGCACCGATGTGCCGCCGCGCACCGTCCAGACGTCGCCGAAGTCCTCATGCTTCAGATCCGCGGGGCGTTCGCCGCCAAGCTGCTGGACGATGTCCGG
This sequence comes from Sphingomonas sp. GW821-FHT09B04, assembly GCF_059418285.1. NCBI lineage: Bacteria > Pseudomonadati > Pseudomonadota > Alphaproteobacteria > Sphingomonadales > Sphingomonadaceae > Sphingomonas > Sphingomonas sp. GW821-FHT09B04. The sequence continues at coordinate 646,202 of NZ_JBWKPO010000003.1, forward strand.
GACGGTGTTGCTGTGGCCGACGATCAGGACGGACGCCTTCGCAGCCTTTGCCCTCGCGACGATCGCGGGCGTGTCGCGGGGATCGTAGACCTCGGGCGTGATGCCGCGTTCGGTGGCGAGCGGCGCAGCGGTCTGGCGCGTGCGCTTGAAATCGCTGACATAGATCGCCTTGAGCTTCTTGCCCCTGAACCATTTGACCAGCGCTTCCGCGCGCGCCTTGCCCGGCGGAAGAAGGTCGGGATCCCGCTCGCCCACGGGCGTATCATAGTGGCGGACGACGTAGATCGGAGGGTCCTTTGCCAGCGCAGGCATGGCGACAAGACAGGCGAGAATAAGGAGCAGGTTGCGCATTGTTGCAGGCTGACGGCTACCAAGCCTCTTCGCAAGTCCCGTCACCCCTGCTAGGCGCGCGGAATCATGGCAACCGACCTTTCCCGTATCCGCAACTTTTCGATCATCGCGCACATCGACCATGGCAAGTCGACGCTGGCCGATCGCCTCATCCAACGCACCGGCGGTCTCGCCGAGCGCGAGATGTCCGCTCAGGTGCTCGACAATATGGATATCGAGAAGGAGCGCGGCATCACCATCAAGGCGCAGACCGTGCGCCTCGACTGGAAGGGGCCGGACGGACTCGACTATGTCCTCAACCTGATGGACACGCCGGGGCATGTCGACTTCGCCTATGAGGTGAGCCGCTCACTCGCCGCGTGCGAAGGCGCACTGCTGGTGGTCGATGCGGCGCAGGGCGTCGAGGCGCAGACGCTCGCCAACGTCTATCAGTCGATCGAGCATGACCATGAGATCGTGCCGGTGATCAACAAGATCGACCTGCCGTCGGCCGAACCCGAGAAGGTGCGGCACGAAATCGAGGAAGTGATCGGCATCGACGCCTCGCAGGCGGTGCTGGCATCGGCCAAGTCGGGCATCGGGATCGAAGAGATCCTGAACGCCGTGGTCGAGCGTATCCCGGCGCCCAAGGGCGATGCGAACGCGCCGCTCAAGGCGATGCTGGTCGATAGCTGGTACGATCCGTATCTGGGCGTCGTGATCCTGATCCGCGTGATCGACGGCACGATCCGCAAGGGTCAGCAGGTCAAGTTCATGGCGGCGGGGACGACGCATCTGGTCGACCGCGTCGGTGCGTTCCGGCCGAAGATCGAGAATCTGCCCGACCTCGGCCCGGGCGAGATCGGTTTCATCACCGCGCAGATCAAGGAAGTGGCGCAGGCGCGCGTCGGCGATACGCTGACCGACGCCAAGAAGCCCGCCGCCGAGCCGCTCGAGGGCTTCAAGGAAGTCCAGCCGGTGGTGTTCTGCGGCCTGTTCCCGGTCGACGCCAACGACTTCGAGAAGCTGCGCGAGAGCATTTCGAAGCTGCGGCTCAATGACGCCAGTTTCTCGTTCGAAATGGAAACCTCGGCGGCGCTGGGCTTCGGCTTCCGCTGCGGGTTCCTCGGCCTGCTGCATCTGGAGATCATCCAGGAGCGGCTGATGCGCGAATATGATCTCGACCTGATCACGACCGCGCCGTCGGTGGTCTATCAGATCGAGCTGACGCATGGCGGCGGCCATATCGAGCTGCACAACCCGGCCGACATGCCCGAGCCGAACAAGATCGAGAGCATCGCCGAGCCGTGGATCCAGGCGGTGATCTATGTGCCCGACGAGTATCTCGGCTCGATCCTGAAGCTGTGCCAGGACCGACGCGGTATCCAGAAGAACCTGACCTATGTCGGGGGACGCGCGCAGGCGACGTACGAGCTGCCGCTGAACGAGGTGGTGTTCGACTTCTACGACCGGCTGAAGTCACTGTCGAAGGGCTATGCCAGCTTCGACTATGAGCAGATTGGCTATCGCGAGGGCGACCTCGTCAAGATGGGTATCCTCGTCAACGAGGAGCCCGTCGATGCGCTGAGCATGATCGTCCACCGCGCCACCGCCGAGGTACGCGGCCGCGGCATGGTCGAGCGGCTCAAGGAGCTGATCCCGCGCCATTTGTTCAAGATCCCGATTCAGGCGGCGATCGGCGGCAAGGTGATCGCGCGCGAGACGATCAGCGCGATGCGCAAGGACGTGACCGCAAAATGCTATGGCGGCGACGCGACCCGCAAGCGCAAGCTGCTGGACAAGCAGAAGAAGGGCAAGGCGAAGATGCGCGAATACGGTTCGGTCAGCATCCCGCAGGAAGCCTTCATCGCCGCGCTGCGGATGGGCGAGGAATAGAGTCCGGCGAGCCACGCTCGCCGAACCTTTCGATCGTCAGCCGCGTGGGGCGGGGACCCGCACCCCGGGCGTCATCCGCGCCATCACTTCGTCGCGGATCAGATAGTGGTGGCGGAATGCCGCCCCGATATGGACGAGCAGCAGCGCGATCGCGGCATAGCCGAGGATCTCGTGCGCCTCGTGCCCGAAGTCGGACATCGCCTCCGATACCGGCAGATAGGGGATGTCGAACAGCCCGAACCAGGTCAGCGGCCTTGGCTTGGGTCCGGACGACATTGCCCATCCCGAGAGCGGGATCGCCAGCATGAAGGCGTAGAGCAGGAAGTGCGAAATGTGCGCGGCGGTCCGCTCCCAGCCCGCCATATGCGCGGGCAGGCGCGGGGCGGGGTGGGTGAATCGCCAGCCGATCCGGGCGAGAGTCAGTGCGAGGACGGTGATGCCGATCGCCTTGTGGATCGGCATGATCCGCCAGTCGCGCGGCAGGCTGTCGTGCAGCAAGCCATAAGCGAGATTGAAGATCAGCAGCGCGGCGATCAGCCAGTGAAGCAGGATCGCGCCGCGTGAATATCGTACCAGCGCCGAGTCCGAGTCTGCCATATGGGGAGTTCCTTCCGGTTGAGGCTCAGGGTCATGGTTGTGCCGAACCGGAATTGCCGCGTCGAGGGGATTGCGTGCCGGCGTCCCACAGGAATGTCTGTCGCCAGGCTGGGATGAGCGAGAGCTGAAATCTATTCTCCGTCACCCCGGCCCTGTGCCGGGGTCCACCGTGAGACACGCTCTGGACCAGAGGCGCGGCGACGGCCGGTGCGACATCGTGGACGCCGGCACGAGGCCGGGGTGATGGAAATTTGGATCGTCATGCGTTGTTCCAAAGTCGGAGCGGGCTAGAACGCGTACGGCACCGGCGCACGCACATCGGGGTCGATGCGGATTTCGGTCGCCGCAGGAGGGAAGGCGCGCTGGTCGCAGTCGCTGCGCGGGCAGATGCGACAGCTGGTGCCGATCGGCGTTGCGACCCCGCCCGTGCGCAGGCCATCGGCATAGACGAAGTCGGGCGCGTGGATTTCTTCACACCCCAAAGCGACGGCGTAGCGGCGCGGCGGGCGGGCATAGCTGGCGGATGGTTTGACCAGCCCTTTGGCCATCGAGACGTAGCGTGCGCCGTCGGGCATCTCGGCAAGCTGGACGAGGACGCGGTCGGGGATCGCCACCGCCTCATGTACGACCCAAAGGGGGCAGGCACCGCCGAAGCGCGCGAATTCGAGCCGGGTTGCGGAGTGGCGCTTGGTGATGTTGCCCGCCATGTCTACGCGGCAGAAGAAGAACGGGATGCCCTGCGCGCCCGGCCGCTGCAGCGTCGAGAGGCGGTGGCAGGTCTGTTCGAAGCTGGTACCGAACCGCTGGCGTAGCCGGTCGATGTCGTGGCGGACCGTCCGCGCGGCGTCGCGGAAGCGGTTGTACGGCATCAGCAGCGCGCCCGCGGCATAGTTGGCGAGGCCGAGCGAAAGCAGTTCACGCGCGGCGGGGGAGGCGAGGCCGCTGCCCTCGCTCACCGTCCGCATCTCGTTGCCGAACTCGAGTACCGCGAGCCGGTGGGCGAGCAGGAAGGCCCGGCTTTCGGGCGGGAGCACGCCGCTGATGACGAGGCGGCGGCTGTCGGCGGCGAAGCGTGAAAGGCGGGTGTCGTCATCGCGCGCTTCCTCGATCTTCACGCCGTGCCAGCCGCGCAGCCGCGCTTCGATTCCGCGCGGGTCGTCGAGTTCCTCGACCAGCGCTTCGGCGGCGCGGTCGAGTACGTCGATATAATTGCCCTCAGCCTGATACCAGTCGCGCACCTCCTCCCACGGGAGCGAGCTGGCGGCCCCCGCGCCGCTGTCGACCTTGTCGTCCAGGACGCGCAATTGCGCCTGACTGCGGCGCCACGCCTCGTGCAGCGCGACCATGCGGTGGGTGAGGGCGGGGTGTTTCTCGACCCCGCGCTGGACGGCGGCCTCGTCGATTGTCGCCGCGGGGATGCTGGAATCGGTGCCCGCCTCGATCGCGCGGACGAGATCGGCGACGCCATCGTCGGCGCCAATGTCCGCCCATGTCTGCGGAAATTCGCGGGTGAGCGCGATCAGCACCGGCGGGGTGAGCGGGCGCTCCTCATTCTCGATCTGCGACAGGTAGCTGACCGAGACGCCGAGCCGCGCGGCCATCGCCGCCTGGGGCAGCCCGAGTTGCTTACGCAGGTCGCGAACGCGGGTTCCGGCAAAGAGGCGGCGGCGGGGCTGTTCCATGACCCCACAATATCTGCAGATATGAACGATGCAACTTCGCAACATTGCAATTGCAAGGGGCGGCGTGTCCTGTGCAGGGACGCGAGCCAAGGAGTGATGCATGTCTTCGACGATCGGGGAACTTGAACGGCGGCGTGCCGCGGCGCGGCTGGGCGGCGGGCAGAAGCGCATCGACGCACAGCACGCCAAGGGCAAGCTGACCGCGCGCGAGCGGGTCGAGGTTCTGCTCGACGAGGGATCGTTCGAAGAGCTCGATATGTATGTTGAGCACAACTGCGTCGATTTCGGGATGCCGGACCAGATCGTGCCGGGCGACGGCGTGGTCACCGGCAGCGGCACGATCAACGGCCGCCTCGTCTTTGTGTTCAGTCAGGATTTCACCGTGTTCGGCGGGTCGCTGTCCGAGCGGCACGCGCAGAAGATCTGCAAGATCATGGACATGGCGATGAAGGTCGGCGCGCCCGTGATCGGCCTCAACGACAGCGGCGGCGCGCGCATTCAGGAGGGCGTCGCTTCGCTTGCCGGCTATGCCGAGGTGTTTCAGCGCAACGTGCTGGCGAGCGGCGTGGTGCCGCAGCTCAGCCTGATCATGGGACCCTGCGCGGGCGGCGCAGTCTATTCCCCAGCGATGACCGACTTCATCTTCATGGTGAAGGACTCATCCTACATGTTCGTCACCGGCCCCGATGTAGTGAAGACCGTTACCAACGAGATCGTCACGCAGGAGGATTTGGGAGGAGCGGTGACGCATACCACGAAGTCGGGGGTCGCCGATGTGGCCTTCGAGAACGATATCGAGGCGCTGCTCGCGGCCCGCGACTTCGTGGACTTCCTTCCCGCCAGCAACCGCGAGCCGGTGCCCGAGCGGCCGTGCGAGGACCCGTGGGACCGGCTCGAGGACAGCCTCGACACGCTGATCCCGCCCAGTGCGAACCAGCCCTATGATATGCACGAGCTGATCCGGAAGACGGTCGACGAAGGCGATTTCTTCGAGGTTCAGCCGACGCATGCGGCGAACATCATCATCGGCTTCGGCCGGATCGAGGGGCGCACCGTCGGCATCGTCGCCAACCAGCCGATGGTGCTGGCCGGGGTGCTCGACATCAACTCGTCGAAGAAGGCGGCGCGGTTCGTGCGCTTCTGCGACGCGTTCGAGATTCCGATCGTGACGTTCGTGGACGTGCCGGGCTTCCTGCCGGGCGTCGGGCAGGAGCATTCGGGCATCATCAAGCACGGCGCCAAGCTGCTGTTCGCCTATGCCGAGGCGACGGTGCCCAAGATTACGGTGATTACGCGCAAGGCCTATGGCGGCGCGTATGACGTGATGGCGTCGAAGCACCTGCGCGGTGACCTCAACTATGCCTGGCCGACCGCGGAGATCGCGGTGATGGGCGCCAAGGGTGCGGTCGAGATCATCTTCCGCGGCAAGACGCCGGAAGAGATCGCCGAGCGCACCGCGGAATATGAGGCGCGCTTCGCCAACCCGTTCGTCGCGGCGAGCAAGGGGTTCATCGACGAAGTGATCATGCCGCACTCGACCCGTCGCCGCATCGCGCTGGGCCTACGGAAGCTGAGGAACAAGAGCCTCGAGAATCCGTGGAAGAAGCATGACAATATTCCGCTGTGACCGCGGGACGGGAGTAACCCGTATGCAGATGCTCGCTGGCATGCTGCTGACTCTGGCCGCGGTGCTTCCAGCCGTGGCGCAGCAACCTCAGCCGCTGTTCCCGGTGACCGATGTCGATCGCGATACCGTGCCCGCCGGAACGCCTGAGGCATTCGCGGCGGTATTCGGCACATCGCCGAAGAACGAGGCCGAGCGTATGGTGAAGGGAGAGAAGATCACCTTTGTGCCCCTGACGCTGATCAAGCTCCCCGGGGACGTCACCGCGCTGGTCAGCACGGGGGCGAGCGCTTGCGAGGCGCATGCCTGTGCGGGTCTCAATTCGGTGCATTATCTGCGGCGCGACAAGGACAGCTACGGCTATGTGAAGGCCGGGGAGTGGCTCGATGTCGGGATGAGTGGCACCTGGGGCAATCCCGCCGCGCGTTGGGGCGTGAGCGACGCGATCACCGGCACGGCGGTGCTTTACACCGAAGGCGGCGGCACCTGGCAGGGCTATAGCTGCGACGTCGCCGTCCTGACGGAGCTTGGCGCCAAGGGGCCGGTCGAGATCGCGCGCGTTCCGATCTATTATTCTGACGCCAGCCGCGACAACGGGCCGACGCTGCGCGGGACGATCACCGCCGCGGAACGCGGCCGCAGCTTCACCGTGAGCTATGCCGGGGCAGAGAGCTTCTCCGAGCGCTATGTTCGCGGATCTGATGGGACGTACAAGCGGCACGGCGCAACCCAGATGAAGACGTGTTGATGGCACGCAATGGTCCCTCCGCTGCCAACCCGGAGCAGAAATGATGAAACTCGGTCGCCTCAACCATATCGGTGTCGCTACGCCCTCGATCGAGACGTCGGTTGCCTTTTGGCGCGACGTGATGGGCGCGGAGAAAATCCATACGCCCTTCGACCTGCCCGCGCAGGGGGTGAAGGTGTGCTTCGTCGATACGCCCAATACGCAGATCGAGTTGATCGAGCCGCTGGGCGAGACCTCGCCGATCCATGGCTTCCTCGCGAAGAACCCGGCGGGCGGGCAGCATCATGTCTGTTACGAAGTGCCCGATATCCATGCAGCCAAGGGGTGGTTCGAGGCCAAGGGTGCGAAGGTGCTGGGCGAACCGCGTATCGGCGCGCACGGGACGCTGATCTTCTTCGTGCATCCCAAGGACATGGGCGGCGTGCTGACCGAGATCATGGAATCGCCGCGTGATGATCTGCACTGACGTCCCCCGCCGTGATGAAGGGTTTTGAGAGTATGAGCGAAGACACCGTCCTCTACGCACTCGACAACGGCGTCGCGACGCTGCGGCTCAACCGGCCCGATCGGCTCAATGCGGTGACGGGCGAGATGCTCGACCTGATCCGCGCCTCGCTGCTGCGTGCGGTGAACGAGGGCGCGCGCGCGGTGCTGTTGACCGGGGAGGGGCGGGCGTTCTGCTCTGGCGCCGATCTGGTCGGGCGCATGGACGGGAAACCGATCGATCCCTCCGACAATCTGGAATTCCACTACAACCCGCTGGCCGAGACGCTTTCGAAGCTGCCGATCCCGGTGGTCACCGCGGTCAACGGTCCGGCGGCGGGAGCGGGCGTGGGCATCGCGCTTGCCGGGGACATCGTGGTGATGGCCAAGTCGGCCTATCTGCTGCTCGCCTTCAGCAATATCGGACTGGTGCCCGATTGCGGCGCGACCTGGCTGGTCGCCAAGTCGGCGGGCCGCGCCAAGGCGCTGGAGATGGCGCTGCTCGGCGATAAGATGAGCGCGGACGACGCGAAGGACGCCGGGCTGGTTGCGCGTGTGGTTGAGGACGACGCGCTGCTGGCGACCGCCGGCGAGCTCGCCGCGAAGCTCGCCGCCAAGCCGACGGTCGCGCTCGGCCTGATCCGCGCGCAGGTGAAGGCCGCCCTCAATTCGACGCTGTCGGAATCGCTGAGCGTCGAGGCGCAGAACCAGCGCGCCGCTGGCAAGACCGAGGATTTCCGCGAGGGCGTGATCGCGTTCCTCCAGAAGCGGCCGCCGGAGTTCAAGGGGCGGTGACCATCGCCTATTATCTGTCCCACCCGCAGGTGCGGATCGACCCGGCGGTGCCGGTGCCCGAATGGGGCCTGTCGGATGCCGGTCGCGTGCGGCTGGCGACGCTGGCCGGTGCGGGCTGGCTGGCGTCGGTACGACGGATCGTGTCGAGCGACGAGCGCAAGGCGATCGAGACGGCGGAGGCGCTCGCGCCGATGACCGACGGGGCGCGTGTCGAGATCCTGTCCGGCTTTCACGAGAACGACCGGTCGGCGACCGGCTTCCTGCCGCCCGCTGAGTTCGAGGCGACGGCCGACGCCTTTTTCGCTGCGCCCGATCAGTCGGTGCGCGGGTGGGAGCGGGCAATCGACGCGCAGGCGCGGATCGTCGGCGCGGTCGAGGCGGTGCTGGCGGACGGAGACGCGCCCGTGCTGTTCGTTGGCCATGGCGGCGTCGGCACCTTGCTCAAATGTCATGTGAAGGGCGAGCCGATCGGCCGCTCAGCTGATCAGGCCGCGGAGGGCGGCCATCCCGGTGGGGGCAATGTCCACGCCTTTTCCATTGCGGAGCGCCGCCATCTGTTTGGATGGACCGCGCTCGAACAGGTAGCATCATGACCGACAAGCCCGATCTCGACGCGTGGAAGGCGCTTTCCGACAAGGAAGTGAAGGGCCGCGACCTGACCTGGCGCACGCCCGAGGGGATCGACGTCAAGCCGCTCTATACGGCGGAGGACGTGACCGCCGATCCGGGGTTGCCCGGCTTCGCGCCGTTTACGCGCGGTGTGCGCGGGTCGATGTATGCGGGGTGGCCCTGGACGATCAGGCAATATGCCGGCTTCTCGACCGCAGAGGAATCGAACGCCTTCTACCGCCGCAATCTCGCGGCGGGGCAGAAGGGGCTGAGCGTCGCGTTCGATCTGGCGACGCACCGCGGCTATGACAGTGACCATCCCCGCGTGCCCGGCGATGTCGGCAAAGCGGGCGTGGCGATCGACAGCGTCGAGGATATGAAGATCCTGTTCGACGGCATCCCGCTCGGCGAGATGTCGGTCAGCATGACGATGAACGGGGCGGTGATCCCGATCCTCGCCTTCTTCATCGTCGCAGGCGAGGAACAGGGCGTGCCGCGCGCGCAGCTCGACGGGACCATCCAGAACGACATCCTCAAGGAGTTCATGGTCCGCAACACGTACATCTACCCGCCCGAGCCGAGCATGCGGATCATCTCCGACATCTTCGGCTACACCTCGCGCGAGATGCCCAAGTTTAACAGCATCTCGATCTCCGGCTATCATATGCAGGAGGCCGGGGCGACGCAGGTGCAGGAGCTGGCCTTCACCATCGCCGACGGCATGGAATATGTGAAATACGGGGTCGCGTCGGGCCTCGACATCGACAAGTTCGCCGGTCGGCTGTCGTTCTTCTTCGCGATTGGCATGAATTTCTTCATGGAGGTCGCCAAGCTGCGCGCGGCTCGCGTGTTGTGGCATCGCGTGATGACGAAGCTCGGCGCGAAGGATGAACGCAGCAAGATGCTGCGCACGCACTGCCAGACCTCGGGCGTGTCGCTGACCGAGCAGGATCCGTACAACAACGTCATCCGCACTACGATCGAGGCGATGGCGGCGATGCTGGGCGGAACGCAGAGCCTGCACACCAATGCGCTGGACGAGGCGATCGCGCTGCCCACCGACTTCTCCGCCCGGATCGCACGCAACACGCAGATCGTGATTCAGGAAGAGACCGGGATGACCAAGGTCGTCGATCCGCTCGGCGGCTCCTACTACATCGAGAGCCTGACGCAGGAGCTGGTCGATCGCGCGTGGGAGATCATCGAGCGCGTCGAGGGCGAGGGCGGGATGGCCAAGGCGGTCGCTGCCGGCTGGCCCAAGGCGATGATCGAGGAGGCTTCGGCGGCTACCGCTGCGCGGATCGACCGCGGCGAGCAGGTGATCGTCGGGGTCAACAAATACCGCAAGGCCGAGGAAGACCCGCTCGACATCCTCGACGTCGACAATCTCGCGGTGCGCGAGGCGCAGATCGCACGCATCCGGAAGATCAAGGCGGCGCGCGACGAAGCTGCGTGCCAGGCGGCGCTCGACGCGCTGCGCGAAGGTGCGCGCGGGACCGAAAACCTCCTCGCACTCGCGGTCGAGGCGGCACGGCACCGCGCGACGCTGGGCGAGATCAGTCTGGCGATGGAGGATGTGTTCGGGCGTCATGGGACGGTGCCGACGCCGGTTTCGGGGGTCTATGGCGGTGCCTACACCGATGACCTGCGCTGGGAGCGACTGAAGGACGGGGTTGCCGCGACCGAGCGGCGTCTCGGCCGCAAACCGCGCATGCTGGTCGCCAAGATGGGGCAGGACGGGCATGACCGCGGCGCCAATCTTGTTTCATCGGCATTCGGCGATCTCGGGTTCGAAGTGGTGCCCGGGCCGCTGTTCCAGACACCGCAGGAGGCCGCCGAGCTCGCGATCGCCGAGAATGTCGACGTGGTCGGCGCCTCCAGCCTTGCGGCGGGGCACAAGACGCTGATCCCGCAAATGATCGGGTATCTCAAGGATGCCGGACGCGGGGACATCAAGGTGATCGCAGGCGGGGTGATACCGGCGCAGGACTATCAGTTTCTGCGCGATGCGGGGGTTCAGGCGATCTTCGGCCCTGGAACGAACCTTGTAAATGCGGCCGCAGACGTGTTGACGCTGCTCGGGCATAATTTGCCGCCGGACGAGGATGCCGCGTGAGCGCAATTGCGATATTCTTGGGCAAGGCAGGCTTTCTGCTCTTCACCCTGAGCCTGCTGATCGGATTTGCGATCCCTGCGGTGCGCAACAGTCGCATGGCCCTGTCGGCGCATTTGACCGCAGCGCAGACAGGACCGGCGCTGATCGCGATCGCGCTATTCTGGCACTATCTTGGTGTTCCCGAGGGCTGGGCGCGGCCGACGGTCTATGCGCTGACGGCTTCTTCCTATCTATTGGTTCTGGGCATATCGCTCGCGGCGATTTTTGGCGCCAGCGAAGCGTTGCCGATCGCCGGGAAGGGATATGATGCGACTAAGGTGCAGGAACTGGTCGTCACCCTATTGGTAAAAGGCAGTTCGATTGTAATGGCAGTCGCCTGCCTCGCGATCAGCTATTTTGCGCTCACAAATTTTGGCGGGGTGGCGTTGCGATGAATGGATTAGCGTTGAAGGAAGCTGCATGACACGGGATATCGTCCGCAACGATTGGGCGCGCGAAGAAATTGCCGAGTTGTTCGATCTGCCGTTCCCCGAGCTTCTGTTTCGCGCGGCGCAGGTGCATCGCGCGCAATTCGCGGCGGACGAAGTGCAGCTGTCGACGCTATTATCGATCAAGACCGGTGGCTGCCCGGAGGATTGCGGATACTGCAACCAGTCGACCAGCGCTGAGACGGGCCTGAAGGCGACCAAGCTGATGGACGTGCGCGCGGTGCTGCAGGCAGCGGCGCAGGCCAAAGACAATGGCTCGTCGCGCTTCTGCATGGGTGCGGCGTGGCGCAACCCCAAGGACCGCGACATGCCCGCCATCGTCGAGATGGTGAAGGGCGTGCGTCAGATGGGGATGGAAACCTGCATGACGCTGGGGATGCTCAGCGAGAAGCAGGCAGGGATGCTCGCCGATGCGGGACTCGATTACTACAACCATAATATCGACACCTCGCCCGAACGCTATGCCGAGGTCATCACCACGCGCACCTTCGAGGACCGGCTCGACACGCTCGAGCATGTGCGTGAGGCGGGGATCAATGTGTGTTGCGGCGGGATCGTCGGCATGGGCGAGACGCGTGGCGACCGGGTCGGCTTCATCCATGCGCTGGCGACGCTGCCGAAGCACCCGGAGAGCGTGCCGGTGAATGCGCTGGTGCCGGTCAAGGGCACGGTGCTGGGCAACATGCTGGCTGATACCCCGCTCGCCAAGATCGACGAGATCGAGTTCGTGCGCACCGTCGCAGTCGCGCGGATCACGATGCCGGAGAGCATGGTGCGGCTGAGCGCAGGTCGCGAGAGCATGAGCGATTCGACGCAGGCTTTGTGCTTCATGGCAGGTGCCAACTCGATCTTCACCGGTGATAAGCTGCTCACTACCGGCAATGCCGGCGACGACAAGGATGCGGCGCTGTTCGCGCGGCTGGGGATGCGGCCGATGCAGGGCGAGGTGAAGGTCGAGCTGGAGGCGGCGGAGTGATCCGTATCCGGCGTCCCGCGATCCTGTTCGCCATTATTTCGGCGATCTATTGGCAGGGTGTCGCCGGGTTTATCGGCATCATCAATCCGCTGGCTGGCAAGGACGTCGCACCGTTCTGGATGGTGGCACTCGCAAACATCGTCCCAGCTGCGCTTTACGCTGTCATCACACTCGTCTTCTGCCACTGGCTCGCGCGCCGGGTGCTGCGGCAAGCTCAACAAAGGTCCGAGCCGTAATGTTCAAGAAAATCCTGGTCGCCAATCGCGGCGAGATTGCGTGCCGCGTGTTCCGCACCGCCAAGCGGATGGGGATCGCGACGGTCGCGGTCTATTCGGACGCCGACGCGCGCGCGCCGCATGTGCTGATGGCCGACGAGTCAGTACGGCTCGGGCCGGCACCGGCGGCGGAGAGCTATCTCAAGGCTGAGCTGATCCTGGCCGCCGCCAAGGCTACGGGCGCGGATGCGATCCATCCGGGCTATGGCTTCCTGTCCGAGCGTGAGAGCTTCGCCAAGGCGTGCGCGGAAGCGGGGATCGCGTTTGTCGGGCCTCCCCCCAACGCCATTGCCGCGATGGGCGACAAGATCGAGTCAAAGAAGCTCGCCAAGGCAGCCGGGGTCAACGTGGTGCCGGGCTTTGTTGGGGTGATCGACGATACCGAGCATGCGGTGAAGATCGCCGCCGAGATCGGCTATCCGGTGATGATGAAGGCATCGGCCGGCGGCGGCGGCAAGGGGATGCGGCTGGCGTACAGCGAGCAGGATGTTCGCGAAGGCTTTGAAGCGACCAAGCGTGAAGGGCTGGCGTCGTTCGGCGACGACCGTGTGTTCATCGAGAAGTTCATCGAGAGCCCGCGCCATATCGAGATTCAGGTGCTGGGCGACCAGCATGGCAATATCGTCTATCTCGGCGAGCGCGAATGCTCGATCCAGCGTCGTCACCAGAAGGTGGTCGAGGAAGCGCCGTCGCCCTTCGTCAGCCCCGAGATGCGGCGCAAGATGGGCGAGCAGGCGGTCGCGCTGTCGCGAGCGGTGGGCTATTACTCGGCGGGTACGGTCGAACTGATCGTCAGCGGCGCCGATGAGACGGGTGACGGCTTTTACTTCCTCGAAATGAACACCCGGCTTCAGGTCGAGCATCCGGTGACCGAGGCCGTCACGGGCCTTGATCTGGTCGAGCAGATGATCCGTGTCGCGGCGGGCGAGAAGCTCGCTTTCGGTCAGGATGACGTGAAACTGACCGGCTGGGCGATCGAGAACCGCATCTACGCCGAGGACCCGTATCGCAGCTTCCTGCCTTCGACCGGGCGGCTGGTGCGCTACCGCCCACCTGCCGCGCTGGACACGCCCTATGGGGACGTTGGCGGTGAGGGCTATGTCCGTGTCGATGACGGCGTCGCCGAGGGCGGCGAGGTCAGCATGTTCTATGACCCGATGATCGCCAAGCTGATCACCTGGGGCGAGACGCGCGATGCCGCAGCGGATCTGCAGGTCGCGGCGCTCGACCGGTTCGAGCTGGCGGGGCTGGGCAACAACATCGATTTCCTCTCCGCGCTGATGCAGCATCCGCGCTTCCGTTCTGGCGCAATCACCACAGGCTTCATCGCCGAGGAGTATCCTGAGGGGTTCGCGGGGGCACCCGCGGACGCCCTGCTGACGCGCCGCCTCGCAGCAATCGCCGCGGTGCTCACTTGGCGGCAGGCGGAGCGCGCATCGCTGATCTCGGGCCAGCTCGGCGCAATGCCGCTCGTGCGGTGCGACTGGGTCGTTCACATGGGCGCGATCGCGCATGAGGTGACGCTGGGCGATGGCGCGATCGTCGATGGCGAACTGATCGAAGGCACCGTCGAATGGAATCCGGGCGACCGGATCGCGGTGGCACATGGGGACGGTGGCGAGCTGGCTGTGAGGGTCGCTAAAACGCGGACCGGCTGGGTGCTGACGACGCGCGGCGCCGCGCATCGCGTGGAGGTCTATCGCCCGCGCGTTGCCGAGCTGGCGAAACATATGATCGAGAAGATTCCGCCGGATATGAGCCGCTTCCTGCTCGCGCCGATGCCGGGGCTGCTGACCCGCGTCGAGGTGGCGGTGGGCGACAAGGTTGAGGCCGGGCAGCCGCTCGCTGTGGTCGAAGCCATGAAGATGGAGAACATCCTGCGCGCCGAAAAGACCGGTGTGGTGAAGGCGGTGAACTTCGGTGCCGGTGAGAGCCTGGCCGTCGACGCCGCGATCCTAGAGTTCGAATAACGCCTTGCGCTGATCCGTCATCCCGGCCTTGTGCCGGGATCCACCGGGAGGCCGGCGCGGAAGAAGAGCTTCAAGGTTCGCCGGTGCGGCACCGTGGATCCCGGCACAAGGCCGGGATGACGGATGGGGGCGCTATTCCAGTCCCGCGTCGAGCGAGTCGAGAATCCTTGCGCCAGCCATGAACACCGCGATGGGGCAGGCGGCGAAGAGCATCCAGCCGCCCATGCCGGGATATTGCTCCAGATAGTGAATCCCGCGGTCGACCGCGCCGACGCCGAGCGCGTAGATCACCATAAAGGCTTCGAAGCGGGTCTTGATCGTGAACAGCCGTTTGACGCGTGCGAACATGCCCGCGTCAACGCAAGAACCGGACCAGTGGCGGGAATCCGCGAGTCCGCGTCAACGGATATGGTTAGCTGTCAATTAACTCGACAGTTCCCAGCAGGTCGAACAGCGCGGTTCGGGCGGCTTCGATGCGCGCGATCAGGGCCGGGCCGCCAATCTCGTCCTGTGCGATCGTTTCGGGCCAATGCGCCTCGATCAGCGCGGCGATCCGGTCGAGCTTGGCCTCGTCAACCAGGAAGCGCGGATCGATTGTAGCCGGATCGGCGACGACCCGCAGGCGGAGGCAGGCGGGACCGCCGCCATTGGCCATCGACTGACGGACATCGACCACTTCGAGATGCCGGATCGGGCCATTGCCCGCGACATGCGCCTGAAGCCAGTTCCACACGCTCGGCGTGTCGCGCGCCTCGGTCGGCAGGACCAGCGCAGTTTCGCCCGAGGGCAAGGTCACCAACTGGGCGTTGAACAGGTAGGAGGAGATCGCGTCGGCGAGGCTTACGGTGGAGGCGGGCACCTCGACGATCTCGATCTCAGACATCAGGCGCCGGAGATCGGCGTAGAAGCCCTGCTTGTCCGCGAACGCCTGTTCATGGGCGAAGAGCACCCGGCCGTTTGCGACTGCAACCACATCATTGTGGAAGGCACCGGCGGCGATGGCCGCTTCCGACTGCTGAACGAACAGGGTGCGCGCGGGATCGAGGCTGTGGCGGCGGGCGACGGCCTCGCTGGCCTCACGATGCTGGCGGGCGGGGAAGGGGCCGCCGGAGACGCCATAGACGAACACTTCGACGCCGGGCGCGTCGTGCTCCGGGCAGAGCCGCATATGGTTGGCGGCGCCCTCGTCGCCGAAAGGAGCGGGGACCGGGCCATGAACGCGAAAGGCGTCATCGGCGAAGGCGAGGCGAAGCTGCGCCAGCGTGCCCGGCCATTCATGGCTGCGGTGGGGCATGGTCACAAGGTTGGCGACGGTCAGGTGGCAGCGGCCGTCAGTCGTGTCGGGTGCCGGGGAAACGGTCGCGGCATTGGCGGCCCACATCGATGATGCCGACAGCGCCTGCGCCTGAAGGTGCGGCGCGGCCTCGGCATAGCGGGTTGCGAGCGAGTCCAGCCAGCGATGGTCGGGCCGGGCATGGGGCAACAGGATGCCCTGGGTCAGCCCGAGCGCCAGATTGGCGCGCATCTTGGCGATGCCCTGGAGCGCTGCGGCGCGGGGCTGCGAGACCGCGCCGCTGTTGCGGGTCGCGGCGAGGTTGCCGGGGCTGAGACCGGCATAATTATGGCTGGGGCCGATAATGCCGTCGAAGTTGATCTCAACGCGGGGCATGGCGGACCTCTTGTCCAGCTTCGACGCCAAGGACCGCGGCGGAGGTGGCGTCCACCGTGACGCCGCCGTCGCTGAGGCCGACGCGGCCATGGCATGCGCGGAAATCGGCGAGCGTGCCGCGGGCGATGATGCTGGCGCTGCCGCCATCGGCGACTTCGGCAACCTTGTCGGTGCGGGAATCGCGGACGGTCATCACCTGATCGGTGCGCGCGGTCATGGTCGGACCGCCGTCGAAGATGTCGATGTAATTCTCGAACGCGAAGCCTTCCTGCTCGAGCATCCGCATCGCGGCGCGCCCCGAGGGATGCGGCAGACCGATCACGCTGCGTGCGCCCTCGGTCAGCATCGCGGTGTAGATCGGATGCTTGGGCATCAGATCGGCGATGAACTGGTTGCCGTGGATGGCGTTGAATTCGTCGGCCTGCTGGAAGTTCATGCCGAAGAAGCGGCCTGCGACGCCGTCCCAGAAGGGCGACCCGCCAGCTTCATCGATCACACCGCGAAGTTCGGCCAAAACGCGGTCGCCGAAGCGGGCGCGATGCATCGCGATGAACAAATAGCGGCTGCGAGCGAGCAGCATGCCGAGACCGCCGGCGCGCTCACCGGGGTGGAGGAACAGCCCGCCGACTTCGCTGCAGCCTTCCAGATCGTTGGTGAGGCTGAGGATTTCGGCACGGAAGGTGCGAGCGAGCGCTTCGCTGTGCTTGGTCTCGATGCCGAGGCGGTAGCTGTAGAAGGGCCAGCGCTGGCCGACCTGAGTGAAGATCTGGCAGGTGCCGCGCACTTCGCGGGTCTCGGTGTTTTCCAGCACCAGCACGAACAGTTCGTCCTTGAGCGCATCGTCAGTGCGGGAGAAGGCCAATGCGCTGCGTTCGAGCTTGGTGCGCAGAGCCGGTTTCTCCGGCGGCAAATTGGTGAAGCCGCCGCCGGTAAGCTTCGCCATCTCGTACAGCGCCTGAAGGTCGTCCTCGCGAGCTGGGCGGATCAGGAAGGTCATACGCTGCCCTTCTCGATGATACGCAGGATGGTGAGGGTGGAGAGCGCGGCGCGCTCGGGCAGGCTTTCAGGGATGAGAAATTCCTCTGCACTATGGATCGCGCCGCCGCGAGCGCCCATGGTGTCGACCACGGGCACACCGCAGGCGGCGATGTTGTTGCCGTCGCACACCCCACCCGTGGCTTTCCACGCGATGGGGATATCGAGATCCGCGCCGGCCTGTTTGACCAGCCCGAACAGCCGCTCGGCGCCGGGATCGAGGGGCTTGGGGGGGCGGTTGAAGCCGCCGTGAACATGGATATGGACGTCGTGCGCGGCGGCGACCTCGGCGGTCGCAGTCTCGATCAGCGCGGCAGCGCGGGCGATCGCCTCACGCGATGCCGGGCGGAAGTTGACGCGCAGGATGGCGAGATCGGGGACGACATTATTGGGTCCGCCACCCTCGATCCGCGCCGGGTTGACCGCAAGGCCATCGCCCTTCGCGGCGGCGAGACGCAGCGCGAGGTCGGCGGCGGCGACGATGGCGTTGCGGCCTTCCTCCGGGTTGCGGCCGGCATGCGCGCTGCGGCCGTGGACGACGATCGAGAAATTGCCGGTGCCGCCGCGTGCCCCGGCCAGCGTGCCGTCGGGCAATGCCGGTTCGTAGGTGAGCGCGGCGACCTTGCCCTTTGCCGCCTGCGCGATCAGCGCGGCGGAAGCGAAGGAGCCGGTCTCCTCGTCCGAGTTGATGACGACCTCGTAGCCGAAGCGTTCGGCGGCAGGGGTTTCCTCGATCGCCCGGAGCGCAGCAAGCATCACGGCGATCCCACCCTTCATGTCCGCGGCGCCGGGGGCGTTGAGGCGACCGTCGGGCAGCCAAGTTCCGCTTTGGAAGGGGTGATCGGCGGGGAAGACCGTGTCCATATGGCCGGTGAACAGCATCTGGACCGGGGCCTCGGGCCGGACGCGAAGATGGAGATGGCGGCCATGGGCGAGGGGAAGGACGTCGCCTTTGGTGTCGACCGTCTCGACCGCCACGGGATCGACCAGCGTCAGCTCACCCGGAAGGACGGCAAAGGCGCTGGCGAGCATTTCCGCCATCGTCGCGAGGCCGGGGAGGTTGCGCGTGCCGCTATTGACCGCGACCCAGCGTTCGACCTGAGCGAGCATTGGTGCCGCGCGGGCATGCTCGATCGCGGCGGTTTCGATTGCGGAAAGACCCATTCGCGATTGTGTATCGGGTGATACGCGGCGGGTGAACCCCCGGCGAAGGAAAGTTTCCAGCGATACGGGTTTAGGCGCGGAGTGGGCTGGAAAGTCCCAAAAGTCACACTCCTACGCGCGCGCGAATCGCCTTCCCTCGGGCGAGCCGTGCATATTGGGCAAGACTATCGACGGATTCAAAGAGCGGCCGGGCCTGCCCGGCGAAGCGAGTGGAGCAGGCGAAATCCTACATTGCAAGGGAACGGGGTGGCTGCGAACAACCACTTATTCTACGTACTTCTTTACCCATTGCCAGAAGGCGTCTTCGGAGCCTTCATCATCCATAGAAGCTGGATGCCGAACTATTTCAGTTGCCAAGGCTGGTATCGAGACTTGGAAGTTTTCTTCTACCCAAGCCCGATAGGACATGTTCGGTTGAACGATGAACTCTCCGCCGGCGTTCGGCGGTTGAGGGTAGGCGTCACCCCAACAGATCTCGTCATATCCAATGGCCAGCAAGCGAAGGAAATCGACTGGATCTTCGGCAAGAATGCAAAGCGTTACCGACCCTGATCCAGAACCCAAATGGACGATTTTTTGGGTGCCATCGTCGGCGAGCCAGAAGGCTGCCATCGATCCATCGCCGCCCGTCTTTGCAAAGACGCAGAGCCTTTTCATGACTTCGGGATCGGTGGTTTTGAACCAGTATCTCAGGTTCGTGTTGCCTTCAGCGGCGAAGCCAATGTCGGTGCCGCCCGGTCGTCCATCGTCGGTCCAATCGCGCTTCATTTCATCTTCCGGAAACAGGAAGCCGATTCTGCCATCGGGTGTATCGACAAAACACTGTCTCGCCTCGATCCAGCGAAAGAGTTGTTCAAGTGGCAATGGCAACGACATTCCCGCACAGAGCGTCGCTTCAATTTGTCGTCCCAGAACCGATTGCCCATCTCGTGGTGGACGGGTTCCAAAGAGATTCACGAAACGGTTCAGCATTCCATCCCCCGCAGAGTAACTGGCCATTGGTGGCAACCTAAACTGTCACGCCGGCCTTATGCCGGGGGCCACTCTGCCGCGCGCGATGCGGTTTAGCTTCTTGGTCATCGTTTGCGGTGCGATGGATCCCGGCACAAGGCCGGGATGACAGAGAAGGGTTCGGATAGGCGTGAAGTTCGCGGCGCGTTGCCGTTCTCCACCTCCGTCGCCTTCGGCGCCGCCTTCCCCCTGGCGGGGGAGGATAAGCTGCCTCTAGAAATCGATCAGCAGGGACGCCCGGCTGGTGGTGTCCATCGTCTTGCGCCCGGCCGGAGGCGCGCTTTCATAGTTCACGGCGTAGGACATCTGGGTGGAGAGCGGGCCGAACAGGCGGACGCGCAGCGCGGTCTTGGTGGTGATGGTGCTGTTCGCCTGTTGCAGATAGGCCGAGGCGTCCTGGCTGAATGTGACGCCGGAGGAGAGCTTCCAGTCGATGTCGAGCTTGCCGCGCGCGGCGATCTGACGTTCGTTCGTCTCGTCGGTGAAGGCGGTGTAGCGATAGGCCGGGCCAAGCTCCAAATCGATGCGCAGCTTGCCATTGTTGACGGCGGTGTAGCCGGCGCCGGCGGAGATCGAATAGCGCTCTGTGAAGCCAAGGAAGCGGTCGCTCTCGAACAGCGCGGCGCCGTAGATGTAGGTGGTTTCGTTGATCTTGTAGTTCGGTTCGTAGCTGGCGAGGTAGCGTTCCCGAACGACGCGATTGAGGCTTTCCTGATAATCGGCCTGCGCGCGCCATTTGTGGCGCCATTGCAGCCCTTCACGCTTGACGTCGACCACGCCGGTCAGGCCCACCGTCTCCGAATTGCCGGTGGTGACATAGCCGCCCAGCTCGGCGCGGCCCTTGATCAGATCGAGGAAGCGCGCCTCGCGCACGCGGCGCTCGGCGGCCTCGCGGCGCTCGCGCTTCCAGCTGCCGGCGGCCTTTTCGGCCACCTCGACGCTCGCCTTGTCGGCGGCCTTGGCATATTTGACGATCGCATTGACCGCGGCTTCGTCGCCCGCCTTCATCGCAGCGTCGAGCATTGCCTTGACCGTGTCGGGCATCTCGGGCGGGGCTTCGTCCGCCTGCGCATTTGCGAGCAGCAGCGGGGCGAGGATCAGGGGGATCGTCCGGCGCATGGGCGTCCTGTTAATACTGCAATGCGGCAAAATCGAGATCAGGCAGGCAGATCAAGCGGATCGGCGAAGATTTCGAGCAGCCGGGCATAGAGTTCGCGCTTGAACGGCACGATCACCCGCGGAAGCTCGGCCGGGTCGATCCAGCGCCATGCACGGAATTCGGGGTGGGCGGTTTCGATGTCGATCGCTTCATCCCCCGCGGTGAGGCGGAAGAGGAACCAGCGCTGGCGCTGGCCGCGCCACTTGCCCTTCCACACCTTGCCGATCAGGTCGTCGGGCAGGTCGTAATAGAGTTCCTCCGGGGCCTCGGTGACGAATTCGACCGCGTCCCGGACGACGCCGGTTTCCTCCCAAAGCTCGCGATAGGCGGCTTCGAGCGCGTCTTCGCCGGGATCGATCCCGCCCTGAGGCATCTGCCAGGCTTCAAGCGTCGAATCGAGGCGCTGGCCGACGAACACCTGCCCGTCGCGGCTGAGCAGCATCACCCCGGCGCAGGGGCGGTAGGGAAGCGCGTCGCGATCGATCATGCCGCGGCCTGCACCATCACGCGGTTGGCTTCGGCTTCGACCAGCACGTCCTTGAACGCGGCGAGCATTCCCGCGACGTCGCCCTGCGACGAAGGGATCGCGCGGCGCAGCGTGATGAAGCCGTGGATGTTGCCCGCGGCTTCGCGGAATACCACCGGCACGCCCGCGCCGATCAGCGCCGCGGCATAGGCGCGGCCCTGATCGCGGATCGGATCGAGGCTGGCGGTGACGATCACGGCAGGCGGCAGCCCGGCAAGCGATTCATTGGCCATGGGCGAGGCGCGCGGATGCGCGACATCCGCCGCATAGCATTCGGAGAACCAGTCCAGACTGCGTTTGGTGAGCAAATACCCCTCGGCAAAGCTGTCGAGCGAGGGATAGTCGGTGCGCAGATCGGCGGCGGGATAGATCAGCAGCTGCGCGATCACCGGCACCGCAGCGGGCCGGTCGCGCAGTTGGATGGCAGCAACCGCCGACATCTGCCCGCCCGCGCTGTCACCCGCGAGCGCGATCGAGGTGACCGCGCGGCCAAGCTCGGCCGGGCCGGAGGCGACCCAGCGCGCCGCAGCCTCGGCATCGTCCGACGCAGCGGGCCAGACATGCTCGGGCGCAAGGCGATAGCCGACCGAAACGATGGGCAGGTCGAGCGTGCGCGCCATCTCCGCGACGACCGAGGCGTGGGTGTCGATGTCGCCGATGACGAAGCCGCCGCCATGGAAGAAGACCAGCACCGGGCCGGGCTCGCGGCGTTCGCGCGCGTCGAACAGGCGGGCGGGAATCGTGCCGGCCGGACCGGGGATGGCAAGGTCGCGGATCAGCGCGAGTTCACCCGCGGGGATGTCCACCAGATCCTTCATCCCCGCATATTGCGCGCGATAGACGGCGGGCTGGGGCGGCCATTCCTGTTGGGGCATCGCGGCGAGCATATCGAGCAGCACGCGGACGTCGGGACGCACGAAAGGTTCGGCCAAGGCATCGTCTCCCAGGGTTCGATCTGAAGCCCGGTCTTAGGCCACGCAGCCCGGTTTCGTCCACCGCGTGGCGCGCATGCAACGTCATCGATGCGTCATCCAGCGGACGCCGTAGCGTCACGGACGCTTCATGCTGCAGTCGCGAAGGAGGCTTAGCCGCGCCCCGACCGAAGGGGATATGATATGAAGAAACTGCTGCTCGCCACCGCCGCCTTGCCGGTGTTCGTCCTGACCGCGCATGCGCAGGAAGCAGAGGGCGAAGAGGTCGTCGTGACCGGGCAGCGCGCGCAGCAGGAACGCGCGATCGAGATCAAGCGCAACGCCATCGGGATCATGGATGTCGCGGCGGCGGACGAGATCGGGCGGTTGCCCGACCGCAACGTCGCCGAGGTGGTTGAGCGGCTGCCGGGCCTTGGCGTCACCTATGATCAGGGTGAGGGGCGCTATGTCGCGATCCGCGGCATTCCGTCGGACCTCAACAACTACACCTTCAACGGGGTCGAGATCGGCAACCCGGACGGGCAGAACCGTTCGCTCCCGCTCGATATCGTTTCGGGGCAGCTGCTCAACCGCGTCGAGGTGACCAAGGCCAAGACCGCGGATCAGGACGGGCAGGGGATCGGCGGATCGATCAATCTGGTGCCGCAGACCGCGTTCGACTTTCGCGAGCGCTTCGTGGTGCAGGCGAATGTTCAGGCGGGCTATCAGGAGCTGAACGACAAGGTTCCGGTGCGCGGCGACGTCAGCGTCGGTGGGCGGTTCGGCGCGAACGAGGAGTTCGGCGTGCTGCTGGGTGGGAGCTATTCCGAGCGGACCTTCACCAGCTATGGCGTCTATCCCGATGACTGGCGCCCGGTGGCGGGTGCGGCGCGCGGCGGGATGCCGACCAACATCAAGCACACCGACTATAGCCTGAAGCGCGAACGGATCGGCGCGGCAGGATCGCTCGACTGGCGGCCGAACGATGATCACGAGCTCTATCTGCGCGGCATCTACTCCAAGTTCAGCGAGGACGAATATCGCCAGCGTTACCGCCTCGACTTTGCGAGCGATGCGCTGCTGCCGACGCTGACCTTCAATCCGGGCGGGACGAGCGGCACGCAGACGGGGAATACCGAGCGGCGGCAGGACCTGCGCCTCGAATATAAGGAGAAGTCGATCCTCGCCGCGATGCTCGGCGGATCGAGCCGGTTCGGCGACCTGAAGCTCGATTATGTCGTCGCGCGCGTGCATAACGAGGTGCGCGAGCCGAACCAGCTTTGGCAGTTCCGCTGCAACCCCGGCATTGTCGATTTCAACTTCGGCGAGAAGATCTTCACCGCGACGCCGCGCACCGAATGCACCGCGAACCAGATGGGCTTCCGTCAATATACCGAGCAGATGGAGACCGGCGATGAGGATATCTGGCAGGGCAAGCTCGACCTCACCTGGAACATCGCGGCGCTGGACGAGGGCAGTAACGTCAAGCTGGGCGGCAAATATCGCACCACCGACAAGAGCTTCGATTCGCGCAACGAAACCTGGGCGCGCGGCGGCAACGCGGCGACGCGGTTCACGCTGGGTCAGTTCAACCTGCAGGGCGAGCCGGTGCGGACCTATCCCGACGGCGACGACCGCCCTTATCTGAACGGCCCGACGATCGGCGCCAACGCGATCCGCGACTGGACCAGGGGCAACCTCACCAGCGCCTATTTCGTGCGCGACGCCGCCGCGAGCCTCGCCAATGCGACGCTCAACGACATCTTCATTCAGGAAGATGTGTGGGCGGCCTATGCGCAGGCGACGATCAAATCCGGTTATGCCACGATCACGCCCGGCCTGCGCTATGAGCGCACCACCAGCAAGGTCACCGGATCGCGGCTGCAGAACGGCACGACCGTGGTGCCGGTGAATGCCGAGAACAATTATTCGGACTGGCTGCCGAGCCTGATCATCCGCATCGACGCGGGCGACAAATACAGCTTCCGTATCGCCTATACCCGCAACCTTGGCCGACCCAATTATGGCCAGCTCTCGCCCGGCGGAGCGCTGTCCTACGAGGATGGCAACGGCAACGGGACGTACGAGGGCAGCTTCTCGACCGGGAATCCCAACCTCAAGCCCTATCGCGCCGACAGCATCGACATTTCCGCCGAATATTATTTCGCCAAGGGCGGGCTGTTGTCGGTGGGCGCCTTCGCCAAGTTCATCGACAATCCGATCTTCACGCAGAGCAATCTGCTGACCAACACCAGCTTTGCGGGGCTCAACTTCGAGCGGCTGAGCACATCGCAGCCGATGAACGCGGACAGCGCCAAGCTGATTGGCGCCGAAGCGGCGTTCCAGATGCAGTTCACCTTCCTGCCGGGCTTCCTTTCGGGCTTCGGGATCGAGATGAACGGCACGCTGGTGAGTTCGACGCTGACCTTGCCCAATGGCCGCGTTTCGACCTTCCCGAGCCAGTCGGAATTCCTCTACGGCGCTCAGCTCTTTTATCAGGCGGGGCCGGTCGAGGCGTCGATCGCGTACCACAATACCGGCGCGTCGTTGATCGCGGTGGGCGGGCTGCCGTTCCAGGACCAGTATAATGACGATCTGCGCCGGCTGGATGCCAAGGTCCGGTTCAAGGTCACCGACAATATCTCCGTCTTTGCCGAGGCGCAGAACCTGACCGACGAGCCGACGCGCCAGTATCAGGGCGACCGCACCGACTGGTTCGTCCAGCAGGAACGCTATGGCCGCACCTTCTGGGGCGGCGTGTCGGCGAAGTTCTGATGAGCCTGATCCTCGCCCTTGCGCTGCAGGCGTCGCTGACTGCGACCGAGGTTGCGCGCGTGCCCGCGCCCGACGCCGATCAGGGCGTCGCAGCGGGGCCGCACGACCTCTATGCGATCGACAATAATGTGATCGCGCGGATCGACCGGCGGACCGGCCGGACCGTCGCGCGGTTCGAGGGCGAGAAGGCGCGCTATCCGCACATCAACAGCTGCATCCTCAAGGGCAAGCAGCTGGTGTGCGCGGCGTCCAACTATCCCGCTGTACCGCAGGCGAGTTCGATCGAGAGCTTCGATGCGAAGACGCTGAAGCCCGTGGCGAGCCGCAGCCTCGGGCCGGGCAAGGGATCGCTGACCTGGCTCGACTGGCATGACGGGAGCTGGTGGGCGTGCTTCGCGCATTACGGCAAGAAGGGCGGCGAGCCGGGCAAGGATCATCGCTGGACCACGTTGGTGCGCTACGATGCCCGTTTCGTCGAGCAGGCGGCGTGGCTGTTCCCCGAGAGCGTGCTGGCGCGGATGGCGCCATACAGTTCGTCGGGCGGGCGGTGGAACCGTGACGGCTATCTCTATGTGACGGGACACGACCTGCCCGAGTTGTATGTGCTCAGGCTGCCGCCGGCGGGGACGGTGCTTGACCATGTCGCGACGATCGCGGTGCCGACGGGCGGGCAGGCGATCGACTGGGACCCGGTCGAACCGCGGCTGCTGTGGTCGATCGAGCGCAGGAAGGGTGAACTGGTGTCGAGCCGGGTGCCTCCGGTGGAATGAACCCGCGCTTCGCCGCAATGAAAGAAGAAATTCGCTACCCCCCGCGCAATTTGGCTGCTAGGGGCGCGGTCATGTTTCGAAAACGGCCCATTATGACCACCCGGAACGCGACCCGCTGAACCAGCCGGTCGCGGCGTTCGGGTTATGCCGCGAAACATCTTCAACGAGCGGGTGACTGGCCCGCTGACTTCTCACCGAAAAATGACTATGTCGCTGCCCGAACTCCGGGCGGCTCGACCGCATGAAAGGGTCTTTGATGGGTTACCGTGTCGTAGTCGCAGGCGCCACCGGGAATGTCGGTCGCGAAATGCTCAACATTCTGGCGGATCGCGAATTTCCGCTCGACGAGCTGGCGGTCGTCGCTTCGTCGCGCTCGACCGGCGAGATGGTCGATTTCGGTGAGAGCGGGAAACAGTACAAGGTCCAGAATATCGAGCATTTCGATCCGACCGGCTGGGACATGGCGCTGTTCGCGATCGGTTCGGACGCGACCAAGATCCACGCCCCGCGCTTCGCCGCGGCGGGCTGCACGGTGATCGACAACAGCTCGCTCTATCGCATGGATCCCGATGTGCCGCTGATTGTGCCCGAGGTGAACCCCGATGCGATCGACGGCTACAAGGCCAAGAACATCATCGCCAACCCGAACTGCTCGACCGCGCAGATGGTGGTGGCGCTGAAGCCGCTGCACGATGCCGCGACGGTCAAGCGCGTCGTCGTCGCGACCTATCAGTCGGTGTCCGGCGCGGGCAAGGCGGGGATGGACGAGCTGTTCGAGCAGTCGCGCAACATCTTCGTCGGCGATTCCGCCGAGCCGAAGAAGTTCACCAAGCAGATTGCGTTCAACGTGATCCCGCACATCGACAGCTTCCTCGACGACGGGTCGACCAAGGAAGAGTGGAAGATGGTCGTCGAGACCAAGAAGATCCTCGATCCCAAGATCAAGGTGATCGCGACCTGTGTTCGTGTGCCGGTGTTCGTCGGCCACTCCGAAGCCGTCAATGTCGAGCTTGAGAATGAACTCTCGGCCGAGGACGCGCAGAAGATCCTGCGCGAGGCGCCCGGCATCATGCTGGTCGATAAGCGCGAGGACGGCGGATATGTGACGCCAGTCGAGTGCGTGGGCGACTATGCGACGTTCGTCAGCCGCGTGCGCGACGATGTGACCGTCGAGAACGGCCTCGCCTTCTGGTGCGTGAGCGACAACCTCCGCAAGGGCGCGGCACTCAACGCGGTGCAGATCGCCGAACTGCTCGGCCGGCGGCATTTGAAGAAGGCGTGATCGAAAGCCGGATGCGCCCTCCCGCCGCGCAACGATGGTGGCTGCTCGCATGCCTTGCGGGGGTGCCGCTGAGCGCGGTGGGGGCGGCGTATCCGCCCAATACCTGGTTGCAGGTCGGGCCGGTCGTCGTCGGCGTCGGCCTTGGCTGGTGGGCGCTGCGGCGCTGGCCGCTGAGCAATGCCAGTGTGGCCTGGGTCTGCGGCTTCGTGCTGCTCCACCTGCTTGCGGCGCGCTGGACCTATAGCAGCGTGCCCTATGACGGCTGGGGGCAGGCGGTATTCGGATTCAGCATCGACAAGGCGCTGGGGTTCGATCGCAACATGTTCGACCGGCTGGTGCATTTCGCATCGGGGCTGTGCTTTGCCCGGGCGCTGGTCGAGCTGTGCATCGTCTATGGGCGCTTGTCGCGACGCTGGGCGATCGCGGTGATGATCCTGTCGGTGCTGGCGATCGGCGCGGTCTATGAGATCTTCGAATGGATGCTGACGATCGGGATGAGCGCCGAGGCGGCGGACATGTACAATGGCCAGCAGGGCGACATGTTCGATGCGCCCAAGGATATGGCGCTGGCGTTGCTTGGCGCGTTCGTCGCACTGGCAGGGCGCGGGTGGGTGCTGGCCGGGCTTAGTGCCCCGCCGCAGCCGGATCATTCTCCACCGGCCCCTTCGGCTTCCTGAGGAAGAACACGAGCGGGATCGACAGCGCGGTGACGATCATCATTGCCTTGAAGTCGTTGAGATAGGCAATCATCGCCGCCTGCCGCGTCACCTCTGCATTCGCCATCGCCAGCAGCGCGTCGGTCGAGCCGCCGAGATTGGCGAGCAGGCCGGGATCGAGCGTCTGAAGCCGCTCGGGCGTGACGTGCTGGGCGAGGTCGGCATGGCTGGTCTGGCTGCTGCGCGCGAGCACCGTCGTCACCGCCGAGATGCCGATCGACGCGCCGATGTTGCGCGACAGGTTGAGCAGGCTTGCCGCTTCGGTGCGCTGGTGCGGCGCGAGAGTGGCGAAGGCCATGCCGTTCAGCGGCATGAAGATCAGGCCCATCCCCAGCCCCTGAATGAAGCCCGAGACGATGAAGGGCGTGCTGCCCATCTCAAGCGTCCACCGCGTCATGTCGTAGAGCGACCAGGCGGCGAGCGCGAAGCCGAGGCCGACCGCGATGCGCGGATCGAGTCCGCGCTGGATCAGCCGTGCCGACAGCGCCATCGTGACCAGCACGCCGACGCCACGCGGCATCAGCAACAGGCCGGTGTCGACCACCGGATAGCCATAGAGCGTCTGAAGCATCGGCGGGAGCAGCGCCATCGTCGCCATCATCACCACGCCAACGACCTGCATGAAGGCGAGGGCGGTGACGAGGTTACGGTTCTTCCACAGCCCGCGCTCGAACATCGGGTTCTTGCCGGTGGCCATGTGCACCCCAAACATCCACAGCGCGATGGCCGCGGCGAGCATCTCGATCCAGATTTCGGGCGAAGAGAACCAGTCCTCCCCCTGACCCCGGTCGAGCATCAGCTGAAGCGCGCCGATGCCGATGGCGAGCAATGAGAAGCCGAACAGGTCGAAGCCGCGCTTGCGGGTCGGGCGGCTGGGGAGCAGCCACCACAGGATGCCGAGGCAGATCACGCCCAACGGCAGGTTGACGTAAAACACCCAGCGCCAGTTGAAATTCTCGGTCAGATAGCCGCCGAGCACCGGGCCGAGGATCGGGCCGATCATGATGCCCATGCCCCACACCGCCATCGCGCGCTGCTGGTCCTTGGGCTCGTTGATGTCGAGCATCACCGTCTGGCTGAGCGGATTCATGAACGCCGCGGCGACGCCCTGAAGGATGCGGAACGCGACCATCTCCTCCAGATTCTGCGCGGCACCGCATAGCGCGGAAGCGATGATGAAGCCGACGATCGAGAGCAGGAACAGGTTGCGCGAGCCGATCCGGTCGGAGACCCAGCCGGTGATCGGGATGGCGATCGCCGAGGCGACGATATAGCTCGTCAGCACCCAGGTGATCGTGTCCGCGGTGGCGCCGAGCGAGGTCTGCATGTGCGGCAGCGCGACATTGGCGATGGTGGTGTCGAGGATCTGCATGATCGTCGCCAGCATGACGCCGAAGGTGAGCAGCCCCTTGTTGCGCACCGGCAGTGCCGCGCCCGAGGGGGGCGGGGCGGGCGGTGCGGCTTCAGGCGAGGCGGCGGCGCTGGCCATCGCGCGGGTTACTTGCTGACGTCCACCGTGACGTCGGCGGAGAGGCCGGCGATCAACTCGCGCGGGCTCTTCTCGTCGATCGCGATGCGCACGGGCACGCGCTGGGTGACCTTGACCCAATTGCCGTTGGCGTTCTGGGCCGGGAGCACCGAGAACTCGCTGCCGGTGCCCGCGCCGATCGAGGCGACATGGCCCTTGAGCTTGAGCTTGGGATAGGCGTCGAAGCTCACCTCGGCCGGCTGGCCGACGCGCATCTTGTCGAGGTCGGTTTCCTTGAAGTTCGCCTCGACCCACGAGCCGCCCGAGCGGACTACGGTGACGGCGGGAAGACCCGACATCATCATCTGCCCGACCTGAAGCCGGTCGGCCTGACTGACGATGCCGTCGACGGGGGCGTAGCGTGCGGTGCGCGACAGATCGAGCGCAGCCTTGTCGCGCTGCGCTCGCGCGGCGGCAATGGCAGGATTGACGCCGGGGACCGCAGGCCCGCTCGACAGCTTCGAGCGGGCTTCGGCCGCGTCGGCGACGGCGCGCTGATACGTAGCGCGCGCCTGCTCGACCGAGTGGAGCGCCTGATCGTAGCGCGCGCGCGTCGTGAAGCCGCGGTCCATCAGCGCCTTTTGCCGGCTATAATCTTCCTGTGCGGAGGCGATCGTATCGCGCGCGGCCTGAATATCGGCGCCGGTGCCAGCGTAGCTTGCCTGCAGCGTGCCGACCTGGACCTGCGCGTTGGCGATCGCGGCATCGGCCTGTTCGAGCGCGATGCGATAGGGTTCGGGGTCGATGCGGAAGAGGAGGTCTCCGGCCTTGACCGGCTGGTTTTCCTTCACCGCGACCTCGATGATGCGGCCAGCGACGTCGCTCGCGACCGAGACCTTGTCCTGCTGGACATAGGCGTTGTCGGTCGAGACGGTACCGCCCGACAGCGTCCACCAGCTGCCCACCGCCGCGATCAGCAGCAGCGGCACTCCGAACATCAAGATCGGGCGCAGCCAGTTGCGCTTGCGCGGGGCAGGGGGCGTGATCTCGATCGCTTCAGCGGGATCGAGCTTGGGATCTGCGTCAGCCATTGACGGCTTCCTTATTGTCGTTCGCTTTGTCGTGTTCGTCGGCAAGCAGGTTGGTGCGCAGCGACTTGAGCGAGGCGTGCATGCGGATGCGGTCGTCCGGAGCGACGCCCTCCATCACCTCGTCGATCATCGTGTCGGCGATGTCGCGCAGCTCGATCAGCACTGGCTGCGCCTTTTCGGTAAGGTGGATGCGCCAGACGCGGCGGTCGGCGGGATCACGGCGGCGCTCGACCAGACCAGCCTCCTCGAGCCGGTCGATCATGCGGCCAACGGTGATCGGCTCGACCTCGAGCAAGTCGGCGAGCATGCCCTGGTTGCAACCCTCGTTGCGCTTAAGGATGCTGAGCGTGTGCCATTGCGCGCGGGTGACGCCGATACGGCGGGCACGCACGTCGAATCGCTTCCGCATCAGGCGGGCGATGTCGTTGAGGAGGAATCCTAGGGAGTCAGGCATGACCGGCATATAATAAGCATGCTTATATATTTCGACAGGAGATTAGTTGCATTATAAAACGTAACGATTGCAATTTGTGCAATCGGTCGGGGTTTCGCGGCGGCGCAAAGTGCGGCATCCCGCGGCGATGCAGACTCAGTTTTTCGAGAGCTTCGACGGCACGCGGATCGCTTGGCGTGAAACGGGTGAGGGCAGGCCGGTGGTGCTGATCCACGGCTATTTTTCGGACGCCAGCACCAACTGGATCAAATACGGGACCGCGGCGAAGCTGGTCGAGGCGGGGTTCCGGGTGATCATGCCCGACCTGCGCGCACATGGCGAAAGCGGCAAGCCGCACGGGGGCGAGGCCTATCCGCCCGACGCGCTGGCAATGGATGCCGAAGCGTTCATCGCGCATCTCGGCCTCACCGATTACGACCTTGGAGGCTATTCGCTGGGCGCGCGGACGACGGTGCGCGTGCTCGCGCGCGGGATCGCGCCGAAGCCGCGGCGCGTGGTGCTGTCGGGGCTGGGGGATGAGGGGGTTGTCGATACCGGGCGGCGCGCAGGCTTTTTCCGCCGTGTGCTGACCAATTTCGGCAGCTTCAAACATGGCGACAAGGAGTTCATGTCGCAGGCGTTCCTCAAGACCACCGGCGGCGATCCGCAGGCGCTGCTCGGCGTGCTCGACACGTTCGTGGATACACCGGAGGCCGAGCTCGCGAAATTCGACCTGCCGGTGCTGGTCGTTGGCGGAGCGGCGGACGACGAGGTCGGATCGTTCGAGGGACTGGTGGCGATGCTGCCGGATGGGCGCTTCGTCGAGATACCCGGAAACCATATGAGCGCGGTGACGCGGCCCGAACTGGGCGACGCGATCGTATCATTCTTGACCGCTTGACCCGTTCCAAGGGCGGGAGCAGTGTCCGCCGCAATCACAAGACAAGCCATAAGAGGGGCCCATGATCCGCACCGGAATTTCGACGATCGCGCTCGCGATGCTGCTGGCCGCACCCGCGGTCGCTCAGGAGAAAAAGACCGCGCCGGGCGCGGCGACGCCGGCTGCCGCCGACGCGTTCCTGAAGCGGGCGACCAAGGAGTTCGAGGAATTCTCGATCGACGACGCACGGATCCAGTGGCTCTACGCGACCTATATCAACGACGACACGTCTGCGCTGGTCGCCAAGAGCGGCGCCGAGGGCACCGAGATGGCGGTCCGCTTCGCGCTGGAGGCCGCGAAGTTCGACAAGGTAAGCGGCCTGTCGCCTGACACCAAACGCCAGCTCGATATCCTGCGCAGCGGCATCACCTCGCCCGCGCCGACGCGCCAGGGCGCAGCGGCGGCGCTGTCCAAGCTGCAGACCGACATGCAGACCGTCTATGGCACCGGCAAGGGCACGCTGAAGGGCCAGCCGGTCAACGGCAGCGACATCGAGGCGGCGATGGGCACCAATCGCAACCCTACCGAGCTCAAGGAAATGTGGACGAGCTGGCACGACAATGTCGGCGCGCCGCAGCGCGGCGACTATCAGCGCGCCGCTGGCTTGCTCAACGAAGGTGCGCGCGAGCTGGCGTTCAAGGATGTCGGCGCGATGTGGCGCTCCAACTACGACATGCCGCCGGAGGAATTCGCCAAGCTCACCGACAAATTGTGGAACGAGGTGAAGCCGCTCTACGAGTCGCTCCACACCTATGTCCGCTCGAAGCTCAACGAGAAATATGGCGATGCGGTCCAGTCGAAGACCGGCCCGATCCGCGCCGACCTGCTCGGCAATATGTGGGCGCAGGAATGGGGCAACATCTATGACGTCGTCGCGCCGCCGGGATCGGGCGATCTGGGCTATGATGTCACCGACCTGCTGACCGCGAAGAAGTACGACGCGATCAAGATGGTGAAGACGGGCGAGGGCTTCTACTCGTCGCTTGGCTTCGCGCCGATGCCCGATACGTTCTGGAAGCGCTCGCTGTTCGTGAAGCCGGCCGACCGCGAGGTGCAGTGCCATGCCTCGGCGTGGAACCTCGACAATGTCGACGACCTGCGCATCAAGATGTGCATCAAGGTCAACGGCGACGACTTCACCGTGATCCATCACGAGCTGGGCCATAACTACTACCAGCGCGCCTATAACAAGCAGCCCTTGCTCTACCGCAATGGCGCCAATGACGGGTTCCACGAGGCGATTGGCGACTTCGTCGCGCTGTCGATCACGCCCGACTATCTCGTCTCGATCGACTTGCTCGACCCGGCCAGGGTGCCGAGCGCGGACAAGGACACCGGGCTGCTGCTGCGTCAGGCGATGGACAAGGTCGCGTTCCTGCCGTTCGGCCTGCTGATCGACAAATGGCGCTGGGGCGTGTTCTCAGGCGGGATCAAACCGACCGGCTATCAGGGCGCATGGGATGCGTTGCGGTTGCAATATCAGGGCGTCAAGCCGCCGGTGGTGCGCGACGAGACCAAGTTCGATCCGGGTGCGAAATACCACATCCCGGCGAACGTGCCCTACACCCGTTACTTCCTCGCGCGGTTGCTGCAGTTCCAGTTCTACAAGGCGGCGTGCGACCAGTCCGGGTGGAAGGGGCCGCTCCACCGTTGCTCCTTCTATGGCAACAAGGACGTGGGCAAGAAGCTCGACGCGATGCTCGAGATGGGTGCGTCCAAGCCCTGGCCCGACGCGCTCGAAGCCTTCACCGGCAGCCGCGAGATGAGCGGCGCCGCGATGGTCGAGTATTTCGCGCCGCTGAAGGCGTGGCTCGACGAGCAGAACAAGGGCAAGCCGACCGGCTGGTAAATCCGGTTTCTGCATGAACGAGAAACGGCCGCAGCGGGCATCCCCGCGGCGGCCGTTCCTATTCCGGGTGGAGGCGGATCAGGCCTTGCCCTTGCCCTTCGGCTTGGTGTCGGCGGGACCGCCGGCGCCCTTCTTGACCGCGTAGAAGATCCCCGCGGTGGCCGCGCCGATCGCGGCGACGCCGCCGATCACCGAGGCGAAGAAGTTGCGGTCGCCCATTTGCTCGCGCTTTTCGGCAACGAACTGCACGGGAGCGGATTCGCTGACGGTCTGCGCAGCCGATTGTGCGGCGGCGCCGACCTTCGCGGCCGCGGCCTGCGCTGCGGCGCGGGGCCCGCTGGACGCGGCTTTGGGTTTGGCGGCAGCCTTGGGTTTCGCCGCGGTTGCCGCAGCCGGCTTGCGTGACGCGGCTTTGCGGCGGGGCGGGGCTGCCTTGGCGGGTGCCTTCGCCGGAGCCGAGGCCTTGGGCGCCGCTGCTGCGGCCGCCTTCGGTTTCGCCGCAGGCTTCTTTGCCGGCGCCTTCCTTACGGCGGGCTTCTTTGCGGCCGGGGTCTCGGCCCCGTCGGTCGTCGTCTTGGTCGGGGCCTTGGCCATCACGATCCTCCAGTGGTTTCGTGTCTGTAACCAACGTGAAGCAAATCGGTTTCCACCGTCAATGCGCGAAGGTTACCGGAATGGTGTGCGGCGGGTGCCGCCGCCGCTCAGCGGAAGGGCGGTTCGTTGAACGCGCGCAGCTTGCGCGAGTGGAGCTTGGCGCCCTCACGGCGGAGCTGTTCGCAGGCCTCGATCCCGATCTTGAGGTGTTCGGCGATCGCGCGCTCGTAGAAGCGATTGGCCTGGCCGGGCAGCTTGAGTTCGCCGTGGAGCGGCTTGTCCGAGACGCAGAGCAGGGTGCCGTAGGGCACGCGGAAGCGATAACCCTGAGCGGCGAGCGTCGCGCTTTCCATATCCACGCCGACCGCGCGGCTGAGCGAGAAGCGCAGCGCCGAGCGCGAGAAGCGCAGTTCCCAGTTGCGGTCGTCGGTAGTGACGATCGTGCCGGTGCGCAGGCGGCGCTTGAGTTCATCGCCCGACTGGCCCGAGACGATTTCCGCAGCCCGCGCGAGCGCCTGCTGGACCTCGGCGATGGCGGGGACGGGGATTTCGGGCGGGAGCACGTCGTCGAGCACGTGGTCGTCGCGCAGATAGGCGTGGGCGAGGACATAGTCGCCAATTCGCTGACTGGGGCGCAGGCCGCCGCAATGGCCGATCATCATCCACGCTTCGGGCCGCAGCACAGCGAGGTGATCGGTGATCGTCTTCGCGTTGGACGGGCCGACGCCGATATTGACCAGGGTGATGCCGGTGCCGTCCTCGGCCATCAGATGCCAGGCCGGCATCTGGTGGCGGCGCCAGGCGCTGTCGGTGAGCAGCATCTCGGGATCGTCACCGGCCTTGAAGATGATGCCGCCTGGTCCCGAAACGCCAGTGAACCGGTTGTCGCCGCCGACCTGTTCCGAGGCCCAGCGCACGAACTCATCGACATAGCGGTGATAGTTGGTGAACAGGATATATTGCTGGACATGCTCGGTCGGCGTGCCGGTGTAATGGCGCAGCCGGGCGAGGCTGAAATCGGTGCGGAGGCCATCGAACAGCGCGAGCGGGCGGGTCTGGTCGAGGCTGATCCACGTGCCGTCGGCGATCTCGTCCCCGATATGCGCCAGCTCGGTCGCGGGGAAATGGCGCGCGAGCTCGAGCACCGACACCTCATCGAGCCGCAGCGCATGGCCGGGGTCGAGGACATAGGGAAACGGGATTTCCTGCCGGCCGGGAACCGCGGAGACCTCGACATCATAGTCCTCGATCAGCAGCGTGAGCTGCTCGATCAGATAATCTGCGAAGATCGCGGGCTTGGTCACGCTGATGGCATAGTCGCCCGGCGTGACGAGACGGCCAAAGCTGCGCGCCGGGGTGGGGCGATCGACTTCGTTGCGATAGGCGACGCGAATCTCGGGATAGGCGAAGCTGCCGTCCTTGCGGCGCGCCGGATCGGGCGCAGTGCCCTTAGTGAGATAGAGGTCGAGGGCGTCCTGAAGGCGGGTGACGGACGCTGTGTAGAGCCGATCCAGTTCGGCGACGATGTTTTCTGCGGTTGTCATCTACCACGGCTAATGCGCCAAGATGACATTAGCAAGACCGGCAGGCGCCCGAAATGTGACGCGCGGGGCGAGCCCGCGCGCACAGATGACTTAGTTCGGCCGCTTACTTGGTCTCTTCTTTCTCGCGTAGCTTGCTGATGCCGTAGGCGGCACCCGCGACTGCAGCAGCGGCGCCCGCGGCTACTGCGGCGGTGGCTGCCGGATGCTTCTTCGCGGTATCGATTGCGCTGGTCACTGCCTCGCTGACGGCGTCGCGGGCATCGGCAAGCGCGTCCCTGGTGCGGTCGCGCAGCGAATCCTGAGTGTCGATTTCAGGCGTCGTCGGAATAGTCTCGTCGATCATCACGCGTCTCCTTTCCAACGACAGAACCGATTGCGGGCGCGGCGGTTCCCCTCGACCGAGGGGACCGTCGCGCCCGCGAAACGTTCAGGCGAAACTGCTGGAGCTCAGAGATTCTCGAGCAGGTACTCGGCCGAGCTCACCTTGAATTCGCCCGGCGCTTCGACATGGAGCTGCTCGACGACGCCGTCATTGACGAGCATCGAGAAGCGCTGACCGCGCGTGCCGAGGCCGAACTTGCTGCCGTCCATCTCGAGGCCGACTGCCTTGGCGAATTCGCCATTGCCGTCGGCGAGCATCGCGATGTCACCGGCATTGGCGCTCTTGCCCCAAGCGCCCATGACGAACGCGTCGTTGACCGCGGTGCATGCGATCTCATCCACGCCGCTGGCCTTGAGGTCGGCGGCCTTCTCGACATAGCCCGGCAGGTGGCGCGCCGAGCAGGTCGGGGTGAAGGCGCCGGGTACCGAGAAGAGCGCGACCTTGCGGCCTGCGAAGAAATTGTCCGAGCTGATCTGCTCGGGGCCGTTCTCGGTCGCCTTGACGAAGGTGGTGCTTGGCACGCGATCGCCGATTTGGATGGTCATGTGGACTCTCCTTACTGAGTGGAACGGTTCCGACTGAGCCTGTGTAGGGCCTGTCATTCTTATCCGCGCAGGTAGGAGAAGAACGGCCCTTCGACAAGCTCGGGTCGAACGGCTTTCGCTATTCGTTTTTCAGGCGTGGCGGAGCCGAACGGCTGCCGATATGTTGAGCGGACATGGAGTCTTCAGCGTTTCTCACCGGCCAGATCCTGCTCGCGCTGCCCGGGATCGGCGACCCCCGCTTCGAACGCGCGGTGATCGCGATGTGTGCGCATGATGAGCATGGTGCGCTCGGCATCGGCATCGGCCAGACCGTGTCCGGACTGGGGCTGCACGAGTTGCTCCAGCAGTTCGAGATCGATCCGGGCGAGGCGCCTGATGCGCCGGTGCATTTTGGCGGGCCGGTCGAGCCGCGGCGCGGCTTCGTCCTCCATTCGACCGATTGGGGCGGGCAGGACACGATCGACGTCGCCGGGCGCTGGGCGCTGTCGGGGACGATCGACGTGCTGCGCGCGATCGCTGAGGGTAAGGGTCCGACGCACTGGCTGGTCGCGCTGGGCTATGCCGGCTGGGGCGAGGGGCAACTCGACGAGGAGATGACGCGCCACGGCTGGTTCAACGTGCCGGGTGCGATCGAGCTGCTTTATGACGTCGATGTCTATCAGCGTTGGGAACAGGGATTCTCGCGCGAGGGGATCGATCCGCGGCTGCTCGCGCCGAGTACGGGGACGGCCTAGTCCGCGTAGCGCGCGGTGAGCGTCGCGGCGGCATCGCGCATCGCTTGGCGCAACTCGGGCGGCCTGAGCACTTCGACCTCGACCCCGAGCTTCAACAGCTCGCGTGTGGCGTGGTCGATCGTCTCGATCGGGATATCAGCCTGAACCCATCCGTCCGCTTCGGGTGGCGAGGCGGTGCGGCGGGCCATCGCGGAAGCTGCCGCGGCGAGCAGGGAGAGCCGCTCCAATCCGAGCGGCGAAAGCCGGATCGATGCAATGCCCTGATACAGGCTTGCCTCGAACGCGCGGACGCTGGCCGTCCAGTGCGCAGCGAGGTCGAAGTCTGCGGGGCGTTCGAAGCTCTCGCCGGTGGCATCGAGCGCACGGATCGCATCGACGCGGTAAGTGCGCGGCACCGACCGGCCAGTTGCGACGAGATACCAGATGCCACCCTTGAGCACGAGGCCGAGCGGGGAGAGGGTGCGTTCGGTTGCCGCGCTCCAGCTTTCGTAGCGCACCCGGATCCGTTCGGCGCCCCACACCGCGGCGGCAAGCTGGGGCAGGAACGCAAGGTCGCTCGCGGCGCGGTACCAGTCGATCGGATCGAGATGGAAGCGGGCGGCAACGCGCGAGGCGTCGGCGCGGCGCGCGGAGGGGAGGGCGGCGAGCAGCTTGAGGCGCGCAGCGGCGGTGGATTCGCCAAGGCCCATTTCGGCGGCCGGACCTTCGAGGCCGGAGAGGAACAGCGATTCCGCTTCCGCCGGGGTCATCCCCGTCAGGCGGGTGGTATAGCCGTCCAGCAACTGGAAGCCGCCGTCGCGCCCGCGATCGGCATAGACGGGCACGCCCGAGGCGCTGAGATCGTCGATGTCGCGATAGATGGTGCGCACCGACACCTCGAATTCGTCCGCCAGCGCATGGGCGGTCATGCGGCCGCGCGCCTGCAGCAGCAAAAGGATCGAAACGAGGCGGCTCGCGCGCATTTTCTGTCTGTAGCAGATAATAGCTGACAAAGGATGTCAGCTTTAGGGGCGCACTCTCCGGTCAATCGCAATCGATCGGAGATTTGTCCCATGCACACATCGCATCTCGAAACCCGTCGCAGCGCGCTGACCCGTGCGCTCGGGGTCGCCGCCGTCGGCGGATTGCTTGCTCAGGGTTTCCGCGCGGAAGCGGCGGCGGGGCCGGCGTCCGACTGGGCCTGGCTCGTGGGAAGCTGGAAGGTGCGCCACCGCAGGCTCAAGTCGCGGCTGACCGGCAGCACCGAATGGCAGGCGTTCGACGGCACCTGCATCAACTGGCCGCTGATGGGCGGCGCGGCGAATGTGGACGATAATGTGCTTGAGCTGCCCGCGGGCGACTATCACGGGGTCAGCGTACGCTGCTTCAATCCCGAAACGCGGAAGTGGGGGATCTGGTGGATCGATTCCCGCTATGCCCGGATGGAGCCGCCGGTATGGGGCGAGTTCCGCGACGGCGTCGGCACTTTCATCGGCGCGGACGCGCACGAAGGTGTTCCGGTGACGGCGCGGTTCCGCTGGTCGGAGATCACCGCGACTTCGGCGCATTGGGAACAGGCCTTCTCCACCGACGGCGGCAAGAGCTGGGAAACCAACTGGCACATGGATTTCACGCGCATTTCGGCGTGAAAAGCGAACGCCGCAACAGTCGGCGCAAGTGGCATATAAAGATATCTTTATGTTTCATTTGCGCTGGCGCGGCGAATTCGCTAGGGGCGCGGCGATGCCGCCGGGATTCCCGGCGCGAGGCTTCACAACCGGAGAATATGTCGTGGCCACCGTGCTCGAAAAGACCGATTACGTCGTCAAGGATCTCTCGCTCGCCGATTTCGGCCGCGCCGAGATGAACATTGCCGAGACCGAAATGCCCGGCCTGATGGCGCTGCGCGCCGAGTTCGGCGCTGCGCAGCCGCTGAAGGGCGCGCGCATCACCGGTTCGCTGCACATGACCATCCAGACCGCAGTGCTGATCGAGACGCTGACCGCGCTCGGCGCGCAGGTCCGTTGGGCGACCTGCAACATCTTCTCGACTCAGGACCACGCCGCCGCCGCCATCGCCGCGTCGGGCGTGCCGGTGTTCGCGGTGAAGGGCGAGAGCCTGGCCGAGTATTGGGATTATGTCGGCGACATCTTCAGCTGGGACGGCGACGTCGAAGGCCAGACCTGCAACATGATCCTCGACGATGGCGGCGACGCCACGATGTTCGCGCTGTGGGGCGCGAAGCTCGAGGCCGGCCACACCATGCCCGAGCCCG
This sequence comes from Sphingomonas sp. GW821-FHT09B04, assembly GCF_059418285.1. Classification (NCBI taxonomy): domain Bacteria; kingdom Pseudomonadati; phylum Pseudomonadota; class Alphaproteobacteria; order Sphingomonadales; family Sphingomonadaceae; genus Sphingomonas; species Sphingomonas sp. GW821-FHT09B04. The sequence continues at coordinate 685,643 of NZ_JBWKPO010000003.1, forward strand.
AGAATGAGGAAGAAGTCGAGATGCAGCGCGCGCTGAAGGCGTTCATCGCGAAGCGTCCGGGCTACCTCACCGAGACCGTCAAGAACATCAAGGGCGTGTCGGAAGAGACCACCACGGGCGTCCATCGCCTGTACGCGATCGCGAAGAAGGGCGAACTGCCGTTCCCCGCGATCAACGTCAACGACAGCGTCACCAAGTCGAAGTTCGACAACCTCTATGGCTGCAAGGAATCGCTGGTCGACGCGATCCGTCGCGGTACCGACGTGATGCTGGCGGGCAAGGTCGCCTGCGTCGCCGGCTTCGGCGATGTCGGCAAGGGCTCGGCCCAGTCGCTGCGTAACGGCGGCGCGCGTGTCCTTGTCACCGAAATCGATCCGATCTGCGCACTGCAGGCGGCGATGGAGGGCTTTGAGGTCGTGACGATGGAAGAGGCCGTCGAGCGCGCCGACATCTTCTGCACCGCGACCGGCAATGCCGATGTGATCACCGCCGAGCACATGAAGGGCATGAAGAACATGGCCATCGTGTGCAACATCGGCCACTTCGACAGCGAGATCCAGATCGCCGCCCTGTCGAACTATAAGTGGACCGAAGTGAAGCCGCAGGTCGACCTGGTCGAGTTCCCCGACGGCAAGCAGATCATCATCCTGTCGAAGGGCCGTCTGGTGAACCTGGGCAACGCGACCGGCCACCCGTCGTTCGTGATGTCCTCGTCCTTCACCAATCAGGTGCTGGCGCAGCTCGAGCTGTGGACCAAGGGTGGCGAGTACGCGAACGACGTGTTCGTCCTGCCCAAGCATCTCGACGAGAAGGTTGCCGAGCTGCATCTCGAGAAGCTCGGCGTGAAGCTGACCAAGCTGAGCCAGAAGCAGGCCGATTATATCGGCGTGCCGGTTGAAGGTCCGTTCAAGCCGGATCACTACCGCTACTAAGGTTCGCAACAGTCGACAAAGTGCGACTGTCGAAAGGAACAGGGCGCGTCCGTCACCGGATGCGCCCTTTTTCATGCCCTTTGTTTACGATTTGGGAAGGGAGACGCTGCACGTGTGGTGCCAACGCAACACTCTGTTCGAAAACGGTAACACAGGGTTGCGCGATGCAACCGGTTGGGCGCATCCAAGACCATTGAGGGCAAATCAAAAAAAAGGGATCAGGTATGAGTTCGCTCCACTCCCGTAAGGCTGGCTATCGCCTCGCCGCTTCGTTCACGGCGATCGTACTCGCAGGCGCCGCGCCGGCATTCGCGCAGGACGCTTCGCAGAGCGCGCCGCCCGAGGCGGACCCCAACGAAACCGTCGTCATCACCGGTTCGCGCATCGCGCGCCCCGAACTGGCGTTTCCGAACCCGGTTCAGGTCGTGACCGGCGAGACGATCGAGCAGTCGGGCAAGACGAACCTGACCGATTTCCTGTCCGAGACCCCAGCGCTGCTCGGTTCGCAGACCGGAATCAAGGCGGCCGGTTCGGCGCTGCTTGGCGGCTCACAGAATGTGGGCGTCAACAACCTGAACCTGCGCAATCTGGGCATCGATCGCACGCTGGTGCTGGTCGACGGGCGTCGTCACGTCGCCGGTTATCCGGGTACCGCGGCGGTGGATATCAACACCATTCCCACCGATCTGGTCGAGAAGATCGATATCCTGACCGGCGGCGCTTCGGCGATCTATGGCGCCGATGGCGTTTCGGGCGTGGTCAACTTCGTCCTCAAGAAGGATTTCGATGGTCTGCGTCTGCGCGCGCAGAACGATATTTCGCAGCGCGGTGACGCGGGGGAGCGCTTCATCGCGGTCACTGCGGGTAAGAATTTCGCTGATGGGCGCGGCAATATCACCGCTTCTTACGAATTCCAGGAAACCGACCAGTTCAGTCAGCGTCGGCGCCTGAACTATGGTCTGACCGGCCCGTCCTATGCGTTCGTGCGCAACCCGAACGATGGCTCGCCCGGCAGCCCGACCGACAATCCCAGTGTCCCGGATCGCCTGTTGTTCACCGATCTGCGCTGGGCCGACAGCTCGATGGGCGGCGCGATCGACTTCGATGGCGACGGCGTTCCGGATCGGACGGGAGAAGGCGGCATCTACGACCGCGGTGCCCTGCTTCCAGGCTCCTCGTTCACGCGGGGCGGGTCGAGCACTCCGCGTGAGAGCTATTATGGCGACTATACGCCCTATATCCGGCGCCACATCGCCAACGTCATGGCTCGCTACGAGTTCAGCCCGGCGTTCCAGTTGTATGCCGAAGGCAAGTATGTCCGTTCGAAGGCGTTCACGGATTCACAGCCGACCTATGACTTCCTGACCGAGCTGTTTTCCGACAACGCCTATCTGATCCAGCGTTTCGGTGCGGCCACCGCCGCGAACGGCGCGGTCATGACCCGCGACAATTTCGACATGGGAATTCGCGGTTCGGCGATGGAGCGCGACCTGTTCCGCACCGTGCTGGGCGCGAAGGGCGATCTGGGATCGAACCTGCGCTATGATATCTCCTATGTCTTTGGCCAGTCGACCCAGAGGGCGACCAACCTGAACGACCGTATCACCGAGCGCTATTACGCGGCGCTGGATGCGGTTCGGGATGTCAACGGCAACATCACGTGCCGGATCAATCTGCCCGGCGAAACCACGATCCGTGGCGCGAACTACGGCGGCCAGCCCGTCTACAACGGCGCGCCGAAGACCTTCGCGAAGGGACAGTGCGTTCCGCTCAACATGCTCGGCAATGGTTCGCCGTCGCAGGCTGCCCTGGACTTCGTCACGGTCGATCATAGCGACTGGGCCCGTCTTCAGCAGCATGTCGTGTCGGCGGCGATTTCAGGCGACACCGGTTCGTTCTTCAAACTGCCTGGCGGACCGGTCGGTTTCGCGATCGGCGCAGAGTATCGCAAGGAGAAGAGCCATTACATCCCGTCGGACCTGACGCTGAACGGGCAGCTGATGGACAGCTCGCAGTCGCCCGTCAGCAAGGGCAGCTTCGACGTCAAGGAAATATTCGGCGAGATCAACCTGCCGATCCTGGCCAATATGCCGTTCGCCGAGAATCTGTCGGTCGGCGCTGCGGTCCGTCTGTCGGACTATTCGACGATCGGCACGACGACGACGTGGAACGTCAACGGCAGCTATTCGCCGGTGCGCGATATCACGTTCCGCGGAACCTATTCGGAGGCGGTGCGCGCGCCGAACATCAACGAATTGTTCGCACCGCAGGGCGGCACCTATGAGTTCATCACCGACCCATGCGGCCCGGACCGGCTGGCGGAGGGCACACAGTATCGCGCAGCCAATTGTAGGACGGCGCTGACCGCCGCCGGTTTGTCGCCTGCGCAGCAGGCGGCGTTCAACCCCGCGAACGACTTCACGTCGCCGCAGAATAGCAGCCTGCTCGGCCTTCAGGGCGGTAACCCGAACCTCAAGGAAGAAACGGCAAGGACCTGGACGGCCGGCGTTGTGTTGCGCCCGTCCTTCATTCCGGGTCTGTCGATCACCGCCGACTGGTATGACATCCGCTTGAGCCAGGCGATCCGCTATTCGACCGCTCAGGACATTGTCGATCTGTGCGTCGATCAGCCGACGCTGACCAACGTCTATTGCGGACTGATTTCGCGTGGTTCGAACGGCTATATCAACAACTACTCGATCGTCCCGGCGAACGTTGCCGCGTACGAGACCGCCGGTCTCGACGTTTCGCTCGCCTATCGCTTCACGCCGTTCGAGAATGCCGGAACCTTCAATATCAGGCTGAACGGCAACTATCTGAACAAGCTCACGTTCGTGCCTACCTTCGGTGCGGATCCCGAGAACGAAATGGACTCGTCGCTACGCCCCGCGCCGAAGTACACTGCCAATTTCGATCTTACCTGGACCAAGGGGCCGCTGACGCTGAACTATGGCATCAACTGGTTCTCCAAGACCCGCCGCGTCACCCGCGAGCAGGAAGCGGCGAACCCCGATTACGTGCCGGCCGGCTTCATCTGGTACAAGGAGAAGTGGGACCACGAGATGTTCATCGGCTATGACGTGGATGAGCGCTTCAACATCTATGCCGGTGTCAACAACCTGTTCGACACAAAGCCGGACGTGGGCGCCAGCGGCTATCCGATCAGCGCTGTAGGCCGCTCGTTCTTCCTGGGCGTCAAGGCCAAGGTGTTCTGAGCGCAACCGACAATCTGACATGTGGGGCCGGACTTGTTCCGGCCCCTTTTTTGTGTCGAACCGGCGCGTGCACGCTTCCGTCTTGCAGTTCGGGTTTTCGGGCACGAAAGCATGCCCTAAGAGCCGTAGGATGAAGAACGGCGCGACGCGGTGATCGAGGTTTCCAATGCTGTGGCGGTCGCCGCCGGCGCCGTCGTCGCGCTGCTTGTGGCGCTGGGCTGCGGGATGCTGTTCGTCGGGCTGCGCGCCCGCGCGCGCGCCGCGACATTGCTCGACGCGCACCGGCGCGCCGATGCGCTCGCCGCCAGCGCGCCCGCACAGGCGATGGTGGTGCGTGCGGACGGTCGCGTCGAACTGAGCGACAAGCTTGCCGATCTGCTGGGCCTCGAGACCCTGCCCACGCATTTGTCCGAAATTACCGGGAACGAGGCGGTGTTCGCACCGGCCGAGGCCGCGGCACTTGAACAGGATATCGCGGCGGCGCAGCGGGCGGCGCGTCCGTTCCGCGCAACGGTGCGCGCGCGTGGTTCCTCCCGCACGCTATTGATGATCGGCCAGCGCGCAGCTGACGCGGTGCGTGCGCCGGGCGGGGTTGTGCTGTGGGTCTTCGACGCCACCGAGGCACAGGAGGAGGTGGCACGGCTCTCGGGCGAGGCCGGGCGTTATCGCGAGGCGTTCGAATCGCTCACCGGCCTTATCCAGTCGGCGCCGATGCCGATGTGGTATCGGGATCGCGACTTGCGGTTGGCGATGGTCAACAATGCCTATGTCACCGCGGTCAACGGCAAGGATGCTGAAGCGGTGGTCAAGGCCGGGATCGAACTGGTCGATGTCTCCGCGCCGGGAGGGCCGCTGGCCAGCCCTGCCAAGGCGCGCGAGGCGGGACGCTCGCGGATGGTCAAGCTGCCCGCGACGATCGCGGGTGCGCGGCGGATGTTGCACATCCACGACGTTCCGCTGCCCACCGGTGGCGTGGCGGGCTTCGCGGTCGATGTCGAGGAACTGGAGCGCGCACGCGCCGGGATCAAGCGCGCCGACGATGCCCAGCGCGAGACGTTTGACCGGCTCTCCGCCGGGGTTGCGCAGTTCGCAGCCGACCGCAGTCTGGTGTTCTGCAACCAGCCGTTCCGCCGTATGTTCGCGATGCGCACCGAGTGGCTGGCGGACAAGCCCGAGTTCGAGCGCGTCCTCGAACGGATGCGTGAGGCGAACCGGCTGCCGGTGGTTCGCGACTTCCCGGGCTGGAAGGCTGAGCGGCGCGACTGGTTCCGCGCGGATGCCGCGCGCGAGGAGAATTGGGCACTGGCGGGCGGCAACCACCTCCGCGTCGTCGCTCAGCCGCTTCCCGAGGGCGGGCTGCTGGTGATCTTCGAGGATCTGACCGAGCAGGTTCAACTCGCCAGCGCGCGCGATACGCTGCTGCGCGTGCGGACCGCGACCTTCGACAATCTGTTCGAGGCGCTGGGCGTGTTCACCGCCGACGGGCGGCTGCAACTCTGGAACAATCGCTTCCGCCAGCTCTGGGGCTTTGACGAGGCGTATGTCGCCAGCCACCCGCGCGTCGATGCGCTGGCGAAGCAGGCGGGCAATCTGCTCGCCAATCCGGGACGCGCTGTGCTGATGGGCGAGCTGATCCGTGCCGCAACCATCGAGCGGCAGCAGCGCGGTGCGACGATCGAGTTCAAGGACGGGCGCTATTTCGAGGTCGCGGCGGTGCCGCTGCCCGACGGCAACGCGCTGTTCACAATGCTGGACGTCTCCGACCGGCGCCGGGTCGAGAATGCGTTGCGTGAACGCAATGATGCACTTCAGACCGCCGACCGGGTCAAGACCGCCTTCGTTGCCAATATGAGCTATGAATTGCGTACGCCGCTCACCTCGATTCAGGGGTTCGCGGAGATGCTGCATGGCGGTTATGCCGGCGACCTGTCGCAAAGCGGCAGCGAATATACCGAGGCGATCCTGTCGTCGGTCGAGCGGTTGGGCGCGCTGGTTGACGATGTGCTCGACCTGACCCGCGAGGACGACGGGGTCGCGCGGGGAACGGTCGATCTGGAGCTGACCGCAGGCGCGGCGGCGGAGGCGGTTGCGCCTGCGGCGCAGGCCAAGCGGATCGAACTCGCGGTCGAGGTGCAGGGCAGCGCCGGGACGACGCTGGGCGATGCGCGGCGCATTCGCCAGACGATCGAGCACCTGTTGCGCAACGCCATTGCGAACACGCCTGACAAGGGCCGCGTGCTGCTGCACATCGACGGCACGCCAAAGGGCGCGCGGATCGTCGTCTCCGACAATGGACCGGGCATGGCCAAGAAGCTGGCGGACAAGGCGTTCGAGCGCTTCGCCCAGCCGGGGATCAGCCGTAACGGCGACCGCGCACTCGGCCTTGGCCTGCCGCTCGCCAAACAGTTCGTTGAGGCGCATGGCGGGACGATCGAACTGGTCTCCGAACCGGGACAGGGGACGATGGTGATCGTGGAGCTGCCGCGCGGATGATCAGGCTGGCGGACGCGGCAGCAAGCGAGGCGCTGGGCGCACGGCTGGCGGCGCTGGCGGAGCCGGGGGACGTAATCGCACTGTCGGGCCAGCTTGGTGCCGGCAAGACGAGCATCGCGCGCGGGCTGCTCGCAGCGCTGGGGCTGGAGGGAGAGGCACCGTCGCCGAGCTTCGCGATCGTCCAGCCCTATGCCCCGCCCGAAGTGCGGTTTCCGGTGTTGCACGTCGATCTCTACCGTATCGACCACCCCGGCGAAGCCGAGGAACTGGGGCTCGATGATGCGCGCTACGATTCGCTGCTGATCGTCGAATGGCCCGAGCGATTGCCGGCTTCTGCATGGCACGATGCACTGTGGCTCACCCTGACGATCGAGCCGGATGGCGCGCGCGGCTTGACAGCGCAGGTGCCCGCGTCATGGAAGGACCGATGGTTCCTGACATGAATCCGCCCGCACGGGCGCCGTATTTCCTGGACGAGCTGGGCTGGGGGGATGGGGAGATCCTGCCGCTGGCCGGTGACGCCTCGTTCCGCCGCTATTTCCGCGTGCAGGCGCCGGGACGCACTGCGATTCTGATGGATGCGCCGCCACCGCATGAGGACCCTCGGCCGTTCATCGATGTCGCGCGCTGGCTGGTCGGACGCGGGTTCGCCGCGCCGCAAATCTATGGCGAGGACCTCGATACCGGCCTGGTGCTGATCGAGGACTTTGGCGACGCGCGGTTGCGCGAAACAGTCGATGCGGCGCCCGAGAGCGAGCTGCGCCTGTACGAGGCTGCGATCGACGTGCTGGTCCGCCTGCGCGAGCATGAGGCGGCGGAGGTCGAGCCCTATGATCGCGACGTCTATCAGCGTGAGGCGGCGCTGCTGACCGAATGGTACTGCCCCGCGGTCGGGCTGGACGTCGATCTCGAGGGCTATGTCGCGGCGTGGGACGCGGTGCTCGCCCCGGCGCTCGACGGCGCGCCGGTCACGGTGTTGCGCGACTATCATGCCGAGAATCTGATGCTGATCGAGGGCAGCGAGACCTTTGGCCTGCTCGACTTTCAGGACGCGCTGGCGGGGCATCCGGCGTATGATCTCGTCTCGCTGCTGCAGGACGCGCGCCGTGACGTACACCCCGATCTGGAAGCTGCTTTGCTGGACCGGTATCGGCGGATCACCGGGGCGGACGACCGCTTCTTCGACGTCTATCATGTGCTGGGCGCGCAGCGGAATGCGAAGATCATCGGCATCTTCACGCGCCTGTGGAGGCGCGACGGCAAGCCGCGTTACCCCGGCTTGTGTCCGCGTGTCTGGGGCTATCTCGAGCGCGATCTCAAACATCCTGCGTTGGCGCCGGTCGCAGCCTGGTTCGATGCCAATATTCCCGCGCATCTGCGTGGCGACCCGATGGTGGTGGTGACTGCGTGAGCACGAAGAAGACGCTCTCGATCCGGCCCGTGCCGTGTGCACCCGTGCCCGAGACCGCGATGGTAATGGCCGCGGGTTTGGGGAAGCGCATGCGTCCGCTCACTGCGACGCGCCCGAAGCCGCTGATCGAGGTGGCAGGCAAACCGCTGATCGATCACGCCTTCGACCGCCTTCGCAGCGCCGGGGTGAAGCGCGCAGTGGTCAATGTCCATTATCTCGCTGACGCGCTGGAGGCGCACGTCACCCACCGCGTGAAGGATATCGAGGTCGTCGTCTCCGACGAACGTAAGCAGTTGATGGAAACTGGCGGCGGGCTGGTGCAGGCGCGCGACCTGCTGGGCGACGCGCCGTTCGTGTGTGTCAACAGCGACAATCTGTGGATCGACGGGCCGATCGACGCGATCCGTCAGCTCGCCGCGGCATGGGACGACGAGCGGATGGACGCGCTGCTGCTGCTCGTCCCGCTCGCCCGCGCGCATTGCCATCCCGGCAATGGCGACTTCCATATTGATCCCTTCGGCAAGATCGTTGGCCGCCGCAAACCGGGCCGGCTCGCGCCCTTCGTCTATACCGGCGTCCAGATCCTCTCACCGCGGGTGATCCGCGACTGGCCGGAGGGCGCGTTCTCGACCAATTTGTTCTGGGAACGCGCGATCGAGGTAGGCCGCGCCTATGGCGTGGTGCATCAGGGCCTGTGGTTCGACGTCGGCTCGCCTCCGGCGATTGCCGCCACAGAGGCGGTGCTGGCGAATGGGTGAGGGCCGCGGCCTCCACCTCTATTCCATCCCGCCGCACCGGGCCTTTGCCGATGCACTCGCGCAGGGTCTGATCCGACGCTTCGGTAGCGATCCGCTGCGGCTGGCGCGGGGGATCGTGCTGGTGCCGACCAACCGCGCGAAGAAGGCGATCACCGACGCATTCGTCCGCGCGAGCGGGGGCGGACTGTTGCTGCCGCGGCTGGTCGCGGTCGGCGATCCCGAGCTCGACGAGGCGGCGGGGCCGTTTCTCGATCCGGCGGATGACGACGACCCGATCCCGCCCGCGGTCGATCCGCTGCAGCGACGGCTGATCTTCGCCCGGCTGGTGCAGGCCGGGCAGCCGGGGATCGATGCGGCCGAGGCAGTGCGACTGGCGGGTGACCTCGGCCGCACGCTCGATCAGCTCCTCGTCGAGGAGATCGACCCGCGGCGGATGCGCGACGTGGCTGTGGGGGAACTGTCGGAGCATTGGCAGCGCTCGCTCGATCTGTTCGAGATCGCCCTGAGTAAATGGCCGCAAGAGCTTGTGAGGCTTGGCCGGATCGATCTGGCCGAGCGCCGCAACCAGTTGCTCGGGCGGGTCGCTGGACGCTGGCGGAACGATCCGCCTGATCGCTTTATCTGCGCGGCGGGCATCACCACCTCCGCTCCGGCCATCGCTCGGTTGCTGCGCGTTGTGGCGGGTCTGCCCGATGGCATGGTCATATTCCCCGGCGTCGATCTGGCGATGGGCGAGGCGGAGTGGACGATGCTGGGGCCGTTCGACGCCGACCCGGTGACGGGCCGGCGCAAGCGTTCGCTCGAGACGCATCCGCAATTCCATCTGAAGCTGCTGATCGACCGGATGGGCGTTCAGCGCGGTGAGATCGAGCCGTGGCGCGTGGCTACCGAACTGGATGCTCCGCCCGCGCGCAGCAAGGCGATCGCGAGCGCGATGATGCCCGCCGAGCTGACCCGGGGCTGGAGCGATCTGCCCGCGGCGGAGCGTCGGCTGGCCGAGGTCCGCGGCCTTGAAGTTGCGACTCCGGCGGATGAGGCGCAGGCGATCGCGCTGGCGCTGCGTGAAGCGCTGGAGACCGAAGGGCGGACCGCGGCGCTGGTGACGCCCGACCGCGCATTGGCGAAGCGCGTCGCTGCGCATTGCGCGCGATGGGGGCTGACGATCGACGATTCGGCAGGCGTTGCGCTCGCCAGCCTGCCGCCGGGCACATTGCTGCTCGCGCTGGCCGAGGCGGGCGCGCAAGGCTTTGCGCCGCTAGCGTTGCTGGCGTTGCTCAAGCACCCGCTGGTCGCAGCCGGCGAGGATCGGCTGGCGTGGCTGGACGGCGCGCGCTCGCTCGACCTGGCGCTGCGCGGGCCGAGGCCTGCGGCGGGGCTCGTGGGGATCGAAGCGCATCTCGCGAACGACGAAGGCTATGACGCGCATGTCCGCCGCTCGGCGCTGGGCTGGTGGCGGGAAGTTGTGCCATCGCTGGCGCCGCTTGAAGCGCTCTATGCAGGCGGTGCAGCGCCGCTGACCGTGCTGCTTGCACAGTTGCGTGAGACCGCGACGATGCTGTGCGGCGATGCGTTGTGGTCGCGTGCCGAGGGGCGGGCGGCGGCGGCGTTGCTCGACGATCTGGAACGTGCGGCGGCGCATGGCCCGGCGCTGGTCGGGCCGGAGAGCCTCGCCGCGATGTTGCGCACGCTGATGGACGAGGTCGCGGTGCGGCCACCCCAAGGCGGGCATCCCCGGCTCGCCATCTACGGTTTGATTGAGGCGCGGCTGCAGACCGCCGACCTGCTGGTGCTTGGCGGGCTGAACGAGGGTGTCTGGCCGGGCCTGCCCGCACCCGATCCGTGGCTCGCTCCGCGCATCCGCTCGGAGCTGGGGCTTCCGGGGCTGGAGCGCCGCATCGGCTTGTCTGCGCATGATCTGGCGATGGGGCTGGGCGCTCGCGAAGTGGTGCTGACTCGCGCCAGACGCGATGCGGGGGCGCCGACTATCGCCTCCCGCTTTTGGCTGCGGCTTGAGGCGCTGTCGGGCGGGCTGGAGCGCGCTGAGGTGCTCGAGGCATGGGCGCGCGCAATCGACGATCCGGGGACGTACGAGCCCGCGTCGCGGCCTGAGCCGTGCCCGCCCGCCGCGATTCGCCCGCGCGTGATCCCGGTCACCGATGTCGACCGATTGAAGGCCGATCCGTACGCCTTCTACGCCAAACGCATGCTGCGGTTGCGCCAGCTCGATCCGGTCGATGCCGATCCCAGCGCGGCGTGGCGCGGGACCGCGGTGCATGACGTGCTCGAGAAATGGGCGAAGCTTGACGCGTGCGACCCGGAAGCGCTGGAGCCGCGGGTGCTGGCGATGCTGGCGCAGGCGCACCCGATGATGCGCGCGCTGTGGCAGCCGCGGCTGATCGAGGCGGTGCGCTGGATCGTGCGCGAGATCGAGGCGCGTCCGCAACGCCGCGTGCTGGCGGTCGAGCAGGACGGCGCGATCGATTTCGCCGGCGTGACGCTCAAGGGCAAATTCGACCGGATCGACGCGATGGGCGATGGGACGCTGGGTGTGGTCGATTACAAGACCGGCCAGCCGCCCAGCACCCGGGCGGTTCGCGCCGGGTACAGCCTTCAGCTCGGATTGCTGGGACTGATCGCTGAGCGCGGTGGGTTTCGGGGCATTTCCGGCCGGGCGAGCGCCTTCGAATATTGGTCGCTGGCGCGCAAGGGCGGCGAGTTCGGCTATGTCCAGTCACCGGTCGATACGGCGGGCAAATACGGCAAGATGCTGCCCGATGAGTTCGTGCCGACCGCGGCCGAGAATTTCACCGAGACGGCGCGGGCCTATCTGACCGGCGACGCACCGTTCACCGCCAAACTCCACCCCGAATATGCGCCCTATGCCGACTACGACCAGTTGATGCGCCGCGACGAATGGTACGGCCGTGAGCGGCGCTAGCACGGGCGCGTTGCCCCCGCTGGCGGGAAATCAGGCTGCGGCATCCAGCCCGGGCGCGAGCGTGTGGCTGTCCGCTTCGGCGGGCACGGGCAAGACGCAGGTGCTGGCGGCGCGCGTGTTCCGGTTGCTGCTGCGCGGGGTCGATCCCGGCGCGATCCTGTGCCTTACCTTCACCAAAGCGGGTGCCGCGGAAATGGCTGCGCGGGTGAGCGGGCGGCTGGCGTATTGGGTGCGCGCGCCCCGTGCAGAGGTGTTCAACGATCTCGAGGCGCTGGGCGAGGAGCCGGACGATGCGCGGATCGCACTCGCCCGCACGCTGTTCGCCAAGGTGCTCGACGCGCCGGGCGGCGGACTGCGCATCCAGACGATTCACAGTTTTTGCCAGACCCTGCTGTCCGCCTTTCCGGTCGAGGCGGGGCTGACGCCGGGTTTTCGCCCGCTGGAGGCGCGTGAGGAGACTGCGCTGGCGCGCGACACGTTGGCGACGATGTTGGCGGATGCGGGACGCGAAGGACGCGACACGCTGATCGACGCTGTGGGAGCGCTCAGTCTGAGACTGGGCGAGGGCAAGGCGGAGGCGTTCCTCCACGCCTGTGCCAAGGCTCCCGATGCGATGGCGGCACTGCCCTCGGGCGTGCAGCCCTGGCTGCGGAGGGCGATGGGGCTTCCGCAAGGCGATGTGATCGAGGAAGCCGCCCGCTGGTGCACGGACGACGCGTTCGATGTCGAGGGGCTGCGCAGGATCGCCGACGCCAATTACGGTTGGGGTACCGCGACTGGACAGGAGAACGCCGCGGTCGCCGGCGCGTGGCTGGCGGCGGAGCCGGCGGCGCGCGTGGTGATGCTGGGCGACCTCAGAAAGCTGGTGCTGACCGCCAAGGACGAACCCAAGAAGGTATCGCCCAAGCTGGCGGCGATCGACCCGGATTACGAGACGCTGGCGGCCGAGTTGGGCGAGGCGTGCATTGCGGTTGCAGGAATGCTCGCGCGCGCGGGCTATGCTGATCTGCTGGCGCAAGGACTCACCGCCGGGCGCGAATATGCCGCGGCCTATCAGACCGCCAAGCGTCGCGTCGGCGCGGTCGATTTCGATGATCTGATCGGACGGACGGTGGCGCTACTCGATCAGCCGGGCATGGGCGACTGGATCCGCTTCAAGCTCGATCAGGCGACCAGCCATATCCTGATCGACGAGGCACAGGACACCAACATCGCGCAGTGGCGGATTGTGCGCGCGCTAGCCGACGAGTTCTTCGCGGGTGAGGGCGCGCATGGCGATGAGGTGCGCACGCTGTTCACCGTCGGCGATCACAAACAGGCGATCTTCGGTTTTCAGGGCACCGATCCGATCAACTTCGTTGCGGCAGAGAGGCATTTCGCCGCGCGCTCGGACGGAGCGCTGGAACGCCTGTCGCTCACCCACTCGTTCCGCTCGACCGCACCGATCCTCGAGTTCGTCGATGCGGCTGTGGCGGCCTTGCCCGAGCCGGGGATGGGCACTGAATCCGAAATCCATGCCAGCCGCGTCGCCGGGCCGGGAACGGTAACGCTGTGGCCGCCCGTGGTTGCTGGTGGCGATCCGGAGGACGAGGAAGGGTGGATCGACGACGCGACGCGCGAAGTCGCCAACCGCATCGCGCGCCAGATCAAGAGCTGGATCGGAACGCTCGAACTGGAGAGCAAAGGCCGGACGCTACGGCCCGAGGATGTGATGATCCTGGTTAAGCGGCGTGGCGAGCTCGCCTCACTACTGGTCGCTCGGCTGCATGCCGAGGGGGTCCCTGTCGCGGGTGTCGATCGATTGCGGCTCAATGCGCCGCTGGCGGTGCAGGACCTGCTCGCGGCGGTACGATTTGCGCTTCAGCCGGATGACGACCTGTCGCTCGCCGCGTTGCTGGTCTCACCGCTGATAGGGTGGACGCAGGACGAGCTGATGCACGCTGCCTTGCGCGAGCGCGGGAGCCTGTGGCGGCATCTGCGCGCGACCCTGCCTGATGACCGGCTCGCGCCACTCTACGGCCTGCTTGCCCGCGCCGACCTGATGACGCCGCACCGCTTCCTCGAGACGATATTGTCGGGCGAGATGGACGGGCGGCGCAAGCTGGTGCGGCGGCTTGGCAAGGAAGCGCTCGATCCGGTCGAGGAGTTGCTCACCGCCGCCTTAGGGTTCGAGGGGCTGGCGACGCCGACGCTGCAGCGCTTCCTCGACTGGTTCGATCGCGGCGATGTCGAGATCGTGCGCGACGCGGCGCAACCACAGGATGCGGTGCGGGTGATGACCGCACATGGCGCCAAGGGTTTGCAGGCGCCGTTGGTGATCCTCGCCGACGCCACCGCCGATCCACAGGGTGGCAATCGCGGCGATTTCGTGAAGTGGGCGCCCGAGGATTATGACGGCGCTGCGTTTCCAGTGTTTCGGCCGGGCAAGACCGAGCGTGGCGGTCCGGTGGACGCCGCCGTGTCGCAGGTCGACGCGCGCGAGCTTGAGGAGCATTGGCGGCTCTTCTATGTCGCCGCGACGCGGGCGGAGGAACGGCTTGTGATCGCCGGGAAGCTCGGGCCGAAGGACAAGAATGCTCCTCCGCTTGCCAGCTGGTATGCGGCATCGCGTGCGGCATTCGATGCTCTGGGTGTAGCGGAAGGCGAGGGCGATCGCACCTTCACCGGCACGCGCCCGCAGCTGCCAGTCGCGCGCAAATCGCGCGGCGCGGCGGCGGCGGATGTCGCCGTCGAACTGCCCATCTGGGCAAAGCTGCCTGCACCGGTCGAAGCTCGGCCGCCGCGTCCGTTGGCGCCGTCGTCGCTGGGCGACGATCTGGTCGCCGATCCTCCACCCGGACCCGCGCTACGCGCCGCTGCCGAGCGGGGCAGGCTGATCCATGCATTGCTTGAGCGTCTGCCTGGCGTACTGCCGGAGCGACGCGCGGACGCTGCCGAGCGCTGGCTGGAGGGGGCGGGGGGTGTCACCGATCCTGCGATGCGTGACGAACTCGCTGCGGCTGCACTCGGCGTTCTTGCGGACCCGCGTTTCGCCGATCTGTTCGGCCCGGATGCGCTGGCCGAGGCGCCGATCGCTGCGGTGATCGAGGGTGGACATGTCGTATCGGGCACCGCCGACCGGTTGCTGGTGAGCGACGACAAGGTACTGGTGGTGGACTTCAAGACCGGCCGCCGTGCGCCTGAAACCCTCGATGCCGTGCCGCCCTATCATGTGCGCCAGATGGCGGCCTATGTCGCGGCGCTTGAGGTCGTTCTTCCGGGCCGCCGTGTCGAGGCGGGTCTGCTCTATACCGCCGGGCCGGTGCTGTTCGCGCTGCCCGGCGATCTCGTTGCAGCGCACAAGCCGGGCTTCGTGCCGGCGGAGCAAAGCTTGATCTGAAACGCTTGAGGGGCGCGCGCCGCCTCCCTAGGTTGCACCCAACACAAAGGAGATTTTGAAATGGCCAAGGCCGTTACCGATGCAAGCTTCGAAGCCGATGTTCTTCAGTCGGACAAGCCCGTCCTCGTCGACTTCTGGGCGGAGTGGTGCGGGCCGTGCAAGATCATCGGGCCGAGCCTGGAAGAGCTGGCCGAGGAACTGGCCGACAAGGTGACCATCACCAAGCTCAACATCGAGGAAAATCCGGATACGCCGGGCAGCCTCGGTATTCGGGGTATCCCGACGCTGTTCGTCTACAAGGACGGGCAGAAGGTCGCGCAGCAGGTCGGTATCCAGGACATCTCCACCAAGTCCAAGCTCAAGGCGTGGATCGAAAGCGTCGTCTGATGTTCGCGGGGGCCGGCGATCCGGCCCCCGTTTCTTTAGTCACTCACGCCAATAATCATGCCGCTCGGCCCCGTCGAAACCGGCCCGAATGCATGCAGCAGCGCTTGAAACCTCTTCCCCGACCCGCATGGGCAGGGATCGTTTCGCCCGAGTTTTTCGATCAGCTCGACATCGCCATGCACGAAGCGCAGCCCGCGCTTCACATGGGTTTCGGACGGATAACCCCGCCGCCGCTTCGAACTACGCTCGAAAGCAGGGGAGGTCTGCCAAGGTGTCGGTGTGTGCCATGATGACCTCCTGTCGCAGACGCGCGATCAGTCGCGCAGCGCGGCGACTAGCAAGGAAGGTCAGGCGGCGATAGCCGGCGTCACCGGCAGGAGACCGGGCGGAGCCATTGCGGCCCCGCCCGTCTTCACTTCAGCCCTTAGTAGCGGCGATCGTACCGGTCATAGCGGTCGTGCCGGTCATGACGGTCCCTCCAGCGCCGGTCGCGGCGATCATCCCAGCGATTCCACCGGTCATGGTCGCGATAACCGCCACGGGCCCGCGAAATCTCGCGGCGACACTCGCGCAGTTCGCGGCGATATTCGTAGCGGTTGCGGGCATGGCGCAGCTCGCGCTGGCATTCGCGCTGTTCCTGTCGGACCTCGCGGTGCCTTGAGCCATAATACTGCGCTTCGGCCGGGGCGGCCGTCGCCAGTAGGCTGGCACCCAGCGTCGCTGCAAGAATCAAGATTCGCATGTCTGCTCTCCATGATCATGCCCGTTCGGGGACGGGCGACGACTCTGGATACGCGACCGTGCCTGAACCCTCAGCGACAACAGGCTTATCCTGCGTTCAGCTCCGATAGTCCGCGTTGATCGAGATGTAGCCGTGGGTCAGGTCGCAGGTCCAGACGGTGGCACGGCCTTCGCCAAGGCCAAGGGCGACGCCGATCTCGATTTCCTGGCCCTTGAGATGCGCGGCGACCGGGGCTTCGTCATAGCCATCCACCGCGAGGCCGCCCGATGCCACCTGCACCCCGCCGAAGGTGATGCCCAGCCGGTCGCGGTCGGCGGGTTCGCCGGCCTTGCCTACCGCCATGACGATCCGGCCCCAATTGGCGTCCTCGCCCGCGATCGCAGTCTTGACCAGCGGTGAGTTGGCGACGCTGAGCGCGATGCGGTGTGCGCTGACGTCGCTTTCGGCGCCGTCGACGTCGATGCGGATGAACTTCGACGCGCCCTCACCATCGCGGACGACGAGATGGGCGAGCCGGAGGCACAGGTCCGAGAGCGCGGCGCGGAAGGCGTCGGCGCCGTCGTCATCTTCATCCGAAAGGGGGGCGTTGCCCGCCTTGCCGGTGGCGAAGGCAAGCACGGTGTCGCTGGTCGAGGTATCGCTGTCGACGGTGATGCACGAGAAGCTCCGTGCATTCGCGTCGGACAGCGCGCGCTGGAGGAAGGCGGGATCGACCGCGGCGTCGGTGAAGACATAGCCGAGCATCGTCGCCATGTCGGGCGCGATCATCCCGCTGCCCTTGATGACGCCGACCAGCGACACGGTCTTGCCATCGACCACCGCCGTGGTGACCGCGCCCTTTTCGAACGTGTCGGTGGTGCCGATGGTCTTGGCTACATCCTCCCAGCCGCACGGCTGCGCGGCGAAGGCGGCGTCGAGGCCCGCCTCGGCCTTGTCGATGGGGAGCGGAACGCCGATCACCCCGGTCGAGGAGACGAACACGTCGGAAGGCTGGCAGCTCAGATGGCCTGCCACCCGCGCCGCGATCGCCTCGACCGCCGCGCGACCACGATTGCCGGTGAAGGCGTTGCTGTTGCCGGCGTTGACGACCAGTGCGCGCGCTTTGCCTAGCACTAGCGCCTCGCGGCACCACTCGACTTCGGGCGAGGGGCATTTGCTGGTGGTGGTGACGCCGGCGACGCTGGTGCCCTTGTCGAGCGTGACGAAGGTCAGGTCGCAGCGATCCCAGGTCTTATAGTGCGCGCGAGCGACGCGCAGCGTGACGCCTTCGATGGGCGGGAGGTAAGGGAAGCCGATCGGGGCGAGGGGAGAGCGCTGCATCTTCAGTCCTATATTTCCACCGTCAGCCCGGCCTTGCGCCGGGGTCCTGGCACAAGGCCGGGCTGACGAGCTGAGTTATTCAACCGCACCCGCGGCGCTGAGCACCGCGCGGACGCTGGCGGTGGCGACATCCTCGTCGATGCCGACGCCCCAGACGGTTCGCCCGTCGGCGGTGCGGCATTCGACATAAGCGGCGGCTTGCACCCCGGTGCCATGACCGATCGCGTGCTCGGCATAGTCGGCGATGTCGAGATCGACGCCGAAGCCCTCACGCATCGCCGCGACGACGCTGGATATCAGGCCATTGCCGCGCCCGCTGACCGATTGCTGCACGCCGTCGACCTCGATCACACCGGCAAAGATGCGCTCGCCATTGGTCGCGCGCGTCTCGTCATAGGCGCCCAGCGTGAAGCGCTGCGGATGTTCGAGCCGATAGGTCTCGACGAAGGTCGCCCAGATATCCTGCGCGTTGAGTTCGCGACTGCTCTCGTCGGCGACCCGCTGGACGTGGCGGCTGAAATCGGCCTGGAGGCGCTTGGGCAGCTTCAGGCCCTTGTCCTGCTCCAGCACCCACGCGACGCCGCCCTTGCCCGACTGCGAGTTGACGCGGATCACCGCCTCATAGCTGCGGCCGAGATCGGCGGGGTCGATCGGGAGGTAGGGAACTTCCCAATATTCGTCGTTGCGCGCTTCCTGCGCGGCAAAGCCCTTCTTGATCGCGTCCTGATGGCTGCCCGAAAAGGCGGTGAACACCAGATCGCCGGCATAGGGCGTGCGCGGATGCACCGGGATGTTGGTGCAGTATTCGACCGTCTTCACGATCTCGTCGATGTCCGAGAAGTCGAGGCCGGGATCGACGCCCTGCGTGTACATGTTCATCGCGACGGTCACCAGATCGCAATTGCCGGTACGCTCGCCATTGCCCAGCAGACAGCCTTCGACACGGTCGGCACCGGCCATCATGCCCAGTTCGGCCGCCGCTACGCCGGTACCGCGGTCGTTATGCGTGTGCAGCGACACCACCACCGCGTCGCGATTGGGGATGTTGCGGCAGAAATATTCGATCTGGTCGGCATAGATATTGGGCGTCGCGCACTCGACCGTCGCGGGCAGGTTGAAGATGATCGGGCGCTCGGCTGTCGGCTGGAGCACGTCCATCACCGCCGCGCAGACCTCGACCGAGAAATCGATCTCGGCGGTAGAGAAGGTCTCGGGCGAATATTGGAAATGCCAGTCGGTATCGGGCTGGGCGGCGGCGTTGTCGCGCAGCAGCTTCGCCGCGTCCACCGCGATCTGCTTCACCTCGGCGCGGTCCATGCCGAACACGATTTTCCGCCAGGCCGGCGAGACGGCGTTATAGACATGGACGATGCCGGTCTTCGCGCCGCGCAGGCTTTCGAACGTTGTGTCAATCAGGTCACGCCGGGCCTGGGTCAGCACTTGCACCGTCACATCATCCGGAATGCGGTTGTCGCGGACGAGGCCGGAGATGAAGTCGAACTCGGTCGCCCCCGCGCTGGGGAAACCGACCTCGATCTCCTTGATGCCGACGCGGCACAGCAGCTCGAAGAAGCGTGTCTTCTTCTCGGCATCCATCGGATCGATCAGCGCCTGATTACCGTCGCGCATGTCGGTGGAGAGCCAGCGCGGCGCGCGGGTGATCGTACGGCTCGGCCATTGGCGGTCGGGCAGGGCGATCGTCGGGAAAGGGCGGTACTTGACGCTGGGGTCGCGCAACATGGTCATGGCTTCAACTCTTGCAGAACTATACCCCGGGGGGCGGCTTTCGGGTTGCAGTTTCGCCCTTAGGCCGTGCGCGCGGCTCAGCCGCGCTGGTTCACGCCCTAAGGGCGCGTAAGTCGTGCAAGTAGAAGCAGGCCATGAACGCCGGTCATGCCGACGCCCATAGCCCGCATGGGGTATTATGGGAATGAATTATTTCTTCGCCGCCTGATTTGTGACGGCCTATTTGACGAAAGCGGCTGCGATCTTGAGGTCGACCGCGTCGCTGACCAGCGGGATCGCGTAGGTGATGCCGAAGTCGCTGCGGCGGATCGTTGCCTCCGCCTCGAACCCGACATTCTCCTTGCCACCCATCTGCGGTGGAGTCTTGCCCGCGCCATAGAAGTCGACGTCGAGCGTCACGGCCTTGGTCACGCCGTTGAGGGTCAGGTTGCCCGTCACCTTGGCCTCATCACCATCCTCGTCGATGACGACGCGGGTCGAGACGAATTTGGCGTCGGCAGCCGCGGCGCCGAAGAAGTCGGGCTTGCCGCCGTCCTTGCCCGGACGCAGCAGATGTGCGGTCAGGCCTTCGTTTGCGGTCACCACTTTCGATATCGGGATGGTGATGTCCACCTTCGACGCGGCAGGATTGGCGCGGTCGAAGCTCGCAGTTCCCGTGATACCGCCGAACAGGCCCCAATAGGGAGTGAAGCCGAAGTGATCGACTTCCCAGCGGACCAGGGTGTGGCCCGGGTCGACGGTATAGCTGCCGCCGCTGATGGCGGCTTTGTTCTTCGAGCCCGGAAGCTGCACCTGCTGGGCGACGATCGGCGTGGCGATGGCGACGGTGGCCGCGAGGGCGGCGATGACGAGACGCATTGATGAACTCCCCTGAGCGAAAACCGCGCGGATTGTCGGCGCACCGGGCGCGGCGGTCAAACAACGATTCGGGAACGCAGGGTTTCCGTGACGCGGCAGGATCAGCCCGCGAGTGCGCCCTCCAGCGTCTTCGTGCGGTCGGCCTGGGTAAGCGCCTGACGTGCAATCGCGTCGATCGCTGCATTTAACGCAGGGTAGGCGGGGGTGCCCGCCTGCGCGCGGGCGCTCGCCTCATGCTCCAAGTCGGTGACGAGTTGGACTGTTTCGCCCCGAATCGCGTCGAGATCGGCAAGGGCGGTCTGCGCACTTACCCACGCTTCGCTGCCCGCTGGGACGCCGCGGGCGATCGCAACTCGCGATTCGGCGGTGATCGCCGCTGCCTGGAAGCGTTTCGCAGCGTCTGCCGCCGCTTTCCGCTTCTGAGCGATACGGGTGTCCAGCGCGGAATCGGGTGCTGCGATGGGGTCGGGCCGTGCGGGCTCTGCGTCGTCGCGGCCCTCGATCGGGCGCGGAAGCAGCGAGGGATAGCCCCCGTCGGTGGTGGTACAGGCAGCCAGCATGCCCATCGGCAGGACCAGCGCGGTGAGGGAAAAGGAGCGTCGCATCACGGGTTGGTCTATGTCGCAAAGAAACTGTGCGCAACGGGGTTGCCTTTCCCCAAAAGCGCTTCTATCTGCGCCCCTCCACAGTGCGCCCGTAGCTCAGCTGGATAGAGCATCAGACTACGAATCTGAGGGTCGGACGTTCGAATCGTTCCGGGCGCGCCATTCAAAGCCCCGTCAGGTCTCAGGACCCGGCGGGGCTTTGTTGTTTCTAGCAGCAGGCACTGATGCGCGCGTCGCGCGCGGCCAGCCTGACCCTCATTTGTCGCGGAATTTGGCCGTAGCGCGGGCAGGGAGGCGTTTCGGCGCTAGTCTGCGCTCCCCTCTGCGTCGAACGCTCTGCAGACGCTCCCACGCCGCTGTGGCGCGTCGCTGGCGGGGGATCTCACGCGCGCAAAGAAAAAGGCGTGCGGACGGGGGGACCCGGCCGCACGCCCTGAAAGGAGTGGGTGATTAGAAGTTGAAGCCGGTCGACAGCTTCACGGTCCGCGGCGGACCGTCGATGTTGAAGTTGTTCGGATCGCGCAGACCGGTCGTGGCGTTGAAGCCGTTATAGTTATAGTCGTTGAACAGGTTGATGATGTCGACGCGCACCCAGACTCGCGTGGCGTCGCTCAGGAAACCGAGCTTCAGCTCCTTGGTCGCCGACAGATCCATCTGGCGATAGCCCCAGCGGTCGCCATTGCCGTTAGCCTGGATCGCGACGACGTCCTTCGTGCCCGGCTGGCCGACGCCCGGCGTCGTCGCGAAGCGCTTGAGCCAGACCGGCGAGGCGATCTGGAACTTGGTCGCGAGCGTGATGCCGCCCGGCACATCGACCGTGCCCGCCATCACGAAGCGATGGCTGCGCACGCCCGCCGACGGACGGAAGGGATAGTCGCTGATATCCTCGTAATCGAGTGCGAAGCCCTCGCCGAACTGCCGGTTCTCGTTCGCCTTGGTGTAGGTGTAAGTGGCGTCGATGCTCCACGGCGATGCCTTGGTGTAGCGCTTGATGAGCTTCAGGAAGGCGGTGTCGGCGTTGGTCTCCAGCCCGTTGTCGCCGATGATGATCGATCCGAACGGTGCAGGCGTGAAGGTGAACGGCGAGTCGGGTGCACCGGTGGCCGGGAAGAACAGCCCGCCCGGACGGCGATTGCCCAGCATGTAGACGAAGCCGTCGCGGCTCTTCACATGCGAATAGCCGATTTCGACATCGAGCAGGTCGAAATTGCCGCGCACGCCCAGGCTGTACTGGTCGGAGTACGGCATCTTGATGTCGTTCTTGATGAAGCGCAGCTCGCGTCCTGCACCCGCCGGCAGGCCCGCGATCAGCGCGGCGCGGCCTGCTGCGGTCTGGAAGTTGGCGTTGTAGGCGATGCAGGTCACGCTCGGCGTGCAGACGTTCACCGTGTCGCCGGGGACGTTGAAATTGAACGTACGGTTCGCCGCCTGACCTTGCGCCAGCTCCTGCTGGATGAAGTCGAACTGGGTACGGTCGTACGAACGGCCGAACCCGCCGAAGATCGCGAAGCGGCCCGCTTCGTCGAGCTTGTAGTTGAAGCCGATACGCGGCTGCCAAGCGCCGGTGAACGCCTTACGTTCCTTACCCGTCGAGATATAGTCGTTGATGTTGTAGTTGGCGCCGTTGAGGTTCGGGTAGTTGGCCGGGCTCACCGCCGCGACCTGCGCCGCCGAATGGACGTAGTTCAGGAACGCCGGGGTGCGCTCATAATCCCAGCGCAGACCGAGGTTGACGGTCAGGCGATCGGTGACGTCCCAGTCGTCCTGAACATAGATGCCGAGCTGGAAGTTGTCCGAACTGATCTGCGCGTCAGTGAAGCTGCCTGCCAGCGCCTGGAAGGTCATCTGGTATGGTGCGGTCGTGTTGAGCGTCGTCGCGCCCAGTGGCGTGAAATAGCGGAACGTCGGGTTGAAGCCGTTGCGCGTCAGCGAGTTGAGCGTGATCCACTTCGTTTTAACGCCGACCTTGATGGTATGGCCTTCAAACCCCGTGTAGGTGAAGTCGTTTGAGATCTGCCAGCCCTTCTGGCCCTTGTTCTGGAAGTTGGTGCCGCCGCCGGTTTCCAGGACGTTGCCGTCGAGGAACTGGGCCGGGTTGGCCGGGTTCGGGATGCGTACGCGATAGACGTTGCGGTTCGCCTCCATAAACGGACGCGGGTTCCACTCCACGTCCTCATAGGCGACCTTGAAGTCGTTGACCCAGCTGTCGCCGGTATGCTCCCAGCGTGCAAGGCCGCGAATTTCCTTCACGCGGGCGATCGTGCGGGTCTCATAGGCGGCGATACCGCTGTTGAACGTCTCACCCGACTCGTCGCGATACTTGCCCGAAATCTCGAACAGGTCGCGGTCGCTCGGGGTGAAGTTAATCTTGCCGAAGTAGAGGTTCTCGTTGAATTCTTCGTTATACGCGCCGTAGTTTGCGGCGAGGTTGGCCGGGATCAGCGGGCGCGCTGAGCCCAGCGTCGCGGGGATCGCGACGTCGCGCGGCGTAACGCGGCGCTTGCCTTCATAGGCCACGAAGAAGTGCAGCAGATCCTTGACGATCGGGCCGCCCAGCGTGCCGCCAAATTGCAAATCCTTGGTGCGCACCTTGCCGGTTGCATTTGCAGGCATGAACTCGATCGGGCGCGCGTCGCGCAGGCTCTGGTTCGTGAAATCCACGAAACCCGAACCCTTGAACTCGTTGGTGCCCGACTTGGTCACCGCCGTGATCGCGACCGAACTGACCTGGTCGAACTCGGCCTTGTAGTTCGAGCTGATGACCCGGTATTCGCCGATCGCCGACTGCGGAAAAGGATTGCCCTGAGTCGAATCCTGGCCGGTGACGCCGTTCTTCAGGACATAGTCCTTCTGTCCGATGCCATCGATGAAGATGTTGACCGAGTTGGAGTTCTGGGCACCGCCCTGCAGGCGCGACTGGTCGCTGCCGTTGGTGATGAACTGAACGCCCGGAGCAAGATCGGCAAAGGCCAGGAAGTTGCGGTTGTTCTGCGGCAGCTGTTCGATCAGGCGCTCGGAGATCGTGGTGCCGACCTCGCCGCCCTGCATCGAGCGGATGCGGCTGCCCGTGACGATGACCTCTGCGCCGCCATCGGCGGGGGCCACATCCGGCGTCGAGAGGTCGAAGTCGAACACGGCGTTCTGAGCGACCGCGAGGCGGAATTCGTCAGTGCGGCGCATGCCGTTGGGGGTCGTCACCTCAAGCCGGTAGTTGCCGGGGGGAAGTGAGGCGAACTGGTAGCCGCCATCGGCGGCCGGCGTGCTGGTGCGGGTGAAGCCGGTGTCGACGTTGACGATCGTGACCTGGCTGACGCCACCTTCAGCCGTTACCTTGCCGCGCAGCGACGAGGAGACCTGCGCATGGGCGGGGGCGGCGACTCCGACCGCGAGCGCTGCGGCGCCGCTGGTCCAGGCAAGCGCGGCCGCTGCAGCGCGAACGCGCGAGCGACGGATCAGGCTGGCCTTGGCGATATGTGCTGAATTCACTGCATCCCCCCTATTTTGTTACACGAGCGTGACAACGTTTACCTTCGACGGCGTCTCGCGACTCGAAACGACTCGACGGCGCGCTCTTATGATTGTTACCCGGAGAATGTAACCGGTTTCATTCGCGCTGAGTAGTCAGGGTGCGGTTGAGAACGTTCCCATAGGCAGATCGCCACTGAACTGTTGCAGGAAGGTGACGCCAGAACGGGTAAGGAAGGGTATCGCGCAAACTCGCTGTCTTCGTGCGTTAACCCTTTTACCGTGCCTTAACCCTGTGTGCTTACCCCGTGGCAAGGTGATGAAGGGGAGCAGGCCTTGCGCATTCTGATCGTGGACGACGAGCCGGGGATGCATGAATCCTATCGCCAGTGCTTCAAGCGTGCTGGCGGGGGGCAGGATAGTGCGCTCGACACGATGGCAGCAGAGCTGTTCGGGACTGACGACGCGCCTGTACTCGCGGACGCGCCCGCCAGCTTCGACACGACGCATTGTATGCAAGGCGCCGAGGGCGTCGAGGCGGTTGCGGCTGGCCTCGCCCGCGGCGAGCGGTTTGCGGTTGCGTTCATCGATGTGCGAATGCCGCCGGGGATCGACGGTAAGGAGACCGCCAAGCGAATTCGCGCGCTCGATCCCGACATCAACATCGTCATCGTCACCGGATTCTCCGATTTCTCCCCGCTTGAGATCAGCCGCGCCGCTGGCCCCGCGGACAAGATCTTCTACATCGCCAAGCCCTTCCAGGCCGAAGAAGTGGTGCAGACCGCAACCGCGCTCAGTCAGCGCTGGGAAGCCGATCGCGCGCTCGCCGCAGCGATGACGCAGCTCAAGGAGCAAAAGGCTGAATTGGCCGCCAACGAGAGCAAAGCGACTCATCTTGCTAACCATGACAGCCTGACCGACGCGCCCAACCGGTTGGCCTTCATGCGCGCGCTGACCGATCATGTCCGCGGGCCTGATGTGTTCGCGATGGCGATGATGGATCTCGACCGGTTCAAGCTGGTCAACGATACCTTCGGCCATCTTGCCGGTGATGAACTGATCCGCATGGTGTGCGGCGTCGTGCGCGATACGGTGCCCGAGGGCGGCTTCGTCGCCCGTCTGGGCGGTGATGAGTTCGCGGTTCTGATGAAGGTGACCGGCGAGGACGAGGCGGTGATGGCGGTCGAACGCCTGCTGCTGGCCTGTGCCACGACCTTCACCGTGTTCGGCCATTCCGTGCAGGGTTCGGCCTCGGCAGGCCTTGTTATCGTCCAACCGGGGATGCAGCACGATCCGATCGACGTAATGCGCCGCGCAGACCTGGCGCTCAACGAATCCAAGAAGTCGGGCAGAGGTGTGGTGCGGCTGTTCGACGAGAGCATGGACGAATCGATCCGCTTTCGTCGCCAGATTGAGGGCGGCCTCTCGCAGGCGATCGCCAATGGCGAGCTTCGCCTCGTCTATCAGCCGATCGTCGCGCGCGATGAGATGGAAGTCGTCGCGTTCGAGGCGCTGCTACGCTGGAACAGCCCCGAATATGGCCATATCTCGCCCGGCCTGTTCATCCCGATCGCCGAGGAATCGAATCTGATCCACGAGCTGGGCGACTGGGTTCTCGATGAAGCGCTCAGGATGCTTCAGCAATGGCCGGGACAATATGTCTCGGTGAACTTCTCGCCGCGGCAGTTCCGCCGCCAGAATTTCGTCGGCCATGTCGTCGAACGGGTTCAGCGCGCCGGCATCGAGCCGAGCCGCGTTCAGATCGAGATTACCGAAACCGCGATCTTCGACAACGCCGAACGCGCCGCCGATACGCTGTACCGCCTGCGCCAGATGGGCTTCCGTATCGCGCTCGACGACTTCGGCACGGGTTATTCCTCGCTCTATAACATCCGCAAGTTCGCGCTCGATTGCCTCAAGATCGACCGCAGCTTCATCGACGGCATGGGCAAGGAGCGCGAGAGTGCGGCGATCGTCCATTCGATCATTCATCTCGGGCGCGCGCTGGGGCTCGAAGTCGTGGCCGAGGGCGTCGAGACCGCCGCGCATCTCGGCGCGCTCCAGCTTGCCGGGTGCAGCCACTATCAGGGCTATTATCTCGCCCGGCCGCTGGAGGCCGATATCGCTGCCGAACTCGCGCATGAGCGGTTCATGGTGTCCGAGGAGGTCGAGACCGTGAACGCCAGGACTGCAGTGCCGGGTAACGGCACCAACGGCTGATGCCGCGCTGGCGCCTCGCCTATGCGCGGTTGCGGCGGCGCATCCCCGTTTCGCTCGGTGCCAAGCTGGTCGCGATCCTGACCGGCGTGGCGCTGCTCGGGGCAGGTGCGGTGACGCTGCTGCTCGCGCTCGTCATCACCCCCGGCTTCGACCAGCTCGAACAGGCGGCAGTGGACGGGCACGTCGAACGCACCCGCGCCGCGCTTACCGAATACGCCTCCAAGGTCGAGGCGTCGGTGCGCGACTATGGCGACTGGAGCGAGAGCTACGACTATATGGGAACGCCGAATAAGGCGTTCGAGGAAGACAGCTTCGCGACCTCCGCGATGATCAATCTCGGCGTCAATGGCATGGCCTATGTGACGCCGCAGGGTAAGGTGGTGATCGCCCGCTGGCTCGACATCGAGAATGGTCGTGACGTCCCCGCGATGCGCGCCCGGATGCTTGAGGCGATCGGCCGGATCGACTTCGCCAAGGCGCTGGCCAGCGACAATTCCGCAAGCTTCTATGTTCGGCTTGGAGACCAGATCGCGGCGATCGGCATCGCGCATGTTCGCCGCACCGACGGCAGTGGACAGCCACGCGGCAACGTCGTGATGGCGCGCCTGATTACCTCCAAACAATTGTCGACGCTGTTGCAGGTCAAAGCGCAACTCGAAGTGCCGCATCCGGTGCCCGACGCGACGGTGACCCGGCTCGAAGAGAGTCTCTCCGTCGCGGTACCGATCCGCGGGCCCGACGGCGTGCCGGTGGCGAGCGCAACCTATCACGTGCCGCGTGACCTGTCGGCGTTGGGGCGCGACATGCTGTTGTTTGCGGTCGGCGGCACGGTGCTGCTGCTGCTCGTGGTAATGGCGGTGCTCAGCCTGATGATCGCCCGGCTGGTGTTGCAACCGCTGCATCGGGTCGAGCGACATATGGGGGTCGTGCGCCGTTCGGGCGATCTGGTTCCGTTGACCGAAAAGTCGCGCGGCGATGAGATCGGAAGCCTCGTCACCAACTTCAACGCGATGCTCAGCCAGCTCAAAGATCTGCGTGAGCAGGTCGAGGCGCAGTCCTTCAAGCTGGGTCAGTCCGAGAGCGCCGTCGCGGTGATGCACAATGTGCGTAATGCGCTCAACCCGGTCAGCACCGTGCTCAGTCAGGGGCTGGCGCAGGTGCCGGTCGCGGATCGCGCGCTGATCGATCGCGCGCTTAGTGAATTGACGGACGAGGCGATTCCTTTGGTACGGCGGCAGAAGCTGGTCGCGTTCCTCGCCGCAGCGTTCGAGAATGAGGCGCGCGCACGCGGCGAGCGTAGCGAACAGATGGCAATTGGCCGCGACGCGCTGCAAAATGTGCTCGAGATCATCGGCAGGCAGCAGGAGCAGGCGCATGAGCGGCCGCCGCTCGACACGTGCGACGTTACCGACATTGTCGCCCGCAACGCGACGATTGCGCGCTATTCGGGCGGGAGCTCGATCGCCTTCCACTTCCCGTCACGGCCGCAATGGGCGATGGCGAACCGCGTGCTGTTGAGTCAGGTCATCGGCAATCTGTTCGCCAATGCGGCGGAAGCGATCGCCGCGACCGGTCGCGATAGCGGAAGCATCTCGGTCACGATTCGCGAGCATGACGGCAAGGTTGAGATCGCCATCCGCGATGATGGTGAGGGCTTCGATCCCGAAACCGCAGCGAGGCTCTTTCAGCGCGGCTTTTCGACTCGCAACAGTAAGATGGGCGGGCTCGGCCTGCACTGGTGCGCCAATTCGATGATCGCGATGGGCGGTAGCCTCGCGCTGCGCAGTGACGGCAAGGGGACCGGCGCCCGCGCAATGCTTACGCTGCAGGCATCGGACTCGGTACGTGCGGGGATTGCGGCCTAACGCACCCAGCCGGCGCGTTGCGGCGGCGCCAGATCGTCCTTCCGCCGCAAATACGGCGCGACGAGGTTGCGGGCGCGGAAGAACTCTTGCGCGGCGGGGTCGAGCGTGTCGAAATTGCCGATCACGCGACGGCACCCCCTCGACCGGCACTGGCAGATCATGTGCCAGTTCGATTGGGCCAGCGTTGTGGAATAATCCCAGCTGACCTCCTCGCCAAAGGCGATGTCCCGGATCGCGACAAGGATCACGCCGTCCTCGGTGAAGCGCAGTCCTGCATTGGGGGCGCAGCTGTGGTTGACCAGATCGTCAAGCTGTCCCGACGGCCCCATATAATGATCGGGCGTCACCTGAACGAAACGGTCCTCACTTCCACGCATCAGGCTCGGCACCTGAGTCACGTGGAAGCGGCGTCCGGTGAAGCGCATCAGTTCCGCGCCCTCGGCGAAGCGGCATTGCGCGAATACTGCCTTGCCCAGATGATTGTCGCCGACCGCGAACAAATTGCGGTTGGGACGGTAGCGATCGAGGATCAGGAAACCGCCGCGCCTCCAGCCGAGCGAGCGCAGCGGGTTGATGGTCGCAAGGCCGATCATGAACCAAATGCTCGCATGGCAGGCGAACTCGACGAAAATGTACGCAAACTCGCTGACGCCGCTACCGCCTGCGCGTGCCGCGACCAGCAACGTGGCGAGGTCGCCCAGTGTCCACAGACCCCATGCCGGCGAGCGTTCGCGGCCGCGGTCCTTCCATACGCTCGCCCAGGTCGGCCAGAAGCTGATCGGTACTGCCGCAACGACCAGCATATGCGCCCAGAAGGTCTCGCGGAACGCGACCCACAGGATCAGCGCGACGAGGCACGCGGCCATGCACAGCGATTCGAGGGTGTCGGGTTGTGCCCAGTTCGACCGGCGCCACAGCGCGAGCGTGACGACGACGCAGCAGGCCGCGGAGAGCAGGAACACCCAGCTTTGCGGCGATCCGGGATTCACCGCGTGATAGGTCGCGGCCTCGACTCCCGCCGACGCGCTCCAGATCAGCCATGAGGCGCGGTTGGGCTGGACGATCTCGCGCCGCAGCCCGAGCAGATAGACCGCATAGGCAGCAAAGCTGAATCCCATCGCGGTTACGAACCAGAAATCGGTCGTCATCAAGCCCCCTTGCCAAGGGGCTGTTTACCTTATCTGGTAACTTTCGTCAAAGCGCGACTCGTGCTGACTCCGCGAGTCGCAACGAATCAGAGTTCGTGTCGGGCAACCTGTTCGAGGACGGATTCGGCCAGTTCGCGACGACAGATCAAGACATCCGGAATGCTTGACTCAGACTTGTTGTAGACGATCGGCGAGCCATCGATGCGCGAGGCGTGCAGCCCCGCGGCGAGTGCGACCGCGACCGGCGCACAATTATCCCATTGATGCTGGCCGCCCGAATGGAGGTAAATCTCCGCTTCGCCCAGCACCACCGCCATTGCCTTGGCGCCTGCTGATCCCATCCCGATCGTTTCGGCATTCAGCGTTTGCGAAACCGCAGCGCACAGCGCGCTGGGTCGCGTGCGGCTGACCAGCATCCGTGGAGGCGTTGCGGAAGGCGCAAGGGGCGGGGGCGCATCGCTCGATAGCGTGATGCCGCGTCGGGGCAATGCGACCGCGCCGACTGCCGCGGTGCCATCGATTGCTAGCGCCACATGCACCGCCCAGTCCTCGCGCCCCTCGGCAAACTCGCGCGTCCCGTCGAGCGGGTCGACGATCCACACCCGGCGCGAGGCAAGGCGTGCGGGGTCGTCCGCCGACTCTTCCGACAGGATCGGATCGTCGGGCCGCATGCTGCGCAGCATGTCGAGGATCAGCCGGTTGGCCTCGCGATCGCCGCGGGCACCGTCCGCGTCATTTGACTGGATCTGCAGCAAGAGCCTGCCAGCCGCTTCGGCCAGGGCATGTGCCAATTCCGCATCGTTCATGCGCACGCCTCGTGCGCTGTCCAGGAATGAAGCTTAGCGGCGGCGTCGAAGCTCGCGGCGCTTGGCTTCAGAACTGCCAGCCATGCGCAACTTTCGCCAATGCGATCGTTGGCGATGGACCAGCACCGCCGCAGCAGCACCAGCAAAGAGCGTAGCGAGTATGCCAAAGGCGATCCACTCGCGAACCTCGAAATCCCCCAAGACTTCACTCCAAAAGCAAACGCGGCAAACGCGCGCATCATAGTACTGGTGACCAGATACCGAGAATGCGTTCGATGATCAATTCCGCAGCTTCCTCAGGATTGGTTCGTGTAGTGTCGATGCGGATTTCTGGATTTAGAGGCGCCTCATAAGGGCTTGAGATGCCTGTGAAATCTAAGATTTCGCCCGCGCGTGCCTTTTTATAGAGGCCCTTCACGTCGCGACGCTCGGCCTCTTCGATCGGCGTGTCGATGTGGATTTCGAAGAACTCGCCCTCGGGGATCATGCTGCGCACCATTTCGCGCTCGGCGCGGAAGGGCGAGATGAACGCAGTCAGCACGATCAGTCCGGCATCGGTCATCAGCTTGGCGACCTGGCCCACGCGGCGGATGTTCTCGACCCGGTCGGCATCGCTGAAACCCAGATCCCGGTTGAGGCCGTGGCGGATATTGTCGCCGTCGAGCAGAAAGCTGTGCTTGCCCATCGCGTGCAGCTTCTTCTCGACCAGATTGGCGATCGTCGACTTGCCTGATCCGGAAAGGCCGGTGAACCACAACAGGCGTGAGCTTTGCCCCTTTTGCGCAGCATGCGCCTCGCGCGTGATCTCGATCGCCTGCCAATGGACGTTCTGCGCGCGGCGCAGCGCGCGGTCGATCATCCCTGCGGCAACCGTGGCGTTGGTGATCTTGTCGATCAGAATGAACCCGCCCAGATCCCGGTTCGGACTCTCGCGATTGTCGGCATAGGGCTCGAACACGACGCCGCGGTCGGTCGCGATCTCGGCGACGCCGATATCGTTGAGCGCCAGCGTCTTGGTCGACAACTTCGCCAACGTGTTGACGTCGATCGCATGCTCGGGTTCGCGGATCGTCGCGCTGACGGTCTGCGTGCCGAGTTTGAGCCAGTAGCTGCGGCCGGGAAGCAGCGGCTGCTGATCCATCCACACGATCGTAGCGCTGAATTGGTCGGCGACCTCGGGCGGGGCGTTCGCCGCCACGATCACATCCCCGCGCGAGCAATCGATCTCGTCGGCCAGCGTCAGCGTGACTGATTGATCGCGTCCGGCTTCGGCCAGATCGCCGTCAAAGGTGACGATCCGCGCGATGCTGCTGGTGCGTCCAGAGGGAAGTACACGAACCTTGTCACCCGGCTTGACCGTCCCATTTGCAATCGTCCCGGCAAAGCCGCGGAAGTCAAGATTGGGGCGATTGACCCACTGCACCGGCATGCGGAACGGACGGACGTCGTCCTCGCCGCCGACCGGCACGTCCTCGAGATGCGCGATTAACGCCGGGCCGGTGTACCAGGGCGTATTGGCGCTGGCCGCGGTGATGTTGTCGCCCCTGAAGCCCGAAATCGGGATCGCGGTGAAATCGTCGATGCCGATGCTGGTCGCGAATTCGCGATAGTCGGCGACGATGTCGTCGAACACTTGCCTGTCGTATCCGACCAGATCCATCTTGTTCACCGCCAGCACGATGTGGCGGATGCCGATCAGGTGGGCGAGGAAGCTGTGCCGTCGCGTCTGCGTCAGCACGCCCTTGCGCGCATCGATCAGGATCACGGCAAGGTCGGCGGTCGACGCGCCGGTCACCATGTTGCGCGTATATTGCTCGTGCCCGGGCGTGTCGGCGACGATGAACTTGCGCTTCTCAGTAGCGAAGAAGCGATAGGCAACATCGATAGTGATACCCTGTTCGCGCTCGGCGGCGAGACCATCGACCAGCAGCGCGAAATCGATCTCCTGCCCCTGCGTGCCCAGCCGCTTGCTATCCGCCTCAAGCGCCGCGAGCTGATCCTCGAAGATCATCTTGCTGTCGTAAAGCAAGCGGCCGATCAGCGTGGACTTGCCGTCATCGACCGATCCGCAGGTGATGAAGCGGAGCAGCGACTTGGACTGATGCTGCGCCAGATAGGCGCCGATGTCGGATGCGATCAGTGCGTCGGGGCGATAGCTGGAGGTCATCAGAAATACCCCTCCTGCTTCTTCTTCTCCATTGATGCTGCCTGATCATGATCGATCGCGCGGCCCTGGCGTTCGCTGGTGGTGGTCAGCAGCATTTCCTGAATCACATCGTCCAGCGTGGCGGCCTCGCTCTCCACCGCACCGGTCAGCGGGTAGCAGCCCAGGGTGCGAAAGCGAATCGATCGTTCGACCGGCACTTCGCCGTCCAGCGGAAAGCGGTCGTCATCGACCATCAGCGTCAGCCCGCCGCGAACCACGGTCGGGCGCGGTGCAGCGAAATAGAGCGGGACAATCTCGATATTCTCCGCGCGGATGTATTGCCAGATGTCCAGCTCGGTCCAGTTGGAGATCGGGAACACCCGCATGCTCTCCCCCTTGGCCTTTTTGGCATTATAGAGCCGCCACAACTCGGGCCGCTGCGCTTTCGGGTCCCAGCGGTGGCTGGCCGAGCGGAAGCTGAACACGCGCTCTTTGGCGCGGCTCTTCTCCTCGTCACGCCGCGCGCCGCCGAACGCCGCGTCGAAGCCATATTTGTCGAGCGCCTGCTTAAGCCCCTCGGTCTTCCACATGTCGGTGTGCAGCCCGCCATGGTCGAACGGGTTAATCCCGCGTGCCTCGGCTTCTGGATTGCGGTGGACGAGCAACTCCATCCCTGCATCGCGTGCGGCCCTGTCGCGCAGCGCATACATGTCGCGGAACTTCCAGGTCGTATCGACATGAAGCAGCGGGAAGGGGGGCGGGGCGGGGTAAAAGGCCTTCTTGGCAAGGTGGAGCATCACTGCGCTGTCCTTGCCGATCGAATAGAGCATCACGGGACGCTCCGTCTCGGCCACGACCTCGCGCAGGATGTGGATGCTCTCGGCCTCTAGCCGGGCAAGATGGGTAAGCGACTGCATGGCCGCCGATCTAGTCACACGAACCGGGGGCTGCGATCTAGATAAAGTTTATGCCGCTCCAGTCAGGAGCGAGGCGTACCGTCAGGCGGTCTCCTCCCGTTCGAGCCGCCATCCGCGCGCATCCTTTCTCATTGATGAGCCACAGCCCTTGCAGCGGCCGTGATGCGAGCGTGCGCCGATAATCACAGTGGAACGATCACGTTTGTGCTGGCCTAGCGCGCAACGCGCAAGCTGGAGGATACTCATGGTACGCCGAATCCTTCACCTCAGGATGAGGCGACCCCCAAACGCTCAATCTTCCGACATGGGTGCAGGCAGAATCGGTCAGCCGTTGGTATCGCGCTGTGGTTTGCCGATGCCGACGAGGGTGAGGCCAGCGCGTTGGGTTTCTGCGACGGGATAGATGTTGCGCAGGTCGATGAGCAGCGGTGTGTTGAGGAGCGACTTGATCCGATTGAGGTCGAGCGCGCGG
>NZ_JBWKPO010000004.1:0-18788 GCF_059418285.1 Sphingomonas sp. GW821-FHT09B04
AAATCCAACCCCCGCAACCATCATCACAGCACAACAAAAAGCCGCTGACCCACAAGGTCCGCGGCTTTCTTGCGTTTTACGCAGGCACTACCGGCACTCTTCTCACTGAGACCTCTGGCTGCGGGGCGCGCCAAACCCGCCCCCTCCTGGGGTCAGGATGACAAAACGGTCGCCGGGCTGCAGTTCGACCTCGTCGCACCCCAGCAGATCGCGGCGTTCGCCGTCGATGGACTCGACATATTGCTGCCCGACTGCGCCCGCTTCTCCACCCTCGAGCCCAAACGGTGCAACGGTCCTGCGCGATGCCACGATCGTCGCGGTGAGCGGTTCGAGCGCGACGATTGCCCGCTCCGCACCATCGCCGCCCCGATATCCGCCGACACCGCCCGATCCATGACGGATGGCGAAGCGATCGAGCCGAACCGGATAGCGCATCTCTAGAATCTCGGGATCGGTGATGCGGGTGTTGGTCATATGGGTGTGGACCGCGGATGCGCCGGCAAAGGACGGGCCGGCCCCCGCGCCACCGCAGATCGTCTCGTAATATTGGTGATGGGCGTTGCCGAACAGGAAGTTGTTCATTGTGCCTTGCGAGGCAGCAGCGGCGCCGAGGGCACCCAGCAGCGCGTTGCAGACGGCCTGACTGACCTCGGTATTGCCGGCAACCACAGCACTGCCGCGCGGCGGGGCCAGGAAACTGCCTTCGGGCAACTCGATGGTGAGCGGCGCCAGGCAGCCTTCGTTGAGCGGAAGATCCTCGCCGACCAGACAGCGAAAGGCATAGAGCACGGTCGCGCGGGTCACGGCGGGCGGCGCATTGAAATTGCCCGCGCTGGCCTGACCGGTACCGGTGAAATCGATCGTTGCCGCGCGCGCCGCGTGGTCGATCGTCACCGCGACCTTGAGCGGGGTGCCGTCATCCATGACATAGTCGAATGCGCCACCGGAGAGGCGGGTAACGACGCGCCGGATGCTCTCCTCGGCATGCGCCATGACATGGCCCATATAGGCCGCGACCATCGGCCAGCCGCGCGCATCGACCAGTGCACCCAGCTCGGCGATGCCGGTTTCGTTGGCGGCGAGCTGTGCCTTGATGTCGGCGACATTGACGTCGGGATTGCGCGCCGGGAAGTGCGCGCTCGCCAGCAGATCGCGGAACGCCGCCTCGCGGAATTCGCCGCCATCCACCAGCAGGAAGTCGTCGATCACCACGCCTTCCTCTTCCAGCGTGCTGGAGGCGGGCGGCGTCGAACCGGGGGTCAGGCCGCCGATATCGGCATGATGCGCGCGATTGGCGACGAAGAAGCGGATCGCCTTGCCTTCGGGATCGAACATCGGGGAAATCACGGTCACATCGGGAAGATGCGTGCCGCCGTTGAACGGGTTGTTGAGCACGATCGCGTCACCCGGCTTGAGCGACGCGCCCCGGCTGGCGATCACCGTCCGTACGCTCTCCCCCATCGCGCCCAGATGGACGGGGACGTGCGGCGCGTTGGCGATCAGCTGCCCCTCCGCGTCGAACAGCGCGCAGGAGAAATCCAGGCGCTCCTTCATGTTGACGCTGGTCGAGGTGTTGCGCAGCACCACGCCCATCCGGTCGGCGATGCCCATGAATTGGGTGTTGAACAGCTCGAGCTGGACCGGATCGGCAACCGACAGGTCGTAGTCGGTCCGAACCGCCGCGCCGACATGCTGCATTACCAGCTCGCCCTGATCGCCGACCGTCAGCTGCCAGCCCGGTTCCACCATGGTGGTGGCGATCGCTTCGCGGATCAGGGCGGGGCCGTCGATCCGGTCGCCGGGGCGCAGCGCATCGCGGTCATGTACCGGGGAAAGATGCTCGGCATCGCCGGTCCAGAGCGTGACGGTATCGATCGGGGAAGGGGACTCCCCGGTGCGAGGCGTGAGCGGCGGCAGTCCGGCCGTCGGCCCCGCCAGAACCGCCTCGACTACCACGCTTTCGACGGTGATCCCGCGATCCGGGGTGATGAAGCCGTAACGCCCGCGATGGGCGTGCTCGAACCCCGCCCGCATCGAGGCTTCATCGCCGAAGGAGACGGGCAGGGCGGTATCGGTTCCGGTGTAGCGGAGATGGACCTGGGCGTTGCGCTCGATCGGGCCGTCGCCGAGTTCGGCGGCGGCGGCATCGCCCAATGCCGTCGCGAGCATCCCGATCTGCCCGACCGCCTCGCGATCGAGCGGTCGCTCGAGCGACTGCTGGCGCATCGCAGTGCGGTCGGCCAGCCCCATGCCATAGGCGGACAGCACCCCGGCGAGCGGATGGATCAGCACCGTGCGCATCCCGAGCGCCTCGGCGACCCGGCATGCATGCTGGCCGCCCGCGCCGCCAAAGCATTGCAGCGTAAAGGTGGTGACGTCCTCGCCTCGTTCGAGCGCGACGCGCTTGATCGCGGCGGCCATGTTGGCGACCGCGATCGTCAGGAAACCCTCCGCAACCGCGCGCGGATCCTGCGGCTTGCCGGTGGCGGATGCGATGCGCGCGGTAAGCCCGGCAAAGCCCGTCTCGACCGCTTCCCGGTCGAGCGGCTCATCGCCCTCGGGGCCGAAGATCGCCGGGAAATGGCTGGCCTGAAGCTTGCCGACCAGCAGGTTCGCGTCGGTCACGGTGAGCGGGCCGCCGCGGCGATAGCAGGCAGGTCCGGGGTTGGCGCCCGCGCTTTCCGGCCCTACGCGATAGCGGCTCCCGTCGAACTGCAGGATCGAACCGCCGCCTGCGGCCACCGTTTCGATCGCCATCATCGGCACGCGCATCTCGACCCCGGCGACCTCCGCGTCGAACACCCGTTCAAAGGTGCCCGCATAGAGCGCAACGTCGGTCGACGTCCCGCCCATGTCGAAGCCGATCACCTTGTCGAAGCCTGCCGCCTCGGCGGTGCGGGCCGCAGCGACCACGCCGCCTGCGGGTCCGGAAAGGATCGCGTCCTTGCCCTGAAACTGCCGCGCCTCGGCCAGACCGCCATTGGACTGCATGAAGTGAAGCGGGGTTGATCCAAGCGCGCCGGCGACCTGATCGACATAGCGGCGCAGCACCGGTGAGAGATAGGCGTCGACAACCGTCGTGCGGCCACGCGCCACCAGCCCGGTCAGCGGACTGACGGCATGGCTGGCCGAGACCTGCGCGAATCCGGCATCACGCGCGAGCGCGGCGATGCGCTGTTCGGTCTCCGGATGCGCCCAGGCATGAGCAAGCGCGATCGCGACGGCGTCATAGCCTTCTGCCCGGCGTGCCGCGAGCATCGAGCGGGTGGCAGCGTCGTCGAGCGGAACGATAACCTTGCCCGCCGGGTCGATCCTGCCGCCGACCTCGTCGACGCCGTCGTACAGCGGCTCGGGCAGATGAATGGCGAGATCGAACAGGCGCGGACGCGTCTGGTTACCGATCCTCAGCAGGTCGGCAAATCCGCGGTCGACCAGCAGCAGCGTACGGGCGCCCTTGCGCTCGAGCAGGGCATTGGTGGCCACGGTCGTGCCCATCTTCACCACCTCGATCCGGTCGGTGGGCAGCGGCGCGTCGGGCGGGATGTCGAGGATCGAGCGGATGCCGGCGATCGCGGCGTCGGGGTAGCGTTCGGGATTCTCGCTCAGCAGCTTGGCGGTGGAGAGGGTGCCGTCGGGCGCGCGGGCGACGATATCGGTGAACGTGCCGCCGCGGTCGATCCAGAATTGCCAGGCGGACATAACCCCTCCGATTTATCGATAAATTATCGATATAATGTACGTATAGATTGACAGCGACGCAATCCGGCGCGAGCTTTGCCGCCAGATAAAGAGAGCCGGATCAAGAGGGGTTGTCATGACGGAGGCAAGACGCGCGATCGTCTCGTCGGCGCATCTCGCCGATGGCGCGGCGCCGGCACTGTCGGAGCTGGAATTCAGCCTGACTCTGGCGGCGACCTCGTATCAGCGCTGGATCGCGCGCTGTGCGGCGGCGGCCGGGATCCAGCTCTCGCCGATCGAGGTGCTGATCCTGCACACGGTGCGGCATCGCGACCGTGCAAAACGGCTGAACGACATCACGCTCGTCCTCGATATCGAGGATACGCACCTCGCCACCTATGCCATCCGCAAGCTCGAAAAGGCCGGGCTGATCGAGACGCACCGTGACGGCAAGGAGAAGCTGGTCGGCGCGACCGAGGCAGGTCGGCAATTCTGCGACGCCTATCGGGCGGTACGGGAACGGGTGCTCGCCACGCCGCTCGCGGCCGATGGGCCGGGGGAGGGGGCGCTTTCCGAGGCTGCCGACCTGCTGCGCCGCGTCTCGGGCCAGTATAACCAGGCGGCACGCGCCGCCGCGACGCTGTAGGCCGGCGATGCTGGTCCTGTCGGGCATCGCCATCATCATCATCGGCTTCGCGCTGCGCGTCCATCCGATGCTGGTGGTGACCCTCGCCGCCTTTGCAAGCGCACTCGCCGCGGGCTTCGGACTGCTGGAGGTCGTCGAACTGATCGGCAAGGCCTTTGTCGATGCGCGCTTCATGGCGGTCGCCTGGCTCGCGCTGCCGATGATCGGACTGCTCGAACGCGCCGGATTGCGCGAAAAGGCGCGGGCGCTGGTCCAGCGCCTGCGGCGCGCGACGACCGGCCGCCTTCTGCTCGGCTATCTGGCGCTGCGCCAGATCACCGCGGCGATGGGCCTCACCGCGCTGGGCGGGCATGTCCAGATGGTCCGGCCGATCGTCGCGCCGATGGCCGAAGGCGCGACCAATGACGGAGAGCCGCTCGATGATGAGACCCGCGACCTCGTCCGCGCGAATGCGGCGGCGGTCGACAATATTGGGCTGTTCTTCGGCGAGGATGTGTTCATCGCAATCGGATCGATCCTGCTGATCCGCGCAGTGATGGAGCAGAATGGCTTTGTCCTGGCGCCGCTCCATATCGCGCTGTGGGCGATCCCGACCGCGATCGCGGCGTTCCTGATTCATGGTGCTCGACTGCTTCTGCTGGACCGGCGTCTGCGGAGAAACAGCCGATGATCGGGCTCGACGCGCTCGGTATCGCGGCCGGGCTTCTGCCCGCGGCGGTCGCTGTCCACCACGCCATGGACCGGAATTCGTCGACGCGTTGGCGCAACGTCGTCTTCTGGGGCGCGTTTGCGACGACCCTGATGGCGGGGCCGTGGCTGCCGAACCTGATCAATGGCCTGCTCGTGCTGGTGATGGTCGCGATGGCGGCGTGGGGCCTGCGCCCCGGACCGGTGTCGAGTACCAGTGATGCGGAACGAAGTGCACTCGCCGAGCGCATCGGGTTGCGACTGTTCCTCCCGGCGCTTTGCGTGCCGGTCGTCGCCCTTGCCGGCACGCTGCTGTTGCCGGACGGGAAGATTGCCGGAGTCGCGTTGATTGATCCCAAGCAGGTCACCCTCGTCTCACTCGCCGTGGCGATCCTGATCGCCTTCGCGCTGGCGATGCGGCTGACGGGGGCCGGCAGGGCGGTGCCCGCTGCCGAAGCGCGGCGGCTTACCGATGCGGTCGGGTGGGCGATGGTGCTGCCGCAGATGCTGGCGGCGCTGGGCGGAATCTTCACGCTGGCGGGGGTCGGCACGGTCGTCGCCGATGGCGTCGCGGGTGTCGTCCCGATGACTACGCCGCTCGTCGCGGTCACGCTCTATTGTCTGGGTATGGCGCTGTTCACGATGGTGATGGGGAATGCCTTTGCGGCCTTCCCGATCATGACCGTCGGGATCGGCATCCCGTTCGTCATCCAGCATTTCGGTGGCGATCCGGCCGCGGTAGTGGCGCTGGGCATGCTGGCGGGGTTCTGCGGCACGCTGATGACGCCGATGGCGGCCAATTTCAACATCGTGCCCGCGGCCGTGCTGGAACTGCGGGACCGGCATGCGGTGATCCGCGTCCAGACGCCCACGGCGCTGATCCTGCTCGTCTTCAACATTCTGCTTATGGCGTTCGTCGCCTTTCCCGGAGGCCCCTGGTGACCCACTCGCTTTCCCCGGATCTCGCCAGCCTCTTTGCCCGCACGGCGCTGGGTCATGTGACGCGCGAATATCCGCACAAGGCCGACCACGTCATGACAGGTGACGCCGACGCCTATATTCCGCGCGAGGTTCACCCGATCTTTTACGGCAGCTTCGACTGGCATAGCTGCGTTCATGGTTATTGGCTGCTCGCACGGCTGCGGCACCGTTTTCCCGAGCTGCCCGAGGCGAATGCGATCGATGCGCTGTTCGCGGACGCATTCACGCCGGAGAAGGTCGCTGTCGAACGCGATTATGCCGCGCGCCCATCTTCGCGCGGGTTTGAGCGGCCCTATGGCTGGGCGTGGCTGCTGATGCTGTCGGCCGAGTTGCACCGGTCCCGTTCGCCGCATGCGGCGGCGCTGCAACCGCTGGCCGATTACTTCGCAGGCGCGTTCGGTCGCTATTTGCCGTTGCTGACCTACCCGGTCCGTGCCGGGACGCACAACAACACGGCCTTCGCGCTCGTGCTGGCGGCGCGATATGCCGATGCCGTTGAGGATCGGCGACTGGGCTCGCTGCTCGCGAACCGGGCGTGGGAATGGTTCGGCCACGATGCAGGGGTGCAGGCGCTCGAACCGAGCGGGGAGGATTTCCTGTCGCCGCTGCTGATCGAGGCGCTGGCGATGAAAACGCTGCTTCCACCCGGACAATTTGCCGACTGGCTCTCGCGTTTCTTTCCGCGTCTGGTCGAATGGGAGCCGGCGGCGTTGTTCCGGCCCGCCCTGGTCAGCGACCGCAGCGACGGCAAGTTCGCGCATCTGGACGGGCTGAATCTCAGCCGTGCCTGGGCGATGCGCGGCATTGCGGCAGGGCTGGCGGATCGCGAGGCGGGTGCGCAGCTGCTGTTCGCGGCGGGCGATCACCTCGACGCTGCGATGGAGCACGTCGTCGGCGACTATATGGGTGAGCACTGGCTTGCCAGTTTCGCTCTGCTTGCGCTGGAAGCGGCGGATTAGGCAGCCCCGCGCGGAGGACTGCTCGAGGTTTACGTCGGTATCAGCGCTGCTTCTTGGCAATCGTCGCGGTGAAATCCGGATCCTTGTTCGCGACCCAATCCACGAATTTGCGCACGTTCGGATTATCCAGCAGGCCCGCCACCTCCATGCCATGGCGCTGGAGTTCGGAGTTGGTGAAATTGGCGATCAACGTCTGCTGGCAGATCGAGTGCATCGGCACGACATCGCGGCCTCCGCGGCTCTTGGGCACGGGATGATGCCAGATAATGGTCTTGCCGGTCGGTCGCCCACAGAGCCAGCAGAGCACCGGCGCTGCCGGAGTCTCGTCTTCCGGCGGAAGATGGTCATAGGGATCGTGTTTCGAACGCTTGCGGGCCATAGGCCGATCTAACTGCCTTGATTGCGTTAAGCCTATAGCGATGCGAACGGCGGCGTCACATTGGCAAATTCAGGAAGTGAACGATGACGAACTCCTCGAAACCATGGGACGGAGAGCTCGTCCGCAAATGGCTTGAGCGTCGTTTCGAGGCATCGCGACTGGATCAGGCGGCGGCGGACCGGCGCGGCTATGAGGCGCGGGACGATTATGACAAGGCCGCTGCCGAGGAATGGGCCTGCCGCGCGCTGAAGGGCGCCGCCTGCACAAGCGATCAGGCTGAGTTCGCTGCGCGTCTCAAGGAGCTGATCGGCCAGGACGAGTATCAGACGACGAGTGTCTATGACGATACGCGGTTCGAACGGCATGTTCGCACACATCTGAGGAAAATAGCGAAGATGACGAAGGCGAATGAGGGATTCGAGAAGACGCTACGGCAACAGTGAGATGGGTGGAGTGCTGTCGCGGGCATGCTAAGGCGATGATATGCTTCATTCGCGCGGCCCCGGTGGCACTGTCGAAATCGACGGATTCAAATATGACTGGGAGCTCCAGAGCGAGCCCCAACTCTCCTCTGCCGATGGCTGGAAGGGCATGACGGTCCTGTTGCGTCAGCAGGATATGCCGCGGGAGGCCGTGCTGGAATTCCCCACGCCGAAACGTCTTCTGAGGGGATTGCCCAAGGGGCGTACGCATATCAACGATGCGATCGCCTCACGAGGCGTGCGGGCCGCATTGCTGGCAGGATGGGACCCGGCGTCGCGCGGCAAGACCATGGTCTTCATGGTCGATGCCAACGGCGACTAGAAGCCGTTAGCCAGGTGTTACTCAGATGGCCCGGCGATGCTCTTCGGAACGCGGTAGCAGGATTGTCGCGAGGCCCAGAAGGGGCAGATAGGCGCAGAACTTGTACACCCAGACGATGCCGTAGACGTCCGCAAGCTGGCCGAGTCCTGCTGCCCCGATCCCGCTGATCCCGAACATCAGGCCGAACATCAATCCCGACACCAACCCGACGCGGCCGGGGACGAGCTCCTGAGCATAGACGACGAGCGCGGCGAATGCCGATGACATGATCAGGCCAATCGAGATGGCGAAGAGTGCCGTCCAGAAGAGATTGGCGTGCGGCAGGATCATCGCGAAGGGCGCGACCCCGAGAAAGGACGCCCAGATGACGGCCTTTCGGCCGATGCGATCACCGACCGGTCCGCCGGCAAAGGTTCCGGCTGCGACCGCCGCAAGGAAGCAGAAGAGATAGAATTGGGACTCGCGCGCGGTCAGGTCGAACCGTTCGATGAGGTAGAAGGTGAAGTAGTTGGTGAAGGCGCCGATGTAGATGAATTTTGCGAACATGAGGATGCCGATCGCCGAAAGAGCTCGGATGATTTCACGGCGGCTGTGCGGCGAAACATGGGCGACAGCGGGCGCGCTGGCCTGCGCCCGGCTGTGCTGAACCCGCCACCGGGTGACGCCGAAGAGCACCCAGATCGCGGCGATGGCGACGAAAGCGAGCCAGCCGACTGCTGTCTGTCCGAACGGCAGGATGATGACGGACGCGACGATGGGGCCAAGCGCCGAACCGGTATTGCCGCCGACCTGAAAGGCCGACTGCGCCGTCCCGAACCGACCGCCCGACGCCATCCGTGCGACGCGCGAGGCCTCCGGGTGGAAGGTCGCCGATCCGACGCCGATAACGGCGGACGCAAGGATCAGAGCGGCATAGCTGTCGGCCATCGCGAGACCGCCGACGCCTGCCAGCGTCACGATCATGCCAAGCGGCAGCAGATAGGGCAGGGGGCGCTTGTCGGTGTAGAGACCGATCCATGGCTGAAGCAGCGAAGCGGTGATCTGATAGACGAGCGCGATCCATCCGATCTGGCCGAAGCTCAGGTGATACTTCTCCTTGAGCAGCGGATAGATGGCGGGGAGCACCGCCTGGATCAGGTCGTTCAGAAGATGGGCGACCGCGACCGCGCCGACGATTTGCACCACGAGCTTCGGTCCATCCTGACGCGCCGCAGCGGGGACAAGGATGTCGGGACTGGCGGTCAGGGCGGCGGCGGAATCGGTCACGATCGGATCTTTCGGTTCTTGGAGGCGGGCCTCTAGCAAGCGCATACCTTTCCCGCTTCCTTGTATGAGCCAATCATTTCTGCGAGTGGGACAGTCGTGCAATTTTATCCGGATGAGAATGATCATGTGGCGCGGCCGGTCATCGCGATCGGTCACGACTATCCGGACTCGTTCGAGCTGGCCGAGCATCGACATCGCCGCAGTCAGTTTCTCTATGCCGCGACCGGCGTGATGGCCGTCAGCACACCTACCGGTGCATGGGTGGCGCCGCCGGAACGCGCCGTCTGGATTCCCGGCGGCACCCCGCATTCAGTGCGGATGGTGGGTGCGGTGCAGACCCGCAGCGTTCTCGTCGAACCTGAGGAGTGCCTGCGGCGGGGAGACGCGTGTCAGGTCGTCGGCGTGTCGCCGCTGCTTCGCCACCTGCTTTCCGCCGCCGCGCATGTGCCGCCCGACTATGATGTTGCCGGGCGTGACGGATTGGTCATGCATCTGCTGATGGCGGAAATCGATGGTGCGCCGCTGATCCCGTTGGCGGTTCCATTTCCGTCGGATCCCGCGCTTGCAAGGCGATGCCATGCGTTCCTGAAGCGACCGAACGCTGCCGCGACAATCGACGAATGGGCGGACGCGATGGGAATCAACCGCCGCAGCTTCACCCGGTTCTTCCGGCGAGAAACGGGGATGAGCTTCTCTGAGTGGCGCCAGCAAGCCTGCCTTTCAGCAGCCCTTCCAAAACTGGCGGCGGGAGAGCCGGTGACGTCGATTGCCTATGATCTCGGCTATGATGGCCCGGGCAATTTTTCCACAATGTTCAAGCGCATGCTCGGCGTTCCGCCGAGCCGTTACCGCTTGCCGTAATTTCGCGCCTGTTCGAAGGCGGCAGAAACGCGCGGAGCGACAGGCCATATGGCGAGG
Organism: Sphingomonas sp. GW821-FHT09B04; assembly: GCF_059418285.1. Taxonomy (NCBI): domain Bacteria; kingdom Pseudomonadati; phylum Pseudomonadota; class Alphaproteobacteria; order Sphingomonadales; family Sphingomonadaceae; genus Sphingomonas; species Sphingomonas sp. GW821-FHT09B04. The sequence goes on from NZ_JBWKPO010000004.1 coordinate 10,319, forward strand.
GTGTCCTGCATATCCCCGGCCCCTGCATCAACCTCGCAGCCGTATCTCCGAACTGTCGCCGTCCCGTCATCAAAATGAAGAACGCGAGGACTAGCCGCCCCTCCAAGCCGGCGCGTCCTGACACCGGCGCATCTTGGGGACAGTATGAAGCTCACCGCTACCAGCGTGCTCGCCGCGCTCACCTTTGCTTGCGCGCCCGCCACGGCGCAGACCCTGGCTGTCGCCGCCGATGCGGCGGGCGATGCCGGCACCGACGACGGCGTCGTCGTCGTAACCGGCACACGCGAGCGTTCGCGTACCCAGTTCGACACGCTCGCGCCGGTTGATGTCCTGTCGGCCGACGCGGTGCGTTCCAGCGTGTCCGGTGATCTTTCCGACACGATCGCCCAGCTGCTGCCTTCGTTCAACGTTCAGCGCCTGCCTGCGGCGGACGGCCTCGCGTTCGTGCGCCCCGCCACGCTGCGCGGCCTTTCTCCGGACCAGACGCTCGTCCTCCTCAACGGCAAGCGCTATCACCGTTCGGCGCTGCTCGGCACACGCGGCGCGCAGGCCCCTGATCTTGCGAGCATCCCTTCGCTGGCGATCAAGCGCATTGAAGTGCTGCGCGACGGCGCTTCGGCGCAATATGGATCGGACGCCATCGCGGGCGTGATCAACATCATCCTCGAGGATAAGCCGGGCATGGAAGCCTTCGGCCAGTTCTCCCAGTATTTCGCCGGCGACGGCAACGAGTATCAGGGCGGCGTGCGCGGTGGCATCGCACTGGGCGAGCGCGGCAGCATCGTCTTCACCGGCCAGTACGATAAGTCCGAGGCAACCTCACGCACGCGCCAGCGCCCCGACGCTGTCGCTTTCCAGAATGCCAATCCCACGATCAAGGTGCCCAATCCGGTGCAGCGCTGGGGGCAACCCGATGAGGAGCGCATCCGCGGATCGGTCGACGCACGCTATGAGGTCACCGAAGAAGCCGCGCTCTATACCTTCATCACCGCGCAGTCGGGCGAAGGCGTGACCGATTTCAACTGGCGCAATCCGGCAGGAACCGCGAACGTCTACAATCCCAGCAGCGCGTTTCCGGGTTTCTCTTTCCGCACGATCTACCCTGCGGGATTCACCCCGCGTTTCGGCACCGAATACAGCGATGTTCAGGTCAATTCGGGGATTCGCGGCGCGCTGAGCGACGCGTTCAGCTACGATCTCAGTGTCGGCTATGGCCGTAGTCGCATCGACTACACCATGCGCGAGAGCCTCAACGCATCGATGGGGCCGCTGAGCCCGACCAGCTTCTATATCGGCCGGCTGGAACAGCGCGAGTTCAACATCAACGCCGACTTCGTCTATCGCCTCCCGGTGGGCGGGGCCGAACCGCTCAACATCGCGTTCGGTGCCGAACGCCGCCGCGAGACATACAAGGTCGGCGCGGGCGATCCGGCCTCCTACGCGATCGGGCCGGGCGCGGCGACGGGTCTTGCCCCCAGCTCGAACGGCTTCCCCGGCTTCAGCAGCGCGGCGGCCGGTAGCTGGGATCAGACCAGCTATGCCGGCTACATCGATCTCGAATGGCGGCCGGTGGAGATGCTGACGCTCGGCGCGGCGGGGCGTTACGAGGATTTCTCGGCATTCGGCGATACCTTCAACTACAAGCTCGCCGCACGGATCGAACCGGTTGAGGGAATCGCGGCGCGAGCGACCTGGTCGACCGGCTTCCGCGCGCCGACTCCGGGGCAGCTCAACAGCATCCAGACCACCCAGGGTCTGGACACCGTCACGCTTCAGATCTTCAACCAGGGGCGGCTGTCGCCGAGCGATCCGCTGGCGACCGCGCTCGGCGCCAAGCCGCTGACCCCGGAGACGTCGAAGACGCTGACCGCCGGGCTTACTTTCCAGACGGATATCGGCTTCAGCGGCAGCATCGACCTCTATCAGATCGACGTCGACGACCGGTTCAGCCAGTCGCGCACCTTTGCGGTGCCGGCGAGCTTCCCCAATCCGCAGCGCTTCACCTCGGTCAGCTATTTCACCAACGACTTCGATACCCGCACCCGCGGCGTCGATGTGGTGCTGAATTATGCGCGCAATCTGGGTCCGGGCCGCGCCACCGCGACGCTTGCCTATAATTACAACAACACGAAGGTGCGAAGCGGCACCAGCGCTGCCATCCCGAACGAGACGCAGCGCCGCGTGTTCGAGGAGCGGTTGCCGCAGAACAACGGCACCGCATCGCTCGGCTATGAGGTCGGCGGCTTCTCGATGTTGTTGCGGGGCCGCTATTATGGCGGGTGGACCGATGTCAGCGGCAACGCCACCGGCGAGCTGTTCCAGCGCTTCGGCGGCATCGCGCTGTTCGACGTTGCGGTTGCCTATCGTTTCGACGAGCATTTCACCCTGCGAGCAGGCGCGGAGAATGTGTTCGACACCCATCCGGACGAGGCAACCAACCAGGCGGTGCGCGGGCTCATCTATTCGCGCAACGCCCCCTATGACACCGACGGCGGCCAGTATTATGTCCGTCTGGGCGTGAATTTCTGAAGAAGGGAATGATTATGAACCGCCGGACGCTGCTGACCGGACTTGCCGCCCTGCCGGCGGCCGCGCACGCAGCTCCGGCGGCGGCCGTGCGCGCCGACGACGAGGACTACTGGCGCGGCATTGCCGCCCAGTATGACGTGACGCGCGATGTGATCCAGCTCGAGAACGGCAATTGGGGCATGATGGCCCGGCCGGTGCTGGAGGCGTACAAGGAGCAACTGGTTCGGGTGAACCGCGACACCAGCTATTATACCCGCCGCCGCTTCGGCGCCGATGCGATGGCGGTGCGCGAGGCGCTGGCGGCCGAACTGGGGGTGCCGGCGGAGGAGATCGCTTTCACCCGCAACGCGACCGAAGCGCTCAAGGCGCTGATCCTTGGCTATAACCGGCTACAGCCGGGCGATGCGGTGCTCTACGCCGATCTCGACTATGACAGCATGCAAGATTGTATGGAGCATCTGCGGGTGCGGCGCGGTGTTTCCGTGACCCGCATCGCGCTGCCCGAGCCGGCCACACGGCAGGCGCTGATCGATGCCTATGCCGCGGCATTTGCGGCAAACCCGCGCCTGCGATTGGTCCTGCTGACGCATCTCAGCCATCGTACAGGGCTGGTGCTTCCGGTGCGCGAGATCGCCGCGATGGCGCGCGCCCGTGGCATCGATACGATCGTCGACGCCGCGCATAGCTGGGGTCAGCTCGACATGAATCTGGCGGATCTCGATTGCGATTTCGTCGGCATCAATTGCCATAAATGGCTCGGCGCACCGCTGGGCGTCGGCGCGATCCATATTCGCAAGTCTGCGCTGGCGCGGATCGACCGGGACCCCGCCGAGCCGGCGAATGGCCCGGATACGGTGATGGCACGGGTGCATCCCGGGACCAGCGATTTCGCCGCGCTGCTCACGGTGCCCGCCGCGCTGGGCTTTCAGCAGGCAATCGGCCGCACCCGCCGTGCCGGGCGGTTGCGGATGCTGCGTGACCGCTGGGTGGCAGCGGTTCGTCCCCTGGCTGGAATCGAGGTGCTGACGCCCGACGATCCGGAGCTGCACGGCGGGATCACGTCCTTCCGCCTGCGCGGTGCGACCAGTGTCAAAGACAATGCGGCACTCGCTACGCGCTTGCTCGAGCGCCACCGTATCTTCACCGTACATCGCGACGGACCGGCGAAGGGTGCATGCGTGCGGGTGACACCGGCGCTGTTCAATAGCCTCGACGACATGGATGCTCTGGCACGGGCATTGACCGAGGAGCGCGGGCTGGCCAGGCGTTGAAAAATGGCCGGAGGCGGCTTCTTGCATAGGGTATCCGCTGCCGTCTTCATTTCGGATCGATAACATCTTATCGCTTGAGTGGTCGGGTTAGTTCAGTGCTGGCCCCGGCATCACGGTATAGGACCCGCCATTTCCTCTGTCCGGGATCCAGGTCGGCGGCTGGTCGCGTGTGCCTGCCTGATAGTCGAGCCATGCTCGAGTCCACAGCACGCTATTCTCAAAGGCATCGTCGCTGAACTTTTCGGGGGCGTGGTGGGTCACATGCATGGGGTAATATCTCTCGTGGCAGGCGAGCTTTGCCCGCGGCTCCCCGTTGGGGCCGATCGCGCACCAGCGCGCTGCGCCGGGCAATGCGGTCCAGGTCACACCTTGCGCGAAGCATGAGAGCGCCCGGAAACGCGGCGCGATCACAGTCTCTCCCTGTTCGTTTTGCAAACCCCATAGTCCGGCCCGCTGGAAGAAACGCAGTCCGCCACTGCAGTTCAGCGAGCGTTCGGCGCCGCTATCCGGCCGATTCACCCGCGCGCCCGACCCGTTGATCCAGTACGCACCGTCGCCCGTTCCGACCACGAACGTCGCGTTACGATCTGGTCGGAGCACAGCGAATTGCGGGGTGACGGTGAAATTGCCGGAGCGGTCAATGATGCCCCATTTTCCGGCTACCTGAACAGCGAAATGCTTGCCGTTGGTCCCCTGCAGATTGTCGAACCCCGTGCTTCCCCCCAGCAGCGTGCCGTTCTCGATGATGATGTACCATTTGCCATCGCGCTTCGCCGAGAACGGCCCAGGGCAGTCGCGCGATTGATAATATGCCTTGTCGAACTGCCCGATCGTCTTGCCGTTCGGCTGACGGAATTCGATCATCTCACCGCGGTGCAGAATGCTCAGTCCGGCCGGACATTCCACCAGCGCGGTGTCGTCGCGCTGATCGGTGAGCAGACGACCGTCAGGCGCAATGCTATACCAAATAGCGCCGATCCGTGCGCGCGGAAGCCGCCCCTTCTCCACCATCTCCACGGCGTCGAAGTAACGATTGGCGAGCAGCGTGCCGTCTGCCTTTACAAAGGCCATCCGTTCACGATTGGCACGGCCATCCGGCCGGTACGGCCGTTCTTCATGAGCGCGGCCATATCCTCCGCCCCAATAGCTCAGATGGGCGAATTTGAGCGGGACTGCCAATTTTCCATTGCGATCGACCGCGCCCCAACGAATCCTCTCGCGGGCCTGTAGTGGCGGCAGCGAAGGGTCCGGCATCGACGTAACGATTGCGTGCGTCTCCACCAGACGTTGAACATGGTTGTAGCGGGGCGATACCTGCCAGGTGCCGTCAGACCGAAGCAGGCCCCATTTCTCCTCAGCCTCCTTGCCTTCCCGAGCCCATATCAAGCCGCGCGCCGGCGCATCAAACAGGCTGAAATGCAGGTCCTTGCCGGTCAGCCATCCCTTGCGGAGGTGATAGAGACCAGCGGCATCGGGGCTGAAGAAGGTGGGGTTCGAAAGCCCCTCCAGGCGTTGTCCGGAAGCGCCCAGCCACCCTTCGCGCTTTCGCAACGGCGTGGCGACAAAGTTATCTTTGTTGAACGGGAGGATGCGATGGAAGCGTGCCGGTATCACCAGCCGGCCCGATCGATCGATGATCCCGGACGCATCGTTCATCCGAACCTCGGCATAGCCGCCGGCGAAGCTGCCCGCAGCTTCGAACCGCGGCGCGATCACCATCCGCCCGGTCGGGTCGATATAGCCGTAGAGGCCATCGACCCGCACCGCGGCGAGGCCCTGGCTGAAGGGCTCGGCGACCTCGAACCGCTGCTGAATGCGCTCGCTCTCGGTTTCGGCATCGATATACCCGCAAAGCTGAAACGCGCCGCCGCAGCGTCGGCGTAGATCAGTTCCATCGCCGATAGATTGGGCCGATAGCTTCGGCGATGAGCCCGCATTCAGACGACTCGTTGCTTCGGTCGCACCGTTCGGGCGATCATAGGAACCATAGGCGGCATGCTGCGGGCCCATGACGAGCGCTGCAAAAGCCAGTCCGACAAGCATCGAGATAATGGTCATTCTCCCATGTCGCCTGATCCATCCACCAAACTGCATTCCGCCAGGCTCAGACAGTAAGCTTGAGACCGGGTTAAGCCGCTTCGCGATGCCAGCACGGGATAACCGCAAACCAGCATCCATTCACCATGGAAGCCGCGCTGGCGATCGCCGCCAACGCGCCCTTCGTCCGTCTCTCCCTATTGAGGGCGAAGGTTCGAGCCGAGATACTTGGCGTAACGCTGCAGGTCGGGATTCAGCCTGGGATCGCGGCCGCCATCAGTAGCTGCAAACAGGTGCTCACCCATCGACCAGACTTCCAGCCACTTCGCACCGATTCGCTGAAACCGTCCCATCGCTTGATAAGGGCGCGCCAGCTGTTCGGCTTCCTGCAGCCGATCGAGCGCCTCTCGCCAGCTCAGTTCAACATCCTGAACCTTCTCACCCGCCAGGCGACGTTGAATGAGCCTGATCTTCCCTTCCGCATCGGCAATCAGAATCCGCAGAAGATCATCGCCCGCGCTGCGCCCGCAGCAGCGCCCGCCATTTTCGCTCAGGCCCTCGAGCCGCAGGAGCCGCAAAGCGAGATAATCGCTGCCAGGCACGCTTGCCGTCATGGTCGCCTGCCCGTCCATCTCGCTTCCCCGATCGAAGATCGCATCGAAGGTCGCACGGTTGGTCCAATAGTTCGATATCCGGGTTTGATTGTCGTCGTCAGCCCGGCACGCCGCCGCGATTTGCTCGGACCGGCTCCAGCCGGAACTGATGTCGCAAAAATCGCTTCCGCCGCTGAACGCCGTTTCGGCGATACGAACATAGTCCGGCCGCAGCTGCGACGTCAGAAGCGCTCGCGCGCGCTCGATCGCCGCTTTGGTGCCAGACAGGCGTGCGCCCAGGATCGCCGACCTTGCCCACAGATCGTCCACGCGAAAGCCATGGAGGTTGAAGTAGAGCAAACCCGCTACCGGTGCCTCGCTTTCCAGCGGAGCGAGATACCGGGTCGCTTCGAAAACAGGCTCGAGATAGGCATCCGCCCTGGCGAGCAGGCGAGGTGAGCTGAATTCCTCCGCAGCCCTGAGATACTGTTCGCCAAAGGAGAGAAAACCATCGCGATCTCTCAGAAGCTGGCGCAAGGCTCCAACCGAGGGGCTTTTGTTCAAATAGCGTTGCCGAACCGAATAGGCCGCACCCTGCGGCTGGACGAGCTTGGCGGCCCTTTCGAGATCCCGCTTCGCAGCCTGAAAGGCTTTCTGCAGTGCGGGGACGTAGCGTTGTGGCGTGAGCTGGGGCTGGCCAAAATGGCGCTCCTCCAGATAGGCCAACGCAGCTTCGACGCTCGATGCCGTGCCGAACTTCAGGTGCCAGTCGATCAGACCCCCGCGATCGAGCTGCATTGACTGACACGGATCCCTCGATTCCAGACTGTCGCGAAAGCGCTTCGGCACCGGGACCGAATCGATCTGACGGGTGTCTTCGACTGAGCCCTGCCATAGTCGCAGAATGCTGGTGCAAATCACTTCGTTCTGGGCGGGCTCAGCCTTCTGAGCATGAGCAGGTTCGCCCGCAGCAAGGAACGCGGCTGATGCGGCCAGGAGCAGCTTTGCGAAGATCGAGAGGCTGGGCATCCTGGTAGGAGAATCATTTTGTGGAGAGGAAAGCGAAACCATCGAGAGTGTGTATCGCAGCATGACCGCCAACGCCTCTTCTGCTCGGGCGAGATTGCGGCTCACGCTATGTCGATCTTTGCCTGCCATTGCGTTAATCGACATGAAGCTGGCGTGAGGCAGGTCATGTCCGCCTTTCGAAGCTGGCTCTGCAGGTCATGCATCGACCGGCAGCTTTGCGCCCCAATATCGGTCAGTCTGGCAGTCGACGAGCAATCCTGAAAGCGACCATTCTTTCAGATTTGGCTTGAGTAGCTGGCATTCTCTGATGGAAATTAAGGCTGCGTGAAGGATCATTGCAGCCGATCTGATGGATAAGAACAAGAATATTTGTTCAAAATGCATGAATCTCCGAATTTTCTACACTTTCAGTTTACCGCGATGAGCGAAACTGCCTTCGAATTCCGAGAGTCGGCGAGGAAATTAATTCCGATTCTGAAATAGTCGCAGCCTCCTCACCGTTGTCTCGTTGCCGCACGATAGAGTCAGCTTCAACGCATCAGATGCTCGAATGTTCGGATGATGCCTGGCTGGGCCCGGGGGTACGATATGAAGATTGAGCTGATCGACAAACAGACCGGCACGATCACCCTAGCGTCTGGCAACGCTATTCAAATCGACGCGCCGACCATTCTCCGGATCCATCTTGACCGAGCTGATGTTGCAGATGTCAGCCGGGAAGGGAACGATCTCCTCATCCGCCTGATCAATGGCGAAATCATTCGCGTCGAAGGCTTTTATTCTCCTGAGCAGGTCAATGCGAATGACCTGGTGCTGCTCGACGATCAAGGCAGTCAATGGCTGGTAACGCCCGGTTATGACGGCACGAAATACACGCTCCTCAACGACCTGGATGAACTGATCGCCGCTGGCGACGGTGGCACTTTGTCCACAACGAAATCGGCGCTTCTCGGCTTGCTGAGCTTTGGCGGTGTTGCTGCCATTGGGCTTGCGGACTCGGCGGACGATGGT
>NZ_JBWKPO010000004.1:18888-565556 GCF_059418285.1 Sphingomonas sp. GW821-FHT09B04
GACGCTGACGCTGACGCTGACGCTGACGCTGACGCTGACGCTGACGCTGACGCTGACGCTGACGCTGACGCTGACGCTGACGCGGATGCTGACGCTGACGCGGATGCTGATGCTGATGCTGATGCCGACGCGGATGCTGATGCTGATGCTGATGCTGATGCTGATGCCGACGCGGATGCTGATGCTGATGCTGATGCTGATGCCGACGCGGATGCGGATGCGGATGCTGATGCCGATGCGGACGCCGACGCTGATGCTGACGCTGACGCTGACGCTGATGCCGATGCTGATGCTGATGCTGATGCTGACGCCGATGCTGACGCGGACGCCGACGCCGATGCCGACACCGAAGCGCCGCCGCCGCCGCTCGCTCAGGTCAGCGCGAACGGCGCCGCCGTTATAGGCTCGGGCGAGCCTGGCGCGCGTGTCGAGGTACGCTCCGCTGCGGGCGCGCTGCTCGGCAGCGCTACGGTGGCCGCGGATGGCAGCTACAGCGTAGCGTTGACCCCGGGGCAGACCAATGGCGAGAGGCTCACCGTCACTCAGACCGACGCTGCGGGTAATGTCTCCGGACCGACCAGTGCACTCGCACCCGATCTCACCGCGCCTCCCGCGCCCGATGCCGATATCGACGCCGCCGGCGTGGTGGTGAGCGGCACGGGCGAACCGGGGGCCACCGTTACTGTGCGCGACGGCAGCGGCGCCGCAATCGGCTCCGGCGTTGTCGCTGCCGACGGCAGCTTCTCTATTACCCTTGCTGCCCCGCGCACCAATGGTGAGGCGCTCACCGTCACCCAGACCGACGCTGCGGGTAACCAGTCGCCGCCTGCGGCGCTGACCGCGCCTGACACGACTGCGCCCGGGGCGCCCGCCGCCACGATCTCGGCCGACGGAACTGTGGTGACCGGCACCGGTGAACCCGGCGCCACCATTACTGTGCGCGACGCCGCAGGAAACCCCATCGGCTCGGCTGTGGTCGCCGCCGACGGCAGCTACAGCGCAACGCTCTCGCCGGCACAGATCACCGGCGCACCGGTTAGCGTGGTGCAGGCGGATCCGGCCGGCAACGTCTCGCCGCCGACCCAGCTGCCCTCGCCCGATCTGACGCCCCCCGCCAATCCGTCCGCCGTGATCTCCGCTGATGGTGCCACGGTTACCGGTGCCGGTGAGCCCGGGGCGATCGTCGAGGTGCGCAATGTCGCCGGCACGTTGATCGGCACGGGAACGGCGGGCGCGGACGGCAGCTTCACCATCACCCTTAGCCCCGCTCAGACCAATGGCGAGGCGATCGCCGTGCGGCAGCTCGACGGCGCCGGCAATGCTTCGCCCGACACGCCGCTGGTCGCGCCGGACCTGACCCCGCCTGCCGCCCCGACGGGAACGGTGAACGGTGACGGCACCCTGATCACCGGTACCGGTGAGCCGGGCGCAACGGTCACCGTGCGCGGCCCGGGCGGCACCGTGATCGGCTCTGCGACGGTCGCCGCTGACGGAAGCTACAGTGTGACGCTCAGCCCGGCACAGGCCGATGGTCAGCAACTCAGCGTCACTCAGGCGGATGCCGCGGGCAATGTCTCGCCGCCGCTCGGCGTGGCTGCACCTGATATCACCCCGCCGCCGGCGCCAACGGCAGCGATTGATGCCACAGGCCAGGCCATCAGTGGTACGGGCGAGCGGGGGGCCACCGTCACGGTTCGCGACGGCTCAGGCGCCGTGCTGGGCACTGCGGTCGTCAATGCGCAGGGCAATTATCTGGTCACGCTCAGCCCCGCGCAGGTCGACAGCCAGACGCTGTCGGTGACGCAGACCGATGCCGCCGGGAATCCATCCGCGGCGACGCCGGTGACCGCACCGGATCTCACCGCACCTGCCGCGCCGACCCTGACAGTTGCTGCCGACGGCGAGTCGGTTAGCGGCACCGGTGAACCCGGCGCGACCGTCACCATCCGCGACCCGCTCGGTGTGGTGATCGGCACCGCGACGGTTGCGCCCAATGGCACTTATGTCGCGGCGATTGCGCCGCCGCAGATTGACGGCGAACTGCTCGAGGCGCGGCAAACCGATCCGGCAGGCAATGTCTCGCCCCCGGTGACTGCGCCTGCGCCCGATCTGGTCCCCGACACCGGCCCGGACGCGCCCACCGCGGCGGTGTCGGCGGATGGCACGGCGGTGACCGGGCTGGCCGAACCGGGCGCGACCGTTCGCGTGACCGGCCCCGGCGGCGTGCCGCTCGGCACGGCGACTGCGGGCATCGACGGCAGTTACAGCGTCACGCTCGTCCCGCCGCAGACCAATGGCGAGACCGTACGCGTCACGCAGACCGATGGAGACGGCAACGTCTCACCGCCCGCTACCGCATTTGCGCCAGACCTGACGGCGCCGGCCGCGCCGACCGCGGATCTGGACGATACGGGTTCGATCGTGACCGGCACCGGTGAGCCTGGTGCGACGATCGCCATTACCGCGCCTGGCGGCATCGTGATCGGCACCGCCACGGTCAATGCTGCGGGCAACTACACCGCCTTGCTTTCGCCGGCACAGACCAATGGCGAGCAGCTCACGGTGCGACAGGCCGACGCGGCGGGCAACATCTCGCCACCGGTCCCGCTGACCGCACCCGATTTCACCGCACCAGCCGCGCCGACCGCGACCGTCGATGCCGATGGCGACACGGTCACCGGCACCGGCGAGCCGGGCGCGACGGTGACGATTACCGACCCCAGTGGAACGCCGATCGGAACAGCCGTTGTCGCAGGCGACGGCACCTTCACCGCGACGCTCAGCCCCGCTCAGACCAATGGGGAGCTCCTGCGCGTCGTGCAGGCGGATGCGGCTGGCAATCTCTCTCCGCCCGCATCCGCCGCCGCGCCGGACCTCACCGCGCCGCCGGCGCCTTCCGCCACGGTTTCGCCGGACGGCACGACGGTCACCGGTAGTGGTGAGGCGGGCGCCACCGTCACCGTGCGGGACCCCGGCGGGACGCCGCTCGGCTCCGCTGTGGTCGCCCCCGACGGCAGCTATACCGTCACGCTCGTTCCGCCTCAGGCTAATGGCGAGACGCTGAGCGTCACGCAGGCTGACGGTGCGGGCAATGTTTCACCGCCCGCCAGCGTGATGGCACCCGATCTGACTGCACCCGATGCGCCCACCGCAACCGTATCGCCCGACGGTACTGCTGTGACCGGCACCGGCGAGCCCGGGGCGACCGTCACCGTCACTGCGCCGGGCGGGGCCGTGATCGGCACTGCGGTGGTTGCCCCCGATGGCAGCTACAGCGTGCCGCTCACTCCGGCTCAGGCCAATGGCGAGCAACTCGGCATCACCCAGGCCGATCCGGCGGGCAATGTTTCTCCGCCGGCCTCGGCGACTGCGCCGGACATCACGGCACCGGCCGCGCCGACGCTCGTGATCGGTGCCGATGGGGCTACGGCCAGCGGCACCGGCGAACCCGGTGCGACGGTCACGATCCGCGATCCGTTGGGTGTCGTGATCGGCACGGCGGTGGTCGCGGCGAATGGCAGCTACGGCGCGACACTTGCGCCGCCGCAGGTCGATGGCGAGTTGCTGACTGCCACGCAGGCCGATGCCGCAGCGAACGCATCGTCTCCGGCGAGCGCAACAGCGCCAGACTTCACCGCGCCGGATGCGCCGACTGCCACGGTTTCGGCTGATGGCACGCAGGTGACCGGTACTGGTGAGCCCGGCGCGTCGATCGTCATTACCGATCCCGATGGTGTGGTCGTCGGTGTTGCAACGGTGGCGCCGAACGGCAGCTACACCGCGACGCTCTCACCGCCGCAGGTCGACGGAGAACTGCTGACTGCGGTCCAGACCGACCCGGCCGGCAACGACTCGCCCCCGGCGACGGCGACTGCGCCCGATCTGACCGCGCCTGACACGCCGACCGGCACCGTCGCGCCCGATGGCGCGAGCGTGACCGGCACCGGCGAACCGGGCGCGACGATCACCGTCACCGGTCCCGGCGGCGCGACGATCGGCACCGCGGTGGTGGCTGCTGACGGCAGCTACACGGCAACGCTTGTTCCACCGCAAAGGAATGGCGAGCAGCTCGGGATTGTGCAGGCCGACGCGGCTGGGAACGACTCGCCACCGCTTATGGTTGCCGCGCCCGATCTCACCGCGCCCGATGCCCCGACAGCCACGATCAGCGCGGACGGCACGAGCGTGACCGGCACCGGTGAACCCGGCGCTACGGTACGCATTACCGGTCAGGGAGGAGCGATCGTCGGTACCGCGGTCGTGGCCGCCGACGGGAGCTATACTGCGACGCTCAGCCCGGCGCAGGCCAATGGCCAGACGTTGTCTGCGACGCAAGCGGACGTTGCGGGCAATGTCTCGCCGGCAATTCCGCTGACCGCACCGGACATCACCGCGCCGCCGGCTCCGGTCGCGACGGTATCGCCGGATGGCACGGCGGTGACGGGGACGGGCGAGCCGGGTGCGACCGTCACGGTTCGCGGCGCGGGCGGCGTGGTCCTGGGCACCGCCATTGTGGTGGCAGACGGCAGCTACAGCGTGCCGCTCACCCCGGTCCAGGCCAATGGCGAACAGCTGGCCGTGCGGCAGGCGGATACGGCGGGCAACGTCTCTCCGGCAACCCCGGCGCTGGCGCCGGACATCACCGCGCCACCGGCTCCGGCCGCTTCGGTATCGCCTGACGGCGCGCTGGTTACCGGCGCCGGCGAGCCCGGCGCGACGGTGACCGTGCGCGATCCGGGCGGAACGATCATCGGAACGGCCGTCGTCGCAGCCAATGGCAGCTATAGCGTGACCCTGACCGTGCCGCAGGACGATGGGCAGGTGCTTACCGTCACTCAGGCGGACGCCGCCGGCAACATCTCGCCGCCGGCCAATCCGATCGCCCCCGACGGCACCGCGCCGCCAGCACCGACTGCGACCGTCACTGCGGATGGCGGGGCGGTCACGGGTACCGGCGTCGCCGGATCGACGATCACTGTGCGTGACCAGTTGGGCGGGGTTCTCGGCACCGCGATTGTCGCCGGCGACGGCAGCTACACCGCAACGCTGACGCCTCCGCAGCGCAATGGCGAGTTGCTCGGTGTCACCCAGACCGATGGCGCGGGCAATGTCTCGCCGCCCGTACCCGCGATCGCGCCGGATCTCACCGCGCCCGACGCTCCGACGCTTGCAGTCTCCGGCGATGGCACCGTCGTCACCGGCACGGGCGAGGTCGGCGCGACCGTGCGCATCACCGATCCTGCCGGCAATCTGATCGGCACGGCGATCGTCGGCGCCAATGGCAGCTATACGGCGACGCTCACCACGCCGCAGGCCAATGGCGAAACGGTCAGCGCGACCCAGGCTGACGGGGCGGGTAATGTCTCGACGCCGGCCAGTACGGTCGCGCCCGACATCACTGCCCCGCCGCCGCCGTCAGCGCTCGCGGTGTCGGGCGATGGCACCACGCTGACCGGCACCGGCGAGCCCGGCGCGACCGTCCAGGTGCGCAACGGGGCGGGGACCGTCATCGGCACCGGTACGGTCGCCGGCGATGGCAGCTTCTCGATCGGGCTTACGCCGGCCCAGATCTCCGGCGGTACGCTCGGGGTGACTCAGGCCGACGCCGCGGGCAATCGCTCGGGCGCCGCCAATGTCGCCGCGCCGTTCGATATCGACGCGTTCGACAATAGCGATACCGTCAATATCGACCTGTTGCCCGTCACGACCAGCGTGAACCACGGCAATGCGGAGTATCTGGCGCTGGTCTCGCTCGGACTGCTCAACCTTGATGCGCAGGTGCTGGGCACGCCCAGCGTCCAGTTCACCGTGGCGGACGGGCACAGCCTTGATGCCAGCTTCACCTATGACGCGCTGCTGAATATCGGCGTGCTCAGCGGCTATACGGTGATCGTGCAGCGCTTCGACGGCACCAACTGGGTCGCGGTCGAAGGGCCGGGTAACAGCACGCTGCTCCAGCTTAGCCTGCTCAATGGCAACCTCGTCGCGAACGAGACGCTGGGGCCGGGCGACTATCGCGCGTTCCTGACCTTCCAGGGCGCGGCCGGAGTGGGGCTGCTCGGCACCCTCAACGTCAGCGGCACGGATTCGGACTTCACCGAGATCGGCGGCGTTGTGCCGGGTACGGCGACCGGCAACGTCATCACCGATCCCGGCCCCGGCGGTGAGATCGACCTGGTCAGCCCGGGCACAGCGGTGACCAGCGTCACCGTCAACGGCGTGACCACCCAGGTCACCGTCGACGGGACGGTCGTCAACGGCGCCTATGGCACGCTCATCATCAACCGCGACGGCAGCTACAGCTATACGCCGAGCGCGAGCGCTTCGGTGATCGGGCGGACTGACGTCTTCACCTACACGCTGCGCGATCCCAGCGACGGCGAACTGGAGAGCGCGACCTTGTCGATCACGATCGGCAGCGACGACGTCACCGCCGCGCCGGTCGCGGCGAACGACAGCGCGGTCGCGGGTGTGAGTTACGAGAATGTCGTGACCGATGTGCCCGCGGCGCTCGAGTTCAGCTTCAATACGCCGGGCGCGCTCGTGCTGCCGGTCACGCGCGAGGGCAGCGACACCTTCACCATCGCCGCGAACAGCAGCGCCGACATCACGATTACTGCGATCCGCACCGGCCTGCTCTCGCTGCTGCCGACCTACACGATCACGGTCTACGACGCCGGCGGCACCGTCGTCGGAACGGTGACCCAGACCGCGGTGGCGGGGCTGCCGCTCGGCTCGGGCATCAGCTTCACCCTCCAGGATCTTCCACCGGGTGTCTATAATTACACCGTGTCCAGCACCAATGTCGTCGGCACCGGCTATGGCACCAGCGTCTATGTTGCAGAGAGCGTGACGCATCTCGATCAGTTCGTCGCGACCGGGACGACGCCGGCCACCGGCGACCTGCTCGACAATGATGCGGTCGGCAGCGCGTTCGCGACCGTGCGTATCCAGACGCCGGGTGGGTTCACCGAGATCGGCGACACCCCTGTCACCGTCAGCGGCGTGTACGGCACGCTGACGGTCGATGAGACGGGCAACTATGTCTACACCCCGCATGCCAGCCTCGCCTACGCGCCGGCAGACCTGTCGGAGAGCTTCACCTACCAGATTGTCCAGCCGGGCGGCGCGGTCTCGACCGCAACGCTCACCGTGACGATCGACATGCCCGCCGACGGGCCGGCCGAGCCGCTCTCGGTCACGACGGTGCTCGACGATTCGGGCTTCGATACCATCACGCTCGACACGCTGATCGGCAGTCATGTGCAACCCAATGACGATCTGGCAAGTATCAGCAAGTTCGATAGCCTGGTCCATGAAATGTTCGAGGGGCAGGGTGAACTTGAGAAGGTACTCGAAACCTATCTCGGACGCAGCGACACCGAACAAACGGCCAAGCCGCTGACCCGCGATGATCTGGTGCATGAATACCATGCGCAGGACGTGATAAGTCAACTTCCGGTCAATGATGAGATTGATAAGATCAATAACGGAAGTAATACGGGTGGATATCCTTGATTGATTAAATCGATCAAGAATATATCTTGACGCAATTATTAGTTCGTTAGTTAACTTTTAACGATCATTTGCAAATCTGGTGTCGGTCAGAGAGGATCGGCACGATGGTGGGCTTTCATCGTCGCTTCGGGCTGTGCGGCGTTCTTGGCGCAACGGCGACGGCAATTGCCGCGCTTATGTCCAATGCACTGGCGCAACAGTCCGAAACAATAACGCTCGAGGGGGCAGCGCTGGAGGCTGTCGCCTGGCACCCCTCGCTCAGCCAGGCAGCCGGCACGTTCAACGCACGCGGCGAGGACGTCAACGTCGCCCGCGCCGCCTATTCCCCGCAGATCAACGCCGGTGTCGGCATGGGCTATGACAACAACCTCGGCGCGAACTGGCGCCCGCGCCCGCAAGTCGGCGCGTCGCAGATGTTGTTCGACTTCGGCAAGACTCGCGCCACCGTCGACGCGGCGCAGGCCGACACGCGTGCCGGACGGGCCGAACTGCTGCTCGCGACCGATTTGCTGCTGCGCGAAACTGGACTGGCCGTGATCGAACTGCAGCGCGCCAACGCCCTGCGCGTCGTCGCGATTGCACAGCTCGAACGCGTCGGTCAGATCAATCGCATGGTTCGCGCCCGCTATGAGCTGGGGGCGGCGACCAAGTCGGACGCGTTGCAGGCACAGGCCCGGCTTGAGGCCGCGCAAGCGACGCTCACCCAGATCGAGGCCGAAAAGCGCCGCTGGGGCAGTAATCTCACCTATCTGACCGGGCGCAAGGCGCCGCCGGCGGCCTCGGCCGCGGTACCGGCGTGGCTGGGGGAAAGCTGCTCGCGTGCATCGCCGTCGATGGACGAGATACCCGCGGTGATGATCGCCGACGCGCTCAAGGAACGTGCTTCCGCGGACGTGCGGCGCAGCCAGGCAGAGCGCAAGCCGACAATTGCGTTCGGCGGGGACGCGGCCACCGACCTGCTCTCGCCGTTCGGTACCCGCAGCACCTATAATTTCGGGCTGCGCGTCACGACCAACGTCTTCAACGGCGGCGCATCGCGTGCCCGGGCGCGGGGGGCGAGCTATGCCGCCGGCGCCGCCGATGCCGCAGCGGAACGCGCGCGAACCGAGGCCGGCCAGCGGCTGAGCGAGGCGCAGCAGCAGGTCGCCGGGCTCGGCCAGCTGCTCGCCACACTGGGCTCGCGTGAAAAGAACATGGAGCAGACGGGCAAGCTCTACCGGCTCCAGTATCTCGATATGGGCACGCGCACGCTGGTTGACCTGCTCAACGCCGAGCAGGAATTGCATCAGGTGCGTTTCGACGCCGCCAACACGGTCCACGACCTGCGCCGCCTGCAGATGGAATGCCTCCATTATTCGGGGCGCGCGCGGCAGATGTTCGGGCTGACCGGAAAGACCGTGCGGGGGGTGACACTGTGAACGCGCACGCCACCTTCCTTCTGCCGCTGCAAGAAGCAGCGCCGATCGAAGGCTGGCTCGAGATGTTGAGTCTGGCCGCACGCCATTTCCGGTTGCCGGTTTCGGAGCAGCGCGCCCGGCTTGCCGGGCTATGGCGGAGCGAGAACGGCGAGGAAGAATGCGTGCGGGCGATCGCGCGCGCCAACGGGCTTTCGCTGCGCGTGGTCGATCCGTCTGCGATGCGGCTGGACAGCTGGCGCCTGCCGGTGATCGTCAAGCTGTCGAGCGGCGATCTCGTGCTGGTCACTGCGATCGACGCCTATGAGGCCGCGGCCTGCTATGTCGCGGGCGAAGGCGGAATAGAGACCCGGCTTCCGCTCGCCGATATCAAGCATTTCGCGGCGAGTTATTTCGTGCCACGCCCGCTGCGCTCGGCGCCTGATGCGCGGGTCGATACCTATATCCGCCCGTTCGAAGAAAGCTGGCTGCGCCGCATCCTTGCGCGCGACGCCTATGCCTATGGCCACGTTGCGGTGGCTTCGCTCGTCACCAACTGCCTCGGACTCGCCGGTGTGCTGTTCTCGATGCAGGTCTATGATCGCGTTGTACCGGCCGGATCTTTGCCCACGCTCTACATCCTGTTCGTCGGGGTGATGATCGCGCTGCTGTTCGACTTTCTGCTGCGCCGGCTGCGCACCAATCTGGTCGATGTGCTGGGCAAACGCGCGGACCTGCGCATCTCGGATGTCGTGTTCGGCCATGCCCTGCGCGTGCGCAATCGCGAACGGCCGAGTTCGACCGGTACCTTTATCGCGCAGCTGCGCGATCTCGATCAGGTACGTGACCTGCTCACCTCGACCACCGTCTCCGCGGTGGCCGACCTGCCTTTCTTCCTGCTGTTTGCCGGTGTGCTCTTCTATATCGGCGGATTGCTCGCGCTGGTGCCGCTCGCCGCGCTGGTGCTGATGACGCTGCCCGGCCTGCTGCTGCAGCGGCGACTGCGCGCGCTTGCGACCGAAGCGATGCGCGAAAGCTCGCTGCGCAACGCGATGCTGATCGAGGCAGTTCAGGGCATCGAGGATCTCAAGGCGCTGCAGGCCGAGGAACGGTTCCAGCGCCAGTGGAACCATTACAATGCGGTGGCGGGTGAGGCGCAGCTCAAGCTGCGCAGCCTCACCAACGGCCTCACCGCATGGACTCAGAACGTTCAGGCCGCCGCCTATGCCGCGGTGATCCTGATAGGCGCACCGATGGTGATCGCGGGCGACCTCACTACCGGCGGTCTCATCGCCGCATCGATGCTGGGGTCGCGCATGATGGGACCGATGGCGCAGGTGACCCAGTTGCTCAGCCGCTGGCAGCACGCGCGCATCGCGATGGGCAGCCTCGACCAGATCATGGCGCTTCCGGTCGATACCGCCGACGCGACTCAGCGCGTCCCGCTCGCCGCCGCGACGGGGCAGTTCACGATCCGTGCAGGCGTGTTCGGCTATGGCGAGGCCAACGCCCCGCCCGTACTTCAGATCGACTCGCTCGATATGGCGGCGGGGGAGAAAGTCGCGATCCTCGGTCGCAACGGCGCCGGCAAGTCGACCCTTCTTCAGGCGCTGTCGGGCATGCTCCAGCCGCTGTCGGGGGAAGTCCTGCTCGACGATCTCACGCTGCATCAGATCGACCCGGCCGATGTCCGCCGCGACGTCGGGCTGCTTACCCAGAGCAGCCGGCTGTTTCATGGCACATTGCGCGAGAATCTGCTGCTCGGCGCGCCCAATGCCGGCAGTGCCGATATCCTCGCCGCACTGGCGATGACCGGCGCCGACCAGTTCGTACGGCGCCTGCGCGACGGGCTGGAGCATGTCGTGCTCGAGGGCGGGCGCGGCCTGTCGGGCGGCCAGCTGCAAGCATTGTTGCTGTCGCGCCTCGTGCTACGCGATCCGACCATAGCGCTGCTCGACGAGCCTACCGCGGCGATGGACGAGGCTGCCGAGCGCCGCTTCCTCGAGCGCTTCGGTGCATGGAGCACGCATCGCACGGTGGTCGTCGCCACGCACCGTATGCGCGTGCTCGATCTGGTCGATCGCGTGATCGTGGTCGATCAGGGGCGGATCGTGCTCGATGCGCCGAAGACCGAAGCGCTCAACGCGATGCGCGCAGCGCCGATGCGTGCCGCATGACGACGCTGGCCTGGCATGACGCCGACGCATTCGGCGATGAGGGAGAAGGCAAGCTCGCCGCCTCGCGCCGGACGGTGTGGGTCATCGCCGCCTTGTTCGCCGCGGCGCTCGGCTGGGCGTGGTTCGCCAGCCTTGACGAAGTGTCCACCGGCACCGGACGCGTCGTCCCGACCAAGCGCGAGCAGGTGATCCAGTCGCTCGAAGGCGGTATCCTCGCCAAACTCGCGGTGCGTCAGGACGATATCGTCGAACCCGGCCAGCTGCTCGCCCAGCTTGACCCCACACAGGCGGTTTCGACGATGGACGAGAGCGCGGCCAAGTATAGAGCGGCGCTTGCCCGCTCGGCCCGCCTTGAAGCGGAGGCCAATGGCGTATCGCTCAAATTCCCGGCTGAGCTCGATGAATTTCCTGAGCTGAAGGCGGACGAAGAGCGGCTCTATGCCGCGCGGCGGCGCAGCCTCGCGGATTCGAGTGGTTTGATCGACAAGTCGATGGCGCTGGTGAGCAAGGAACTCGATATCGCCGAGCGCCTGTTCAAGGTCGGCGCGGCGAGCAATGTCGAGATGCTGCGCCTGCAGCGCCAACGCGCCGAACTCGAGCTCAAGAAATCGGACATCCGCTCGCAATATGCAGTCGAGGCACGGCAGGAACTGGCCAAGGTCAGCGAGGACGCCGAGGCACTGGCGCCGGTGGTGCGCGGGCGCTCCGATACGCTCGAACGGCTGACCTTGCGCTCGCCGGTGCGCGGGATCGTCAAGAATATCGAGGTGTCGACGATCGGCGGCGTGGTGCCGCCCAACGGGCGGCTGATGGAGATCGTGCCGCTTGACGAAAAGCTGCTGATCGAGGCGCGCATGTCGCCGCGCGATATCGCCTTCATCCGCCCCGGCCAGCGCGCCAGCGTCAAGATCTCGGCCTATGATTATTCGATCTATGGCGGGCTCGAAGGCGAGGTCGCCAGCATCTCCCCCGACACGATCCAGGACGAGGTCAACCGCGACCATTTTTACTATCGCGTCTTCGTCCGCACGCGCAGCGACGCGCTGGTCAACAAGGCTGGCCGGAAATTTCCGATCGGCGCGGGCATGATTGCCACCGTCGACATCCACACTGGCAGCAAGACGGTGCTGCAATATCTGCTCAAACCGCTCAATCGCGCGCGGGAGGCGCTGCGCGAGCGATGAGCGCTCCGATCGAAGCCCGGCTCGCCGCCCTCCGCACTGCCTGCGTCACAGCTCCCGTTATCCCACATGAAGGCGCCCGGCGGGCAGTGCTGTTCCTGTCGTGGAGCAGCGGAAACGAGCGCGCCCGGGTGGTCACCGGCGCGGGCGGGACCGCCGAGGCAGCGTGGAGCGAGGCCGCGGCGCAACTGCCGCAGGACGCTGCCGCGATGCGATTGCTGCGTGCCGACTGGATCATCGCCTGCGATTGCACGACCTGGGGGGCGTTGCGCGAACGAGTGTCGCGCACAAAACGCAACTACTTCCGTCTCGGTATTGCACTCGACGCAGCGTTCGAACGAGCATTCCTGGAAACCGAACTCAACGCCAACGCCATGCTCTATGGCGGGCGGGCCGAGCCGTGCGCACAACTCAATCCCGACAACTTCGCCATCTACGCCTGCCTCAAATACGGGTCGACGGAGCTCGATCTGGGCGATGACGTGCCGGTCTGGACCTTTGCCACTGCCGGCGCCTTTGTCGGCGAGGACGGCATGACCCATCCGATCGGGCCGACAGGGCGCAATGGCGGGCGGCGGCGGATCGACCGTCTCGATCCCGACCGGCTGCGCACGCTGATCGATGCGGGCAGCCTGTATCTCGCCGATCAGGTGCAACTCGACGGGCGGTTCGACTATGGTTGGCACCCCTGTTTCGACCGGCCGATCGATGCATATAATGCGCTGCGCCACGCGAGCAGCGTCTATGCCATGCTCGAAGCGTGGGAAGTCACGCGCGCGCCGGTTCTGCTTGATGCGATCCGCCGCGCGCTCAACTATCTGACTGGTACGCTGATCCGCTCGGCAACGCTGCCGGACGGAGAGCCCGCGGCCTTTCTCACCGAAGCCAATGGCGAGGTGAAGCTCGGCGGCAATGCCGTGTGCCTGCTGGCACTGGTCAAATATTCCGAGGTCATCGGCAGCGATGGGTATCGTCCGCTGCTCGAGCGGCTGGCTGCAGGCGTGCTTCACATGCAGCGCCCCGATGGCAGCTTCGTGCACGTGCTCGGCTATCCCGGGCTCGAGGTGCGCGAGCCGTTCCGCATCATCTATTATGACGGCGAGGCCGCATTCGGGTTTATGCGTCTCTACGAACTGACCGGCGATGCGCGCTGGCTCGACGCGGTGGAGCGCGCCTTCGCGTACTTCGAGGCGGCGGGGCATGCAAAGGCCCATGATCACTGGCTGGGCTATGCCGTTGCAGCGCTGACCCGGCATCGGCCGGAGGAGCGCTGGTTCCGCTTCGCGCTCGACAATGTCCGCGATCATCTCGATTTCGTCGAGAGGCGCGTCACCACATTCCCGACCCTGCTTGAACTGATGATGGCGAGCGAGCAGGTCATTGCCCGGCTGCGCGCCGATCCGGCGCACCTGCACCTGCTCGACGGCTTCGATCTCGCGCATTTCGATCGCGCGATGCACACCCGTGCTCACTATCTCCTCAACGGCCATTTCTGGCCCGAACTCGCAATGTTCTTCGCCAACCCCGCGCGGATCACCGGCAGCTTCTTCATCCGCCATCACGGCTTCCGCGTGCGGATCGATGATGTCGAGCATTACCTCTCCGGCCTTGTCGCCTATCGCCGTCATCTGAGCGAACGGCACGAGGCGCGATCCAGCTGGAGTGCCGCTGCCGTCGCGCAGGCAGCCTGTGGAGCATGGATCGAGGATCCTGGCGATGGCTGGCAGGCGCAGGGCCTGGCCATTCATGCGCCGGGCTTCCGCCCGGGAGACATGGTCGCGGCACGCTTCCGCGAAGGCGAGATCGGGATGCTGCCGGAGGCCGTGGAGCGGCTTCCGGTCGTGCCCGCCGCGATCCTGACGTCCGAGCCGGCACGGTTCGCGGCCAGCGGCGTCCCGACGCTTCATGTCAGCGATCCGGCCGCCGCGGTGGCTGCACTCGGTCGCGACGCTCGTAGTCGCCTCAAGGGTTGGGTGATCGGTGTTACGGGCAGTGTCGGTAAGACCACGCTCGTCGCCATGCTGGGCGAGGCGCTGGAACCCTATGGCGAGGTCGGGCGAACCCGATCGAACGCGAATGTGCCGCTCGGCGTCGCATGGAACCTCGCGTCAGTCCCACAGGACGCGGCATATATCGTGCTCGAACTCGCGATCGGTCGGATGCGCCAGAATGCGGCGCTGGCCCGACCAGACGTTGCTGTGTTCACCGATATTGCCCCCGCACATCTCGAGTATCACTGGGATCTGGCTACGATTGCGCGGCGCAAGGCGCGGATTTTCGAGGGTATGGGAGCGGGCGGGCTGGTCGTTCTTAATCACGACATGCCCGAATGCGATACGGTGGCCGCCCTCGCGCTCGCGCGTGGGCTTCGGCTCATCTTCTACGGCACCTCGACCGCAGCCGCCTATCGACTCGACGCGTATGATCCAGCCTCAGGCAACGTCGTGGCGCAGACGCCGCACGGCGAGCGCCGGTTCCACGTTGCAGCGAGAGGCGCGCATATCGCACGCAACAGCCTTGCGGTCCTGGCGGCGCTCGATGGCCTCGGCCTGTCCGTCGAGCCGGGCCTGCACGCACTCGCGGGTTTCGAGGCGCTCGACGGCAGGGGAGCAATGTTCGAAATCACGTTTGACGGGCGGCGGCTCACGATCATCGACGACAGCTACAACGCCAATCCCGCATCCATGGCGGCCGCTTTGGAGCGGCTTGCCGAGACAAAGGCTAACGGACGCATGGCAATACTCGGTGAGATGCTCGAGCTGGGGCATGATGCCGCAGCCTATCATGATGCGCTCGCCGCGTGCGTCACCCCGTCGATCCGTACCGTACATACGGTCGGCGATCTCTATCTCGGCTTTCGCGAGCGGGTCGGAATCGCGCAGCGGGGCGAGCACGCTCCGTCCATCGAGGCGCTCGGCGCTGCGCTTCCCAGGCTACTGCGCGACGGCGACGCCGTTCTGTTCAAGGGATCGCATGGCAGCGGCATCCATCGCCTCGTCTCGGCCTTGCGCGTGGCGAGCCACACAATGGAATCGCCTGCAAAAACAGAACTGGAGCCCGCGCGATGAACGCTCCAGTAGCCTCGTCACTCCTGGCAGGTGCCACTCAGCAGGCGGATATCACTCAGGCGGAGAAGAGTGTGGTGCTCGCCTCTGTCGCCCGCAGCGTGCTCGAGGCGCGGCGTAAGCTTGAACGGATCTGCTCGGGTGACGTGCCACGCGACGCAGCCTGGGACATGATGCTCGAACTCTTCATCGCGCGGCAAACCGGCCGGCTGCTGTGCGTCAAGGAACTGACCTTGCTATGCGGGACGAGCCCGGCCGGTGCCGTGCGGCGCCTCGACCGGCTGCAAACCGCGGGGTTGATCTGCCGGAAAACCGATGGCCAGGATCACCGGCGGATTCAGGTCGATCTCACCGTCCGCGGTTTCGAAGCCATGCAGGCTATCCTCGAAGACATGGCCATGGTCACACGATAGCCGTTCGAGGATGGGTCTGGGCAAACCCAGTGGACCATTTTCGCGGATCGGGCGCCTGCTTCACGACTTGAACGAGTGGCTGGAATGCGCCCTCATTGCGGTCGTACAGTTCGCCCGTTGACGATCCCGAAAGCCGCCGCTCATCAGGTACCTGGAGCTCTAGTCGGGTTGCTCACAGCATGTGGCGATTGAGCGATGTGTTGGTCATGACACCGGTCGAGCCGTTCAAGGCTCGCCCGGCTGTGGCGGCTCGGTCCAGGGCACTCGTGATCGGCGAATGGCGGTGCATCTCGGGGAACTGGAGCCTAGAGGAAACGCATGTGGCGAATCCTTGTGCTCCCCTTCCTCTTGACGATATTCATGTCGCCGGTGCACGCTAGGGACGCCACATGGCAAGCCTGTAATGGCGTGGCCGGTCAGACCGATCCGGTGCTCAGCGATTGTCATCCGATTGGGGATTTCATTGATCCTCAAGGGCAGGAAATCTGGATCCGGACCATCGTCCACGCCCCGACGGACCCCCATCCGCGCGCCCTCTATGTGGCGGGGGTCGCCTCATCGGAAGCCTGGCTCAATGGAAAGCACCTTGGCGCGAACGGTCGTCCGGGCGCTACGGCACAGGAAGAGACCCCCGGGCGCTATCAGGCGATCTTCCCAATCAGCGAGGTTATCTGGCGGCCTGGCGGAAACGTGCTGGTGCTGCGACTATCGTCCTTTCACGGTGGCCTGCGTTTCGCGCGACCGATGAGGGCCGTTGCGGTCTTGCCCTATCCGTATCCGCCGCGCATCGCGCCTCTGGCCGTCACCTTCCTCGCAGCCGGCACATTGCTGGCCGCAGCATTCGGCTTCGGGGTCATCCATGCCATCCGCCGCACCGGGACCAGCCTGATCCTGGCTGCGATGGCGGGCGTTGCGACGCTGCAGGCCATTGTCGAGAGCCTGCGGACGCTGTTCGACTATGCCTACCCGCTGCATGCCTGGCGGATGAGCGCCATCTGGGCCCTGGCAGCGGTCTTTGCGATCCTGCTGGTGCGATACGTCTCCATTCGTTTCCTGTCTGGAACGCGTGGCATCATTGTCACCGGCCTCTCCGTCGGTCTGGTGGGCGTTACCGTTTTGCTGCCGGGCTTCGAAATGAAGACGATATGGGCACTTATCCTGGGGGTTGGGCTTGCCGCCCTGCCGGCTGCGGCAGGGGTGTGGCGGCGGCTTCCCGGCGCGCGACCGACCCTTGCCTATCTCATATTGTTCCTCGCGCTGGCCCTTGGCCTTCCCGAATGGTTCACCGATCTTTCCTACTTCCTGCTGGCTGCGGGGTTGGTGTTGCCGTTGCTGATGGTCGAGGTCGTGCGCCTCGGTCGCGACAATCGCGGCCGCGAAGCCGCGCTGACGCATGCGGCCAGCCAGCCGGACCGCCTGACGGTGGCTTCAGCGCGTGGTGTCGAACTGGTTCCGATTGCGGAGATTCTGGCCGTGGTGGGCGCCGACGACTATGTCGAACTGCGACTGGTTGGCGGCCGCAGCCTGCTGCACGCGGCGCGCCTCGACGGGCTTGCAAGCCAACTACCGGCAAGCTTCCTGCGCATCCATCGATCGGTGATCGCAAACCTGTCCCAGGTGCAACGGCTGGAACGTGACGGCGGCGGCTGGCGGCTGCACTTGAGTGAAGGGGGGGCGCTGCCGGTCAGCCGCTCGCGCCTGCCTGCCCTGCGCGAGGCCCTGGAGGTTTGCCCGGTCGCGGCGGCGGCCTGAGCTCGGGCCGATCCACTTAGGTTTCATCGCGACCGTTCACCGAAGCTGAGGGGCATTCACCGATCCGCTGTTGGGCAGCCGTTCGATCTGCGCTTGAGCGATTGCAAGTCATCGGAGAGTCCAATGCGTTCAATGCGTCTCGTTGCCGTCGCGGTCCTGTCCTGCATTTCCGCTAATGTAGCGGGGGCCGCTCCTTTTGAGAGCGGGGATCTTCTACGCACAGCAGGTCCGCAAGATCGGTCCAAAATCGACCTCGACGCAGCCTTTGCATCGATCGCACCGACGACTCCCGGCTGCGCGGTAGGCGTGTCGATCGCCGGAACCGCTCCGGTGATACGCGGCTATGGACTAGCCGATCTCGAACACCCCGTACCGATCACGGGCGACACGGTTTTCGAAACCGGTTCGCTGGCCAAACAGTTCACCGCCGCTGCGATCCTTCTGCTGGTTCAGGACGGCAAGCTGGCACTGGACGACGATATCAGGCGATATTTGCCGGAGATGCCGGACTATGGCGTGCCGATCACGATCCGGCATCTGCTAATCCACAGCAGCGGGCTGCGCGAGCAGTGGAGCCTGCTCGCCCTGACCGGCAACGGCCCGGGCACCCAGGTCCATAGCTTGAGCATGATCCTCGACCTGGCCTCACGTCAGAAGGGCCTGAATTTCACGCCCGGCGCGGAGTTTCTCTACACCAATACAAATTACGCGCTCGCGGCGATCATTATCGAGCGCGCGAGCGGCACGAGCCTGCAACGCTTCACCGAGCAGCGCCTGTTCCAGCCATTGGGCATGAACCACAGCCGGTGGCGGGAGGATTTCCGCACGGTCGTGCCCGGACGTGCGATGGCCTATGCTTCGGGCGGCGGGGGCTTTATCGCCAACATGCCCTTCACCAACGTCTATGGAAATGGCGGGCTCCTCACCACGATCGCGGACCTGCTGCGCTGGAACGCGTTTCTCGACCGCCCTTCCGATCTGCCCGGCGGCGAGGCGCTGGTGACGGCTCTGCAGACACCGGGCAAATTGCGGAACGGTACACCGGTCCCATACGGCCTTGGCCTTGAGATTGCCCAGGCGCACGGATTGCACCTGATCGGCCATAGCGGCTCCACTGCCGGCTATAAGGCCTGGACGGGCCGCTATCCCGCGAAGCGCGTCTCGGTTGTGCTCCTATGCAACAATGGCGATGTCGATCCCGTGAAGCTTGGCGAGGGCATTGCCGAGCAGGCGCTCCGCGCCGCCGGCTATATCGAGAGAAAGCCCGTGGCTTCGGCGCCGTCGCCCATGACTTCGCCGATCCGCCCCGCCGGCCCGGACGTCGCTCAATACCAGGGGGTGTTCCGCGATCCCGTGACTGGCGAACTCGTGGCGACAACAATCGTCGATGGGCGGCTCATGCTCCAGCGAGGGCCGACGCAGCGGCTGACCCCCATGGGCAAGGACCGATTCCGGAGCGCGGACGGAGGCATGGCGCAGTTTGTCCGGGAGGCGGGGAAGGTCGTCGAAACCACCCTGCGTACCGACAGAGGCAGCCGACGCTTCGTGGCGGTTGCACCTGCCACAGCCGACCCCGTCACGCTGGATACCTATGTCGGAACCTATTACAGTGCTGAGCTGGACAGGCGCATTTTGGTGGTTCGGAAGGGTGACGGTCTCGTCATGCGTCAACCCTTTGCAGTCGAATGGCCGCTGACACCGTGCTTCGCCGACGGCTTCACGGCGCGGTTGCGCGGCACGAGCAGTTTCGTCTTCTCGCGCGCGCCTGATGGCAAAATCGACGGATTCGCGGCGTGGATGAATGGCGCTCGCAACATACGGTTCGTGCGGGAGCCCTGACGCGTGCATCGTCCCAGCCCGTGGCTTAATCGAGCAGGCTGATCGCCTGCGCCAGCTGTTCATGACGACCCTGGATGTCGTGTCGCGGCATCCCGTCCCCTCTGAAAAGATGGTTAGCATACGGAGAGGGGAGGGCAGGTTGGCCCGCGGTTGACGGTGTGCTGGCGCGTGTCAACCAAAGTTGACGTAATTACGCGGAACGCGATTCATTCTGTCACTTTGGTCGCTTCTGTCGGCGGGCTGTCAGGTTTCTGTCTGGCACGTGCGGATCGACGGGGTCAAAGAGCGGTCGTCATGCGACTGGATGAGGTGAGCAGGCGAAATCCAACATTGCAAGGGGATGTTGGCTCGGCAGGTATGCGTCCTCAAAGCGAGCATTCAGTCCGCCCTGGCGGAGCGAGCAGGGCTGGATACCGTCCGCCTGTGGCCCGTCGGCGCGTCGAACAGCAGGTGCTCGACGTGCCACCGTCCTGTTCGCTTGCGGACGCCAAGGCCGCGAAGAACCGGCCGCTACGGCAATATCCCCCGGACATGCTGCGCGGCCTTCCGCCGCCACAGCCGCCATATCCGCTATCATGTCTGCCCAATCTGGCGGCGGACCTCGCGCTCTACGCCGAAAGGTGCTCTCAGAAAAATGCTGTGATTTCAGTGAGAAGGTGGTGGACGCACTTGGGCTCGAACCAAGGACCCGCTGATTAAGAGTCAGCTGCTCTACCAACTGAGCTATGCGTCCATCCGGGCGATCAGGAGCGCTGTTGGAAGGCGCTGCCTCGGTCGGGAGCGGGGCCACTAGCATCGGGTTTTCGGGTTGGCAACACCCGTTCGCACGAAAAACTACTGCCAGCTGCGGGTATTGCGATTTTCCCGGTTTTCACGGTCGAGGGACATCAGGATTCCGACGCAGATCAGCGTCGTCATCTGCGCCGATCCGCCGAAGCTGATCAGCGGCAGCGGAATGCCGACAACCGGAGCTATACCGATCACCATCGCCATGTTGATGAAGACGTAGAAGAAGATCGTGGTGGAGATCGCCGCCGCGGTCAGCTTGGCGAAGCGGGTCTGGCTGCGCACGCCGACCATGATCCCCCAGCGGATCAGCAGGCCGAAGGCGATGATGACGAACAGGCCGCCCATCAACCCCCATTCCTCCATCATCGTTGCCAGTGCGAAGTCGGTATGCCCTTCGGGCAGATAGTCGAGATGGCTCTGGGTACCGTTGAGGAAGCCCTTGCCGAACCAGCCGCCCGATCCGATCGCGATCTTGGACTGGCTGATATGATAGCCGGTGCCGAGCGGATCATTCTCCGGGTTGAGGAAGGTCAGCACCCGGTTGCGCTGATAATCGTGGAGCACATAATTGACGATGATTGGCACCGAGACCGCCAGCGCGAGCGTGCCGCCGATGAAGAGGCGGAGCGGTATTCCGGCGAGGAACATGACGGTCAGCCCGCCCGCAGTGATCATCAACGCGGTACCGAGGTCGGGCTGGAGCATCACCAGCGCGGCGGGAACCCCGATCATCGCTGCGGCAGGCCAGATCGCGCCGAAGCGGCGGATCTCGCTCGATGGAAGCATGTCGTAGAATTTGGCGCAGGCGAGAACGATTGCGACCTTCATCATCTCGGATGGCTGAATCCGGATGAAGCCGAGGTCGAGCCATCGCTGGCTCCCGCCTGCGACCGCACCGAGCAACTCCACCCCGATCAGCATGACGAGGAAGATGGCGTAGAGCGGAAAGGCGATCATCGACCAGTGACTTACCCGCACGCGGGACAGCGCCAGCGCCATGACGAGGAAGACCCCGAAGCGGACCCCTTGCGGCATCGCCCATTTAGGATCGCCTCCCGCTGCGGAGAACAGCACCACCACGCCGAACGCCCCGATCGCGCTGACGAGCAGGATGATGAACCACGGGAGCTGCGCCAGCGGGGCGGGGACGAAACCGGGACGGCTCATTCGCTGGGGACCTGTGGCGAAGCGGTGGGAGAGGGCGGAGCGGCAGCGGGTGCCGCCTGTCGAGGCACAGGCGACGGCGTCGCGCGCGGTGAGGCGGTGGGCGTCGGCGTCGGCGATGGTGTGGCGCCCGGCGTGGGCGCTGCTGCGGGAAGGCCCTGTGCGGCACGATAGGCCTTGTCCTTGGCGGCCATTCGCGCGCGGATATCTCCGCCCCATTCGGTCTCGAACCGGGCGAGCGTTTCGATCGCCTGCTGCCGGTCGAACAGCCAGGTGAGCACGTCCTTCGCCACCGGGGCCGCGGCGCGCGCTCCGCCCATGCCGTGCTCGATCACCACCGATGCGGCATAACGTGGATTGTCGACCGGCGCGAAGCAGACGAACAGGCCGTGGTCGCGATACTTCCACTCGCCGCCCTGACCCCGGTTGCGGTCCATGATCCGGCGCACCTGCGCGGTGCCGGTCTTGCCGCCCATGCGAATGCCATCGAGCCGCAGCTTCGACGCGCCCGCGGTGCCGCGGCCATTCACCACCTCGTCCATTCCCGCGCGGACGATGGCAAGATGCGATTCGGGGAAGTCGAGATGGACGGGCGCGTTGCGCTTCGCCGCGAGCAGCGACGGGATCAGTTCACGTCCCGACGCGATACGTGCGGCGGAGAGCGCCAGCTGGAACGGGCTGACGAGGACATAGCCCTGGCCGATCGCAGCGTTGAGCGTGTCTGCCTGCGTCCATTCCTGTTTGTAGCGGCGCAGCTTCCACGCGCTGTCGGGGATGGTTCCATAACGCTGGGAGGGCAAAGGGAGGTCGAACTCCGCGCCGAAGCCCAGCTTGCGGGCGGCGGTGGCGATCGCTTCGATGCCGACTTCACGTCCCATCGTGTAGAAATAGGTGTTGCAACTGCGCGCGATCGCGGTGTGCATCGTCATCGGCCCGTGACGGCCAAGGCAGCCGAAGCGGCGGTTGCCGAGCTGGTAGCCGCCATTGCAATAGACGACGCGATTGGGATCTATCCCTCCGCCCAGGATGGCGAGCGCGGTCGCGGGCTTGAAGGTCGACCCGGGTGGATAGAGACCTTGAAGCGTCTTGTTCATCAGCGGGAGGTGGTCGTCCTCCGACAGCATCTTCCACTCGGTACGGCTGATCCCGTCCGAAAAGGCGTTGGGGTCGTAGGCGGGCATCGACACCATCGCGAGGATATCGCCATTGGTGACGTCGAACACGGTCACCGAGCCCGATTCATTGCCCAGCCGCCGCGCGGCATATTCCTGGAGTCCCGCGTCGATCGTCAGCCGGATCGTCTTGCCGGGTTCGTCCGGGCGCGTGGCGAGTTCACGGACCAGCTTGCCTCGCGCGGTGACCTCGACGCGCTTGGCGCCCGCCTTGCCGCGCAGCTCGCCCTCAAGCACCTTCTCCAGCCCGTCCTTGCCAAGCTTGAAGCCGGGGGTGACGAGCAACGGGTCCTTGGTCGCCTTGAACTGCTCCGCCGTCGCCGCGCCGACATAGCCGACCAGATGCGCGACGGCTGCGCCCGCGGGATAATTGCGCGCAAAACCGCGGGTGGGCGCGACGCCGGGCAGCTCGGGCAGGCGCACGCTGACCGCAGCGAAGTGCTCCCAGTCCA
The DNA here is from genome assembly GCF_059418285.1 of Sphingomonas sp. GW821-FHT09B04. Taxonomy (NCBI): domain Bacteria; kingdom Pseudomonadati; phylum Pseudomonadota; class Alphaproteobacteria; order Sphingomonadales; family Sphingomonadaceae; genus Sphingomonas; species Sphingomonas sp. GW821-FHT09B04. The sequence continues at coordinate 41,805 of NZ_JBWKPO010000004.1, forward strand.
GATTCTCTGCGACCTGAACGGGCTGGAAGCCGGCTGCGCCCTTCAGATCGTCCTCGATCCGGGTCAGGTCTTCGGCGGTCAGCGCCAGCAGATCGCGCAGCGAGGCGAGGACGCGGTCGCGGCTGTCCTTCTCCATTCGGTCGGGGATGATATCGACGCGGAAATCGGTACGGTTGTTTGCGATCGGCACCCCGGCGCGATCAACGATCCAGCCGCGTCGCGGCGGGATCAGCGTCAGATTGACGCGATTGCTCTCTGCGAGAAGCCGGTATTTGTCGTTCTCAAAGACCGAGAGCCAGGTCATGCGGCCGGCAAGGATCAGCGCACCGGCCACCTGCGCAGCGCCCAGGAACACCGCGCGCCGCGAGAAGCTGTAGGTCTGCTGCGCCTCGCTGATCATGCGGACGGGGCCGTTCACCTTGTCCTCCGCTTGCCGTCAAGCCGGGCGACGAGGCGCGACAGGACCGGGAACAACGCGATCGCGATGAGGATCTGGATCAGCAATACGGTATCGACATGCGCGCCCAGCGGCGCAGCGACCAGCCGGCCGCCGATCAGGCAGAAGCCGATCGCGCCTGCTGCCAGCAGCCAGTCCTGAAGGAAATCACGCCACACGATCCGCGTATCTAGCACATCGATCGCGATGAACGACACCGTCCAGAACACCATCGAACTGCCCATCGGCTGTCCGCTGACCAGATCGTCGGCGAACCCCAGCAATACCGCTGCCCAAGGCTTCAACAGGTCGGGTCTATGCAGCCGCCACGCGAGCAGCATCATCAGCCCGAGCGGCGGGAGGATCGGAAAGGATGCCTTGAACGGCACCAGCACCGTCAGCGACCCGATGACGATCGAGAGCGGGGCGAGCCAGCGGGCACGGGCGGAGGTGTCGACCTTGCCCAGGCCGGCAAAGGGCGATCCGCTCACCGCGGCGCAGCCTCTGGCGCGCGCACCGTGCCGGCCTCCGGGAAATAGCTCTGCTGCACGACCGCATAGTCGAGCGTGTCGGGGCTCGCGTAGGGTGTGCCTTCAGCGGTGTCGCGCGCGCGGTTACGGACCTGGGCTACCGCGATGTTGGGCGGGAAGATGCCGCCGGTACCCGAGGTGACGAAGGCGTCGCCCGGTTCGAACAGCACCTGCGCCGCGCCTGCCGAGCGGATCTCGATCAGCCCGTCGCCGCGTCCGGCGGCGATGGCCGGCAGGCCGTCGCGCACGCGGCGCACGGGAACGATGCTCTCGGGATCGAGGATCAGCAGCACGCGAGCGGTATTCGGGCTGACCTCGACTACGCGACCGATCAGCCCGTCGGCGCTGCGCACCGGCTGTCCGGCGCTTACGCCCTGCCACGATCCCGCGTTGAGCGTCGCGAAGCGGCGGGTGCTCGATCCCGTCGAATAGACGAGGCGTGCGGTGACCACGGGTGCGGAGATCCGGTCGCGCAGCCTGAGCGTCGCGCGCAGCCGCCGGTTATCATAGGCGGCGATCCGTGCTTCCTCGACCAGTTTGCGGTTGGCCTCGACCTCGGCGCGCAGGGCGGCATTCTCGCTGCGCACCCCGAAAAAGCTGCCGATGCCCGACGGGATGCCGGAAACGCCGCGGCGCACCCCGTCAAGGCCGGAGGCGACCGGCGTCACCAGCTCGGAGAACGTCCCCCGCACCGCCGCGAAGGCGGGCGGATGCAAGGTCGAGAGCAGCAGCAAGACCACGCCGACCAGCACACCGCCGCCCGCGAGGACATAGCTGATAAAGAGGCCGTACTGCGCCCGCCGTGAAAATCCGGGGCGCCGGTTGCGTGGCGGCGCCATCTCCCGTCGCCCTTATCAGACTGCGAGCAACACGCCGCGGAACATCGGATCCTCGAGCGCGCGCCCGGTGCCGAGTGCGACGCAGGTGAGCGGGTCTTCCGCGACGGTGACGGGCAGCCCGGTCTCGTCGCGCAGCACCTCGTCAATCCCTTCGAGCAGCGCGCCGCCGCCGGTGAGGACGATGCCCTGATCCACGATGTCCGCCGCAAGTTCGGGAGCGGTATTCTCGAGCGCGATGCGCACGCCTTCGACGATCGTGCCGACCGGCTCGCTCAGCGCTTCGGCGATCTGGCCCTGGTTGATCTGGATTTCCTTGGGCACGCCGTTGACGAGGTCGCGGCCCTTGATGTGGATCGTCTTGCCGACGCCGTCCGCAGGCGGCTTCGCGACGCCCACTTCCTGCTTGATGCGCTCGGCGGTGCTCTCGCCGATCAGCAGGTTATGGTTGCGGCGGACATAGGAGACGATGGCTTCGTCCATCTTGTCGCCGCCGACGCGAACCGAGGTCGAATAGGCGAGGCCGCGCAGCGACAGCACGGCGACTTCGGTGGTGCCGCCGCCGATATCGACGACCATCGAGCCGATCGGCTCGGTCACCGGCATGTCGGCGCCGATCGCAGCCGCCATCGGCTCTTCGATCAGCATCACCTGGCTTGCGCCCGCGTTGGACGCGGCGTCGCGGATCGCGCGGCGCTCGACCGAAGTGGAGCCGGAGGGCACGCAGATCACGATCTGGGGCCAGCGCATGAATCGCCGTTGTCCGCCATGCACCTTACGGATGAAGTGCTTGATCATCTCTTCGGCGACATCGATGTCGGCGATCACGCCGTCGCGCAGCGGACGAATCGCTTCGATGCTGCCCGGGGTCTTGCCCATCATCAGCTTGGCGTCGTCGCCGACAGCCTTGACGCGCTTGACGCCATTGATTGTTTCGACCGCTACCACGGACGGTTCGTTCAGGACGACCCCGCGCCCGCGCAGGTACACGACCGTATTCGCGGTTCCCAGATCGATTGCCAGATCGTGAGACATGAACTTGAAAAGGCGGGAAAATACCATTTGATCGCACCGTCCTGTTGCGGCTGGGCCCAAGCCGCTTAATCGCACTGAGACTAATCCGGACCGATCCGGGCGGATCGACTCCAGCCCCGATCAGGCGGACTCAAATCTAACGGATGCGGGTCGCGGAATGGCGCCGCTTGGGCTACACCGGCGTTCATGTCAATACGCCGTCTCCCAGAGCATCTTGTCAACCGAATTGCCGCCGGCGAAGTGGTGGAACGCCCCGCCAGCGCGCTTAAGGAACTTGTGGAAAATGCCATCGATTCCGGGGCCTCCCGGATCGCGGTTCGCCTCGCAGGGGGCGGCATCGACCTGATCGAAGTGACCGACGACGGCTGCGGCATGGACCGCGCCGAAATGGCGCTGGCATTGGAGCGGCATGCAACCTCCAAACTGCCTGACGACGCGATCGAGGCCGTCACGACGTTGGGTTTTCGCGGCGAGGCGTTGCCCTCGATCGCGAGCGTCGCGCGGCTGACGATCGAAAGCCGCGTGCGCGGTGCCGAAGGTTGGGCGCGAACGGTCGACAATGGCGCGCTGACGGCCGAAGGCCCCGCGGCGCTTCCGCCCGGCACGCGCGTGCGGGTGGACGGGCTGTTCGAGAAAGTGCCCGCACGGCGCAAGTTCCTGCGCTCGACCCGCGCCGAATATGCCGCGTGCCTTGATGTGGTGAAGCGGCTGGCGATGGCGCGGCCTGACCTCGGCTTCTCGGTCGAGCATGACGGACGCCGCGTGTTGAGTGTGCAGGAGGGGATGACCCGGCCCGAGCGCGTCGCCGCGCTGACCGATCGCGATCTTGCCGCCAACAGCGTCGGCGTCGATTTCGAGCGTGAAAGCCATGTGCTGGGCGGGGTGGCCAGCCTGCCGACGTTCAACCGCGGGATTGCCGACCATCAGTATCTGTTCGTCAACGGGCGCCCGGTGAAAGACCGGCTGCTCAATGGCGCGGTGCGCGGCGCCTATGCCGAGATGCTGGCGCGCGACCGGCATCCGGTGGTGGCGCTGTTCCTCGACGTGCCCGCCGATCAGGTCGATGTGAACGTCCATCCGGCGAAGACCGAGGTGCGCTTCCGCGATCCGCAGCTGGCGCGCGGGCTGATCGTCAGCGGCCTGAGGCGTGCTCTGGATGAGGCTGGGCATCGCAGCGTGCAGCGCGCCGATGCCGCGGTGATGGGGCTGTGGCAGGCCGAGCAGCCGGCCGCGCCCGTGCCGGAGCCGCAAGCGAATCTATGGGGTATCGGCCATAGCGGGACCGAGACTCTGGCCCGCCACAATGCGGTGTTCGACCGTCGCCCGAGCTTCATCGCGCCGCCCCAGGCGCGCGCCGAACCCGCCGCCGAGCCGGTGCCGGGCGTTACCAGCTTTCCGCTCGGCGTAGCGCGGGGACAGGTCGCGCGGACCTATATCGTCGCCGAGGCCGAGGACGGGCTGGTGCTGGTCGACCAGCATGCGGCGCATGAGCGGCTGGTGCTCGAGCGGATGCGCCGCGCGATGAGCGATGGTGGCGTGGCGGCGCAGGCGTTGCTGTTGCCGGAGGTGATCGAGCTGGACGAACCTGCCTGCGACCGGCTGGAGACGCGCGCCGCCGAGTTGGCCGAATTCGGGCTGGAGCTCGAACGCTTCGGCCCGCGTGCGATGCTGGTGCGCGCCACGCCGGCGATGCTGGGCGGAGGCGATGTGACGGCGCTGGTGACCGACATCGCCGATGAGCTGGCTGCGTTCGACGAGGCGCTTTCGCTGAAAGAGCGGCTCGACCATGTCGCGGCGACGATGGCGTGCCACGGATCGGTGCGGGCAGGGCGGGTGCTCTCGGTCGCGGAGATGAACGCGCTGCTCCGCGAGATGGAGATCACCCCGCATTCGGGCCAGTGCAACCATGGCCGCCCGACCTGGGTAAAGCTGGCCCATGGCGACATCGAGAAGCTGTTCGGACGGAAATGACCCGTCCCTAAAGCTGCGATTCCAGCGGGAGCCAGCCGACGACCCTTGCGGTCAGGCGGCGCCAGAAGGACGCTTCGGGGTCGCGGTCGTAGGTGACCGCCCTTCCGCCATCGCGGGCGTGCCATTGCAACGCGCTGTCCGGCGTCAGGCTGACCGCGAAGCTGTGGTCGGGCGCGGTATCGTGCTGCCAGACCGCCTCCATCTTCGCGGCGATCTTCGGGCAATCGAACAGCACGCCCATTTCGGTGTTGAGCGAGACCGAGCGGGGATCGAGGTTCATCGACCCGATGAAGCCGGTCTTCCCGTCGGCAGTGAATGCCTTGGTGTGCAGACTGGCGCTGCTCGATCCTCGCAGGGAGAAGGCGCGTCCCGTCGCTTCGGGACGAAGTTCCCATAGCCTCACCCCGGCCTTCAGCAGCGGAAGGCGATAGGGGGCGTAGCCGCCATGAACTGCGGCGACATCGGTCGCAGCGAGTGAATTGGTGAGGATCGAGACCGTTACGCCCCGCGCGGCGAGCGCGGCCAGCGCCGCGGTGCCCTCATCGCCCGGGATAAAATAGGGGGAGGTGATCTCAATCCGCTGCTGCGTCGCGCCGAACACCGGCGACAGCTCGCGCATCAGCCAGTTCTCGCCTTTCTTGCCCAGCGCCTTTTCGGGCGGGTCGGCAAGGACGCGCGCGGTTGGCGTCCAGTCTGGCTGCGTCGCCTCGGGGTCGAACATTGCGAGCCGGTGGACGATGCGATCGAGATAGGCGCGGGCCTCGGGGCGGGCGGTGGTGGCGGCGAGCTGTGGCGCGACCCTTGCCAGCGCGGCATCGGAATCGTGCAGCGGGGAGAGCTTGTCAGCCGGCAGCGCCAGACCGCTGTTCCAATAGGTGTCGAAGATCGTTTCGGTCTGGCCGACGGCGGGGCCTGTCACCAGCACATCCATGTCGCGGAAATTGGTGCTTTCCGCGGCATCGAAATAGGCGTCGCCGATATTGCGACCGCCGAGGATGGCGATGCGCCCGTCGGCGATCCATGCCTTGTTGTGCATCCGCCGCGTCACGCTGAACGTGCGCAGTGCCATCTCGACCCCGCGGCGCAAGCTGCCCGGGCGCGCGCGCGTCGGGTTGAAGATGCGGATTTCGATCTGCGGATGATGCGCCATCGCGGACATCGCTTCGGAGCTGTGTCCGGTGCCGATATCGTCGACCAGCAGCCTGACGCGAACCCCGCGCTCCGCCGCCGCCAGAATCTCGGCCATCAGGAGGCGGCCGGTGAGGTCGTCGTTCCAAATGTAATAGAGGAGGTCGAGCGAGCGTTCGGCCAGTCGCGCCGAGATGCCGCGGGCCGCAAACGCATCGAGATTCTCGTCGAGCAGCAACAGGCCGCTTTCGCCGGGATGCGCGGCCGTCGCTTTGCCGATGCGGCGATCGAGCGCGGTGCGGTCTACCTCGACCGGCAGGGCATAAGAGGGTTCGCCCTGCACACCGGCTGCAAAGCGGCCGTAGAGCCAGGTCGCGAGCATCGAAGCGGCGACGAACGCCAGACCGGCCAGGACGAGAATCTTGATCATGATCCGGCTTCACCTCAGATGGTCACGAGGTGAGCAGGCGAAATCCAACTTTGCAAGCCGCACCACAATGGAAAAGGCCGCCCGGTTTCCCGAGCGGCCCTTTCTTTGACGTGCCGGAACGGCGAGGGGATTAGCCCTCGGCCTGCTCCTCTGCGGCCGGAGCCTCGTCCGCGGCGAATTCGCCCGGCTCGAGGTTCGGGTCGCGGGCTTCGACGAAGCCGGTCTCGTCCTTTTCGAACATCGCTTCCATGACGTTGACGCCCTGCGCCTGCATCTCGGCCTCTTCGGGCGAGCGGGCGACGTTGACCTTGACGGTCACGGCGACTTCGGCGTGGAGCGCGACGCGCACTTCGGACATACCGATCGACTTGATCGGCTTGTCGAGGACGACCTGCGCCTTGGTGACCTTGTGGCCATCGGCGTTCAGCGTCTCGACAATGTCGCGCACCGCGACCGAGCCGTACAGCTGGCCAGTGTTCGACGCCTGACGGATCAGGGTGACCGAAACGCCCTCGAGGCTCTTCGATTCCTTCTCGGCCTCGCTGCGCTTCGCGGCGTTGTCGGCCACGATGCGTTCACGGTTGGCTTCGAAGACCTTGCGGTTGGCTTCGTTGGCGCGGAGCGCCTTCTTGTTGGGCAGCAGGAAGTTGCGGGCAAACCCGTCCTTCACGTTGACCACGTCGCCGATATGGCCGAGCTTCTCGACCCGCTCGAGCAGAATGACTTGCATGGGTCCGCTCCTTTACTTAACGATGAAGGGCAGCAGGCCCAGATGACGCGCGCGCTTGATCGCAATTGCGAGCTCGCGCTGCTTCTTCGCGCTCACCGAAGTGATGCGCGACGGGACGATCTTGCCACGCTCGGACACGAAGCCCTGCAGCAGACGTACGTCCTTATAGTCAATCCGGGGTGCTTCCTTCGCGGAGAAGGGGCAGCTCTTGCGGCGGCGGAAAAAGGGACGTGCCATAATACTTTCTCCTTACTCGCCCGAGTTGCTGAAGCCGGTGTTGCCACCTTCTTCACGATCACGGCGACCACGGCCGCGCTCGCGCTCCTGGCCCTTGCGCATCATCACGGTCGGACCCTGCTCATGCGCGTCCACGCGGACGGTCATGTAGCGGATCACGTCTTCGTTGATCTGCGTCTGGCGCTCGAGCTCGGCGACAACACCCGCGGGGGCGTCGATTTCGAGCATCACGTAATGCGCCTTGCGGTTCTTCGCGATCTTGTAGGCGAGCGAACGAAGACCCCAGGTCTCGGTCTTGACGACCTTGCCCGAATTGTCCTCGACGATCTTGGTGGCGGTTTCCGCCAGTGCGTCCACTTGCGCCTGTGCCAGGTCCTGGCGCGCAAGGAACACATGCTCGTACAGAGCCATGCGTCTTCTCACTGTTGGCCGATCGCTGACGCCGCCCCGTGCGACGCCCCTCCGACTGTCGTTCCAAATACGAAAAGCGGTCAGCCGAAGCCGCCGCTCAACGCCGCGCCTCTACGCGGGGGCACGGCAAAAGGCAAGTCCGGCTCGAAGTTGACAGTCCGCTTGACACAAACGAGGTGTTTTTTCGTTATGTCCGCGCGCTTGCCGCGCTGCGAGGACGGTGACTCAAGCATATGAATTCCAACATTTAAAGCGGAAATTTGGCTTGGCTTGACCACCCGGCAAGCGGTTGACACCCCGGCCCGGTGTCAACCGGCTGTCAACCCGTCCGGCTTGCGGGATTTACCGCGCGGGCATAGGGCGGCGTCTTCATATTCGGGAGCCAAGACATGCGTGCGTTCATCTTTCCGGGGCAGGGGAGCCAGTCGGTCGGCATGGGCCTTGCGCTGGCGCAGGCGAGCGCAACCGCGCGCGAAGTGTTCCAGGAAGTCGACGAGGCGCTCGGCCAGAACCTGTTCAAGCTGATGACCGAAGGTCCCGAAGGCGACCTGCTGCTGACCGAGAACGCCCAGCCGGCGATCATGGCCCACGCCATTGCAGTGCTGCGCGTGCTGGAGAAGGAAGGCGGTATCTCGCTCGCCGACAAGGCGGACTTCGTCGCGGGGCATTCGCTGGGCGAGTATACCGCGCTGTGCGCAGCGGGTGCGCTCGATCTGGGCGTCACCGCCAGGCTGCTCAAGCTGCGCGGACAGGCGATGCAGGCGGCGGTGCCGGTGGGCGAGGGCGCGATGGCGGCCCTGCTCGGCGCCGACCTGATCAAGGCGCAGGCGATCGCCGACGCGGCGGCCGAGGGCGAGGTGTGCACCGTCGCCAATGACAACGATCCGTCGCAGGTGGTGATTTCCGGCGCCAAGGGTGCGATCGACCGTGCGGTGGGCATCGCCAAGGATCATGGCGCCAAGCGCGCGGTGCTGCTGCCCGTCTCGGCGCCGTTCCACTGCCCGATGATGCAGCCCGCGGCCGACGCGATGGAAAAGGCGCTGGCCGAAGTCGCGATCCGCGCGCCGCTGGTGCCGGTCTATGCCAATGTCACCGCGTCGCCGGTGCACGATCCCGACACGATCCGCACGCTGCTGGTCGAGCAAGTCACCGGGATGGTGCGGTGGCGCGAATCGGTGGCGGCGATGTTCGACGCCGGAGTGCACGATTATGTCGAGCTGGGCGGCAAGGTGCTGGGTGCGATGGTCAAGCGCATCGCGCCCGACGCCACCGTCACCAGCGTGGTGACGATGGACGACATAGAGGCGCTGGAGAAGAGCCTCTAGGATTAGCGCCGGGCAGGGTTCCCGATCAGTATTCGCGCCAGTCGAAGATGGTCGGGCTGCCGCTTAGTGGTTTGGGCTCCCACATCGACAGGGCGGCACTCACCGAACTGCCGGCATCGGCCGCCAGCGCAAGCGTGAACTGGCGGATGTCGGGGGTGGCCGCGAGGAAGATCTGCACGGTGAAACGGGAGCCCGCGCCCGTGTCGTTGGGCGCGATCGTAAATGTGAGCGTCTCACTGCCGATGCTCAGGGTGGAGAGCGGCACGGCCCCCTGGTTGGCGGCTAGCCGGATCCCGGAAGACGTGCCGAATTCCTGTCCAGTGCTCCACGCGATGCGTGCGCCGTCTCTGCCCCTCAGCATGATCGCGATGCGCCCGCCCATCTGGGCGTTGCCCAAGGCGATGTCGAGCGTGATCGCCTGATAGGTGGTGGTGCCCGCGGATGCGGATAGTGCGGGATTGGCGTCCTTGGTCATACTGTTGCCCCTCTGGATGGAGTGTCGTGCCGTGGATGCCGACGGCACCCTGGGTTGTGGCCGTTCAAATCATAACCGGGCTTTTTGCGCGCCAAGCTTGACTAGATTGCCAGCGAGCCTGTTTACGAGGCGCGCGTTCCACAGGAATTAACAGCTAGGATTACCTCAATGTTCGACCTTACAGGCATGACCGCGCTGGTGACCGGCGCTTCGGGCGGGCTGGGGACCGCGATCGCCAAGGGGCTGGCGGCGCAGGGCGCCCGGCTGGCGATTTCGGGATCGAATGCCGAGAAGCTGGAGGCGTTCCGCGCCGAGCTGGGCGGAGACCATGTCGCGCTGGTGTGCAATCTGTCGGACGGCGCCGAAGTGGACGGTCTGGTCCCGCGTGCGGTCGAGGCGCTGGGCAAGCTCGATATCCTCGTCAACAATGCCGGCGTCACCCGCGACAACCTTGCGATGCGGATGAAGGACGAGGAATGGGATCAGGTGATCCGCGTCAACCTTGAGGCCGCGTTCCGCCTGATGCGCGCGGCTGCCAAGCCGATGATGAAGGCGCGGTTCGGACGGATGATCTCGATCACCTCGGTCGTCGGTCAGACCGGTAATCCGGGGCAGGCCAATTATGCTGCGTCCAAGGCTGGCCTCGTCGGCATGTCCAAGGCGCTGGCGCAGGAACTGGCCAGCCGCAACATCACCGTGAACTGCGTCGCGCCGGGCTTCATGCGCTCGGCGATGACCGATGTGCTGCCCGACGCGCAGAAGACCGCGTTGTTGACGAAGATCCCCGCGGGCGACCTGGGTACCGGTGAAGATATCGGCGCGGCGGTGGTGTATCTGGCATCGAAGGAAGCGGGTTACGTCACCGGCCAGACGTTGCATGTCAACGGCGGGATGGCGATGGTCTGAGAGCTTCCGGCCGGTTTCTTTTGCCCCGTTCGTCATCCCGGCCCTGTGCCGGGATCCATCGGGCGGGAGCGAAACGATATGGGGTTCGAGCGCCGCCGCCGGTGGTGGCGTTGCTCCCTGCACAAGGCCGAGCTGACGACGAAAAAGGTGGAAGGTTGATGCGTCGCGGAGTCGATGCGACCCCTTGCGCGGGGCCGGGCGGCGTTCTACGTGCGTTCAGGAATTATCAATCCAACGACCCAATTTAAGAAGGAACAGGGTATGAGCGAGACCGCCGATCGCGTGAAGAAGATCGTCGTCGAGCACCTCGGCGTCGAAGCCGAAAAGGTGACCGAGGACGCAAGCTTCATCGACGACCTGGGCGCGGACAGCCTCGACATCGTCGAGCTGGTCATGGCGTTCGAAGAGGAATTCGGCGTCGAGATCCCCGATGATGCCGCCGAGAAGATCGCGACCGTCAAGGATGCGATCACCTATATCGACGAGAATCAGGGCTAAGCGGACCTACCGCATGGCCGCCCGCACGGGCAGGAATTGACGAACGGCTCCCGGTCCCGGAAAGGGGTGGGGAGCCGTTTCGTTTTTTGAGACCATTTAGCTGCCGCATCGTTGACCGCCGAAGACCGGCTCCGGCTTCCGGTACGATGCTCTGAACGGAGAGATACTATGCGCCGCGTCGTCGTGACTGGCCTTGGCCTCGTGACCCCGTTGGGTGCGGACGTCGAGACCGCCTGGAAGAACATCATCGCGTCGAAATCCGGCGCGGGGACGATCACCCGGTTCGACGCGACCGACTTCCAGAGCAACTATGCCTGCGAAGTGAAGCCTGCCGACCATGAATATGGCTTCGATCCCGCCAAGCGCGTCGATCACAAGATCCAGCGTCAGGTCGATCCGTTCATCATCTATGGCATCGATGCTGCAGGACAGGCGATCGAGGATGCCGGCCTGACCGACATGACCGAGGAGGAGCGCTATCGCGCCGGCTGCTCGATCGGTTCGGGTATCGGCGGGCTGCCGGGCATCGAGAGCGAATCGCTGGTGCTGGCCGAGAAGGGCCCCAAGCGCGTCTCGCCGCACTTCGTGCACGGGCGCCTGATCAATCTGATCTCGGGTCAGGTCTCGATCAAATACGGTCTGATGGGTCCGAACCACGCAGTTGTCACCGCCTGCTCGACCGGCGCGCACTCGATCGGCGACGCCGCGCGGATGATCGCGATGGACGATGCTGACGTGATGCTCGCGGGCGGCGCGGAAAGCACCGTGTGCCCGATCGGCATCGCCGGATTCGGGCAGGCGCGTGCGCTGTCGACGGGGTTCCGCGACGAGCCGTGGCGCGCCAGCCGTCCATGGGATCAGGGCCGCGACGGCTTTGTCATGGGCGAAGGCGCGGGCGTGGTGGTGCTCGAGGAATATGAGCGCGCGAAGGCGCGTGGCGCGAAGATTTATGCCGAAGTGATCGGTTATGGCCTGTCGGGCGATGCCTATCACGTGACGGCGCCGCATCCCGAGGGTTCGGGCGCGTTCCGTTCGATGCAGATGGCGATGAAGAAGTCGGGCCTCGACCTGTCCGACATCGATTATATCAACGCGCATGGCACCTCGACCCCATTGGGCGACGAGCTTGAGCTGGGCGCGGTGCGCAAGCTGTTCGGCAACGCGATCGGCGACCTGTCGATGAGCTCGACTAAGTCGGCGATCGGCCACCTGCTGGGCGGCGCGGGCGCGGTAGAGAGCATCTTCTGCATCCTCGCGATGCGCGACGGGATCGTGCCGCCGACGCTCAACCTCGACAATCCGAGCGAGAATTGCGCGGGCGTGGATCTGGTTCCGCACGTCGCCAAGGAGCGCAAGGTAAAGGCGGTGCTGAACAACTCGTTCGGCTTTGGCGGCACCAACGCATCGCTGGTGATGAAGGCGGTCTGACCGCCACGGGAGACGTACGGCGATGTTGCGCAAGCTTGGGTGTTTGGGCGTCATCGCCGTTCTGGTCCTCGGCGCCGCGGCCTTCTGGGCGGCGAACCAGTGGGGTGGCGCGGGGCCGGCCAAGGCCAATGTGACGGTCGAAGTACCGGCGGGCGCGACGATGCGGTCGGCGGCCGAGGCGATGGAAAAGGCCGGCGCGATCGACAGCGCCGACACCTTTCTGTGGATGGCGCGCATCTTCGGCGACGATGCGCCGGTTCAGGCCGGCGAGTATCGCGTGCCGGCAGGGATCAGCCAGGCCGACGTCCTCAAGATGCTGCAGGGCGGCCGCACGCTCCAGCGCTTCGTGATGATCCCTGAGGGGATGCCATCGATCCTCGTCCATGAGCGGCTCGCGGCTGCTCCGCAGATGGGTGGCAAGACCATCGTGCCCGAAGAGGGTAGCGTCCTGCCCGACAGCTACTCCTATAACCGCGGCGACAGCCGGCAGGCGGTGCTTGACCGGATGCAGGCAGCGATGACGAAGTATCTCGACGCGGCCTGGGCGAAGCGCAAGCCGGGGATCGCTGTGGCGACCCCGCGCGAGGCACTGATCCTCGCCTCGATCGTCGAGAAGGAGACGGGCAAGGCCGAGGAGCGGCGGATGGTGGCGGGGGTCTATTCCAACCGCCTGAAGCGCGGCATGCCGCTGCAGGCCGATCCGACGGTGATCTACCCGGTCACCAAGGGCAAGCCGCTGGGCCGCCGCATCCTGCGCTCCGAGCTGCAGGACAAGAACGGCTACAATACCTATGCCAGCGCCGGGCTGCCGATCGGGCCGATCGCCAATCCGGGGCGTGCGAGCATCGACGCGGTGCTCGATCCGGCGGAGACCAACGCGCTTTACTTCGTCGCGGACGGCACCGGCGGGCATATCTTCGCCGACACGCTCGAGCAGCACAACGCCAACGTCCAGAAATGGTATGCGCTGCGCCGCGCGCGCGGGGAGATGTAGGGCGCGCCGCAGCACGCCCTCATCCGGTCAATAGGCGGCGGTGAAGCGCGCCCGGCTGTGGCGATGCTGTTCCAACTCGTCGACCATCGCGATGGCATAGTCGGCGAAGCTGATCTTGCTCTCGCCATCCGCGTCGGTGAGGAGCTGATCGGTGCCGGTGCGATAGGTGCCGAGGCGCGGGCCTTCGAACAGCAGGGCGGCGGGCGAGAAATAGGTCCAGTCGATCTCGCTCTCGCCGCGCAAGGCGTCGAGGAAGGCGATGCCGCCGAGCGCGATGTCCTTCCATTCTGCCGGGAAGTCGGGCGTGTCGATCACGCGCACGCCGGGTGCAGCCTCGAGGCTGGCGGCGCCGCCGGTGACGAGCAGCCGCGGCACTCCGGCCTGCTTGAGCGTGGACAGCAAGGTTTCGGCGGAGACATCGAAGTGCAGCGCGCTGATGACAGCGTCGGCGGGGCGGATCAGATCGGCGAGGGCGGGGGAAGCGGCGTCTCCGGCCTTGGCGATGACGCCGGGAAGCTGCGGGATCGCCTCGGGCTTTCGGGCGATGGCGAGCACCTGATGCCCGCGCGCGGCGAGTTCTTTCGTGATTTCCGATCCCGCGCGCCCGCTCGCGCCCAGCACTGCAATCTTCATGTTCGATGTCCTATATGGTTTCCCATAGATACCAAGTTGGCTATGGGTACCAATCATGCAAGAAGGCACTTTGAAGAGCGATAGTTACCCCGGGGAAACCGGTGCACGCGGCGATGTCTATGCGGCCGATTGTCCGACGCGGAAGCTGCTTGACCGGATCGCGGACAAATGGAGCGTGCTGATCCTGCTGCTGCTCGGGCAGGAAGCGATGCGCTTCAATGCGCTCAAGCGGCGGATCGAGGGCGTGTCGCAGAAGATGCTGAGCCAGACGCTGCGCTCGCTCGAGCGCGACGGGCTGGTCAGCCGCACCGTGGTGGCGACGGTACCGGTCACCGTGACCTATGCGATCACGCCGCTGGGACAAGGGCTGATCGGGTCGCTGCAATCGATGATCGACTGGGCCGAGACGCACATGCCGGAGGTTGCGGTGGCGCAGGGCAGCTACGACGAGGTGCCGCGCTGAATATGTCGGAATCTTCCGACGCATCTTGACGTGTCGGAAAATTCCGACACAATGGCCGCATGACTCAGGATGTCTTTGCGGCGCTTGCCAATCCCGTCCGGCGAAAGGTGCTGGAGTTGCTGATCGACGGGCCGCGCGCGGCCGGCGAGATCGCGGCACAGTTCGAGCTCAATCGGCCGGCGGTGTCGGAACACCTTCAGGTGCTGCGTAAGCACGGTCTGGTGGCCGAGACCGCGCAGGGGCGCGAGCGGCACTACCGCCTTGAAGCCGAACGGCTGCAGGAGGTGGAGGAATGGCTCAAGCCGTTCGACCGCTACTGGCGTGCCCGCATCGATGCCCTGAAGGCCGTGCTTGATGAGGAGAGCCAGAAATGACGCAGGCGGCGATTACCTATGTCGAAATGATCGAGCATCCGGTGGCGCGGGTGTGGGAGGCGCTGACGCGGCCCGACCTGTTCGCGCGCTGGTGGGCGAAGGGCGACGTTCGCGCCGAACAGGGACACCGCTTCACGCTCGACATGGGACCATGGGGTGAGCAGGCCTGCGAGGTGCTCGCGGTCGAGCCGGGGCGGATGATCCGCTATTCCTTCGCGGAAGTGATGACGCTGACCTGGACCATCGAAGCGGTGGGCGAACGCACACGGCTGGTCTTCGAACATGCCGGGTTCGATCTGGCGACGCCGATGGGTGCGCAGGCGTTCAAGGGCATGGGCAGCGGCTGGCCTGCTATTCTGCCGCGTATTCAAGACGTGCTTGCCGAAACGAGCACGCCAGAGGAGTCTGCGGCGCGCGTTGCATAAGATAGGGGTTTCGACCTGAAGTCGTTCGTCGAGGGCCGGTTGACGATGCTGCTCGCCTAAGCGACCCAGCCTTTCCCTTGTGAGGAAAGACCATCGATGCGCTCTACTGCCCTTTGCGCGCTCGCGCTGACCCTCGGCCTGGTCCAGCCGGCAATGGCACAGCAGAAGCCTGCCAGCCCGCCGTGGAGCGCTCCGGCGACCGTCGAGACCATCACCGAGGCACGTCGCTTTACCAGCGGCGGGGTCGAGCTTGGCGGTACCCTCTATCTGCCGCGCAGCCGCAAGCCGGTGGCGGCGGTGGTGGTAACGCACAGTGCATCCTCGCCCCTGGGCGATGCGTCGCTCTACGAGCATCTCAAGGTGATGCTGCCGGCAATGGGGATTGCGGTGTTCACCTATGACCGGCGCGGTTCGGGGCGCTCGGGGACGAAGACGGCAGGCGGCGATTATATTGTGCTGGCGGATGACGCGATCGCCGCGGTCCGGAGCCTCAAGGCCGACCCGCGCATCGATCCGCGGCGCATCGGCAGCTGGGGGCTGAGCCAGGGCGGGTGGATCTCGCCGCTCGCCGCGTCGCGCAGCCCCGACATTGCGTTTGTCATCGCCGTGTCGGCGCCAGTGGTCACCGCCGACGTCCAGATGCTCTTCTCCTCGACCAACCATTTGCGGGCGAACGGTCATTCACAGGCGGAGGTCGACGAGATGGTGGCGACGCGCAAGGCGGTTGACGGCTATATGCGTGGCACCGGGACGCGTGAGGCCGCACAGGCGCTGATCGACGTCGCCAAGACCCGGCCGTGGTTCAAATACACCTATATGGGTGAGACGATCCGCGACCGTGCGGTTTCGGGGTGGCGCAAGGAGATCGAGAATGATCCGTTGCGGAACCTGACCGGGGTGAAGGTGCCGATGCTGGTGCTGTTCGGTGCCTATGATGCGGTGGTGCCGGTGGCGACGTCAACAGATCGGCTGAAGGAGATGGCCCCGCGGATGCCGAAGATGAAGGTGCATGTCGTCGCGGGTGCCGACCATTCGATGCATATGGCCGCAGACCAGAGCATCACGCTGGACCCCAAGCATGACGGAACCGAGCAGGCGGATTCGGCGGAGTATATCGCCGTGCTGTCGAGCTGGCTTGCGGCGCATGGGTTGACCGCAAACTAGGGTCTGAATCTCTTATTGTGCCACGCAATAAGTCATTTACTGATCGTTCCTTCTTTCATTCAATAACGGTGGGGCGATATGATCAGAAACATCGGATGGGTTGGTGCGGCGTCATTTATCCTCCTCGCATGCCCGGCTAGTGCCGGGGAGGTTACCGGAAAAGTAAAGCAGTTGGTCGCGCGTGATACGGACGGTCTTCATTCCGTTGTCATTGACGCTGTGACGACCGGGGGGCCTGCATGCGCAACACATTCATATTTTATGATCAGGGACGAGAACAGCGTGACCGGCAAGTCGCAATTCGCGATGCTGATGTCTGCTTTCTTGACCGGCACCACTGTTCGGATTGCGGGTACCGGAGCCTGCACGCGATGGCCTGACGGGGAAGACATTCAGCAGGTTATCTATCAGTCCGGAACCTGAGCGTGATGGCGTTCATGGGATGCCGTTAATCATCAAGGCCTTGCGCGGTGCACTCAGCCTTCCGCGCTGAACTGGAGCCTCATTTCCAGCCGCTGCCTTCCGGTGGACCCCGGCACAAGGCCGGGGTGACGGCTGGGAGTTAGCGGCGCAAGCCGGTGTCGAGCCGGTGGAGCAGCCGGCCGAGCGCCGTGCGGCTCGAAGCGCGCGGGGGTAGTTGGGCGATCAGGCGGCGTACGGCGGAGGGTGCCCCGGCGATGGCGCTGTCGATCTCCATGTCTCCCACGCGTGCTGGGTCCTCCGAGCGCAGGGCGAGCGCGTGTGCGGCATAGCCGGCCGGCGCGAGGATGTGGTTGAGCTGGTGCGCGGTCGCGATCGGGTGGGTGTAGGCGGCACCGGCTGCCGCAGCAGCAGCGCGGGCGGCGGCGGTAGCGGCGGGATCGATCGCCTCGCGCGCAGCCGACTGCGCAGCCCAAGCGGCCTTGCGCAGCGCTCCCGATCTTTCGGCGCCGTCCGCGAAGGCGCGGGCGGCGGCCAATGCTTCGTGGGCGCGCAGGTCGTCCGGAACGCTCTGCTCGAACACGGGCAAAGCGCGCCCCGCGCAGGCTTCCGCCCAGCGGGCGAGATGCCGCAGATCGTCCAGCGTCAACGCGAGCGCGCTCGTCATCGCCCGCTCCCGGTCAGGATTCAGCGCGCGAGGCCCGCCGCATCGCGGGCGAGTGCTTCGACCTCGGCATAGCTCGCGCCCTTGGGCGTCACCCAGCTGCCGCCGACGCACAGCACCGGATCGAAGCCGAGCCAGTCGGGCGCGGTTGCCGGGCTGATGCCGCCGGTGGGGCAGAACTTCGCCTCGTAGAACGGGCCGGCGAGCGCCTTCAGCGCCTTGAGCCCGCCCGAGGTTTCCGCCGGGAAGAATTTGAAGTGGCGCAGGCCGAGGTCGTAGCCGCGCATGACGTCGCCGGCATTGGCGACGCCGGGCAGGAAGGGGACGCCGCTCTCGACGATCACCTGGCCGAGCCGCTCGGTCAGGCCGGGCGAGACGATGAACTCGGCGCCCGCGTCCATCACCTGCGCGAACTGGTCGGTGCTGACCACCGTGCCCGCGCCGACGATCGCGCCTTCGACCTTCTTCATCTCGCGGATCGCATCGAACGCGGCGGCGGTGCGCAACGTCACCTCAAGCACCCTGAGGCCACCCTTGACCAGAGCCTCGGCCAGCGGGCGGGCAGTGGCGGCATCCTCGATCACCAGAACGGGGATGACCGCGCTGGTGCGCATGATGGTTTCGATGCTCACTGGGTATGCTCCTGCGCATAAGCGGCCGCGGCGCCGTAGAGGCCGGGCTGGGGGTGGGTGATAAGCTTGACCGGGATCGATGCCATCAGCGCCTGGAACCGCCCCTTGGCGATGAAGCGCTGGCCGAAGCCCGAATTGACGAGATGGTCCTTGAGCTTGAGGCCAAGGCCGCCCGCGATGACCACGCCGGTCGGGCCGTGCGCGAGAGCGAGGTCGCCCGCGACCGCGCCGAGGCTGAGGCAGAAGCGATCGAGCGCGGCGACGGCGAGACTGTCCTTGCCCTCGAAGGCGAGCGACCAGATTTCCTTGTCGTTGAGGCGGTGGGTGCGCTTGCCCTCGATCTCGGCGAGCGTCTCGTAGATCGGCACGATGCCGGGGCCGGCGACGATGCGTTCGGCCGAGACGCGGGTGTAGGTGCTGCGCAGCCGCTTGACGATCGAATCCTCGATCCCGTCGAGCGGCGCAAAGTCCATATGCCCGCCCTCGGTCGAGATGACGTGGTAGCTGAGCGCGCCGGTGCGGAAGACCTGAGCGACGCCGAGCCCGGTGCCGGGGCCGCAAACGGTGATCGAACCCTTTTCCACGAACGGTTCGTCCGGGCCGCAGATGTGCAGGAAATGCTCCGACGGCAGCTGTGCGACCGCATGGCCGACCGCGCCGAAATCGTTGATCAGCGAGTAGCTGTCGACCTCGAGCCGTTCCCTGATCAGCGGTGGACGGATGATCCACGGATTATTGGTGAGCTTGATCAGCTCGTCGTTGATCGGCGAGGCGATGGCGATCGCCGCCGCGCGCGGCATCTCGCGCCCGAGTGCGCGTGCCGAAGCCTGCCAGGCGAGCTGGAAGCTGCCATGCTCCGCGGTCTTCTGGGTAACCGGTTCACCGATCGAGACGACGCGTCCGCCCTCGACCTCCGCAATGGCAAAGCGGGCATGCGTTCCGCCGATATCGACCGCGACGACTTCCACTCTCATTCCTCTCTCTGGTCGTCATTCCCGCGAAGGCTGGAATCCATTGGCCGTGACGCCGAGGTGTCTTCGCAAGGGCAGCCTGAATGGATCCCCGCCTTCGCGGGGATGACGGTGTTTGGTGTTGTGCCGACTGAGGGCATCATAGATCCGCTGCGGCGAGCATCGCCGAGCCACCGGCTTCGGCCTCGCTCGCACCGGCGCGCATCATCGCGAACAATTCACGTCCGGTGCCGAGGTCAGGCGGCGGGGCGGCGGCGAGTTCGCGCGCGTCCCATTCGGCCGGGTCGACCAGCGCCTGAAGCACGCCTTCCTCGGCGCACAGGCGGACGACATCGCCGTCGCGCAGCTTGCCGATCGGGCCGCCACCGATCGCCTCGGGCGACAGATGAATCGCTGCGGGCACCTTGCCCGATGCGCCCGACATGCGGCCGTCGGTCACGAGCGCGACGCGGAAGCCCTTGTTCTGGAGCACGCCCAGCGGCGGGGTGAGCTTGTGCAGCTCGGGCATGCCGTTGGCGCGTGGCCCCTGGAAGCGGACGACGACGACGACGTCGCGGTCGAGCTCGCCTGCCTTGAACGCGTCCTGCACCGCCTGCTGGGTGGAGAAGACGCGGCACGGGGCCTCGATCGTCCAGCGATCGCGCTCGACCGCGCTGACCTTGATGCACGCACGGCCGAGATTGCCCGACAGGATGCGGAACCCGCCCTCGTCGGAGAAGGGCGCGTCGATCGTGCGGACGATGCTGTCGTCGCCGCTCTTCTCGCCATGGTCCTTCCAGACGAGCTTGTCGTCCTCGAGCACCGGGTGCTTCACATAGTCGGCGAGGCTGTCGCCTGCGACGGTGAGCGTGTCGCCGTGCAGGATGCCGCCCTTGATCAGCTCGCGGATCACGAAGGTCGGGCCGCCGGCATCCTCGAACCCGTTCACATCGGCCGAGCCGTTGGGATAGACACGGGCGAGGAGGGGGACGACGCGCGACAGGCGGTCGAAATCCTCCCAGTCGATCAGCACGCCGGCGCAGCGCGCGATGGCGGGCAGGTGGATCAGATGGTTGGTCGATCCGCCGGTGGCGAGCAGGACGACGGCAGCGTTGACGATCGCGCGTTCGTCGACGATTTCGCCGATCGGGCGATAGTCGTCGCTGTCCCAGCCGATCTGCGGGAGCCGCTGGACCGCGGCCTTGGTCAACTCCTGGCGCAGCTTCGTGCCCGGATGGATGAAGGCGGCGCCGGGCATGTGCAGGCCCATCGCCTCGACCATCATCTGGTTCGAATTGGCGGTGCCGTAGAAGGTGCAGGTGCCCTTGCCGTGATAGGCGGCGATTTCGGAGTCGAGCAGTTCGTCGCGGCTCGCCTTGCCCTCGGCATAAAGCTCGCGGACGCGGGCCTTCTCCTTGTTGGCGATGCCGGTGGGCATCGCGCCGCCGGGGATCAGCACCATCGGCAGATGGCCGAAACGCAGCGCGCCCATCAACAGGCCCGGCACGATCTTGTCGCAGATGCCGAGCAGCGCCGCGCCTTCGAACGTGTTGTGGCTCAGCGCCACCGCGGTCGACATGGCGATGGTGTCGCGGCTGAACAGCGACAGCTCCATCCCGGCATAGCCCTGGGTCACGCCGTCGCACATCGCGGGCACACCGCCCGCGACCTGCGCGGTGGCGCCGGCCTCGAGCGCCCAGATCTTCATCTGCTCGGGATAGCGGTAATAGGGCGCGTGCGCCGAGAGCATGTCGTTATACGCGGTGACGATGCCGATGTTCATCCGGCGACCGTCCTTCATCAGGTCGCGCTGCTCGTCGGTCCCGGCATAGGCATGGGCGAGGTTGGCGCAGCCGAGGCGTCCACGGCTGCTGCTGCCCGCCTCACGCTGTGCGACCATCAGCGCGTTATACGCGGCGCGGCGCTTCTTCGAGCGGGTGATGATGCGATCGGTGACCGCGGCGATCTCGGGGAGGAGGTTGGTCATGTGCTTACCTGCACGCCTTGTTGTCCGTCATTCCCGCGAAGGCGGGAATCCATTGCGGCTGACGGTGCGGTTCTCTCGAGAAGCCAGCCAGAATGGATCCCCGCCTGTGCGGGGATGACGAAGAATTTAGGGGTGACGGGGAGGAGGTCATCCTTCCAGCCAGTGGACGTCGACGGGCAGTTCGGTCTCGGCGAGCACGCGGCCAATCGGATAGGCGCTCGACGCACCCTGCGCGATGGCGGCTTCAAGCACCTTGCGCTTCTCGGCGCCGGTAATCGCGATCATCAGCGACTTGGCGTTGGCGATCGCCGCGCCCGACAGCGTGACGCGGGCGACAGGAGCCTCGGGCGGCAGCGGATCGGGGAGCACGCCGAGCGCGCGGCGCTCCTTGGGGCCGTTGAGCGCTTCGTCGAAGTCCGGGCCGGGGAAGATCGAGGCGGTGTGCCCGTCTGCGCCCATACCGAGCAGAACCAGATCGAGCGGCCAGTGGAAATCGGCGATACGCGCGTCGGCGGCGCGGCCGGCGGCCTTGTAGTCGTCGGCCTTCTCGCTGACGAGCGGGATGACGCGCGCGCCCTTGGGGATGAAGGTCTTGCCGAGTCCGGTGACGTTCGACAGCGCGTCGCCCAGCGGAACGATGCGATCATCGGTCGGGAGGATCGTCACGCGCTTCCAGTCGATCTTGGCAGCGGCGAGCTTCTCATAGACCGGGGCGGGGGTCTTGCCGCCCGCCAGCGCGATCACTGCACCGCCGCGCGCATCGATCGCGCTTTCGATGATGAAGCCGATGTCACCGGCGAGGGCGTCGACCCACTCCTCGGCTTCCTCATACTCCCACCATTCGATTTCTTCGGCCATTTCAACAACTCCAGCGGGATAGTTCAATATTCAGACGAGGTGTCATTCGTTCCAGGTGACGCCGTCGCGTTCGGTCAGTGCGATGGCGGCGCTCGGGCCCCAGGTGCCGGCGGCATAGGGCTTGGGCTTGACGTCGGCGGTGTCCCAGCCGGCGCGGATCGCGTCGATCCAGGTCCATTGCGCCTCCACCTCGTCGCGGCGCACGAATAAGGTAGGATCGCCTTCGAGCAAGTCCAGCAGCAGACGCTCATAGGCGATGCGGCGGCGGGTGCCGGCAAACTCGTGCTCAAGGCTGAGGTTGAGCGGCACTTCGCGCAGGCGCACGCCCTCGCGGTCGAGGCCCGGCTCCTTGGCCATTACCAGCAGGCGGACATATTCCTCGGGCTGGATGCGGATGATGAGGGTGTTCGACTGGAGCACCCCGCCGCGCTCGGCGAAGATCGAGTGGGGGACGGGCTTGAACTGGACGACGATCTCCGAGCGGCGCTCGGTCATGCGCTTGCCGGTGCGCAGGTAGAAGGGCACGCCCTGCCAGCGCCAATTGTCGACATGCGCCTTGATCGCGACGAAGGTTTCCGCGCGGGAATCCTTGCCGAGTTCTTCGGCATAGCCCGCGACGATCTTTCCGGTCGACGCGCCGCCGGTATATTGGCCGGTGACGGTGAGTTCGCCGGCCTCGCGACCCTCGATCGCGCGGAGCGAACGGAGGACCTTGACCTTCTCGTCACGGATCGAGGTGCCGTCGAACCGGGCAGGGGGCTCCATCGCGATCAGCGCGAGCAGCTGCAGGATATGGTTCTGGACCATGTCGCGCACCGCGCCGACTTCGTCATAATAGCCCGCGCGGCCTTCAAGCCCGACCGTCTCGGAGACGGTGATCTGGACGTGATCAATGCCCGCCGCGTTCCAGATCGGCTCAAACAGCGAATTGCCGAAGCGCAACGCCAGGATGTTCTGGACGGTTTCCTTGCCCAGATAGTGATCGATGCGGAAGGTGCGGTCCTCAGGGAAGACCGACGCCACGGCGTCGTTGATCTCGCGGCTGGTGGGCAGGTCGGTGCCGAGCGGCTTTTCGAGGCCGATGCGGACATTGTTGCCCGCAAGCCCTGCGGAGGCGAGGCCTTTAATCGTCGGCTCGAAGAATTTGGGCGCCGTCGACAGGAAGATGGCGAGGCCCCTCGAGATGTCGCCGAGCTTCTCGGCAAGCGCCGCATAGCCGCCAAGGTCCGATGCATCGAGCTGCTGGTACTGCAGCCGGTCGAGGAACGCGGCGATCGCATCCTTGTCCTTGCGGTCCTCGGGCAGATAGGTGTCGAGCGCCTTCGCTGCGAAGTCACGGAACTCGGCATCTGACAGCGTTGACCGCGCGGTGCCGGTGATCGTCAAATCAGTCGGGAGCAAACCATCGGCGTGGAGGCCGTAGAGCGACGGTATCAGCATCCGCTGCGACAGATCCCCTGTCGCTCCGAACAGCAGCAGTTTGCCGAATGGCTGTCGCATCGATCCTCCCAAACGCGTTGCGCGCCCGCCCTAGCAGCGGATTTCCGGGTTGCGAAGCGCCTTGCGCTTTATCGGCCTAAAGTAAGAGGCCGGATCGGCCTAAAGCACCAATCCGGCGGTCTGATCGAACCCGGCCATGATGTTCAGGTTCTGCACCGCCGCACCGCCCGCGCCCTTGCCGAGATTGTCGAGCGTGGCGATCAGCCGCGCCTGACCGCGCTCGGCATTACCGAACACGCGGATGGTCAGGCGATCGGTGCCCGCGTCATCCTCGACCCGCACCAGCGAGACATCGTCGCCGGGCAGTACCCGCACGATCGGTGAGTCGCGATAGGCGTCGGCGAGGACCTGCTCGATCTGCGCCGGCGCTGGCTTGCGCGGCAGCATCTGGAGCGGGAGCGGCACCTCGATCAGCATCCCGCGATAGGACCGCGCGACGGCCGGCTGAAAGATCGGCGCGTGGTCGATGCGCGCGTGCTTCTGCATCTCGGGCAGATGCTTGTGCTCGAGGTTGAGGCCATAGGCGCGGAAGCCGGTCGGCTCGCTGCCGTTCTCGAACTCGGCGATCATCGATTTGCCGCCGCCCGAATAGCCCGACGCGCCGCCGGCGGTGAGCACCCAGTCAGGCGGGATCAGGCCTGCGCGCACCAGCGGGCGCACGAGCGCAAGGAAGCCGGTGGGCCAGCAGCCGGGGTTGCTGACATAGCGCGCCTCGGCGATCGCCGCGGCCTGTGCCGGCTCCAGCTCGGCGAAGCCATAGGTCCAGCCGTCGGCCACGCGATGCGCGGTCGACGCGTCGATCACGCGCGTGGTGTCATTCGCGATCAGCTCGACCGCTTCGCGCGCAGCGTCGTCGGGCAGGCAGAGAATGACGAAATCGGCGCTGTTGAGCGCTTCGGCGCGCTTGCCGGCGTCCTTGCGGTCGGCATCGTCGAGCGTGATCAGTGCGATTTCGCTGCGTGTCGCCAGCCGCTCGCGGATTTCGAGACCCGTGGTGCCTGCGGCACCGTCGATGAAGACGCTGACGCTCATGCCGCCGCCTTCAGTTGTGCTGCATCGACATAGCCGACCAGCCCCGAACCCGGCGCACTGCCCCAGGCATTGCCCGCGGACAGTTCGAGCACTTCGAATACGTCGCCCTCGCCCAACTGCGCCAGCACTTCGGCATCGGATTCCTTGGCGGCGCGCAACGATACCGCCGCGGTCACGAGATAAGTGACGGGGGCGGCGTAATGGGGCGCGAAGACACGGTCGGCGAGCCGCACGTCGGCCAGGTCCCGACGCGCCGCATCGGTGCGCGGGTCGATGCGCACCGAGCGGCCGGTCAGCGCGAATCGGCTACGCGTGATGCTTGACTGGCTGTCCGGCGTGGCTGTCGCCGGTAACGAATTGCCCGAATTCTGCAAGAAACTCCGCCCCTTCAGGTGTGCGTGCGACGAAGATGTTCCGCTTATCGGTTTCGTCGCGCTGACGGCGCAGATAGCCGAGGGCACCCAGTCTGTTCAAGGCGCGCGTCACAACGGGCTTGGAGACGTTGAGCGCCTTCGCCAATCCGCGCACCGTATGCGGGCCTGAATCGAGGTAGACGAGCAGCATCAGCGCCATCTGCCGGTTGGTGAGATCGGGTTCGCCTGACCGGACATAGTCGATCAGCGTATTCTTCCAGTTATATAGCGACTGGTCGCTCATGGCGTTCATCGCATGGCACTCATTTTTAGTTACAGGCCCGCAAGGAACCGGGCTTTCCGGGGCATTAACGCCCCGAAGGCCCGCTGGTTTCAGTGCTGCGCCGAAATGTTCCGGATATGTGACATTCCCTGTTGAAAACTGCGCCCCCCGCGCATGCCAGCACCGCTATGATGCCACCATCAGATGGCAGGGGGGTTGGGTGAATGAGGCCGGACTTCCAAAATAGAGCGTCCCTGGGCGGTTGATCGCGGCGCAGACCTCCCCTATGTCGCCGCTTTCCTGCGAAAGACCGACATGCTGTTCACCTTCCTCCTCGTCGTCCATGCCATCATCGCCTCGCTGCTCGTGGTCGTGATCCTGATGCAGAAGTCCGAAGGCGGCGGCCTTACCACGGGCGGAAGCCCGTCCGGACTGATGTCGGCGCGTGGTGCGGCGAATTTCCTGACCCGCGCGACCGCGATTCTGGCGACCCTGTTCATCGCAATGAGCATCGCGCTTGCTGCGCTCGCGGCGACTCAGGGGGCAGGGACGATCGACACCAGCCGTATCGTCACGCCCGCGCAGACCGCACCGGCACCCGGCACTGGCCCGGCTCCGGTGACTCAGCCGGCCACTGCGCCAGTGGCTCCGGCCGATAACAGCGCGGTTCCGCTCGCCAAGTAAGCGGGCTTTCAACGCAACTTTTTTTGGCAGCGTCCGGAGTCGGGCGCTTGCCCTCACTCGTGCATAAAGGCTAGTCGGTGACTCCCATGACGCGGTATATTTTCATCACCGGCGGCGTGGTCTCCTCGCTTGGCAAAGGCCTGATGGCGGCAAGCCTCGCCGCGCTCCTTCAGGCGCGCGGCTACACGGTCCGCATCCGGAAGTTCGATCCTTATCTCAACGTCGATCCGGGCACGATGAGCCCGTACCAGCACGGCGAAGTCTATGTGACTGACGACGGGGCGGAAACCGATCTCGACCTTGGCCATTACGAGCGCTTTACCGGCGTTGCTTCGCGCCAGTCGGACAACATCACCTCGGGCCGGATCTACAAGACGATCATCGAGCGTGAGCGCCGGGGCGACTATCTCGGCGCGACGGTGCAGGTGATCCCGCACGTCACCGATGCGATCAAGGATTTCGCGCAGGCCGAAACCGAAGGTCTCGATTTCGTGCTGTGCGAGATTGGCGGCACCGTCGGCGACATCGAATCGCTGCCGTTCATCGAGGCGATCCGCCAGCTCAAGAACGAGCTTGGCCGCGGCCGTTCGATCAGTGTGCATGTGACTCTGGTGCCGTACATTGCCGCCGCGGGCGAACTGAAGACCAAGCCGACCCAGCATAGCGTGCGTGAGCTCGCATCGCTCGGCGTGCAGCCCGACGTGCTGGTGTGCCGCGCCGAAAAGCCGCTGCCTGCAGGCGAGCGCGCCAAGATTGCTCAATTCTGCAACGTACCCGCGAGCGCGGTCATCCCCGCGCTGGACGCGCCGAGCATCTATGCGGTGCCGCTGCAATATCATGCCGAGGGGCTGGACGGCGAAGTGCTGCGCGCCTTCGGGATCGAGCCGGGCCCGAACCCGGATCTGAGCCGCTGGACCGAGATCACCGACCGCCTGTTCAACCCCGAGGGCGAAGTGACGGTGGGCGTGGTCGGCAAATATGTCGGCCTGCCGGATGCGTACAAATCGTTGAACGAAGCGCTGGTCCATGGCGGCATCGCCAACCGCGTGAAGGTCAATATCCGCTGGATCGACGCCGAGCTGTTCGAGAATGGCGACGATTCCGAAGTCGCGGCGAATCTGGAGGCGTGCCACGCCATCCTCGTCCCCGGCGCGTTCGGATCGCGCGGCGCCGAGGGCAAGATTGCCAGCGTCCGCTTTGCGCGTGAGCGCAAGGTGCCGTATTTCGGCATCTGCTTCGGCATGCAGATGGCGTGCGTCGAAGGCGCACGGAATGTGGCCGGAATCGCGGGCGCATCCTCGACTGAGTTCGGTGCGACGCAGGAGCCGGTCGTCGGAATCATCACCGAGTGGATGAGCAGCGACGGCATCGAGAAGCGCGAAGAGGGCGGCGATCTGGGCGGCACGATGCGGCTTGGCGCTTACCCTGCGAAGCTGGCAGGCAATTCGGTCGTCGGTTCGATCTATGGCTCGGAAGAGATCAGCGAGCGCCATCGTCACCGCTATGAGGTGAACACCGGCTATCGCGACGCGCTGGAGCAGGGGGGCCTCGTCTTCTCGGGCATGTCGCCTGACGGGATGCTGCCCGAAATCGTCGAACGGCCCGACCATCCGTGGTTTGTCGGCGTCCAGTTCCACCCGGAGCTGAAATCCAAGCCGTTCGACCCGCATCCGCTGTTCGCGAGCTTCATCGAAGCCGCGGTGCGTCAGTCCCGCCTGGTCTGACCTGGCCCCGCCGTTCGCGGCGGGCGTGATCTAGCCCCGCCGTTCGCGGCGGGCGAGGGCGATGGCACCGACTGTGCAGGCGCCGAACAATGTGCCTTCCAGAGTCGCCGACAGCGCCAGACTGATCGGGCCGAATCCGGCCTCGCCCAGCAGCGCCCCGATCTGATCGAGGCGCAGGCGCGAATTGGGGAATTGTCCTGCCAGCAGCGCGAGGCTTCCTGCCAGCAAACGTCCGCCGATCAGCGCGGTGAGCAGCCCGGCCGCGCCACCGGCAAGTCCGCCCAGGGCTGCGGCACGGCGGAAGCGCGGCGGGCCGCGGCGATGCGCGAGCCAGATGCCGAGCCCTACGCCACCGCCGAGCAACGCGCCCTCCAACCCGCCGGTGATGTCGCCGGGCGACTGGCCGAGCAGCAGCGAAAAGGCATCGAGCCCGAGCATCTTGCCCAGCGCACCCACGACAAGGCCGCCCGCGGCGCCCCCGACGATGCTCCAGCGCCACGGGCGTTCCGACAGCGCATTGGCCGCGGCGATGCCGATGCTCACACCTGCGCCGCCGACGGTAGCGAGCAGGATGGTCACGCTGAGCAGGACCAGCAGCACCGACGCTGCGCCCATGCCTGCCTGCAATGGCTGGGCCGCGCCGGCGAAGCCATAGATCAGTCCGCCGATCAGCCCGGCGATCGCGCCGCCAAGGATCCCGAACCCAGCGGTGAGCGCAGCCTCGTCCCAGCGGTGCGGAAGCGCGGGGAGGGGCTCGGGCGGAAGGGCGGGAGTCCCCGCGTCGACTGTGGCGATGAAGCGATAGCCGTGCTTGGGTACCGTTTCGATGAAGCGCGGACGGGTCGCGTCGTCGCCAAGCTGCCGCCGCAGCGTGCGGATGCACTGGGTCAGCGCCTCATCGGTGACGGGAACGCCGCGCCAGATCTCCGCCATGAAGCGGTCCTTGGAGATAAGCTGGCCGGGTTCACTTACCAGCAGGACGAGTGCGTCGAGGTAACGGGCGTTGAGTTCGACCGTCGCGCCGTCGCGCATCAGCTGGCGGTTGGCCGGGTCGAGGTGGAAGTCTTCGAAGCGGAAGCCGGTGGCGGCCATATCTTATGTGAAGCCTCCCGTGCCCGATGCGCGCTCAACCGATGCCTCACTGCCGCGGGTGAGGCAAGGCGGCGATCTGTCGCGCCTGCGCAACGATCAGCCGGTTTGCGTCCCCGGCGCCGTTGTCCGCCCACGCCGATGCGCTAGCGCACGGAGCAACGGAAAAAGGGGGAAGCGTTTGAGACAGGCCATATTTTGCGGTGCCATGGCGGCATTGACTTTATCCGCGTGCGGGAATGCCGCGCCGCAACCGCAGGCGACGCCCGCGGCAACAGGCACCCCCGCTCAACGCGGCGGAGGGCAGCCCTATGAATTGCTGGGGACCGAAGTCTGGGACGTGCCCGACCCGGCGACCGGCCGCACCTATCAGCTCTTCGTCAACCTGCCGCCCTCCTATGGCAAGCAACCCGAGCGCCGCTATCCGGTGCTCTACGTCACCGATGCCGATTATGCCTTTCCGATCATCCGCCAGATTGCGCGCCGGCTGAACGTTGAGGGGCCGAAGATCGAGGAGTTTATCCTGATCGGCATTTCCTATGCCAAGGGTGACGATGGCGTTGCCAGCCGGCGGCGCGATTATACACCCACGCCCAACGGGCCAAGCGACACGCCCGCGGGAACGAAACATGGCGAGGCGACGGCGCATCAGGTCTGGTTGCGCGACCGGGCGCTGCCGTTCGTCACTGGCCGTTATCGCACCGCGCCGGGCAGGAATATCCTGCTCGGTCATAGCTATGGTGCGCTGCTCGCCGCGCAGATCCTGTTGAGTGAGCCGGAGATGTTCGGCGGCTATGTGCTGGGGAGTCCGTCACTCTGGTTTGACAAGCGCCACATGTTCGGAGTCGAGGCTGCCTATGCCGCGAAGCATCGCGACCTGAAGGCGAGCGTCTTCATGTACACCGGCGAATATGAGGCGATCCGCAAGGGCGATGCGCGGTTTAACCAGGAAACCGACCTGGTCGCTGACAGCCGCGCCTTTGCTGACGCGCTGCGTAAGCGCGGCTATCCGGGGCTGGTGCTGAAGGACGAGGTGCTCAACGACGAAGACCATGTCTCGGTCGCTCCGCGCGGCTTCACGCGCGCGCTGAAGGTCCTGCTGTCGTTGCAGAAATAGAAAGGGCGCCCGGACCAGTGTCCGGACGCCCGCATGGGGCGGCGCGCAAGGGGTGGGGCACGCCGTCCTCTGGGTTTGCGGCGGCTTAGCCGACCGAGCGGTGCTCGATCGCGGCCCCGTCGCCGTCTTCGCCACCGGTTCCGATAGCGATCTTCTTGGGCTTCATCGCCTCAGGCACTTCGCGCACGAGCACGATCACGAGCAGGCCGTCATTGAGGTCGGCGCTGTCGACACGGACGAAGTCCGCCAGCTCGAAGCGGCGCTCGAACCCGCGATTGGCGATGCCGAGATGCAGCATCTGCGCGGTTTCATTGTCCTGCGATTCGATCTTCTTGCCGGCGACCAGCAACAGGTTCTGCTGCGCGGTGATCTCGATCTCGTTCGGCTTGAAGCCGGCGACGGCGATCGTGATGCGATACTGGTCGTCGGAGATCCGCTCAAGGTTGAATGGGGGGTAGTTCTCGCTGCCCGACTGGCGTGCGGTCGTTTCGAGCATGTCGAAGAGCCGGTCGAAGCCGATTGCGGAGCGGCGGAAAGGGGTGAGATCGATCTGACGCATAGTCTGAATCCTCCAGTGAGCAATTTCAACGTCTTGCGGCCTCCAGCTGAGCTGCGATGCCAAGTCTGCCCGGCCCCGAAGGCACCGTGCAACGCTGATTTGGGAAGCCGGTGACAGGTTTCAAGGGCGCGGCGAAATGTGCGTCGATCGCGATATAAAGCCCATCAAACAGGTGGGAATAGAATCGCTTTCTGGCTAAACCCCATCAACCTAGTGGAGTTTAATGCAACACCACAGGGGGAGCCATAAAGTGAGCCTGACTGCATTTTCCGTCCTGCTGCTCGCCAGCACATCACCGGCCGCGCTGGCCGATACGCCGGCTGCGCCCGCCGTCGAGAACGTCGCGCCCGAGGGCAGCGAAGGCGAAGGCGATCCCGCGGCGTCGGGCGAGATCATCGTCACCGGCCGCCGCCGTCAGGAAACCGCGCAGGAAGTGCCGGTGGCGATCACTGTGCTGAGCGCGGGTCAGATCGACTCGACCGGCAATTTCAACGTCGGTAAACTTCAGCAGCTGACCCCGACGCTGCAATTCTATTCGTCCAACCCGCGCAACTCGGCGGTCAACATCCGTGGCCTTGGCGCGCCGTTCGGGCTGACCAGCGACGGGTTCGAGCAGGGCGTCGGCATCTATATCGACGACGTCTATTACGCCCGCGCTGCGTCCTCGACCTTCGACTTCCTCGACATTGCCCAGATCGAAGTGCTGCGCGGTCCGCAGGGCACGCTCTACGGCAAGAACACCACCGCGGGCGCGATCAACATCACCACCAACCAGCCGACTTTCGATTTCGAGGGCAAGGCCGAGCTGACCGTCGGCAACCTCAACTTCAAGCAGTTCAAGGGTGCGATTTCCGGCCCGATCACCGACACGCTCGCCGCTCGCCTTGCCATCTCCTCGACCAGCCGCCGCGGAACGATCTTCAACGTGACCAGCGGCAACTGGATCAACGAGCAGGACAATATCGGCCTGCGCGGGCAGTTGCTGTTCAAGCCGAGCGACAATCTGTCGATCACGCTGTCGGGCGACTTTAGCGAGCAGAACCCCGAGTGCTGCGGCACGGTATTCGTCCGCACCGGCACAACCCAGCGTGCGCTCAACCGGCAATATGCCGCGCTCGCCGCGGCGCAGGGCTATAGCGTGGTCAGCACCAACCCGTTCGACCGGCTGACCGACATCGACGCCAACCTCAATGCCGGAAACAAGATCGGCGGCGCGGCGCTGCGCATCAAATGGGATGTCGGGCCGGGTACGCTGACCTCGATCAGCGCGTGGCGCTTCTGGGACTGGAAGCCCGAGAACGACCGCGACTATACCGGCCTGCCGATCGTCTCGCGATCGCAGAATCCGTCGCAGCACGACCAGTATACCCAGGAATTCCGCTACAATTACCGCGCGAAGAACCTCGGCTTCGTTCTCGGTGCCTTCGCCTTCTACCAGCGGATCGACACGCAGGGCACCGAGCAGCAGGGCGCGGCATCGAGCCGCTGGAACCTGACCAACGCTGGGCAGATTTCGGCCAACATCCTCAACGGCCTCGTCGCGCGCAACACCCAGTATCTCAAGAACACCAGCCTGGCGCTGTTCGGTCAGGTGGACTGGGAGGTGGTGCCGGGCCTGACGATCCAGCCGGGCGCACGGCTCAACTATGACAAGAAGGAAGGCTTTTACGAACGCAAGGTGTTCGATGGGCAGGGCAATCCGGTGCTGTTCGGCCAGACCGATCCGGTCAAGGTCGCGCAGCGCGGCGTGTTCGCACCGCAGCTGAGCGCGCCGACCTTTAGCGACTGGAATTTCAGCTACGATCTGACGCTGAGCTACCAGATCGCGCCGAACGTGCTGGCCTATGGCACCTATGCCAAGACCTTCAAGACCGGCGGCATCAACCAGAACGGCCTGCCGACCGATGCGGCGGGCGTGCCGATCGCCGCGGCAGGATCGATCAAGCCCGAATCGGTCAATCACTGGGAAATCGGCCTCAAGACCCAGTTCTTCGACAAGCGTGCGACGCTCAACCTGTCGGCGTACCGCACCACGATCGACGATTATCAGGCGACAGTGACCAACGGCCAGCTCGGCGTGCTGCGCGGCTATCTCGCCAATGCCGACAAGGTGCGCACGCAGGGGTTCGAGATCGACTTCTCGGCGCGCCCGAGCGAACGGTTCAGCACCTATTTCAACGGCGCCTATACCGACGCCAAATATGTGAAGTTCGTCGACGCGCCGTGCCCGCCCGAACTGTCGGGCGGCACCACGGTGACCGCGGGCCAGACGCCGAGCGCGCCGGGCACCCCGGGCGGCCTCAGCCCCGCCAATTGCGACATTTCGGGATCAGTGCTGCCGGGCGTGTCCAAATGGGCCTTCTCCTACGGCGCTGAGGCCAACGCTCCGGTCTCGCTGTTCGGCAAGGACGGACAGGTCTATCTCGGGATCGACGGCAATTACCGTTCGCGCTTCTCATCCAACCCGTCGCCTTCGGCCTATACCTGGGTGGAGAGCTACGCGCTGACCAACTTCCGCTTCGGGTTCCGCAGCGACCAGTTCGACCTCTATGGCTGGGTCCGCAACGCCTTCGACGTCGAGTATTTCGAACAGCTCACGGTCGGTCCGAGCAACACTGGCCTGATCGTCGGCCAGCCCGGCGATCCGCGAACCTATGGTCTGACCCTCGGGTTCAAATTCTAGGCCCGGACAGACCATGCACGAGACGTATCTGCCCCCGCGATTGACTTTAAGAACAGGCCGGCGCGGGTGACAGATGCCAGGGGAGGGGCCGCAATCAGGCTCCTGCGGTTCCTCCCCGCCCTGATGGGCCGCCAGCGGCGCCATATGGGCCTCCAAAGCGCGATGTGCTGCGCGCCGGCGCTCACGTACCGAAGTACACTGAGCTCCGGTGCTCGCAAATCACACTCTTCGGCTCCATCTGGCACCGCTGGCGGCCCATCAGGCATTTACGGGGGACGCTGAGGAAATTGGGTTCCGGAAACGCGAAACGCCCGGGCCGTTTCCAGCCCGGGCGCCTGCGTGACGATGCCTCGTCAGCCCCCTTGTGGCTTCCTGCCCACGCATCCTTCCGAAGAAGAACGGGACGGGAGAGCCTCCCCGAACCACGGCCATTGCCTGCGCTTCGTGGGGACGTGCTAGGATGGCAGGTGCCGCTTGTCACGGGGCGATGACGTCACCGCTGCGCTTTGCATTCATCCTGTGTTTATTTGGCAACAGCGCGGGTTTGCGCGTATCCGTTACGAATGTGCCGCGGGCCGATGTGGCAACCAAATTCGCTTCTTTGCGAATTTGCAAACACCCCCTAACACGCGCCGATATGCTTCTTTCCCGATATGAGCGGATGATCGCCCGCCGCTACCTCCTGCCCGGGCGGGGGGAGGCGTTCATCTTCCTCGTCGCATCGATCAGCCTGGTCGCGGTGATGCTTGGCGTTGCCGCGCTGGTGATCGTGATGAGCGTGATGAACGGCTTCCGCGCTGAGCTGTTCGACAAGATCACCGGCCTCAACGGTCATGCGGTGGTTCAGGGCTATGGCGGCCAGTTGCGCGACTGGCGCGAGATCGCGGCGCAGGCCCGCAAGACTCCCGGCGTCACCAGCGCCACGCCGCTGATCGAACAGCCGCTGATGGCGAGCTTCCAGGGGCGGGTCGAGGGCGTGCTGGTGCGCGGCATGACGATGCCCGACATCCGCGCCAATCCGACGCTCAACAAGAATGTGCTGGCGGGCGACCTCAAGGGGCTGACACCGGGCTGTGAGTGTATCGCGATCGGGTCGCGGCTCGCCCAGACGCTCGGTGCCGCGCCGGGCAGCAGCGTGTCGTTGCTCAGCCCGCAGGGATTGACCAGCCCGTTCGGCACGGTACCGCGCATCGTCTCCTATCGCGTCGCCGCGATCTTCGAGATCGGCGTCTATGACTATGACAAGGCATTCGTGGTCATGCCGATGGAGGACGCGCAGACGCTACTCCTGATGGGCGACACCGTCGGGATGGTCGAGATCGACACCGACAACCCCGACAGGGTCGGCGACATCCTCGCGCCGCTGGCGAAGCAGGTCGCGGGCGTCGGCCAGCTCACCGACTGGCGCACGCTCAACGCGACGCTGTTCGAGGCGCTGGCGGTCGACCGTCTCGTCACCTTCACCGTGCTGTCGATCCTGATCCTCGTCGCGGTGTTCAACATCCTGTCCTCGCTCATCATGCTGGTGCGCGCCAAGACGCGCGACATCGCGATCCTGCGCACGATGGGGGCAACGCGGAGCGGCCTGATCAAGATCTTCGTGACGGTGGGCACGGTGATCGGATCGCTGGGTATCCTTGCCGGGCTGATCTTCGGCTTCATCGTCCTCTATTTTCGTCAGGGGGTGCTGACCTTCCTTGGCTTCGTCACCGGGCAGGAGATCTGGGATCCCTCGATGCGTTACCTCACCGAACTGCCCGCCAAGACCGATCCGGTCGAGATCGCCGGGATTGCGCTGATGGCGCTGGTGTTCAGCTTCCTTGCCACGCTTTACCCGGCCTTCAAGGCGGCGAGCACCGATCCTGTGCAGGTGCTGCGTTATGAGTGAGCCAGTCCTCCAAACCTCGGGCCTCAAGCGCACCTTCAGCCAGGGCGGGGCGGACATCCATGTCCTGCGCGGCGTCGACCTGACCGTCGGGCAGGGCGAGATCGTCGCGCTGCTCGGCCCCTCCGGCTCGGGCAAGTCGACGCTGTTGCAGGCGGTCGGTCTGCTCGAAGGCGGGTTTGCGGGTTCGATCCGCATCTCGGGCGTCGAGGTCGGCAAGCTCGAAAGCCATGCGCGCACCGTTACGCGGCGCGACAAGCTTGGCTTTGTCTACCAGTTCCACCACTTGCTCCCCGACTTCAACGCGGTCGAGAATGTCGAGCTGCCCCAGCTCATCCAGAACGCCACCCTCGCCGATGCGCGCGCGCGCTCGGAAAGCCTGCTCACAGCACTTGGCCTCGGCGCGCGGCTGACGCACCGGCCGAGCCAGCTGTCGGGCGGCGAGCAGCAGCGCGTCGCGGTCGCCCGCGCGCTCGCCAACCGGCCGGCGCTGGTGCTGGCGGACGAGCCGACCGGCAATCTCGATGAACATACCGCGGATGTTGTGCTCGCCGAATTCCTGCGGCTGGTGCGCGGCGAGGGCGCTGCGGCGCTGATCGCCACGCATAACGAGCGGCTGGCGGCGAAGATGGATCGCGTCGTGCGGCTGCATGAGGGCGTCCTGGAGTGAGCGTCTGGCGCAAGACGCCGACCCTCACGGGCCGGCACGTCACACTGCGCCCGCTCCACCGCAACGATCGTGCTGCGCTCCTCGACGCGTTCGATGGGCTTCAGGTGTTCACCACCTTCGTGCCCGGACCCGCGACGATCGACGGTTGGTATGACCGTCTGGAGGCTGAAACGGCCGCCGGGCGCACACTTCCCTTCACCGTGCTCGACGCGAGCGGTTCTGTCGTCGGCGTCACCCGCTTCATGCGGATGAGCGAGCCGCATCGGCGGGTCGAGATTGGCGGCACGGTCTATGCCCGCCGCGTTCAGCGCACCGGCCTCAATACCGAGGCCAAGCGCCTGCTGCTGACCCACGCGTTCGAGACGCTCGGCGCGAATTGCGTCCAGCTGCGCACCGATTTCCTCAACCACGCCTCGCGCCGCGCGATCGAGCGGCTCGGCGCGCGTCTCGACGGCGTGCTGCGCGGGCATCTGATCCTTGGCGATCATCTGCGCGACAGTGCGGTCTACAGCATTCTCGCGCACGAATGGCCCGGCGTGCGTCGCAACCTCGACCAGTTGATGGCACGCTGAACCCAACGGTTCGCGCGCCCCGTTTTACGCTGCTATGATCGCTGTCTGCCGGTCCGCGTCAGGCCCGGAGCGCAAGGGAGTGAAGGCATGAATCTGACCGATATCCTGTCCCAGACGGGCGGCATCGAATCGATGGCCAGCGAGCTTGGCGTTTCGCCCGACACCGCCAAGGCGGGTGCAGAGGCGTTGCTTCCCGCGATTCTCGGTGGCTTCAAGAAGCAGGCGCAGGGTAGCGGGGGGATCGAGGGGCTGGGCGGGCTGCTCGGCCAGCTCGGCGGCGGCGGACTGTTCGATGCGGTGCTGAATTCCCAACCGACCCCGGTCGATCAGGGCAATGACGTGCTCGGCCAGATCTTCGGATCCAAGGATGTCAGCCGCACCGTTGCGGGTCATGCCTCGGAACAGACCGGCCTCGATTCCGGGCTGCTCAAGAAGATGTTGCCGATTCTTGCGATGCTCGTGGCCGGCTATCTGGCCAAGCAGGGCGGCCAGCAAGGCGAAGGCGGCGGGCTTGGCGGCCTGATCGGGGGAATGCTCGGCGGTGGCGGCGCAGGCGGCCTTGGCGGAGTGCTGGGTAGCGTGCTGGGCGGCGGAAACGCCGGCGGCGGCGCACCGGCTGCGGCGGGCGGTCTTGGCGGTCTCGGCAAGCTCATCGACTTCAACGGCGATGGTAACCCGCTCGACGATATCATCGGCATGGCCGGAAAGCTCACCCGCTGAACCCGCTGGAAGGAAACACGATGGCCGCGATCACCGACATTCCGGTCACCACGCCGGAAGGGACACAGGTCGACCTCACACCCTATGCCGGCAAGGTGCTGCTGATCGTCAACGTCGCATCGAAATGCGGCTTCACCCCGCAATATGAGGGGCTGGAGGCGCTCCATCGCCAGTTCTGGGATCGCGGGTTCGAAGTGCTGGGCTTCCCCTGCAACCAGTTCGGGTCGCAGGAGCCGGGCGACGCGGCGGAGATCGCGAATTTCTGTTCGCTGACCTATGACGTGACCTTCCCGGTATTTGGCAAGATCGACGTCAACGGACCGGATGCGGCGCCGCTCTATCGCTATCTCAAGAAGGCGGCGCCGGGGCTGTTCGGGACCGAGGGGATTAAGTGGAACTTCACCAAGTTCCTGATCGACCGCGA
This sequence comes from Sphingomonas sp. GW821-FHT09B04, assembly GCF_059418285.1. Taxonomy (NCBI): domain Bacteria; kingdom Pseudomonadati; phylum Pseudomonadota; class Alphaproteobacteria; order Sphingomonadales; family Sphingomonadaceae; genus Sphingomonas; species Sphingomonas sp. GW821-FHT09B04. The sequence continues at coordinate 79,040 of NZ_JBWKPO010000004.1, forward strand.
CGGCAATGTTGCCGATCGCTACGCCCCGCAGACCAAGCCCGAAGACATCGCTTCGGATATCGAGAAGCTGCTTTGACCGTGCGGGGCAGGGTGGGCTCAGCGGTCATTGTCGGCCTGCTTCTGGCGCTGGCCTCGCCCGGCCATGCTCAGGAAGTGGCGGAACCCGCATCCACCAGCGTCGCCGGCAACTATGTCGCGTCCGAGCGGGAGATGGTCGCCGGGTTGCGGCTGGACAAGGACGGGCGATTCCAGTTCGGTCTGACCGTCGGTTCGCTGGATCAGATGGCACAGGGGCGGTGGAAGGCGGATGGCAATCGGGTCCATTTGACCAGCGACCCCCGCCCGGTCCCGCCGACCGTCAGGGCCGGACGGGTGGAGACGACGAAGCCGGATCAGCCCTTCGCCATTCGCCTGGTCGGACCATCGGGGGACGATGTGCCTGGCGTGGAACTGCGGATCGAGTTCGACACGGGGGAGCCGCTTGAAAGCTATCTTCCCGGTAGCGCCTGGTCTTTGCCGGAGGAGGAGAAGCGTATTCCCCGCTTCATCACTTTCAGCATCCCCTCGCACCGGATCGACTTCCCCCGCCTGCCACTCGATGCCCGGCCCGGCACGACGGCGATATTCGATCTCACCCCCAATGATTTCGGCGTGGCGGACATGACCGATGCGGTGGTGACGGTGGACGACGGTACGCTGACGCTGACCTACACATTGGGGACGCTGCGGATGAAGCGGCGCGCGGACGACTAGCCCGACGCAGACGTGCGATTAGCTGTGGAAAACCCCGCCGCTTCCTTTGACCCTTCGGCACCCCCACCTATAACAATCCTATGCCCCATTCCGGCTTCGTCCCCCTCCGTATCTTCTCCGCCTACACGATGCTGGAAGGCGCGATCGAGCCCAAGGCGATCGCCGGACGCGCGCGCGCGCTGGGGTTCCCTGCCGCCGGATTGTGCGACCGCAACGGGCTCTATGCCGCAATGCCGTTCGGCGATGCCGCGAAGAAGGCCGGGGTCCAGCCCGTCGTCGGCACGCTGCTGTGCGTCGAGCGACCCGACATGCCCGAGGGCGTCACCCCGCCGCTCGACTGGCTGGCGCTGTTCGCACAGGACCAGCGCGGCTACGAAAATCTCTGCGACCTCGTTTCGCGCGCGCATCTCGAACGCCCGATCGAGAAGGACGCGCATGTCCTCTTTTCGGATCTCGAAGGCCGCACCGACGGCCTGATCGCGCTCACCGCGGGCAAGGAAGGCGGGCTCGCCCGCATGTTCGCCGAGGAGCAGGATTCGGCCGCATTCGCCTATGTCGACCGGCTTCAGGCGCTGTTCGGCGACCGCCTCTATATCGAGATCATTCGCCGGCTGGACGAGGTCGAGGGCAGGGCAGAGCCCAAGCTGCTCGACCTTGCCTATGATCGCGGCATTCCCATCGTCGCGACCAATCCGGCCTGCTACGCCGAGCCCAATTTCCATCAGGCGCACGACGCGATGCTGTGCATCGCCGGGTCCGCCTATGTCGCCAGCGACGAGCGCGCACGCTCCTCGCCCGATACGTGGATGAAGCCCGCGACCGAGATGAAGCGGCTGTTCGACGATCTGCCTGAGGCGATCGAGAACACGCTCGTCGTCGCGCAGCGCTGCGCCTATGCCGCGCCCAAGCGCAAGCCGATCCTCCCCAGCCTCGCCGGCGATCTCGAGGGCGAGGCTGCGCAGTTGCGCGACGACGCGCGCGCCGGACTTGAGGAGCGGCTGGAAAAGGCCGGCGTCACTGACCCGGCCAGGCGCGAGGAATATTTCGCGCGGTTGGCGTTCGAGACCGACATCATCATCCAGATGGGGTTCCCCGGCTACTTCCTGATCGTCGCGGACTTCATCAAATGGGCGAAGATCAACGGTATCCCTGTGGGACCGGGCCGTGGCTCGGGCGCGGGCAGCGTGGTCGCATGGGCGCTGACCATCACCGACCTCGACCCGCTTGAACTCGGCCTGCTGTTCGAACGCTTCCTCAATCCGGAACGCGTGTCGATGCCCGACTTCGACATCGACTTCTGCGAAACCCGCCGTGGCGAGGTGATCCGCTACGTCCAGGCGAAATATGGTCGCAATCAGGTCGCGCAGATCATCACCTTCGGAACGATGAAGGCGCGCGCGGTGCTCAAGGACACCGGGCGCGTCCTGCAGATGAGTTATGGCCAGGTCGACCGCCTTGCCAAGCTCGTCCCCAACCACCCGACCGATCCGTGGACGCTGCCGCGCTCGCTCAACGGCGTCAGCGAGTTCAAGGCCGAATATGACGGCGACGAGGGGGTCAGGCACCTCGTCGATCTCGCCATGCAGCTCGAAGGGCTGCCGCGCCACAGCTCCACCCATGCCGCCGGCGTGGTGATCGGCGACCGCCCGCTCGCTGAGCTGGTCCCGCTCTACCGCGATCCGCGCTCAGACATGCCCGTCACGCAGTTCGACATGAAATATGTCGAAGGCGCGGGTCTGGTGAAGTTCGACTTTCTCGGTCTCAAGACGCTGTCGGTGCTGCAGAAGGGCGTCGAGCTGCTCGCCGCGCGCAACATCCAGATCGACCTCGCCGCGCTCGGCTGGGACGATCCGGCGGTGTACGAACTGCTCCAGCGCGGCGACACGGTTGGCGTGTTCCAGCTGGAATCGGAGGGCATGCGCCGCACGCTGACCGCGGTGCGGCCGACCAATTTCGGCGACATCATCGCGCTCGTCTCGCTCTACCGCCCCGGTCCGATGGACAACATCCCGATGTTCGGCCGCCGCAAGCAGGGGCTTGAGCCGATCGAGTATCCCCACCCGGCGCTCGAGGGGATCCTGAAGGAGACCTACGGGATCTTCGTCTATCAGGAACAGGTGATGCAGGCCGCGCAGATCCTGGCGGGCTATTCGCTCGGCGGCGCCGATTTGCTGCGCCGCGCGATGGGCAAGAAGATCAAGGCTGAGATGGACGCCCAGCGCGCGCTGTTCGTCGAGGGCTGCGCCAAGGTGAATAACATCGCCGAGGCCAAGGCGAACGAGCTGTTCGACTTGATCGACAAGTTCGCCGGCTACGGATTCAACAAGTCGCACGCCGCCGCCTATGCGCTGCTCGCCTATCATACCGCGTGGCTCAAGGCGCACTATCCGCACGAATTCTACGCAGCTTCGATGTGCTTCGAACTTGGCCAGACCGAAAAGCTGGCGATCTTCGTCGAGGATATGAAGCGCCTCAGCGTGCCGTGCCTGCCGCCCGACATCAATTCGAGCGAAGCGGAGTTCTCGGTCGAGGCGGTCGATGACGGCTTCGCGGTCCGCTACGCGCTCGCCGGTCTCAAGGGCGTGGGCGAGAAGGCGATGGAGCTGCTGGTCGAGGAGCGCCACGCCAAGGGCCGCTTCCAGAGCCTCGACGATTTCGCGCGCCGCGTCGATCCGCGGCTGCTCAACAAGCGCCAGGTCGAAGCGCTGGCCGGGGCGGGGGGCTTCGACAGCATCGCGCCCGACCGGCCCGGCGTCTACGCCGCGGCCGAGACGATCCTCGCCGTCGCCCAGCGTACCCATGCCAATCGCGAGAGCGGGCAGGGCGGGTTGTTCGGCGAGGCCGAGCCGGTCGGCTCCGCGATCCAGCTGCCCAAGAGCGCACGCTGGACGCTGGGCCAGAAGATTGAGGCCGAGAAGGATTCGTTCGGCTTCTTCTTCTCCGCGCACCCGCTCGACCGCTACCAGCACCTCGCGCGGCTCCATTCGGCGCGGACGATCGTCAGCCTCAACGCGATCGAGATTGCTGAAGGCGGCCGCGCCGGTGCGACCGTCGCTGCGCTGATCGAGGATGCGCGCTGGCGCACCTCGGCGCGCGGTAAGCGCTACCTCATGGCGACGCTGTCCGACGCCAGCGGGACCGTTCCGTGCACCTGCTTCGATGATCTCACCGCCAAGGAGATGGAGGATGCCTCGCGCATCGGCGGCTGCGGTATTCTGACGCTCGAACTCGATCGCCGAGCTGGCGAGGACTCCGCGCGCGTCACTGTACGCAAGGTCCAGCCGTTCGAAGGGATGGCCAAGGACGTCCGCTTGACCCTTCGCCTCACCGCGACTGAGCCGGGCGCGCTCGCCGCCATCGCCCACCAACTCGCCGATGCCCGCGGCGGGCGGTGCGAAGTGATCCTCGACGCGCCTCTGCCCGGTGGTGGTGAGGCCGAACTGGTGCTCGGCCGCAACTTCCGCATCGACGGCGAGCTGGCGACCCGGATCGAACACCTCCCCGGCGTCGCCGCGTGTGAGCTCAAGCCCACCGAACTGCCCAGGCTCGCGCTGGCGAGCTGATCGCTCGCCCCTTGCATCCGTCCCTTCAAATCCGCAGGATGCCCTTACGGACACGGAAACCCGTGCCGATCAGGTGCTGACAAGGAGAGTGTGATGCTGGGCGCGATGCAGGATTTCGAGCTTCGGGTACCGCGGCTGATCGATCATGCGGAGCGCGAATATGGCGATCGCGAGATCGTCAGCCGCTGGTTCGACGGCAGTGAGACGCGCACCGACTGGGCCGGGATCGCGCGGGATTCGCGCAGGCTGGCGCAGGCGCTCGAGCGGATGGGCATCAAGAAGGGCGATCGTGTCGCGACGATGGCGATGAACCACAGCCGCCACCTTGTCGCCTGGCACGGCACGATCGGCATGGGCGGGGTGATCCACACCATCAACCCGCGCCTGTTCGAGGACCAGCTCGCCTTTATCGGCAACCATGCCGAGGATCGCGTGCTGATGTACGATCGCATGTTCCAGCCGATCATCGACAAGATGAAGCCGCAGTGGAAGACGATCGAGCATTACATCGTCTTCGACGGCGCGGGCCCCGACAGCTTCGAGGCTGTGATCGGCGCCGAGGACGGCAATTATGCCTGGGTCGAGGGCGACGAACGCGAGCCGTGCATGCTCTGCTACACCAGCGGCACGACCGGGAACCCCAAGGGTGTGCTCTACACGCACCGCTCGTCAGTGATCCACGCGATGGCGGAGATCCAGCCGGCGGTGTTCGACCTGTCGACCCAGTCGGTGGTGCTCCCTGTCGTGCCGATGTTCCATGCGGTCGGCTGGGGCATGCCCTTCGCCGCGCCGATGGTCGGCGTGAAGCTCGTCATGTCCGCGATCAATGAGGGCAAGGTGCTGTGCGAGCTGATGAACCGCGAGAAGGTGACGCACACCGCGGGCGTGCCGACCGTGTGGTTCGCGATGTTCCAGCATATGGACGAGACCGGCGATGTCCCCGCGCATCTCAAGGTGGTGACGATCGGCGGATCGGCCGCACCGCGCGCTATGATCGAGCGGATCATGAAGATGGGCGCGCGGGTCAACCATGCCTGGGGCATGACCGAAACCTCGCCGATCGGGACGATGGGTTCGCCCAGCGCCGACTGGGATGAGCTGAGTTTCGAAGCCAAGGTCGACAAGATGGTGTGCCAGGGCCGCGCGCCCTTCGGTGTCGAGCTGCGCACGGTCGACGATGCCGGCAACATCCTCCCGCGCGATGGTACGAGTTCGGGGAGCCTTCAGGTGCGCGGCCCGTGGATCATCAAGCAGTATTTCAAGGATGAGAGCGGCCCGTGCCTCACCGCGGATGGCTGGTTCGACACCGGCGACGTCGCCGTGCTGCATCCCGACGGCATCATGCAGATCACCGATCGCGCCAAGGACGTGATCAAGTCGGGCGGCGAGTGGATCAGCTCGGTCGAGCTCGAGAATGCCGCGGTTGGCTGCCCCGGCGTGGCCGAGGCCGCCGCGATCGGCATCCATCACCCCAAATGGGACGAGCGTCCGCTGCTGCTGGTGATCCGCAAGCCGGGCAGCGAGGTGACCGCCGACCAGGTCCAGCAGCATCTCGCCAACCATGTCGCCAAATGGTGGCTCCCCGATGAGATTCATTTCGTCGAGGCGCTGCCGCACACCGCCACTGGCAAGCTGCTCAAGACCGCGATCCGCGATCAGTATAAGGGCTTCCAGTTCGCGGCGGCCTAGCCGCGAACTGGAGCGCGCGCCTTAGCCCTCGCGCCGCAGCGGCATGAAGCGCGGGTTGCGCAGCAGTGCGGCCGAGACCAGCGAGACGAGCAGCCCGACCGGGAAGATCTCGCTGAAGGTGATTGGCAGGCGGATCAGCGGGTTGGCGTAGCTCACGCGAAACTCCGCCATCCACGCCTGCAACGCCGCCAGCTCCGCCGCGCTGGCGCCCGCCGCACGCTTCCGCTCGACCTCGGCCGCCATCATCGTCTCGACATAGCCGGCACCGTGGATCACGAGCAGCGCTTCCCAGGTGAGCACATACAGCACCCCTGCGACCACCGAGATCGCGATGCCGAGGCCGAAGGCCGGCCAGAAGCGGATCGCACCGCCCAGCTCATGATCGCGCCGCCGCTTGATCGCGACGAATACTGCGCTCAGTGCGATCAGCATGGTGAGGTAGCCGAGCGCCATGCCCAGCGGACCGGTCGGGGGATTGTCGCCGAACAGCGTGACGATCAGGAAGAGCTGGATGCTCACCACCACGCCGGCGATGAGGCCATAGGTCAGGATCAGGCGCTGCATGTCATGTTCCCCTTATGCGTTCGATGCCCGGACGATCGGTCGGCAAGCGCAGCGCGGCAATCGCCCAAAGGGGTGATTTGGGCGGTTTCGCCCAAAATCATGTCAGGGCAGCAGCCCGAGTTCGCGGGCCCGCGCCAGCGCATCGGTGCGACGTCGCGCGCCCAATTTCTCGAACAGCCGCGCGACATGCGTCTTCACCGTGTTGGGCGAGATATCGAGGTTGCGGGCGATCTGCTTGTTGGCGTGACCCGCGTTCAGCTCGCGTAACACCGTCATCTCGCGCTCGCTGATATTGAGCGACGCCTGCGCCGCAGGATTGCCCTCCAGTCGGGGTGGTGCGGTCGAACCCGTCACCCGCGTGCCGATCAGCAGCCCGAGCGCGAGGAAACCGCCCGCGACGAGCAGCACGTACAATTCGGTCGAATGCGCCCGCATCAGCCAGCGATAGTCGAGCCATTGCAGCAGCGCGGTGCCGAGCGCGAGCAGACCGCCATAGAGCAGCACCTGTCGCCACCAGCCGGATCGGGGAAACCGTTTCGCCTGCATGGACCATAGCATCGCGCGGGTCGATGCTGCGCGCAACTACGCTGCGAACGCGTGAGCGACTGCTATTGTCGCCGTCTCCGTCATCCCGGCCTTGTGCCGGGATCCACCAGGAAGTGCGCTGGAAGCTATAGGCTCTATCGCATCGTTCGCTGCACCGTGGATCCCGGCACAAGGCCGGGATGACTGCTGAATTGGATGTTCGCAACCAGATCGCTAGCGGGCAGGCCAGCATAGGACTGCGCCTAGAACAGCTCCCCCTGCGCGCTCGGCGGCGGGCGGAACAGGTCGCGGCGCAGCGGGATATGCTCCTTGTCGAGCCCGAAGCGCCGCGCCGCGATCTTGAATCGCGTGCGCAGCAGCTCCGCCCACGGACCTTTCCCCCGAAACCGGCTGTGGAAATCGGGGTCGTTGTCGCGCCCGCCGCGGATCGACTGGATCGTCGCCATCACCTTGCTCGCGCGATCCGGGAAATGTTCGTCGAGCCAGGCGCGGAACAGCGGCGCTACCTCGTGCGGCAGCCGTACCGGCAGGTAGAAACAGCCCAGCGCCCCGGCCTCCGCCGCGCGCTCCATGATATGCTCGATCTCGTGATCGGTGATCTGCGGGATCACCGGAGAGAGCGAGACATAGGTCGGGATGCCCGCGTCGCGCAGCTTCGCCACCGCTGCCAGCCGACGCTCGGGATGCGGCGCGCGCGGCTCGACCGTGCGGGCGATCTTCGGGTCGAGCGAGGTGATTGAGACCATCACCGCCGCCAGCCCGCGCTCCGCCATCGGGGCAAGCACGTCGATGTCGCGCGTCACCCGGTCGGACTTGGTGGTGATCGTCAGCGGGTGGCCGCATTCTGCCAGCACCTCGATACAGCCGCGTGTGATCCGCCACTCCGCCTCGATCGGCTGATAGGGGTCGGTGTTGGTGCCGAACGCGATCGGCTGGCAGACATAGCCGCGCTTGGTGAGCGCCGCGCGCAGCAGGGCAGGGGCGTCGGGCTTGGCGAACAGCCTGGTCTCGAAATCGAGCCCCGGCGACAGGTCGAGATAGGCATGCGTCGGCCGCGCGAAACAGTAGATGCAGCCATGTTCGCACCCGCGATAGGGGTTCACCGATCGGTCGAAGGCGATGTCGGGCGACTGGTTGCGGGTCAGGACCGTCTTCGCCTTGTCGATCGCGACGATCGTGCGCAGCGGCGGCAGTTCGCCGTCGATCTCCGCGCGCGCGTCGAGCCAGTCGCCATCGGCCTCGCGCGCGGGCAGATTGAAGCGGGCGCTCTCACGATTGTGCGTGGCCCCGCGCACGGGGCGGGTCTTAGCCATGCGCGAACGCTAGGCCTGTGCATGGAACATTTCAAGAACAAAAATGTGCCCGTTAGACGTGTGTGGCGGTCCAGGTGGCGAACCAGTCCAGCCACTTTGCGCCCGAATTGGTTCTGGGCAGGCTCGCTGCGCCGAATCCGTGCCCGCCGCGTTCGAGGAAATGCGCCTCAACCGGCACCTTATGACGCCGCGCCGCTTCCATCAGTGCCACGCTCTGCGAGAGCGGAACGGTGCCGTCGTCCATCGCGTGGCACAGGAATAGCGGTGGCATCGCTGCACTCGCCCGCGCCAGCACGTCGAAGCGTGCGCCTGCGCCGGGTGGCGGGTTGGGGCCGAGCAGGTTGGGACCGGAGCGGCTGTTGGGTCCCGCGCTCGAAAACTGGGTGACCGGGTAGATCAGGCCCGAAAAGGCGGGCCGCGCCGACAGCCGGTCGGCGGCGTCGGCTGGACGATAGACCGGGTCGTTATGCCCCACAGTCAGCGTGCCGCCGAGATGCCCGCCAGCGGAAAAGCCGCAGATGCCGAGCTTGGCGGGATCGATCCCGAACTCTACCGCCCGCGACCGAATCAACCGCATCGCGCGCTGCGCATCCTGCAGCGCCACTTCGGTGCGGTTGAGCCAGCCTTCGCCGGGCAGGCGATAGGCGAGGACGAACACGGCGATGCCAAGGGGGTTGAGCGCGCGCGCGACGTTCACGCCCTCGTTGATCAGGCTGACGAAGACATAGCCGCCGCCGGGCATGACCAGCACCGCACGCCCGTCGGGCCGCATCGGGCGGAACACGCCGACGTAGGGGTAGCGGATGCCCTTCTCCCAGCGCTGCGGGGTGCCCAGCGGCAGCGGCACCGGGACGCTCGATCGCGCGATGCCCGGCGGCGTGCCGGGCGGAAGGCTCGGCCACAGCATGAAATGTTCGCGCGGCGGCCAGGGCGGGGCAGGGGCAAAGATCTTCTGCGTACTCTGCGCGCTTGCCTGCCCGGCGATTCCCAGCGCCGCAGCGCCGCCGATAAATGTCCTGCGGTCGATCGTCTTGTGCATGTCACGTTGATAGCCAACAGCATCGCCCTTTGCATCCGGGGCGTTGCTCAAATATGGGGGCGCCATTCCCCATGGGACATTAGAAGGAAGGACAAGGCGTGAAGGACGTTCTCGTAATCGGCGCAGGCGGCGTTTCGTCGGTCGCGGTGCACAAGATGGCGAAGAATCCGGATCTGTTCGGAAAGATCACGCTCGCCAGCCGCCGCAAGTTCAAGTGCGACGCGATCGCCGAATCGGTGAAGGCGCGCTTCGGCGTCACCATCGACACGGCTGAGGTCGACGCCGACGACGTCGCGGCGACGAGCAAGCTGATCGAGGCTGTGAAGCCCAATCTGCTCGTCAATCTGGCGCTGCCGTACCAGGACCTCAACCTGATGGACGCGTGCCTCAACACCGGCACCGACTATCTCGACACCGCCAACTACGAGCCGCGCGACGAGGCTCGGTTCCATTATGGCTGGCAGTGGGACTATCAGGATCGCTTCAAATCGGCTGGTCTGATGGCGCTGCTCGGTTCGGGCTTCGATCCGGGCGTGACCTCGGTCTTCGCGATGTACATCAAGAAGCATTTGCTCGACACGATCCGCACGCTCGACATCCTCGACTGCAACGGCGGCGATCACGGCCAGCATTTCGCGACCAACTTCAATCCCGAAATCAACATCCGTGAGATCACAGCGCCCGCACGGCACTGGGAGAATGGCGACTGGGTCGAAACCCCGGCGCTGTCGTCGCGCCAGGTGTTCGAATTCGATCAGGTCGGCGCCAAGAACATGTACCTCATGTACCATGAGGAGCTGGAGAGCCTGGTCAAGTTCCTGCCCGAGATCGAGCGCGCGCGCTTCTGGATGACCTTCGGCGAACAGTATCTGACGCATCTGCGCGTGCTGCAGAATGTCGGCCTGACCTCGATCGAGCCGATCCTGTACGAAGGGCGCGAGATCGTTCCGCTGCAGTTCCTCAAGGCCGTCCTGCCCGAGCCCTCGACGCTCGGCACCACGACCAAGGGCAAGACCAACATCGGCGACATTGCGACCGGCACCAAGGACGGCGAAGAGAAGACCTTCTACGTCTATAACATCTGCGATCACGAGGACGCGTTCGAGGAGACCGGCAACCAGGCGGTGAGCTACACCACCGGCGTTCCGGCGATGATCGGCGCGGCGCTGATGCTCAATGGCACCTGGAAGGGCGAGGGCGTGTTCAACATCGAACAGTTCGATCCCGATCCGTTCATGGACATGCTCAACAAGCACGGCCTGCCCTGGCAGGTCCACGAGCTGCCCGAGCCGCTGAAATTCTGATCGAGGGGAAGGGGGCATCTGCTCCCTTCTTCCGTTTGTGCTGAGCCTGTCGAAGCACCTTGTTCTTGGTGAGAGCCCTTCGACGAGCTCGGGGCGAACGAAGGTATTGTTAGTGACCGAAACCCGCGCCGCACCGCCCGTGATGTCGACCAAGGCCGGGGACCCCGGCGCGTTTGCCGGCTTCGACCTGTCGCGCGTGCCGTCGCCCTGCTTCGTCGTCGACGCGGCGGCGGTGGAGCGCAACCTCGCGACCATCGCCGATGTCCGCGACCGCGCGGGAGTGAAGATCCTGCTCGCGCTCAAGGCCTTTTCGATGTGGTCGCTCGGCGATCTCGTCGGCAAATATCTCGATGGCGTCGCGACGTCGGGCCTTCACGAAGCCAGGCTCGCCGCCGACCATTATCATGGCGAGATCGCGACCTATTGCTCGGGCTACAAGGCCGCGGACATGGCGCAAGTGTGCCGGATCTCCGATCACGTCATCTTCAACACCCCTAGCCAGCACGCCGCCATGAAGGGCGAACTCGCCGCCGCCCGCGCGCGCGGCGACATTTTCGACGTCGGCCTGCGCCTCAACCCGATGCATTCGGAGGGCGAGGTCCAGAAATACGACCCCGCCCAGCCGCACAGCCGCCTTGGTTTCCCCGCCGATCAGCTGCTTCCCGAGCATTTCGAGGGTATCGACGGCATCCATGTCCATTCGCTGTGCGAGCAGGATTTCCCGCCGCTGCGTCGCACCTGGGAAGCGCTCCGCCCACGCCTCGCGCCCTATCTCGGCCAGCTCAAGTGGCTCAACTTCGGCGGCGGCCACCACATCACCCGCGCCGACTATCAGCGCGACGACCTGATCGCCTTTCTCAAGGAAGTGCGCGCCGAAACCGGTCTCGAGGTGATCCTCGAGCCGGGTGAGGCGATCGCGCTCGACACCGGCATCCTTGTCGGCGAGTTCGTCGATCTCTTCGACAACGGTATGCCGATCGGCGTCGTCGATATCTCCGCCACCTGCCACATGCCCGACGTGATCGAGGCGCCCTACCGTCCGGCGATGCTGGGCGAGGGCGGCGATGTCCTCGTTCGCCTCGGCGGCCCTTCATGCCTTGCCGGCGACATTCTCGGCGACTTCCGCTTCGCCGAGCGCCCGGTGCCCGGCCAGCGTTTCGCGTTTCTCGATCAGGCGCATTACTCGATGGTCAAGACCACGACCTTCAACGGCGTGCCCTTGCCCACCATCGCGCTATGGGACAGCCGCAGCGACGATCTGCGCATCGTGAAGTCGTTCGGCTACGAAGACTTCGAGGGCCGGTTGTCCTAGACGGCGTCCCGCTGCTACAGGCGGCGGCCGATAATCCCCGCTCGTGCTGAGAGCGGGGAATGCATAGCCAGAGCCAAACGATCCAATGCTGAACCTTTCTGCCATCACCGTCCGCCTCGGCGGCCGCGTCATCATCGACCGCGCCAGTGCCGCGCTCCCGCCGCGGGGCCGCATCGGGCTGGTCGGGCGCAACGGCGCGGGCAAGTCGACCCTGGTCAAGGTGATCGCCGGCCAGATCGACCCCGATGAGGGCAGCGCCGACATGCCGCGCGGCGCGCGCATCGGCTATGTCGCGCAGGAGGCACCGGCCGGAAAGACCACCCCGTTCGAAACCGTGCTCGCCGCCGACACCGAGCGCGCCGCGCTGATGGAAGAGGCGGAAGGCCTCGAAGATCCCGACCGCCTCGGCGAGATCCACGAGCGGCTCGGCGCGATCGACGCCTATTCCGCGCCGTCGCGCGCCGCGCGTATCCTTGTCGGCCTCGGCTTCGACGAGGACGCTCAGCACCGCCCGCTCGACAGTTTCTCGGGCGGCTGGCGTATGCGCGTCGCGCTCGCGGCTTTGCTGTTCAGCCAGCCCGACCTGCTGCTGCTCGACGAGCCTTCGAACCACCTCGATCTCGAAGCGGTGCTGTGGCTGGAGGATTTCCTCCAGAGCTATCCCGCGACGATCGTCATCGTCAGCCACGAGCGCGATTTCCTCAACAACGTCGTGGACCACATCCTCCACCTCGAACGCGGCAAGCTCACCCTCTACCCGGGCGGCTACGACTCGTTCGAGCGCCAGCGCGCCGAGCGTCAGGCGCAGCAGGCCGCCGCGCGCGAGAAGCAGCTCGCCGAGCGTGCCAAGCTGCAGGACTATGTCGCCCGCAACTCGGCCCGCGCCTCCACGGCCAAACAGGCGCAGTCGCGCGCCAAGGCGCTCGCCCGGATGCAGCCGATCGCTGCGGTGGTCGACGATCCCACGCTGGCCTTCGGCTTTCCCGACCCCGATCCGCTGCGCCCGCCGCTGATCACGCTCGATCACGCCAGCGTCGGCTATGACGGCAAGCCGATCCTGCAGCGGCTGAACCTGCGCATCGATCCGGATGACCGCATCGCGCTGCTCGGGCGCAACGGCAACGGCAAGACCACGCTCGCCCGCCTGCTCGCCGCCCAGCTCACCCCGATCGACGGGGAGAAGGCGGCGTCCACGAAGATGCGCGTCGGCTATTTCACCCAATATCAGGTGGAAGAGCTGCACAGCGACGACACGCCGTTCGATCACATGCAGCGGCTGATGGAGGGTGAGAAGCCGTCCTTCGTCCGCGCCCAGCTCGGCCGCTTCGGCTTTGCCGGCGACAAGGCGATGACCAAGGTCGGCAAGCTGTCGGGCGGCGAGCGCGCGCGGCTGGCGCTGGCGCTGATTACCCGCGACGCGCCGCACATGCTGATCCTCGACGAGCCGACCAACCACCTCGACGTCGATTCGCGCGAAGCGCTGATTCAGGCGCTGACCGCCTATACCGGCGCGGTGGTGATCGTCAGCCATGACCGCCACATGATCGAGATGACCGCCGACCGCCTCGTGCTGGTCGATCAGGGAACGGCCAAGCCCTTCGACGGCAATCTCGACGATTACATCGCCTTCGTGCTCGCCAAGGAGCCCAAGGCGACCGCGGCGGAAAAGGCCAACCGCAAGGATGCGCGTCGCGAAGCCGCCGAGGCGCGCGAGAAGGGCAATGCCCTGCGCAAGTCGGCCAAGGCGGCGGAAGCCGAGATGGCCAAGCTTGGTGAGAAGCTCAGCGCGATCGACCGCGCCATGTTCGATCCCGCCACCGCCGCGCCCGACCTCGCCAAGCTCACCATGACCGAGCTGATGAAGCAGCGCGGCGCGGTAGCGAAGGACATGGAGGCCGCCGAAGCTACCTGGGTGGAAGCAAGCGAGGCGCTGGAAGCTCTGGCCGCCTGAATTCTCCTCCCTGAAAGGGAGGGGAGCCTTGTCTCCAATCTACTGCGGGAATCTCGACTCGGCGGCCGCGCCCGTGCGCCGCCGGCGTCTACGTTGTCGACATTCCTGCGCTGAACGCGGAACCGCGAAATCGCCGCCGACCCAACATCGGTTGCCACTTGTTGCACTTTGCAAATTTCACAAGGCTGGCCGTAATGCGATTTTCAGGCTGTTTATAGCTAAGGTTCATTTTGATATTTACGAACTAATAATCTGAAAAATAACATATAATTTCGTTATCTTTCCTACATATCACCGGTTGGGCTATACTCGGACAGAGGGCAAGACCCCGGAAAGGTAAAGTGCAACAACTTCACACACGCGCACCGAAAGCTGAGTGAAAGAACCGATTGCAACCACGCCCGGTCATTCTACCTTGGTGTCAGCGCCCCGATCCCAGAGGGTGTGGAAAAACTGCAGGAAGAGACTGAATGGCCACAGCCGTCCATCAGGTCACGCCCGAAGAGGCTTCCGCTAATCGGCCCCCCGAAGCGGTCGTCGTCCGCTTTGCCGGAGACTCGGGCGACGGCATGCAGCTTACCGGTGGCCAGTTCACGCTTTCGACCGCGCTGGCGGGCAACGATCTCGCCACCTTCCCCGATTTTCCCGCCGAAATCCGCGCCCCACAGGGCACGCTCTTCGGGGTCTCCGCCTTCCAGATCAATTTCGGCTCGGCCGCGATCGAGACCGCGGGCGACGCCCCCGATGTCCTCGTCGCGATGAACCCGGCGGCGCTCAAGACCAATGTCGGCGATCTCAAGCCCGGCGGCCTGATCATCGCGGACGAGGGGGAGTTCAACAAACGCAACCTCGACAAGGCGAAATACCCGGAGAACCCGCTCGAGGACGGCAGCCTCGCCAAATGGCAGCTGCTCAAGCTCAACATCTCGCAGCTGACCCTCGAGGCCGTGAAGCCGTTCGGCCTCGGCAACAAGGAGGCGCTGCGCTGCAAGAACATGTGGACGCTGGGTCTGGCGCTGTGGATGTTCGACCGTGAGCGCGGCCCGTTGGTCGACTGGCTCAAGACCAAGTTCGCCAAGGCGCCTGAGCTCGCTGAGGCCAACATCGCCGCGCTCAACGCCGGCCACGCCTATGGCGAAACTGCAGAGCTGGGTGCGCAGGGCATCGGGCAGCTGCATTTGCCTGCCGCGCCGGTCGAGCCGGGCCTGTACCGCACTGTCACCGGCGCGGATTCGATCAGCCTCGGCCTCGTCGCGGGTGCGCAGCTTGCCGGGCTTAAGCTCTTCTACGGCGGCTATCCGATCACCCCGGCCTCGGCGATCCTGCACCATCTCGCGCGGCTCAAGGAGTTCGGCGTCACCACCTTCCAGGCGGAGGATGAAATCGCCGCGGTCGCCTCGGCGCTCGGCGCATCCTATGCGGGAAGCCTTGGCGTCACCTGCTCCTCGGGGCCGGGCATTGCGCTCAAGACCGAGGCGATCGGCCTCGCGATCATGACCGAGCTGCCGCTGGTCATCGTCAACGCCCAGCGCGGGGGGCCCTCGACCGGGCTTCCGACCAAGACCGAGCAGTCGGACCTCTATCAGGCGGTCTATGGCCGCAATGGCGACGCGCCGGTGCCGGTGATCGCAACGCGCTCGGCGGCGGACTGTTTCGACTGCGCGATCGAGGCGGTGCGCATCGCCACCCAGTATATGACACCGGTGATGCTGCTCACCGACGGCTACCTCCAGAATGCGGCCGAGCCGTGGAAGGTGCCGGACATGAGCGACTACAAACCCTTCCCGGTCGAGTTCCACACCGAGTTGCCGGCGGAGGGCGAGAAGTTCCTGCCCTATGCCCGGGACGACAAGCTCAAGCGGCCTTGGGTCAAGCCGGGCACGCCGGGTTTGCTCCATCGTATCGGCGGGATCGAGAAGGCGCTGGGCACCGGCAATATCGACTATGCCCCCGACACCCACCAGGCGATGACCAACATCCGCAGGGACAAGATCAACGGCATCACGGTGCCCGATCAGGAGCTGGAGCAGGGCGAGGTCGGCGGCAAGCTCGTCGTGGTCGGCTGGGGCTCGACCTACGGCCCGATCACGCAGGCGGTCCGCCGCGCCCGCCGCAAGGGCCTCGACGTCAGCCATATGCACATCCGTCATATCTGGCCGATGCCGAAGAATCTCGGTGATCTGCTAAAGGGTTACGAGCGTATTCTGGTACCAGAAATGAATACCGGCCAGCTCAAGACGGTGCTGCGCGACCAGTTCCTCGTCGACGCCAGACCGCTCAACAAGGTCAGCGGCCAACCCTTCCGCATTCATGAGATCGAAGCGGCGATCGAGGAGGCTCTGGCATGAGCGAGGTTCTTGGAGGCCTCATATCTCAAGTGATTGGCGGATTCTTTGAAATGATGTTGGAGCCATTCTTCAAACGACGTCGGGCGGTATCGCATACCGTCTCGCCGGAAGGTGCGACGAAGCGCAGCCGCAGGCGCAGGAAGGGGCACGCATGAACGAGATCACTACCATCAAGTCCTCGACGCCCAAGGATTGGGAGACCGATCAGGAAGTGCGCTGGTGTCCGGGCTGCGGCGACTATGCGATCCTCAAGGCCGTGCAGCGGACCATGCCGGAAATCGGCGCGACGCCAGAGAATACCGTGTTCATCAGCGGCATCGGCTGCTCGTCGCGCTTCCCCTATTATATGGAGACCTATGGCTTCCACACCATCCACGGCCGCGCGCCGGCGGTGGCGACGGGGGTCAAGCTCGCCAATCCCGATCTCGACGTGTGGATCATCACCGGCGACGGCGACGGCCTGTCGATCGGCGGCAATCACACGATGCACCTGCTGCGGCGCAACCTGAACTGCCAGGTGCTGCTGTTCAACAATGAGATTTACGGCCTGACCAAGGGGCAATATTCGCCGACCAGCCGGGAGGGGACGCGCAGTCCTTCCACCCCGTTCGGCTCGGTCGACCACCCGGCCAAGCCCTGCGCCTATGCGCTCGGCAGCGGCGCCCGCTTCATCGCCCGCGGCATCGACGTCCATAAAAAGCTGCCAGAAGTGCTCAAGGCCGCCCACGCCCATCAGGGCGCGGCGTTCGTCGAGATCTTCCAGAACTGCATCGTCTACAACGACGATGTCTTCGCGCCCTTCACCGAAAAGGCCAATGCCGGCCACCAACTCTGGCTGGAGCATGGTCAGCCGATGGTCTTCGCCGGTGGATCGAAGGGAATCGCGCTGGATACAGAACGCCTTACACTGAAAACCGTAGATATAGTGGAAGGCGACTGGCAGGCCGCCGGCGTCATTGTCCACAACGTCGCCAACCGCGCCATCGCCCATATGCTGGTCGAGATGCCGTTCGGCCCGTTCCCGATGGCGCTCGGCGTCCTCTACGACGATCCCGCCCCGACCTTCGAGAGCGCCGTGGTCGCCCAGAACGCCGCCGCAAGCGAGGGCAAGGTGCCCGATCTCCAGAAACTGGTCAGCAAGGGGCAGACCTGGATGGTCGACAAGGAACCCCACCCAATGTGATGTGGGGCGGTGCGCTCCCCGCTGCGGCAATGCTGCTCGCCACTCCGAGTGCGGAGCCGCCGCCGGAGTTCGCCGTGCTGGTCATCGAGTTTCGCGAAGTCGCGACATTCGCGGGCTTTCCTAAGGTTTGCCCAGGCACCGCCCCCGGCGAAGCCAGCGAGGACGACCTTTGTATCGCCGAACTCTACGACGTGCCGGTCCGGGTGGTGCGTCGGATTTCGGGACCGCTGAGGGTTACGGGTCGAATGCTCCGCTACACCGCCCACAATCTCTATGGTCCTGCAGGCAGGCGGTTGCTGGTGCAGGCATTTTTGTGGAAGCGCGACTGGCTGTTCGCGGGCTGGTGGGAGATGCCCGACGAACGCGGCGAAGTGTGCCTCGACGCGCAGGATGCCGATAACCTTCAGATCAAGACACAATGGTCGCGCTGGCGCGAGCAGGCGGCGGTCGATGCGGGTGACGGCAAATCCCATCCGATACGGTGCCTTCGGCTCTAGCCGTACGGGGAAAGTCGTTACGCGTTCGTCACTTGGCCCTTGCCCGACTCAACTGCGCGTGCATTGTGCCCGACATGCAAGCACCCGCTAGGAACCGCGGTCGCCGGGATGGCAGGGGGAACGGCGCGCAGGCGAGCGGTGTGCTCATCGCCCTTGCCGTACCGTTGTTGCGCAAGTTGCTCGACCGGATCGACGCGGGGCTCGCTTACGGGGCGATCGAACTGACCTTGCCCGGCGGCAAAGGGCGCCGGCTTGGGGGCCGCGCGCCGGGGCCGGAGGCGCTGATCGATATCCGCAACTGGCGTGCTTTGTGGCGACTGGCGACCGGCGGGTCGATCGGCTGGTACGAGGCGTGGCAGGCGCGTGAATGGACCAGCCCCGATCCGGTGCCGCTGTTCGACCTGTTCATGCGCAATCGCGCGACGCTGGGTGATGCCGGGCGGGCGCAGGGACTTTCGCGGCTGGCGAAGCGGGCGTGGCACTGGATGCGCCGCAACGACCGCGACGGATCGCGGCGCAACATCGCCTATCACTATGATCTGGGGAATGATTTCTACGCGCCGTGGCTCGATGCCGGTATGACTTATTCCAGCGCGCTCTTCGCCGAACCCGGCATGGCGCTGGAGGACGCGCAGGCGGCGAAACTGGCGGCGATCCTCGAGCGTACGGCGACAAAGCCGGGCGACGCGATCCTCGAGATCGGCTGCGGCTGGGGCTCGTTCGCGGAGGCAGCGGCGCGGGGCGGGCGCAGGGTCCATGGTCTCACGCTCTCGACCGAGCAAAAGGCCTATGTCGAGGCGCGGGTGGCTGCGGCCGGATTGGCCGGGGTCGATGTCTCGCTGACCGATTATCGCGACGTTTCCGGGCAATATGACGCGATCGCAAGCATAGAAATGGTGGAGGCGGTGGGCGAGGCCTATTGGCCGGCCTACCTCCAGTCGATCGCACGGGCGCTCAAGCCCGGTGGCCGCGCGGCGATTCAGTATATCGCAATCGATGACGCAATCTTCGACGCCTATGCCCGCAACGTCGACTTCATCCAGACCTATGTCTTTCCTGGCGGCCTGCTGCTGTCGGAAGATCGTTTCCGCGCGATCGCGGCGGAGCAGGGGTTAAGCTGGCACGACCGCCGTGAATTCGGGGTGGACTATGCCGAAACGCTGAAGATCTGGCGCGAGCGGTTCGATGAGGCGGTGGTGTCGGACCGGATTCCGGCTGAGTTCGACCCGCATTTCATCGATTTGTGGCGGTTCTATCTCATGTATTGTGAAGGCGGGTTTCGCGGTGGCGGGATCTGGGTGGCGCAGGTGACGCTGATCAAGGACTAAGGGAGAGGGATATGCGGACGGCCTGGATCGCGCTTTCGGCGGTGGCTTTGTGGGGCTGCGCGCCCACAGCGCAGACAGCCGCTCCCGCTCCCGCGGCCAAGGACGAGGCCCGGCTGCGCCAGGTGGGGGCGGCTGTGCTGTTCTGGTCGGCCGAAGAGCGGCTCAAGAACTTCCCGGCGATGGAGAAGATCTTCCCTGGCCATGTCGTCAAAGCGGGCGGCAAGGTAAAGCCATTGCCTGAAGGCACACCGCTTCCGCTCCCGGCCGCCGAGGTCGATGCCTTCATGGCGGCACAGAATGTCGCCGGGCTGCTGGTGCTTCAGGACGGCAAGATCCGGCTCGAACGCTATG
Source organism: Sphingomonas sp. GW821-FHT09B04 (assembly GCF_059418285.1). Taxonomy (NCBI): domain Bacteria; kingdom Pseudomonadati; phylum Pseudomonadota; class Alphaproteobacteria; order Sphingomonadales; family Sphingomonadaceae; genus Sphingomonas; species Sphingomonas sp. GW821-FHT09B04. The sequence continues at coordinate 98,781 of NZ_JBWKPO010000004.1, forward strand.
CGCTCGGCTATTCGCGCGAGGGCCGCTGGACGAGCTTTTCGGTGGCCAAGTCGGTGACGTCGACCCTTGTCGGCGCGGCGATCAGGGACGGCCACATCAAGTCGCTCGACGAGCCAGTGACGAAGTATATCCCGGACCTTGCCGGCGGCGGCTATGACGGGGTGACGATCCGCCAGATCCTGACCATGACGTCCGGCGTGCGCTGGAACGAGGATTATACCGATCCCAACAGCGACGTGGCGCGGATGTTCGCCGAAGCGGTGCCGCCGGGACAGGATCCGACCGTCGCCTATATGCGCAAGCTGCCGCGCGCCGACGCTCCGGGCAGCAAGTTCGTCTACAAGACCGGCGAGACCAATCTGATCGGCGTACTGGTGCGACGCGCGACGAAGAAGAAGCTGTCGGATTACCTCAGCGAGAAGATCTGGCGGCGTTACGGCATGGAGCGCGATGCCTTCTGGATGACCGATCAGAGTGGCGCCGAGGTCAGCGGCTGTTGCCTCTCGGTTTCGCTGCGCGACTATGCGCGGATCGGGCAGATGTCGCTGGAGGGCGGGAAGGGGATCGTGCCGGACGGCTGGTTCGCCGACGCGACCAGAAGCCATGCGACCCATCCGGGCGGCGGCTATGGCTATCAATGGTGGACGATCCCCGGCGGCTATTATGCCGCGCAGGGGATTTTCGGGCAGGTGATCCTGGTCGATCCCGCCAGCAAGCTGGTGATGGTCACCAGCGCTGCCTGGCCGAAGGCGAGCGACCGGGGGCTGTATATGCAGCGGCTGGCGTTCGCGATGAAGGTGCTGGAGGCCGCGAAGAAGTAGCGATCAGGTCCGCAGCCGTTCGATCGCCTGTGCCAGCGCGACATAGAGCTTACCCATGTCGGAGGAGAGCAGGGTGACGCCGAGCGGCGAGCCGTCGCGCAGTGCGAGTACCTGACGCAGCATCGCCTCGAAATCGTGGATGTAGCGGTTCACCTGCTCGCGGAACTGCGGCTCGCTGTCGTAGAGCGATGCGATCTCGCGCGCGTCGCCGCTGTCGAGCAGGCGGACGGCGCGGCGGGTGAAGACGCCGCGGTCGCCCTTGAGATAGGCCGACCAGGCGCTGTCCGAGACTTCGTGCGCAAACGCCTTGGTGATATCGATTGCGGCGGAATTGAGCGCCTCGACCAGCAGCGAGACGCGGCGCGCGAAATTGTCGCGATCGGCTTCCTCGCGCTCGGCACGCGCCTCCTCAATCCGGCGTTCGACTGCGGCTGAGGTTTCACCAATGCTCATCATCTGCTGGGTCAGCCGCTCCGACGCGCGGCTGGCGGTGGTGACGGCGCTTTCGGAAACCTGATTGAGCTCGATGAGCTGCTGGCGGACACCTGCGTCGATCGCACGACGCATCGCGGTGCTGCCGGCTTCCTCGAGCCGCCGTTCGGCCTCGGGAACGAGACCGGAGAGCGTCGCGCGCGCCTGCTCGGCGGCGGCGCTGGCGGTCTCGCGGATGCGGAGCAATGCTTCGACCAGCTGGGGCGCTGCATCGTCGGCGAAACGGCGGGCATTGGCGATCGCGCGGTCGACAATCTCCTCAAGCTGATCGGTCTTCTCATGCCCCGAATCGAGCGTTTCGATGAGCGCAGCCTGAGTCTTGATGAGCGTTTCGCGCTGACGCGAGACGACGTCGGCAATCGCTTCGATCGCGTCGTGCGTGCTCTCCGCCGCCGTGACGAGCGCGAGCAGCTCGGGCTTGGCGCCCGCGATGACGGTGCGGGTGGTGCCGATCCGGTCTTCGAGCCGGGCCAGCGCTTCGGGCATGGTCTCGTCGATCTCGCGCGCTGAGGAATCAAGCGCGGTGAGCAGGTCTTCGGCGGTGACGATGACGCGGCGCGCGGTCTCGTCGCCGATCTTGAGCGTTTCGGTCATCGCGGCGGTCGAGCTGTCGAGTGCGCTGATCGAGGCCGAGAGCGCCTGAGTACGGTCCATCCCTGCGGCGTGGAGCGATGCCATTGCGCCATCGGCCTGGGCAATGCCGCCGGTGACCGACGCGAGCAGGATGTCGATCCGGGTTTGCTCGTCGCCAAGCTTCTCGGCGATTCGGCTGATGGTTTCCTCCACTTCCCCGATGCGGGCGCCGACGGTCTCGATGCTCTCACGGCCGGCGGCGTCGAGCGAAGCCTGGTTCGTCGCGAGCATCGCAAGCATCGCTTCGCCCTGCGCGGCGATGCCCTTGCGCGCCTCATCCACTGCGGCGGCGGTACGGTCGAGCATCGCGTCGACGGTGCCCGACATCTGGTCCGCAACGCCTTCCAGCCGGGTGCCGGCGGTCTCGCTGGTCGCTTCCATTTTGGCGATGTGCGCGGCCAGGCGCTGGGCGGCGCCGCCGGCGACGTTGTCGGCCTCACGACCGCGCTCGGCGAGCGCAGCAAGTTGCGCGTCGAGTGCGGCGGCGTGCTCGCTGGCCATGAGGCCGGCGCTATCGAGCGTAGCGGCCATGTCGACCATGCCGCCATGTGCCCTGGGCAGCGATGCGAGGACAATGTTGATGCTCTTCTCGGCATTGGCGGTGCTGTCGACCAGCGTCCGCGCACTGCTGTCGATCTGCTTTGCGCCCGCGGCCATACCGTTGGAGACGGCCTGAAGCCGCTCGGCGGCGTCGTCGCCCATCGCCATCAGCGCGGTGGTCTGCGCGGCGAGCGCAGCACGGTTCGCCTCGATTTTGCGCGCCAGCGTTGCGACGACGCGTTCGAGGCTTGCCGCCTCTTCGCGCATTGCGCGGGCGGTGTTGCCGAAGCGGCGCGCCTCCGAGCGGCTCGACCGGCGGGCGAGCAGCCAGAAGATACCGATCAGGATTGGGGGGACGCAGAGCGCGGCAATCAGCTGGACCAGCTCCACCGGCGGCATCGGCGCCGAAAGCGCAGGCTGGAGCAACCAGCCCATCACCCCGAACCAGACGAGGGTCAGACCAGCGGCGAGGAGCGGCACCAGCCATTCGCCGGGCGCGCGATAGACGTCCTCGGACTCGTTTTCTTCTGCCGGATCATAGGCCGGATGCGCGGCGCTTGCCGGTGCTTGTGTTGGCTCCTCGACGAGCGTGAGCGCGTCTTCCTCGTGCGCCGCGAAGCCGGCCATCCTGGTTCCCCCGTTCATCGTCCCAATCTAGCACGGATCACCCAAATCGGAATAGCGCCGGGAAACCAGTCATTAAGCACGCCGTTTTAAACACACGGCATGGCTTATGATCCCGGTGCAATCGATGCGACACTGGCGGCGGCTGTGGGCGATGAGCCCGGCCTGATCGCCGAGTTGCGCGAAGCGTTTCTCGACAGCGCGAAACGTGCGCTCAAGTCGCTCGCGACGGCAAATGATCCTGAAACCTGGCGCGGTGCGGCCCTCCGGCTCAAGGGGCTGGCGGCGAGCTTTGGCGCGGTACGGCTGATGGCGCTGGCGCAGGAAGCGGCAGATTCGCACGCGGGCGATTCCGGCGTGCTGCGCAAGATTCAGCGCGCGGTGGAGCGGCTGTAGCCACCTCTGAAAGTCCCAAAAGTCACACTGCCACGCGCACGCGAGGCAAGTTGACACGTTCGGCATGTTTTTCACGCGCCGGTGTCAAGCGGGACTGGTTGACGATCTCAAAGAGCAGGATCGATCGAAGCAGCTGAAATCCAACATTTCAAGCATTTGCCCTGGCGCTGCGAGGGGCGGGTGTCGAGCGGGTTGCCCGGTTCGCTATCCGGCGATGCGGGTCACCTGAATATGGATGGCGCGCCAGGTTCCGGCAGTCCGGCGGAAGGTGTCGGTGAAGTGGAAGCTGCTGGCGAAGCGCTTTCCGCCGGACATTCCGCGGAGCGTGGTAGACGCAGTGACCATGAAGGTGTCAGGACCGAGCCAGAGGACGGTGCGGTCGATCAGCTTGACGGGGTCGAACTGGTCGCCCGGTGTGGTCCAGCCATCGATGAAGGCGCGCTTCCCGGCACGCACACCGCTTCCCTGAATGAAGATAAGGTCGTCGTCGACCATGGCCTCGAGCCTGGCGCGATCCTGCGTGAGCTGTGCGCGGTCGAATGCATCGGCGATCGCGAGCGCATCGGTGTTACGCGGACCAGTGATGACGGACTCCAGCGGCGCAGCGGCGGACGTCGGGGAGAGGGGCAGGGCAATCGAGGCGATGGCAATGCGCGCAAGCATGGAGACCCTCCCTGTCTTGCGGCAGACAAGCAGCCGCGGCAGTGGATATCAAGCCCAGCCTGCGGCGTCAGGCGAAGCCGTTGCGCGCCAGATCCGCGACGATCGCTCCGACATAGATGCCTTCGTTGCGGAAATGGGTCGAACTCGTCTCCGGTTCGGGTACCCAGCCGCCGCTGTGATGCAGCCCGATCAGCTCGAAATCGCCGTTGAACACCGGCGAACCCGATGAGCCGGGCAGCGTGTCGGTGAGGTACTGGACGACCTTCGAATCGGCGTATTTCACCTCGTTGTCGACCATCGCGATCTGCTTGGGCTGGCCAAGTGGATGCTGGATGATCGTCACCGGTTCGCCGACATTGACCATCGCGGTCCCGCTCACCGGGATCACGCCGTAGCGGTGGCCGGGTGCGCCGGCGACCCCGACGATCGAATAGTCGAGCTCGACATTGGTGTGGAAGACGAGGCCCGGCTGAAGGTCGAAATACTCGCTCGGTTCAAGTCGCCCCGACCGGTCATATTGGTAGTTGAAGCGCGCCTTCGCGACCCCGGCCTCTTCTGCATTGCGGAGGACATGATTGTTGGTCAGCAGGACGTTGGCGCCGATCAGGAAGCCGGTGCCAGTGCCGCGTCCCGGAACCTGCACCAGCGCCACGGCGGCGGCGATCTGATAGGCCCACATCAGGTACGAGATGGGCTTCAGATTGTTGGTCCCGATCAGCTGCTCCTGAACGACCATCGCATCATGCTGGGACCGGGGGATGGTCTGGCGCTGTGCCAGTTCGGTCACGCGGGTCGACGTGCGGCCGGCGCACCAGCGGACCGGCGGTCCTTCGATCGGACCCCCGGACCCGCCGGTAAGCGCGCGCTGCAGGAGAGGCTCGCCCTCCACCTCTAGGCGCCGCTGCCGGGATTGAGCTCCTGCTCGGCGCTGCTCGCCATTTCCTCGCCACTGGCGGCAAGCTCATGCGCCGACTGGCTGAGCTGCTGTGCCTCGGCGACCATCGCTTCGGCGGCTGCGGTGAGTTCGGCGGATTCGGGGCCGGGCGCAGCGCCACCTGCTTCGACGAGATCGGCGAGTTGCCGCAGCGCGTTGGCGATCTCACCGGGCGAAGCCTGTGCACCGGTCGATTCGAAGCCGCCGCGGATCGCGCCGATTCCGGCCGAACGGCCACCCGCGGAGGCGATGGCGATCACCACCGTGCTGGCGCGCGCGCCGATGCCGCTAATGCCGCCGAGCCCCGCGGCGCGCCCGCCCGCCGAAGCAATAGCGATGACCACGGTGGATGCGCGCGTTCCAGCGCCAGTGAGCGAGCCCCGGTCTCCGGCCGATGCTATAGCGATGACGACGGTGGACGCTCTGGTGCCTGCACCCGTCAACGAACCGCGGTCGCCGGCGGAGGCAATGGCGATCACGACCGTGGAGGCGCGCGTGCCCGCGCCGGTGAGTGAACCACGATCCCCTGCGGAGGCGATGGCGATGACAACCGTAGAGGCACGGGTTCCGGCCCCCGTCAGCGAACCGCGATCACCGGCCGAAGCGATGGCGATGACCACCGTCGAAGCCCGCGTACCGGCACCGGTGAGCGATCCGCGCTCGCCGATCACGGCCTGGCTGATGGTGTAGGCCTGGGTGCCGCGCCCGCCGATGCCGCGTTGCCCGGCGGAGGCGATGGCGACGACCACAGTCGACGCCTTGAGCGTGCCCATGAACGATTGTGCGTCGGCGATGTTGGCGCCGAGCAGCGCGTTATAGTTTTCCTGCGTCGCGCCGCTGCCGCCGCCATCCTCCATCGTCTCCAGAGCCTGAGCGAGCACGCGAGCGCGGGCTGCGGGGCTGTCGAGCAGTTGTTGCTCGAGATCGGACCTCGTGTCGGTCATGGTAAACCTCCATCGCTATGGGAAAGGGGATTCAGGTCGTAAGCACCTCGTGGATGAGCCTGTCGGCGACGGCGTCGCCCTGTTGCGTCCGAACAGCCTTCAGGAGCGCGCGGACGCGGTCGCGCTCTTCCTGCGCAAACAGCGCATGGACATCGCGGGCGAGCGTGGCGTCGCCCATCAGCAAGTGGCAGAGATGGCAAGGGCCGATCGCCTTGGTGCGGTCGGGCAGGCGCTTCGCCAGCGCCGGATCGCGGTCCTCCACGAACAGATAGAGGCCGTCGAAACCGCCCTGCTTGATCTGCTTGAGAAACAATGAGCCCGCGACCCGGTCCCAGATCGACGCCAGCGGTTCGTCATAGGCGTTGCCGTAGCTGATCCCGGGCGTGGAGCGGTTGTAGACCGAGCAGCACGGATAGACCTCGCCGTCCCAGAAGACGGTGACATCATGATAGAAGCGCTTGTAGCAGGTGCCGCCGGGCGAAGTGTCGGTGTTGGCGTAGTAGCTTGGCGGGATCTCGCGCTTCTCTGAACGCCCCACCTTGGGCAGCACAACGCGAGTGACAAGGCTGACCTCCGGATTGTTCGCATAGGCCGGGAACATGTCGTGAAGGTTGGTCTTGTCGTCGTAGAAGCTGCCGCACAGCACGCCGCGGACGCCGCGCGAGAGGACATAATCGATCGCGCGCTCGACATTTGCCCGCGGTACGAAGCGTTCATGGCTGGGGTCATAGCTCGCGGTGAACACCGACATGCCGCGATCGATCAGCGGCTGGAGCTTGGCGGCGGTTGCGGCGTCGTCGGTGGCCCAGTCGCAGGCTGAGATCATCGAGAAGGGGAGGCCATAGCCCGCCATCCGCGTGGTGAGTGCGATGATGTCGTCAAAGTAGACGAGCGGCTCTCCGCCGGTGAAGCCGCATTCGGCGAAGACGCCGAGCGCTGCAGCCTGATCGACGAGATTCAGCGCAAACTGAAGATCCATCGTTTCGCTGCGCTTCGGGCCGCATTTGTAGCAGCAATAGTCGCAGGCAAGCGGGCAGGTCATCGTATAGTTGAGGATGAGGATGTTGAACGGATCGCTTTCAACATACTCGCTCATGTTGAAGGCGCGGGTCGATTCGACATCCTGAACAGCTGTCACCCGCTGAACGGGTACGGGAAATGTGGGTGCTGACCGTATCGGCAGCGAACGGCGTGAAATATCGATCACGCCGAGCTTTCCTCGCGTGTTGTTCATGTAGTTGACCTCCAAAGAATGTCGGAGTCAGCGTGTTCAGCGGCTGCGCAAACAATGGATCGAGCCTGGCGATCCGAATGCGAGTCGAACTATAGTCAACGGATTACTTCATGAGAGGCGGATGACTTAGTGAAGTCGTAGCCGAAGTGGTTCTATTCAGTGTCGGGAAAGGGATCGGTTGATCCATGATGGTGTCAACGGGTGCAGTCGCGGAGACTGCTGGCTGCACCTAGGCCTTGCGGCTCAGCTCGCGCATCGCATCGTCGAGTCCCGCCAGCGTCAGCGGGTACATGCGCTCGTTCATCAACTCGCGCAGGATGCGGACCGACTGCGAATAGCCCCATTGTTCTTCGGGGATCGGGTTGAGCCAGACGGCGGCTGGGTAGGTGTTGGTGACGCGTTGCATCCACGCGGCGCCGGCTTCCTCGTTGAAATGCTCGACCGAGCCGCCGGGGTGGCTGATCTCATAGGGCGACATCGACGCGTCGCCGACGAAGATCACCTTATAGTCGTGGCCATATTTGTGGAGCACGTCCCAAGTTGGCGTGCGTTCGGTGAAACGGCGGCGATTATCCTTCCACACGCCTTCGTAGAGGCAATTGTGGAAGTAGAAGAATTCGAGGTTCTTGAACTCGGAGGTGGCGGCGCTGAACAGCTCTTCGCAGAGCTTGACCCATGGATCCATCGACCCGCCGACGTCGAGGAAGAGGAGGAGCTTCACCGCATTGTGCCGTTCGGGCCGCATGTGGATGTCGAGCCAGCCCTGACGCGCGGTGCCGTCGATCGTGGCGTCAATGTCGAGCTCGTCTGCCGCGCCCTCACGTGCGAAGCGGCGCAGGCGGCGCATCGCGACCTTGATATTGCGGGTGCCGAGCTCGCGGGTGGAATCGAGATTCTTGAACTCACGCTGGTCCCACACTTTCAGCGCGCGCTTGTGCTTGCTTTCGCCGCCGATGCGGACGCCCTCCGGATTGTAGCCGGAATTGCCGTAGGGCGAAGTGCCGCCGGTGCCGATCCATTTGCTGCCGCCCTGATGGCGGGCGTGCTGCTCCTCGAGCCGTTGCCTGAGCGTCTCCATGATCTCGTCCCACGAGCCGAGCGACTTGATCGCCTCCATTTCCTCGGGGGTGAGGTATTTCTCGGCAACGGCCTTGAGCCAATCCTCGGGGATGTCGGCGGTGGTGTTGCCGAAGGTGGTCGAGATGCCGCGGAAGACTTTGGCGAAGACCTGATCGAAGCGATCGAGCAGCCCCTCATCCTTCACGAAGGTTGCGCGGGCGAGGTAATAGAAGGCCTCGGGCGTGCGATCGATCACGTCGCGGTCGAGTGCTTCGAGCAGCACGAGATGCTCTTTCATGCTGGCAGAGATGCCCGCGGCGCGAAGCTGGTCGACGAAGGAGAAGAACATGCGGGGAGTTTGGCGCGGGGGAGCGGGCGCGTCCAGCCTTCTCCCGTCATCCCGGCCTTGTGCCGGGATCCACCGGACATCAGGCGGTGACGCATGAGGATCGAGGGCATTGTTCGCCCCACCGTGGATCCCGGCACAAGGCCGGAATGACGGGGAATATGGGGCTACCGTGCGTAGGCGTCGAGCAGGGAGCCGACAAAGTCGGGGCGGTCCCCGGTGAGCTCGGGGGCAGGGCGGGCCGCCGCGACCTTCGCGCCGCTGGCCGGGCGGCCATAGATGAAGCCATGGACCGGATAGATGGTCGAGCCGAGGCCGCGGGTGTCGCGATACCAGACCTTGACCTCGCTCCAGTCGCCCGCGGGTGAGACGTCGAACAAGGTGACATCCTGCTCGACCTGACCGCGCTTGCCGTCGAAGCGCGACCAGTTGGCGTGGGTCACCATGATGACGCGCGGTTCGATGATGCGGCTGACGACCGAGACATGGCCGAGGCGCAGAGCGCTTGATTTTGAGAAGGCGACGACGGAGCCGACTTCAGGCACGTCACCACGCTGGTACTTGCCCTGCGCCTGTCCCCACCAGGTCCAGGCATCGCCCCAGATCTGGATGCCTGAGGCCTGACGCGCAAAGGGCACGCATTCGCCAACATAATCGAGGATCGATGCCGACGCTGGCGCCGCAAAGAGAGATGCGGCGCCGAGCATCGACAAGACGATCCGGCGGGGGGTCCGGTTCGACTTCATCCGCCGGGAGATACGCTTGTCTGCGCTTCGGAAGGGTTTGCGATTATGGTTAACGCGGCATCGGCCATAAGCTGCGCACCGGTGCCTTTACACTCTGCCTGCACCTGCCTATCGACCCGCCATGACACAGCCGGGCGAATCCATCCTTATCGTCGATTTCGGCAGCCAGGTGACCCAGCTCATCGCGCGCCGTGTGCGCGAAGCGGGCGTCTACAGCGAAATCGCTCCTTTCAACGCCGCCGCAGAGGCCTTTGAGCGGATGAAACCGGGCGGGGTGATCCTGTCGGGCTCGCCTGCATCGGTGCTCGACGACGGATCGCCGCGGGTTCCCGACGCGATCTTCGAGTCCGGGCTGCCGGTGCTGGGTATCTGTTATGGCCAGCAGGTGATGATGCAGCAGCTGGGCGGCAACGTGCAGCTGGGCGACAGCGGCGAATTCGGCCGCGCCTTTATCGAGATCGCCGACAGCTGCGTGCTGTTCGACGGCCTGTGGGCCGAAGGCGAAACGCATCAGGTGTGGATGAGCCATGGCGACAAGGTGACGAGCCTCGCCCCCGGCTTCCGCCCGGTCGCGGCAAGCTCCGGCGCACCATTCGCGGTGATCGCCGACGACACACGCCGCTATTATGCGATGCAGTTCCACCCCGAGGTTGTGCACACACCGGACGGCGGCAAGCTGCTCGCCAACTTCGTGCGGCATGTGTGCGGGCTCAAGGGCGACTGGACGATGGCGGAGTTCCGCCAGGCCAAGATCGAGGAAATCCGCAAGCAGGTTGGCAAGGGCAAGGTGATTTGCGGGCTTTCGGGCGGCGTCGACAGCGCGGTCGCGGCGGTCCTGATCCATGAGGCGATCGGCGAGCAGCTGACCTGCGTGTTCGTCGACCATGGGCTGATGCGCAGCGGCGAGGCCGATCAGGTCGTGTCGCTGTTCCGCGGCCACTATAATATTCCGCTCGTCCATGTGAACGCCGAGACGCTGTTCCTGAACGGGCTGGCCGGGGTCACCGACCCCGAGGCCAAGCGCAAGTTCATCGGCAAGACTTTCATCGACGTGTTCGAGGAAGAGGCGAAGAAGATCGGCGGGGCGGAGTTTCTGGCGCAGGGCACGCTTTATCCCGACGTGATCGAGAGCGTTTCCTTCACGGGCGGGCCGTCGGTGACGATCAAGAGCCACCACAATGTCGGCGGCTTGCCCGACCGCATGAACATGAAGCTGGTCGAGCCGCTGCGCGAACTGTTCAAGGACGAGGTCCGCGCGCTCGGCCGCGAGCTGGGGCTGCCCGACATCTTCGTTGGCCGCCACCCGTTCCCGGGACCGGGCCTCGCGATCCGCATTCCGGGCGAAGTGACCAAGGAACGCTGCGATATCCTGCGCAAGGCGGATGCGGTGTATCTGGAGGAAATCCGCAACGCCGGCCTGTACGACGCGATCTGGCAGGCATTCGCGGTGCTGCTCCCGGTCAAGACGGTCGGCGTGATGGGCGACGGGCGCACCTATGAGAGCGTCTGCGGTCTGCGCGCGGTGACCAGCACCGACGGCATGACCGCCGATGTCTATCCGTTCGATGCGAGCTTCCTGACACGCGTGGCGACGCGGATCGTCAACGAGGTGAAGGGCGTCAACCGCGTGGTGTACGACTATACGTCGAAGCCGCCGGGCACGATCGAGTGGGAGTGATCGCGATGACCGTCGCTTTTTACGGCATTCCCAATTGCGACACGGTGAAGAAGGCGCGGGTTTGGCTCGACGCCAACGGGATCGCTTACACCTTCCACGACTATAAGAAGGAAGGCGCGGACCCCGCCCGGCTGGCGAAGTGGGCCGAAGTCGCGGGCTGGGAGAAGCTGCTCAACCGCGCGGGCACGACCTTTCGCAAGCTGGACGATGCCGACAAGACCGATATCGATCAGGCCAAGGCGCTGCGGCTGATGGCGGCGAACCCGTCGGTCATCAAGCGGCCGGTAGTGGAGTATCGCGGTGGCGTGCTGGTGGGATTCAAGCCTGAGGAATGGGCTACGGCGCTGCTTTGACGGGGTGATTGGCAAATTCACCATTTAGGGTAGGCTGCGCGCCATCGAACGATCCAAGCGAGAGGTTCCGATGGCAAGCCGGTTCGTACAGAAGCCACCCCCCTGGTTCTACATTGTCGGCGGCATATTGCTGCTCTGGGGGCTCGCCGGAAGTTGGGCCTTCTATCTGCATGTTACCAAGGGCGCGGCGATGAACCCCGACGCCAACGACTGGGATCGCGCCTATTTCGCGGCGCTGCCCGGCTGGTTCGCGATCGACTTTGCCGTTGCGGTAGGGGCGGGTCTGCTGGGATCGATCGCGCTGCTGCTTCGCTCTAAATGGGCGGTGACGCTTTTCTGGCTGTCGCTGATCGCGGTGGTGATCCAGTTCGGCTATGTCTTCCTCGCGACCGACATGATCGCGGTGAAGGGCGGTTCCACGACCTTTTTCCCGGCGCTCATCTTCGTGATTGCGCTGTTCCAGATCTGGATTTCCGGCATCGCAAAGAAGCGCGGCTGGCTGCATTGAGCGGCTAGTCGCCCTGCCACTGGAAGACCTCTTCCAGTGGCTTCCTGAAGATATGGGCGATCCGGAACGCGGTTTCGAGCGTAGGCGAATATTTGCCCTGCTCGATCGCGGCGATCGTCTGGCGCGTGACGCCGACACGGTCGCCCAGTTCGGCCTGTGTCATCTCGCCCGTGAGAAAGCGGAGCGTGCGGATCTGGTTGGTGATGGGCGGGGTAGCCATGATCCGCTCAAGCCTGACGGCGATAGAGGACGATCTGCCAGACCGAATGGACGATTGACGCGAAGATCAGTGCGGCGAGCAGCGCGTTGCCGACCAGCATCGCTGCAGCTGCGCCGCCCGGCTGGCCGAGCGCCGCGGGACCGGAAATGGTGAGTAACGGTGTCGCGAGCATGACGGCGAATATGGCGACGCAGAGCACCATGTAGCCGGCGATGGCGGCGCGCCCTTCGATCTCCCGCTCGCGCGGATCGGCGGGCAGTTCGGCTTCCGATGGGCGGTGGATCGCGATGGCGATGATCGCGGCGACCTGGAGGACGACGAGCAGGATCACCGCGCTCACGAAACCGCCCAGAGCATCCTGCGGCGTGGGCTGTCCGTTGGCGAGCGAAGCCGCGAACCGTGCGAAATAGAGTCCCCAGACAGTCAGCCCGATCGCGAGCGAAGCCCATTGCACCTTTTCCCGATACGCCATGTGATCTCCTGTATGTTCGTAATATGCGACTCGATGTAAAAAATATTGAACATAGAGTCAATCGTACTGAACATTGCTCGTGCCGTTTCGCTGGAATGGCCCGGAGCGATCCGCTATCGCCGCGCCATGTCCACGACCTTCACGCTCGATACCTCGACCAGCCGCGCGCACCCGACTCCGGCGCCGATGAAACGGCTGACCGTGCCCGCGATTCAGAATCGCAAGGGCAAGGAACCGGTGGTGATGCTTACGGCCTACACCGCGCGGATGGCGCAGTTGCTCGACCCGCATTGCGACGTGCTGCTGGTCGGCGACAGCCTGGGGCAGGTGATCTATGGGCTTCCGTCGACGCTGCCGGTGACGCTGGAGATGATGTGCGCGCATGGTGCCGCGGTGGTACGGGGCAGCTATCACGCGGTGGTGGTGATCGACATGCCGTTCGGCAGCTATGAGGCGAGCCCCGAACAGGCTTTTGCGTCGGCGGCGCGTATCCTGGCTGAGACCGGCGCGGCGGCGGTGAAGCTCGAGGGGGGCGAGGCGATGGCCGGGACGGTCGCGTTCCTCACCGCTCGCGGCATCCCGGTGATGGGGCATATCGGCCTGACACCGCAGGCGGTGAATGCGCTGGGCGGCTATGGTGCGCGCGGGCGTGGTAATGCCGAATATGCCAAGATCATCGGCGATGCGAAGGCGATCGCCGATGCCGGCGCCTTTTCGATCGTCGCCGAGGGGGTGGTCGAAACGCTGGCGAATGAGATCGTCGCAGCAGTCTCGTGCCCGGTCATCGGGATCGGCGCGTCGGCCCAGTGCGATGGGCAAGTGCTGGTGACCGAAGACATGCTGGGCATGTTCGAGCGCACGCCAAGGTTTGTGAAGAAATTCGATGATCTGGCTGGCCGCATTTCCGCCGCGGTTGAAACCTATGCCACTGCAGTGCGTGATCGGAGTTTCCCCGGCGACGAACAAGTGTACAAGCCCAAGGATTGATCCGCTTTCGTTTCCCAGAGAGCGCGGCTAAGGTCCGCGCCCGAAATCCCTTACCCCGATGGAGTGACCCTTGGCGCTGAGCCCGCAAAGCAACGAAGCCTTTCTGCGCGAGGTCGATGAAGAGCTGCGCAAGGATCAGGCGTTGCACGTCTGGCAGAATTACGGCCGCTGGATCATCGGTCTGGTCGTGGCCGGCCTGATCGCTTTCGGTGGCTGGCTCTACTGGCAGAGCCACAGCGGCGAACGCCGGGGTGAGGAGGGCGAGAAACTCAAGGCTGCGGTCAAGGCGCTGAACGAGAACAAGGCACCGGAAGCCGAGGCGCCGCTCAAAGCGCTGGCAGCATCGAGTTCCGTCGGGTTCAGCGCGGCAGCGCGCTTTGCTCAGGCCGATGCCTTGCTGGCCAAGAACGACCTGAAAGGCGGCGCGGCCGCCCTGGCTGCCATCGCCGCCGACAGCAATGTACCGCAGGAATTCCGCGATCTGGCCCTGATTCGCCAGACCGCCGCCGAATATGATTCGCTCAAGCCCGACCAGGTGGTCTCACGGCTGGGCGGCATCGCGGTGAAGGACAGCCCGTGGTTCGGTAGCGCAGGTGAGATGGTTGCGATCGCGCAGCTGCGGATGGGCAAGCGCGCCGAGGCGGGCAAGCTCTACGCCGACATTTCCAAGACGGATGGTGTGCCGCAGGCAATCCGGACGCGCGCGCTGCAGATGGCGGGTGTGCTCGGCGTCGATGCCGTTCCGAACGATGGTGAGGACAAGAAGGCGAAATGATGAAGTCGGTTCGTGTACCCGTCGCGATGGCGGCGCTGGTGGCGCTCAGCGCTTGTGGCATTTTCAAGGGCGGCGACAAGAAGACGCCGGTGCTGGGTCAGCGCGTGCCGATTCTGGCAGCAGAGACGAACATCATCGCCGATCCCACGATCGCCGAAGTTCAGGTGGTGGTGCCGGCGGCAACGTCGAATGACGCCTGGACCCAGCCGGGCGGCAATGCTGCCAAGGTGCTTGGGCACCTGACGTTCAGCGAAACGCCCGCGCGTATCTGGTCGGTGAAGATCCCGGGCACCAGCGGGCGCACGCGCCTTGCCGCGGCGCCGGTGATCGCGAACGGCACGCTGTTCGTGATGGATACCGAGGGTTCGGTTCATGCATTCGATGCAGCGACCGGCGCACGACGCTGGCAGGTCTCGACCATCAAGGGTGAAGAAAATCGCGGCGCGGCTTTCGGCGGTGGCGTGAGCTTCGACGGCGGGCGCGTCTATGCCACCAACGGATTGGGCGACGTCGTGGCGCTCGATGCTGCCGCAGGTACCGAAGTCTGGCGCAAGAAGCCGGGCGGCCCGCTGCGCGGCGCACCGAGCGTGTCGGACAATAATCTGTATGTCGTGACGCAGGACAACCAGCTGTTCGCACTCTCTGCCGCCGACGGAAACACCGTCTGGACGCAGTCGGGAACGCTCGAATCGCAGGGCGTGTTCGGGGCTGCGGCGCCTGCGATCGCGCAAGGCACCGTCGTCGCGGGCTTCTCGTCGGGCGAACTGAACGCCTATCGCTACGAAAATGGCCGCTCGCTGTGGAGCGACACGCTGTCGCGCTCGACCATTTCGACCTCGGTGTCGAGCCTTGCCGATATCGACGCCGAACCGGTGATCGATCAGGGCCGTGTCTATGCGGTCGGGCAGGGCGGGCGCATGGCAGCCGTCGAACTCGCCAGCGGCCAGCGCCTGTGGGAACAGAATATCGCAGGCATTTCGACCCCGTGGATTGCAGGCGAGTGGCTGTTCGTCGTTACCGACGACGCGCGCCTCGTCGCGATTGCGCGTGGCACTGGCAAGGTTCGCTGGATCTCGCAGCTCCGCGGATTCCGGAACGCGGAAAAGAAAAAGAATGCGATCACCTGGGTCGGTCCGGTGCTGGCGGGCAACAGGCTGTGGCTGTCCAACTCGCAGGGCGAACTGGTCTCGGTGTCGCCGGTCGACGGCAGCGTCGGCGCGACGATCGAGGGCAAGGAGGCGGTGAGCCTGAGCCCGGTGGTCGCGAACGGCGTATTGTACACCCTGAGCGACAAGGGTGAGATCACCGCCTATCGCTGAGCGTCGCGTTGGGATAGGAGGCTTGGATGTCCCGTCCCACCGTTGCAATCATCGGCCGACCCAATGTCGGCAAATCCACGCTGTTCAACCGCCTTGTCGGAAAGCGCCTGGCGCTGGTCGATGACCAGCCTGGCGTGACCCGCGACCGGCGCGAAGGCGACGCCGATCTGCTCGGCGTGCCCTTCCGGATCATCGATACCGCCGGGTTCGAGGATGAGGATGCAGCGAGTCTGCCCGGCCGGATGCGCGTGCAGACCGAAGCCGCGGTGCGCGAGGCCGACGTCGCGCTGTTCATGATCGATGCCCGCGCGGGAATCACCCCCCTCGACGAAGAGGTGGCGCGCTGGGTGCGCAGTTCAGGCACGCCGGTCGTGCTGCTTGCCAACAAGGTGGAGGGACGCGCTGCCGAGCCCGGCGTCCATGAGGCGATGGCGCTGGGACTCGGCGATCCCGTGCCCTTCTCCGCCGAACATGGCGAAGGGATTGCGGACCTGTTCGAGGCGTTGCTGCCGTTCATCGAACGCGAGGATGAACCCGAGGAAGATCCGGAGGGAGAGGGCCCTCTCAAGCTTGCCGTTGTGGGTCGACCCAATGCGGGAAAATCGACGCTCATCAACCGCATGCTCGGGCAGGATCGGCTGATCACTGGACCGGAAGCGGGAATTACCCGCGATTCGATCGCGATTGACTACGAGTGGGAAGATTTCGAGGGCAATATGCGCCCGGTCCGCCTGATCGATACGGCGGGGATGCGCAAGCGCGCCAAGGTGCAGGAAAAGCTCGAGTCGATGTCGGTCGTGGACGCGTTGCGTGCGATCGATTTTGCCGAGGTGGTCGTGCTGCTGCTGGATGCCACCCGTGGGCTGGAGGTCCAGGATCTCAAGATTGCCGACAAGGTGCTGCAGGAAGGCCGCGCGCTGGTGATCGCGCTCAATAAATGGGACGTGGCTGAAAATGCCTCCAGCCTGTTCAATGGCGTCAAGGGGGCGCTCGACGAGGGACTGGCGCAGGTCAAGGGTGTGCCGCTGCTCACCGTGTCTGCGGTGACCGGCAAGGGACTGGATACCTTGCTCAAGGTCGCGTTCGAAACGCGCGATGCATGGTCACGGCGGATCACCACCGGCCAGCTTAACCGCTGGTTCGAGCGCGCGATCGAAGCCAACCCGCCACCCGCGCCCGGCGGCAAGCGGATCAAGCCGCGCTACGTCACCCAGGCCAAGACGCGTCCGCCGAGCTTCATCCTGTTCGGAACCCGGGTCGACCTGCTGCCCAAAAGCTATGAGCGCTATCTGGTGAACAGCATGCGCAAGGAGTTCGATTTCGGCGCGGTGCCGGTTCGGTTGACGATGCGCCCGTCGAAGAACCCGTTCGACCGTGAATGAGCTGACCCGGATCGACGCGCGGGGTTTACGCTGCCCCTGGCCGGCGCTGCGGCTGGCGCGTGCTTTACGGGGCGGGACCGGAATGGTCGAGATTCTGGCCGACGATCCGGCTGCCGAGCGCGAGATCCGCGCACTTGCAGCCGCACGCGGCGCGGGGATCGAAGTGCTTGAAACCGATGGAGCTATCGCGTTTCGCATCGGTTGAATGCTACCGCGTCAACCGGTCGTTTACTGATTTGCCCTTATTCATCATACAGATGAGCCGCATGTCGCGGGAGGGTGAATTGGCGTCGTACGATCCGAACAGGCTGGTGGACTGGACTGCGTTCTCGCAGACTCGCACCGAGCTGGGCGCCAATTTCGTCCGTATCCTCGGCTATTTCCATGAGGATGGCGTCAAATCGGTCGCACAAATCGAAGAGGCGATGCGATCGAATAACGCGGCCGCACTGGTGCTTCCAGCGCATACGCTGAAGGGCGAATCGCAGCAATTTGGTGCGGAACCGCTCGCTGATTGCGCGGCAGCGATCGAAACGATCGCGCGGCATTGCGTCGAGAACCGCTACGAGCCGAGCGAGGCATTGCAGCATGTCGTAGAGCTGCGCCCGCTGTTCGAGGCGACATTGTCGCTGCTTGAGCGCGAGGCGAACCCGCTGGTGGAGCGGCGTCCGGCTGCGGCCTTTGGCCGTCGCCCAGGGCTTTAGAGTCCCCTGACTGACGGGACGGCACACAGGCCGTCCCGTACTTCGTTCCCGAGCCTTACTCTGCCTCTTCGGGCTTCGAGTTGAGCTGGATGTAGTTCTGGATGCCCATGCGTTCGATCATTTCGAACTGGGTTTCCAGCGTATCGACATGCTCTTCTTCGCTGTCGAGGATCTGGCGGAACAGGTCGCGGCTGACATAGTCGCGGACCTTTTCGCTATGTTCGATCGCGTCCTTGAGCACCGCAACCGCCTCATATTCCAGATCGAGATCGGCCTGGAGCACCTCTTCGACTGTTTCGCCGATGCGCAGGCGGCCGAGCAGCTGGAAGTTGGGAAGACCGTCGAGGAACAGGATGCGCTCCGACACCATATCGGCGTGCTTCATCTCGTCGATCGATTCGTGCCGCTCGAACTCGGCGAGCTTCTTGATGCCCCAGTGATTGAGCATGCGGTAGTGCAGCCAATATTGGTTGATCGCGGTGAGCTCGTTCTTGAGCACCTCGTTGAGATAGTCGATGACCTTGGGGTCGCCCTTCATGGCTGTCGTGCCTTCCGTTGAAATCCGGGCACGAGTATAGCGCGGAAACGACGCTTCAGACAGTCAAAAATGGCGGATTTCTGCGGTTTTCAGGACCTGCGAACGCTACGCAGCTGCACGCTCGGCATCGATAATGGCTCGCGCAAACGGCACGCACTGGCCGCATTTCGCCTGACGTCCGAGTGCGCGATAGGCCTGGCACGCGCTCATCGCACCGTCACGGGCAGCTTCCCGCACATCCTTCTCGCGAATTGCATTGCAGACGCAGACGACCATCGAAACCCTCACGCTATTCGCAACAGTTAGGGCGACTGCGAGTGATTCGCAATGGTTATTGCGTTGCGTTCGCAACTGATCGTTTGAGTGCGCCGCCGGCCATCGGCTGGAAGCTGCCGCGCGCGAGGCTGCGCCAGAGCCATTCGAGCGGCCCATAGGCGAATCGCTCTAGCCAGGGTTTCGACCAGAGAAGCATCAACGCCCAGATGGCGAGGACGACCAGATAGACTTCTGCGCGCGACAGTTCGCCGTACCAGCCCAGCCCATAGCCATAGAAGATCGTGGTGCAGATCAGGCTGGTTGCGAGATAGTTGGTGAACGCCATCCGGCCGGCCGCGGCAATGCGGGTGGTGAGCCCGCCGCCGGGACGCATGAGCAGGATGATGAGGCTTGCCCAGCCGAGAATCATCAGCGGGCGGACCGGAATGGTGAGCACGATGACGCCGAGCATCACCGAAGACATTGAGAAATCGGCGTCGATCATCAGCGCCGCGAATGCGGCATAGGCGGGGATGCCGACGCCGAAGCCAACCGCGACCCAGCGCAGATAGCGCCGGCGGTTCCAGCTCCCGGTGAGCATGCCCGACCGGAATGCCGCCATCCCGAACAGCATATAGGCGAGCGTCTCGCAGCCGAACATGAACAGCGAGCTGAAGGGAGACGATGCGGCGGTCTTGAAGCGTTCTACCGCGATCTCCAGCCATCCGGCGCGATGCGTGCCAACGATATCGGCGATGGCAGTATCGGAGGGCACGCCGAAGCCGAGCGTGAACGCTTCGATCGCTTCACGCGCCTGACGTGCGCTTTCCGGGTCCGGGTTGGTCAATCCGGCCCGGGAGAATTCGAGGCCGGCAAACATCGCCAGTGCGACAAGCTGCTGGAGAACAAGGAAGACGATGCCGAGACCGATCAGCCGCGTCACCGATGTGTTACGGAAGAAGAACAGCGCCATGCCGACGATGGCGTAATGGTTGAGGATGTCGCCCCACCAGATCAGCCAGCAATGGACCAGTCCGAAAACCAGCAGCCATATCATGCGCGCATAGTGGATCTTTGCGGCGCTCTCGCCCTTCGCCGTCGCGCCGTCGATGACCAGCAGCGTCGAGGCGCCGAAGAGGAAGGAGAACAGTCCGCGCATCTTGCCATCGAAGAGGATGAAGTTGCCGAGCCAGACGGCGAGGTCGAGGCCTTCGGACCCGCCATAGGCACGCGGGTTCATATAGGCGGCGGGAGGCATGGCGAAGGCGATGATGTTGAGGAGCAGGATGCCCATCACCGCGACCCCGCGCACCGTGTCGAGCGTGAGGATGCGGTCGCGTGCCGTGGTCGCCATGAATTTCCCCTGTGTTGCGCGCTTGCTACACCGCGATCGGGGGCGATGCTAGCGCCGCGCGACCAGCGCCATGGGGATGCCCACCAGCAGGATATGGAACAGCAGCTGGCTGGCAATGGCGATCGCGCTGGGGAAGGTGCCGAAGCGCAACGGGACGACCAGCAGGTTCATCGCCACGTAGGTGATCAGGCCGTAGACGACACCCCAGTAGATGGGCTGGGCCTTTAGTTTGGGAAGACGGTCCGCGGCGAGGACGAAGACGGCCGCCATGACCGCCATCAGCGTGAAGTGTACCGCGAGGCCAAGCCCGGCACCCGTCGCACCCCAGAGCTTTGCATCGGGGAAAGGTCCGGAAGCGACGTAGCGCAGCATCGCGTCCACCTGTCGCCCGAAGGCGAGCGTCATTCCGATCGCTGCAAGGATATCGAGCGTGCCTGCCACGAGTGTGGCGACGGCAATTCGCTTTGCGGTGCTCCAGTTTTGCATCTTTCCCCCTTGTTCCATTCGCCGGTCAGCGCAGTTCCTTGCGGATCATCAATTTCAATCCCGACCAGATTTCATCGACTGCACAGACCTTCACGTCGACAAGGCCGAGCGGCAAGGCGATTTCCCGGATCACATCCTCGGTAATATCGGTCTTCACCTTCGCGGCCTTTTTGGGCCACGAGACCCAGATGAAACCGCTGGGGGCGATGAGCTGCCGCAATGCAACCAGCTCGCAGTCGAGCCGGGCGCGTTCGGTGACGAAGACATGCGCCGTGTCGATGCCGGCTCCGGGCGCAGCAAGCAGTTCGAGCCCCAGCGAGTCGAGGGCAATGTCGGCTCGGACACCGGCGGGCATGTCGGCGATGAAGGCGCGCATGCCGGGCTTGAACCCGAGCTTATCGGCGAGCGGAGTGGTCGAATAGCCGGCGGTCACTTGCTGTGGTTCCTCCCGTGATCCGTTCAGAAAGTAGCGAACATCGCCTACTCAAACGCGCGAGGCCGGGATTGTGCGCATCGGACCCGGCAGGACCGGGACGAAGGGTGGCACAAAATGACGCGGTAGGAAAACGCCAACCTCGCCTGCTGCTCCCGCTATGCAAGTATTAACCGCGCGCCCATAGAGTGCGGAGGATGAGTAAGAGTGCGCCAGACGCGGCCGCTGAGCTCGGCACAATGGCTGCCGGACGCGCAGATGTGGTCGCGACACGGCTGGCGCTTGCATTGCCGCTGATCTTCATCCCCGCACATGCCGGCGTGGCGCTGGTTGTCCGAAACCCGCTCGCGGCCGGAACGTTGTTGTTCGAGACGCTGGCGGTGCTGATCGCGGCCCTCGCTTGCGGATGGCGGGCGCAGCGCAACGGAGGCCGCGAGCGGCTTGCCTGGATGCTGGTTGCCTTCGCAATGCTCTGTTGGAGCGTTGGAGTCGGTTGGCAGCTGCTCGGCGCACTGACGCCCGGCGGCCCTGCCGGTACCGGCGCGATTTCGATGTTCCTGTTCGTACTTTACGGCGTGCCGCTGGCGTTCCTGCTGGCGAGTCCAGATGGGGACCCCTGGCGCGCGCGGCTCGTCGACGGCGTATTGGCGGTGGTGCTGGGCGTGTTGTTCGGCGCCTATATCTTCAGCTTCGTCCACCTGTCTGGAGTCGTCGATACGGCCGACGAACTGGCCCTCTCGCTGACGTTCGACATCCAGAACGCCTTTATCGCGATCTTTGCGCTCTTCCGCTATCGCGCGAGCACGACCGAGCGGGAGCACCGGCTGTTCGGCATACTCGCGGCCTTCGCCTGGACGTATATGCTCGCTGCCGGATATTATAATCACTTTTGGGATCACAGGATCGGTGCGCTGGTCAGCGTGGTCGTCGGGATCCCGTTCATTCTGCTCGCGGTTCTGGCGCTGCGCGGGCAAGCGGGATCGCCCACCATCGGTGCAAACGCGACACTTGCGCGGGTAGCCCGGACCGGAAGCCCGCTGATCTTACCGCTGAGCCTGCTGATCGTATCGGCAGCGCTGGTCCCGGTCATGCCTGCGCTGGCGATCGCCGGATGCGTCGCCGCCACATTGGGCTATGGCCTGCGCGCGGTGCTGGCCCAATTGCATGGGATGAGCGAACGCGACCAGCTGGCGCAGCTGTCGCAGGTCGATGCGCTGACCGGGCTCCCCAACCGCCGCCAGTTCGACGAGGCGCTGCGCCGCGAGCTGGTGCGTGCAGACCGGGGCGGGCAGGGGCTGGCACTGCTGATGATCGATATCGACCATTTCAAGCTGCTCAACGACACGCTGGGGCATCAGGCGGGCGACGAACGGCTGCGCGACGTGGCGGAGGCACTTCAGGCCCGCGCGACGCGTGCGACGGATGTCGTCGCGCGCTATGGTGGCGAGGAATTTGCGGCGATCCTGCCGGGCGCCAGTCCGGCCGAAGCGCTGGGCGTCGCGGAATCAATGCGGATCGCGATCGAGGCGCTCGCGCTCGTCTCCCCTGCGCCCAACGGCCGGGTGACGGTCAGCATCGGCGTCGCGCGGCTGACCGAAGTCGATGGCGACGCCGGGCAGCGGCTGATCGAGCGCGCCGATGCGGCCCTCTATGATTCCAAGCGCGCCGGCCGCAACCGCGTTACCGCGGCCTGGCCGGTGGACGAATCCTCGCGCTTGGTGAGCCGCTAGACGCTCAGTTCGCTGCCGGTCCCATCAGCGCTGGGAAGAAGCCCTCATGTGCGGCGCGCAGATCGTCGAGCTTCACGCACCAGTCGCCTTCGTCCAGCTCGAAGATCAGACGGTCCTTGATCGTCCGACCGAGCGGGTCGGCGGGGACATCGGCTTCGGCGGCAGCGGTGAGGAATTCGGTGAGCGCTTCGTCGGGAACGGTGACGAGGTAAAGGCCCTGATCCTCGCCGAAGAAGGAGCCGGCGATTCCGAAGGGTTGCGCCTGATCGATCATCGCGCCGATGCCCGATGCCAGCGCCATTTCGGCGAGGCTGACGGCAAGGCCGCCGTCGGACACGTCGTGCACGGCGTTGACGACGCCGCGACCGATCATCGCGCGGATGAAGTCACCGGTGCGCTTCTCTGCCTTCAAATCGACGGGCGGGGGCGGGCCTTCCTCGCGGCCATGGATCTCGCGCAGCCAGATCGACTGGCCGAGATGACCGCTGCGCTCGCCGACCGCGATGATCGCCTCGCCGGTCGCCTTGAAGCCGATCGTCATCGACTTCGACCAGTCGGCGAGGATGCCGACGCCGCCGATCGCCGGGGTCGGGAGGATCGCCGAGCCGCCGCCGGTGGCCTTGCTCTCATTGTAGAGCGAGACGTTGCCCGAGACGATCGGGAAGTCGAGTGCTCGGCAGGCGTCGCCCATGCCCTCGAGACAGCCGACGATCTGGCCCATGATCTCCGGCCGCTGCGGATTGGCGAAGTTGAGGCAGTTGGTGATCGCGAGCGGGGTCGCGCCGACCGAGGTCAGGTTGCGCCACGCTTCGGCGACCGCTTGTTTGCCCCCTTCGACCGGGTCGGCGAAGCAATAGCGCGGGGTGCAATCGGTGGTGATCGCGAGGCCCTTTTGCGTGCCATGGACGCGGACCACTGCGGCGTCGCCGCCGGGACGCTGAACGGTGTCGGCGCCGACCATGTGGTCATACTGCTCCCAGATCCAGCGGCGCGAGGCGATGTCGGGCGAGCCCATCAGCTTGACGAGATCTGCGACGATGTCGGTGCTTTCCGGATCGTCCGAAAGCTCGGCGGGCTTGGGCGTCGGGACGTGCGGACGGTCGTAGAGCGGGGCTTCGTCGGCCAGCGGTGCGAGCGGGATGTCGGCGACGGTATCGCCCTTCCACTTGAGCACCATCCGACCGGTGTCGGTAACATGGCCGATGACGGCGAAGTCGAGCTCCCATTTGCGGAAGATCGCTTCGGCAAAGGCTTCGCGGCCGGGCTTGAGCACCATGAGCATGCGCTCCTGGCTCTCCGACAGCATCATCTCATAGGGCGTCATGCCGGTTTCGCGCTGGGGCACGTCGTCCATGATCAGCTCGATGCCGACGCCGCCCTTGGACGCCATCTCGACCGACGAGGAGGTAAGGCCGGCGGCGCCCATATCCTGAATCGCGACGATCGCGTCGGAGGCCATCAGTTCGAGGCACGCCTCGATCAGCAGCTTTTCGGTGAAGGGGTCGCCGACCTGCACGGTCGGGCGCTTGGCATCGGCATCCTCGCCGAAGTCCGCGCTCGCCATGGTCGCGCCGTGGATGCCGTCGCGGCCGGTCTTCGAACCGACATAGACGATCGGATTGCCGACGCCCGATGCGGCCGAGTAGAAGATCTTGTCGGTCTGGGCGACGCCTACGGTCATCGCATTGACGAGGATGTTGCCGTCATAGGCCTTGTGGAAATTGACCTCGCCGCCGACGGTCGGCACGCCGACGCAATTGCCGTAGCCGCCGATGCCATGGACCACGCCGGCGATGAGGTGCTTCATCTTGGGATGGTCGGGGCGGCCGAAGCGCAGCGCGTTCATGTTCGCGATCGGGCGCGCGCCCATGGTGAACACGTCGCGCAGGATGCCGCCGACGCCGGTCGCCGCGCCCTGATAGGGCTCGATGTACGACGGGTGGTTGTGGCTCTCCATCTTGAAGATCGCGGCCTGACCGTCACCGATGTCGATCACGCCGGCATTTTCGCCGGGACCACAGATCACCCAGGGCGCTTCGGTCGGCAGCTTCTTGAGGTGGATGCGGCTCGATTTGTAGCTGCAATGCTCGGACCACATGACCGAGAAGATACCCAACTCGGTGAGGTTGGGCTCGCGCCCCATCGCGTGCAGGACGCGCTCATATTCCTCGGGGGACAGGCCGTGCTCGGCGACGATCTCTGGGGTGATCTGAGTCATGGCGCGCGCATAGCGAGGCGCGCGACGTTCGTCACCCCTGACTGTCGAACAATGGGAAAGCGCCGGTTCAGGCGCGTTGTGCGTTTAGACGTTCATGACGGCGGTGATGCTCTCGAGTCCGCGCGAACGGGCGGGCGGCGCGGTGGCGGCTTTGGCGGCGACGTGTGTGCTGGGCATCGTGCTCGTACTGGGGCTGGCGGTGCGCGAGCAGCTGGCCAATGGCGAAAGCGGGGTGGCGCTGTTCGACATCCTGCCAGAGCCCGAACCCCAGCCGAAGGTCGAGCGGATGCCCGAGCGGAACACGCGGCCGTCGGGCGAAGCGGCTCCGCCCAATCTGCGCTCGCGCGCGACCGAGGTGGCGGCGCCCAAGCCGGTCGTGCCGATCGTGGTGCCGCCGCTGGTGATCGCGGCCGAGAAGCCGGCGGATGCGGCAGAGGCGACGAGTGGCGCGGCGGAGGTGGCCGGGCCGGGAACGGGCGCAGGCGGGCAGGGCAACGGCTTTGGCGGCGGTGGCCGGGGTGACGGAGACGGCGCGGGCGATCCGGACGCCACGCCGCCGCGCCAGACTCGCGGAAGCATCCGCGACTCGGACTATCCGGAGGATCTGGCGGACGAGGGGATCGGGGGCAAAGTGACGGTGCTGTTTCTGGTCCAGACCGACGGACGCGTGCCTGAATGCGATGTGGTGCGATCGAGCGGCATTCCCCGGCTCGACGCACTCACGTGCCGGCTGATTCGCGAACGATTCCGCTTCCGTCCTTCGCGCGATGGCAGGGGGCGCCCGGTTCCGGCGCTGGTGCGGGAGACGCATGAGTGGGTGTTCGAGCGGTTGCCGCCGGAACCTGAATGACCCGCTAACTGGACATTAGGCGATCCGATGGTAACGCGACCACATGCACGGAAGTCGCGATCCGCAAACACATGTGATGCCTATTCACGCTGCCTGGCAGTGCGATCTGCGCGACGATTCGCTGACCTGGAGCGAGGGGGTTTACGACCTGTTCGGGCTGCCGCGCGGCAGTGCGCTGGAGCGCGATGCGATCGTCGCCATGTATCTGCCCGAGTCGCAAGAAGAGCTGGCGCGGTTGCGTGGCGCGGCGATTGCGGTGTGCGGGAGCTTCACCTTTGAAGCGCGGATACGACGGGCCGACGGCGCAATCCGCTGGATGCGGATTACCGCCGATGTCGTGACCGAGAATGGCGTGGCGCGCTATCTCTATGGCACCAAGATCGACGTCACCGATGAGATGACGGCTGCTGGCGAGGCTGGCTAGAGAATTTCGCGGATCGTTTCGGGCGGACGGCCGAGGCGGACGCCCTTTTCAGTTTCGACCAGCGCGCGCTCGATCAGGATCGGGTCGGCGGCCATCGCGTCGAGGATCGCGTCGTCGCTGGCATCCTTGAGCACCTTCGCGCCATCCTCCGCCTTGCGCAGGCCATCGCGCGGGGACATGCCGGCCTTCGTATACAGGCGCGCAAGTTCATCGCGGCTCGGCGGGGTCTTAAGATACTCGACCATCGTCACGTCGGCGCCTGCATCGTTGAGGATCGCAAGCGCCTCACGCGACTTGGAGCAGCGCGGGTTGTGATAGATGGTGGCCTTCATTCCGGGATCCCTTGGCTAGACAGGATGCGTACATAGGGCGGAATGGCATGGGTGCCAGCGGTGAAGGAGTGGCGATGACCGAAAAGCGGGTGTGCTTCGATTTCGAGGTAGAATTCTCCAATGGCGGCGGGGTGCAGGGGCAGGATTTCCGCCTCGACATCGACGGTGACGATATCGGGGATGCCGAGCTTGCCCGCTATGTGATTGCAGACCTTCGCCTGCTGATGGTGGGTGAGGTGCGCATCCTCAACAAGCGGATCGTCGAGGAGCGGCACAAGCGTGGAGAGATTGCGGCGATGCCGGGCGTCGCCCCGGGCACGCGGCTGATCGACCTGAGCCATGTGATCGAAGCGGGAATGATCACCTATAAGGGGTTGCCCGCACCCCTGATCTGCGACCATCTCTCGCGAGAAGCGTCGCGTTCGATCTATGCGGAGGGGACCGAGTTCCAGATCGACCGGATCGAGCTGGTCGGGAATACCGGCACGTATCTCGACACGCCCTATCACCGCTATGCCGACGGGCATGATCTGGCGGACCTGCCGCTGACGCGCGTGGCGGATTGCGAGGGCGTCGTCATCCGGGTGGAGGGTGCGGCCGGGCGCGCGATCGACTGGACGGCGTTCGCGGCGCAGGAGGTCCACGACAAGGCAGTGCTGGTGCACACCGGGTGGGACCGGCACTGGCGCACCGATCAGTATTTCGAGGGGCACCCGCATCTGACCGAAGCGGCTGCAGTCTATCTGCGCGATCAGGGGGTTCGGCTGGTCGGGATCGATTCGTTCAATATCGACAATGTGTCCGAGAATACTCGGCCGGTGCACAGCGTGCTGCTGGGCGCGGGAATCCCGATCGTCGAGCATATGACCCGGCTGGGTGAGCTGCCCGCGAGCGGGTTCCGATTCTCTGCGGTGCCGCCGAAGGTGCGGCGGATGGGGACGTTTCCGGTGCGGCCATGGGCTATCCTGCCCGGATGAGGCTTGTCACTATTTCGAGTGACGCCGATCGTTACGCAGCCATATATGAAGGCGCGCGTAGTTGCGAGTTTCCGCTTCTGGTTTGAGGGTCCCGCCGCCCGAGGCGGGAGGGGGAAGGCATGCGCGCGCGTTCGGCGATCCTGACATCGGCTATCGGCCTGCTTCTGGCGGGGTGTGTGCCGTCCGCCCCGGCATTGAGTGGTAATATCGGTGCGATCCGAACCGGCGCCGCGCAGGCGAAAACCGAGTCCACCGGCGCCTTTGCCACGATCAACACGACGGGGCGCGACAGTGCGATCGAGGGGCTGCTCGACGAAAATGTCGCCCCGAACGATGATGCCCTGACCCCGCTGATCACCCGTGATACCATGGCGCGATGGAATACGGCGTTCGACCAGATCGACGCCTATCTCGCCGGGCTGCAGGATCTGACCGATACACGGCGGTCGGATGAAGCCTTTGCGCGGCTGGCAGGCGTTGGCAGCGCGTTGCAGAACGGCGCGCTCCATGTCCGCTTGCCGCGGGACTCGGCGAGTGGTTTTGCCGCGTTCGGCTCCGCAGTTCAGGCCGGTGCCGAGCGGAAAGCACAGTCGATCATGCGCGACGTCGACCCGGCCTTTCAGGCGATGGTGCGCGGGATGGGCGACCTGGTCGCCGGCCCGGGCAAGGGCACGCTGTCGGGAATCGTCGAGACGCAATGGCGGGAGCGGTTGGATGGGATCGCAGCGGACGAGTATGGCAGTGTGAAGCTGGGGACGCGCGATCAGCGGCGCGCGGTGATCCAGGATTACAGCAAGGCGCTCGATGCGCGCGACGCGCAGCTCTATGCGCTGGCCAGCCTGCGTGACAGCCTGTTCGCGCTGGCAGAGGCGCACAGCGCAGCGGCAAAGAGCCATGACGGCGCGACGCTCTACTGGATCGAACAGGTCGACCAGCGGCTCGCCAAGGCGCGCGCCAGTGTGGGGGAGAGGCACTAATGCCCGATAGCAGCATCGACCAGATCGTTATCGAACTGGAAGGCATTCGCGACGCGGTTCAGGAGCGTCGTCTCGAGGCAAGCGACGCCGGTGAGCGCCAGCGACTTGCCGCCGAGTATCGCAAGGTCAACGCGCGGATCGTCAAGCTTCAGGCAGCGGCGTTCGCAACCGGAACCGGCGCGCTGGAAACGCAGATCACATCGATCCGCAATGCCGGGGCTGAGATCAGGAAGGCAACTAAACGGGTCGACGCGATGAATGACGTACTGCACGGCGTTGCCGGCGTGCTGGGCGTGGTCGATTCGATCCTGAGGATCGCCGGGCGAGCGGCGCTCGCCTGACGCTCAGCCCTTCTCTTCCTCGCGCGCCAGCCACTCTTCGAGCCACTTGATCGTATAGTCGCCCTGCTGGAACTGCGGGTTATCGAGCAGCGCCTGATGGAGCGGGATCGTGGTCTTCATCCCGTCGCCTTCGATGACGAATTCCTCGAGCGCGCGGCGCAGCCGGCGGAGCGCGCCCTGACGCGTGGTGCCATAGACGATCAGCTTGGCGATCATGCTGTCGTAGTAAGGCGGTACCTTATAGCCGGTGTAGAGGCCGCTATCGACGCGGACGTTCATGCCACCCGGCGCATGATACGCTTTCACAAGCCCCGGCGAGGGCGCGAAGGTGCGCGGGTCTTCCGCATTGATGCGGCATTCGATCGCATGACCGCGGAACTGGACGTCTTCCTGACGCAGCGTCAGGCCATGACCTTCGGCGACGCGGATCTGCTCGCGGACAAGGTCGAGACCGGTGATCGCCTCGGTCACCGGATGCTCGACCTGAAGCCGGGTGTTCATCTCGATGAAGTAGAACTCGCCATTTTCCCACAGGAACTCGATCGTGCCCGCGCCGCG
This sequence comes from Sphingomonas sp. GW821-FHT09B04, assembly GCF_059418285.1. NCBI lineage: Bacteria > Pseudomonadati > Pseudomonadota > Alphaproteobacteria > Sphingomonadales > Sphingomonadaceae > Sphingomonas > Sphingomonas sp. GW821-FHT09B04. The sequence goes on from NZ_JBWKPO010000004.1 coordinate 128,084, forward strand.
ATAGCCCATATCGGCCATCGCCTTGGCGCAGATGCCGCCGATCCGGTCGCGTTCCTCGGCCGAGAGGACGGGGGAGGGCGCTTCCTCGAGTACCTTCTGGTGGCGGCGCTGCAGCGAACAGTCGCGCTCGCCGAGGTGGATGGCGTTGCCATTGCCGTCGCCGAACACCTGAATCTCGATGTGGCGCGGATTGCCGAGATATTTCTCGAGGTAGACGGTGGCGTCGCCGAACGCGGCCTTCGCCTCGCTGCCCGCCTGCTGCATCAGCGTTTCGAACTGGTCGGGGTCAGTGCAGACCTTCATCCCACGACCGCCGCCGCCCGATGCGGCCTTGATGATCACCGGATAGCCGATTTCGGCAGCGATCTTCTTGGCTTCATCAACGTCGCTGATCGCGCCGTCCGAACCGGGGACGAGCGGGAGGCCGAGCGCACCGGCAGTGCGCTTGGCTTCGACCTTGTCGCCCATCGTCCGGATATGCTCGGGCTTCGGGCCGACGAAGATCAGGTTATGCAGCTCGACGATCTCGGCGAACTTGGCGTTCTCGGAGAGGAAGCCGTAGCCCGGATGGATCGCGTCGGCGCCCGAGATTTCGGCGGCCGAGATGATGTTGGGGATGTTGAGATACGAATCGGCCGCTGCCGGCGGGCCGATGCACACCGCCTGATCGGCGAGGCGGACGTGCATCGCATCCGCATCGGCGGTCGAGTGCACGGCGACCGTCTTGATCCCCATTTCGTGGCATGCGCGATGGATGCGCAGCGCTATTTCGCCGCGATTGGCGATCAGGAGCTTTTTGATTTCCGGCAAGGCGCGTTACTCGACCACGACGAGCGGCTGGTCGAACTCGACCGGCTGGCCGTTCTCGATCAGGATCGCCTTGACCGTGCCGCCATGCGGCGCAGCGATCGGGTTCATCACCTTCATCGCCTCGACGATCACCAGCGTGTCTCCTGCCTTGACCTGGCTGCCCACCGCGACGAACGGCTTGGCGCCCGGTTCGGCCGAGAGATAGGCGGTGCCGACCATCGGCGACTTGACCGCATTCTCATGCGCAGGAGTGATCGAAGCGGGGTCCGACGGCATCGACGCGGGCGCAGCGGCCGCGAGCGGCGCAGCGGCGACCGGCGCGGCGGCATAGGCCACCGGCGCAGCGCTGACCTTGCGCGCGACGCGGACCTTGCGGTCGCCGTCCTCGACCTCGATCTCGGTCAGGTTGGTTTCGTCGAGCACTGCGGCGAGCTGGCGCACCAGCTCAATGTCCACGTGCATGTTCTTTTTGTTCTCTTCGCTCATGCGACCTCGAAAATCGGAAGCGGTCCACAGTTTGCCCGGGACACGCATATAAACGCGCCCAATGTCAGAGACGGGCCGCCGCTTCAAGCGCAAGCACGTAGGAATGCGCGCCGAAGCCGGCGATGGTTCCCTTTGCCGCCATGCCGACATAGCTGTGGCGGCGATACTCCTCGCGATTGTGCGGGTTGGAGATATGGACCTCGATCACCGGGGTCCGGATCGAACGGATACAATCGTAAAGCGCCAGCGACGTGTGGGTATAGGCGCCCGAATTCAGCAAGATCGCCCTGGCGCCATGGGCCTGCGCCTCGTGCATCCAGTCGATCAGATGCCCTTCGTGATTCGACTGGCGCATGTCGATGATGAGATCGAGCTCGCGTCCGCGATCCTCGAGCATGCCGGCAATGTCATCGAGCGTGTCGGAGCCATAGATTTCTGGCTCACGCGTGCCGAGCAGGTTCAGGTTCGGCCCGTTGAGTACGTAAATCGTATCCGCCATGCCAACTCCTGCATTTGAGCTTTTGCGCTAGCCCCTATATCGCGCCCGAGCGAAAGGACCAGCATGCAGACTCATAGCGACGGCACGATCACGATCACGGTCAATGGCGAGCATCGCCGCGTTGCGGGCGGCATCACGCTCGCGCAGCTTGCGGGCGAGCTGGGCCTCGCGCCCGAGAAGGTGGCGGTCGAACGCAATCTGGAGGTGGTTCCGCGATCGACGCTGACGCAGGTGCTGGTCGAGGATGGCGACGAGATCGAGATCGTGCACTTCGTTGGCGGTGGCGACCACGCCGCAGCGGTGAATGACGATAGCTGGACCGTTGCCGGCAAGACGTTCCGCTCGCGGCTGATCGTCGGGACCGGCAAGTACAAGGACTTCGAGCAGAACGCGGCGGCGGTCGAGGCTTCGGGCGCTGAGATCGTCACCGTGGCGGTGCGCCGGGTGAACGTCAGCGACCCCAATGCGCCGATGCTGACCGACTATATCGATCCCAAGAAGATCACTTACCTGCCCAACACCGCCGGCTGCTTCGACGCGGACAGCGCGATCCGCACGCTGCGACTGGCGCGCGAGGCGGGCGGCTGGGAGCTGGTCAAGCTCGAGGTGCTGGGCGAGGCGAAGACGCTGTACCCCGACATGGTCGAGACGCTGCGCGCGACTGAAGTCCTCGCCAATGAGGGCTTCAAGCCGATGGTCTATTGCGTCGACGATCCAATCGCGGCGAAACGGCTGGAGGATGTCGGTGCCGTCGCGATCATGCCGCTGGGCGCGCCGATCGGATCGGGCCTTGGTATCCAGAATCTCGTCACGATCCGCCTGATCGTTGAGGGCGCGACCGTGCCCGTGCTGGTCGACGCCGGTGTCGGCACCGCGAGCGATGCGGCGGTGGCGATGGAGCTGGGCTGCGACGGGGTGCTGATGAACACCGCGATCGCTGAGGCTAAGGACCCGATCCTGATGGCGCGCGCGATGCGGCTGGCGGTCGAGAGCGGGCGTCTGGCGTATCTGTCGGGGCGGATGGGCAAGCGGCGCTATGCTGATCCGTCGAGCCCGCTGGCGGGGCTTATCTAGGTCTTTCCCACCAGCCAGACGGTCATGCCGCCGCAATCGGGATCTTCGATGCGGTGGGCGATCACGGCAAGGCCGCTGCTGGCGAACAGGGCGCGATATTCGGCGGGGGCGAGGCTGGCGTGGAACAGCTCCTCGCCCTCCAGCTCACCGATCGCGATGCCGCGCGCGGGACCGCTGTTGAACAGCGCGACGCCGCCGCGTTTGAGCCAGACGGCGATGCGCGGGATCAGCTTTTCCTGCCATTCCACATCAAGGTGGAACAGGCTGCTCCACGCGATGATGCCGTCATAGGCACTCGACTCGGCGCCGAACTTGCGCATGTCCGCCTCAATCCAGCGATCGCGCGGAAAGCGAGTGCGCGCGAGCTGGATCATGCCCGGGGCGATGTCGATCCCGGTGAGATGAAATCCGCGGTCGATGAAATAGCGTGCGAGCGGTTCGCCTCCGCCGCAGCCCAGATCGAGCAGTGCGCCGTCCTTTGGCAAATGCCGGATGAAACGGTCGAGCCAGATCCGCTCCGGAAAGCTGCGGCGGCGCGCGGCGTCGAAGGCGTGCGCGTGGCGCTGATACAGTTCAGCGATGCGATCAGGCACGCCGCAAGTCCGCCACGTTCTGGCGCCTCCCCGGAACCCTCATATCCCCCATCGGTTGGATAGTCCGGACCAACAGTCAAAGGAGCTCATCATGGGCGAACTCGTCGACAAGATCAAAGGCAACGTCAACGAAGCGATCGGCAAGGCCAAGCAGCACAGCAATGATCCGGAAACGCGGGCGGAAGGCGAGAAGCAGGAAGTGAAGGGCAAGGCGCAACAGCTTGCCGGCAAGGTCAAAGGCGCGCTGGGCGACGACATCTGAATTTGACACAAATTCGCATAAAAGTCGGATTAAGGGCCGTTTCCTGCGGGAAGTGGCCCTTTTTCATGGATGGGCCGATTCGACTCGTTAACTTTCGTTGTGCATTATCCTGTTTCGGGCCGGGCTTTTTCCCGGCGCAAGTCAGCCATCCGGGGGGCTCGACTCGTGATCAACGCCGTTGTCGAACATCCAGTTCTACCTTTCGCTCAGGGCGAGTGGCGCGTCGAACCGCGCGGCAGCCTGGGCTACGTCCTTGCTCAGGCGCGTCGCGAGCGCGAGATGACGATCGAGCAGGTCGCCACGCAGACGCGCGTGCCGATCCGCTATCTCAACGCGATTGAGGACGAGCGCTTCGAGATCATCCCCGGACGCATCTACGCCAAGGGCTTCGTCAAGGCGTTCGCGCGCTCGGTCGGGCTTTGCGAACGCTGGGCGAGCGAGGCGATTACGGAAGCGATGGCCGAGAAGCGGGCGCTGGTCGCGGCCTGACCTCTTCTATCCCCGGATCGCTGTGATGGTGGTGCCGGGGGTGATGAACTCCACATCGGTCTTGAGATGCAGCAGGCGGACGCCCGTCTGCGCCAGCGCACGGTCGAGCGCGGGCGCGAACTCGTCGGTCTTTTCGACGGTCTCGGCCCAGCAGCCATAGGCACGGCCGAGCGCGGCGAAGTCGGGGTTGTGCAGCGTGGTCCCCGACAGGCGTGCCGGGAACTCGCGCTCCTGATGCATGCGGATGGTGCCAAAGGCGCTGTTGTCGATGATCAGCACCAGCATATTGGCGTCGTGCTGGATCGCGGTCGCGAGCTCCTGCCCGTTCATCAGGAAGTCGCCATCGCCCGCAAGCGCGACGGCGAGTCTGTCCGGGCGGCGGAGCGCAGCGGCGACCGCGGCGGGGGTGCCATAGCCCATCGCGCCGGAGGTAGGCGCGAGCTGTGTCGGCTGAGCGCCGTAATGCCAGTAGCGGTGCCACCAGCCCGAGAAATTGCCCGCGCCGTTGCAGATGATCGCCTCGTCCGGCCCAAGCCGCTCACGCATCGCCGCGACGCACTGGCCGAGATCGAGCGTGACGCCTTCGCGCGGCTGCGGGGTGGACCATTCGAGCCACTCGGCATGGGCTTCGGCGCCGGACGGATTTGGCGCGGTTGGGAAGTCAGCACTCGCCAACGCGCTGGCAAAGGAAAAGGGGTCGGAACAGGCTGAAACATCGGCGCGATATACCCGGTTCAGTTCGTTCGGATCCGGATGGGCGTGGATCAGCACCTGGCCCGGATGGTCCGGCGTTATGAGCGTGTATCCGTCGGTCGTCGCTTCGCCCAGGCGAGCCCCAACCACCAGAATGACGTCGGCTGCCTTGATCCGGGCGACGAGTTTTGGATTGGGGCCGTAGCCAAGATTGCCAGCCCATGATTTCCAGTAATTGGGTATCGCATCCTGTCGGCGAAACGCGCCTGCAACCGGAATGCCCCAATTGCTGGCGAAACAGTCGAATGCCGCGCCGGTTGCTCCGTCCCAGCCGGCTCCACCGACGATAGCGATCGGGCGTTCAGCTTTGCGCAAAAGAGCCAATGCCGCATTGGTTTCATCGATACTCGCGCTTTGCCATGCTCGATCAACGCTCGGCCGATCCACGGCCTCGACCTCATCCAGCAGCATGTCTTCGGGCAGCGCGATCACCACCGGGCCCGGGCGGCCGCTGATCGCAACGTTCCACGCGCGGGCTACATATTCGGGGATGCGGCGCGCGTCCTCGATCCGCGTCGCCCATTTGGCGAGCGGGGCGAACATCGCGGGGAAATCGACCTCCTGAAAGCCTTCGCGGTCGCGCATCGAGCGGTCGACATCGCCGATGAACATCAGCATCGGCTGCGAATCCTGCATCGCGACATGGACGCCGATGCTGGCGTTGGTCGCGCCGGGGCCGCGGGTGACGAAGCATATGCCGGGCTTGCCGGTCATCGTGCCGTCTGCGCAGGCCATGAACGCGGCGCCGCCCTCTTGCCGGCAGGTGACGAGGTCGATCTCTGGCACGTCGTGCAGCGCGTCGAGAACCGCGAGGAAGCTTTCGCCGGGAACGTGGAAGATGCGGTCGCAACCTTGGGCCACGAGGTTGTCGACCAGAATGCGGCCACCGTTGCGAAGCTTTGTCATGGGTTCTCTTTTGGTGTCGGGTGCTGGGGAAGTCGAGCGCGTTGCGGCGATTACGCGCCGCTCGCGTAGCGCGCCTTGAGCATCGACCAGACCGCGCGCAGGCTCATCGCATCTCCGCCCTTCGGACGGCCCGGCTTGGGCGCAGGGCGCCAGGCGAACAGGTCGAAATGCGCCCAGGCGATCTCCTTGGGCACGAAGCGGCGGAGGAAGAGCGCGGCGGTGATCGGTCCGGCAAAGGGGCCTTCGGGGGCGTTGATCATGTCGGCGATGTCAGATTTGAGCATCTCGTCATAGCCGTCCCACAGCGGCAGGCGCCACAGCGGGTCCTTCTGATCGATGCCATGGTCGAGCAACTCGTGGGCGAGTGCGTCGGTATTGGCGAACAGCGCGGGAAGCTCCGGGCCAAGTGCAACGCGGGCCGCGCCGGTGAGGGTCGCGAAGTCGAGGACCAGTTCGGGCTTCGCCTCGACCGCCTTTGCCAGCGCATCGCCGAGGATCAGGCGGCCCTCAGCGTCGGTGTTCGTATTTTCCACCGTCAGGCCCTTGCGGGTCTTGAGAACGTCGCCGGGACGGAAGGCGTTGCCAGCGACGGCATTCTCGACTGCGGGGATGAGGAGGTGGAGGCGGACGGGAAGGCGCTGGGCCATCACTACGCCGGCCAGCGCTAGTGCGTGCGCGGCGCCGCCCATGTCTTTCTTCATCAGGCGCATGCCGGCTGAGGGCTTGATGTCGAGGCCACCGGTGTCGAAGCATACCCCCTTGCCGACCAGCGCGATGCGCGGATGCTTGGGATCACCCCATTCGAGCTCAATCAGGCGCGGCTCGCGTCCGCGCGCGGCGGCCATGCCAACCGCGTGGATCATCGGATAGCCCTGTTCGAGCGCGTCGCCGCGGGTAACGGTGAGCGTGGCCTTATGCGTCTTTGCGAGCGCCGCGGCTTCGGCTTCGAGTTCGGCGGGACCCAGATCGGCGGCGGCGGTGTTGACCAGATCGCGCACCTTGAAGGTCGCGGCGGCAAGGCGCAGCGTCTCTTCGATCCGGCCCGGCTCGCTGGTCAGCAAGGTGCGCGGACCGGTCGGGTTCTCGTCCTTGCGGTAGCGATCGAAGCGATACTGGGCCAGCACCCAGCCAAGCATCGCGGCACCCGGTTCGCCGAAAGCGAGGCGGTATGTACCCTCGGGCAATTGCTCGCCGAGCGAGGCGATGCGGTAGGGTGAGGTTTCCGCCTCGTCACAGACCAGCAGCATCGACCAGTCGTCGTCCTTGTCGCCGGGCAGCACCGCGCGGTTACCCGCCTTGCCCACCACCTTGTTCGCGGTGATCGCGGTGCGGACGCGCACCGGCTGCCCCTTAAGCCAGTCGGCCCATTTGTCGGGGTGCACGACATGGATGGTGCGCGCGGGCTGGCCGCGATCGGGCTGAAGCAACGGAGACAGGTCGGTCATTGCGCTGATGTAAACATCCTGAGGGCCGGCCGCCAAGCGCTATCGGCGAAGGCAGAGGGTGAGGGCACGGTCGATCATCGCGGAAAGACGGTCGCGGGACTGAGCGAGCGCTGCGGGGGCAACGCCGCGTTCCTGCGTTTCGAAGTTCACATAGTCGAGGCCTCGCAGCAGCGCGTAGTTGGAGAGCGAGCCATCGGTCACGCCGACCCGCTCGAACACGACGTTGAAGTCGGCCTTGACCAATGCGCGGCCGCACCATGCCGTCGAAGGCGATGTGCCGTTGCGCCAGGGGACATAAGCGAGGGTGTCGTCATCATCGAACGGCCATGCGCGGCCCTGCGACGGGGACGGCTGCATCACATCGTCGCAGAAGCGGATCGAGACCTCGCCGCGACCGGGACGGTCAGACTGGTTGCAGCTCGATGCCGAGGTGTCGAAGCCCGGTGAATTGGTGTGGAGCGCGATGATCGGTCGCGCGCCGCGCGCATAGTCGGCAAGGACGGTGTTGGCGTAGCGCGGATAGCCGTCGCGGAAATTACGGTTGGGGTCGATCGGGCGGCCGCGATCGACCGCAGCGTTGCGGCGGCGGCCATCCTCGGCGATGCCCGAGTCCACCGCGATCACCACTCCGCCATGTTTGCGGACTCCGGCCAGAGCGGCCTCGAACCCGGCATTCTCGTTATCGTGCGGCACGAACCAGAGTGGCCCGCGTGGTTTCTTCACATTGGCGATACGGAACAGCCGCCAGCTGCCCCGCTCTTCCTGAAACTCGATGCGGCTGACGGCGAGGCCACGCCATTCCGCCGGATCGCGGTGGCGGGCGAAGTCATCGTCGGCGATCGTCAGCGGGTCGACCGGGGTGTGACGCACCCCGTCATCTTGTCGCGTGCCGCTCAGCGCCAGCCACAGGGCGGCGGCGAGAGCGGCGCGGGCAAGCATCAGGCCAGCGGCACGCCGTACAGATCGTGCTCGTCGGCGTCCTCGATCTCGACCTGGACGATGTCACCCTGTTTGAGGTGACCCGCGTCGCGGAGGAAGACGGTGCCGTCGATCTCGGGGGCGTCGGCCTGGCTGCGGGCGTTGGCGCCCTCATCCTCGACCTCGTCGACGATCACCTCAAGCGTGCGGCCGATCTTGGCCTGAAGCTTGGCGGCGCTGATCGCGGCGGTCTTTTCCATGATCCGGGCGTAGCGCTCTTCCTTGACCTCTTCCGGCACCGCGCCGGGAAGATCGTTGGCGGCGGCACCCTCGACCGGTTCGAAGCGGAAGGCACCGACACGGTCGAGCTGGGCTTCGTCGAGCCAGTCGAGCAGATATTGGAAATCCGCTTCGGTCTCACCGGGGAAGCCGACGACGAAGGTCGAGCGGATGGTGATATCCGGCGCGATGCTGCGCCAGTTCTTGAGACGCTCCAGCACCTTCGCCTCGTTCGCCGGGCGGCGCATCGTGCGCAGGACGCTGGGTGAGGCATGCTGGAAGGGGATGTCGAGATAGGGGAGGATCAGCCCCTCGGCCATCAGCGGGATGACCTGATCGACATGGGGGTAGGGGTAGACATAGTGCAGTCGCACCCACGGCGCGATCTTGCCCAGTTCGCGGGCAAGATCGGTCATGTGGGGGACGATCTGCTCGCCCTTCCACATCCGCGGCTCCTTGCGGATGTCGACGCCGTAGGCCGACGTATCCTGGCTGATGACCAGCAGTTCCTTCGTGCCCGCTTCCACCAGCTTTTCGGCTTCGCGCAAAATCGCGTCGGGACGGCGGCTGACGAGGTCACCGCGCAGCGCGGGGATGATGCAGAAGGCGCAGCGGTGGTTGCAGCCCTCGGAGATCTTCAGATAGCTGTAGTGGCGCGGCGTCAGCTTGAGGCCGCTGTCGGGCACCAGGTTGATGAACGCGTTCGCGGGCATCGGCGCGGCATCATGAACAGCACCGACGACTTCCTCATACTGGTGCGCGCCGGTGACGGCGAGGACGTTGGGGAAGCGGGCGCGAATGACCTCCGCTTCCTTGCCCATGCAGCCGGTGACGATGACGCGGCCATTCTCCGCAATCGCCTCGCCAATGGCTTCCAGCGACTCTTCCTTGGCGCTGTCGAGGAAGCCGCAGGTGTTGACCAGCACCACGTCTGCCCCGGCATAGTCGGGCGACAGAGCATAGCCGTCGGAACGGAGCTTGGTCAGGATACGCTCGGAGTCGACCAGATTCTTGGGACAGCCGAGCGACACCATGCCCACCTTGGGGGCTTCGGGGAGTCGCGTTGCCATGATTGGCCGCGCACATAGGGAATTCTGCAGAAAAAGATAGGGGCGGGCGTTTCTACTCCTGTTTCAGGGTCTGGCGGCGCGGGGTGGCACGCCACGGCCGAAGCGACGAGGGCAGGACGAGGTCGAGATGCGCCGCCCGCCCGCGCACCGCATCGAGCGTTCGGTTTAGTCGGCGCGCGATATCGCCAGCGGACTGCCGTGCGGCGACCAGCCGGCGGAACTCGGCGTCATCCTCCGTGCTCCAGGGCCGTCGCCGCCGGGGCGAAACCGAAACCGTCATGGCTGGTCCCCCGCGGTTCGAGCTTCGGCGCGGGCATCGCGCAGGATCTCGACCCCGCCCTTGATTGCGATCAGCGCGGTGGCGATGCCCACAGCGAGGTCCGGCCAGTTGACGCCCAGCCACAACACCAGAACGCCCGCGATCAGGACGCCGCCATTGGCGATGAAGTCGTTGAAGCTGAAGATGGTCGCCGCACGCAGATTGACGTCGGGCGCCTCCAGTTTTTGCAATGCGCGCAGGCAAAACCAGTTTACGGCCGCGGCGACGATGGCCATCGCCATCATCGTGACGCCGATCGGCTCGCTGCCTTCGAACCATCGGCGGCCGACATCGAGGAGCACGCCGCCCGCGAAGACCAGCAGCATGATGCCCGAGACGGTTGCGGCACGGGTCTTCCATTGCCGGCCCCGGCTGAGCGCAACGAGGCTCAGCGCATAGACCGCGGCGTCCGAGAGATTGTCGAGTCCATTGGCGAGCAGCGCGCTCGAATCCGCGACCGCGCCCGCGCCGAGAAACGCTGCGGCGAGGCCGGCGTTGAGCACCAGCACCAGCCACAGCGTCCGCCGCTCCTGCATTCCGGTTGGTTGATCTGCCATTGAATGGCCCTTTCAAGCGAAGGCCCACCGCCGCCCTGCGGCAGCGATGGGCCGAAGGTTGCTAATGCGCCTCTGTCTGCTCGACCTCGGCCACGTCGGTCTCACGCCTGCCGTAGCGGGCGTAGAGCGTGGGCAGGACGAACAGGGTGAGCAGCGTGGCTGAGATCAGGCCGCCGATGACGACCGTCGCGAGCGGCTTCTGCACCTCCGCCCCCGATCCGGTCGCGATCGCCATCGGCACGAAGCCGAGCGAGGCGACCAGTGCGGTCATCACCACCGGTCGAAGCCGCGCGAGTGCGCCCTGCCACGCCGCCTCTGCCCTGCTGACGCCGCGCGCCATCAGGTCCTGGATCGACGTGACCATGACCAGCCCGTTGAGCACCGCGATGCCGGACAGCGCAATGAACCCGACCGCCGCGGTAATCGAGAAGGGCATCCCGCGCAGGAACAGCGCGAGCACCCCGCCCACCAGCGCCAGCGGCACGCCGGTGAACACGATCGCCGCATCGCGCACGCTCCCCAAAGCCCCGTAGAGCAGCAGGATGATCAGAGCGAAACAGGCCGGGACTACCAGCAGAAGGCGCTGGCTGGCCGACTGGAGGTTCTCGAACTGGCCACCCCATTCGAGATACTCGCCCGCTGGCAACCGGACCTGCGTGGCGATCTCTGCCCGGGCTTGCTCGACCACGCCGGCGACGTCGCGGCCGCGGACATTGGCCTGAACCACCACGCGGCGTTTGCCGTTCTCGCGGCTGATCTGGTTCGGGCCGGTCGTCACCGCGATGTCGGCGATGCTCTCCAGTGGCACGAACGCGCCGTCCGGTGTCGGCACCGGGACTTGCCCCAGCGTCTGCAGATCGGCGCGTGCCGCATCGGTCAGCCGGATGGTGACGGCAAAGCGCCGGTCGCCCTCGAAGATCATGCCGGCATCGCGTCCGCCGATCGCGGCGGCGAGCGTGTCCTGCATGACCTGCGCGGTGATGCCCAGCCGCGCCATCGCGTCGCGATTGGGCCGGATGTCGAGCATTGGCAGACCCTCGGTCTGCTCGACGCGGACATCGGTCGCCCCCGGCACCTTGCGCAGGATGCCGGCGATCTGGTTGGCGGTCGCGTTCATCGCGTCGGTGTCGTCGCCGAACACCTTGACCGCGATGTCACCGCGCACGCCCGCGATCAGCTCATTGAAGCGCATCTGGATCGGCTGGCTGATCTCGAACGCGTTGCCGGGAAGCCCCTCCAGCGCCTTCTCGATCTTCGCCACTAGTTCGGCCTTGGGCAGCTTTGGATTCGCCCAGTCCTTGCGGTCCTTCATGATAATGAACGTGTCGGAGATGTTAGGCGGCATCGGGTCCGATGCGAGTTCGGCGGTACCGGTCTTGGAGAAGACGAACTTCACCTCCGGGATCGCCGCGATCGCCTTTTCAACGCGCAGCTGCATCGCCTGACTTTGCTCGACCGAGGTGCCCGGCACGCGCAGGACCTGCGCGGTCGCGTCACCTTCGTCGAGCTGCGGCAGGAACTCCTGTCCCAGCGTCGCGAACGCGCCGATCGCGATCAGGAATGCGCCCACCGCTGCCACGATCGTGGTGCGTGGCCGCTTCATCGCGCGGGTCAGGCCCGGCTCATAGCGGCGCTTGAGCCACGTCATGATCCGCCCTTCCTTCTCCTCGACCGGCTTCGACAGCCAGATGGCGAGCATCGCCGGGACGAAGGTGAGCGAGAGGACGAAGGCGCAGACGAGCGCGAGAATGACGGTCAGCGCCATCGGCGTGAACGTCTTGCCTTCCACCCCGGTCAAAGTGAGCAAGGGGACGTAGACGAGGATGATGATCGCCTGACCATAGACCGATGGGCGGATCATCTCACGCGTTGCGCTCGCCACCACCTGAAGCCGTTCGCCCTTGTCGAGCGTGCGGCCGATATGGTGCTGGCGTTCGGCGATGCGCCGCAGCGCATTCTCGACGATGATGACGGCGCCATCGACGATCAGGCCGAAGTCCAATGCGCCGAGGCTCATCAGATTTGCCGAGACTCCGCCGCGCAGCATCCCGAAGCTGGTCATCAGCATGGTGACCGGGATCACCAGCGCCGCGATCAGCGCCGCACGGAAATTGCCCAGCAGCAGGAACAGCACGACGACGACCAGCAGGGCGCCTTCGGACAGGTTCTTCGCCACGGTCTTGATCGTCGAATTGACCAGCCCCGTTCGGTCGAGCACCGGCTGGATGATGATGTCGGTGGGGAGCGAGGCGTTGATGCTGTCGAGCCGTGTCGCGACCGAGGAGGCGACGTTGCGGCTGTTCTCGCCGATCCGCATGATCGCGGTACCGACGACGACTTCGCCGCCATTCTCCGACGCCGAGCCCATGCGGATCGCCTGACCGAGCTTCACCGTGGCGACCTGATTGAGCAGGATCGGCACGCCGTTGCGCGTCGCGATGACGGTGCGGGCGAGCTGGTCGGCATTGGCGATGCGCGCGTCGGAGCGCACGGCAAGGCCTTCGCCATTGCGGTCGACCACGCCGGCGCCGACGGCCTTGTTGTTCGCCTCCAGGGCGGTGGCGAGATCGCCGAGGCTGAGCTTGAGCGCGGTCAGGCGCTGCACGTCGGGCACCACCTGATATTGCTTCACATAGCCGCCGATCGAATCGACGCCGGCAAGGCCGGGGACGGACTTGAGCAACGGCGCGACGATCCAGTCCTGCGCGGTGCGCAGATAGGTCGCCTTGTCCGCCTCGCTGACCAGCCGGTCGCCCTCGGGGGTGATATAGCTGCCGTCGGGCTGCAGACCGGGATCGCCCGGCTTGTGCTTGTCCTCCGGCCGATGGGCCATATGGACGGTCCACATATAGACTTCGCCCAGACCGGTGGCGATCGGCCCCATTTCGGGTGCGACGCCCTCGGGCAGATTCTCCTCGGCGGTGCGCAGCCGTTCCGCGACCTGCTGGCGCGCGAAATAGATGTCGGTCGCGTCGGTGAACACGGCCGTCACCTGCGCAAAGCCGTTGCGGCTCAGCGAGCGGGTATATTCAAGGCCGGGGATGCCGGCGAGCGCGGTCTCGATCGGGAAGGCGACCTGTTTCTCGACGAGTTCGGGCGAGAGTGCGGAGGCACGGACGTTGATCTGGACCTGATTGTTGGTGATGTCGGGAACGGCGTCGATCGGCAATCTCGACAGCGAGAAGGCGCCGACGACGACGGCGATGAGGGTGATGAGCAGCACGAACCAGCGCCGCTCCACCGCAAAGGTGACGATGCGTTCGATCATGACTTAATGCCCATGCTCGGCTTCGCCCTTGCCGAGTTCGGCCTTGAGGGTGAAGCTGCCATTGCCTGCGATCTCTTCGCGCCCGGTCAGGCCCGAAGTGACGGTGACGGTGCCCGCGCCGCGCGCGCCGAGCGTGACCGGCTGTGCGCGGAAGCCGGTTGGCGTGCGGATGAACACGACGCTGCGATTCCCGACCGTCTGGACTGCGGCTGCCGGCACGCTGGCGGTGCCGCTGCCTTCGCCGGGGAGGCCGAGCACTGCGGTCACCGGTTCGCCGACGCGCCATTGGCCTGCGCGGTTGTCGATCAACGCGATTGCGGTGACGAGGCGGGTCGCCTCATCGAGCACGGGCGAGACGAAGCTGATCCGCGCCACCGAACGGCGACCGCTAGAACTGATCTCGACCGGCGTTCCGACCGCGATGCGTGCGGCATCCGCGGGCGACAGCGACACGGTGACTGCTACGCGCGCGAGGTTGGCGACGCGGAACAATTCGGCATCGGCCGCCACCGTCTGACCGAGCACCACGGGGCGCGCCGTGATGCGTCCGCCGATCGGCGCGGTCACGCCGATACGGTTGAGCGCACCGCCGCCGACACCTGCTGCCGAGACTTGCTGCCGGGCGAGCCTCAGCGCGATCCCGGCTTCGGTCGCGGCGGTACGTGCCGCGATCAGGTCGCGTTCGGGCGAGACGCGCAGCCTGAACAACCGGTCCTCGCGCTGAAGGTTCGATTGGGCGAGGGCAGCACGTGCCCCTGCAGCCTCGACCTCGGCGCGCAGCGAGGCTGCTTCCCGGCTCTCGATTACCGCGACGACCTGACCGCGCGCGACGGGCTCACCCAGATTGCGGTTGAGCGCGACGACACGCCCGCCGATTGCCGCCGACACGACCTGAGTGCCTTGCGGGTCGCCCTCGATGGTCGCGGGAAGCGTCAGCGCGCCGCCGCCGCTCGCGGTCACACGGATTACCTCAATGCCTGCCGCTTTGACCTGCTGTGCGGGCAGCGTGATCGCGCCTTCGTCAGCTTCGCTGGTCTCGTTATGTGCCGCTTCGTTTCCGTCGGCTTCTGCCTTGGCTTCGGCGGTGTTGTTGGCGGCTTCCTCCGCTCCTCCGCCACATCCCGAAAGCAGCAAGGCGAGGGCGAGCGGGGCCGTTGCCCCGATCATGAGCTTCTTCATCGTGTTGTCCCCATTGCCGCCGCTGCGGGCGTGGTGAGCCGGGTGAGCCGCGCCTCGGCGTCGTGATATTGCGCGCGTGCCTCGATCGCGGCGGTGCGGGCGTCGAGAAGTGCCTGTTCGGCCTCGAGCAGGACAAGCTGGTCGAACTTGCCCTCGCCATAGCCAAGCCGCGCGATGCGTGCCGCTTCCTGCGCGGCGGTCAGAACCGGACCGGAGGCGCGAACGCTCGCCGCCGCGCGATCGCGATCGGCGCGGGTGGCGGTGATTGCACGCTCGGCGTCGAAACGCGCAAGTCGACGCCGGGCCTCGCTCTGGTTGCGCAGCGCTGTGGCCTGACCCACTGCAGCGCGGCCATTGTTGAACACCGGTAGTGGCACCGACACGCCGAAGAGCATTGCCATGTCACCGCTTGCCTGCATCCGGCGTGTGCCTGCGCTGACCGTCAGGTCGGGAATCCGCTGGCTGCGCGCGAGCCGCAGTTGCGCTTCGGAAGTGGTTACATCCGCTCCCGCCGCTGCAAGCGCGAGCGTGCCCTCGGCGTTCGGCGGTACCGCGGGACCGGCGCGCGCGCTGTCGACTCGGTCGAACCAGGCCTGGTCGAGCGAAGCTGACAAACTGGCACCGGTGAACTGTCCCAGCGATGTCCGGCTTGCCTCGACGCTGGCTAGCGCGCGTTCGAGCTCGGTCTCGGCATTGGTTGCAAGCAGCGCCGCACGCTGTTCGTCGATTGGCGAGTTGGCGCCGACGACGACGCGGTCGCGCGCGATCCGCAGATTTTCGGCGGTGACACCGACCTGATCCCGCGCCACGGTCAGTCGGCGCTCAGCCGATACCGCCTCGATATAGGCCTGAGTGACCTGCAACCGCAGATCGGCGCGAACGATCACCGCGTCGACCCGCGCGCGTGCCGTTTGCGCTTCGGCCACCGCGATGCGCGCCGGGCGCTTGCCGCCCAGCTCGAGCGGAAGGGCGAAGCCGATCGTGGTCTCCGCTCCGCTAAGGCCGCGAGCGGCGCCGGTACCGATCACATTCTCGACGTCCGCATTGAACGTCGGGTTGGGGCGTAGCGCCGCGACTGCACGGCCAGCTTGTGCCGCTTCGATCTCGAGCGCTGCGACTTCACTGGCGGGCGAGATCGCGCCAGCCTGCGCCAACGCCTGATCGAGCGTCAGCGTCTCTCCGACCGCAACGGGCGCGGGCGGGGACGCGTCTTGCGCCTGCGCAATTCCTGCGCAGGACGCCGCGGCGAGCAACGCCGCGTAAATGGACTTCATGATGGAAAACTCCTGACAACCAGAAACAGCCACCGGGCAAATGCCGGCGGTGAGTGGTCGTCAGGCTTGTGGCGGCCTCAGCGCGGGATCGAGTGCGGCAGGGGCAAGCGCAGAGGCAGGGCCGCGGGCACGCAGGCCTTCGCGAGAGGCGTGCTCAGTGCCAACGCTCATGTCGGTCAGCGAAGCGAAATGGTGCCCGTGGCAACCGCCATGCTGGTGCGCGAGATTCTTGTCGCCCTGATCCGTATCCGGGGTGCCCGTCGTATGATCCGAATCGACGCTTTGGACGGTCTGACTCGCCTCGACGCAGACGACCCGCTCGACCGCATGCGCGACCGGCGCGGTGCCGATCGACAGCAGCGCGAACACGCACAGCATCAGGGTAAAGAGGCGGATCATTGCGGCGGTGCAATACCGTGTTGTTTGAAGCTTGTCACCACCGAAACCAAATTGTTCGGAAGTTGATATGGCGTATCATATCCCAAGTTGCCGCCGAAGGTGCCAAAAATACGCCATGAGCATTGTTAATCTATCGCTACGAAGAAGTTTTGCCGGGAAAGTTCAGGTTTGACTTGCCAATGCGGGCAACGCTTTCGAAGCAACTGGTGAATCTCTATCGCTTTGTGTCGGTGCGAGCATCGAACAGTTCTGCCGCAGCCTGCGCATCCAGCGGGCGGCCGAGTAAATCGCCTTGCCCCTGTTCGCAGCCCGTACCGATCAACGCGCCCTCCTGATCCTGCGCGTCGATCCCCGCGGCGGCGATCGTCATGCCCAGCCCTTGCCCTAGTCCGACCAGTGCCTGGACGATGCCTGCGCTCTCGCGCTGGCTGGTCATTGCCTGAACGAAGCTCCGGTCGATCTTGATCTTGTCGAGGCGGAAGCTGCGCAGGTGATAGAGGCTGGAATAGCCGGTTCCGAAATTGTCGAGTGCAATTCGGATGCCGGATTCACGCAGTGCCCCCAGCACGGTGCGCGCGTTGTCGAGGTCCGCGACGAACGCGCTTTCGGTTACGTCGACTTCGAGCCGCGCCGCCGCGATGCCCGTCTCCGACAGAATGGACGTGATGCGCTCAGCCAGAAGATGGTCACGGAGCTGGCTTGCATGGATATCGATCGACAGCGTTACATGCTCGGGCCAGGTCTTCGCCGCGATACAGGCGAGCCGCAGCACGCGTTCACCGATCGCGTGGATCAGGCCGACTTCCTCCGCGATCGCGATGAATCGCTCAAGCGGGATCTCGCCGCGCTGTGCATCGAGCCAGCGGGGGGCTGCGTCGAACCCGAGCACCGCGTGCGTGCGCAAGTCGAAAGTGGGGCGATAAACGACATCGATACGTCCTTGGTCGAGCGCATCCCGAAGCGCGTCCTCCACCTCGGCGCGCTCCTGGATTTGCGCATCCATGGCGGGCTCAAAGAAGCGCAAGGCAGCACGCCGTTCGCCCTTGGCGCGATAGAGCGCGACATCGGCCTTGCGCATCGCTTCTGCGATCGTCGTCGCGTCGGAGGGAACCAGCGCGATGCCGACGCCCGCGCCGACCCGGTGACTTGCGCCCGCTGCAGCGATGGGGAGATCGAGTGCCTCGATCACGCGGAGCGCGATATTGGTCGCGGCTTCGGGATCGGCCAGATGTGTCGCGAGGATGGCGAACTCGTCCCCGCCGAAGCGCGCGACCATGTCGCCGTCGCGCATCGCGGTCAGCAGCCGTTGCGCGACGCCGATCAGCACTTCGTCGCCCGCGCCATGGCCGTGAACGTCGTTGATCCGCTTGAAGCCGTTGAGATCGAGCAGGAGCACCGCATGGGCCGCATCGGCGCGTGGCGGCGCATCGAGCGCAGCGCGCAATGCGTCGTCAAAGCGGCGGCGATTGGGGAGGCCGGTCAGCACATCCTGATAGGCAAGCTTGCGCACTTCACGCTCGGCGGAGAGGCGGCGGGCGAATTCGCGCTTCTGGCGCAGATAGTGCCGGACGCCGAACCCGAACAGCGCGCAGGCAAGCAGCGTCGCGAGCAGCAACGCTTCGTCCAGTTCGACGATCGCGGTGGCGGTATCGATATGGTCCTGATGCTCGAACAGGTCGATCGCGAACACGACATAGGCAAGCACGCCGAGAGCGGCCAGCAACAGGCTGATATCGCGGATGGCGAACCTATGACGAATGACGAAACTCCAGATGCTGCGCAGACTCATGGAGGGCCTCCCGTGCCGTCATAGCATCGGATCCGTTCAGGATCCTGCCCGCGCGATCGGCAGGTCTAGTTGCCATTCCCCACGATCTTGGCGTCGCGCTCGATCTTGTCCCGCGCTTCGACAGATTGTTCCTGACCTTCGGCACGGATCGCGGCTGCAGCTTCGAGGTCGGCGTTGCTTTCGTTGCGCAGTGCCTGACCGCCGGCGCCCTTAGCCTCCGCCTCGCGCGCCAGTTCGGCGCTTTTCTCATCGAGATGATCGGCACGATCGTTGGCGTCGTCGGCAATGCGTTCCTCGGCCCGGATGGCGTTGCCCTCGACAAGCTGCTCGTTCCCCGGATTCTGCGAGCAAGCGGAACAGAACAGAAGCAGCAGGCCAGTGCTGACGCGGATGGTTGTGCGATTGGAGGCGATGTGTCCGATCATTGCGATCCCCTGACTATCGCAGGAAAGGGTAGCCGGCAGGCATTACCAATAAGTTAGGCCCTATTTCGTCCGCACGACCTCGACGATGGTATCCCCCGCCTCAAGTGCTTTAGCCTCATCGGTGAAGAAGCCGAACGGCTGGCCGCCGCGATAGAGGCGCAGGCCGATACCGGTCGGGATCGCGGCGAGCGGCTGGCCGATCTCGTCGGATTTCACCGGGCGTTCGGCGAGCGCGACCGGCCCCTCGATCGAGGCGAGGTCCATCATATAGTCGGCGACGTGCCGGCTCTTGCACGAACTGGCAAGAAGAAGTCCGGCGAAGCTGACGGGGTTGATGACCGTGGTCGCGCCGGCGGCACGCGCGGGGAGTTCATTATCCTCGGCTTTCACCACCGTGCTGATCCTGAGATCGGGGGCGAGGTGGCGGGCGGTGAGGGTGATGAGGACCGATGTGTCGTCGCGGCCCGCGCTGACGATCATCGACTGGGCACGGGTAATCCTGACATCCTCCAGCGTCGCGTCGCGAGTGGCGTCGCCCTGAAGGATGATGCAGCCGCATTCGCGGGCGCGGTCCAGTGCCTGTTGATTGCCGTCGATCACGACGATGTCGCCCGGATCGGTGCCGCGCGCGATCAGTTCGTCAACGGCTTCGGAGCCGGTCGTGCCGAAGCCCGCGACAATGATGTGGCCGTGGAGGTTTCGCTGGATCAGGGCCATGCGCCATCTATCCCATGTACGCTTGAGGACGAAATTATACGCGGTGCCGAGGAACAGCAGCACTGCGAAGACGCGGATCGGGGTGACCACCAGCGCGTCGAACAGCCGCGCGCGCTCGGTGACCGGGGCGATGTCGCCATAGCCGGTCGTGGTGATCGAGATCATCGTGAAATAGACGATGTCGACGAAGCTGATGTGCCCGTCATAATTGTCGCGAAGCCCCTCGCGATCGAACCAGTGGACGCCAATTGCGAGGGCAAGCAGGCCGATGACCGTGAGGACGCGCCACGAAATCGAGACCCACACGGGGAGCGTCGATTTGCGCTTGAGCGTGGCGTGGGGAAGGAAGCGCATGCGGGGTGAAGCTTAGCCGGTATCGCAGTTCGATCAATGCGTGCGCTTACGGTCGCGCCGGGAGCCTCGGTATCGGATCGACCGGCGTGCGGCCCTGACGCATTTCGAAATGGAGCTGCGCACGGTTGGCGCCGCTGTCGCCCGAAAGCGCGATCATCTGCCCACGCTTCACGCTCTGCCCGCGCTGGACGAGAAGCTGTCCGGCATGGCCATAAACGGTGGTCCAGCCACCGCCATGCTGGAGAATGACCAGCCCGCCCAACGAGGGAATGTCGCTGCCGACATAGGCGACGGTGCCATCGGCGGCGGCAAGAACCGGCGTGTCGAGCGGGACCGCGATCTTGATGCCATTACTGCGCTCGCCCGAGGCGACCGGACCGAAGCGCCGGACGATATTGCCGCGCGCAGGCCATTGGAACTGGCCGCGCAGCGCAGCAGGCGGAGCCACCGCAGCGGTGGGCGGGAGGACGCGGGCCGATGATGCGGTGGGCCGGGTCGGCCGCGAACGCTCGGGAATCGCAGGCTGGCTCCCTGTAACGATATCGTCGATGTCGAGGCGGAAGGCGGCGGCGCGCTCCTCGCGGGTGCGGGGACGTTCGGCGCCGGGGATCAGGACGCGCTGGCCGGTGCGCAGGATATAGGGTTCGGCGAGGTCGTTGGCGGTGACGATCTCGTTCCAGGCAACGCTATAGGCGCGTGCGATGGCGATGCCGGTCTCACCATCGCGGACGAGGTGGTAGCGGCCGCCGGGGATCGACAGGCGCTGGCCTGCGCGGATCGTGAAGGGACGCTCAAGGCCATTGGCGCGCGCGATGGCTTCGGAACCGGCGCCCGTCTTGTTGGCGATGCCGCGTATCGTATCGCCGGGCTGAACGACGTAGGTCGAGGCGGGGATCGAGCGCGCGTCGGCAGTGACCCGGCGGGCCTCCCAGGCGGGTAGCGGTGCGGGAAGGGCGGTCACATCCTCCCGTCGCGGGACGCGAGTCGGATCCTGCGGCTCGTCATCGGAATAGCTGCGTGTGGGCGGCGGACCGCTCCCGCCCGGAATGCATGCCGAGGCAAGCGGCAGCAATGCCACCGCGATCAACTTCCAACTAAGGGCCCCCCGGCCAACCATGCCTTCCCCCGGCATCAACGAAATATATCGGTAACCATATCAAGGGATTCGCGATGCGTCATGTCCAGATGTAGCGGCGTGACGGTAATGTAACCCATTTCGATCGCTTCGAGATCGGTATCGGCGACCGGCGTATGATCCACGCGGCCAAGGCCGAACCAGTAATAGTCGAAACCGCGCGGGTCGGTGCGCTTGTCGAGCTTCATCCGGCCATAATCGCGCAGGCCCTGGCTCACCGCCTTGATGCCCTTCACTTCCGCAGCCGGGACCGGCGGGAAGTTGACGTTCATCAGCGTGCGTGGCGCCCAATCCGCGTCGAGCAGGGGGCGGAGCACGCGTTCGCCCCAGTGCTCGGCGGCTTCGAAGCTGACGCGTTCGCCGGGCGAGGGGGCCGCATAACGCTGGCTGAGCGCGATTGAGCGGATGCCGGCGAGTGCCCCCTCCATCGCAGCGGAGACAGTGCCCGAATAGCTCACATCCTCGCCCAGATTGGCGCCGCGGTTGACCCCGGAGAGGATCAAGTCGGGCGGGGAGTCCTTCATGATCTCGGCCAGCGCCATCATCACCGCGTCGGTGGGCGTGCCGGTAACCGCGAACCGGCGCTCGCCGAACTTGCGCAGACGCACCGGTTCGGTCAGCGAGAGCGATCGGCCCTTGCCCGACTGTTCCTCGAGCGGGGCAACAATGGTGATGTCGTCCGAAAGGGTGCGCGCGATTCGCTCGAGCACCTCGAGACCCCGGGCGTGGACGCCATCGTCATTGGTGAGGAGGATCCTCACGCGGGCTCGAGACGGTTGAGACCGCGGAGGTAAGGCTTGAGCGCCTCGGGCACCGCGACCGAGCCGTCTTCCTGCTGGTAGTTTTCCAGTACCGCGACCAGCGTGCGTCCGACCGCGAGGCCCGAGCCGTTGAGCGTGTGGACGAACGCGGGCTTGCCATCGGCATTGCGGTACCGCGCGTTCATGCGGCGCGCCTGGAAGTCGCCGCAGGTCGAGCAGGAAGAGATTTCGCGGTAGCGGGCCTGGCCCGGCAGCCACACTTCGAGATCATAGGTGCGCGTGGCGCTGAAGCCCATGTCGCCGGCACACAGCTTCATGCGGCGGAAGTTCAGGCCGAGCGCGGTGAGGATGCCCTCGGCGCAAGCGGTCATCCGCTCATGCTCGTTCTCGGAGTCGTCAGGGGTGACGATCGAGACCATCTCGACCTTGTCGAACTGGTGCTGGCGGATATAGCCGCGCGTGTCTCGACCTGCGGCGCCCGCTTCCGAACGGAAACAGGGCGTGAGTGCGGTGAGGCGCAGCGGCAGCGCGTCGGCGGAGAGGATCTGCTCGCGCACGATGTTGGTCAGGCTGACTTCGGCGGTCGGGATCAGCCAGCGGCCATCGGTGGTCTGGAAGCTGTCCTCGGCGAACTTGGGAAGCTGGCCGGTGCCGAACATCGCGTCCGGGCGGACCAGAATCGGCGGATTGACCTCCTCATAGCCGTGATCGCCGGTCAGCGTATCGAGCATGAACTGGCCAAGCGCGCGGGCGAGCTTCGCGGCATGCCCGCGGACCAGCGTAAACCGCGCGCCGGCGAGCTGCGCCCCGGTCTCGAAGTCGAGGCCGAGCGCGGGGCCGAAGGCGTCGTGCTCGCGCGGTTCAAAGGCAAAGACGGGCTGCGTGCCGCGGGTGTGGACAAGCTGGTTGTCGTCCTCGTCCGCGCCATCGGGGACGTCGGCGGCGGGAAGGTTGGGGATGGCGGAAAGGGCGGTCTTCAGCGCCTCATCTGCTTCAGTCTGATCGGTGGTGAGCTGTTCGAGCTCGTCCTTGAGCGCGCCAACCTCCGCCATCAGCGCTTGCGCGCGATCCTCGTCCTTCGCTGCCTTGGCCTGGCCGACCTGCTTCGACAGATCGTTGCGGCGTGCCTGAACCTCCTGCTGCCGGGTCGTGAGCGCGCGGCGCGATTCGTCGAGAGCGATCAGACTGGCGGCAAGCGGATCGGCGCCGCGGCGAGCGAGTGCTGCGTCGAAGGCTTCGGGGTTTTCGCGGATCAGGCGGATGTCATGCATGGGGCAGGGCTATGGCGGGACGCGATGACGCGCGCAACCCGGCGCACCGGGTGTGCGTTCACCTTCTGACGTAAGAAGGAGACGAACCATGCAGCTTCCGCACAAAGCCTTTGTCGTTGTGGCCGATGGCCGCAAGATGTTGTTCCTGAGGAACGAGGGCGATGCGGTGCACCCCGACCTGAAGGTCGAGCGTAAGCGGGTGCAAGACAATCCTTCTAACGGCGAGCACAAGACCGACGCACCGGGACGCAGTTTCTCAAGCGTGGGGCCGGGCCGGAGCGCCTATGAGGAAGCGGATTTCCATCAGATCGAGGAAGACCGGTTCGCGGCGGAAACCGCGGAACTGCTGCGCAAGCGCGCGCTCGACAATGACTTCGAGTCGCTGATCATCGTCGCGCCCCCTAGGACGCTGGGCGAGCTGCGCAAACATTATCACAAAGAGGTCGAGAATCGATTGGCGGGCGAGATCGACAAGGACCTCACCCGCCATACGATATCGGAAATCGAGCAGGCGCTGATCGCCGCCGAATAGTTACGCGGCGTCGGCCTCTTTCGCCTTACGATTCTGGAAGCGCTTGCGCACGACCAGAGCCGCTGCGGCGGCGCCGAACAGCAGAACCATCGGCGGGGCCGGGACCGGATCGGGACCACCCGACGAGCCGGTGCTGCCGCTCGACGTGCTGGTCGAGGTCGAGGTGCTGGTCGACGAGGTGCTGCTCCAGCCGCTCGACGTGCTCCATCCGCTTGAGGTCGAGGTCGAGACATCGCCCGACGAGCTGGCCGAGGTGGAGGTCGAGGTCGACACGTCACCCGACGACGAGGCTGAGGTCGAGGACCCGCCGGCAGAGGTCGAGGTCGATGAACCGCCGGTCGAGGAGGTGCTGGTGCTCGACACGCCGCCGGTGGAGGTAGAGGTCGAAGAACCGCCTGAACCACCCGAGCCGCCTGAAGCCGACGAGGTCGAACCGCCCGAAGTGCTGGTCGAACCGCCCGACGAGGTCGACGAGATCACGATCCCGCCGCTGCCGCCCGAACCGCCCGAACCGCCGAAGAAGCCGCCCGCGAAGAAACCGCCGCCAAAGCCGCCGCCGAAGCCGCCACCGCCGACAGCAGCGCCACCGCCGCCACCACCGCCGCCGCCACCGACTGCGGGCATTTCCGCATAGACGGGCGGGGGAAGGGGGACGGGTGCGCCCTGCGCGGTGACCGTGAGCACCTGAGGCTGGCACTGCGCCGTAGTGACGGTGCGCCGTACGATCCGCTTACGGACCGCGGGACGCTTCACGACCGCACGCTTGGTGATCACGCGCTTCACCGCAACAGGCTGCTTCGACATGTAAGACCGCTCAGCGCGGGATTCGGCGACATGCACCGCACCACCGCCGATTACGGCGCCGCCGCACGCGCATGCGCACAATTTAGCCAAGGCCATCCGAACCGACATGATCGTTCTCTCTAGTTTTCCCGGAGACTGCACTGGTGCCGCAGACTCAGCGCCTGAGCAGGCTCATGCACGAAAAGTGCAGAACAAACCATTAAGTGCAATCGTGTTAACTATTGTTTCGACGGCCCGGAGGAAATTTTATCTGGGGATGGCGTTTGCCAGATGGTTAATGTGCCGCAGCGAGACATAAGTGCCCGCGGTGGGAAGTTAGCCCTAACACGAATGGTTAACCGGGGCGGGCGGGCTCGATCCGGTTCAGGTCCATGCAATTTTCCGCACTGCAAGAACAGTTTGGCGTGCGAATCTGTGGATTCGGACGCTTGTGGAGCCGGGCGCACCTGCCTATAGCGCCGTCGGGCAAAAGTCGGATCACGTCGGCATCGCCGTCCTGATCCGGGGTGGAGAGTGGCATGGCGACCGTTTACGAGCATCGCGACGACCCTGAAAAGGCGCCGCCGGCTGCCAATGACCTACCGGATGGTTATCGGCCAAGCCCCGAAGAACCCTTCATGAATCCACGGCAGCTGCAGTATTTTCGTGAGAAGCTGCTGGCGTGGAAAGATGCGATCCATCGCGAGGCGGCGGGCACGTTGTCGCAGCTTCAGGTCGATTCGCTGCGCGAAGCGGACCTGACCGATCGTGCGTCGAGCGAGACTGACTGGTCGATCGAACTGCGAACCCGCGACCGACAGCGCAAGCTGATCGCCAAGATCGACGCGGCGATGCGCCGGATCGACGATGGCGAATATGGCTATTGCGAAGTGTCGGGTGAGCCGATCAGCCTCGGCCGGCTGGAAGCGCGTCCGATCGCGACCATGACGGTCGAGGCGCAGGAGCGCCATGAGCGGAACGAGAAGGTTTCGCGCGAAGAATAGTCCAAGATTGAACGCGGATACCCATTCCGATTAACGGTTTGGATAGCGATTGCTGCTTTAATTCGCGCATGAAAGCGAGTTTGCAGAACGGCAGATGGACCAGTTTCCGACCGATCCCCTGAACGCAAATTTGAGCGATGATCCTTCGAGCCAGCGCTCGGCTTCGCGTGACAGCCTGATGCTATCCGCTCAACTGCGGGTCGGCGACGAGGCTGAAGTTTCCGTGCGCGTGCGCAATCTCTCGGCGGGCGGGCTGATGGCGGAATATGCCAATCCGGTAACGATCGGAACGCGAGTCGAGGTCGATGTGCGTGGCGTTGGCTGGGTTGGTGGCCGAATCGCCTGGACTGCGGAAGGCCGGGTAGGGATCGCATTCGACCGCGAAATCGATCCGCTGGCGGCGCGCAAGCCGGTTGGCAATGGCACCCACACGCCGCGCTATGCAAAGGCGACCGAGGCCGCGCCGCGGCCTGCCCGTCCGCTCTTTCGATCCTGATGATGTAAGGGAGTTTGCCTGACCCTGTCAGGCGGGCTGTCATGATGCTGCAACGATACGGCGTCACCCCGGCTATCGAGCCAGGGCGACACCACGACACGCTTCAGGTGAGCGTGATCTCTTCCTTTACCCTAAGTTTCTGGCGCTTCAGGTCGGCGATGATCATCTGATCGGGCATTGGCCGCTGCGATTCGACGCTGATCCTGCGATCGAGGGTCTCGTGCTTGGCCGTCAGTGCCGAGAGATGCGCGTTCTGCATGGGAAGCTATCCTCCTGCTCGTGGGTTGCGAGGATCACGGAGTAAATCACGATTCGCGGCGCTTGTCGCCCCTTGCGAATCGCTGCATCGACAGGGCAACGGGGTTCTGCGACGGGCCGATTCAGGCACGGGTCGCCCGGGGTGCGTAAGCGAATGGAAGACACCGAGATTCTGCGTCGCCTGGAACTGCTCCGGGTCGAGCATCGCGACCTCGACGCGGCGATCGAAGCGCTGTCGGGCAGCAATGCGCCGGATCAGCTCCAGATTGCGCGCCTGAAGAAGCGTAAATTGCGGCTGCGGGACGAGATCGCAATGCTGGAGGACCGGCTGATCCCTGACATCATCGCATGATCCCGCTTATGAACAACGCATCGCTTTGGGACATGGGATTGCGAGGATTGGCTATTCCGCTGCCGGACCCTTTGTGTCAGCGTCACTCGCGATGAATAAAGGCGACGCAACATCGCGAATCCATCGGCGGCTGATCGACTCGCTCTATACCGAGGCGATGGTGCTGGCAGATGAGACGCGCGCCTATTTTGATGAGATGGGACGCAGCGAACGCGATACGCTCGATGCGATGACGCGCGTGATCTTCTCCTGCGAGTCGCTCAAGGTGACGACGCGGCTGATGCATGTAATCGCGTGGCTGCTGACCCAGCGCGCGGTGGATGCCGGCGAGATTCCCATGCGTGATGCGCTTCATTCATCGCGACGGTTGGGCACGGCGCCCGAGACCGACTCGGCTGCGTTCGACCTGATGCCGTTGACGGCGCAAGGGTTGATCGCGGCGAGTCAGGATCTCTATCGCCGGGTCGCACGGATCGACACGGCGCAAGGGGATGAGGCGCCGGTGCCGGTCAGCCCGGCGCGGCGGATGCTCGATCGGCTATCGCACGCTTTCTAGCGTTCAGGCGCTCCAGCCACCCTCGGACAATGCTGCAATGCGCCCGCGCGCGGCGCGATATTCGCTATCCAGCCGATCGACGAACTCGGCGACCGGCGTGACCGCGTGGACTGCGCCGATCCCCTGGCCCGATCCCCAGATGTCGCGCCAGGCCTTGGCTTTGGAATTGCCGCCCGAGCCGAAGTTCATCTTGCTCGGATCGCTCTCGGGCAGATTGTCCGGGTCGAGACCCGCGCCGACGATCGAGGCGCGCAGATAGTTGCCGTGCACGCCGGTGAAGAGGCTGGTGTAGACGATGTCCGACGCCGAGCTTTCGACAATGCCGTTCTTATAGCTGGCCTCGGCATTGGCCTCGGCCGTCGCGATGAAGGGCGAGCCGATATAGGCAAGGTCGGCGCCCATCGCCTGCGCGGCGAGGATGGCGCCGCCATTGGCGATCGAGCCGGAAAGGATGATCGGGCCGTCGAACCAGGCCCGCGTCTCCTGCACAAAGGCGAAGGGGCTGAGCTGGCCGGCATGGCCGCCCGCGCCGGTGCAGACGAGGATCAGGCCGTCGGCGCCCTTTTCGATCGCCTTGTGCGCGAACCGGTCGTTGATCACGTCGTGCAGCGTGATGCCGCCCCAGCTGTGGACGGCCTGATTCAGCGCTTCCTGCGCGCCGAGTGAGGTGATGACGATCGGCACCTGCCATTTTCCGCAGGTGGCGAGATCGGCTTCGAGCCGGTCGTTCGAACGGTGGACGATCTGGTTGACCGCAAAGGGAGCCGCAGGACGCCCCGGATTGTCGCGATTCCACGCCGCGAGCTCTTCGGTGATCTGGTGAAGCCATTCATCGAGCTGGCTCTGCGGCCGGGCATTCAGCGCCGGGAAGGAGCCGACGATCCCGGCTTTGCACTGGGCAATAACCAGTTCCGGACCGGAGACGATGAAGAGCGGCGATCCGATAACCGGAAGGCGCAGGCGATCGAACAGAGCGGGTAGGGCCATTTGCGTTTCATACCCGAACTGAATTTCCTGTCCAGCGGGCGCGGTATGGCTCATCAGAATACCATACCAGATATTTGAAAAGGCTAATCGACGCGCGTCAGGCCAGTGCGAAAACGGCGCTGCCGATCGGTGTAACTGTGCGCGGAAATCAGCAAAGCAGCGCGTGTCGTAGCGTCAAGCTCGCGCACCGCACGCGCGGGGCTGCCGACGATCAGGCTGCCGGGTGGAAATTCCTTACCTTCGGTCACCAACGCACCGGCGCCGATCAGGCAATCGTCGCCAATCACCGCGCGGTTGAGAATAATCGCGCCCATACCGATGAGGACACGGTTTCCGATCGTGCAGCCGTGCAGGATCGCGTGATGGCCGATCGTGCAATCGGCACCGATGGTGAGCGGGACACCCGGGTCCGAATGGAGCATTGCGCCCTCTTGCACATTACTGCGTTCGCCGATGGTGATCGGGGTGTTGTCCGCGCGGATCACAGCGCCGAACCACAGGCTTGCCCCCT
Source organism: Sphingomonas sp. GW821-FHT09B04 (assembly GCF_059418285.1). NCBI lineage: Bacteria > Pseudomonadati > Pseudomonadota > Alphaproteobacteria > Sphingomonadales > Sphingomonadaceae > Sphingomonas > Sphingomonas sp. GW821-FHT09B04. The sequence continues at coordinate 156,595 of NZ_JBWKPO010000004.1, forward strand.
CTGCCAGACGCGCGTCGCCGATAACGTCGGCGCTCGGCGCGATCCAAGCGTCGGGATGGATCGACGGTGCAATGCCCTCGAACGCATAGACGGCCATCATTTCCTCGATTCAAATTTGTTGGCCGGACGGAACGTCCCGCGGTTTCAACCGTATATCCTCATGACTCGGCGCTGCCGAGCCGGATTGCAGGAGACGGTCGATGATCAACCTTATCGTGCTTCTAATTGTAGGCGGCGTTCTGGGCTGGCTGGCCAGCATGGTAATGCGGACCGACGCTCAGCAGGGCATTTTCCTGAATGTCGTTGTGGGCATCGTCGGCGCAGTGCTGGCCGGATTGCTCATCACACCGCTGATTGGCGGCGTGCCGATCACCCAGGGATCGTTCAGCCTGACATCGCTGCTCGTATCGTTCCTGGGCGCGGTCGTTTTGCTCGGAATTGTGAACCTGGTGCGGCGCGGTTCGATGCGCTGACCCGGGCATATCCTTCCCAAGCACCTGGGCGGCTTCGGCCGCCCATTCTTTTTGCGTCAGTGAAGCGCGAGATGGGTAAAATCGGGAACGGGGATACCGAGCGCAAATGCCAGCGCGATCGCACCCATCAGCACCGCGAGCGTCGAGGACATCGAAAACAGGCCCCAGCCCACCGCGGTAACCATCGCCGGATTTGGGCGCGACAGGCGCCGGTTCTGCTCCGCCGACATCAGCACGAATGCCGTCAGCAGCCCGTAGAGGAAAACAGAAAACTCGATCATGTGCTGGGTCCCGCCCCGAAACTCGGCTAGAATTACCGGCAATGGGTTAACGCTTCAATTTCGGCTCGCCGCAACTTTGCTGCATTGCAGCGCGAATTCGCGCCAGTTTCGCGAGTTGAAACTGGGTTCAGGTTCGCTTGACCGTCCGGGGATCGCGCGCCTATTCGCGCTCGCAAACGCACGCAGGAGAGAATCGCCGCGATGAAGAAGCTCTATCCCAGCGCCGAGGCCGCGCTTGACGGTCTGCTTCACGATGGCATGACGATCTGCGCCGGCGGCTTCGGCCTGTGCGGCATTCCTGAGCGGCTGATCGACGCGATTCAGGTGTCGGGCGTCAAGGGTCTGACGATCGCTTCCAACAACGCCGGAATCGACAATGAGGGTCTCGGCAAACTGCTGCGCAGCCGCCAGGTCCGCAAGATGATCTCTTCCTATGTCGGTGAAAACAAGGAGTTCGAGCGGCAATATCTGGCCGGCGAGCTTGAAGTAGAATTCTGCCCGCAGGGTACGCTCGCCGAGCGCTGTCGCGCCGGCGGCGCTGGAATCCCCGGTTTCTACACCAAGACCGGCGTCGGCACGAAAGTGGCCGAGGGCAAGGAAGTGAAGCTGTTCGACGGCGAGGAGTATATCCTCGAGCGCGGCATTCGCGCCGATCTATCGATCATCAAGGGCTGGAAAGCGGATGAAGCAGGGAACCTGATCTTCCGCAAGACCGCGCGAAACTTCAACCAGCCGATGGCGACCGCGGCGAATATCTGTGTCGCCGAGGTCGAGGAAATCGTGCCGGTCGGCAGCCTCGATCCCGACGCGATCCACCTGCCGGGCATCTATGTGAAGCGGATGATCATCGGCGCGCCGTACGACAAGAAGATCGAGTTCCGGACGACGCGGGCGCGGCCGGAAAGCGTCGGCGCCGCGTGAAGCGGCTGCGCGCCGCGGTCGCGCTGACGCTGCTGCCGGTAATGGCGGGCGGCTGCGTGGCGGCGGCGATCCCGGTGGTGGCCGGCGGACTGATCGCTCGCGATCAGCTTCCGGGCGGTGACAAGAAACGCGCCGCGAAGCGGAAGGCGACGACCCCGGCTCCTATCCTGCCGAAAGCCGAAACAGGGCAGGTCGCAATGACCGCGATCGACGGACGCGCCGTAGTTCAGACCGGTTTGAAAGCATTGCCGCGGCCTGACGGTACGGTGCCCGGCGGAGCCGCCGGCTCGGGAGAAGCGGCGGCTTACAGCCTGCAAGCCTATCAGGCGCTTTGGAATCATCTCGCCGTGCAAGCAGAACGCCGCCGCCGGGGCGAGGCGCTACAGTCCGTGATACTGGCGCCCGGTGCTACACTCGATGCGCCGGGCTATGCGGCCTGTGGCGGCAAGCCGTTGGCCGTCGTGTTCGATCTGGACGAGAGCGCCGACAAGGCCGTTGATCCCGATGCGCCGTGGCGCCGCTGGAAGGGTGATGGGACCGATGCGGTTACCGCGACGCCGGGCGCGGTCGAGGGGATTGAAGCGGCGCGTCGCGAGGGCGTCGCGGTGATCTTCACCACGCGCCGCTCGCCCGAAAGCGCGCCCGGGATTACTGGTCTGCTCGATCAGTTGGGCTTCGGCCGGTTCGAGCCGGGCCGCACGCTGATCCTGGCTGGCGGTAGCGAGGCGGGGAAGGGCGACGAACAGGTGCGTCAGGTGATCGCGGCCGGTTATTGCGTCGTCGCGCTGGTTGGCGATTCGCTCAACGATTTCAGCAAGCTGTTCGAAGCGGCAAGCGATTCCAGCAAGCGCCAGACCGCGGCAACCGAAACGATGGTGGCGCCGCTCTGGGGTTCGGGTTGGTTCATCCTGCCGAACCCCGTGCGCAGCATTGCGACGACTGGCGCGCAATGACGGCTTTCGTCCGCAGGACCCCCGGTAGCCTATGGCTGACCGTTGGCGGCTGGCTTAGCATAGCGGCGGCGGTGGCTCACCTTGCCGCGATCGCAGGGGGTGGCGACTGGTACCGTTTTTTTGGCGCGGGCGAGGCCATCGCCAGCGCGGCCGAGCACGGTAGCCCGGTACCGGCCTTGCTGACTCTCGGGATCGCGACGGTGCTCGGTATATGGGCCGCCTATGCCTTTTCGGGTGCAGGCCGCATACGCAGACTACCCTTGTTGCGAACCGGTCTGGTCGTGATCAGCGCCGTGTATCTGCTGCGCGGCTCGGTGCTGTTCATGCCGGCGGCGCTGGGGCGGCAAGACCTGTCGCCTGCTTTCATCTTCTGGTCGTCCGCGATCGTGCTCGTCTATGGCTTGGCCTATACGATCGGAACGTGGCGCGCCTGGCCCAACCTGACGAAGAAGGAATTTGCCTGATGCCCTGGACCCGTGACGAAATGGCTGCCCGCGCCGCCAAGGAACTGCGCGACGGCTTTTACGTGAATCTGGGCATCGGTATCCCGACGCTGGTGGCGAACCATATCCCGGAGGGGGTCGAGGTGACGCTGCAGTCGGAGAACGGGATGCTGGGCATCGGACCGTTCCCCTATGAGGGCGAGGAAGATCCCGATCTGATCAATGCGGGCAAGCAGACGATCAGCGAGCTGCCCCAGTCGGTCTATTTCAGCAGTGCGGACAGCTTTGCGATGATCCGCGGCGGGCATATCGACCTGACCGTGCTGGGGGCGATGGAAGTCGCGCAGAATGGCGACATCGCCAACTGGATGATTCCCGGCAAGATGATCAAAGGGATGGGCGGCGCCATGGATCTGGTCGCAGGCGTCAAGAAGATTATCGTGGTGATGGAGCATAACGCCAAGGACGGCAGCGCGAAGTTCATCCCCGAATGCACGCTGCCGCTGACCGGCAAGAATGTGGTCGACATGATCATCACCGATCTGGCGGTGTTCCAGCGCGCCGACCATGATTCGCCTTTCCGTCTGACAGAGCTGGCTCCCGGGGTGACCGAAGACGAGGTCGCGGCGAAGACCACCGCGGCGTACGAGATGGCACTGGCGGCCGCCTGAGCGGGTAACATTCTAGCCGGTGGAGGCAGAGATCTCTGCGAGGATCCAGTCGCGGAATGCGATGATCTTTGCGCTGAGCTGACGCGTCGACGGATAGACAAGCCAGAAGGCACGGCCGTCGGTAGCGGCGTGGGGATGGACGCGGGCCAGCCGGCCGGCGGCAATGTCTGCGGCGAACAGGATCGGCGAACCGATTGCAACGCCATGACCCGCGATTGCCGCGGCAATATCGAGATACTCAGCGGAGAAGGTCGTTCCGAAGCGGTCGGGCGCGGGGCCGGTGGAATGACCGGTGTCGCGATACCAGATCTCCCACCAGTCGGGGCGGCCCAACAACGGGACCCGAGGTGCTCCGTCGGGATCGTTCAGACCGCGAACGGCTTCCAGCAATCCCGGCGCGCATAGCGGGGTGAATACGCTCGGAAACAGGGGCGTGGCGCGCAGTCCGGGCCAGCTGCCATGACCGTTGCGGATCGCGATATCATAGCCGCCGCCAGCGAGGTCGCGCGCGTCAGGCGACAGGTCCAGCTCGACGCGTAACTCCGGATGAAGCGCCCGGAACCGGCCTAGGCGCGGAGCGAGCCAGGAAGTGCCGAGCGTCGGGAGGGCCGTGATATGAAGCCGGGTCTGATCCGCCTCGATCGCGCGCGCGAATCCGGCCCGCAATGTCGTGAAAGCGGACAGTGCGTCCGCGGCGAGCACTTCGCCAGCGACGGTCAGCTCAACCCGTTGCGCGCGGCGATGGAACAGGTCGACCCCGATCTGTGTCTCAAGCTGGCGGACGTGATAGCTGACCGCGGCAGAAGTCGTCTGGAGCTCGCGCGCGGCGGGTGCGAAGCCGCCCAGCCGCGCTGCCGCTTCGAAGGCGCGGATTGCCATCAGGGAGGGGAGGGTGGTCGTCACCGCAAATCCAGCTGAATGTTTGAGACTAGCTATAGGCCAAGTACCCCAAGTTTGACTGAGGGTAATCCGATATCTTTCGAGTCCCGCACCCGCCGCGAAGGCCGCAGAGGTTGGCGGCCATTTCTCGAAGGATGAGTGTATGCGGACATTCGACGGCTTCCATCGGCGCGCAGTGCTGGCGGGTCTGGGCGGATCGGGCTTGCTCCTGAGTGGAGGGCAAGCATTTGCGGGCGCGACGGACCGGCGGCGCGACTGGGCGTGGCTTGAAGGAAACTGGAAGGTGTACCACCGTCGTCTGCGGCGGCGGCTGGTGCGGGATAGTCATTGGGATCGCTTCACCGGCGACAGCGCCGTGTGGATGACGCTGGGCGGACTTGGCACGATCGACGACAATCTGCTGCGCCTTCCCGGCGGCGATTATCGGGCGATGGGGATCCGCGCCTATGACCCGGCGACCGGCCGCTGGTCGATCTGGTGGCTCGATGGGCGCAACCCGGTGCGGATCGATCCGCCGGTTACGGGGCGGTTCGAGGGCGATACCGGCTTGTTTTCGGGTGCCGACACGTTCGACGGGCGGCCGATCGACGTGCGTTTCCACTGGCGTGGAATCCACGGACCGCGCCCGCATTGGCAACAATCCTTCTCGGCCGATGGCGGCGCAACCTGGGAAATGAACTGGGAGAGTTTCTTCACCCGTACTGCCGTGACGCCAACCTCTCTGCCGACGCGGAGCGACGCTGCGCCAGATGATTGGGCGTTCCTTGCCGGGAGTTGGACGGTGCGCCACCGCAAGCTGCGAAGGCGGTTGGCTGGCAGTCAGGACTGGGATTTGTTCGGCGGGACTTTTGTCAACTGGCCGACGCTGGGCGGCAACGGAAATGCCGGAGACAATTTGATGGAGGCGCCGGGCGGGACGTTCCGCGGCGTCGGATTTCGTGCCTGGGACCCGGCGACGCGCGAATGGCTGAGCTGGTGGCTCGACGGGCGCGACCCGAGCCGGATTGGCGCACCGCTGCGCGGCAGATTCACGGGCGGGATCGGTACCTATCTGTCCGACGACGAGCATGAGGGGCGGCCGGTTAAAGCGCGCGTCACCTGGTCGCGGATCACCGGCAAGACCGCGCGTTGGGAGCAAGCATTCTCGGCGGACGGCGGCAGGACATGGGAAATCAACTGGACTTCCGATTTCACGAGGGTCGCGTAATGGACCGGCGTGCGATGATGCAGAATGCCGTGCTGGCGTTTGGCATTTTCAATGCGCCTTCCGCTGTCGCGCAGGAGAAAGACTTGCCCTTACCTGAGGGCGCCGCTTCGCGCGCGGATTTCGACTATTTCATCGGTAGCTGGAAGGTCGAGCACCGGCGGTTACGCAAGCGGCTGGCCGGAAGCGATGACTGGGAGAACTTCGCCGGCCGTACGCGTTGCCAGCAAATGTTTGGCGGGCTGGTCAACCTCAATGAGAGCGTCTCCTGGCGCGGCGGACGCACCAGCTATGGCATGGGGTTGCGCGCGCTGGACGAACCGGGCGGGCGCTGGGTGGACTGGTATCTCTCAGCAGGCGATCTCAGCAAGATCGACCCGCCGCTCTATGGCCGGTTCCTCCAGGGTGTCGGTACTTTCGTGTCGCGCGATACGTTCGAGGGAAGGCCCATATTGGTACGCGGGCAGTTTTCCTCCGTGAACGCGAGTGAGGCACGTTGGGAGCAGGCATTCTCGACCGACAAAGGCAGGACTTGGGAGACCAATTGGGTGATGCGATATCTGCGCGCGGAGGATGTGAAATGAACGAAAGCGTGACGATCGGATGCAGGTGCGGAGCGACACGCCTTGAGGTCTCGGGGCGGCCAATTCTGGTGTCGGAGTGCCTGTGCGACAGTTGTCGTGCGGCTGCATGGCGGCTCGCCGCGCTTCCCGGCGCGCGGAACATCCTCACCAGCTATGGCGCGACCCCCGCTGCCGAGTACCGCAAGGATCGGGTGCTGTTCCAGTCCGGTGCGGAGCAACTGCGCGAGTTCAGGCTGACTCCGGAAGCCGGTTCGCGCCGGGTGATCGCGGCCTGCTGCAACACCCCGCTATTCCTCGAGTTGAAGGGCGGGCATTGGCTGAGCGTCTATCTGCACCTCTGGCCGGAGGCGCAACGGCCGAAACCCGAGCTGCGGACCATGGTCGGCGATCTGCCCGATCCGTCTGTGCTGCCGGACGACATCCCCAACCTGAAGAGCCACACGATCGGCTTCTATGCGAAGTTGCTCGGCGCGTGGATCGCGATGGGATTCCGCAACCCCCGAATCGAGGTTGCGGGAGCCATCGACGTCTGAACGCTCAGGCGGCTTTGCGCCGCTCCGCCATCTCGTCGTTGAGCATCTCGGCCAGCAGGAACGCCAGCTCCAGCGACTGGCCCGCGTTGAGGCGCGGATCGCAATGGGTGTGATAGCGGTCGGCGAGGTCATGCTCGCTGACATCGATCATGCCGCCGGTGCATTCGGTCACGTTCTGGCCGGTCATTTCGGCGTGGATGCCGCCGGCGAAGGTGCCTTCGGCGCGATGCACAGCGAAGAATCCACGCACTTCGGCAAGGATGCGTTCGAATGGGCGCGTCTTGTAGCCGTTCGCCGCCTTGACGACGTTACCGTGCATCGGATCGCAGCTCCACACCACCGGATGCCCTTCGCGCTTTACCGCGCGCACGAGCTTGGGCAGGCCGTCCTCGATCTTGTCATGGCCATAGCGGGTGATGAGCGTGATGCGGCCTGGCGTCCGCGCCGGGTTGAGCGTGTCGAGCAGGCGCAACAGCGCGTCCGGCTCGAGGCTTGGGCCGCACTTCATACCGATCGGATTGCCGATGCCGCGCAGGAACTCGACATGGGCCGATCCGTCGAACCGCGTGCGGTCGCCGATCCACAGCATGTGTGCGCTGGTGTCGTACCAGTCGCCGGTGAGCGAATCCTGCCGGGTCAGCGCCTGCTCGTACGGGAGCAGCAGCGCCTCATGGCTGGTATAGAAATCGGTGCCCTTGAGCTGGGGGACGCTGTCGGCGTCGATCCCGCACGCCTGCATGAAGTCGAGCGCTTCGCCGATGCGATCGGCGACGTCAGCGAACTTGGCGCTCCACGGGCTTTTGCCCATGAAGTCGAGCGTCCATTTATGGACCTGATGCAGGTTAGCGTACCCACCGCTGGCGAAGGCGCGCAGCAGGTTGAGCGTCGCGGCGGACTGGCTGTAGCCTTGGACCATCCGCTGCGGATCGGGAATGCGTGATTGCGGCGTGAAGGCGATGTCGTTGACGTTGTCGCCGCGGTAGCTCGGCAGTTCGACGCCATCGATCGTCTCGGTATCGGCCGAGCGCGGCTTGGCGAACTGCCCGGCCATGCGGCCGACTTTCACCGTCGGCAGTTTCGACGCGAACGTCAGTACCACCGCCATCTGGAGAATGACGCGGAAGGTGTCGCGGATGTTGTTCGGGTGAAACTCGGCAAAGCTCTCGGCGCAATCACCACCTTGTAGCAGGAAAGCCTCGCCGCGCGCGACCTTGGCCAGCTCCTGCGTCAGTGCACGCGCTTCGCCTGCGAAGACGAGCGGAGGGAAGCTGGAGAGCTGCGTCGTTGCCGCATTCAGTGCCGTGGCATCGGGGTAAATCGGGAGCTGGCGGGCCTCGGCCGACTTCCAGCTGTCGGGGGTCCATCCCATGGCCTGCTCCAAGTTACGGACATGGACATACCAGTCCTGATGATGCGCGATGCCATTGGCGGCAATCTGGTTGAGAACAGCCGGAGATGCGCGCTTCCCATCTTCTTCCCAGCCCTGAACGGTCGAACCGGGCGTGTCGAACCACGCGCCGAACGCGGCACGGGAAAGGGAGCGTTCCTCGCGGAAGCGGCGGATCTTTGAACCAGCTAGTGTCGTCATGATGCGAGCGCCTTACCCCGTGCGGGTAAACAGGTGCAAGACCTAAATTCACCCTTATGGGGTAAGTGGAGAGCCGCACGACCAGATTGGTTCAGCCCGCCTTAATGCGGACGCGGGTGATACCTATATGAGCATGGCCGGAAGCCGGCGGGTGAAGGAAGGTGCGTAGTGATCCGAATGCTGATGCTGGCGGCGATTGCCGCGACCCCGGTGCTCGCGCAGGAGGCCGAGGACGATAATGCGCCGCCCCAGCGGGTGCGCAGCGTGCTGCTGTATGGCGAGGATCAGTGTCCCAAGGCTGAGAGCGAAGATGAGGTGGTCGTCTGCGCGAAGGTCGGGGAGTCGCCTTATCGTATTCCCAAATCGTTGCGGAAGACCGAGCCGGGTCCCGGCGGGACCAGCTGGACTCGCCGGGCCGAGCTGGTCGATGAGGTGAACCGCGTGACGCTGCCGGGCAGCTGCTCGCCGATCGGGAGCTTCGGGCATTCGGGCTGCACGATGCAGATGCTCCAGCAATGGCGCGCCGAGCGGACCGCGAAGAAGGCCGAGGAAGCGGCGATCCCCGGCGGGGAAGAATAGCCTATTGCCCGAAGCCGGGTTCCGAGGCCCGGCTGACGGCTTCACGCGCCGCAGCGAACAGGGCGCCGGCCTTGGCCTCGCATTCGCGCTGTTCAGAGGCGGCGTCGCTGTCGGCGACGATGCCTGCGCCCGCAGTGACGTGCATCACGCCATCCTTCACGATCGCGGTACGCAGGACGATGCAGCTGTCCATTGAGCCGTCGGGCGAGAAATAGCCGACACCGCCCGCATAGGGGCCGCGCTGTTCGCGCTCGAGTTCCGCGATGATCTCGCATGCACGCACTTTCGGAGCCCCGCTGACGGTGCCCGCGGGGAAGCCCGCGAATAGCGCGTCGAGCGCGTCGGCGTCGGGGCGCAGCTTGCCGACCACGTTGGATACGATGTGCATGACGTGGCTGTAGAATTCGACGGTGTAGCTGTCGGTGACCCTGACCGTTCCCGCATCGGCCACGCGACCGGTGTCGTTGCGGCCGAGGTCGAGCAGCATCAGATGCTCGGCGCGCTCCTTGGGATCGGCGAGCAGGCTAACGCGATTGGCCTCGTCCTCGGCCGCGGACTTTCCACGCGGCCGGGTGCCCGCGATCGGGCGGATGGTCACCTCATCGTCGCGGACGCGCACCAGGATCTCAGGGCTGGAGCCGGTGAGCGCGAAGCCGGGGAGGTCGAGGAAATAGAGGAAGGGCGAGGGGTTCACGCGGCGCAGGGCGCGATAGAGCTCGATCGGGGGCAGCGTGAAGGGCGCAGTGAAGCGCTGAGCGAGCACAACCTGAAAGATGTCACCCGCGGTGATATAGTCCTTCGCGCGCTTCACCATCGCAGTGTAATCGTCGGCCGAGGTTGTCGATTGGGCGACGGGCTCGACTGGGTCGGCGGCGACCTTGGGCGGCAGTGGTGCCGAAGCAAGGCGCGCCGCGGTTGCGTCAATCCGTTCCGCAGCAGCCGACAGCATCGCTTCGGTGTCGCGGCCGCCGTCGGGCCAGACGGGCGCGACCAGGAACAGCGAATCCGCCAGCCGGTCGAAGATCAGGATTACCGTTGGCCGCACGAAGATCATGTCGGGCAGGTCGAGGGGGTCGCTGGCGGCGCGGGGCAGCTTCTCGACCAGTCCGATCGTCTCATAACCGAAATAGCCGACGAGACAGGCGAGTGCGCGGGGCAATTCCGCGGGCACATCCATGCGGCAGCTCTGGACGAGCGCGCGGAACGCCTCGAGCGTCGGCTGGCCGGCGGGGCTGAAGGCGGTGCGATCGGTGAGCCAGTACGGATTGACCTCTGCCTGTTCTCCATGCGCGCGGAAGACGAGGTCCGGGGCGAGGCCGATCAGGCTATGACGGCCGCGGACCTCACCACCCTCGACCGATTCCAGCAGGAAATCGCCGCGGCCCGGCTCGATCAGCTTGAGCGCCGCGGCGACCGGAGTGTCGGTATCCGCCAGCTGCCGGCGCCAGACCAGCGCGGGACGGCCTTCGCTCAGCGCTGTACGTGCGGCCTCGAGGCCCTCTGTTCCCGACCCCATGGCAATCAGTTGCCGCCCTGGCCGTCGAGCTGCGCCTTGAGCTTGGCGATCGCCGCATCGTCGCGCTTGACGCCAACCGACTTGCGCGCGGCAGCGACGAACTGCTCAAGATACTCGGCGCCGACGACCTGACCCAGACCGCTGCGGGTCTGCGCAACCAGCTGCTGGTTGCTGCTGGCATCGCCTGGCACGATCTCATCGAGCCAGACCACCCAATAGCCGCCGCCATTGGGCTCTTCGGTCATCTTGGCCTTCTTGGCGGCGATGGTGAACATCAGGCGCACTGGCGGCGGGACTTGCAGGCCGGCCTGGGCGAGCTGCCCACGTACGGCATCAAGTGGCTTAGGCGCGGGCACCGGCAGGCCGGTCTTCTTGATCGCATCGGCGATCGATGTGCCCTTGTTGACGTCCGCGAGCACGGCGATTGCGGCCTTGCGTGCAGCCTGAAGCTGACGGTCGCGAATGAAGCCGGCGACGACTGCCTCGCGGATTTCGGCAAGCGGGCGCGGTGCGGCGGCAATCACGCGATCGGGCTTGATCAGCGCGAAGCTGCCGTCCTGACCGAGCGGTACCAGCTGCGCGTCGTCATTGATCTCCATCGCGAAAGCAGCCTGCGCGATCGCTGTCATCACCGGATCGGGCGGGGTCGGGGTCGTTGCCTCGGCGGCCTGCTGGGTGCGGCCGTCACCGAACACCGGCTGGCTGACCTCGGCCTTGAGCTTGGCGTCGGCGACCGCTTCGTCGAACGTCGCATTGCCGACGATCGCGGTATCGATCCGCGTGCGCAAATTGGTCAGCGCTTCGGCTTCCTTGCGCTGGGTGACCGCGGTGGCGATCTCGGCGCGGACCTGATCGAGGGTCTTGGCCGGAATCTGTTCGACCTTTTCGACGCGAACGATGTGCCAGCCGAGCGGCGAGCGCAGCGGACCGACCACACCGCCCTGCGCCGCGGCAAAGGCGGCGTCGGCAATCTGCGGGCTGTTGGCGCGCGCGAAGCTGTCCTTCTGCGCGTCGGCGACGGTCGAGGGCTGGAGGCCCGCGGCCTGCGCCGCAGCGGCGATCGATTCGCCGCCCTTGACCTTCGCGGCGAGTACATTGGCGGCGTTCTGATCCGCGACGATCACCTGCGCCAGCGTACGCTTGGTGCTGGCGGCGTACTTTGGGGCATCCTGCTTATAGGCAGCCGCGATTTCCGCCTCGGTCGCCTTGGCGCCTTCGGCGAACTGATCGGGGCGGACCACGGCGTAGCGGATCACGCGGCGCTCAGGCAGCGTGTAGCGAGCGCGGTTGCGATTGTAGAAGGCGGTCAGCTCAGCATCGGTGGGGGCGGGACCCGCCGCGATGGCGGTGACCGGGATATAGCCCACCGAGCCCTTACGGCGCTCAAGCAGCTGCGACGCGTACGGCAAAGCGAGCTGGTTCGAGACATAGGTCGCGCCGCGGGTGACACCGACCGCGGGGCCGACAACCCAGCGCGCAAGCGTGCCCTGACGGATATCGGCGCGAACCTGATCCGCGGTAATCCGCTGCTGCGCCAGAAACTGGTCGAACGCGCGCTGGCTGAACTTTCCCGTCACCGGATCGGCAAAGCCGGGCGCACCGGCGATCTCGCCATCCACCGCAGCCTTCGACACGGCCATGCCGTGTTCGCCGGCATACTCCTCGAGCACCATGCGGTTGACGACATCGTCGAGCACCTGATCGAAGCCGCCCATCGCCACGAACTGAGTCATGTCCAGTGCCGGCTGTTCCTGACGGGCGCGGTCGAGCGCGTCCTTGAGTCGGTCCTGCAACTCACGCTCGGTCACCTTGCGGTTGCCGACCTGAACCAGCGCACCCGTCGGGCCGCCGCCACCACCGCCGAGGTTGGTGATGTCGCCCAGCGCAAAGGCGACGGCGATCACCACGAGCAAGAGCAGGGCGATGATCTTGCCGACGGTCGAGAAGAGGGCGCGGCGGAGAATGGTGAGCATGGAGACCCGTTCGATGGGAGAAGTTGAAGGGTGCTTTAGGGGGGTGATGCGCCGCCATCAAGCTTGAGTGCATTCCATAGTGCGCGTACGGCGCTGTCCAAAATCGGACAAAGGGAGTTTGGGATGCGGCGCAAGCTGGTGGCGGGGAACTGGAAGATGCACGGCCTGATCACGGCGCTGCCCGAGATCGAGGCAATCGCGCAGGCCGCGGCAGTGACGCCGGGGGTCGATGTGGCGCTGTGCGTGCCGGCGACGCTGATCGCCCCCGCGGTGACGGTCGCGGCGCGGATGCCGATCGGCGGGCAGGATTGCCACGCGGCGGACCAGGGCGCGCACACCGGCTGTGTCTCCGCCCTGATGCTGCTGGGCGCGGGCGCGGCGCTGACCATCGTCGGCCATAGCGAGCGTCGCGCGGACCAGGGCGAGACCGACGCCGACGTCAAGGGCAAGGCCGAGGCCGCGCACCGTCACGGCCTGAACGCGATCCTGTGCGTCGGCGAGACGCTGGAGCAGCGCGACGCCGGACAGGCCGAGGCCGTCGTCACCGCGCAGCTCGCCGGATCGATGCCCGATGGCGCGGCGGCCGACTGGCTGTCGATCGCGTACGAGCCGGTCTGGGCGATCGGGACGGGACGGACGCCGACCGAGGATGACGTGGCGGCGATGCACGGCGCGGTGCGGGCGAAGCTCTCCGACCTGCTCGGAGCCGAGGCCGCAGGCGCGATGCGGGTGCTGTATGGCGGGTCGGTCAACGGGGCCAACGCCGCGGCGCTGCTGGGGTGCTCCGATGTCGACGGCGCGCTGGTTGGCGGAGCGAGCCTGACCGCCGAGAAGTTCGTGCCGATCATCGAAGCGGCCGCAAAGCTGTGACCGCGGTGCGCACCGCGACCTGCCAGTGCGGCGCGGTCCGGGTCGCCTGCGAAGGCGAGCCCGTCCGCATCTCGCTCTGCCATTGCCTCGACTGCCAGAAACGCTCAGGCAGCGTGTTCGCGGTGCAGGCGCGCTTTCCCGTCGACCGCGTGACCATCACCGGCGAGACGCGGAACTGGTGGCGCGCCGGGGACGAAGGCATGGTCTCCGACCATTATTTCTGCCCGAACTGTGGATCGGACGTGGCCTTCGTCGCGCGCGATTTCCCCGATACGGTCGCGGTGCCGGTCGGCGCGTTTGCCGATCCCGATGCGTTCCCGGCACCGTGGGCCGAAGTCTATGAAGAACGCAAATTCAGCTGGGTCGAGGTGGCGTTGAGCGAGGAACCGGGCGCCCCGCAAAGTTGACGTAATTACGCGGAACGCGATTCATTCTGTCAACTTCGTCGCTCTTGTCGGAGGCTGCGGGCGATCGGCGAGAACCGCCATGGCGAGGCGCAGATCGGGGCGGTGGATCGTGCCGATCTGACGCCCCCGGTAATAGCGCGGGATGGTGATGCCGTTGATTGCGCGGTCCATCGCCAGCGCGAAGACGCGGTCGTAGCTCAGCGACTGGGCGATATCCCACGCCGCGACGAAGCTTTCGGCGCCGGGGCGTTCGCGCAGCTTGTAGAGTGACTGACGACTCATCCCGACCGCGCGGGTGGCGCGCTGGACGGTGCCGGTGATCGCGAGTGCGGTGATGAAGTCGCGCTGTCGCTGGGGCGTCCAGCCATTATGGCGGTTGGAGGTGGGAACGGGCGTGAAGCCGAGCAACTCGGCTTCGTCCGTGGCGAGCAGGGTGCGTGAGTCGTCCATCCACCAGTCTATGGGCATAGACGGGGCTTGTAGGAAAGTTGTTTTTGTTCCTGCTGTGTTCCGGTCAGGCCGGGCGCGGCTGATCGGTTTCGCGCAGCAGCCAGGCGCGGGCATGGGCCTCGTCCTTGCGCTCGTATATCTCGTAGTGGAGACCGGGGATCAGCGCGCTTTCGATCCGGCTGGCGATGCGCACCCACTCCGCATCCGCGACGATGGCGACGCGATCGATCGCGCGGATCAGGCGGATGATGAGAGGGAGGTGCTTCAACTCCTCGACGACCGCGGACAGCGCGACCGCGGGCGAGCCGCGGACATCGGCGAGGATGTCGAGCTGTGGCGTGGTGTCGAGGAGGGTTTCGATCCGGGCGAGCGCGGGCGCGACGTCGGCGGCGGTGAAATGGCCTTCCGCGACGATGGCGATGGCGCGGGGGGAGAGGGGGGTGAAGGTTAGCATTGGTTCTTCAGCGGCGGCTTGACAGGATCGCCCTAGTCGATCTTCTCGATGTGCTTCTGGACAATGCTGGCCGCTTGCTCGACCCACGGTGTGCCAGCGCGTACGGCGACTGACCCAACGCCAGTGGCGCCGATCAACGCCAGCGAAAGCATGGCAACTATGACCTTAGAAGTTAACTTAGAGCCGCTTTCAATGGTTTCGCTTGCTGTTTTTCCAGCAAATTCCAAACCATACCTGAGGATGACGGAAACCAAATTCTCAATTGTTCTCAGAACGGCGAAGGCTGCTTTCTTTGACGTCGCTCCGGGTAACTCAAGGAATGATCGAATAAACGCAATTGTTTTTGGAACCTCTGCGTCGGCAAGGTCGGGGTACTTAGCAAGCTCATCGACAAGGTCCTTAGCTGTTCCGCTAAGTTCCCGCACGTCTTCTTCGTCAATCTCGAGTTCCGCTGCTCTCTGAGAAAAGCGCTCCCACTCCGGAAATTGAGATACATACATGGAAACGCTTGACGAGTATCCATTGAACATTGCGGTAAGTGCGTCGGGCATCTCGCAGGAGTATTGAGCGCACATGACGCTACACGAAATATTGCTAAGGCCAATCTTAACAATACTGTCGTTAGATGAGATTTGCTCATGCAACTTCTTTATACTTGCAACTAATCGGCGATCGCAGTTCGAGTTTTCTAAGCCCTCGATCAGTTGATTGCCTGCGTCAACAATATGCTCTAACGCGTTTTCTACATTATTTTTGTCCTCCGGATTGATAGTAGGAGGCCTGCGCAGAATTTGTATTTTTCCGTCTGCAACAGAAAATTGAACCGGAGCGACCTGCTGTCGAGGAACGATCGACTCAAGGTCGCTGAAGCTCAACGACTGTTGGCGTGGATCTGCTGATACTTGCGACGAAGAGACAAGGTTATGAAGGATTTTTAGCGCGGTCGATACGGTGAGGTCTTCCTGAGAGAAGGTGTCTCTGATTTCCGCATTCATTTGGGACCGCATGCGTTCTGACATCGCGGTTAGCCTGAATGGTCGGTCCGAGACGGCTTCTAGTAGCTTACTGTCTTCAAAAATAGACGTAAGTGACTTCAAGAGCTCGCTTCGTGCAATATCCCACTCTGACGGTTTCAATGCCGCTTGGAGGCGATTGAAAACCGAAAACCTTATACGCATCTCCTCGAACCGCAACATAGTTGCGGCATACGTGTCTCGGTCTTGGGCATCCCGAAGAAACTTCGCCCGCATAGGGCGGTCAATTGAGTAGCGAAAGGAAAGTATTACAGCGTGGATATCTCGCGCGATTTCTGAAAATTCCATCGGATCCCCCAAAAGTATCAGCTCAAACATCCACCCAGCCGTTCAGCCTATCCCACCGACACAAAACTATCCATCACCCGCTTCCGGCCGCTCGTTTCGAACTCGATTTCCAGCTTGTTGCCTTCGATTTCGACGATTTCGCCGTAGCCGAACTTCTGGTGGAAGACGCGCATGCCCAGCGACAGGTCGTCGCGGCCCTTGTTGCCGAGGCTGACGGCGCTGGCGCGGCTTTCGACCACGCGCTTGGGGGCGGTGGTGAAGGTGGAGCTGGGGGCGGCGGCGCGTTGCCAGCCGGGGCCGCGGCTGCCGGATCGGGCGACATTCGCGAAGGGATCGGTATGCTCGCTCCAGTTGGCGCGCCACAGCGAGGCGCCGCCGGACATGGTCGATTCCTCCTCGACATGGTCCTTGGGCAGCTCGCCGACGAAGCGGCTGGGGATGCTGCTGGTCCACTGGCCGTAGATGCGGCGGTTGGCAGCGTGGAGGATGGTAGCGAGGCGGCGGGCGCGGGTGATCGCGACATAGGCGAGGCGGCGCTCCTCCTCCAGTGAGGCGAGGCCGCCTTCGTCGAGCGCGCGCTGGCTGGGGAAGATGCCTTCCTCCCATCCGACCAGGAACACGGTGTCGTATTCCAGGCCCTTGGCGGCGTGGATGGTCATGATCGTGACCTTGGGCTCGTCGGCGTTTGCGTCATTGTCCATGACGAGCGAGACGTGCTCGAGGAACGCGCCGAGGGTTTCGTATTCCTCCATGGCGCGGACGAGTTCGGAGAGGTTCTCGAGCCGGCCGGCGGCCTCGGCGGTGCGGTCCGCCTGCCACATCGCGGTGTAGCCGCTTTCGTCGAGGATGATCTGGGCGAGCTCGGTGTGCGGGAGGGCGCCGATGCGGGTGTCCGCTGCGTCGACGACGGCTCCTTCTTCGGGGGCGGCGCTCGAGTACATGTCGCGCCAGCGGGCGACGTCGCCGACGAAAGTGCCGAGCGCGCGGCGGGCCTGTGGTGTCAGCTCGTCGGTGTCGAGGATGCGCGCGGCAGCGAGGAGCAGGGGAATGCCCTCGGCGCGGGCGAGCTGGTGGATCTTGGCGATCGCCTTGTCGCCGAGACCGCGCTTGGGGACGTTGACGATGCGTTCGAAGGCGAGGTCGTCGGCGCCCTGATGGACGATGCGGAGATAGGCGAGCGCGTCGCGGATCTCGGCACGCTCGTAGAAGCGGAAGCCGCCGACGATGCGATAGGGCAGGCCGGTGGCGATGAAGCGATCCTCGAACTCGCGCGTCTGGTGCTGGGCGCGGACGAGGATGGCGAATTCGTCGAGAGACTTTCCGTCGCGGCGCTGAGCGCCCTCGATCTCGTCACCGACACGGCGGGCTTCCTCGGGGCCGTCCCACACGCCGACGACCTTGACCTTCTCGCCCGCGTCCTTCTCGGTCCACAGTTCCTTGCCGAGGCGGCCGCCATTATTGGCGATGACACCCGAGGCGGCGGCGAGGATGTGCGGGGTGGAGCGGTAATTCTGTTCGAGGCGGATGACCTTGGCGCCGGGGAAGTCCTTCTCGAACTTGAGGATATTCTCGACCTGCGCGCCGCGCCACGAATAGATCGACTGATCGTCGTCGCCGACGCAGCAGATGTTCTTGCGCTCCTGCGCGAGCAGGCGAAGCCAGAGATACTGGACGCTGTTGGTGTCCTGATACTCGTCGACCATGATGTAGCGGAAGCGCTGCTGATAGTGCTGGAGCACGTCGCGGTGGGTCTTGAGGATCGTCAGCATGTGCAGCAGCAGGTCGCCGAAGTCGCAGGCGTTGAGCGTGCGCAGCCGGTCCTGATACTGGGCGTAGAGCGACTGACCGCGGCCATTGGCGAACTGCTCGGACTCGCCGGCGTCGAGGTCCTTGGGGGTCAGGCCCTTGTTCTTCCACCCGTCGATCAGCCCGGCGAGCTGGCGTGCGGGCCAGCGCTTTTCGTCCAGATCGTTGGCGACGATGAGCTGCTTGATCAGGCGCAGCTGGTCGTCGGTGTCGAGGATGGTGAAGTTGTTCTGGAGCCCGACCAGCTCGGCATGGCGGCGCAGCATCTTGGCGCCGATCGCGTGGAAGGTGCCGAGCCAGGGCATCCCCTCGACCGCGTCGCCGACGAGGCCGCGGACCCGTTCGCGCATCTCGCGCGCGGCCTTGTTGGTGAAGGTGACGCTGAGGATCTCCGACGGATAGGCGCGGCGGGTCCAGAGCAGATGGGCGAGGCGCGCGGTGAGCGCGGCGGTCTTGCCGGTGCCGGCGCCGGCGAGGACGAGGACGGGGCCGTCGAGCGTGAGCACGGCTTCGCGCTGCGGGGCGTTGAGGCCGCGCAGATAGGGAGGATCGTCGGGGGAAGGTACGGGTACGGACATCGGTGAACAGGTAGAGAACGCGGGCGCCACGGGCAAGCTGGCATTGGCGGACGTCTTGGGTCATCATCGCGTCCGGGTGAGTAAGTTCTGCAGGAGGGACGATGCGGATCGGACGGCGAGAGGCGATCATCGGGGCGGCCACAGTCGCGCTGGCGGGCAGGCCCGGGCGGGTCATTGCGGCGGAGCCGGTCAATGTGCCGATCACCCTGACCGAGAGGCGAGTGCTGGTGAGCGGCTCGATCGGCGGAAAGGGGCCTTTGCCGCTGGCGATCGATACCGGTGGCGAGATGGGGCTGATCAAGAACGCGGTGGCGGAGCAGCTCGGCCTCAAGCGCATCGGCAAGCGGTGGCTGAATCTCGCGACGGGGCGGGACGAATTTTCGATCTTCGCGGCGCCGGAGGTCGTGCTGGGCGGGCAGGTCCGTCTGCCGGTGCTTGCGCTTGCGGGCGTGGACCGGAATCTCGGCGCGAGCGAGGCGGCATCGCTGCCCGCGCGCGTGCTGACGGTGGTCGATGGCGAGCTCGATTTCGACGCGGGCATGTGGCGGGTCCATGATGGCGGGCTGACCGACCGGACCGGCTGGACCCGGTATGAGAAGGGGATCGTCCAGCGCGGGGTGAGCGAGGATACGCGGTTCCTGTTCGCCAAGGCGGCGCTGAATGGCCGCAGCTTTCGGTTCGGGCTGGACACGGGCATGCCGAGCATGATGCGCATCTACCGCAAGACCGCCGAGGCGGCGGGGCTGTGGGACTCGCCGCGCTGGTCGCCGGGCGGGGAGGGCGGCAAGACGCGCTTCATCCGCCCCGAGACGCTGGAGATCGCGGGTATCACGATCCAGCGGCCGCTGGTGCAGATGCGCGAGGATGCGGATTGGAAGGAGTTCGATACCGGCCTGATCGGGCTGCCGCTGATCCGGCTATTCAATCTTGCGACGAGCAATGCGGACCGTGCGCTGTTCCTGAAGCGCAACGCCCAGAAGCCGCAGCCGATGCGCTACAATCGGGCGGGCATGTGGCTTGAGCGAGCGAAGGACGCGAAGGAGGTGTCGGTCGTGAACGTCGTCGGGCCGGGCAGCCCCGCGGACACGGCGGGTATCAAGGCCGGCGACCGGTTGTCAGGCATCCCGTTCGACACGCTGATCGATCGTACCAGCGAGCGGAGCGGCACAAGGCTGGCGTTCAACGTCGAGCGCGACGGCGCGACGCGATCGGTCGAGCTCGTGCTGGCTGATTTCCTGTAGCGCGCGGCAGACGCTTGAGGCAGGAGAGCGACATGTGGGACAAGATCAAAGGCCGTTTCGACAAGCGGCGTCTGTTGCTGATTGCGGCGCTGGCCGGGGTGGCGCTGTATGTCGGCTGGCGCACGGGCGGGTTCGATGGCCAGCCGGACGAGAAGCCGTGCGTGGCGGGCCGCAACGAGATCAAAGATGACAAGGGTAAGGTGGTGCAGGTGACCCGCACTACGTGCATCGACGAGAAGAAGTGACGGCGCGCAGACGCCGCACGATGGAGGAGTGATGGATGGACGCTGACCGGGCACGGCAACGCCGCGCGCTATGGGCGAGCTTTGTGGGTACGGGAATCGAATTCTACGATTTCTATATCTACGCGACCGCCGCGGCGTTGGTGTTCGGGAAGCTGTTCTTCACCGGTTCCGACTCGCAGACCCAGCTCTGGTCGTTTCTCACGCTTTCGATCGCCTTCTTCGCGCGCCCGGTGGGGGCAGCGGTGTTCGGTCACTATGGCGACCGGATCGGGCGCAAGGCGACATTGGTCGCATCGCTGCTGACGATGGGGATTTCGACGACGCTGGTGGCGTTCCTGCCATCCTATGCGACCGCCGGATGGATCGCGCCGGCGTTATTGTGCCTGTTGCGCTTCGGCCAGGGGTTCGGCCTCGGCGGCGAATGGGGCGGCGCAGCGTTGCTGGCAGTCGAGAATGCGCCGCCGGGATGGCGCGCCCGGTTCGGGTGCGCGCCGCAGATGGGGGCGCCCGCGGGGTTCATCGCCGCCAATGGACTGTTCTTGCTGCTGCTGTTGTGGATGACGCCCGACGAGTTCGCCGACTGGGGCTGGCGCATTCCGTTCCTGCTCTCTGCAGCGCTGGTCGCAGTGGGGCTGTGGGTGCGCCTGAAGCTGGGCGAGACGCCGGAGTTCAAGGCGAGCCTGGCCGAGGCGCCGCCGCCCAAGGTGCCGCTGGGCGAGGTGGTGACGCGGCACGGCGGTGCGCTGGTGGGCGGGACGATCGGTGCCGTCGCCTGCTTTGCGACCTATTATATCGCGACCGCCTTTCTGCTCGGCTGGGGCACCAAGTCGCTGGGCTATTCGATGCACGATTTCCTGAGCGTGCAGCTGGTGGCGATCCTGTTCATGGCGGGCGGCATCTACCTCGCCGCATGGCTGGCCGACGCGAAATACGACCCGCGCCGTGTGCTGGCGGGCGGGTGCGTGCTGGTCGCCGCGAGCGGGTTTGTGATCGCTCCGCTGATGGCCGCGGGGCTGGCCGGAGTGTTCATCTTCCTGTCGCTGCTGCTGTTCGCGATGGGGTTCGTCTATGGCCCGCTGAGCGCCTGGCTGACCGATCTGTTTCCGCCGCGGGTGCGGTATACCGGCGCGTCGATGACCTTCAACATCGCGGGCGTGATCGGCGGCGGACTGACGCCGTTCTTCGCGCAGACGCTGGCGCTCAAGGGCGGGCTGGCGCCGGTTGGCTGGTATCTGAGCGCTGCGGCGGTGCTGAGTCTGGTGGCGCTGGTCGCGCTGCGGCCGAAGGCGAACTAGACCGCGCGCAAGAGCGTGAGTTTGGCCTTGCCGTGCACGCGCTCGGCATCGATTTCGAAGCCTGCGACCTCAATCACTTCGGCCTTCGCTGTTTCGATGCTCACCCAGGTGGCCGGACCGGTCCAGCCAAGGCGGGCGAGCTTGTCGAGCGCGACGGATCCGGCGCCGGTGCCGTAGGGCGGGTCCATCAGGATCACGTCCATCGGTTTGGGCGCAGGGCCGAGCGCGAGGACCGAGGTGGCACGAATGTCCGCGCGGACGCCGAGCTTCTCAGCATTGGCGCGCAAGGCGTCGAGCGCGGCGCGATCCTGCTCGACGAACAGGCACGAGGCGGCGCCACGCGACAGCGCCTCCAGCCCCAGCGCGCCCGAACCGGCGAAGAAATCGGCGACGGCGAGATCCTCGAAGCTGCCGACGCGGCTGGTGAGCATCGAGAACAACGTCTCGCGCATCCGATCGGCGGTAGGACGCGTGGCGTCGCCTTTGGGTGCGACGAGCGGGCGGCCGCGCCATTGACCAGCGATGATCCTCATTTGCGGGGTCCCCGCTTTGTGGGGGCGCCGCGCTTCGCTGGCGGTCGCGGGCCGCGATCACTCGGGCGATAGGACCGTTTGGGGCGATCAAGCAGCGGACCGGCATCGTCGTCGATGCGGGGCGCCGGCTTCTTGAACGGTTTCCCCTTCGCGCTTGCCGGGGCCGCAGATGAAGGGCGATCGTCTCCGGCCCTGGCGGCCGCGCTACGCGCAGCATTGAGCCGCTGGCGTTGTCCGAAACCTGAGGTCTTCTTCACGAGCGGCTTGCCTGTGCCGCCACTTGCGTTTTCGGGCCGGTCGCTACCACGTGCGTTGCCGGGCCGGCCGGGGCCGCGTGCGCTGTCAGGCCGGTCGCTGCCGCGCGCGTTCTCGGGGCGACCGCCGCCACGTGTGTTGTCGGGCCGGCCACTGCCGCGCGCGTTCTCGGACCGGCCGCTGCCGGCGTGTGACCGTGCGGCGCCGGACGAGGTCGTGCGTCCTTGCGCCGGTCTCGCTTGCCTCGCGCCGCTGCGATCACCGCGTTTCGCATCGCGGTCGCCGTCGCGGGGAGGAACGGGAGCCGAAGCCTTGCGGCGTTCGGCACGGTTTAGCGGTTCTGCGGCAGCATCTGCCGCCTCCGGCGCAGCCTCGGCCTTCAGCGCCTTGGGCTTGTTCGACAATTGCAGGTTCGACGCAATCTTTCCGCCGTTCGGTCCGGCGAGCGCCTTACGGAACAGGATCAGGTCATGCTGGCGGACCTCATCGACGTCGCCGGGGAGCATGTCGTCGAGGTGAAAGGGGCCGTAGCGGGTGCGGATCAGGCGGCTGACCTTGAGTCCGAGATGCTCGAGCACGCGGCGAACTTCGCGGTTCTTACCCTCGGTCAGGGTAAGCTCGATCCACACATTCGCGCCGGTGCGGCGTTCGAGATTGGCGTTGATCGGGCCGTAGCGCACCCCCTCGATCTCGATGCCGAGCATCAGGTCTTCGAGCTGGGCCTGACTGACCTCTCCATAAGCGCGCGCGCGGTAGCTGCGCTCGACCCCGGTGGCGGGCAGCTCGAGCTGGCGCTTGAGCTCGCCGTCGGTGGTCATCAGCAACAACCCCTCGGTCGCAAGGTCGAGGCGGCCGACGGGAATGACCCGCGGCAAGCCGTTGGGCAGCCGGTCGTAGATGGTCGGGCGGCCGGCGGGGTCGCGCTCGGCGGTGAGCAGGCCCGCGGGCTTGTGGTAGCGGAACAGGCGCGCGGGTGCCGCAGCGGCAACCGGCTCACCGTCGACGGTGACGCCGTGCAGCGAGGTCAGAACGGTCGCGGGGGTGGTGAGGATTTCACCGTCGATCGCGACGCGACCTTCGGCGATCATCCGCTCGACCTCGCGGCGCGACGCGATTCCGGCACGGGCGAGCAACTTTGCGATGCGTTCGCCGGCTTTGGCGCCTTGTGTGGGCGAGTCCTGAGGTGATGTTGGAGACATTCGCCGCGCGATACAGCGGGTTGGCCTCCGGCGCAAAATTCTTGTGCGACGGGAGCCGCGGACGGGTTAGTGCGTTCTGGCCGCGTAACATTGTGGGTGGGTTATGTTGTTCGGAAAGAAGACCCGGCGGATCACACGGCTCCTGATCGTCGAGGATGAACCGCTGGTCGCATTCGATACCGAGCATTTCCTGATCGAAGAGGGTTTTGCCGTCGTCGCCACTACCGATTCGGTGAACGAGGCGATCGGGCATATCGGTGGCCGCAAGCCGATCGATCTGGTGCTGGTCGATCTCGGTCTGCGCGACGGAGACGGCAGCGAGGTGGCGCGTGCCGCACAGGCAAAGGGAGTGCCGGTGCTGATCGTCACCGGTCGACAGCTGGACGAGGTCGGCGCGATCGGCCTGGGCTGCCTGTCCAAACCCTATCCCCAGCGCGATCTGCTGCGCGCGATCAAGATCGTCGAGACGCTACTGGACGGCAAGACGCCGCGCCGCGTGCCGGCCAGCCTGAAGCTGTTCCAGTCCGTCGCCTGAAGGGCTTTGCATCGCCGTTTTTGCCGCTAGGGTCGCCCGATTGTTCGTACGGGGGATTACATGGCCGAGGCGGTGAAGGCAGAGAGGCAGGGGATGCTGCTCGACGGAATCCGCCCCTATTTTGAGAAGGCGCCGCTCGCCGCGCTGGCGCTGGGCATTTCCTCAGGCTTTCCGTTCACGATGATCGGCGCGACGCTGACCTCGCGGCTTGCGCAGGATGGCATTACCAAGTCCGCGGTTACGGCGTTTGCGCTGACCTTCCTCGCCTATAATCTCAAATGGGCGTGGGCGCCGGTAGTAGACAAGTTCCGCATCCCCGTGCTGGGCGCAATCGGGGCGCGGCGATCCTGGCTGATCCTGACCGGCGCGCTGGTCGCCGCGGCGGTGGTGTTCCTCGGCAGCCTCGATCCCAAGGCGTCGCTGGGCTGGGTCGCGGCGGCAGCGATCATGGTCGGCCTGGCGGGCGCGACGTTCGATATCGTCATCGATGCGTACCGGATCGAGCTGCTCGAGCCGCGCCAGCTGGGCGTGGGAGCGGGCATGTCGCAATATGGCTGGCGGATCGGATCGAACGCGGCGGGGGGGCTTGCCCTGTATATCGCGGCGGATGCGGGTTGGGCCGCGGCCTATGCTGTCTGCGCGCTGTTCGCTCTCCCCGCGGTGCTTGCCGGCCTGATCGTGGGCGAGCCCGAGCGCAAGGTGAACCGCGAGTGGCCCGAACGGATGGGGCAGCAGCCCTATCTGATCTTCATTCTTGCCTTTGCACCGCTGTACCTGGGCGCGCGCTGGGTCGACACGGTGTTGGGCGTCAACATCCTGTCGAACATGGTGCTGGTGGGCTATCTGTTCCCGCTGTTCGACCTGACCGCGCGCCGCGCGCGCGATGCTGGCAAGCCGAGCGGGCTGGCGTGGCTCGGGCTACTTCCGGTGGCGGGGGTGGTCGTGGCGCTGTGGCGCGGCTGGTCCGCGCCCGAAGCGATGCTGTTGCTGGCGGCAGGGGCCGCCGCGTTGCTATGGATCGCATCGCTGCGGCCGATCGCGATGACCAGCGTGGAGAGCGGTAAGGTCGGGCCGCTGATGGAATTCTTTCGCCGCGAGGGCGGGATGATCGTGCTGCTGTTCGTCCTGTTGCACAAGCTGGGCGATACGCTGGCGAACCTGACGCTGCGGCTGCTGTTCAACGAGCAGGGCTATACGTTGAAGGAGGTCGCCTTCTACGACGTGTTCGTGGGGTTCTGGGCGCTGATGGCCGGCATCTTCGTTGGCGGTATCATGTACGCCAAGCTCGGCATGAAGCGGTCGGTGCTGATCTCGCTGGTTCTGATGATGATCTCCAACCTGAGCTTTGCCGGCATGGCGGCGGTCGGACACACCAATGCCGGAATGGCCGCAGCGATGGGCTTCGAGAATTTCGCGAGCGGGATCGGCGGGGTGTGCGTGGGGGCGTATCTCGCGTCACTGTGCAACCTCAGCTTCACCGCGACCCAGTTCGCGATGCTGTCTGCCGCGGCGAGCATTCTCGGCCGGTTTCTCAGCGGCACCTCAGCCGGCAAGATGATCGAGGGTATGGGCTATGTGAACTACTACGTGCTCACGACCTTCCTTGCGCTGCCCGGCGTGCTGTTGTTCGCATGGATGATGCGGAGCGGGCTGGTCGATCGAACGATGGGCACCGCCGGGATCGAGGGTGAAGGCGATGCGCGTGCCGATCCGGAGACCGGCCCTGCGCGATGATCGTCTGGCTCGCCATCCTTGCGGTGCAGGTGACCTGCGTCGTGCATCTGGTGAAGACCGGGCGCAATCCGCTGTGGCTGACCGCGCTGATCTTTCTGCCGATGGTGGGTGCGGTCGCCTATTTCATCGTCGAGATATTGCCCGGTCTGCAAGGCAACCGGCATGTGCGCACGGCGCGTGCCAAAGCCGTGGCGGCGATCGATCCGGAGCGCGAGTTGCGGGCCGCCCGCGACGCGCTGGATCTGACCGACACGGTGGCCAATCGCATCCGGCTGGGCGATGCCGCGAGCGAGCTTGGACGATGGAGCGAGGCCGAGGCGGCGTATCGCGAGGCTCAGGCGAAATCGCCTGAAGACACGGGGACGCGGGCGAAGCTTGCGCGCGCGATCTTCGAGCAGGGGCATGCGGGTGAGGCGCTGGCCTTGCTCGACACGCTCGAGCCGCTCTCCGGGCAGGGCGAGCGGGACCGGCAGGGATTGCTGCGCGCGCGGATGCTGGAGCATCTTGGCCGGAACGAAGAAGCGCTGGCGCTCTATGCCGATATCGTGACGCGGCTGCCGGGCGAGGAGGCGCGGTGCCGCTATGCCGCGCTGTTGCTGGCCGAAGGCTGGGACAACAAGGCGCGCAAGCAGTTGGAGGAGATCGAGTCGCGGGCGAAGCGGCTCGACCGGCAGCAGCGTGCGGCGGAAGGCGAGATGTACCGCTGGGCGGCGGACACGCTGGCGCGGTTGCGCGCGAAGGACGCCTAGGCCTCCAGCGGCAGCCCCAGATCGGTGAAAGCGTTGGCGAGGGCATGGGCGGTGGCGAGGACGCCGTCGACCTGACGCACCCCCAGAAGATCGGCGAGCAGGACGCGGGCACGCGGTATATCGTGCGTGACGCGTGCGATGATCTCGATCGTCGCGCTTTCTGCGGCGGTCATCCGCGCGCAGCACCAGGGTGCGATCTGGATCGGGCCGGCCGAGGCGGTGGACATCTCTGCCATCAGCGAACGCAGCAGGATCAGCGGGCGGCGGAAGTCGCGGCCGAAGGCGGTGACGAAGGCATGTGCGGCGGCCGCGTCATGGAGGCCGCCTGCGCCCATCTGGCGGATGCCGAACAGCAGCAGCCGCGCGCCGGGATCGTCGGGCTGAAGACGGGGCAAGGCGAGGCCGAGGGTGGCGATTGCGGTCATGCGGCGAACTCCGGATTCGATTCGTCCGCCTATCCTGACATTCTGTTATTGATAGTCAATCGCAATAAGAATCAGTCGGGGAGTTCGTCGTTCATTCGGAGCGCTTCACCAGCGAGATAGAGTGAGCCGAGGATGAGAACGATCGGAGCGGCGCTATCGGGGTGCCCGGCAATCTTGCGAAGGGCTGATTTGGGGTCTTCGGCGGTATCGGTGGCCGCGATGCCAAGGCCGCGTGCAACCTCGGCCAGATCGAGCGGGGCGTGATGCGCGTGGCCGGGAACGGGGATCGCAGTGAGAGAGCCGACGAGCGGGACGAAGGGGGCGAGCAGGCCCGCGGCATCCTTGTTGGCGAGCATCCCGAGGATGAGGTGGACCGGACGGCCCTGCGCGACTTCGGCCAGCGCGATGCTGACCGATTGGGCGGCGGCTTCGTTGTGACCGCCGTCGAGCCAGAGCTGGCTGTCGGACGGAAGCAGGTCGAGCAATGGGCCGGGCGAGAGGCGCTGCATGCGGGCGGGCCAGCGGGCGGCGGTTGCAGCTGCAGCGAGAGCGGTTTCGGGGATCGCGATGCGCTGCTGGTGGCGCAGCGTGGCGATGGCGAGCGCGAGATTGGACGGCTGGTGCGGGCCGGCGAGCAGGGGGAGCGGGGTTTCAACGGTCCCGTGGGCGTCGCGGTAGAAGAGGCGGTCTTTGGTGACCTCGAAGTCCCACGCCGTCCCGCGCGCGAAGAGAGGCGCACCGGCGGCGCCTGCTACGTGTGCGATGCGTTCGGCGACGGAGGTGCGATAGGCCATGGTGACGAGCGGGATGCCGGGTTTGGCGATCCCGGCCTTCTCGCCCGCGATGACTTCGGCGGTGTCACCGAGGAACGACTGATGATCGATGCCGAGCTGGGCAATCGCGCAGGCGGCAGGCGCGGGGACGACGTTGGTGGCGTCGAGCCGGCCGCCGAGGCCGACTTCGACGATGCAGGCATCGGCCGGAGTGCGCGAAAAGGCGAGGAAGGCGGCGGCGGTGGTCACCTCGAAGAAGCTGGCGCCGATATCGCCACCGGCATCGAGGACTTCCTGCAGAAGGGCCGCGAGCGCATCGTCGTCGATCAGGTTGCCGGCGAGGCGGATCCGCTCGTTGAAGCGGACCAGATGCGGGCTGGAATAGACATGCGCGGTGAGCCCCGCCGCCTCGATCGCGGCGCGCAGAAAGGCGCAGGTCGACCCCTTGCCGTTGGTGCCTGCGACATGGAGTACGGGCGGGAGCGCGAGATGCGGGTTGCCGATGCGGCCGAGCAGGCGGGTGATGCGGTCCAGCCCAAGGATGTCCGCGCCGGGGCCGAGCGCCCAGAGACGATCGAGCTGGCGCTGGACGGCAGGGTGCGAGGAGTTGGCGTGGTCGGGCATGGTTTAAACCCTCTCCCCCGCGGGGAGAGGGTTTGGGAGAGGGGGCGAGGCAAGCGTGTCGCTCAAGATTGTAAGCAACCCTTCGAGGTTGGTCATCACGTCGTTGTTCCAGAATCGGATCACACGATAGCCCTGTGTTTGGAGATACGCGGCTCGCTGTTCATCGCGTGCAGAGTCAGCGTGCGTGGCGCCATCGAGTTCGATGATCAACTTCCGTGATCGGCAGACAAAATCGGCGATGTAGGGACCAATCACCACCTGTCGGGTGAATTTGAGGCTTTCGAAGCGCTTGGCGCGGAGCGCCGTCCATAGTTCGCGTTCGGGTTGGGGCATGTTGCTTCGTAGTTGGCGGGCGCGTTCGAGCAACATTGGGTCGGTCTTCGCCACTGCCCCTCTCCCAACCCTCTCCCCGGAGGGGAGAGGGCTCTTCGCTGTGCTAAGCCGCCGCCTTTGCTCCGCCCACGAGCAGGCCGATCAGCTGGCTGAGCTTGTCGCGCAGATCCTTGCGGTGGACGACCATGTCGATCAGGCCGTGGTTGAGATAATATTCCGAGGTCTGGAAATCGTCGGGCAGCTTTTCGCGGATCGTGCTTTCGATCACG
The DNA here is from genome assembly GCF_059418285.1 of Sphingomonas sp. GW821-FHT09B04. Taxonomy (NCBI): domain Bacteria; kingdom Pseudomonadati; phylum Pseudomonadota; class Alphaproteobacteria; order Sphingomonadales; family Sphingomonadaceae; genus Sphingomonas; species Sphingomonas sp. GW821-FHT09B04. Next base: position 185,311 of record NZ_JBWKPO010000004.1, read on the forward strand.
CGGCGGCCGGTGAAGGCGAGCATCGCCTTGGGCTCGGCGATCTGGACGTCGCCGAGCATGGCATAGGCCGCCATCACGCCGCCCGAAGTCGGATCGGTTAGCACGACGATATAGGGCAGGCCGGCGTCGTGGAGCATCTGGATCGCGACGGTGCTGCGGGGCATCTGCATGAGCGACAGGATGCCCTCCTGCATGCGCGCACCGCCCGAAGCGGTGAAGACGATGTACGGCGCGCGGGCAGCGATCGCGGCTTCGACGCCGACGATGAAGGCTTCGCCCACGGCCTGGCCCATTGATCCGCCCATGAAGGCGAAGTCCTGCACGCCGATCACCGCGCGCTGGCCGTCGATCGTCCCGCTGGCGTTGAGGAAGGCGTCCTGCTCGCCGGTGCTGGCGCGCGCCGCCTTGATGCGCGCGGGATAGGGCTTCTGGTCGCGAAACTTGAGCGGGTCCTCGCTTACGCGCGGGCTGGGCAGGACGGTATAGCCGGCATCGAACAGCTGTTCGAACCGTGCCTTGCCGCCGATCCGCTCATGATGATCGCAGAGCGGGCAGACCGACATGTTCTCCTGAAGCTCGCGGGTGAAGACCATCTGCCCGCAACCCTTGCACTTGTGCCAGAGATTGTCGGGGGTCTCCGCCTTGTTCGGGACGACGAACGACAGGGCGTTGCGGACGCGGCTGAGCCAGCTCATGCGATTTCCTTTCGGGCAGCGGCAATGGCCGTGCTCAGGGATTGAATATAGTTGCGGACCGCGGCGGGCGCATCGGCGCCGTTCGCCGCGATCAGATCGATGATCGCCGAGCCGACCACGACGCCATCGGCGACGCGGCCGATCGCAGCAGCCTGTTCGGGGGTACGGACGCCGAAGCCGACCGCGACGGGCAGGTCGGTTGCGGCCTTGAGCTTCGCGACCGCGGCCTCGATGCTGTCCTGCGCGGCTTGCTGGAGGCCGGTAATGCCGGCGACCGAGACATAATAGAGGAAACCGCTCGCGCCGTTGAGGACTGCGGGCAGGCGCGCCGCATCGGTGGTCGGGGTGGCGAGGCGGATCGTGGCGATACCGTGCGCGGCGAAGGGCGCGATCTCGTCGGCCTCCTCGGGCGGGATATCGACGATGATCGTGCCGTCGACACCCGCGTCCGCTGCCTTCTGTGCAAAGGTTTCGGGCGTCGGGCGCGTCATGGTGTTGGCATAGCCCATCAGCACCAGTGGCACATCAGGATGACGCTGGCGGAAGGCGGCGGCGATGGCGAGGACATCGGCAGTGCGCGTGCCCTTGGCGAGGCTGCGCAGGTTCGCGGCCTGGATCGCCGGGCCATCGGCCATCGGATCGGTGAACGGCATGCCGAGCTCGATCACATCGGCGCCGCCCGAAACGATCGCATCGAGGATCGCGGCGGTATCGCCGTCCCCCGCGGTGACGAAGGTGACGAGCGCGGCGCGGTGCTGCGCGGCGGCGGTGGCGAAGGCGGAGGTGAGGCGGGTCATTGTTCGTCACCCCGGCCTTGTGCCGGGGTCCACCTTGCAGCACGCACGGGACAAGAGGCTCGAATCGCAACGCTCGACGCGCGGTGGATCCCGGCACAAGGCCGGGATGACGGGGGCGGGGTGGGGTTCATATCTCAGCCCCCATCGCCTGTGCGACGGTGTAGATATCCTTATCGCCGCGGCCGGAGACGTTGACGAGGATGATCTGATCCTTCGGCAACTCCCGTGCCTTGTGCTCAAGAGCTGCCAGCGCGTGGGAGCTTTCGAGCGCCGGGATGATGCCTTCGAGCTTGCAGCAGAGCTGGAAGGCGTCGAGCGCCTGGGTGTCGGTGATCGGCAGATATTCGACGCGGCCGCTTTCGTGCAGCCAGCTATGCTCCGGCCCGATGCCGGGATAGTCGAGGCCGGCGGAGATCGAGTGCGCCTCGGTGATCTGGCCGTCCTCATCCTGCAGCAGATAGGTCTTGTTGCCGTGGAGGATGCCGGGCGCGCCGCCGGTGAGGCTGGCGGCGTGCTCCTTGGTGTCGATGCCCTTGCCCGCGGCCTCGACCCCGACCATCGCGACATCGGCGTCGTCGAGGAAGGGGTGGAACAGGCCGATGGCGTTGCTACCCCCGCCGACCGCGGCGATCAGCAGATCGGGCAGGCGCCCCTCGGCCTCGAGCATCTGGGCGCGGCTTTCGGTGCCGATGACCGACTGGAAGTCGCGCACCAGCTCAGGGTACGGGTGCGGGCCGGCGGCGGTGCCGATGATGTAGAAGGTGTCGTGGACGGTCGCGACCCAGTCGCGCAGCGCCTCGTTCATCGCGTCCTTCAAGGACTGTGAGCCACTGGTGACGGGACGGACTTCGGCGCCGAGCAGCTTCATGCGGAACACGTTGGGCTGCTGGCGCTCGATATCCTTGGCGCCCATGAAGATGGTGCAGGGCAGGCCGAAGCGCGCGCAGACGGTGGCGGTGGCGACGCCGTGCTGGCCTGCGCCGGTCTCGGCGATGATCCGCTTCTTGCCCATGCGGATGGCGAGCAGGATCTGGCCGATGCAGTTGTTGATCTTGTGCGCGCCGGTGTGGTTCAGTTCCTCGCGCTTGAAATAGATCTTCGCGCCGCCGTAGTGGGCGGTGAGGCGTTCCGCGAAATAGAGCGGCGACGGACGGCCGACATAATGCTTCATCAGCCCGTCGAACTCGGCCTTGAACGCCGGATCGGCCTTGGCGGCGCGATATTCGCGCTCAAGGTCGAGGATCAGCGGCATCAGCGTCTCGGCGACGTAGCGGCCGCCGAACTGGCCGAAATGCCCGTGTTCGTCGGGCAGGTTGCGGAGGGAGTTGGGCGCGTTCATCACGGGGGCGTTTAGGCGCGTCTGCCGCGCTCGCCAAGCATTGTTACAGCTGTGCGATTACAGCGCTGCGACCGTTTTGAGGAAGGCGGCGATCTTTGCGTCATCCTTGACGCCGGGGGCGGATTCGACGCCGGAGGAGACGTCGACCAGCCGCGCGCCGGTGATGCAGACGGCTTCGGCGACATTTGCGGGGTCGAGACCGCCCGACAGCGCCCAAGGAAGCGGGTGCGTGAAATCCTGAAGCAGGGTCCAGTCGAAGCGCATGCCCATGCCGCCGGGTAACTTGGCGTCTTCGGGCACCTTGGCGTCGTAGAGGAGGCGCTGAACGGCGCCGCGGAAGCTGTTGGCGGCGTCGAGATCGGCGCGGGTCTTGACTGCGACCGCTGCCCAGACGGGCAGACGCGTGCGGATGCCGATCGCGGCAGCACGCTCCGGGGTGGTGCGGTGGAGCTGGATGGCATCGAGCCGTGCGGCGCGGATCACCTGATCGAGCAGCGCGTCCTCGGGATCGACGAAGACCCCGACCTTGCCCGTCTGCGCGGGGACGCGCGCAGCGAGCGCACCGGCCTGATCGAAGGTCACATGGCGCGGAGAGGGCGGGAAGAAGACGAACCCGACATGACTGGCGCCACCGGCCACGGCCGTATCGAGCGTTGCGGCGGTGGAAAGGCCGCAGATCTTGGCAGTGACGGGCATCGAGGCAGGCCATCGGGCGGCGCGCCCGATTCGGCAAGCGGAAGTTGCGGCGCGCCGTTCGGGAACGGCACGCCGCAGAGGCTTACTTCTCGTATTCGCGGACCAGTGCGTCGAACAGGCGGACCCCGAAGCCGCGCGCGCCCTTCGGCATGGTGGGCAGCGATTCGTCGGTGCCGTCGACGCCCGCCATATCGATATGCGCCCAGGGGGTCGGCTCAGGCGTCAGGAAGCCGATGAAATGCGCGCCGCGGCCCGCGCCGGGTCCGGACTTGCTGGTGCCGTTGGCGATATCCGCGACGGGCGATTCCATGTCCTTGGCGTAGCTGGGATGGAGCGGCAGGCGCCACACCGCTTCGCCCGAGCGGGTCGCGGCGGTCTGGACGCGCGTGGCCAGTGCCTCGTCGCGGGCGAACAGGCCGGCATAATCGTCGCCAAGCGCTGTGCTCACCGCGCCGGTGAGCGTTGCGATGTTGACGAGCGCGGCGGGCTTGAAGCGGTCGATCGCGTATTGGTTGGCATCGGCGAGGACCATGCGGCCTTCGGCATCGGTGCTGATGATCTCGATCGTCTTGCCGTTCATCGTGCGGACCACATCGCCGGGTCGCGAGGCATTGCCGCCGGGCATGTTCTCGGCCAGCGCGGCGATGGCGACGATATTGGCCTTTGCACCGCGTTTTGCGGCCGCAAGCGCGCCGCCCATCACCGCGGCGGCGCCGGCCATGTCGCCCTTCATGTCGCCCATGCCCGCGCCGGGCTTCAGCGAGATGCCGCCGCTGTCGAAGGTGATGCCCTTGCCGACCAGCGCGAGCGGGGCGGCGTTTCCGGCGCCCGTGTACTCGACGATCATCATCCGTGCGGGATGGCGCGATCCGGCCGAGACCGAGAGGATCGACCCCATGTTGAGCGCACGCATCTGCGCCTCGTCGAGGACGGTGATGCGGACATTGGACACGCCCGCGAACTGGGTGCGCACAGCCGCGACGAAGCTGTCGGGGGTCTTGGCATTGGACGGCAGGGTGATCAGATCGCGCGCCATGCGGGCGCCTTGCGCGACGCCGGCGAATTCACGGCTGTACGCGGCTTCGCCCGACCGGGCGACGATGGTGATCGGCTGGGCGGCAGGGGCGGTGACGCCGCTCTTGAGCTGGTCGAAGCGATACTGGCCGAGCGTCGCGCCCATCGCGACATGCGCGGCGGGATCCGAGACGCTTGCGGACAGGCTGTCCGCGACGATCGCGATCGGCAGCGCGTTGGCTTTGGTTTCCTGCGCGGCGCGGCCACCGAAATCGGCGAGCGCGGCGGAATCGAGCTGGCCCTGCGGCACGCCGATCAGGACGACGCGGTCATATCCGCCGGCGCCGTAGAGCGAGAGCGTCTTGTCCGCTGCGGCCTTGAACCCGGCGGTCGAGACGGCGCGGGTGACGCTGTCGCGCAGCGGGGCGGGGACGTGGCTGAGGTCGCTGGCGCCCGCCATCGGGATGACCAGCACGCCGCCAGCGGGTGCCGCAGCGGCGAAGCGGATCGGGCGCTCGGCGGTGTTGGCGCGGTCGCTGGGGCTGACGCCGGTGCCGATCGGCGCGCGCTCGTTGGCGAGGGCCGGACCCGCGGCTAAAATGGTGGCGGCAAGCAACAGAACGCGCATCGGCAACAGCTCCCAGGATGATTTTGATATGGTTACCTGCGTAACCAGCCCTTGCCGCAAGGGCAATTACCGTTGGTCGAACAATCGCTTGACCAGCACCACCATCGACAATGGCGGATCGAGCGGTACCGGGAAGGGGCGGGTCTCACCCGATGCGACATAGCCGTGACGGACATACCAGGCGATCAGCTCGGCGCGGCGGTCGATCACCGCCATCTCGATTCGGGTGGCAGCAAAGGTGTCGCGGGCGGTTTGCTCCGCGGCAGCGACGAGCTTGCGTCCGATACCCCCGGCCTGAAGCTGAGGATCGACGCAGAGCAGGCCGAGATAGGCGAGGCCATCGCCACGGTCGGCGATGTTGACGCAGCCGAGGACTGTGTCGCCGTCGCGCGCGATTAGCAGGCGGCTGTCGCCGGCGAGCAGCGAGCGGAGCGTTTCGAGATCGGTACGTTCGCCTGAGACGAGATCGGCTTCATGCGTCCAGCCGGCGCGGGCGCTGTCGCCGCGATAGGCGCGCTCGACGACGGGGTGCAGGTGCGGGAGATCGGCTTCGGTGGCCGGGCGGATGTCGATCGTCAATTCGCAGTCTCTTTTGCTCTTGAGGTTGCCACCAGCGCGATAACTGCGACGACGGCGAGTGCAATCCATTGCCATAGCGGCACGAAGATGAGGACGAGCGCTGCGGTGGATGAGGTCTGGGGGAAAAGCGCGTCGTGATAGGCGATTCCGGACATGAGCGATGACGCGACCAGAAAGATCAGCATGACAAGCGCAACGCCCGAACGCCGTCGGAGGCGGGCAATTCCCCATGGAACGACCGCCGGACCGACAACCCAGAGGCCGAAGGGAATGGCGCCCCACCACCAGTCGATCGACCCGGGATCGCCAACATGGAGCATCAGCGCGACCAAGATGGCTGCCACGACGATCGTGAGCAGCCAGAGAAAGAACAAAGTTCGGTCCGGGCCGGCGGCTTGCGGCCGACTCGCCGCGCCGGTCAGAGCGTCGCCTCGATCGCGCGCGCGGCGAGGTCAGGGTCTTCGGCCTGAGTGATCGGGCGGCCGATCACGAGGATCGAGGCGCCGGCATCGAGCGCGGCGCGCGGGGTGACGGCGCGTTTCTGGTCGCCCATCTGGCCGTTGGCGGGACGGATGCCGGGAATGACGAAGAAGCCGTCCTTCCACGCATCGTGTGCGGCCTTCACTTCCTCGCCCGAGCAGACGATGCCATCCACGCCCGCTGATCTGGCGAGTTCGGCGAGGCGAACGACCTGCTCGTGCGGATCGGGCGAAAGGCCGATCGAGCTCAAATCGCTCGCGTCGAGGCTGGTGAGCATCGTCACCGCGACGACCTTGGTCCCCGTGGGCGCGGCAGCCTTGGCGTCCTCGAGCATCGCGCGGCCGCCAGCGGCATGGACGGTGATGATTGCGGGCTCGAGCGGACGTAACGCCTGCACCGCCTTGCCGACAGTGTTGGGGATGTCGTGGAACTTGAGGTCGAGGAAGATCGGCAGGCCGATATCGGCCATCTCGTGCACGCCCTGACGGCCATTGGCCATGAAGAACTCAAGGCCGAGCTTGATCCCGCCGACATGATGGCGGACCCGCTTGGCGATGGCCTTGGCGCGCTCCAGATCGGGCGTGTCGAGCGCGACGTAGATCGGGCTGCTCATAGCGTCACCAGCGGCGGTGCGGAGGGCGTTTCGGCGGCATCCGGCTGGATCGGCATCGCGGAGGTCGGCGCTGCGGCATGGAGCGCACGCATTTCCTCGACCGTACGCTCAAGCATCGCGATCCGCTGACGGTTGCGCCAGCGCACGGTGTGATAGAGCACCAGCATCGGAACGAAGCCGGCGAGGAAGACGATCAGCAGCAGGAACGGCAAGTTCACGTCGGCAACGAGATTGCTCCAGAGCTGGATCTCGACCGGATGCCAGTTGGTGACCGCGAAGGCCGTGATGAGGCCGAGGATCAGGAACCAGAACAATGCCTTCAGAAATTGCATCCGCGCGAATGATCCTCTGTCGTTTCGGTTAGCTTTAGGACGGGCGGGCCGGATTGGCCAGCCTCAGCCGATTTCCGCGCGGAGTTGGGCGAAGAGGGTCGGGATCGCCTTCAACCGATCCTGCTCCTCGTCGAGGATCGCGTGGAAAATGCTGCGCTTGATCTCGCTCACCCGGCCCGGGCCAAGTGTCGCGTTGGCGGGTAGGGTGGAGAGCAGGATGTCCACCAGCCGCTCGGCGCCGTGCAGACGCCCCCAGAGATAGTCGTTCTCGCGATAGGCGCGGCTGAAGAAGGCGCCGAAATTGTTGAACTGCGTGCCCTTGAGCGTTGCGCGCGCGCCGCCCTTGCGGATCGAGGTCGCGTCGTCGGGCGAAATGCGGTCGACGCGGATCGGATCGAACTCGTTCAGCCCCTCGCCCTGCAGCAGCGGTAGCGTCGCGATGTCGAAGAAGGGGAAGCCCAGATAGGCGAGCAGCATCGGCCGCCGCATCTCCTTCGACAGCGCGCTGAGACCCGCCGAGAGCCGGGCGTCGGTATCGTGATCGAGCGTGCGCAGGTCCATCCGCGCGGCGAGATTGTCGAGCAGTGCGCTGGCGTCGAGATCAGCAGCGCGAATCGCTTCGCGCAGGCCGAGAAACGGATCGGCGCGCTGGCATTCGAGATAGTCGGCGAGCGATTCGTAGATCGCGTCGCGCATCGGCGTCAGTTCCTGATTCTCATGCTCCTGGTCGAGTTCGGTCAGACGGCGCGCGAGCAGGCGCAGGCGGCGGATACGGAAGCCGAGATCGTGCCCGCGAAGAAGATCGAGCGTGGATGCGCTCGCCGAGCCGGGATGGCTGGTGCCAAAATCGTCGGCGCCGCGGCGGTCGATCTCCGCCGCGACCGCATCGCGGATCCGGCGCCAGCGGTCGGGACCGGGCTGATCGCCGATCTGGTGGAGATGGGTAGCGATCCGGTCGACCACCCCCTCGACCTTGAGCATCCCGTAGGCGGCGTGGCCGTAGCCAGCCTTTGCCGCGGCCGAGACCTGCGCGCGACTGCGCCAGGCGGCGAGGCGCTTGGGGGTCGGATAGTCGAGGAACAGCGTGTAGCCGAACAGCGATTCGACCTGGGTCTCGACCTCGCCGCGGATGCGCTCGATGATCGCGAGCATCCGTTCGATCCGGGTCGAGCGCAGTCCGATCGCTTCCAGATTGTCGCGGATCGGCTGCTGGCGGGGCAATTCCGACAGCGCACCGATGATCGTCTGGAAGAAGCCGGGGTTGTCGGGGGTTTCGCTGTAGAAGCCGAGGCGATGCCCGGGTGTGGGGTCGATGAAGACGAAACGCCGGTCGATCTGGCGGCGCGCAGGGCGTTCCTTGAGCGCGTCGATCGCCGGACGGAAGGGGGCGTTGGCGAGGACCGATCCGTCGATCAGCGCGGCCTTGTCCGCGACGCCGGCGGCGTGCTGGCGCGGCAGGACATGCTCGAGAAACGCCTCGCGACCCGGCCATTCGACGCCCCGCTCGGCGAGCACGGCGTCGAGCTCGGCGATCGTCGCGGGCGGGAAGGCGCCCGGAAAGCTCGAGGTGGCGCGGGCGGCGAAGGCAAGCTCGGCAGGGTGCGCGAAGGGTGCATGGGCGTCGGCATGGTCGCTGAACGAGAAGACGAGCCGATGCTCGGTCTCGACCACTTCGGGCGGGGAGTTGAGCTTGAGCCGCTCCGGATGACCGCGAAAATCGGTGACGGTCACGAACAGATCGAGCGGCTGTCCCGCGGGAAGGAGGCGCGGTCCCGCGGGCGCCTTCGCCATCGCGTCGAACGCGTCGAGCATCATGTGCAGCAGTTCCTTGCCGCCGAAGGGCGGTTCGAACCAGCGCGAGCGGACGAACTTTTCGAGCTTGGCGCGGACCTCTTCGCGCGCGCCGGGCTCGACGGTCTGGTCGACGGTCGTATCGTCGCGCGTCAGCATCCACGCGATCGGCAGCGCCCAGATCTTGGCAAGGCGATGCGAGGGCCCTTGCTCCGGGTTCAGCAACGCCTCGACATCGGCGACCTTGAGCCAGAGGTCGGTCAGCGGGTCGAGCGACTGGCCGGTCGCCGCCGCCTGAGCGAGGAACACGCCGTTGATCCCGCCGGCGCTGGCCCCCGCGACGATGTCGACGAGCGCACGCACGCGGACGCCGGTGGTGTCCGCGATCTCGTCGAGCAGGGCGAAGTAAATCGCCTCGCTACCGGTGCCCGGCGTGTCGCCGTCGCGATGCGCGCGACTGGCGCGGGCGAGATGCCACACCTCCTTGGTGATGCCGTGCATGTAAACGGCAAGGCTGATGCCACCATAGCAGACGAGGGCCAGCCGCAGCTCGCGTTCGCGCACCCCGTTCATTCTTTGCCCCCTCCGTTCATCGACGCTCCAGCGACGCCCAGACGGGCAAATGATCCGACGCAGTGCGCGATGCAGGGCTTTCGTGGACGCCACTGGCGGCGACTGCAAGGCCGGGTGAAACCATGATCCGGTCGAGCCGGGCAACCGGACGGCGGGCGTGGAAGGAGCGGCCGGTCTCGGCAAAGTCGAAATGCCGGCCGAAATCCTTGAGACAGCCCGAGCGGGCGGTCCAGTCGTTGAGATCGCCCATCATCACCGTGGGCATCTTGCGCTCGCTACTGTCGAGATGCGTCAGGATGGCATGCGCCTGCCGCCGCCGCCACAGTCCCGACAGGTCGAGATGCATGCCCACGACGCGCAGCGGCTCGCCGTTGATCCGCAGATCAGCCATCACCGCGCCGCGCGGCTCGAGTGAAGGGAGATGGATGATTTCGCAATCGAGGATCTGCGCATCCTTGCGCACGAGGATGGCGTTGCCGTGCCAGCCCATGCTGCCGGTGCGCACGCCGAACTGCACCGCTTTCCACGGGCTGTGTTCTTCGAGGAGATGCGGAGTGATGACGCCCTGCCTGGCGCCGAAACGGCGGTCGGCTTCCTGCAACGCGATCACATCGGCATCGATCTCGCGCAGCACCTCCAGCGTACGTTCGGGACTGCGTCGCCGGTCGGTGCCGAGCGACTTACGCATATTGTAGCTGGCGACTTTCAGCATCCGAACCTGTTTGGGGGGTGGGGAGGGGAAGGGCAAGGGATTGGGGTGGCGAACCAATGACTTTGCTGTCTCGTCACCCCGGCCTTGTGCCAGGGGCCATGGCGCCGCACCGGTGAAGTTCGAGCCTCTTGTCCAATACTGGCCTTCCGGTGGTTCCCGGCACAAGGCCGGGGTGACGACTGGTTCGAGGGCTGAGGGTGGGCATAGCTTATCGTCCGCCCGCTTCCAGCAACCGGCGCGGGGCGACGAGTTCCCAGCTGATCGCGACGCGATCGGCGACACGATCCCAGTCGGTGCCGGGGCCGAGATGGATGCCGACCCAGCCCGAGGGGCCGAAATAGGGCGGGCGGTAATAGAGATCGGGCTCCATCTCGATCAGCATCGCCTGTTCTTCGGTCCCGCTGGTCTTGACGATCGCCGCGGTGATGTCGTCGCCGTGATGATGGTGCCAGAAATAGGCGAACATCTTGCCCTTCTGGATGAAGAAGGCGGGCATGCCGTGCGAGAGCTTCTCGTCCGCCTCGGGCAGCGCGAGCGCGGCGGCGCGGAGCTGTTCGAGCGCCGCTGCCGCCTGAGGGGTCATCTGCTGAGCCATTCCGCGACAATGCGCGGATAGAGCCGGTGTTCCTCGGCGAGCACGCGCTGCGCGAGGGTTTCGGGGGTGTCGCCGGGCACGATCGACACTTGAGCCTGACCCAGCACCTCGCCGCCATCGAGTTCCTCGGTCACGACATGGACGGAACAACCGCCCGCCGCATCGCCGGCTTCGATGGCCCGCTTATGGGTGTCGAGGCCTTTGTATTTGGGCAGCAGCGAGGGGTGGATGTTGACGATCGCCTCGCGCCAGCGTGCGACGAAATCGTCGGTGAGGAGGCGCATATAGCCGGCGAGGGCGATGGCCTCGACCCCCGCGTCGCGGAGCGCGGTGTCGATCGCGGCTTCATACTGGGCCTTGGGCATACCTTTCGGCGACAGGGCGAAGGTCGCGATGCCGTGTTCGGCCGCCCAGACAAGACCGGCGGCGTCGGGCTTGTCCGAGGCAACCAGTGCAACCTCGTACGGGCTGTCCGGAAGGCGCGCAGCCTCGACCAGCGCCATCATGTTGGAGCCGCGGCCGGAGATCAGGATGCCGAGCTTGCGTTTCATTCCAACCGTTCGTGCTGAGCCTGTCGAAGCACCGTTCTTCTTCGCACCGGCTCAGGAGAAAAAGCAGCCCTTCGACAAGCTCAGGGCGAACGGAGACTATTGGTTGTGCGTCGCGCTCCACGCCGCGCGGGCGCTCCACGTCTCGGCGCTGCCGGCGACGGTGCAGCCGCGCTGGCCCGCTTCGATCGTGCCAATGCGGTGGACGGTCTCGCCCGCGGCTTCGAGCGCCTGCGTGACCGCGTCGGCCTTGTCGGCGGAAACCACCGCGACCATGCCGACGCCGCAGTTGAAGGTGCGCGCCATCTCTTCCGGCTCGATATTGCCCTGTGCCTGCAGGAACGCCATCAGTCGCGGCTGCGCCCAGCTGTCGGCATCGACGCGAGCGTGGCAGCCTTCAGGCAGGACGCGCGGGATATTCTCGAGCAGGCCGCCGCCGGTGATGTGAGCGAGGCCGTTGATCGCGCCGTCGCGCAGCAGCGGCAGCAGGCTCTTCACATAGATGCGGGTCGGCGCCATCAGCGCGTCGAGCAGGATGACGTCCTGATCGAAGACCGCGGGACGATCGAGCTTCCAGCCCTTGTCCGCGGCGAGGCGGCGGACGAGCGAATAGCCGTTGGAGTGTACGCCGGTCGAGGCAAGGCCGAGGATCACGTCGCCCGGTGCGATCTTCGCGCCGTCGAGCAACTGGTCGCGCTCGACCGCGCCGACGCAGAATCCCGCGAGGTCATAGTCGCCATCGGCGTACATGCCGGGCATCTCCGCGGTCTCGCCGCCGATCAGCGCACAGCCGGCCTGAATGCAGCCGTCAGCGATGCTCGCGACGACACGCTCGGCGACGCCGTTCACCAGCTTGCCGGTGGCGAAATAGTCGAGGAAGAACAGCGGCTCGGCGCCCTGAACGACGAGGTCGTTGGCGCACATTGCGACGAGGTCGATCCCGACGCCGCCATGATGGTCATGCTCGATCGCGAGCTTGAGCTTGGTGCCGACGCCGTCGTTCGCGGCCACCAGCAGCGGATCGGTGAAGCCCGCCGCCTTGAGGTCGAACAGGCCGCCGAACCCGCCGAGATCGGCGTCGGCGCCCGGACGGCGGGTGGAGCGGGCAAGCGGAGCGATCGCCTTGACCAGCGCGTTGCCGGCATCGATCGAGACGCCCGCCTGGGCATAGGTATAGGGCTTGGGATCGGTCATGGAGTGCCGCCTAGCGATATCGCGCTTGGATTTCCACGCCTGCTTCGCCAAAAGGGCGGCGAATGTTGCGTCGTATGCCCCCTGCCTTCGCCACGACCGCCGCCGTCGCGCTGCTCGCCACCGCGGGGTTCGCGCTCGCGCAGGCCGACAAAGCCGCGCCGAAAGCACCAGATGCAGGCGATAGCTCGGGAAGTTTCGAGGTGAGCGGGGTCGAGATCGACGTCCGCGCCAAGGACGCGGAGTCGGCGCGGCTGGGCGGCTGGCGGCTGGCGCAGCGCAAGGCCTGGACGATGCTGGCGCAGCGGCTGACGGGGCAGGGATCGACTTTGGGCGATTCGGCGCTGGACGGTCTGGTGACGGGAATCGTTGTCGAGCGTGAACAGATCGGGCCGAACCGCTACGTCGCCAAGCTCGGCGTGCTGTTCGATCGCAACCGCGCGGCGTCGATCCTTGGCGTGGGCGGGCAGATGATGCGATCGCCGCCGATGCTGCTGATCCCGGTACAGGTTTCGGGCGGCAGCCATCGCGTGTTTGAGGGCACCAGCGCGTTCGTCGAGGGATGGAAGCGATTCCGCACCGGCAACAGCGGGATCGACTATGTCCGTCCGGGGGGCAGCGGGCCCGACCGGCTGCTGATGAATGCCGGACAGATCGGGCGCACCGGTCGTGGCTGGTGGCGCGCGATCCTCGACCAATATGGCGCCGACGACGTGCTGATCCCGACCGTCGAGCTGCGGCGCAGCTATCCGGGCGGGCCGATCGTCGGCGTGTTCACCGCCGGACACGGGCCGGACAATGTACGGATCGCGCAGTTCGTGCTGCGCGTGAACGACGGCAATGCGCTGCCCGCGCTGATCGATGCAGGAATCCAGCGAATCGACCAGGCCTATCAGGACGCGCTGCGTTCGGGCCGGTTGCGCACCGATCATCTGCTCGGCACCGAACCGCCGCGACCCGAAGTGCCCGTGGAGGAAACGGGCGAAGAGGCGCCGCTCGAGCCGACCGACGTGCCGGTGGCAGCGACGGGCACCGCGCTGACGGTCCAGTTCGATACGCCGAGCGTTGCAGCGCTCAACAGCGGCGAGTCGGCGGTACGCGGTACACCGGGCGTGACATCGGCAACGACGACCAGCATGGCGCTGGGCGGAATTTCGGTGATGCGGGTGACCTTTGACGGCAATCAGGCTTCGCTGACCGCGGCGCTGCGCGCACGCGGCTGGCAGGTCGAGGAAGGCGCCGGCGTCCTCCGCATCCGCCGGGGCGCCCCGGCGCCGGCACCCGCGGCCCCGCCGCCGGCTGCCGGGAACAGCACCGACGGATGAGCCAGTTTTCCCTGCCGCTCGACCGGCCCGCCGGCGCGCGTGAGGACAAGTTCCTGATCGGCGAAGGCAATTCCAAGGCTGTCCATATCCTCGAACATTGGGCGACCTGGCCCGTCATGGCGGCGATCATCACCGGGCCACGCAAGTCGGGCCGCAGCCTGCTCGCGCGGACGATGGCGGTGCGCAGTGGCGGGACGATGATCGACGAAGCCGACCGGCAGCCCGAAACGGCCCTCTTCCATGCCTGGAACGAGGCGCAGGCGGCACACCGTCCGCTGTTTCTGGTGGCGGATGACTCGCCGCCGGTCTGGCAGGTGAAGCTGCCCGATCTGCGATCCCGGCTCAACGCCAGTGCGGTGGCGCGCATCGAACAGCCCGGCGACGTGCTGGCAGCGGAGATCCTGCAACAATTGCTCGACCGTCACGAGATTGTCGCAAATCCCGATGTAGTGGCTTGGGTGATGCGGCGGATCGAGCGGGATTACCTGACGATCCTGCGCACCGCGGAGGCGCTGGAAGAGGATGCCAGCCGCCGCCGCAACCGGCGCTTGTCGATCCCGGCGGCGAAGTCCACACTCACCGCGTCCGGACTTCTCCGAGAGCCGGGCGCGCAACCTTAGACGAGGAAACATGTCGAGCCGCGCGCAATTGAAGCCCGACGACGACGCCCGGATCGAACGGGGTGCGCGCTACTTCAACCGCGAGCTGAGCTGGCTGGCGTTCAACCGGCGGGTAATGGAGGAGGCGACCAACACCGCCCATCCGCTGCTCGAGCGGCTGCGCTTCCTGTCGATCTCCGGCTCGAACCTCGATGAGTTCTTCATGGTCCGCGTTGCGGGTCTCAAGGGCCAGCAGATGCAGGAGGTGGAGGCGCATTCACAGGATGGTCTCACCCCGGCGCAGCAGCTTACCGCGATCGTCGAGCAGGCGGGTGGGCTGGTCGACAGCCAGCAGACCGTGTGGAACGCAATCCGCCGCGGTCTGGGTGAGCGCGGGATCGAGATGCTCGATGCCGACGCGATCGTCGGCGACGTCGCCGACTGGATCGAGAATCATTTCCGGCAGCAGATCTTTCCGATCCTGACCCCGCAGGCGCTCGACCCTGCGCATCCGTTCCCGTTCATTCCCAACAAGGGGCTGAGCGTGATTTTCGACCTTGTCCGCCAGAGCGACTGCGAGCCGATCCGCGAGCTGGTGCTGCTGCCTCCCGCAAGTCCGCGCTTCGTGCGTATGCCGGGCGAGCAAGCTTCATACGTACCGGTAGAAACACTTCTCAAGCGCTTCTCTTCAATCCTTTTTCCGGGATATGACGTCAAGAAGTCAGCGACCTTTCGGGTGTTGCGTGACAGCGATATCGAGCTGGAGGAAGAGGCCGAGGATCTGGTTCTCTATTTCCGCACCGCGATCAAAAGGCGACGGCGCGGACGCGTCATCCGGCTCGAGATGGAGGAGGGAATCGACCCCGCGCTTGAGGCCGTATTGCTGGAGGAACTTGGAGGTAGCGAGGCGCTGTTGACCGAAACCGGCGGATTCCTGGGCGTCGGCGACCTGTCGATGATCGTCGAGGAAGACCGGCCCGACCTCAAATTCTCGCCCTATGCGCCGCGCTTCCCGGAGCGGATCCGCGAGTTTGGTGGCGATTGCTTTGCGGCGATCAAGGCCAAGGACATCGTCGTTCACCACCCGTACGAGACGTTCGACGTCGTGCTCGCTTTCCTCAAACAGGCGGCGAGCGATCCCGATGTGGTGGCGATCAAGCAGACGCTGTACCGCGCGGGCAAGCAATCGGCGGTGATTCAGGCGCTGATCGCCGCGGCCGAGGCGGGCAAGTCGGTAACGGCGGTGGTCGAGCTCAAAGCGCGGTTCGACGAGGAGCAGAATTTGCTGTGGGCGTCGGCGCTGGAGCGCGCCGGCGTTCAGGTGATCTATGGCTTCACCACCTGGAAGACCCACGCCAAGGTTTCGATGGTGGTGCGGCGCGAGGGAGACGAGTTCCGCACCTACTGCCATTTCGGCACGGGCAATTATCACCCGGTGACGGCGCGCATCTACACCGATTTGAGCTTCTTCACCGCCGATCCGCGGATCGGACGCGATGCGGCGAAGATCTTCAACTATGTCACCGGCTATGTCGAACCCGAGGATCTCGAGCTGCTCACGGTCTCGCCCCGGCATTTGCGCGACCGGTTGATGGAGCTGGTGGACGAGGAAATCGCGAATGCGCTGGCAGGCAAGCCGGCGGCAGTGTGGGCCAAGATGAATTCGCTCGTCGATCCGGCGATGATCGAGAAGCTGTACGAGGCGAGCAATGCCGGGGTCGAGATCGATCTGGTGATCCGCGGCATCTGTTGCCTGAGGCCCGGGATTGCCGGGATGTCGGAGAATATCACGGTCAAATCGGTGGTCGGGCGCTTTCTGGAGCACAGCCGCATCTGGGCCTTCGGCAACGGCAAGGCGCTGCCCAATGACGGCGCGAAGCTGTTCATCTCGTCGGCCGACTGGATGCCGCGCAACTTCGACCGCCGTGTCGAGTTCATGCTTCCGTTGCAGAATCCGACGGTGCACGATCAGGTGCTCGACCAGGTGATGGTCGCAAATCTGATCGACACCGAGCAGAGCTGGGAGCTGGAAAGCGATGGCCGCTATGTGCGCGAAGATCCCGGCCCCAAGCCGTTCAACCTGCATCGCTATTTCATGACCAACCCGTCGCTTTCGGGCCGCGGTGCGGCGCTCGAAACCAGCGAGGCGGTGCCCAAGCTCTCGTTGCGCCGCTGGCGCGCGGAGCGTAGCGGGTGAGCGTGACCACACTTCTGTTCCGTAGACCCCGCGCTGCGCCGGCCGCGCAGCGCACCGCGATCATCGATATCGGTTCCAACTCGATCCGCCTTGTCGTCTATGACGGCGCGGCGCGGCTGCCGGCGACCTTGTTCAACGAGAAGGTGATGGCGGGCCTTGGCCGCTCGCTGACCGAAACCGGCGCGATCGACACGGCAGCGCTGACCGTGGCGACCACCGCGCTTGCCCGTTTCGCAAGCTTGGCGCGCGAAATGGAAGCCGATTCGATCCGCACCGTCGCCACCGCCGCGGTCCGTGAGGCGTCGAACGGCGGCAAGCTGATCGCGATCGCGCAGTCGCTGGGGTTGGATGTCGAGCTGCTGTCGGGCGAAGCCGAGGCGCTGGCGGCGGGCTATGGCGTGTTGTCGGGCATTCCCGAGGCCGATGGGATCGTCGGCGATCTGGGCGGCGGTTCGCTGGAACTCGTGCGCGTCGTCGCCGGGACGGTAACCGATCGCGTTTCCTTCCCGCTCGGCGTGCTGCGCATCGGCGCGATCCGCGAGAAGGGGAAGGGGACGCTCGACCGCACCGTCGCAAAATTGTTGAACGACGCCGGCTGGACCGGGCGCGGCGCCGGGTTACCCTTTTACCTCGTTGGCGGGTCGTGGCGCGCGCTGGCGCGGCTCGACATGCATTTGACGGGCTACCCGCTGCCGGTGATCCATGAATATCCGATGCCCGCAGCGACGGTGACGCGACTGCAGCGTACGATCCAGCAACTGGGCAAGGGCAAGATCCGCGCGGTGCCGAACCTGTCGTCGGGGCGTATCGCAACGATGGAGGACGCCGCAGCGTTGCTGGGCGTGCTGATCAGGCATCTGGGCAGCCGCGGGACGGTCGCGTCGGCCTTCGGGCTGCGCGAGGGCCTGCTCTATGGCGACCTGACAGCCGAGCAGCGCCGCGAGGATCCCCTGATCGCCGCCGCGCGCGACGAAGCGCAGCGGTCTGGCCGTTTTCCCGAGCATGGCGACTTGCTGGACGCATGGATCGCGCCGCTGTTCGACGATGACGCCGATCTGGCGCGATTGCGGCACGCGGCGTGCCTGCTGGCCGATGTCGGCTGGCGCGCCAACCCCGAATTCCGCGCCGAACGCGGGCTTGAGATCGCGCTGCACGGCAATTGGGTCGGGATGGACGCGCGCGGACGGGCGTTGCTGGCGCAGGCGCTGTTCACCTCATTGGGTGGCGGATTCGAATCGCCGCCACCGATCGGCCAGCTCGCGAGCCTCGACGATCTTGAGCACGCGAAGCTGTGGGGCCTGGCGATGCGGCTGGGTCAGCGGCTGAGCGGCGGTGTCGCCGGGCCACTGCGCCGTTCATCGCTGGGCGCGACCGAAGACGAACTGGTACTGACGCTGCCGAGCGACGACGCCGCGCTGTATGGCGAGGCCGTGGAGAAGCGCCATCGTGCGCTGGCGGGCGCGCTGGGGCTGACGGCTGCGGTGGAGGTCTGAACCCCGCCGCAGCGCATCGAACGTTTAGCCGCAGTTTACCCGGCGGATCGTGTTGCGGTGATCGACTTCGACGTTGAGCCGGTCCGACCGAAAATCCATTGTCACAGCCTGACCGGGACGAATGACGCGGACATCGCGGGCACCGGCGCGGCGCTTGACGTTCTGAATGACGCGCGGCCCGGCCTCACGCCCGATAGCGCCCTGGACGGCCCCTGCATTGCAGCGGACTGGTCCCGGCATGGGCGTTGGGTAGGATGCGCAGGCCACGAGGCCGACGGGCAACAGCAGAGCGGTGAAGCGGATCATGGCGCGTTCTCCAAGTCTTGGGGCTGTTCGGTGCGAGTCATTTTGAGCTTACCATTGCGGACGGTAAACCCCAACTGCCCCTCGACCAGCGCGAGCGCATCGCGCCCGAACTGCTCGAACCGCCAGCCATTGAGAATGGAGAGCCCCTCGCGCTGGCCGGCAGCGAGCGCTTCGAGATCGTCCGAGCGCGCGAGCAGGCGCGCAGCGACGTTGATGTCGCGGGCGCGAATCTTGAGCAGGAGCTTGAGCAGATCGGCGACCAGCGCGCCCTCCTTGCCGAGCGGGAGCTTGCGGTCGTCGCGCGCGGGCATTTCGGAGGCAGGCATTGGAGCCGCGTTCTCGATCGCTGCCATCAGCCGCCCTCCGATATCGTTGCCGCCCCATGAGGCCGACAGGCCGCGAACGCGGGTCAGGTCGGCCTGCTTGCGCGGCGGATTCGCGGCCAGATCAGCGATCGTCTCGTCCTTGACGATGCGGCCGCGGGGCAGGTTCTTGCCCTGCGCTTCCTTCTCGCGCCATGCCGCCAGCGCCTTGAGGCGGCCCAGCACTTCGGCCTTGCGGCTGGAGATGCGGATGCGCTGCCATGCCTGATCCGGGTCGTTGCGATAGTTTTCGGGATCGGCGATCCGCTCCATTTCCTCGTCCAGCCAGCCGCCGCGCCCGGTCTTGCGCAGCTTTTCCAGCATCTTTGGGAAGATTTCGGAGAGGTGGGTCACGTCGGCGATCGCATAATCGATCTGACGTTTATCCAGCGGGCGGCGCGACCAGTCGGTGAAGCGCGCGCCCTTGTCCACGGTGATGCCGAGATAGGTTTCGACGAGGTTTGAATAACCAATCTGCTCGCCCTGACCGAGCGCCATCGCCGCGATCTGGGTGTCGAACAGCGGGTGCGGGGTCTTGCCGGTGAGGTTGTAGACGATCTCGAGATCCTGACCGCCGGCGTGGAAGACCTTGAGCACGTCCTCATTGTTGACGAGCAGGTCGAGCAGCGGCGTCATGTCGAGGCCCGGCGCCATCGGGTCGATCGCCGCCGCCTCATTGGTATCGGCGATCTGGATGAGACAAAGCTCGGGCCAGAAGGTGTTTTCCCGCATGAACTCGGTATCGACCGTGATGAACGGTTGCTGCGCGAGGCGGGTGCAGAGATTGGCGAGACTTGCGGAGTCTTCGATCAGGCCGTGAATGTGCATCGCAGGCCCATAGACGCGCGCGAGCGGGTTGACAAAGGGGCGCGTGGGCATGAAGCGCGACCGCCTGTTTATAACTCGCTGCCCGAAGGCGGCGTCACTCAGAGATTGCACCATGCACGCCTATCGTTCGCACAACTGCGGCCAGCTGACCGCCGCACAGGTCGGTGAGACCGTCCGCCTTTCTGGCTGGATTCACCGCAAGCGCGATCATGGCGGCGTGCTGTTCGTCGATCTGCGCGATCATTATGGCGTGACCCAGATCGTCTGTGACAGCGATTCGCCCGCGCTGCCGGTGCTGGAGGGGCTGCGCGTCGAATCGGTCGTGACGATCGATGGCGTGGTCAAGGCGCGCGGCGAGGGAACGGTGAACCCGAACCTCGCGACCGGCGAGATCGAAGTATTCGCCAAAGGCGTCACCATTCAGAGCGTCGCGCAGGAACTGCCGATGCCGGTGTTCGGCGATGCGGAATATCCGGAGGAAATCCGCCTTCGCAACCGCTTCCTCGATCTGCGCCGTGAGGGGCTGCACGCCAACATCATGCTGCGCAGCCATGTGATCGCGTCGCTGCGCAAGCGGATGATCGATCAGGGCTTTACCGAGTTTCAGACGCCGATCCTGACGGCGTCGTCGCCGGAAGGCGCGCGCGACTATCTGGTCGCCAGCCGCGTGCATCCGGGCAAGTTCTACGCGCTTCCGCAGGCGCCGCAGATGTTCAAGCAGCTGCTGATGGTCGCGGGCTTCGACCGTTACTTCCAGATCGCGCCGTGCTTCCGTGACGAAGACGCGCGCGCCGACCGTTCACCGGGCGAATTCTATCAGCTCGATTTCGAGATGAGCTACGTCACGCAGGACGACGTGTTCGCGGCGATCGAGCCGGTGCTGCACGGCGTGTTCGAGGAATTCGCCAACTGGCAGGGCAAGGGCCGCAGCGTCAGCCCGCTGCCGTTCAAGCGCATCCCGTACCGCGAATCGATGCTGAAATACGGCAACGACAAGCCCGACCTGCGCAACCCGATCCTGATCACCGATGTGAGCACGCATTTCGAAGGCTCGGGCTTCGGTCGCTTCGCATCGATGGTCGAAGCGGGCGACGTGGTCCGCGCGATCCCGGCGCCGGGTACGCATGAGAAGAGCCGGAAGTTCTTCGACGAGATGAACAGCTGGGCGCAGGGCGAGGGCTTCCCCGGCCTTGGCTATGCGACGCAGAAGGACGGCGTGTTCGGCGGACCGATCGCCAACAACCATGGGCAGGAGGGCATGAAGGCGATCGCCGATGCGCTCGGCCTTGGTCCCAATGACGGCATCTTCTTCGCCGCGGGCAAGGAAGCACAGGCAGCGAAGCTCGCGGGCCTCGCGCGCACTCGCGTCGGCGACCAGCTCGAGCTGATCGACAAGAACCGCTTTGAGTTTTGCTGGATCGTCGATTTCCCGATGTTTGAGGCCGACGAGGATACCGGCAAGATCGACTTCAGCCACAACCCGTTCAGCATGCCGCAGGGCGAGCTGGAGGCGCTGGAGAGCAAGGACCCGCTCGACATCCTCGCCTGGCAGTATGACATCGTCTGCAACGGCATCGAGCTGTCGTCAGGCGCGATCCGGAACCACCGTCCGGAGATCATGTACAAGGCGTTCGAGATCGCCGGCTACACGCAGGAGCAGGTCGACACCAACTTCGCGGGCATGATCAACGCGTTCAAGTTCGGCGCGCCGCCGCATGGCGGGTCGGCACCGGGCGTCGATCGTATCGTCATGCTGCTGGCCGATCAGCCCAACATCCGCGAGGTCATCGTCTTCCCGATGAACCAGAAGGCCGAGGACCTGATGATGCAGGCACCGTCCTTCGTCAGCGACAAGCAGCTCAAGGAATTGCACATCCGGCTTGCGCCGGGCGTCGCGCCGACCGAATAAGGCCTCTGACGTAAGGGCAGGCGGACAAACGCCTGCCCGTTGGAGGGATTTGATGCTGGACGGTTCGGGAATGGCTGCGCGGCAGCGCGTGGAAGCGACGATCGGCCTGGCTGATCTGTTCACCATCGGCATCGGCCCGTCGAGCTCGCACACGGTCGGGCCGATGCGCGCGGCCTGTGCCTTTTCCGAAGCGGCTCTGGATCGTGGCATCCCGGTGTCGGTGTCGTGCGAGCTGTTCGGGTCGCTGGCGCTCACCGGAAAGGGCCACGCCACCGATACCGCTGTGATCCTGGGGCTGGCCGGACATGAGCCGGAGAGCGTCGACCCCGACGCGGTGGCGAGCATCGTTGCGACGATCCAGTCCGAGCAGAAACTGTCGCTGGGTGGGCAGGTGATCGTGCCGTTCGTCGAGGGCAGGCACCTGATCTTCCGCTCCGACCGCTTCCTGCCCGCGCACCCCAACGGCATGCGCTTCGTCGCGCATTATCCTGATGGCGAGCCGTATGAGACCTTCTGGTACTCGATCGGTGGCGGCGCGGTGGTCGAGGGCGGATGCGAGGCGCCGCGATCGAACGTGACGCTGCCGATGAATTTCTCCTCAGGCGCCGAACTGCTGGCGGTGGCGGAGGAGAAGGGCGTGACGATCGCCGATATCGTCCGCGCCAATGAAGCTGCATGGCGCGACGATACCGAGACCGATGCTTTCCTCGATTCGCTGCGCGCGGCGATGTCGGCGTGTATCGAGCGCGGGATGCGCGGCGAGGGCGAACTGCCCGGCGGCCTCAAGGTCAAGCGGCGCGCGCGCGACCTGCACAACAAGCTGGTCGCGCGCGGGCCGCGGTCCGATCCGTCTTTGGTGTTCGACTGGGTGAGCCTGTGGGCGCTTGCGGTGAACGAGGAGAATGCTGCGGGTGGCCGCGTCGTCACCGCGCCGACCAACGGCGCGGCGGGCGTGATCCCCGCGGTGCTGCGCTACTACGAGACCTTCTGTGCGTCGCCGACACCCGCCGGAGCACGGACGTTCCTGCTGACGACCGCCGCGATCGGCTTCCTCTACAAGAAGCGCGCGTCGATCTCCGCCGCCGAGATGGGCTGCCAGGGCGAAGTGGGTGTCGCCTGCTCGATGGCGGCGGCAGGGCTGGCGGCAGCCTTGGGCGCGACCAATGCGCAGATCGAGAATGCCGCCGAAATCGGCATGGAGCATAATCTGGGCCTGACCTGCGACCCGATCGGCGGGCTGGTGCAGATCCCGTGCATCGAGCGCAACACGATGGGCGCGATCAAGGCGATCAATGCCGCCTATCTCGCGATGCATGGCGACGGCAGCCATGTCGTCAGCCTCGACGCGGTGATCGAGACGATGCGCCAGACCGGCGAGGATATGCGGTCGAAATACAAGGAAACCGCGCAGGGCGGGCTGGCGGTGAACGTGGTGGCGTGCTGATCTGACGCCCGGCCAAAGGGAGCAGCCATGCGCGTCGCGGTGTTTGGGACCAAGGGATATGACCGGCGTTTCCTGAGCGAAGCGAACGCAAGCCAGCAGCACGAGCTGGTCTTCCTCGAGCCGCGACTGGATCCGACGACGGTTTCGCTTGCCGCCGGGTGCCGCGCCGTGTGCGTGTTCGTCAACGATGTGGTGGATGCCGGGGTGCTGGGCGCGCTGGAGTCGCTGGGCGTGCGGCTGGTCGCGCTGCGCTGTGCGGGGTTCAACAATGTCGACCTCGCGGCGGCGGAGCGACTGAGGATCGATGTGGTACGCGTGCCTGCCTATTCGCCGCACGCGGTAGCGGAGTTCACCATCGGCCTCATGCTCGCGGTCGACCGGCATATTCCCCGAGCCTGGGCGCGCGTACGCGACAATAATTTCGCGCTGGATGGCCTGATCGGGCGCAATCTGCACGGGCGCACCGTCGGCGTAATCGGCACCGGCAAGATCGGCGCGCTGGTGGCGCGGAGCCTGCGCGCCGGGTTCGGCTGCGAGGTGCTGGCGAGCGACGTCGCGAACGACCCGGAGCTGGAGGCGATCGGGGTGCGGTATGTATCCCGCGACACGCTGCTCACCGAGGCGGAAATCGTTACGCTGCATTGCCCGCTGACGCCCGATACGCGGCACCTGATCGACGCGGCGGCGATCGCGCAGGCGCGCGCGGGGCTGCTGATCGTCAATACCAGCCGCGGTGCGCTGATCGATACCGCCGCGCTGATCGATGGCCTCAAATCGCGCAAAATCGGCGGAGTGGCACTGGATGTGTACGAACAGGAGGCCGACCTGTTCTTTGAGGATCTGTCGAACGAGATTGTCGGCGACGACGTGTTCCAGCGATTGCTGACCTTTCCCAACGTCCTGATTACCGGGCATCAGGCTTTTCTGACCGAAGAAGCATTGCGCGCGATTGCGGAGACGACGCTGACGAGTGTGTCGGACGCCGAGGCGGGGCGGCCACTGGTCAACCGCGTTGGCGTCGATCGGGTGGCGGGTTGAGATGGCAACGCGGACGCTCAACAAGTTCGTGCGGCGCTACACGACGCTGTCCAGCGCGCTCGATACGCTGGTCCACCAGCGGCTGGTGCTGCTCAGTCCCGCAAAGTGGGACGACACCAACGACGTCGAGTTCATGGAACTATACCGTGCCCATGCCGATGCCAAATCGGTGCTGGCGCTGTGCTGCGCGATGGCGAGCGAGACCTATCATCACTGGCGGGTGTTCACCCAGGGGATGGAGGGCGTGTGTATCGAGTTCGAGAAGGCGGCGCTTGAGACCGCGGTACGCGATCATGCGGGCATCGTCGCCGGGCCGGTCGATTATCTTCAGATCAGGCAACTCGAGGCGCTGGAACCTGAGGAGGCGCACCGGCTGCCGTTCGTGAAGCGCGAGGGGTATAGCGACGAGCGCGAGTGGCGGATCGTGGCGACGTGCCTCGACGAACCAAAGCTTACGCTGCCGATTGGGATCGATCTCGGTTCGATCACACGCCTGGTGCTCAACCCGTGGATGCCGCCGGCGCTTGCGGACAATCTGCGCCCGATCATCCGCGGGCTGCCGGGCTGCGCAAAGCTCAAGATCGAGGCGTCGGCGCTGACGAACAGTTCACGCTGGAAGGCGGCGGGGAAGAAGCTGGCGAGCTGATCCGCGGCGGCCACTTGCGGAAGGCCGCGCTGAAGCGGACCCGGAAAATCCAGAAGATCATCGTCGCGAGCACCAGCAGCGGTAATGCGTCCCACAGGAAGAAGCCCTGCCACGCCTTGGGAAACTCGTCCCGCTGGCCGTTGAAGAAGGACGAGGTGGCAATCAGCATCGCCGTCGACATGCGCCACAGATGCCTTCCGATGCGCTGCAAGCCGGATAGCTGCCCCTTGAGGAGGAAGTTCAGGTCGAGCGTGACGGCGAGCAGGGCGAGAGCGCCGAAGACGAAGTGAACCGGCCAGGGCAGGCTATCGACCTTGCCGTCAGGATCGTTGAGCCCCGCCACGCCGAGCAGCAACTGGCCGATCATGCAACCAATTGCGATCGCCAGTGCCGCATGGTCGAAAGCCGTCGGCTTGCCCGAGCGCTGGCGTGCCGCCGTCCATGCGGTCACCACGAGATAGGCGGTGAAGGCCCCGACAAGCGCCGTTCCCCGCTCAGGCTTGAGGATCGCGATCACCGCACCGGTGCTGGTCATGACGAGCATCGATGCGAAGAAGGCTGTGCCTGCTCGCGCGTGCCAGCGGCCACCTTTCCGGACCGTCAGCGCCGCCGCACCCGACAGCAGGGCAATGCTTCCTCCGACGATATGCACGAGCATGAATGCGTTCATGCGACCCTCCCTTGTGCTTGATTCCACGGAGGCGTATTATTGAGGCAGCACACTGCTGCCCATGATCGGGGGGATCAAAGACATGATCGCAGGTAACACCGGAGCGGGATCGGCGCGGTCGAAGGCGGGCAGTGCACTGCGTTTCATCGCCGCAGGGATCGCGCGTGAAATCTACCGGCGGCATTACGGGCAGAAAAGCGTCCGGCGCGAGGTCGAACGGCACCTCGAGCCACTGCTGGCATCGGGCACTGCGCGGATCGAGCGCGTGGCGGGCGCGATGGGATGCAGCCGTCAGACGCTCTACCGCCGCCTGAAGGGGGAGGGGCTGACCTTTGAGCAGGTGCTCGACGAATTACGGCACCGATTAGCGCTCAAGCTGATGCGCGGCGACACGCTGGCGGTGAAGGACGCTGCGTATCGGCTCGGCTTTTCCGACCCTGCGGCCTTCTCACGCGCGTTCAAGCGCTGGACGGGGCAGAGCCCGGCCCAGTTCAAGGCCACCGGGCGCCAGAGCGGCGCCCGGTAGTCCCGATCAGAAGCCGAGGCGCAGTGTCGCGCGGACATTGCGCGGTTCGCCATAGACATAGCCGGCGAACCAGAGATTGTTGTTGAAGTAGCGCTTGTCGAACAGATTGTTGACGTTGAGCTGAAGCGAGACATTGTCGTTCAGCTTGTAGCGCGCCATGCCGTTGACCAGCAGATAGGCGGGCTGGCCGACATTCTCGCGCAGCTTGGTGGCGGGGTTCACGCCGGTCTTGGGCGGTTCGCTTTCCCAGCGCAGCGACCCGCCAAGGCTGAACCCGTCGAGCATCCCGCTGAAATCATAGCGGGTGGACATGCGCAGAATGCGGCGGGGGTGATGTTGCTGCACCTGTTCGCCATTGGCGTCCTTGGCGCGGAAGGCGCTCCAGCCGAGGCTCAGGTCCCAGCCGCTGAGGATCTTGCCTGCGAGTTCGGCTTCATAGCCCTCGGATACGGTGCCGCGTGCAGGACGCATCGCCGGATTGGTGGTGCCGGGGACGAAGAACCCTTCATCGACCACCGCGAAATTGTCCTGTTCGATGCGGAAGATCGCGGCTGAGGCGCGGAGCCGTCCGTTCATCCACTCGCCCTTGAGTCCGCCTTCATAGGCATTGCCGACGATCGGGGGCAGGTAGTTGCCGTTGCGATCCTTGCTATCCTGCGGATTGAAGATGCTGGTGAAGCTCGCATAGGCGGAGATGTTGCCGGTCACGTCGTACACTAGGCCAGCATAGGGCGTCACGCGACCCTTATGGCTGATGGTGTAGGGGGCCGCCGTGTAGAGCGCGACTTCCTCGTTGCGTTCCCACCAGCTGACACGCGCGCCAGCGATGAGCTTGAGCGGGTCGAGCAGTTGGAGGCGGGCCGCGCCGTAAACGGCATATTGCTCGGTCGTGCCGAAGCCGCTCATCCGGTAGCGATTGCCCCAGCGCGGCTCGGCGTACTTGCTGCCGTCCCACAGGTTGAAATTGCCGATCGGGGCGACTGTGGCCGGATCGGGATCGCGGTTGGTCCAGCCGTTGGACAAATGGCGATAGTTTCCGCCCACGATCACCTCGTGCTCGCGTCCGAACAGGTCGAAATTGCCACGCGTCGAGATGCTTGCGTTCCACTGCTTGGGACGCGTTTCGTACCAATAGCCCTCGGCGGTGATGCCGATGCCGGTGACGCGATCGGGATAGCCGCCGGTCCAGAGCAGCTTCGACTCCTCGAATTGCTCATGATAGCTGACATCGGCGCGGAGCGACCATCTGTTGCCCAAGCGCTGCTCGATCGTCACGAACGCGGTCTTCTCGGTCGTGTCCCACAGGTTCCAGCCGGCGCCGGTGGTCTTGGAGCGTGGCCAGTTGGTGCGCGTGCCATCGGCATACCAATAGGGCAGCTGGCCCCAGAGCGTGCCGTCGCGCTCGTCGCGCTGATAGCTCGCGCCGATGCTGAGACGCGTGTTGGCACCGAGATCGGCGTCGATCACGCCATAGAACAGGTACCCCTTCGACTTCTCGATATCGACGAACGAATCCTGCCGGTAATATTGCGCGACGAACCGGCCGCGCACCGATCCGTCGGCGGTGAGCGGTACGGTGATGTCGCCGGTTGCGGCAAAACGGTTCCACGACCCACCTTCAAGGTCGAGCGAGCCAGTCAGTTCGTGCGAGGTGGCGTGTTTGCGGACCAGGTTGATCGTCGCGGACGGCTCGCCGGCCCCTTGCAACAGGCCGTTGGCGCCACGGATCACCTCGATCCGTTCGAACGTGGCGCTGCTGTTCTTCTCCAGCCCGATATTGCCTGTGACGAAGGGCGCGCCGTCGAGCTGGTAGTTGGTAATGTCGAACCCGCGCGCCGCCAGCGTGTTGCGGGCACGGTCGACTGCCTTGACCGAGATGCCGGTCGTGTAGCCGAGCGCGTCGCCGACATTGGCCGCTGCCTGATCCTCGAGCTGCTCACGGGTGATGATGCTGATCGACTGCGGGGTCTGACGCGGGGAAAGGTCGAGCCCGGTAGCAAGGGTATTCTTCTCCTCGCCACGGCCATAGACGACGATCTCTTCGGACTTTTGCGCCTCGTCCGCCGGCGGCTCCTCATGCGCCGCAAGTGCGGTCGTCGGCAGGATCAGCGTCAGCGCGGCGGTAGCCAGCAAGCCGTAGGTCGTCTTCATGGAAATCCCCTGTACTGCGTGCCGCCTTATGGTCGCCGGACAGGGCGGGCAGCGCGTTGCGCGTGCCCTGAGCATGATCGATATTGCGAGTCAATCTTAATTGCAAATAGCGCTAACCGGGGTAGCTGATCTCCATCACTTCATATTCCTTTTCGCCCGCGGGAAGCATCACGCGGCGCAGGTCGCCGATCGCGGCGCCGCGCAGCGCGCGGGCGAGGGGAGCGTTCCAGCCGACCAACCCCTTGCCGGCGTCGGCCTCGTCATCGCCGACGAAGGTGAGGGTCCGGTGGTTGTCGTCCTCGTCCGCGATGGTCGCGGTAGCGCCGAACCAGATGCGGCTGCGGTCCTCCTGACGGGAGGGGTCAACCACCTTGGCCGCCTTCATCCGCTTCGACAGCCAGCCAAGCCGCCGGTCGATCTCGCGCAGCCGCTTGCGGCCGTAGATGTAATCGCCGTTCTCGGAGCGGTCGCCATTTCCGGCGGCCCAGGCGATCGTGTCGACCAGCTTGGGGCGCTCACCGCCGAACAGCGCGTCATACTCGGCCTTGAGCGCCGAATAGCCTGCTAGGGTGATGTAGTTGGGGCGGTCCATGCTCAAAGAAGGCGACCCATGCTGATGATTGGCTCCTCGCCATAGCCCATGCGTGCCCAGAAACGGGCGGCTTCGTCGTTGCCGCTGCGTACCTGAAGATTGACCTTGGTACAGCCCTTTGCCGTCAGCTTCTTCTCGGCGGCGCGGACCAGCCTGGTGCCGATCCCGCAATGCCGGGCATTGGGGTGCACGGCGAGCTTGTAGAGCCAGCCGCGATGCCCGTCATAACCGGCAAGGATCGTACCCAGCACGCGGCCGCTTTCGGTCGCAACCAGAAACAGATCGCGCTGGACGGCAAGCTTCTGAGGAATCGCGACCACGGCATGGCTGTGCGGCGGATCTTCGGGGAAGACCGCCCGCCACAATGCATCGACTTCCTCGAACTGCGCTTCGTCGTACGGAATGACCTCGATCACGTCAGCCCGGTCGATTCTTGCCCAGATACCAGCTCAGATGCGCCGGGCCGCGCGAACGGGCATAATTCGGGTGCAGCAGGTCATAGACCACCGCATTTTCGAGCACGCGCTGGACATAATTCTTGGTTTCGAAGATCGGGATCGCCTCGACCCAGTCGATCACCTCGATGGCGCCGGTGCGTGGATCGCCATTGGCGCGCAGCCATTTGTTCACATTGCCCGGACCGGCATTATACGCGGCGACCGCGAGCGGGTAGTTGCCGCCATAATAGCTCAGCATCCGCTGGAAATAGCTCGAGCCGAGACGGATATTGTAATCCGTGTCCACCGTCAGCGAGGACATGTTGTAGCCTAGGCCGAGCTTTCCAGCGGTCTCGCGCGCAGTGCCGGGCATCAGCTGCATCAGCCCGCGCGCGCCGGCATGGCTCACCGCTTGCTTGTCGAACTGGCTCTCCTGCCGCGCGATCGCGTGGATGATTGTGAAATAGCCTTCCTCGCCCTGCGGCACGCGGACCGAGGGATAGCCGGCAACGGTATAGTCGCTGAGGCCGTTGAGCAGCGCGCTGCGGCCGACCATCACGCCAAGGTCGGGACGGCCGATGCTGCGCGACAGCTCGCTGGCGAGGACGTGATCTTCGGCGCTGGTGGCGTCGGCGGCGATCTGGCGCAGGAACAGGCTCTGATCCTGCCAGCGGCCGAGCGTGCCGAGCAGCCGCGCGGCCTGAACCACTTCGCGATTATAGAAGGCGGTGCGTGCGCCGGACGAGGCACGGGTCCCGTCGAAGGAGGGCGGGGCGCGCAACGCGCGGCTCGTCCGTTCGGCGGCGAGCTGACCGTAATAGAGGTCGGAGAAGGCGGCGGCCCGCTCGTAATAGCCCTGCGCAGCGGCCTGTTGCCCGGCGGCCTCGGCCGCACGGCCAGCCCAGTAAAGACCCTTGGACTGAGTCGTGGGCGTACGGCTGCCGCGCGAGTAACGGTCGAACATCATCACCGCGTCGGCGGGCCGGCGCAGCTTCTGCATCGCAACGTTGCCGGCGAGCCAGACGAGGCTGGTGTAATCGTCACGAATGCCCAGCCCCATCGCGGCGACATCGGCGCCGGGAGGCAGGGCATCGTCGACCTGGTTCGCGATGGCATAGGCGAGGCTGTACTGACCATCACTCTCCGCGGCGCGGGCGTTGACGAGGAGAACTTCGTACCATTTTTCGACATTGCCGGGCAGCGCGGTAAGGCTGCGCTGGCGGGCGAGGAACGAGCGGGCCGAGCCGCTGGCGCCATTGTTGCGGAACCACATCGCGCGATCGGCGATGTAGCCGGGGTCGCGTGAGCCCGATGCCTCAGCCGCGGCCGCCTTGTCCTGCGCATCCGGCCAGTTGCTCCGCATCGACAGCCGCGCGTCGAACAGCGGCCGGTTCTGGGGCGAAGTGAAGTTGATCTGTCGCGCGGCGGCGGTGCGGCCATCCTGCCAGAGCAGCGCGTCCATGCGCGCGTCGTGATCCGCCGGAGTCAGCGCACCGGGGAAGCCCGACAGGATAGCGCTCTCGTCGCCCGGGCGAAGCGCGCCGTTGCGCCATGCCCGGCGGGCCTGCTCGTTCGCCTCGGCACGGCGGCCCGAAGCGGCAAGTGCCTCGGCATAGCGGACGCGGCCAGCGGCGGTCGCAGGCGGAAAACGCTCAAAGAAACGGATGACGAGCGAAGGTGCCTCCGCTCCCGAACCCAGCGAGGTCTCCGCAGCGGCGCGGCGGCTGGTCTCCCCCGGCCAGCCGGGATGCGCGAGCATGAAGTTCGCATAGTCGCTGAACGGCCAGCGATCCGACTGCTGAAGCCGTTTCCACTGGTCGAGGTTATACTGAAGCCCCGAGCTTGCCGGAGCCGAATATTGCGGCGGCGACGCGGTCAGCCCCGCGACCTGAACGCGTGCGCGCTCCAACCCGTCCTGCACGACCTGTGAAGAGACCGCGACACCCGATACGCCGGCGAGCAGAAGCCCGCTCTTGAACAAAGAGGCAAGCATCTGGACATGATACGCAACCGACGCCTATTGGCCACCCCGAAATTCGGAAAAATTGGGGCTTTTTGGCGCATATGTTCACCGGTTCGATCCCCGCCCTGATCACGCCCTTCCGTAACGGCGACTTCGCCGAGGACGTGTTCCGCGATTTCGTCGAGTGGCAGATTGCCGAAGGCTCGTCGGCCTTGGTTCCGGTCGGCACTACCGGTGAGGCCGCGACGCTGAGCAAAGACGAGCATTTCGAGGTTGTCCGCGTGTGTGCGGATCAGGTGCGCGGACGCATTCCAGTGATTGCGGGCACCGGCTCCAACGACACCCGCGTCGCGATCGGCAACGTGAAGGCCGCGAAGGAAGCCGGCGCCGACGCGGTGCTGATGGTCCCGCCCTATTACAACCGGCCGAGCCAGGAAGGCATCTTCCGCCATTTCGAAGCGGTCGCCGCGGAATGCGAACTGCCGATCATCCTCTACAACGTGCCCGGCCGTACGGTGACCGACATCCAGCCCGAGACGGTGATCCGCATCGTTCAGGCCTTCCCGGGCAAGTTCGTCGCGATCAAGGATGCGACCGGAGATCTCACGCGCGTGTCGAAGCACCGCGCCGCGCTGCGGGCGAACTTTGCCCAGCTTTCGGGTAACGACGAAACCGCACTGGCATTCAACGCGATGGGCGGCGTGGGGTGCATTTCGGTCGCCGCCAATGTCGCGCCAAAGTTGTGCGCGCAGTTCCAGGCAGCCTGGGCCGAGGGTGACACCGCGCTGGCACTGGCGCTGCATGACCGGCTGTTCGCGCTGCATCTGGCGCTATTCACCGACGCCTCGCCGGGCCCGGTCAAATACGCGGTTAACAAGCTGCGTCCCGAGATTTCCGCCGAGCTGCGGCTGCCGATGGTCGCGCCGAACGAGGCGAGCAAGGCCGCGGTGGATGCGGCGATGAAGGCCGCCGGGATTATCTGAAGCCGTCCGCTTCCCTTTATTCGCGCGCGGGCTTACATCGCCCGTCCTTATGGCCCGCCCGCGTCCCACCG
Source organism: Sphingomonas sp. GW821-FHT09B04 (assembly GCF_059418285.1). NCBI lineage: Bacteria > Pseudomonadati > Pseudomonadota > Alphaproteobacteria > Sphingomonadales > Sphingomonadaceae > Sphingomonas > Sphingomonas sp. GW821-FHT09B04. The sequence continues at coordinate 217,434 of NZ_JBWKPO010000004.1, forward strand.
AATTCGACAAGAAGAAGATCGTCGCCGAGAATCGGAAGGCGCGCTTCGAGTATTTTATCGAGGACGTGTTCGAAGCCGGGATCGCGCTTCAGGGCACCGAGGTGAAGTCGCTGCGCTTCGGCGAAGGGTCGATCGCGGAAAGCTATGCCGAGATTCGCAACGAGCAGGCATGGCTGGTCAACGCCAACATCCCCGAATTCAGTCACGGCAACCGCTTCAACCACGAACCGAAGCGTCCCCGTAAATTGCTCCTTCATCTGCGGCAGATAGAGAAGCTGCACGGCGCGGTAGCGCGCGAGGGGATGACCCTCGTGCCGCTGTCGATCTACTTCAACTCGCGCGGTCGCGCGAAAGTGGAGCTGGCGCTGGCGAAGGGCAAGAAGACTCACGACAAGCGCGAGTCGATCAAGGAGCGTGACTGGAAGCGTGAACAGGGAAGGATCCTCCGCGACCGTGGTTAAGCGGACCTTCTGGGACCGGGTACGGGCATGGGCGGATCGCAACATGCCAACTCGCGAGAGCCTGGAGGCGAACCGCTTCCTGCGTCCTGTGGCGCATCGCGTGCTGGCACCGGAGCTGTGGCGCTTCACCCGCCGGTCGGTGCCGCGCGGCGTCGCATTGGGGATGGTGACGGGGATCATGATCCCGGTCGCGCAGATCTTCTTCTCTGCGCTGCTGGCGCTGCCGTTCCGGGCCAATATCCCGGTGGCGTCGCTAACGACCTTTCTCACCAACCCGTTCACGACGCCGCCGCTCTGGGCGTTCGCCTATTGGATCGGGCGCAAGATCCTGCATTTCGACGCGACCGTGCCGGGCCAGCCGATCGCGACCCATGTCGCCAATGACAGCTGGCTGAACTGGCTTTGGTCGGAGGCGGGGCCGGCGCTGATCACCGGGCTGGTGACGATCACGATCATTTCGTCGATCCTCGGTTATATCATCAGCGCGGTGGGCTGGCGGCTGCGGATCGCGAACAAATGGCGCAAGCGGAAGAAGGAACGCGCCACCACCGGCAGTTGAGCGCGGTAACATCCGAGACTTGATCCGCCGTATCATCGGCGTAAGACACGCGCATCCCGACTCCTGCCCATAGGTGGATGATGCGTCTTTTCGTTACTTCCGTTCTTCTCGCCGGCACCGCGATCGTGGGGGCGTCGACCGCGCTGGTCGCGCGTGAGCCCGCCGCACCCGCACCCACCGCTGAAACCGGCTCGAAGCCGCAGCTCGGCAGCTTCGGCTTCGATGCCAAGGGCATGGACAAGACGGTTGCCCCCGGCGACGATTTCTACGGCTTTGCCAACGGCGCCTGGGCAAAGAGCACCGCAATCCCGGCGGACAAGTCCAATTACGGCATGTTCACTGTGCTCGACGACCTGTCGAAGCAGCGGGTGCGCGAGATCCTCGACGCGGTGAAGGGCGATGCGAACAGCGCAATCGGCCGCGCCTATACGAGCTACCTCGACACCGCGACGGTCGAGTATCGCGGCCTCGCGCCGATCCAGCCCTGGCTGACCCGGGTCAAGGCGCTCGACAGCAAGGCCGGCTATTCGGCGCTGGTCGTCGAAGCAGCGAAGATGGGCATCAGCGGCCCGTTCGGCGCCTATGTCGGGCAGGACGACAAGCATCCCGAGAATTACATCTTTACCATCTATCAGGGCGGCACCGGGCTGCCTGACCGTGACATGTATCTGGTCGACAACCCCAAGATGGCATCGATCCGTACGGCCTATGTCGCGCACCTCGCCAAGATGCTGACGCTGGCGGGTGAGGACAATGCCGAGGCGCGCGCCAAGGCGGTGATGGAGCTGGAGACCCAGATCGCCAAGGTCCAGTGGACCCGCGAGGACGCGTCGGATGCGGTCAAGGGCTACAACAAGTTCACGCTGGCGCAGACCGCGCAATTCTCGAGCCCGGCGCTGGACATGCCGGCGATGCTCAAGGCGATCAGCCCGAAGATCACCGACGTGCTGATCGGCCAGCCAAGCGCGGTGAAGGGCACTGCGGACATCCTCGACAAGGCGCCGATCGCGGTGCTCAAGGATCAGATGCTGCTGCGCAGCCTGGGCGGGCTCGCCAACTATCTGCCCGATTCGGTCGCGAATGAGAATTTCGCGTTCTTCGGCACCACCTTGCAGGGCACCCCGCAGCGTGAGGAGCGCTGGAAGCGCGGGGTGAGCTTCACCGAGGGTGCGCTGGGTGAGGAAGTCGGCAAGATCTACGCCGCGCGCTATTTCCCGCCCGAGTACAAGGCGGAGATGAACAAGCTGGTCGCCAACGTGCTCGACGCGATGGGCCGGCGGATCGACTCGCTTGAGTGGATGCAGCCCAAGACCAAGGCGCGCGCCAAGGCGAAGCTCAAGAACTTCACCGTCAAGGTCGGCTATCCCGACCGCTGGCGCGACTATGCCGGGCTCGAGATCAAGAATGACGATCTGTTCGGCAACGCGGTTCGCTCCAACCAGTTCGACTTCCAGTTCATGATCGACAAGCTGGGCGGCCCGGTGCGCAAGTGGGAATGGGGGATGCTGCCCCAGACCATCAACGCCTATGCCAATTTCGGCATGATGGAAGTGGTGTTCCCAGCCGCGATCCTGCAGCCGCCCTTCTTCGATCCCAAGGCTGATCCGGCGGTCAACTATGGCGGGATCGGTGCGGTGATCGGGCACGAGATCAGCCATCACTTCGACGATCAGGGCGCCAAGTATAACGAGAAGGGTGAGCTGTCCGACTGGTGGACGCCGGCCGATACCAAGGCGTTCGAAGTGGCGAGCAAGGCGCTGGTCGCCCAGTATGATGCCTATGAGGCACTGCCGGGTGAGCATGTGAAGGGCGAGTTCACGCTGGGTGAGAATATCGGCGATCTCGCCGGCCTCACCATTGCGTACGACGCCTATCAGCATTCGCTGGGCGGCAAGAAGCCGGCGGTGATTGACGGCTTCAGCGGTGACCAGCGCTTCTATCTGGGCTGGGCGCAGATCTGGCGGCGCAATTATCGCGAGGCCAATCTGCGCGCGCGTTTGCTGACCGATCCGCATAGCCCGTCGATCCAGCGCGCCTGGGTCGTCCGCAACCTCGACCCCTGGTATGGTGCGTTCGGCGCCAAGGACGGGCAGAAGCTGTACCTCGCCCCGGCGAAGCGCGTCCGCATCTGGTGAGCGTTGCGTCTCCGGTCGGCGCTGAACGCTTGACCGGAGCGCAGGGGGGCGGGAAAGGAAGCGATGGCCTCCGCACCCTTTGCTGACGATCCCCGTTCCGCCGCCGCGCCGCTGATCATCGCGATCGCGGCGGGCGCGGCGGCAGCGGGGATTGTGCTGTTCCTGACCGGATCGGTCATGGTCGCGGCCGGGTTCCTCGCGGCGGCGCTGGCCATTGCCGGCGTGGTGTACCTCGTCGCGCGGCTATGGCCCGCGGCGAAGGAGGAAGAGCCGGCGGTCGACTGGTCGGTCGCGCACACGCTCGCCTCGATGAGCAGCGACGCGCTCGCGGTGACCGACCGTGCCGGCCGTCTGGTCTGCGCCAACGATCGCTTCGGGGCGTTCTTCCCGACCTATCCCGCGCCGCCGGGCGTAGTGCCGGGCGAATGGGCCTCGGCGCAGCTCGGCACGGCCGGGCGAACGGCGTGGCGCGATGGACAGGCGTCGAGCGGCGCGTTCGATGCGGCAGGCACCAAGCTGACCGCGCACATCACCCGCGTCGGGGATTCGATGCTGGTGTGGCGCTTCGCCGGGACCGATGTCGTCGACCTCGCCAAGCAGGCGCAAGCGCTGGTCGCAGGCCATTCGGGCGATCGCCTCGGCAGCGCGGGGATCATGATGGCGCTGCTCGGCGCCGATGGCCGCGTCCGCGCCGCCAACCGCGTCGTGCGCCAGCGCGCGATGGGCGACGAGAATGCCATGATCGAAGGGCGCGACTTCACCCGCTTCCTGATCACCGACAATCTCGGCATCGTTCGTTTCGAGCGCGAGGGTCTGTCGGGTACGCCGCTGCGCGTGCTCGAGATCCCGTTTCTCGACGGGGACAATGCGCCGATGCTGGTGGCGCTGCTCGATGATGAGCTGGCGATCCCGCAGCCGGCGATCGGCGACACCGCAGGCGCGCATGTCCGCTCGCTGATCTCGCTCCTGCCCTCGGGCATTGCGCTGGTCGGTGGGGACGGGCGGTTCGTGCATATGAACGACGCGTTTGTCCGCGCCGCGCATGTCAATTCCGCCAACCCGCCGCTCTATCCGGGCGATCTGGTGGTGCGCGAGGACAAGGGCGCGCTTGCCGACGCGATCCGCCGCTTCGCCAGCGGCGCGGCGCATTCGGTCGACATGACCGTGCGCTTCGCCGAGGCCCCCGATGAGGGCGTCGCGATCTCGATCGCCGCCGCGCGGGGCCTTGGCGAGGCAGCGGTGCTGCTCAGCCTGCGCGACGCGGGCGAGGAGGGCCGGCTCAAGCGGCAGGTGGCGCAGGCGACCAAGATGCAGGCGGTTGGCCAGCTCGCCGGCGGCGTTGCGCACGACTTCAACAACATCCTGACCGCGGTGATCGGCCATTGCGACCTGATGCTGATGCGCCACGCGCCGGGCGACAGCGACTATGACGATATCCAGCAGATCCTGATCAACTCCAACCGCGCCGCCGCACTGACCCGCCAGCTGCTGGCCTTCTCGCGCCAGCAGACGCTGCGGCCGCAGGTGCTGCAGCTGCCCGACGTCATCTCTGAAGTCTCCAACCTCCTGAAACGCCTGCTTGGCGAGACCGTCGAACTGGTGGTCAACCACGGCCGCAACCTCGGCCCGGTCCGCGCCGATCCGGGGCAGCTCGAGCAGGTCGTGGTCAACCTCGCCGTCAACGCGCGCGACGCGATGCTGACCAAAAACCCTAGCGGCGGCGGCACCCTCACCCTCGAGACCTTCAACGTCCCCGCGCATGAAGTGCGCGCGATGGACGAGGATGTGCTTCCGGTCGGCGACTATACCGCGCTGCGGGTCGCAGACACCGGTACGGGCATTTCCGCAGACGCACTGGCGCATATCTGGGAGCCCTTCTTCACCACCAAGGAAGTGGGGAAGGGGACCGGCCTTGGGCTGTCGACCGTCTACGGCATCATCAAACAGTCGGGCGGGTTCATTTTCGCCGAAAGTCCCAAGGGCCAGGGCGCGGTCTTCACCATCTATCTCCCCGTCGACGCCGTGGGGGATGCTGCGACCAAGGCGCCGGTTGCCAAGCCCGTGCAGGGCGATTTGTGGGGCACCGGTACCGTGCTGGTGGTCGAGGATGAAGCGATGGTGCGTGCGGTTGCCGAGCGTGCGCTGGCGCGGCAGGGCTATACCGTGCTGACCGCCGAGAATGGCGAGGCCGCGCTCGAGTTGCTCGAGACGAGCGCAAAGCCCGACCTGCTGATCTCCGACGTCGTGATGCCGACGATGGACGGTCCGACGATGGTCCGCCATGCGCGCAAACGCTATCCCGACCTCAAGATCATCTTCATGTCGGGCTATGCCGAAGAGCAGCTGCGCAAGTCGATCGATCTCGACAATGTCGCCTTTCTGCCCAAACCCTTTTCGGTCCAGCAACTTGCGGAAGCCGCACGCGCCGCGCTGACCGCGAAATAAGTGTTTGGTGGCAATCAATTTTCTCAGCTAGATCGCAAACAATGACCGTACATGGCCGTATCCTTATCGTCGAAGACGAGCCGCTGATCGCGATGATGCTCGAGGATTTCCTCGATATCCTCGGCAGGCAGGTCGCCGGCGTTGCCGACAGCGTATCGACCGCGCTGCCGCTGGTGGCGGCGGGCGGGATCGATGCGGCGATCGTCGACGTGAACCTCAGTGGTGGTGAGAAATGCTGGCCGGTTGCCGATGCGCTCGCGGCGGCGGGGATTCCGTTCATGGTCTCGACGGGCGGTGGCGATGATATGATCGCCGACGGCCACAAGCATCGCCCGATCCTCGCCAAGCCCTTTACGATGGACGCGATCGAGCAGGCGCTGGCCAAGCTTTAGGCAATCCGGCCGGGCATTTCCTCTGCGTCGGCGGCGATCGAAGCGGCCGGTGCGACGGCTTCCCACGGAAACACGAACCAGTCCTTGGTCACGCTGCGGTCGATCGCGCGAGCGGCATATTCGACGCGCTGGCTCGACGTCGCATTGTCGAGCAACGTCGCGAAGCGGATCGCGCCCGGCATCGCTCCCGCGTCGGCAAGCTTGGCGCGCAGCTTTGCGATCGTCGCGCCGCTGTCGTTGATGTCATCAAGGAACAACAGCTTCTCGCCCTCACGCGTCCGTTCGGCCAGCCGCTCGAGCGGTGCGTCGGCGAAGTCATGCACCCGCGAACTGTGATCGACCGACAGCATCGGCATGCCAGTGGCGTGGCTGAGGTAGACCGCCGGCGCGAGGCCGCCGCGGCCGATGCCGATGATGAAATCGGGCCGCCAGTCGCGATCGGCGTGAATCGCCGCGGCGATGGCGAGGACATCGGCGACGAACTGCTCGTGCGAGATCGGCGTGAAGACCGGCATCAGTTCGCCGCCACGAATGCGTCGAGCCGGGCGAGATGTGCCGCCTTGGCATCGTCATCGAGGAATGATCCGGTGAAGCTGTTGCGCGCCAGTGCTGCAAGTTCCGCCTTGCCGAGGCCACGTGCCGCGGCGACCGCGCGATAATTGTCGGCGACATAACCCCCGAAATAGGCGGGATCGTCCGAGTTGATCGTCGCGCGCAACCCTTCAGCCAGCATCCGGTCGATCGGGTGATTGGCCAGATCGTCGACCACGCATAATTTATGGTTGGAGAGCGGGCAGACGGTGAGCGTCATCCCCTCATCCGCCAGCCGCGCGACCAGCGCTGGATCCTCAAGGCTGCGGTTGCCATGGTCGAGCCTGTCGATCTGCAGCAGGTCCAGCGCTTGCCAGATATAGTCGGGCGGGCCTTCCTCGCCGGCATGGGCGACGCGCTTGAGGCCAAGGTCGCCCGCGGCGGCAAAAACGCGGGCGAACTTCTCCGGCGGATGTCCGACTTCGGACGAATCGAGCCCGACTCCTTCAATCCGGTCGAGCCAGGGATCGGCGGCCTTCAGCGTCGCGAACGCTGCCTCCTCATCCAGATGGCGCAGGAAGCACAGGATCAGTTTGGAACTGAGGCCATGCCGACCCTCCGCGTCACGCATCGCCGCAAACAACCCGTCGGCAACGACCTGAAACGGGATACCGCGATCGGTGTGCGTCTGCGGATCGAAGAAGATCTCGGTATGGACCACACCGTCTGCCGCGGCTCGGGCAAAATATGCGTCCGCGAGGTCGTAGAAATCCTGTTCGGTGCGTAGCACGTCCGCCCCGGCATAATAGATGTCCAGAAAGTCCTGCAGGCGGTTGAAGCTGTATGCCGCGCGCACCGCCTCGACGCTGTCGAACGGGATGGCGACCTTGTTCCGCTTCGCCAGCGCGAACATCAGCTCGGGCTCGAGGCTGCCCTCGATATGCAGATGCAGCTCGGCCTTGGGCAAGGCGGCGATGAAAGCGGAGAGATCATGGCTCATGGCTGCGCAGGATCGCGCGAACGGACGGGCAGGGCAAGCGTCAGGCGTACCCCACCCAGCCGCGCCAGGTGAAAGCGGCGTAGAAGAGCGTCACGTCGTCGAACCCTGCAGCGCGCAGCACCGCCTCATCCTGTTCGGGGGAGAGCATATTGACCGCCTTGCTGACCGCATCGCGCGCGCCATAGGCTTGTTCGGGAACCGCACCCGAGGCGATGGCGAAGGCGGCATAGCGATCGAGCCAGCGCTCCCGCGTTTCATCCTGCGGATAGCTGCCATGCGCGGCGACGAAGGGCGCGCCGGCCTTTAACCGTTCGCGGATCGCTGCGGCGGTGCGGGTGCGCTCCTCCACGCCGAGGAAGTGGAGCGTGAGCAGGCACACCGCGCCGTCGAACGGGCCGGGCGGGGCGTCATCGATATAGCCCTCGATCAGGTTCGCGCGGTGCGCATTCGGGCCGAGCATGCGCGCGGCGAGATCGAGCATCGCGCCCGCGGGGTCTACTCCGGTGAACCGCCAACCGGGATAGGCGGCGGCCAATGCCGTGAGTTCCAGCCCGCCGCCTGCGCCCAGTACGAGGATATGGGCATCGTCCGGCACATGCTCGGCGAGCAGAATGCCGGTCATGCGGTGAAGGTCCGAGAAACCCGGCACATAGCGCGGCGGGTTCTCGGCATAGTTGGCGACCGCTTGCGGGTCGGCGAACTTGTCGAGGAATTGCTGTTCGCCACTAGCGGCCATGGGGAGGAACCTTCTCGCAAGGGGTAGCGCGCGCGGCGAAGCGGGCACGGAAATCGGTGTCGAGATCGGCGAGCGTCACGCCGCGCAGCCGCTCGAGCAGCAGCGCCTCGGCGGCGTCGAACGTCTCGTCCAGCGCAGCGTTGACCGCCTGTTCGACCAGACATTGCGGCGCCTGCGACCGATTGCCGATCGCGAGCAGGGCAGGGCGCCCCAACGCTTCATAGACGTCGTGAAGGGTCAGTTCGTCGAGACGGCGGATGAGCGTCCAGCCACCACCATGCCCCTTTTCCGATCGCACATGGCCGCGCTCACGCAACCCGGCGAGGGTGCGGCGAATCACCGCGGGGTTGGTATCCATCGCCTTGGCGAGGGTCTCGGAGGGCACCGGCCCCTTGCTCTCGGCAAGGTGTAACAGGAGGTGGAGAACCCCCGAAAGGCGGCTGTCGCGAATCATGCAACATTAAATGTTACGTGAAATGGGTGAGGTCAAGTGCGATCGAAGCAGAGCGCATTCGGCTTCTCCCCGTTCTCTGTCACCCCGGCCTTGTGCCGGGGTCCACCGGGAAACAAGGGGTAAGCAAGAGGCTTCTCTCAGCCGGAAAGGCAAAGTGGACCCCGGCACAAGGCCGGGGTGACGGCTCTAGAGACCTAGGGGCCTTACTGGCGATCGCTACACCTGATCGCGACGAAAACAGTCGCTGGCGTGGTCGTTGACCATGCCGACCGCCTGCATCCAGGCATAGACGATCACCGGCCCTACAAATTTGAAGCCCTTCGCCTTGAGCGCTTTAGAGATCGCTTCGGAGGTTTCAGTTTTCGCGGGAACGGCCTCACCGTCGCCCTTCACGGTTGTGCCGCCGGCAAGCCCCCATGCCCAGTCGCCAAACCCCTCGCCCCGCTCGGCGAAGGCGAGATAGGCGCGGGCATTGCCGATCGTTGCCTCGATCTTGGCGCGGGCCCGAACGATCCCGGGGTCGGCCATCAGGCGTTCGACATCCGCCGGGCCGAACGCTGCGACCTTTGCGGGATCCCATCCGGCGAAGGCGGCATGAAACCCGGCGCGCTTCTTCAGGATCGTCGACCAGGACAGGCCAGCCTGGAAGCCCTCGAGCATCAGGGTTTCCCATAGCAGCCGTGAATCGCGGACGGGAACGCCCCATTCGGCGTCGTGATAGGCGGTGTCCAGCGGGTTGCTCTCCGCCCAGCGGCAGCGTGTCGGATCGGTCATTACGTTCCTCTGCAAGAATGAGAACAAAAAAAGATCGTTCTTCTCTTGTTCTGGTAGAACAAACGCTATACACAACCGACAACAATGTGATGACAGGCCTGTTGAAGGCTGGGCGTAAAGCCTCTAGCGACGGAGACTTCGGATGGCAGCTTCCCTCAAGGTGATCGACGGAAACATGGCGATTTCTTCGGATAAACAGAAGGCGCTCGACGCCGCACTCGCGCAGATCGACCGCGCGTTCGGCAAGGGCAGTGCAATGCGGCTCGGCTCGAAGGAGACGATGCAGGTCGAAGTGATCTCGACCGGTTCGCTCGGGCTCGACATCGCGCTGGGCGTCGGCGGCCTGCCGCGCGGCCGCGTGATTGAGGTTTATGGCCCCGAAAGCTCGGGCAAGACCACCTTGGCGCTGCACGTCATCGCCGAAGCGCAGCGCACGGGCGGCGTCGCTGCGTTCGTCGATGCGGAGCATGCGCTCGATCCGGTCTATGCCAAGAAGCTGGGCGTCAACATCGACGAGCTGATCGTCTCGCAGCCCGACACTGGCGAGCAGGCGCTGGAGATCGTCGATACGCTGGTGCGTTCGAATGCGATCGACGTGCTGGTGGTCGACTCGGTCGCAGCGCTGGTTCCCCGTGCGGAGATCGAGGGTGAGATGGGCGACAGCCATGTCGGCCTTCAGGCGCGCCTGATGTCGCAGTCGCTGCGCAAGCTGACCGGTTCGATCAGCCGCTCGCGCTGCATGGTGATCTTCATCAACCAGCTGCGCATGAAGATCGGCGTGATGTACGGCAACCCGGAAACCACGACCGGCGGCAACGCACTGAAATTCTACGCTTCGGTCCGCCTCGACATCCGCCGCACCGGCCAGATCAAGGACCGCGACGATATCGTCGGCAACGCGACCCGCGTGAAGGTGGTGAAGAACAAGGTCGCCCCACCGTTCAAGCAAGTCGAATTCGACATCATGTACGGTGAAGGCATCTCGAAGATCGGCGAAATCCTCGACCTCGGCGTCAAGGCGGGGCTGGTCGAAAAGGCGGGTGCCTGGTTCAGCTATGACAGCATCCGCATCGGGCAGGGGCGTGAAAACTCCAAGACCTTCCTCAAGGAGAATCCCGAGGTTTGCTCGCGGATCGAAGTCGCAATCCGTAACCGCACCGCGCAGGTCGCCGAAGAGATGATGACCGGTCCGGACGCCGAGGACGATGGCGAGGATTGATCGTACGCGCTGTGGGCAACGTTCGCTACTTTTGAGGTGAACAGCCCACGATGACAGGATTGGGCCGCGCCGTCTCGTGACGAACGGCGGCGGTCACGGGACTGGTTCCCATCGGAAGGTCCGGCGCCCCACGCGCCGGACCTTTCGGCTTTGGTGGATTGACCGACGAATATATGATTCGTATATATTTCGTATATTCATCAAGAGCCGAGGATCCTATGGGCATCGTGAAGATCGACGAGCAACTGCACGAGGAAATCCGCCGGGCCAGCGCCGTGATGTGCCGGTCCATCAATGCACAGGCGGAATTCTGGATGAAGATCGGCATGCTCGCCGAAGCCAGTCCGACGCTGTCCTTCAGCGATATCGTGAAGATGCAGCTTGCTGCGGCAGAGATTGGGGTCCCGGATGCAGTGGCAGCCTGAAATGGTAAAGACCCCCGACGAACTTGCGCTGATGCGCATTTCAGGCAAGCTGCTGGCGTCGGTGTTCGAGATGCTGGACGGGCAGCAGCTCGCCGGCATGTCGACGATGCAGGTCAACGATCTGGTCGAACGCTTCATCACGACCGACCTCGCGGCGCGCCCTGCGAGCAAGGGACAATACGGCTTCAAATATGTCCTGAACTGCTCGATCAATCACGTCGTCTGCCACGGCATTCCCGATGATGGGGCAATGATCCGCGACGGCGACATCATCAATCTCGATATCACGCTCGAGAAGAACGGCTTCATCGCGGATTCGAGCAAGACCTTTCTGGTCGGCGCCGTTTCGCCGGCGGCACGACGATTGGTGCGGGTTGCGCAAGAAGCGATGTGGAAGGGCATCGAACAGGTACGGCCGGGCGCATATCTGGGTGATATCGGCTTCGCGATCGAGCGCCATGCCAAGGGGAACGGCTATTCGGTCGTGCGCGACTATTGCGGGCACGGCATTGGCCGCGAGATGCATGAGGAACCATCAGTGCTCAACTTCGGGCGGCGAGGAACGGGCATGCAGCTCCGCGAGGGGATGGTCTTCACCATCGAACCGATGATCAATCAGGGCACCCGCAAGGTCTCGACACTGGACGACGAATGGACCGTGGTGACGAACGACGGCAAGCTTTCCGCGCAGTTCGAGCACACGGTTGCGGTCACCGGGACTGGCGTCGAGGTCCTGACGCTACGCCACGACGAGACACTGTCGCGCGGGGCATAATCCGCTGCCGCCGCGCTTTCATTCCCGCCAACCTGCAATGGGCAGCCATTGAACACGGTTAGCGATAGCCTCGTCTTTGCCTGATTTGCTGCTGGCCATCGGTGCCGGAACGACGCAGGTTCGGTGGATGTCAGCGAGGAAGCCCGCCAATGATCACCGTCCATCACCTCGAGAATTCGCGATCGCAGCGCGTCCTGTGGCTGCTTGAGGAACTGGGGCTGCACTATTCAATCCGGCGCTATGAGCGGAACAAGGCTACAATGCTTGCCCCGCCGGAGCTGCGCGCGGTGCATCCGCTCGGCAAGTCGCCGGTGATCGTCGACGACGACGCCGATGGCGGACAGGGCCGGACGGTCGCCGAGACGGGGGCGATCATCGAGTATCTGGTGGAGAAAGCCGATGGCCGGCTCGGCCCGCCAGCGCATCGCGACGCCGTGCTGCGCTACCGGCACTTCCTGCACTATGCGGAGGGTTCGTTGATGCCGCCGCTGCTGGTCAAGCTTGTGCTCGGGCGCGTGCCGCTGCTCGGCAAGACCGCGCAGAGGAAGATCCAGCCGATGATCGATGTGCACCTCGACTATGTCGAGGCGCATTTGACCGAACATGACTGGTTCGCGGGCGACGATTTCAGTGCCGCGGATGTGATGATGAGCTTTCCGCTGGAGGCGGCGCGAAGCCGGGCGGGGCTGGATGCCTCACGCCCGGCAACGATTGCGTGGCTGGCGAAGGTCCATGCGCGGCCTGCCTATCAGGCCGCGCTCGTCGCAGGCGGACCCTATGCCTATGCCTGATGCTTTGGCGGGTGCTCGCCGACCTCGCTGAAGCTCTGCACGTCCTCCAGCGGCCCGCCGCCCGTCGGGGCGTGCGGCGGTTCGACATCGGCGGGTTCGATCGGGTCGAGACGCCCGCCTTCCCACTTCGCGACGACCGCGCTCGCCACCGCATTGCCGACGACGTTGGTCGCCGAGCGGCCCATGTCGAGGAAATGGTCGATACCGAGGATCAACAGCAGGCCCGCTTCGGGGATGTCGAAGAAGCCGAGCGTCGCCGCGATGACGACCAGGCTGGCGCGCGGCACGCCGGCGATGCCCTTGCTGGTGACCATCAGCACCAGCAGCATCGTGATTTCCTGACCCAGGGTCAGGTCGATGCCATAAGCCTGTGCGATGAAGATCGTCGCGAAGGTCATGTAGATCATCGAGCCGTCGAGGTTGAAGCTGTAGCCCAGCGGCAGCACGAAGCTGGCGATGCGCGGCGGCACGCCGAAGCGGTCGAGCGCCTCCAGCGTGCGCGGATAGGCGGCTTCGGACGAGGCAGTCGAGAAGGCGAGGAGCAGGGGGTCGCGGATGTAGCGGACCAGCAGCGTGGTCCGCTTGCCGACGATCAGATAGCAAACGCCGATCAGCAGCGCCCACAGGATCAGCATACCAAGATAGAAGGTGCCCATGAAATAGGCGAGGTTGCCGATGATCGCCGGACCACGCTCCGCCAGCGTCGCCGCCACCGCCGCGAACACTGCGATCGGCGCGAAACGCATGACGTAGTTGGTTACCTGGAGCATCACATGGACCAGCGCCTCGACCGCACTGACCAGCGGCTTGGCTTTCTCGCCGACCGCGGTGATCGCGACGCCGATGAACAGCGAGAAGACGACGATCTGCAGGATCTCGTTCTTCGCCATCGCCTCGATTCCCGATTTCGGGAAAACGTGGGTGAAGAAGTCCTTGAGGTTGAACGCGACCTTATCGACGCCGCTCGTGGCATCGACCGGAGGCAGCGGGAAGTTGAGTCCGACACCAGGCTGGAACAGGTTGACGAGGATGAGGCCCAGGGTGAGCGAGACGAGGCTTGCGCAGATGAACCACGCGACCGCGCGCCCACCGACGCGCCCCAGCGCTGCGGTATCGCCCATATGCGCGATGCCCGAGACGAGGGTCGCGAAGACCAGCGGCGCGATGATCATCTTGATCAGGTTGAGGAAGATCGCGGTGATGATCGAGAAATAGTCGGCGAGCTTCTTGAGCTGCGTCTCGGCGCCAGCCGAATCGGCGCCATAGCTCTGATGAACGCCGTAATGGAGCCCGAGGCCCACAATCGCGCCCAATACCAGCGCGATCAGGATATATGTCGTCAGTTTCTTGGCCATTGGGCTCCCCTCGTTGCGGCGCCTAGACAGGGGATTGCGGCCTGCGGGTCAAGAGCCGTATCGCTAGCGACCATGAACTTCTCCCGCCGATCGCTTCTCGCCGCTGCCGCTGCGGCCCCCTTTGTTGCTCATGCTAGAGTCCTTCAGACGGGCGAACCCTCTGTTCCCGACTTAAAAAACATCACCGCCGATGCGGTCCCGATCGGCCCGGAGGAACGCCGCGCGCGATTGGCACGTGCGCAGGCGTTGATGAAGGCCAACGGCATCGGCGCGATTCTGGTCGAGCCGGGGTCGAGCCTGCTCTATTTCACCGGCGTCCGCTGGGGCCGCAGCGAGCGGCTGACGGCGGCGGTGATCCCGGTGGAAGGCGACCCGATGATCGTCACGCCGTTCTTCGAGGAGCCGTCGGTGCGCGAATCGCTGGGCGTGCCGGCGCAGGTGCGTGTGTGGCAGGAACATGAGAGCCCGTTTGCGGTGATCGCGGGCTGGTTGCGCGAGAAGAAGCTGCACAACCATCGCATCGGCATCGAAGAGACGGTGCGCCATTTCGCGGTGACTGGCCTTGCTCAGGCGATCGGCGATGCGCGGCTGATCGTCTCCGCCAATTCGGTCGTGCGCGGGTGCCGGATGATCAAGACCCCGGCCGAGATCGCGTTGATGCAGAAGGCCGCGGACGTGACGATGGCCGCCTATCGCTGGACTCACCCACAGGTTCAGGCGGGGATGACGCCGCAGGACATCGCCGCGCTGATGACCAGCGCGACGCGCAAGCTGGGCGGGGAGGTCGCGTTCAACCTGGTCCTGCTCGGCGAGGCGTCGGCTTATCCGCACGGTACCGGCAAGCCGCAGCGAGTGGTGAAGGGCGAAGTGGTGCTGATGGACTGCGGCGCGCGGGTCCATGGCTATGAAAGCGACATTTCGCGCACCTTCGTGCATGGCGACGCGACCGTCGAGCAGCGCAAAGTGTGGGGCGAGATGCGCAAGGGGCAGGATATCGCCTTTGCCACGGCACGGATCGGCACCCCCGCAGGGGCGGTGGATGATGCGGTGCGGCGCTACTATGAATCGCTTGGCTATGGCCCGGACTACAAGCTGCCGGGCCTGTCGCATCGGACTGGTCACGGCATCGGCATGGACGGGCATGAGCCGATCAATCTGGTCCGCGGGGAGGCGGTGAAGCTCGCCGCAGGAATGTGTTTCTCCAACGAGCCGGGGATCTATCTGCCGGGCAAGTTCGGCGTGCGGCTGGAGGACTGTTTCCATATGACCAAGACGGGGCCGGATTGGTTTAGCGAACCGCCGAAGTCGATCGAGGAGCCGATCGGCTGAGACGCCAGCTTGACAGGCAGTTTACAAAGCCGACCGAAATCGCGGGTTTTTCAGGCCCCATGGAGGGGAGCATGACATTGGCGCGCCAGTGACGCGCCAGCAAGGCGACGCCAACGCTTCAGCGACGCACCGGTAACGCGACAGTGACGCTACACGGACGCGCCAGTGACGCTACATGAACGCGCCGGTCGCGCGGCAGGGACGCGCCGGGGCGGGGAGGGGAGTTCGACCGTTCAAAGAGCGGCGCGGGTGGCAGCCGCGGGATCAAGGCAAGCAGAGCAAATCCAACATTGCAATCGCCTGCCGCCGGGAGATTGAGTTATGTTCCTCAGGCTTTGCTTCCAGATCTCTTTCGATCGTCACCCCGGCCCTGTGCCGGGGTCCACCGGGAGGTGAGGACTGGGCAAAAGGTTCTGGCGCCGCCGGAGAGGTGGAGTGAACCCCGGCACGAGGCCGGGGTGACGGAGAAGAGGGGACAGAACCCCAATTCGATCCGGTCGAGCCGGCAAGCTAACGTCAACGGGGTCTTACGACCCAATGGAGGTGGCCCATGCTGTTTCGCCGCGAGACATTGGAAGGGATCGCGAACGGGACCATCATCCTTGCGTTTCGCCGGTGGCGCAGCGCGGCGGCAGTGAGCGGCGGCACTCAGCGGACTGCTTACGGCGTCGTGCGGTTCGGTCAGGTCGAGCAGATCGCGCTGGAAGCGATCGGCACCAAAGACGCGATCGCGGCGGGCTATGCGGATCGAGACGCGCTGTTGCGGGAACTGAACGGCCGTGTCGGCGACCTGTACCGGATCGAGCTGGCGGGAATCGAGAGCGATCCCCGGGAGACCCTGCGCGAACACACCGATATCGATCCGGACGTGCTAGCATGGCTCGTGCGGATCGACTGGGCTTTGCCGGTCCTCAGGGCCATCGACCTGTTCCCCGAAGTCCGCGCGGCCGATATCGCAGAACCGCTGGGAATGCCGCGCGACCGGTTCAAGGCGCGGGTACGCGAGCTCAAGAATCGCGGCCTGACGATCTCGCTCGAAACGGGCTACCGGATCAGTCCGCGCGGTGCCGTTGCCCTCGCGAAACTGTCCCGATCACCCTGATCGAAGTGTTTCGCTTGAGCGAACGCGCGCGCGCCCCTAAGTCGGCGCGATGACTTCGACCAACGATATTCGCCGCAGCTTCCTCGACTATTTCGAAGGCCAGGGACATGCGCGTGTGCAGTCCGCGCCGCTGGTGCCGCACAACGACCCGACGCTGATGTTCGTCAACGCCGGGATGGTGCCGTTCAAGAACGTGTTCACGGGTCTTGAAACGCGACCGTACAAGACCGCTGCGTCTTCGCAAAAGTGCGTGCGGGCGGGCGGCAAGCACAATGACCTCGACAATGTCGGCTATACCGCACGCCACCACACCTTCTTCGAGATGCTCGGCAACTTCTCGTTCGGCGACTATTTCAAAGAGCAGGCGATCACGCACGCGTGGACGCTGCTGACCAAAGAATGGGGCCTGTCGCCCGATCGGCTGACCGCGACCGTCTATCATACCGACGATCAGGCGTTCGACCTGTGGAAGAAGATCGCGGGCCTGCCCGAGAGCCGCATCATCCGCATCGCGACCAAGGACAATTTCTGGGCGATGGGGTCGGACGGCCCGTGCGGACCGTGCTCGGAAATCTTCTACGACCATGGCGACCATATCTGGGGCGGCCCTCCGGGCAGCCCGGAAGAGGATGGCGACCGCTTCGTCGAGATCTGGAACCTCGTCTTCATGCAGTATCTGCAGGAGAATGACGAGATCGTCAGCGAGCTGCCCAAGCCGAGCATCGACACCGGCATGGGGCTGGAGCGCGTCGCGGCGGTGCTGCAGGGCGTTACCGACAATTACGATACGGACACCTTCAAGGCGCTGATCGCGGAGAGCGGCGCGCTGACCGGTGCATCGACCACGGGCGAGCATCAGGCGAGCCACCGCGTGATCGCCGATCACATCCGCACCTCGGGCTTCCTGGTGGCCGACGGCGTGCTGCCCGCGAACGAAGGACGCGGCTATGTGCTCCGCCGGATCATGCGGCGGGCGATGCGTCATGCCCATATCCTGGGCGCGAAGGATCCGTTGATGCACCGGATGGTGCCGAGCCTGGTGGCCGAGATGGGCGGCGCCTATCCCGAGCTGGTGCGTGCGCAGCCGCTGATCGAAGCGACGTTGCTGCAGGAAGAGACCCGTTTCCGCCAGACGCTGGCGAACGGGTTGAAGCTGCTCGACGAGGCGACCTCGGCGATGGGTGAGGGCGATACGTTACCCGGCGAGACCGCGTTCAAGCTCTATGACACCTATGGTTTCCCCTATGACCTGACCGAGGATGCGCTGCGTCCGCAGGGCATGAACGTCGATCGTGACGGTTTTGACGCAGCGATGGCGCAGCAAAAGGCAGCGGCACGCGCGGCGTGGAAGGGCTCGGGCGCCAAGGCTTCGGATGAGGTCTGGTTCGACATCGCCGAGGAACTGGGCGGTACCGAATTCACCGGCTACACTGCCATCGACGGTGAGGGACAGGTTGTCGCGCTGATCAAGGACGGCGCACGGGTCGACAAGGCCGGGCAGGGCGACGAGGTATTCATCCTCACCAACCAGACCCCCTTCTATGGCGAAAGCGGCGGCCAGATGGGCGACGCCGGCACCATCATTGGCGACAAGGTCAATGCGGCAGTGACCGACACCAGCAAGCCGCTGGGCCGCCTCCACGCGCATCATGCGACGATTGAGAGTGGCGAGCTGGCGGTCGGCGATACGGTGAAGCTGGCGATCGACGTCGCACGCCGCGATGCCATCCGCGCCAATCACTCGGCCACGCACCTGTTGCATGCCGCGCTGCGCAACCGTCTCGGCGGACATGTGACCCAGAAGGGCAGCCTGGTGGCGCCCGATCGCTTCCGCTTCGACTTCTCGCACCCCTCGGCGCTGACCGCGCAGGAGATTGCGGAGATCGAGGCCGATGTGAATGCCGAAATCCGTGCGAACGAGGCCGTCAGCACCCGGCTGATGACCCCGGACGATGCGGTCGCGGCTGGCGCGCTGGCGCTGTTCGGCGAGAAATATGGCGACGAAGTGCGTGTGCTCTCGATGGGGAGACAGACCGACAAGCGCTACTCAGTCGAGCTGTGCGGCGGCACCCATGTCCGCGCCACCGGCGATATCGCGATCTTCAAGATCGTGAGCGAAAGCGCGGTATCGAGCGGTGTGCGCCGGATCGAGGCACTGACAGGCGAAGCCGCACGGCTGTGGCTGGCCGATCGCGATGCCAAGCTGCGCGAGGTCGCGGCGACGCTCAAGACCTCACCCGACGAGGTTCCGGGGCGCATTGCTGCTCTGGTCGATGAGCGCCGCAAGCTCGAGAAGGAACTGGCCGAGGCCAGGAAGGCGCTGGCGCTGGGTGGCGGCGGTGCGGCTGCGCCTGCCGGCCCGGAACAGGTCGGCGGCGTCAACTTTGTCGGCCAGATCCTCGACGGACTCGACCCCAAGGCGCTGCGCGGCGCGGTGGACGAGGCGAAGGGCCGAATCGGTTCAGGTGTGGTAGCTTTTGTCGCGGTAAATGAAGGGCGTGCAGCGATTGCGGTCGGCGTCACCGACGACCTGACCGGAAGCCTGAGCGCCGTTGAACTCGTCAAGCGTGGTGTCGCCGCGCTCGGCGGACAGGGCGGCGGCGGGCGCCCGGACATGGCGCAAGGTGGCGGACCGGAGGGCGAAAACGGCCCGGCCGCAATCGAAGCCGTCAAGGGGGCGCTTGCCGAGGAGAAAGAAGCTGCCTGACCGTATTTTTCTGACCGCCGCTGCCGCTGCGGTCCTGTTCGCAAGCTCCGGCGCTTCGGCGCAGAAGCTGCCGCCTTATCCGGACGCACTGCGTTGCGCCGCGCTGACCACTGCCGCCGCCAAGATCGGCAAGGGTACGCCGCAGGAATCGGCGCTGTTCGATCACGTGATCTTCTGGGGGATGGCGGCGTCCGATGCCGGCCGCGGCGCGGGCAAGACCGCGAAGGCGGTTGAGGCCGAAGTGACCCGCGACGCAGCGGCAGCCGAGTCGCGGCTGCGTGCGCAGGATGGCGCGACCGCGGGTGCATTGGCGACATGCGTCCGCCAGGTGCCTGCGCTCAACAACTGATCTGATGGAGTGACAAGACCGATGCCGATGCGCCGCCGTTCGTTCATGGGTTCGGCCGGCGCTGCGGCGCTGGTTTCCGCGCTGCCCGCCACTGCACGCCAGGGGAAACCCTCAGGTGGTGCCGAAGACGCGAAGTTTCGGGTTCTGCTCGATACGATCTTCAACGACCGGCTTGCAGAGAATCCGGAGGGGGCGACTTCGCTCGGGCTCGACACCGGCAAGAATGCAGCCCTGAAATCGCAGCTTTCGGGGCGCTCACCGACCGATGATGCTCGCGATCTCATGCGGTCAAAGCGCGAGCTCGCGGCGGTGCGGGGCTTTGCGCCGGCTACGCTGGGCGACGATGCCCGGCTTGATCGGGACGTTCTCACCTATCAACTCGAGCGCAGTATCGCTGGACGCGAGCAGTTCCGTTACGGCGATAGCGGCGGCCGTTTCGTCCCGTTCCGGCTCAGCCAGCTGAGCGGCGCGTATCGCGAGGTCCCCGATTTCCTCGACACCCAGCACCGGGTGAAGGACGCGGTCGATGCCGATGCCTATCTGGCGCGGCTCGGCGCCTTTGCGACCGTACTGGATCAGGAGACTGCCCGTCAGCGTGAGGATGCAGCGCGCGGCGTGTTCGCGCCCGACTATATCCTCGATACCACGCTCAAGCAGTTCACGGCGTTGCGTGAGAAGCCGGCAGTGGACACCGGGCTGGTGACCGGCTTCGCGGCCAAGCTCAAGGGTGCAAACCTGCCACCTGAGCGCGCCGCCGCCGCGGCGAAGATCGTTGCCGAGAAGATCTTCCCTGCGCTCGATCGCCAGCGCGCGCTGGTAACGGAATTGCGCGGCAAGGCGTCGCATGACGCGGGCGTGTGGCGACTGCCGGATGGCGAGGCCTATTATGCCTCAGCCGCCGAGGCTGCGACCACGGTGCGCATGACCGGCGACGAGATCCACAAGCTCGGCCTTGAGCAGGTCGCAGAGATCAGTGCGCGGATCGACACGATCCTGAAATCGCAGGGGATCAGCGACGGGACGGTGGGCGCGCGTCTGGTGGCGCTCAACGAGCGGCCCGATCAGCTCTTTCCCAACACCGATCCGGGCAGGGAGGCGCTGCTCGAAACGCTGCGCACGCAGGTGCGCGCGATGGAAAAGCGGCTGCCCGAGCAGTTTGCGAGCTTGCCCAAGGCGCCGGTCGAAGTCCGCCGCGTGCCGCCGTCGATTCAGGCGGGCGCGCCCGGCGGCTATTATCAGGCCGCGACGCTCGATGGATCGCGCCCGGGCATCTACTATATCAACCTGCGCGACACGTTCGACCGGCCCAAATTCGGGCTCGCGACGCTGAGCTATCACGAGGCGGTGCCGGGCCATCATCTTCAGGTGATGCTGGCGCTCGAATCCTCGGCGATCCCGCTGATCCGCCGCCGTGGCGGCTTCAGCGGCTATAGCGAGGGGTGGGCGCTCTACACCGAACAGCTGGCCGACGAGATGGGGATGTATGAGGGCGATCCGCTGGGGCAGGTCGGCTATCTCCAGTCGCTGCTGTTCCGCGCCACGCGCCTCGTGGTCGACAGTGGGATGCATGCCAAGCGCTGGAGCCGTGAAAAGGCGACCGACTATTTCATCGCCACCACCGGCATTGCCCGCGGCCGCAGTCAGGGCGAAATCGATCGCTACACGGTCTGGCCGGGTCAGGCGTGCAGTTACAAGATCGGGCACACCGTCTGGGTCAGACTACGTGACGAGGCCAAAGCAAAGGCCGGCGCCAATTGGGATCCGCGCCAGTTCCACGAGGTGCTGCGCAAGGGCGCGATGCCGCTCGCAGTGCTGGAACGCGTGGTGCGGGGGCGGATGGCCTAGGCCTCCGCTTCCTTCTTCCGCACGCGGCGGAGGCGGGGCTCGCGTTCGAGATTGGCGGCTTCCTTGATCGTCTGGCGCATCTGATCGCGCTTCTCGTGGATCGACGCGATTACCGGGCCAACCGCGACGCCGAGATCGACCAGCACGGCTTCGGAAAGCTGAAGTGAGCTTTCAAGCGTTTCCGGCACGGCGTCGGTGGCGCCTGCCTTATAGAGTTCGGCGGCATGGGCTGCGTCGCGCGCGCGGGCGATGATCGGAATATCGGATACCCAGCTGCGGACCCGGCGAGTCAGGCGGACGGTAAGTACCGGGTCGTCCATCGTCAGGATCAGCGCGTCGGCATGGCCGAGGTTGAGCCGGTCAACCAGCTCGCTGCGCGCAACATCGCCGAACATGACCGTATAGCCCTCTCGCCGCGCCTGCGCGACGCCATCGATGTCCGCGTCTACGGCGATGTAAGGTTTACCGTGCGCCTTGAGCATATCGGCAACGGTGCGGCCGACCCGACCGAACCCCATGATGACGGTCCCGCCCGGAATGATTTCGGGATTGGCGGCGATATCCGAGTCCAGATCGCGTTCTTCCAGCTTGCGTGAGGCAAAGCTGCCGGCCTTGGCAAGCAGCGGGGTGATGGTCAGGCCAATCGCGGTGACGGTGGTCCAGAAGGCGGCGGTCGATGGCTGGATCAGGCCCGCGGTTGCAGCGACGCCGAGCACGATCAGCGTGGTTTCGGATGGGCTTGCCATCAGCACGCCTGCTTCGGCCGCGGTGCCGGTGCGCGCGCCCGACAGTTTGAGCAACGCGATGGTCACGATGACCTTGATCCCCATGACCCCCAGGATCGCGGCAAGCAGCAGCGGCCAGTCGTTCATCACCATGCGCAGGTCGAGCCGCATCCCGACGGTGATCAGGAAAACACCCAGCGCGAGCCCCTTGAAGGGAGCGGTGATGACTTCGACTTCGCTATGATACTCGGTCTCGGCGATCAGCAGGCCGGCAAGCAATGCGCCGACGATAGGCGACAGGCCGACCGCGGTGGTGGCCATGCTGGCGACGATGACGACCAGCAGGCTGGCGGCGAGGAACAGCTCGGGCGATTTGGTGCGGGCCGCCTGAGCGAAGAGGCGCGGAAGATAGAGACGGCCACCGATATAGAGGATCGCGACCACGATCGCGCTGCGGCCCAACACGACGGCCAGTTCGCTGATTCCAACGTCCCCTGCGGCGGGTGCGAGCGCGCCGAGCAGGAAGATGATCGGCACGAGCGCCAGATCCTCGAACAGCAGCATTGCGAAGGCCGAGCGGCCTACCGCACTGGTCGTCCCGGCTATGGGGAGGACCAGCGCGGTCGAGGAGAGGGCGAGCGCAAGGCCGAGGCCCAGCGCGCCCGCCCAGCTCTGACCGAGGAAATAGAGGCCGGTACCGATCAGGAGCGCGGCTCCGAGAAGCTCCGCGGCGCCAACCCCGAACACCAGCTTTCGCATCGACCATAGTCGCTTGAAGGAAAGCTCGAGTCCGATCGAAAAGAGCAGCAGGATGATGCCGAACTCGGCAAACGGTTCGATCGAATGGGGGTCGGTGATCGTGAGATAGTAGAGCCAGGGGAATTGTGGAACCAACTGGCCGAGGCCCGCGGGGCCGACCAGCATCCCGACCAGAATGAAGCCGATCACCGGGCTGACCCGGAAGCGAGCGAAGGCGGGGATGACCAACCCCGCGGCGCCCAGGATGACGAGCGTGTCGCTGAAGGTGTGGTTGGTCAGATCAAGTGCCATGCAGCACTCTTAACCGGCGGCGGAAGGACTTGTCATCGCCACGACGGGTTGTTTTTTATCACGATGCCGCAGCCTCAGCGTTGTTCGAGCGCTTTCAGTGCCTTGGCCAGCTTCTCGCTCGACGGGTTGAGGCTCAGCGCGCGCCGGTAGGCCAGGATTGCAGCCGGCACCTCTCCCTTGAGCGAATGGATATAGCCGACGTCCTCAGCCGCGCTCGCACTGTTGGGATAGAGTGAGGCGGCCAGGGTGAATATCGCCACCGCCTGCTGCGGGCGCGCCGTACGGAGCATGCGATACCCCCAGTCACTCAGCTGAGCTTCGGGGAAGACGATAGCGGGATCAGCATTACGCAATTCGGTCGCGATGGCGCTCAACTGGCCAAAGCCGCGCTTTGCTGCAGCCGCGCGCAGCTGGGTGACCGGGGGAAGCCGGAAGTTCGGCACATAATTGGCCGCAATCCGATCCAGCAGCAGCTCCGGCGAGGCGCCCTGCAAGTTGGTCAGAACAACCACCGCCACATTGTCGTCGGGGTAGACGGCAAACGCGCCGCGATCCCCGCCTGACTGACCAACCCAGCGGTTCAGGGTGCGATTGTCCGTCGCCCAACCAATCGCGCGATGGGTCCTCGTGCCGTCGGCAAGGACGGCTGGTGTCCACAGCAACGGGAGCGACGCGCGCCCGATCAGCCGCCCATCGAGCAACGCGACGATCCAGCGTGCCATATCACCTGCCGTACCTTCCATTCCGGCGGCGGTGCGGGTCATCGGTGGAAATTCGACGTCCGCGCGGCGCAGCATACCACGGCTGCTTAGCGTGGGGGCATTGAAGCGATAGGATTTCGCCTTGCCCGGTCCCCAGTCGCGAACGTCCCCGAAACCGGTGTGGCGCATGCGGGCCGGCGCAAACTGGCGTGTATGGAAGAATGTCGTGAAGGGCTGTTGGGCGAGCCTGTCGATGATGCGACCCAGCAGCACATAGTTGGTCTGATTATAGCTGCTGCGCGTACCGGGTGCGGAGACGAGCGGCAATGCCGTGACCGCGGTCCAGGCAGCTTCCTCGCCACCCGCGCCGATCAGCGCACCGGAATTCGAATCGACGATGTCCGGCAGGCCGGAACTGTGGGTCAGCAGCTGCCGTATCGTTATCGGGCGCCATTCAACCGGAAGGTCTGACAGGTAACGGGAGACTGGCGCCGCAAGGTCGAGCTTTTGCGCAGCCACCAACTGCATCGCGGCGACGCCGGTGAATGCTTTGGTCATCGAATTGAACGGGAAGATCGTCTCGGATGTGACCGGCGCGCTGGTTTCTGTGTCTGCGACGCCCCACGCGCCCTGAAAGACGATGCGGCCATCACGCACGACTGCGACCTGAAGGCCCGGAATGCCGCTGTCGCGCATTTCTTCGAGAAGCAGATCGGTCGTCGCGCGGTTGGCGGCGGCAACCGGCGGCTGCGATGCGGCAATGCTGATTGCGGGAAATGCGACCGTAACCGCAATCGCGGCGACAACGGCTGAGCCGAGCGGCAGCTGAAATGGCATGACCGGAACCTAGTGCAGGTCCTCCGGCTGAGCAAATTGTCACGGCGCCGGAATGAAACATCCCGGCGCGGGCGGGTCACAGGGCATTTGCACCTTGCAACCCGGTCCGGCCGGGACGTCTCGAATTCAGCAGGGAAGCGTGAAGGTCAGTTCCACGTGCCCATTTCGGTCTCGAGGTTCTGGCGGATCGCCTCGAAGAACTGCTCGGTGGTCATCCAGGGCTGTTCCGGACCGATCAGCAGCGCGAGGTCCTTGGTCATCTTGCCGCTCTCGACGGTCTCGATGCAGACGCGCTCAAGCGTCTCAGCGAACTTCACCACTTCAGGGGTGTCGTCGAACTTGCCGCGGAACTTGAGGCCGCCGGTCCAGGCGAAGATCGAGGCGATCGGGTTGGTCGAGGTCGCCTTGCCCTGCTGATGCTGGCGATAGTGGCGGGTGACCGTGCCGTGCGCCGCTTCGGCTTCGACGGTCTTGCCGTCGGGCGAAAGCAGGACCGACGTCATCAGGCCGAGCGAGCCGAAGCCCTGTGCGACCTGATCCGACTGCACGTCGCCGTCATAGTTCTTGCACGCCCAGACGAACTCGCCCGACCATTTGAGCGCCGAGGCGACCATGTCGTCGATCAGGCGATGCTCATAGACGATGCCGGTTTCCTTGAACTTCTCGGCGAAGCCCTCGGTCTCGAACACTTCCTGGAACAGATCCTTGAAGCGGCCGTCATAGGCCTTGAGGATGGTGTTCTTGGTCGACAGGTACACCGGCCACTTGAGGTTGAGGCCGTAGTTGAACGACGCGCGGGCGAAGTCGCGGATCGAATCGTCGAGGTTGTACATCGCCATCGCGACGCCCGAGCCGGGGAAGTTGAACACTTCGCGGTCGATGACCTGACCGTCCTCGCCCTCGAAGACGAGGCGAAGCTTGCCGGCGCCGGGGACCTTGAAGTCCGTCGCGCGATACTGGTCACCGAACGCGTGACGGCCGACGACGATCGGCTTGGTCCAGCCCGGGATCAGGCGGGGGACGTTGGAGATCACGATCGGCTCGCGGAAGACGACGCCGCCGAGGATGTTGCGGATCGTGCCGTTGGGCGACTTCCACATTTCCTTGAGGTTGAATTCCTCGACGCGCTGCTCGTCGGGGGTGATCGTGGCGCACTTCACGCCGACGCCGAACTCCTTGATCGCGTTCGCTGCATCGACGGTGATCTGGTCGTTGGTCTCGTCGCGCTTCTCGACGCCGAGGTCGTAATATTTGAGATCGATGTCGAGGTACGGCTTGATCAGGCGCTCACGGATCCATTCCCAGATGATCCGCGTCATTTCGTCGCCGTCGATCTCGACGACCGGGTTCTTGACCTTGATCTTCGCCATGCTCGCTTTCCTGTGCGTGAGGGAGGTTTGGCGGTGCGTCTAGGAGGAAGGGGCGGGGGGATCAAGGGCGCCCTAATTCCTGTACTGCATCGTTCAGTTATTTGACAAAGTTGACCTGAAACGCATGTTTTTCGCGTCAACAAGCGCGGCCCTCATTGCGGCGCGGCCGGCATGGATCCTCGCGGTGCGAGCACAGCAGCCGCAATCCAACATTGCAAGTCGCCCACAGACAATATGCGGCGGGCGATTGTCAGCAGGCGGCGAACCCGGCTAAAGCCCGCGCATGCCTTCACTAGAAAAGCCGCCCACCGGTAACCCGCCCGTCAAATGGCGCTGGCCCGCCGTGCACCCGGAGGGACGCAAATACGTCCTGATCTCCGCCGCGATCACGGCGCTGTTCCTGTTCGCGATCTGGGACGAGCTGGGCTTCCTGCTGGTCGGCGTGACGATCTGGGTCGCGGCCTTCTTCCGTGATCCGATCCGCGTGACGCCGCAGGCAGAGGGGCTGATCGTCTCGCCCGCCGACGGCCTCGTCACGATGATCGAGCGCGTGCCGGTGCCGCGCGAGATCGCCGGGCCGGAGGGACTGAACGAAGAGACGCGCGTGCGCGTTTCGATTTTCATGAGCGTGTTCGACGTCCACATCAACCGTACCCCGGTGGCGGGGACGATCCGTCAGGTCGTCTATATCGCCGGCAAGTTTCTCAACGCCGACCTCGACAAGGCGAGCGACGAGAATGAGCGTCAGCATTTCGTGGTCGAGACCCGCGATGGCCTGCGCGTCGGATTCACCCAGATCGCAGGTCTTGTCGCCCGTCGCATCGTGACCTTCGTCAAGCCCGGCGACATGGTCGCGGTCGGGCAGCGCATCGGCCTGATCCGCTTTGGCAGCCGCGTCGACGTGTTCCTGCCCGACGATTATGCGCCGCAGGTGGCACTGGGTCAGCGCTGCGTCGCGGGTGAAACGGTAGTCGGCCGCAAGGGCGGCATCGCCGCGGAGGGCGTTTCGCAGTGAGTTTGAAGCCGCGGCCTCAGCGGCGCGGCATCCCGCTGCGCGCCGTGCTTCCCAACGCGATCACAGCGCTTGCGCTGTGTTCGGGCCTGACCGGTGTGCGCTTCGCCATCGCCGGGGACTGGGAGCGCGCGGTAGTAATGATCATGGTCGCGGCTGCACTCGACGGGATCGACGGCCAGATCGCGCGCATGATCCGCGGCGAGAGCAAGTTCGGCGCGGAACTGGACAGCCTGTCCGATGCGATCTCGTTCGGGGTGGCGCCGGCGCTGATCCTGTATCTGTGGGCGCTGATGTACGTACCCAAGATCGGCTGGATCGTTGCGCTGCTCTATGCCGTATTCTGCGCGCTTCGGCTGGCGCGGTTCAATTCGCAGATCGATACCGAACAACCGCGCAAGCTCGCGGGCTATCTGACTGGCATCCCAGCGCCTGCAGGCGCAGCGCTGGCGATGCTGCCGCTCTATGTCTGGCTGTGGAGCGGCGAAGAGATGGCGCGATCGCCATGGATCGTCACGCCCTGGGTCGCGTTCGTCGGATTGCTGATGGTCTCGAGCCTTGCCACCTATTCGTGGAAATCGTTGCGGCTGCGGCGCAATGTGCGGTTCGAGGCGCTGGTGGTGGTCGCGATCCTGCTGGCGGCATTGGTGACTGCGCCATGGCAGACGCTGACCGTGCTGTGCGCCGGGTATCTGCTAACGCTGCCGTTTAGTGCGCGGGCGTATCTGCGCGGACGGGCGGCGACACCTGCGACTTAGCGAGCGACAGGATGTCTGCGGCAACCGAAGAGATGAAAGCCCGGTTGCGCGTCGATCTGTCGACCTACATGCGTGCCCGGCAATCGCTGGAAGCGGGGGTAATCCGCAGTCTGCTCGCGGCGCTCGACAATGCCGAGGCACTACCGGTTGATCATAACCGCCCTGCATCCCTGCAGGCACGGTTCGGTGACGGAAGCTCTGAAGCCGACCGACGTAGCCTGCCTCAGGAAGATGTCGACGCCATCATCAGCAGCGAAATTCAGCAGCGCATGAATGCCGCAGCCGATATGGAACGGCTTGGCCTAGAGGATCGCGCCGAAACGCTCAGGCACGAGGCGCAGATTGCCAGGCGCTATGCCGGCTAGCGCGATCAGGCCGCCGCACGGAGCGGATAAGCAGTCGTCGTCACCGTCGCAGGGCGGATCGTGCGGACGCGCGGAGCCGTAACGGGGGCAAGGGCAGGGACCGTGTCGCCCATCAGCAGCGCACGCATATAGTCGAGGCGCGGCTGAATCGTGATCCACATCGACCAGACCGAAACCGCAATGGCGGTGGTGAAAAGCAGTGCGACGAGCAGTGCGGCCATGTGAACCTCCCAAATGGTCTCAGGCCTTCGCCTGAGTGCGGCACATGTTCGATGCCCGCTGTGTGAACCCTTTATGTTCCACTCACGTTCCGACTGTCAATCTCTTTTTGTTCTCATGTTCCAGCCGCTCGCCGAGCAGCCGGAACATGCAGCCGCGTGTCTTAAGCCTCCCGCGTCAGCAGCCGCTTGCCGAGCCAGCGGCGGACCGGCAGGTCGTAGAGCTTGAGGGCGGCATAGGCGAGAGCGATGGCAGCAACCGCCACCGCGACCCCGCCGACGATCGCCTCGTTGGTCGACGGCTTATCGGTCACGATCCACGCCATGTAGATATACACGAGCGGATAGTGCGTGATGTAGAGCGGGTAGGAGAGGTCGCCGAAGAAGCGCGCGATGCGCAGCGACACACCGTCCATCTGCTGTTGCCCCGCACCGATCGCGACGACCAGCGGGAAGATCACGATCACGCAGAACGCTTCGTAGAGGCCGTTCATCCACAGATTCTCTGTGCCGCCGAAACGGGGCAGCGACAGCGCGACGATCAGCAACAGGCTGCTGGCCCAGAAGGCGCCCTTCATGCGGATCTTCATGCCGAGCCGCATCATCAGCACGCCGGCGAAGAAGGGGAAGAGCAGCCGGACGAAGCCGATATACAGCCCCTCGCCGGTGAGCGTCCAGCCGCCGACCAGATCGCCGCGCTCGCCGAACACGGCGAGGTGGAACAGCGCGGCACCGGCGATGGCGACGAGCACGCCGAGCCAGCGGTTCGACAGCCGGTACAGGCCGACTGCGTAAAGGATGTTGGCGCAATATTCGAAGAACAGCGACCAGGCCGGGCCATTCAGCGGGAAGGTCTCCCCCCAGCCGCGCACGTCCATGGACGGCGGGACGGGGATCAGCGTGAAGCCGATTCCCATCAGCAACAGCACCTGCCACAGCGAGGCGCCGGCGGCGAGCGGGTAGAAAGGATCGATCTGGAACACGAACAGAGCCGCGCCGACGATCGAGCCGAAGATCACCATCGGCTGAAGCCGGATGAGGCGGCGCTTGTAGAATTCCCACTGGGTCATGCCGCCCCAGCGGTCGTCATAGGCGTAGGCGACGACGAAGCCCGAGAGCAGGAAGAAGAAGTCCACGGCGATGTAGCCGTGGTTGATGATCATCTTGTGCAGGTCGCCGCCCGTATGCCCTTCGAACAGGTGCATGAGCAGGACCATCAGCGCGGCGACGCCACGCAGCCCGTCGAGAATGACATAGTGGTTCTTGGCCGGCGCAGTTACACTCGCCGGCGCCGCATCAGCACGCGCCACGTTTCCCCTCCCATTGTCGCTCCGCCTGCGCGATCCGCGGCGGCCTCAATGGGACATATACAATACCATTGCATTCATAATGCAATACCAATTGTATCGTACGCGTTACCACCTCCGGGCATTGCAATCCGCCACGGGCTCGGCTAAGGGCGCCGCCTCAACCCCACATGGGAAGCATCATAACCCGGTGCTGCGGGCCTCTGGCTCACGGTCACTCGCTTCCCAGAGGATCAACCGGAAGGAGTTATCCCTATGGCGGCACCAGTCGTCTCCATGCAGCAGCTGCTCGAGTCGGGCGCACATTTCGGCCACCAGACGCACCGCTGGAACCCGAAGATGAAGCCTTACATCTTTGGCGATCGCAACGGCGTTCACATCATCGACCTGTCGCAGACCGTGCCGCTCTTCGCGCGCGCTCTGGAATTCGTCAGCTCGACCGTTGCAGCCGGTGGCAAGGTGCTGTTCGTCGGCACCAAGCGCCAGGCGCAGGAAGCCATTGCCGACGCAGCGCGCAAGTCGAACCAGCATTTCGTCAACCATCGCTGGCTGGGCGGCATGCTCACCAACTGGAAGACCATTTCGCAGTCGATCAAGCGCCTCAAGACGCTTGAAGAGCAGCTTTCGGGCGACACGCACGGCCTGACCAAGAAGGAAGTGCTCAACCTGACCCGCGAGAAGGACAAGCTCGAGCTGTCGCTCGGCGGCATTCGCGACCTGGGCGGCATTCCGGACATCATGTTCGTGATCGACGCCAACAAGGAAGAGCTGGCGATCAAGGAAGCCAACACGCTGGGTATCCCCGTCGTCGCGATCCTTGACTCGAACGTCTCGCCCGACGGCATCGCATTCCCGGTTCCGGCGAACGATGACGCCAGCCGCGCGATCCGCCTGTATTGCGAAGCCATCGCCATCGCGGCGACCCGCGGCAACCAGCACGCGCAAGTTGTGAGCGGTGCAGACTTCGGTGCGGCCGAAGTGCCGCCGGTCGAAGCAGCGCTGGCCGAGCCGGCACCTGCCGTCGTCGCCGAGCCGGAAGCTCCGGCAGCCTCGACCGAGCCGGAAACGGCCGCCGAGGGCGAGCGCCAGATCGACGCCTGAGCCGTCATCCAGACGTAATGGGGGCGGGGCAGGGCATTTCAGCTTTGCTCCGCCCGCATCACATTCAAGACATTCAGCTTAAACCGAGGAATTAGACATGGCAGAGATCACTGCAGCAGCCGTCAAGGAACTGCGCGAGCTGAGCGGCGCCGGCATGATGGATTGCAAGAAGGCGCTGACCGAGACCAACGGCGACATGGACGCCGCAGTCGACTGGCTGCGCACCAAGGGCCTGGCCGCTGCCGCCAAGAAGTCGAGCCGCACCGCGGCCGAGGGTCTGGTCGGCCTCGCCGTCGCCGGGACCAAGGGTGTGGCCGTCGAGGTCAACTCGCAGACCGACTTCGTTGCCAAGAACGAGATCTTCCAGGGCTTCGTCCGTGAAGTGACCGCGGTCGCGCTCGAAGGCGGCATCGACGATGTCGAGGTGCTCAAGGCTGCGAAGATCGAGGGCGGCACGATCGAGGAAGTGCTGACCGCGAACATCGCCACGATCGGCGAGAATCAGGTTCTGCGCCGCGCGAAGAAGGTCGAAGTGACCAACGGCGCGGTGATCCCGTACGTCCACAACGCTGCGGCCCCCGGCCTCGGCAAGATCGGCGTGCTCGTCGCGCTCGAGAGCGATGCCGGTGTCGACGTGCTCGAGCCGCTGGGCAAGCAGATCGCGATGCACATCGCCGCAGCGTTCCCGCTGGCGCTGTCGGTCGAGGATCTCGATCCGGAAGTCGTCGAGCGCGAGGCTGCGATCCTGCGTGAGAAGAACGCCGACAAGATCGTGGGCAAGAGCGCCGAAGTGGCCGAGAAGATCCTCAACGGCCCGATCGAGAAGTTCAAGAAGGAGAACGCGCTGCTGACCCAGGCGTTCGTGATGGACGGCAAGACGCCCGTTCAGGACGTGATCGCCAAGGCGGGCAAGGACGCCGGCGCGACGATCGTGCTCAAGGACTATGTCCGCTTCCAGCTCGGCGAAGGCATCGAGAAGGAAGAGAGCGACTTCGCTGCGGAAGTCGCGGCGACGGCGGGCCTGAACCGCTAAGTCGTATCGCTTTGCGAACAAGAAGGGGCGTGGCCACTACGGTGGCCGCGCCCTTTTTGCTGGGCCCTTTGGTGGCTCAGTCGGGGTCGTCGATCGGGAGTTCGCCGAGCGGATCGGCTTCGGTGAGACCGGCGACCTCCTCATAGACCGCGGCGTTCTCGCTCATCTCTTCCGCAAGGGCGGGGTTCTGCGCGCCGACATCGCGAAAGAAAAGCGCGGCATCGCGCAGGAGCTTGGCCGCAAGCTGAGCGTGGTTTGGCATGAGATTCGCGCCTCCGTTGAGCGCGATGCTAGCGGAAAACCCGCGCTGCCGCTTGTCCCTGTCGCGAGGCTCATCTAGGGTCCGCGCCGCTCCCCAATAACCGACAGAATCAAGGGCCAGATGACCGCGCCACGCTTCAAACGAATCCTGCTCAAACTCTCGGGCGAGGTGCTGATGGGTCAGGGCCAGTTCGGCATCGATCCCGCCACCTGCGAGCGGGTGGCGCGCGAAGTGAAGGCGGCGACCGAAGCCGGGTTCGAAATCTGCATGGTCGTGGGCGGGGGCAACATCTTCCGCGGTCTCGCCGGCGCCGCGCAGGGCTTCGAGCGGGCGAGCGCCGACTATATGGGTATGCTCGCGACGGTGATGAACGCGCTGGCGATGCAAAACACGCTCGAGCGGCTCGGCGTCGATACGCGCGTCCAGTCGGCGATCCCGATGGCGAGCGTTTCGGAACCCTATATCCGCCGCAAGGCGATGCGGCACATGGAGAAGGGCCGCGTGGTGATCTTCGCTGCGGGCACCGGGCTGCCATTCTTCACCACCGACACCACGGCGGCACTGCGCGCAGCCGAGATGAACTGCGATGCGCTGTTCAAGGGCACCAGCGTCGATGGCGTGTACAATGCCGATCCCAAGAAGGTGCCGACGGCAACGCGGTATGAGGAGCTGAGCTTCGACCGCGTGCTGGTCGACAACCTCAAGGTCATGGATGCCACCGCGGTGGCTTTGTGCCGCGACAACAACATTCCGATCGTCGTGTTCAACATCCGCGACGAGGGCACTCTGGAAGCCGTGCTGCGCGGTGAGGGCACCTCGACGATCGTCCGTAACCCACCCGAATCCGCATAAGAGGAAGCTGAACATGGCCGCTTACGACAAGGCCGACCTGGAGCGCCGGATGGCGGGCGCGGTCGAATCGCTCAAGCATGATCTGCAGGGGCTGCGCACCGGCCGAGCGAGCATCACGCTGCTCGATCCCGTGACGGTCGAGGTTTATGGCGCACATATGCCGATCACCCAGGTGGCGACCGTCGCCGCGCCTGAATCGCGCCTGCTTTCGGTAACGGTGTGGGACAAGTCCAATGTCGGCCCGGTCGACAAGGCGATCCGCTCGGCAGGCCTCGGCCTCAACCCGATCGTCGACGGACAGACTCTGCGCCTGCCGATTCCCGATCTGACCGAGGAACGCCGCAAGGAACTGGCGAAGCTTGCAAGCAAGTACGCCGAGAACGCCCGCATCGCCGCGCGTAACGTGCGCCGCGACGGCAACGACAGCCTGAAGACCGACGAGAAGAAGGGCGTGTTCGGCGAGGACGAGCGCAAGCGCCACGAGACCGAAGTCCAGAAGCTGACCGACGCCACCATCGCCGATATCGACGCGGCGGCAGCGGCGAAGGAAAAGGAAATTCTGGGCAAGTGACCGCGGTCTCCGCCCCTATTCCGGCGAGTCCGGAGGGCGGGGCCGTTCCCCGCCACGTCGCGATCATCATGGACGGCAACGGACGCTGGGCGAAGGCCCGGCGACTGCCGCGGCTTGCCGGGCACAAGCAGGGCGTGGACGCGGTGAAACGCGTCTCCCGGGCCGCGCGCGATCTGGGCATCGAAGTCCTCACGCTCTACGCCTTCTCGTCCGAGAATTGGCGGCGGCCCGAGGAGGAGGTGCGCGACCTGATGGGTCTGCTGCGCTATTTCCTCAAGAACGAACTGCGCGACCTGGTGGCGGAGAATGTGCGGTTACGCGTGATCGGCGACTATCACGCACTGTCGGACGATCTGGTGGCGATGATCGACGCGGCGATCGAACGTACGTCGGTCAATACCGGCGCGACGCTTGTGATCGCGCTCAACTATGGCGCGCAGGCCGAGATCGTTGCGGCGGCGCAGCGGCTTGCGGCAGCGGCGAAGGCGGGTGAACTCGACCCGGCGGTGATCGACGAGGCCATGTTCGGCGACGCGCTGACCACCCATGGCCTGCCTCCGTTGGATCTGCTGATCCGTACCTCGGGCGAGCAACGGCTCTCCAACTTCCTGCTGTGGCAGGCAGCCTATGCCGAGTTGCTGTTCGTCGATACGCTGTGGCCCGATTTCGACGGTGCCGCGCTGGCCGATGCGATCGCGCAGTTCGGTAACCGGCAGCGTCGGTTCGGAGGGTTGTGAACGACACAGCGCCACGGAAGAATGCAGACCTGCCGGTGCGTGCACTGGTGGGCGTGCTGCTGATCGCGGTGGCGGCGTCCGCATTATGGCTGGGCGGGTTCGCCTTCTGGCTGCTGGTGACGCTCGCCGGGATCGTGATGATCCACGAATGGGGCGGGCTGCACGGCGCGACGCCGGGGCAGAAGAAGCTGGCGCAATATGCGTTGACGGTGCCGCTGGCGATCATGGCGCCGATCGCGGCGGGTCCGGGGTTCCTCGCATTCAGCCTGATGCTGGGTGCGATGTTCTTCATTGCCGCAGCGACACGCAACGGGATGCTGGGGGCAGGCGCGCTGTATATCGGGCTGCCGGTACTGGCGCTGCTGGTGCTGCGCGAGGCGGGGCTGCTGCTGGCCTTCTGGGCGATGGCGCTGGTCTGGGCGTGCGATATCGGGGCGTATTTTGCGGGACGGACGATCGGCGGACCGAAGCTGATGCCGCAGGTCAGTCCGAACAAGACCTGGGCAGGGTTGCTGGGCGGTGTCGCCGGGGCGGGGCTGTTCGCCGCGATCCTGACCCTTTGGGGCCTCGACTGGCGTCTTGCTGCCGCGACGCCGTTGCTGGCGGTGCTGGCACAGGCAGGCGACCTTTATGAGAGCTGGCTCAAGCGCCGCGCGGGCGTGAAGGACTCGGGCAATCTGCTCCCCGGCCATGGCGGCGTGCTCGATCGTCTCGACGGGCTGGTGCCGGTCGCGCCGGTCGCCGCGTTGCTGGTGCTGGCGGTTCGATGAGGAGCGTCACCATCCTCGGTGCGACCGGATCGGTCGGCACCTCGACGCTCGACCTGATCGCACGGGCACCCGACAGTTTCGAGGTGACCGCGCTGACCGCCAATAGCGACGCCGTCGGGCTGGCCGCCGCCGCAAAGCGCGTGCGGGCGAAGCTTGCCGTGGTAGCGGACGAGAGTCGCCTGCCAACGCTGCGCGAGTTGCTGGCTGGAAGCGGGATCGAAGCTGCTGGCGGTGCGAGCGCCGTATGCGAAGCGGCACGGATGGGCGCTGACTGGACGATGGCCGCGATCGTCGGCACCGCGGGCCTCAAGCCGGTGATGGCAGCGATCGAGGGCGGTCGCACAATCGCGCTGGCGAATAAGGAGTCACTCGTTTCGGCGGGCGAGGTCGTCACCCGCGCCGTAGCCGAGAGTGGCGCTACCCTGCTTCCAGTCGATTCAGAGCATAATGCTATTTTTCAGTGCTTTGAATCCGATAATGCAGACAAGGTTTCAAAGATCATCCTCACTGCGAGCGGCGGGCCGTTCCGCGAACGGGCGTTAGCGGAGATGCGCGGGATCACGCCCGAACAGGCGGTGGCGCACCCCAACTGGTCGATGGGCGCTAAGATCAGCGTCGATTCGGCGACGCTGATGAACAAGGGACTGGAGCTGATCGAGGCGTTTCACCTGTTCCCGGTGGCACCCGAACAGCTTGATGTGATCGTCCATCGCCAGTCGGTGATCCATTCGATGGTGGAATATGCCGACGGGTCGGTGCTGGCGCAGCTGGGCTCGCCCGACATGCGTGTTCCGATCGCCTATACGCTTGCCTGGCCGCGTCGCATGGAGACCCCTTGTCAGCGGCTGGATCTTGCCCGGATCGGTCGACTCGACTTCGAGGCGCCCGATTATGATCGATTCCCGTGCCTGAGGCTGGCGCGCGAGGCGCTGGCAGCGGGCGGCGCGCGTCCTGCGGTGCTCAATGCCGCGAACGAAGTGGCCGTCGCCGCGTTCCTCGCACGGCGCATCGGCTTTCTTGAAATTGCCGCAATCGTCTCGGATACGCTGGAGCGCTATGATCCGGCCGCGCCGGAAACGCTCGATCAGCTGTTGATGATCGATGCGGAAGCGCGGACAATCGCGGGTGAGCGTGTGAAGGACTGCGTCATTTGACCGAAAATCCCGGTTTCTTCTTGTACATTCTCGCATTCCTGCTGGTAATCGGGCCGCTCGTTTTCGTGCACGAGCTGGGGCATTATGCGGCAGGCCGCATGTTCGGGATCAAGGCGGACGCCTTCTCGATCGGGTTCGGGCGAGAGATTGCCGGTTTCACCGACAAGCGCGGGACACGCTGGAAATTCGGGTGGCTGCCGCTGGGTGGCTACGTCAAGTTCGCAGGCGACATGAACCCGGCGGGGCAGCCCAGCGCGGAGTGGCTATCGCTTCCCGCGGCTGAGCGGGAGAAAACGTTCCAGGCCAAACCGGTGTGGCAGCGCGCGATCGTGGTCGCGGCCGGACCTGTAACCAACTTTGTGATCGCTATCGCGATTCTGGCTGCATTTGCGGTGGCATATGGCCAGCCCAACACCGCGCCCGTAATCGGGACGGTGGATAAGGGGAGTGCTGCCGCCGCGGCCGGACTTCAGCCGGGAGACCGGATCCTCTCGGTCGGTGGCCGTTCCGTGGATGGGTTCACCGAGATCGCACGTTATGTGACCATGCGTCCGGCCGAGCCGATCCAAATCGGCCTCGAGCGGAATGGTCGCAAGCTCGATCTGAGCGTCACCACCGGCGTTCGTAAGGAGAAGGACCGGTTCGGCAACGTCTACCGGCTGGGCGTGCTCGGAGTCCGCTCCGGACCCGTCGATCTGGTGCCAGTCAGTATATGGGAAGCCCCGATGACGGGGATCCGCGAGACCGGCCGGATCATCCAGATGCAGATCGACGGGCTTGGCCAGATCATTACCGGTCGCCGGTCGGTGAGCGAGTTGGGCGGGCCATTGCGAATCGCTCAGGTCTCGGGCGAACGATTGGCATTGGGACCGACGGAGTTCGTATTCCTCATCGCGCTCGTCTCGATTAATCTGGGATTCATCAACCTGTTGCCAGTCCCGGTGCTGGATGGTGGCCATCTTCTGTTCTATGCGATCGAAGCGGTCCGGCGGAAACCCGTTGGGCCAGAGGTGATGGAGTGGGCATTTCGCGGTGGGATGGTGGCGATCCTGGCGCTGATGCTTCTGGTGACATTCAACGATCTCGGCGCCTTTGGCGTGTGGAGAAATCTGGCCGGGTTGATCGGCTGACGCGGTTAGGGCAGGGCGGTTCGCCGCCGGCCCACGCTTCGGCCAGAAAACTCTTTAAGTCCGACTGGGGTAGGATAGTGACTGCAATCAAGGTTACGAAAATCGGCGTGCGCGCCACTGCGCTGCTCCTGACGGGCACAGTCCTGTCGGGCGTCGCGTTCGCGCAGCAAGCGCCGCAGCAGCCAGCACCCGCTCCGGTCGCCCAGCAGGCGCCGGTAACGCCCGTAGCGGTTCCCGAACCGGCACGGACGGTGCGCTCGTTGCGTGTGGAGGGAACTCAGCGTCTCGAGCCCGAGACCGTGCTGTCTTACACGCGCATCCGCGTGGGCCAGCCCTACACCACCGAGAGCCTTGACCAGGGCATCCGTGACCTGCTGGCGAGCGAGCTGCTGGCCGATGTGACGATCGAAGGCGTCGAGAGCGGCGATATCGTCGTACGCGTGCGCGAGAACCCGATCATCAACCGCGTGGTGCTGGAGGGCAACAAGCGGCTGAAGAACGACAAGATCGTCAAGGAAATCAAGCTGGCGCCGCGCCAGATGTTCACCCGCACCGCGGTGCGCGCCGACGTCGCGCGTATCGTCGAGCTCTATCGCCGTCAGGGCCGCTTCGCCGCCACCGTCGAACCCAAGATGGTCAGCCTCGACCAGAATCGCGTCGATGTGATCTTTGAGATCGAGGAAGGCGCGAAGTCCAAGGTCCGCCAGATCAACATCATCGGCAACGAGGTGTTCAAGGACGGCAAGCTGCGCGGCGAGATGGCGACCAAGCAGGCGCGTCTCACCACGATCATGAGCTCGAACACCAGCTATGATCAGGATCGGCTCGCCTATGACCAGCAGAAGCTGCGCCAATTCTATCTGACGCAAGGCTATGCCGATTTCCGCGTGGTTTCGGCGGTCGCCGAGCTGACGCCCGACAAAAAAGACTTCATCATCACCTATGTCGTCGAGGAAGGTCCGCGCTACAAGTTCGGGCCGGTGACGGTCGACAGCAGCATCCGCGACTTTGACGACAAGGTGCTGGCCGGCAACCTCGCGATCAAGGAAGGCGCCTGGTACAACGCCAAGATGGTCGAGGACACGGTCGACCAGCTCTCCGAAACGGCAGGCATGTTCGGCTATGCCTTCGCCAACGTTTCGCCCGAGTTCAAGCGTGACCGCGAGAACTTGACGATGACGCTCACCTTCAACATCGCCGAGGCGCGCCGAACCTATGTCGAGCGGATCGACATCGTCGGCAATACCCAGACCCAGGACAAGGTGATCCGCCGAGAGCTGCGTCTCGCCGAGGGCGACGCATTCAACACCTTCCTGGTC
Source organism: Sphingomonas sp. GW821-FHT09B04 (assembly GCF_059418285.1). Classification (NCBI taxonomy): domain Bacteria; kingdom Pseudomonadati; phylum Pseudomonadota; class Alphaproteobacteria; order Sphingomonadales; family Sphingomonadaceae; genus Sphingomonas; species Sphingomonas sp. GW821-FHT09B04. The sequence goes on from NZ_JBWKPO010000004.1 coordinate 256,090, forward strand.
AAGCGTTCGCAGGACCGCATCAACTCGCTCGGCTATTTCGGCGAGAAGTTCGAGATCGAGCAGAAGGAAGGCTCGACTCCCGACCGCGTCGTGCTGACCGCCAATGTTGAAGAAAAGTCGACCGGCGAGCTGACGCTGTCGGCAGGTTTCTCGAGCCTTGAGCGGTTCATCTTCCAGGGATCGATCCGCCAGCGCAACTTCCGCGGCAAGGGCCAGGATCTGCGTCTGTCGGTCGATTATTCGAGCTATTCGAAGTCGATCGAGGTCGGGTTCACTGAACCCTATCTGTTCGACCAGAACATCGCGCTGGGCGGCACGATCTTCCGCCGCGACTATAACTCGTTCAACTATCTCGGCTCCGATCGGCGCACCACCTATCAGCAGGTATCGACCGGCGGGCAGCTGGTGCTGGGCGTTCCGCTGACCGAATATTGGACCGCATCGGCTCGCTATTCGCTGACGCACGATTCGGTGGGCCTTGATCAGGGCAGCTTCTTCACCAACGGTGTCTGCGATCCGCTCAAGGCCGGCCGCTATCTTTGCGAAGCGCTGGGCAAGCGCTGGACGTCGAGCGTCGGCCTGTCGCTCATCTATGACAGCCTCAACAGCCGTCTGCGCCCCACCGCGGGCCAGCGACTGGTGCTGGGCACCGACTTTGCGGGTCTTGGCGGCGACGTGAAATACGCCCGCGCCCGCTTCGACGCCGACAAATACTGGAACATCGGTGGCGGCTGGATCTTCTCGGCCGGGCTTGAGGGTGGCTATATCCACAGCCTCGAGAAGACCACGGGCAGCATCGATCCGGTGCGCATCACCGACCGCTTCTTCCTGGGCGAACCGCAGTTCCGCGGCTTCGATATCCGCGGCGTTGGTCCGCGTGTACAGCGCCTCAGCTACACCGGCTCGGTGGCCGCCGGAAACCAGACACTGGTCACCGACAAGGACCAGATCTTCGACGATGCGATCGGCGGACGCGCCTATTATCTCGGCAAGCTCGAGCTTGAGATCCCGCTGGGCGCTGGCGCGCGCGAAATGGGAATCCGTCCGTCGATCTTCGTGATGGCCGGCGCGAACTGGGGCGTTCGCCAGCCCGCCAAGGCCGCGAACTTCACCCAGGCAACCGACTCCGCCGGGAACAAGCTGTTCAACGCCGACGGATCGCCGTCGCTGTTGCCGATCCAGACGCCGCAGTTCGATTCCGAAGGGCGCCCGATCTATATCGTCCCTTCGACCGACGCGGTTGCACCGGGTCAGGCCACCACCTGCGTTATCGGCTATTCGGCAACCGCGGGTGGCGCGTGTTCCGGTACGTCGATCAACTCGCGATACAATATCGAGACTGCACCCTTCCAGGAACGCTTCCTGGGCAATTCGCCCCGGCCGCGCGTCTCGGTGGGCATCGGCGCCAATTGGAATTCGCCGTTTGGCCCGCTACGGCTCGATCTCGCCTATGCCCTCACCAAGATCGAGGGCGACGACGACAAACTCTTCAGCTTCAACGTGGGGACTTCCTTCTAATGTCGAAAACCAAGATCATTGTCGCCGCACTGGCGATTGCTGGCGCCTCGCTGGGTGCCGGTACCGCCGCAGCGCAGGCACTCGCCGATGCCAAGGTAGCTGTTGTCGATGTCGAGCGTGTGATGAGCACGTGCACCGCCTGCGCCGCCGCGCGCACGCAGCTGCAGACTCAGCAGACGCAGTTCCAGCAGTTCGCGCAGCAGCAGAGCCAGCCGCTGCAGGCCGAGCGCACCGCCATCGAGACCGCCCTGCGGGCTGCGAACGGCAAGCAGGACCCCGCGCTCGACCTGCGCGTCCAGGCCTTCCAGAAGAAGGCGGAGCCCATCCAGCGCTCGATCACCGAGCGTGAGCAGACCCTGCGCCGCAATGCGCAGTATGTGGAGCAGCAGATTGCACAGCGTCTGGTGCCGGTCATCGAGCAGGTTGCGAACCAGCGCGGTGCGACGATCGCCGTCGCGAAGAGCAGCTTGCTGTTCTCGGCCACCGCGGCTGACATCACCGATCCGGTCCTCGCTGCACTGAACCAGCAGCTGCCGAGCGTCAGCACCACCGCTCCGCCGCCGCAGCAGCCGGCACAGCAGCCCGCCCCGGCCGCGCCGGGCCGGTGACCGATCCGGCAGTGACGGGAGGCTCCATCGGCCCGCTCGATATCGGGCGGGTCATGGCGGCGCTCCCGCACCGCTACCCGATGCTGCTGGTCGACCGGGTCGAGAGCCTGATCCCCGACCAGCGCATCGTCGCGATCAAGGCGGTGACGATCAACGAGGAGTTCTTCCAGGGACATTTCCCGGGAAGGCCGATCATGCCCGGCGTGCTTCAGATCGAAGCGCTGGCGCAGGCAGCGGGCGTGCTCGCGGTCGAGAGCCTGGGTCTCGCCGGCACCGGCAAGCTTGTTTACTTCCTGTCGATCGACGGCGTGAAGTTCCGCAAGCCCGTCGAGCCCGGCGTCCTGCTGCGTCTCGAAGTCGAGTTCCTCCAGAAGCGCTCGCGTGTCTGCAAGTTTGCGGGCAAGGCGTATCTGGGCGACGATCTGGCGACCGAGTGCGAGTTTACCGCGATGATCACGGACCCGCCCTCAGCCTGATTTCGGGCACCTGCCCCTTCGCATTGCAACACGGGCGCGGCTCTGCTAGGGGCCGCGCCTCTTGCTGCCGGTCGGAAACCGGTGGCCTATCCAAGGATAAAGACCCGTGAAGAAAGACACGCACCCCGACTATCACATGATCAAGGTGCAGATGACCGACGGCACCGTGTTCGAGACCCGCACCACCTGGGGCAAGGAAGGCGACACGATGCAGCTCGACATCGATCCGCTGGCGCACCCGGCATGGACCGGCGGCCGTGGCCAGATGCTCGATGCCGGTGGTCAGGTGGCACGCTTCAACAAGCGTTTCGGCGGGCTTTCGCTCTCCAAGAAGTAAGATGCGGGCTGACGGCGTTAACGCGCCGTTAGCCATCATTGCCTAGGCTTGCCCGATGATGACACCGGGCAAGCGTTCCTTTGCAGCTGAATTCGAACCCGCGGTTCTGGGCCGGCGGCGCGCGCCGCGTGCGCCCGTTTCGCTCGATGCGCGGGTAGGTCGCGGCGGTCTCGACCGCGCGCTGTGCAAGGTGGTGGACCTCTCGCTCCACGGCGCCAAGATCGAGACCTTCTCTGCGCTGCGCCGCGATTCGGTGATCTGGCTGACGCTGCCGCATGTCGGCCATTGGGCCGCACGAGTCGTATGGGCGACCGATTTCGAGGCCGGCCTCGAGTTCCAGATATCACTCTCCGAAGACGAGTTCGACAAACTCGCCGCCTGAGTGCGCGCCAACGTGACAATCACATGAATCGGGGTTTGGACTTGAGCGGCGAATCCGCTTAAAGGCGGCGAAACGCCGTGATCCACGCACTCGCCAATCCCACGCGCTTCCTGAAGCTTGCGCGCCCGCTGACGCCCATCCTCTTCTGGAGCGGGCTGCTGCTGGTGCTTGTCGGCGCCTGGGGCGGACTGACGCAGACACCGCCCGACTATCTCCAGAAGGAGAGCGTCCGAATCCTTTACGTCCATGTGCCCAGCGCATGGCTGGGGATGGGAGGGTGGACCTCGCTCGCCATCGCCTGTTTCGCATATCTGGTGTGGAAGCATCCGCTGGCAAATCTCGCGGCGCGCGCGATCGCTCCAGTCGGGGCCGTGTTCGCCGCGCTTTGCCTGATCACCGGATCGATCTGGGGCCGCCCGACCTGGGGCACCTGGTGGGAGTGGGACGGGCGACTGACGTCGATGCTGCTGCTATTCTTTGTCTATATCGCCTGGATCGCGCTTGAACGCGCCGACCGTGAGCGGGGCGGCGACGGGCGTATCCCGGCGCTGTTCGGAATCGCGGGAACGGCGCTGCTGCCGGTGATCCGCTATTCGGTGATATGGTGGCAGACGCTGCATCAGGGGCAGAGCATCACCCTGACCCAATCCAGCATCCATGATTCGATGCTGTGGCCGCTGTTCATGACGGCGTCGGGCTTTGGCCTGATGTTCGGCGGTATCGTGCTGATGCGGATGCGCGCGGCACTGGCGACTCAACGCGTCGAAGCGCGGTTGCGGCGGATGGCGGCATGAACCACTGGCCCTTTATTCTTGCCGCCTACGCGGTGGTGACCGCCGGCGTCGGCGGGCTTTCGGTCGTAAGCTGGCTGGCGATGCGTGGGGCCGAACGCGCAGCCGACGCGCTGAGGGATCGCAAATGAAACGCAAGCATCAACGCCTGATGCTGGGGCTTGCTGCGCTCGTCGCGATCGGCGGAGCGAGCGGACTTGCGTTGTCCGCGCTCAAGGATCAGGCAGCGTTCTTCTACACGCCGAGCGATGTCGCGACCAAGAACCCGCCGGTAGACAAGGCAGTTCGATTGGGCGGGATGGTCGAGAGCGGCTCGATCAGGCATCTGCCCGACGGGATTACAATCAGCTTCGTCGTTACGGACAAGGAAGCCAAGGTGCCGGTGCGCTTCACCGGCGTCGCGCCCGACCTGTTCAAGGAAGGCTCCGGTGTTGTGGCCGAAGGCAAGTTTACCGCGGACGGCGGCTTCGTGGCCGACAATCTGCTCGCCAAGCATGACGAGCGCTACATGCCGCCGGAGATCGCCAAGAAGATGCCGTCGCCCGAGACGCTGAGCAAATGATCGCAGAAGCAGGACTTGCGGCGCTGTGGCTCGCCGCGGCGATGGCGCTGATGCAGCTTGCGATGGCGGCGCTGGGCCTGCGGCTCAGGCATGATGAGCTGGTCGCGGCGGTTCGCCCTGCTGCAATCGTGCAGGGCGTGCTGGCGGCACTGTCGTTCGGGCTGCTGATCGTGCTGTTCCTGCGATCCGACATGTCGGTGCTGCTGGTCGCGCAGAACAGCCATTCGGCCAAGCCGTTGCTCTACAAGTTTGCGGGGGCATGGGGGAACCATGAAGGCTCGATGCTGCTATGGGTCACCGTGCTGGCGCTGGCCGGCGCGGCGATCGCGCTGCTGGAGCGGAAGCTCGACCGCGCGACGCTGACCGCGACGCTGGGCGCGCAGGCATTCATCGCGCTTGGCTTCTACGCTTTCCTGCTGGTGGCCTCGAGCCCGTTCACCCGGCTCGACCCTGCGGCGCTCGATGGTCTTGGATTGAACCCGCTTCTTCAGGATCCGGGTTTGGCCTTCCATCCGCCGACGCTCTATTTCGGCTACGTCGGGCTCTCGATCGCCTTCTCCTTTGCGGTGGGGGCGATGGTGACGCGCGAGGTCGGACCGGTGTTCGCGCGCGCGATGCGGCCCTGGGTGCTCGCAGCATGGGTGTTCCTGACGATCGGCATCACCGCGGGCAGCTATTGGGCCTATTACGAGTTGGGCTGGGGCGGCTGGTGGTTCTGGGACCCGGTCGAGAACGCCTCGCTGATGCCTTGGCTCGCGGCGACGGCATTGCTCCATTCGGTCAACGTGCTGGCGGCGCGCGACGGGCTTCGCGCTTGGACGCTGATGCTGGCGGTCGTTGCCTTTTCGATGTCGATGGTCGGCACCTTTCTGGTCCGGTCGGGCATCCTGACCAGCGTCCATGCCTTTGCCGTCGATCCGGAACGGGGCAGCTTCATCCTTTTCCTGCTCGCCATCTATATCGGCGGGGCGCTTGTGCTCTATGGCGCGCGCGTCGGGCGGGTGAAGGCAGGGCAGGGATTTGACCTGCTGAGCCGCGAGGGTGGGCTGGTGCTCAACAACCTGCTGCTCTCCGTAATCCTTGGCATCGTGCTGATCGGCACGCTCTACCCGATTGCCGCGCAAGCGATGGGCGAGCAACTGTCGGTCGGCCCGCCCTTCTTCAACAAGGCGGCCGGCCCGATCGCATTGCTGCTGGTCGCGGCGATGGCAGTAGGGCCGCTGCTCAACTGGCGGCGCGACGATTTCAACGCGCTGCTGACCAAGCTGACCGTGCCCATTGCGCTGAGCGTGCTGGTGATGGCGGGCACCTTCTTCGCCGCGCCGGGCACGGGATGGATGGAGATCGTCGGGCTCGGCCTTGCTGCAGGGCTTGCGGTGGCGAGCTTCGCGCCGCTGTGGAAGCGCAAACTATTGCGGACCCCGATGTTCACCTGGGGCATGGTGATCGCGCATTTTGGCGTGGCAGTAAGCCTGGCTGGAATGGCCGCCGACAGCGCCTTCACGAGCGAACGGCTGGTCGCGGCGCGCTATGGCCAGCCCTATTATGTCGGACCGTGGCGGGTAGTGCTGAACGGCGTGGCGCCGGTGGTCGGAGAGAACTGGTCGGCGGTCGAGGGGCGGGTAACCGCGAGCCGCGGGCCGGTGGACGGGCCGATGGTCCTGCTGCGGCCGCAACGGCGCTTCTATGCCTCGCCCCCGACCGATACCGCCGAGGCCGCGATCTCGACACGCCTCGACGGGCAGCTCTATGCGGTACTGGGCGCGCAGGATGCACAGGGACGCTGGCAGCTGCGGCTGTGGTGGAAGCCGTTCGTGACGCTGATCTGGCTGGGCGGCGGATTGATCGCTCTGGGCGGCGCATTGTCGCTGATCGGGCGGTTGAAGCGCGAGCGGCGTAACGTGAAGCGGCGCGAGGAGGCCGACTGGTGAAGCGCTGGACACTCTGGGTGCCATTAGTGGTGTTTCTGGCCGTGGTCGCGCTGGCGGCGTGGCGGCTGCAGGACACCGGCGAGACGGTGGTCAAGTCGGCGCTGGTCGGGAAACCGCTGCCCGAATTCAGCCTGCCGGCGATGGTGGAAGGGAAGCCGGGGCTTTCGCGCGCTGACCTCGCGACCGGCAAGCCGCGATTGCTCAATGTCTTCGCGAGCTGGTGCGTGCCCTGCATCGCCGAAGCACCGCAACTGATGAAGCTCAAGGCCGCAGGGGTCGAGATCGATGCCGTAGCGATCAAGGACAGCACCGAAGCAGTGAAGGCATTCCTGTCGCGCCATGGCGATCCCTATGCGCGGATCGGCAACGATTACGACCGGATCGTGCAGATCGGCATCGGCTCGTCGGGCGTTCCGGAAACCTTCGTAATCGACAGTCAGGGCAAGATCGCCGCCCAGCACATCGGCGATATCCGCGAGGACGACGTGCCGAAGCTGCTCAAGGCGCTGGAGGAGGCGCAATGAGCCTGTTGCTCAGCCTCGCGCTGGCGGCAGGGGTGCCTGCGGACCTCGGCTATTCGCAGCTTCCCGACGCCGGCAAAGAAGCGCAGGCGGCCAGACTGATGGGGACACTGCGCTGTCTTGTCTGTCAGGGTCAGTCGATCGCCGACAGCGACGTCGACATGGCCGCCGATATGCGCCGGATCGTGCGTCAGAAGATCGCGGCGGGCGAGACCCCGGAGGCGGTGCGCAACTGGCTGATCGAGCGCTATGGCAGCTATGTGACCTATGATCCTCCGTTCAGCTGGACGACCGCGCCGCTATGGCTGACGCCATTGCTGCTGCTCGGCGCCGGACTGTGGCTGGCGCGCGGAACCATTCGGAGGCGGCGCAAATGATGGGCTGGATCGCGCTCACCGCGATTGGCGCAGCGGCGTTCGCGCTGCTGTGGCTGCTTGGTGTGCCGCGGACTCTTTGGTCGTTCGCGGGTGCGGCGCTGATGCTGGGCGCAGCGGGTTATGCCTTTCAGGCACGGCCCGACCTGCCCGGTGCCCCGGTCTCGGCGGCAAGGAAGGCCCAGGCGGACGAACCGGAACTGCATAAGTTGCGGGGTGAGATGTTCGGCCGATTTGCGATCAACGACGCCTATTTCATCGCAGCCGACGCGCTGGTGCGCGGGGGCGACCCCGACAAGGCCGCGACGATGATGCTGGGCGGCGTGCGTTCGTTGCCGCAGGACCCGTCGCTATGGACGTGGTTGGGAATGACGCTGGTCGAGGCGGACGACGGCACCATGTCACCCGCTGCAGCCCTTGCGTTTCGCCAGGGCGTGACGCTCGCGCCCAAACATCCGGGGCCAGCCTTCTTCTACGGATTGGCCTTTGCACGGACCGGGAATCTCGATGCGGCGCAGCCGTGGCTACGAAAGGCGCTGATGCTGACTCCGGCCAAGGCGGGATATCGCGCCGACGTCGAGCGGACGCTTAAGTCTGTAACCCTGTTCGCCGCGATGAAGGCCCGCGAGCAGCAGCAGCCCGCGCGCTGAGGTTCAGCCGGCCGCAGCGGCTTTTTTGGCGCGCTGCGTCTCGACCAGCTGGATCGCCCTTTGCACCGCAGCGTCGATCGAGAGGAAGCTGGTGTCGAGCACTGCGGCATCGGCCGCAGCGATCAGGGGCGCCTCTGCCCGCTTCGAATCACGTTCGTCGCGCGCGCGGATATCGGCGAGCACCTTGTCGAGGCTCGCCGTGATGCCATTGCGGCGCAGTTCGGCGTGACGGCGCTGGGCACGAATCGTCGGAGTCGCCTTGACGAACAGCTTGGCGTCGGCGTCGGGCGCGATCACCGTTCCGATATCCCGGCCATCGAGGACCGCACCGCCGGCTTGATGCGCGAATCGCTTTTGCCTGTGGAGCAGCGCCGCGCGGACCAGCGGATGCGCGGAGACGACAGAGGCGACCTTGCCGACCTCATCGGTGCGCAACCATTCGTCGGCGAGCAGCAGATCATCGAACCCGGTCGCGGCGACGGCGTCGGCCTCCCGTTCCGGATTCATCTCCTCACGCAGGACGGTTGCTGCGACAGCGCGGTAGAGCAGACCTGTGTCGAGGTGAGGAAGCTGATAGTGACGCGCGAGCGCGCGAGCGATGGTGCCCTTTCCCGATGCTGCGGGTCCATCGACGGCGATAATCATTCTTCAGTCCTGCCGGTCAGTGAATCGAGCGTGGCGAAGAAGCCGGGATAGCTGGTGGCAACCGGCGACACGTCGTCGATGCTCACATCGGCCTTCGCGCCAAGTCCAGCCACCGCCATGCTCATCGCGATGCGATGGTCGAGTTTCGAGGCGACCGGAGCACCGCCTGCGATCAGTTCGCCGCCGGTGCCGGTGATCGCGAGGCCGTCCTCAAACTCCTCAAGCACGACGCCGTTGGGCTGAAGCGCAGCGACCATTGCGGCGATGCGGTCCGATTCCTTGACGCGGAGCTCGTCCGCGCCACGTGCGACCGTGCGCCCTTGTGCAAACGCCGCGGCGACGAACAGAACGGGGTATTCGTCGATCATGCTGGGCGCGAGGTCATGCGGAACTTCGATCGCCTTGAGCGGCGCGTGGCGCACGCGCAGATCGGCGACCGGCTCGCCACCGACGGTACGCGGGTTTACCTCCGTAATATCGGCACCCATCATGCGAAGAGCGGTAATGAGGCCGGTCCGCGTCGGGTTGAGGCCGACATTCGCGATGGTGATGTCCGAGCCCGGCACGATCGACGCAGCGACCAGCCAGAAGGCAGCGGAGGAGGGGTCGCCGGGGACCATGATCTGTTGCGGTTTGAACTCTGCCTCACCGCGGATCGAGATGATCCGGCCCTGCGGGGTTTCCTCGACGGTGATGTCTGCGCCGAAGCCTGCGAGCATCCGTTCGCTGTGATCGCGTGTCGGCACCGGCTCGATCACACGGGTGATGCCCGGGGTGTTGAGGCCAGCGAGCAGCACCGCCGACTTGACCTGTGCCGAGGCGACCGGGAGCGTGTATTCGATCGGTACCGCCGGGCAGAGGCCGCGCATCGTCAGCGGAAGACGCCCGCCGGGGCTCGTCGTGAAATCCGCGCCCATCCTGGAGAGCGGGTCCGTAACCCGGCCCATCGGACGCTTCGAGAGCGACGCGTCGCCGGTGAAGGTCGCGGTGATCGGATGGCTGGCAACCAGCCCCATCAGCAGTCGCGTCGACGTACCCGAATTACCCATTTCGAGCGCTGTCTCCGGCTGAAGCAGCCCGCCGACACCCACGCCCCACACATGCCATACGCCATCGCCGTCACGCTCGATCTTCGCGCCCATCGCACGCATCGCGGCAGCGGTGGCGAGCACATCCTCACCTTCCAGCAGCCCCTCGATCCGGCTTTCGCCGACGGCGAGCCCCGCGAACATCAGCGAACGATGGCTGATCGACTTGTCGCCGGGAATGGTAAGGGTACCGCGCAGCGGACCGCGCGCGGAAATGGCGAGGGGGAGGGGAGTTGCACTGCTCATCGGCGGCGGCTTTGACAGCGGGCTTGCGCTATGGCAAGGCGCCCGCCACTTCAAACGGGGACGCAAGCTTCCCGTCACCCTGGAAAATCGAAGAAAAGGTTAGAGCGGCACATGGTGAAGCCGGAATGGGGCACGAAACAGACCTGCCCGAAATGCGCAACGCGCTTCTATGATCTGACCAAGGACGAGCCGGTCACCTGCATCAGCTGCGGCTTTGCGTGGGAACCCGAGCCGATTCTGAAGTCGAAGCAGCCGCTGCCGTTCGAGGTGGTGAAGCCTGAAGTCGACAAGAAGAAGGACGACGCAGATCTCGGCGACGAGGATCTGGATGTCGATGAGGACGCCGAGGGCTCGCCCGACGATGACGTCGATCTTGGCGGCGACGACGATCTGGGTGTCGATACCGGCGACAGCGACGAAGAAACCTGATCGGGAAGGTCTAAAATCGGGAAAGCAAAAAAACCCGGTTGCAAACCACGCGATGGCTGCTAGAGGCCATCGCCTTCCTGGAACGGATGGGGCCGTAGCTCAGCTGGGAGAGCGCTGCAATGGCATTGCAGAGGTCAGGGGTTCGATCCCCCTCGGCTCCACCATTCCGGGGTAAGTGACTGACAAGTCACTGGATCCTTGAAAGACACAGATTAGGCGGGCGGCTGTTACATTAGTGACGGGAGCCCGCAGCCGCGTGTGGGGACCGCACCGGGCGTGGCGCGATCTGCCACCTCAGACGGGCGGTATCCGTTGAACTTCGCCCGTCTTGACGGTCGCTGGAAGTTTATATTGCCGGCGCAGGCCTAAGGGCCGCGCGAAGACCACGTTCGACATTCCCATGCATATCGTCGGACCAGCTCCGGATCGGCAAAGAGGAGCTCGATTGGCTGGCCCAGCGTGTGGAGGAGCATGCTCGGAGCTCCCACTCCATCTGATCCGAACGCATCAATCGCCTTTCACAACCGGCCGTTATCCTGGCGCAGCCATGAGGGCGAAGCCTGCGGAGCTACAGGCGCAAGAGCGGTCCACCAGTTACGATAATGCGATTGTCGGAACGAAGCTCATATCATCACGACGCTCCGCAACCCTCAATGCCGCGCATACCACTCAAAGCCAAGTACGCTGCAGTTAAAACTATCATCGGAACAGACGCATAGTATATATTATCGAACTTTATATATGCGCCTGAAGACATCAATAGGGCAAGCAACGGAACAAGATTCCACCAATTTGAAAATATTCGGCGATCTCTGGAAAATGAAGTGATTATCGCAATCGCTAACCCTATCGCAGAGGACAGAAAAACAGAGTGCGCCATAGGCAGCCCCATAGCCAAAAAGGCTATCCACAAGAATATTACTACGTAGTGAAAGTATTTTCTCATCTAAATATCGCCGGGCAGGATTCCGATTCGGAATACGCCTCCTCGATCGGCTCGAAGCGGGCATCATCCTCTCCCGCGTCGATGATCTCGCCTACGCCGATATCGCCTGGCGCTGCGGGATCGATGTCGCCGAGGTCCAACTGCGGTTCGCCGATGCCCTGTTCGGCATCGGCCGCGCGCTCGACGGTCACGTCACGATCGCCATGCGGGTGCGCGGGGAGCTGCTGACCTGGCGCGCCGCCTGCGCCCGATTCCGCCATTGGCAGCTCGACCGTCCCTGGCGCGCGGAACAGGCCAGATTGCACCCGCGAGACACTTGGCACCGGCGGTTCGCCAGCAAGATCAAAGGGTTGATACGCTGACGACACCGGGAGTCTCCCCACCAGTGCCGTCTATCTCCCTTAAAAACTACGTGCAGACAATGGCTTAACGGCATATCGGTGCCGTGCCTCTATCTTGCTATCGCTAAATTCAGCTCGACCCTCGAACTGAAGTTACAAATCTAGCCACGTCGATAGCCGTGTCGATCGGACCGAACGCCGCGACCTCCTGATGGGAGGGAGGTGACAGGTCGAGCTTCACAAGTACGTCGAGGATGAGGTCTTCATCTAGTTCCTCTTCCGCAATTCCAAACACCGAGCCAAGGTTGTCTTCCGGATAGGGAGTAAAGTTTTCGTGATATACCCAGTCTTGCAGCTTCAAATAAACAAGGTCTGCCGCATCTGGATCGCCACCCGACCGCGTTACGGAATCAACAAAATCAGAATGGCTTAGTGCAGGCCGACTCTTTGACAGAGCGCTTTGTCTCGCACTGAACGGGAACGCCAAAACTCTCTGAACGATGCCCGTTTTCATTGGTCATCGCTCGCGACGCAGATTCCGATGCTAACGGCATCATATGCCAGCAGTGCCCAGCCAACGATGGGAACTGCCCTACCTGCAAAACGAGCAGCTGATTTGGTCCCCGAGATAGCAAGTGCTCGACCCGTTCCCGGGCCTCCGACAACCGTTGGCAAACGAACCGGTAGCCGAGTCTTACCCAGCACCTTATTGGCCGCCATACCCGCTACCGAAGTGCCCCGTGAGCTTCCCTGTGTGACGAACCGTTTCGTCCCAGGAATGGGTTGCCCTACTGCCACAGCGGCTGCCTCGGCCAACTCGCCAAGGCCAAGTTGATCGCTGGTGCACTGGCCGAGTTTTTCGAGCGTCGAGGGCTCCTCCTTTTGTGGCGGAGGCGGGGGAGTGCCGCCCCGGCCTCCCCCTGGGCCGCTGCCGGGGTTTGTGGGGGCGGGCGCTCCTCTGGGCACACCACCGCCGCCGCCGCCCCGGGTCCCTATAGAGACGCCGTCATACCAATCGCCGCCTGCCGCAGCACAGGCTGCCTGGGCCGCATCGGTCGACACCCCGGCCTTGGCCCGCCAATACTGCCCCCTCCAGAAGCATACCGTTCCAAACGGATCGACGCCGTTCACCGGATCGCTGCCGACATAATTGTACCAGTTCATGCCGTCGTCATAGCCGATGGGATCGGCCTGCAGGAAACGGCCAAGGGTCGGCGAGTAGACGCGAGCCTTGTAGTGCCACATACCCAGTTCGGGCAGCCAGGTCTGGCCGGTATAGCCAAACCGCCCCGTATTCCCCGCGGCGGGGATGCCATATTCGTCATAGCTGTTGATCGCGATCACAGAATTGTAGCTGTCGGTGATGCTGACAACACTGCCGCGCTCGTCCGCCATCAGGAAGCGCCGCGTCGCATCGCTAATCGCGCTCCCTTCATACCAGACGATCGGGTTATCGAAACCAGGCCCGTGGACGTACCGCCGCTGCACTACGTTACTGCCATCATATTCCGCGACCATGTCTATGCCGTCATACGCGAACCGCGTGGTCAGCGACGACTTCGCCGTCTCATAGAGCCGGCCCAGCGGATCATAGGAAAGCGTCGCCGCGCCGGGCGCGGTCGTTAGCATGTTCTCTGACGAATAAGTGTAGCTGTTGCTCCCGTTGCTCGTCAGGTTTCCGCGCGCATCGAAGCCGAAAGCAGTTCCGCCCGCACTTGTGACCTGGTTCAGGCCATTGGCGGCATAGCCTCGATCGACATTATAATGCCCCTGCCAGGCATAAGCGCTATTGCTTTGAGTAACGCTGGTGATTTGCCCTGCCGGATTATAGGCGAAGCCCTGTGCAAGATCGTGAGTTGCGCCGCCCAGATCGTTGCCCAGCGATTCCAGACGCGACACAGCATCATACGCAAATGTCTGGATTGAGCCGTTGCCGAAGGTGACGCTCGTCTGCCGGCCAAGATCGTCATACGCATAGCTGGCCAGTACCCCAACGCCGCTCGTCGCCCCGTTCTCACGAATCTGCGTCACGTTGCTGGCGCTGTCGTAATCATAGCCGATCGTCAGGGCGCTGCCCGGATAGACCATGCTCGTCCGTCGCCCGGCCCCGTCATAGCCAAAGGCCGTCGTGCCCAGCGGTCCTGTTTGCGTCAGATTGCGGCCAAGAGCATCATGCGTGAAGCTCAACGCCTGCCCACCCTGCGTCACGCCTGTTCTGCGGCCAGCCAGATCATAGGCGTAGCTCGCATCGGGCTCCGCGCCGGGAAGGTCCTTCAACGTCAGCCGGTTCAGATTGTCGTAGCTATAGCCGATCGATGCCCCATCGCGCAGTCGCCGGCTCGTTACATTGCCACTCGCATCATAGCCCAACTGCTCATAGTCGGATGCATTGGCGGCGTTCGCGCCCTTGGTCGCCACCGGATACTCGGTCTTCACGAGCCGGTCGAAGCCGTCATATGTATAATTGGTGCGGTTATTCTCCGCATCCAGGACATAGTCGACCTGGCCATTGGTCGTATAGGCCGTCGTCGTTTCATCCGCTTGCTCGGCCGTCCCGACCGCGCTCTGCACCTTGGTAACCTGCCCGGCGGCGTCATAGGTCCGCTTGATGATCCGGTCAGCGCCGGCGCTGCCCGTCGTGCCCAATGTGCATGCGCCCGAAGGCAATGATCCAAACACTGCCGGATTCATCCGCCGCGCGACACATTCCAACCGCCCCTTGGCATCATAGCCATATTGCGTAACCGCCTGGCTCACACCGCCGGCGACAAGCACGTTGCGGGTCTTATAGTCGTTTGCGTCATAAGTGGTCGTCAGCGTCTCTGTGACGGTCATTGCCGCCAGAGCGGGGGCCAGGGTGCCATTGGCATGACCGACCTCGGTCTGGGTCAGTTTTCCGCCCGTATACACATAGCGCGTTGCGCTTCGCCTGCGCGGCCCGCTCCCGTCGGGGTCCGGGCCGATCACGCCCGTTAGCCGCTTGTCGGAATCCCAGAAATAGTGGCTGGTGTCATTTACCCCGGCCAGGGGACCATCGACGGTGATGACATTACCGGCGCTGTCATAACTGTAGTTCTCGGTCATCGAGATACTATTGTCGCCCGCCCGGGTCGTTACGCTCGTCGGCAAGAGGTTGAGACCGCCGCCAGTTGCCGCATAACTGATATCGACTCGTGTTTCGTTCGCGCCATTGACGCACGTCGCGCTAGTTGAGCACTCACTAACACTCGTGAGCTTCCACACCGGAGAATCAGCGTCAACCAACTGGCCGATAGCGTTTTTCTTCTTTGCGTAGAGCGAGGAGTATCCATAGTTGGTCTCTGCGCGCGCATGCCCCGCAGCCGCAGCAGGAAAGCGCACTTGAACCAACTCGCCGCTGGTGGCGCTGTAGCTATAGTCGGTTCGGTTCTGGCGCGCGTCTTCCGTCCATAGTGGCTTCATGCACGCCTTGAGCGTCTCGACCGAGCAATTGGTCACATAGCCCGCCGTCGTCACGATATCTGCCTGGCCCGATCCCGGCTTGGCCTTGCGTCGCGTTTCGGTCACGCGACCGATCGCGTCATGGGTCAAGACAAGCTGGTCACCTTCCGGGTAAATCGTTTTGTACAGCCGGCCTTGCGGGTCATACTCAAACGTCGTTGTCCGCCCGAGTGCATCGGTCTTCGCATCCAGTTTGGCCACGCCAGTCGTGATCACATAGGTTTCGACGATGTTATTGGGCTTGGCGATCGTAACCGTCAGCTGGGTGCCTTGCTGAGAGTAGGTGTAGGTATCGGTCACCCCGGCCTTCGTCACCTGATAGATCTTGCCGTCAGGATAGCGGGTAACGGTCAGATTCGGGTTGCCTGTGCCGTCATTGCTGACCTCGGCTACCCCGTTCAGACCCAAACGCGCGATGAACTCCGAGCTCGGTGAAGCGAAGACCTTCTGAACGAGCCCCTGATTGTTCGTCGTGGTTGTAATGTCGAGACTTGGCCAGGTCTGCGTCAGATTGCTGCATTGATCCGCCAGCGGGTCACAATAATCCTCGCTCAGATTGATCGCTGTGACTTTGACCAGCTTGTTGAAATCGGGGCTACCACTTTGCGTTGCATAACTTGTCTTGAGCATGCGCCCCGTGTTGGTGGTTATCGATTGCGGGCGCTGATAATTGGTGATTGAACAATTTGGGTTTGGGAACCCGAATGGAGGCAGCGGCTCGCAGTTAGTCTGCACTTCGGCAGTCCGATAGTGCCAGGTCAGCGTTTCGCCATTGGCGCGCGTGATCTTATCCAACCAGGAATACAAGCCTGTCGTGGTTGGAGTATTATGGAGGGCGCGCACATTCCCCGCAGCATTGGGCCTAAATTCGTACCTGTCACCATTAGGTGCTGTGTAGACAAAGCCCTGATTGCCGTCGCGGGTTAACGTCGCGCCATTGGCGAGCTCTGGCTGGAGCACATTATTTATGTCGGTCAAGAAGCGGAATGACTTCCCATCGACATAGACCACGGCCCCCGTAATCTCATCATCCAATACATAGGTCGAGAAGCTGTATTCGTTGACTTCGCCATTCCATACGTCAGTGAAGGTGGCGCCGCCCGACGCGATGGACTTGGACTGCCCCGCGATCGTACCCGTGGCCAGGTCCACGCCATTGTCATCGAGGATGGGCCGCGTAGGTGTCGGCGCATTCTGCGCCAGCGCAGGGGCAATCAGGCCGGATGCAAGTACCGTAGACGCAAGCAGGAGCTTCGCTCCGCCTATCATGGCGAGCTTAGAACGGGTCATACCATCCCCCAATTGACATGGAAACAGGTTAGGAGTCCGCCGC
The DNA here is from genome assembly GCF_059418285.1 of Sphingomonas sp. GW821-FHT09B04. Taxonomy (NCBI): domain Bacteria; kingdom Pseudomonadati; phylum Pseudomonadota; class Alphaproteobacteria; order Sphingomonadales; family Sphingomonadaceae; genus Sphingomonas; species Sphingomonas sp. GW821-FHT09B04. The sequence continues at coordinate 272,748 of NZ_JBWKPO010000004.1, forward strand.
GCAGGCGGGCCAGAGAAGAGCTTAGGGCGGCGAGTTCGACGAGCCGGTGGTGTATGCTCTCGTCCGATTATCCGCCTTGTCGTGCTCATACTGCGTCGTGACGTTGCTGCTTACAGCGCCATTACGCACGACCTTCACGAGACGGCCTTTGGCATCATAGGTGTAAGTGACTGTTTCCTGCGCCGTAGCGCCGGTGCACATTGCAAGCAGGATCAAGGTTGCAAACGAAATTCGCATTGGCCCCCCTCTCAAACGCATCAACACGTTGATCGCGAACTCAGGAAATTACTAGAATCACCCGAATGGTCTGCAGAATAGACATGGCGCCAGAACAAAAACAATCATAAATTACAGGTTAACTTCATAACGTATTAGAACCACTCCTGATCACTTAGAATGTCGTATGGATATATTGGTAACGATACCAAGCGACAAAGATCGATAACGGATCAACACGAAGAGAAATTCTCGGAGCTCATATTATGTATGTTGGCGCTATAGTAATGAGCAACGCCTCTAGGACAATCGCAGGGTACGCCGAGGGTGAATGACCCACATATGCTGAACTGCTTTCCGGAGCGCCTTGGCACCGGCTCACGTTGGTCCAGCTAACAGAATGGTGTCGAGCATCGACGACCTTCTGCAACCGGTTTGTACACCACCTGAGCCTGTCCCCGATCAGGACAGGGGTTAACCACCCTTCGCGCGGGACAAAATCGTAAACGGCGCGTTAACTGTTGGACATGGAACGCCTGCAATATCTAGCCGAGTCAGAGCGCGGACATCCCTTCCGAACCGCGCTGCCCGCCGTTCGCCGGCGCGCGCGCAAGCGCGAGGACGAGAGCGATCTCAAGCTGTTTCTGCTGAGCTACGCGGCGTTCTTCGTCTGCTTCTACACCTTCTTCATCTGAACAAGGCGGCCTGCCGCGGAGGCTGCAGGCACGCAGGGTTCATCCGACGGTACTAGCCGGCAATCAATCGCAGGCGCGGTGGAGCTTCTGAGCGATCCACGCCGAGATCAGGCACATGCCCGCCACGACGAGCAGCATGTCCTCCGACGTGATTCCTGCCGCCGAGAGGGCGAGCACGAACAGCGAGCCGAACACCATGGCGCCGGCGTTGACGATGTTGTTCGCGGCGACGGTGCGCGCGGTCTGGTCCTTGGTCACCGTCGTCGTCAGGAAAGCGTAGAGCGGGACCACGAACATGCCGCCGGTGATCGCGACCGCGGTGAGAGTAACGATGACGATCCATGCCTGACGCTGAAGGATGAAGCTGGAGAAGTCGTAGAGAACACCCGGTGCGGCGGGTACCCAGAGCCGCACCTCGATCGAGAACAGCACGACGATCACCGCCATCGCGATGACCGAGATCGGTGAGTATTTCGCCGAGACCTTGCCCTTGAGCATCCCGTTGATGACTACCGAGCCGATTGCGACACCGACCGAAAAGACCGCGACGAGCAGCGACGAGACGCGCGCGTCGGCGGTGAGGACGTTCTTCACCAGCGGCGGGAAGATAATGATCAGCACAGATCCGATCGTCCAAAAGAAGCTGATCGCACAGATCGACAGGAACAGGCGCGGGATGTGCATCGTCGCGCCGACGAGCCGCCAGGAGGAGGTGAACGGATTGAAGTTGATCTTGAGCTTTGGTCCAACCCGCGGTGCAGACGGCACCATGCGGCCGGTGAACCAGCCGATGAGCGCGACCACCAGTACCAGCGCCGCGGCGATTCGCATGTCGTGGGCCACCCAGCCGGCGGTAACCGTGCCGAGCAGGATCGAAAGATAGGTCGCCGCTTCGACCATACCTGTACCACCCAGCACCTCCTCATCTTTCAGATGCTGAGGCAGGATCGCGTATTTGATCGGCCCGAAGAAGGTCGAATGCGCACCAAGGCCGAGCACGGCGCCGAGCATCATGCCAAGGCCAGTGAATGCGTATCCTGCCTGTGCCACCAACATCCCGGCGCCACCGAATAGCATCAGCCCGATCTCTGCTGTTTTCACCCAGCGGATGATCGATGCCTTGTCGGTGGTGTCCGCGAGCTGCCCGGCGAGCGCCGAGAGCATGAAAAAGGGTATCAGGCTGATCCCGGTCGCAAGCGCGTTGAACTGGAACTCGACCGCCGGATCGCTGAATATCTGATAGGTCGCGAACAGCACCATCGCGGTCTTGAACAGATTGTCGTTATAGGCCCCCAGAAATTGCGTGATGAAGAGGGGGAGAAACCGGCGCTCCTTGAGCAATCCGAGCGCGTTATGCATGCGTTGGCGGGCCTTCGTCCGTCTGAACTGGTCCACGGCATAGCCCCGCGGATGGTATGGCGGCAACCGCTAACGGCGCGAGATGACAGGCCGAAGTCCACACATGGCGTAATGCGGGGATGATTGCGCCCGCTTGGGGTGCTAGAGCCGGAACGATGCTGACGCTGCCCAATATCCTGACGCTGTCGCGAATCGTCACCGTGCCGCTGCTGGTCTTTTTCCTGTGGTGGCCCGAATGGCGTGCCGGCTATGCGATTGCCTTTGCGACCTACTGCCTGATGGGGATCACCGACTATTTCGACGGCTATCTCGCGCGATCGCGTGGGACGGTATCGAAACTGGGCGTCTTCCTCGATCCCATCGCCGACAAAATCATGGTCGCGGCGGTGATCCTGATCCTCTGTGCAAAGGGAATCATCGGCGATCTCCACGTGATTGCTGCGCTCGTCATCCTGCTACGCGAGATTGCGGTGTCGGGGCTGCGCGAGTTCCTGGGGAGTGCGCAGGTGTCGGTGCCGGTTTCGGCGCTGGCCAAGTGGAAGACTGCGTTGCAGTTGATGTCGCTTGGCGGACTGGTGCTGGCGGGCGCGTTGCCCGACTGGGGCTGGGTGTATGACGCGAGCCTGGCGATGCTATGGGCAGCAGCCGTGCTGACAGTGATCACAGGCTGGGACTATCTGCGCGTTGGCCTGAAGCACATGGATAGCTGATGCAGCTGCTCTACTTTGCCTGGGTTCGCGAGCGTATCGGTACCGGCGAGGAGACGGTGGAACCGCCTGAGGCGGTGCGGACGGTTGCAGATCTGGCGGAATGGCTGAAGGATCGCAGCCCGGGCCATGCCGATGCACTGGCCGACTTTTCGAAATTACGCGCCGCGGTCGATCACCGATTCGTACCGCTCGAGAGCGAACTGGACGCCGCAAAGGAAGTCGCTTTCTTTCCGCCGGTGACGGGCGGATGATTCGCGTTTCGGTCGATCATGCGCCGATCGACATCGGTACCGAACTGGCCGGGGTCGAGGAGACCGGGGCAGGGGCGGTGGCGAGCTTCACCGGCGTGGTCCGCGCCGACGACGGCGTAACGGCGATGGAGCTGGAGCATTATCCCGGCATGACCGAGGCGGTCCTGTGTGACCTTGCCGAGCAGGCTATGGCGCGCTGGGGTTTGTCATCCGCGGTGATCGTGCATCGCGTAGGGCCGATGGTGCCCGGCGACCGGGTAGTGCTGGTCGCGACCGCGGCGGTGCACCGGCGCGAAGCGCTCGAAGCCTGCGCCTTCCTGATCGATCGGCTCAAGATCGAGGCTCCCTTCTGGAAGCGCGAGACACGCGACGGACATCCGCGCTGGGTCGCTGCGCGCGCCGGTGACGTTCAGGCCGCCGCGCGCTGGGCCGACGGCAGTCCCGACTGAGCCAGCACCTCGGCGAGCAGGCGGAAATCACGTTCGCGTGGAGATGCCTTGCGCCAGACCAGTGCGATGCGGCGCGCAGGATTGTCGGCCTGTAATGGTCGGGCAGTGACATTGGTGTGGTCGAGGATTCCGGCATCGAGCGCCATTTCAGGCAGCATCGTCACGCCGAGACCATTGTCGACCATCTGCACCATCGTGTGGAGCGAAGTACCCAGCATCGTTGCCTCGGCACGCAACTCGGGTCGGTTGCAGGCGGCAAGCGCGTGGTCCTTCAGGCAATGACCGTCCTCGAGCAGCAGCAAGCGCGTCTCGTCGATCTCGCCAGCGGTGATGCTGTGGTGGTCGGGTTCGTACTCGCCCTCAGGAAAGGCGACGAACAGGCGATCCTCGAACAAAGGCGCGGTTTCGACATCGCCACAGGCATAGGGAAGCGCGAGTAACACGCAGTCGGTGCGACCGGTGTGGAGACTCTCGCACGCGGCGCCGCTTGGCTCTTCGCGCAGAAACAGTTTGAGGTCGGGATAGCCTTCGCGAAGGCGAGGCAGGATTCGGGGCAGGAGGAATGGCGCAATGGTGGGGATAACGCTCATTCGCATCTCGCCCGAGAGCGGCCGGCCCGCCGCGCGGGCGAGGTCGGCCAGCTCTTCAGCCTCGCGCAACACGCGGCGCGCCTTGTCGACGATGCGTTCACCCAGCGGCGTGAAGCGGACGACGCGGCGGGTGCGTTCGACCAGTACGACGCCGATCAGCGTCTCAAGCTCGCGCAGGCCAGCGGAAAGGGTGGACTGGGTGACGAAGCTTGCCTCCGCCGCTCGGCCGAAATGGCCGTGGTCCTTGAGCGCGACCAGATATTGAAGCTGCTTGAGCGTGGGGAGGTAGGTCTGCGCCATTGATCGTCCTGAACGATGAATGACGCAGATATAAGTGGCGTGAGCGATTGTAAAAGGCTGGAACGGCGCCGGATTCGAGAATTATGAACCCGGCGCCATGAACTTAGCGGGCGTTCGCCAGTGCGACGGAGTCCGGGCCCGCCGGAAAGCTGAGTTGGCCGCTCTCGTCATGCACCGCGCGCCACACGCCGTCGGCGACGTCGGCAGCGGTGGTCGTCGGCCCGGGTGTGGCGAATGCGCCGAGAATAGGCTCGGCGAAGGGGATATAGGGGGCAGGGATCGCTTCCTCGATCGTCACATCGGTGTTGTGGGTGAAGCGCGTGTCCGGGCCGTAGCCGGGCTGGACGAGTGCGACGCGCACGCCAAAGGCCTGAAGCTCATGCGCGAGCGAGCCGGTGAAGCCCTCGATCGCGGTCTTGCTGGCGGTGTAGATCGAGACCAGTGGCATCGGCGCCAGAGCCACGCTCGACGTCACATTGACGATGATGCCCGAGCCACGGGCGCGAAATGCGGGGATCACCGCCTGGGTCATCGCCATCACGCCGAAGGTGTTGGTCTCGAATATCTCGCGGGCCTTTGCCATGGTCGTCGCTTCGAGTGCGCCGATCAGGCCGATCCCGGCATTGTTGACCAGCACATCGATCGGACCGGCGACTTCCAGCGCGGCGGCGATGCTCTCGGGCTTTGTCACGTCGAGCGCCAGTATGCGCAGTCGGTCGGAAGCGGGCAGGGCATCCTCGCGTGGGGTACGCATCGTCGCGATGACGTTCCAGCCCATGGCGAGGAAATGGCGCGCGGTTTCGAGGCCGTAGCCGGACGAGCAGCCGGTGATGAGGATGGTCTTCATGATCGTCTTCCTTGCGATTGTCGGTGGCAAGGAAATGCCGGAAGTGTGTCGGACGATCTACGCTTGTTAATCCAAAATTCATTAGCTATCGTCCAGATATGACCGATCCTCTCTCTCAAGTGATCGCGCTGCTCCAACCGCGCGGGGTGTCGTCCAAGCTGATCAGCGGAGCGGGGCGCTGGGGGGTGCGCTACGGCGAGTATGGCGCACCCAGCTTCTGCACCGTGATCGAAGGCACGTGCCGGCTCGCGGTGGAGGGGCAGGCGCCGGTGACGTTGCAGGCGGGAGATTTCGTGCTCATGCCCGCGACGCCGGGGTTCGTGCTGTCGGGGTTCGAGCCGGTCATACCCAATTTCATCGATCCGAAAATACCGCCGCCGCCAGCCGAATGTGAAGTGCGCCACGGCGTTCAGGATGGCGAACCCGATGTGCGCCTGCTCGGCGGCTATTTCCTGTTCGGATCACCCGACACGTCGCTGCTTGTCTCGCTGATGCCGACGCTGGTCCATCTTCGCGACGCGGAGCGCCTGTCGTTGCTGGTGCGGCTGGTCGCGGAGGAAAGCGGATCGGATCAGCCGGGCCGGGACATGGTGCTGGAACGGCTGGTCGAGATCCTGCTGATCGAAGCCTTGCGGACCACGCAGCGCGACGGCGCACCACCGGGGCTGCTGCGTGGGCTCAACGATCACAAGCTGGCGGAGGCGATGCGCCGGATGCACGCCGATCCGGCGCGGCCGTGGACGGTCGAGCGACTCGCGCGCGACGTGGGCATGTCACGCTCGGCCCTTTTCGAGCGCTTCACCGGTGCGGTGGGTGTACCGCCGATGGAATATCTGCTGGCGTGGCGCATGGCGCTCGCCAAGGATCTGTTGCGCCGTCGTGACGTCCCGCTGGCCGAGGTGGCCGAGCGGGTCGGCTATGGCTCGGCGAGTACCTTCAGCACCGCGTTCAGCCGCCATGTCGGCCAGCCGCCCGGACGCTATGCCCGGGCGGCCGCCTGACACGGGATCAGGCCGCGGCAGCCTCGATCTCTTCCGCGGGAAGACGGATGAGATAGTCGAAGGCGGAGAGGGCAGCTGTCGAGCCGGCCCCCATCGCGATCACGATCTGCTTGTACGGCACGGTGGTCGCGTCACCCGCGGCGAAAATGCCGGGCTGGCTGGTTTCGCCGCGCGCATCGATCTCGATCTCGCCGCGCGGGGTGAGGGCGATCGAATCTTTGAGCCACTCGGTGTTGGGTACCAGACCGATCTGGACGAAGATGCCCTCCAGCTCGATGTCATGCTCTTCGCCCGAGTTGCGGTCCTTGTAGGTCAGGCCGGTCACCTTTTCCGCGCCACTGACGCGGGTGGTGAGCGCCGAGGTGATGATCTTGACGTTAGGCAGACTGGCGAGCTTGCGCTGGAGCACCGCGTCGGCACGCAGTTGGCTGTCATATTCGATCAGCGTGACATGTGCGACGATGCCGGCGAGGTCGATCGCCGCCTCGACCCCTGAATTGCCGCCGCCGATCACCGCGACGCGCTTGCCCTTGAACAGCGGGCCGTCGCAGTGCGGGCAATAGGCCACGCCCTTGTTGCGATACTCGTCCTCGCCGGGCACGCCCATCTGCCGCCAGCGGGCGCCGGTGGAGAGGATCACGGTCTTGGCCTTGAGCGTCGCGCCATTGGCCAGCACCACTTCGTGCAGCCCGCCTTCGACGCGCGACGGGATCAGCTTCTCGGCGCGCTGCAGGTTCATGATGTCGACGTCATTGTCTTTGACATGGCTTTCCAGCTGCGCGGCAAGCTTGGGGCCCTCGGTGTACGGAACCGAGATGAAGTTCTCGATGCCCATCGTGTCGAGCACCTGACCGCCGAACCGCTCGGCGGCGACGCCGACGCGAAGCCCCTTGCGCGCGGTGTAGATCGCCGAGGCCGCACCAGCAGGACCGCCGCCGACGATGAGCACCTCGAACGGCTCCTTCGCCTCCAGCTTGGCCGCAGCCTTGGCGTCGGCGCCGCTGTCGAGCTTCGCAACGATCTGCTCCAGCTCCATCCGGCCGGAGCCGAACGGCTCGCCGTTGAGGAAGACGGTGGGGACGGCGAGCACCTGACGCGCATCGACCTCAGCCTTGAACAGCGCGCCGTCGATCGCGACGTGGCTGACGTTCGGGTTGAGGACAGCCATCAGATTGAGCGCCTGCACCACATCCGGGCAGTTCTGGCACGACAGCGAGAAATAGGTTTCGAAGTGCAGTTCGCCTTCAAGGCCCTTGACCTGTTCGATCACGTCCTGCGCCGCCTTGGACGGGTGGCCGCCGACCTGGAGCAGGGCAAGGACGAGGCTGGTGAACTCATGCCCCATCGGAATGCCGGCGAAGCGCACGCCGATATCGGTGCCCGCACGGCGGATCATGAAGCTCGGCTTGCGTTTGTCGTCGGCGCGGACGAACGCGATCTTGCCGCTCAGGTCCGCGATTTCGGTCAGCAGGGTCTCGAGCTCGCGCGACTTGGCGTCGTCGCCCAGGCTGGCGACGAGCTCGATCGGCTCGCGGATATTCACCAGATAGCCTTCAAGCTGCTGCTTGAGATGTGCGTCGAGCATCGGAAACTCCTGAAACTGGAAACAATACGGCCCGGGGCAACGGGAAGTTTGCCCCGGGCCGCTTGGGCGCCCGCACAGGGGGAGGGGGACGGGCGCTTTAGTCGGTTTTCGGCTTAGATCTTGCCCACGAGGTCGAGCGAGGGAGCCAGCGTGCTCTCACCCTCTTCCCACTTGGCCGGGCAGACTTCGCCCGGGTGCGCCGCAACATACTGCGCCGCCTTGATCTTGCGCAGCAGTTCCTGTGCATTGCGGCCGACGCCTTCGCTGGTGATCTCGACGATCTGGATCACGCCTTCGGGATCGATCACGAAGGTGCCGCGGTCGGCAAGGCCCTGGCCTTCACGCAGCACGTCGAAGTTGGTCGAGAGCGCGTGGTTCTGATCGCCCAGCATGTAGTAGTTGATCTTGCCGATCGCGGGCGAGGTGTCGTGCCAAGCCTTGTGGCTGAAATGCGTGTCGGTCGAGACCGAATACACTTCGACGCCCATCTTCTGCAGGGTCGGGTAGACGTCGGCGAGGTCCTCGAGCTCGGTCGGGCAGACGAAGGTGAAGTCGGCCGGATAGAAGAAGAAGACGGCCCACTTGCCGCGCACGTCGGCGTCGGTGACGTCGACGAACTTGCCTTCCTTGAAGGCGGTCGCGGTGAACGGCTTGAGCGAGCTTCCGATGAGGGCCATGTTCTGGTTTCTCCGTTATGATGCAGTGCAACTTGTGCGACGCCGCATATAGGTTGCGCTGCAACGGAGATGAAACAGGAAGTCTCGCTTTGATTGATCGAGACAATCACTCAATCAATCGAAAATGATCGAGCTGATCAGATGAGTGCGCGGTACACGCTGTAGCTGCTGGTGAGCGTCAGGACGATGCCGACGAGGATCAGCAGCGTCTTGGTCGGCACGCGCTTGGCGAGGATCGCCCCGAAGGGTGCGGCGAATACGCCACCGATCAACAGACCCACGACCGCATTGGTAAAGGCCGACAGGCCAAGGTGGAAGATGAAGGTGATGGAGACCGAAAGCGTCAGGAAGAATTCGACGCTGTTGACCGTGCCGATCGTGTAGCGCGGCTGCGTGCCCTGGATCAGCAGATTGCTCGTGACGACCGGCCCCCAGCCACCGCCACCCGCCGCATCGAGGAAGCCGCCGGCAAGGCCAAGCGGCTCGACGATCTTCGGTTCCTTATGATGCCGGGTGGGGAAGCTGATGCCGCGCCACAGCAGATAGACACCGATCAGCGCGAGGTAGCCCATCACAAATGGCCGGGTGATCGAGGCATCCAGCGAGGTGAGCAGATAGGCGCCGGTAACGCCGCCGATCACGCCGGGGACGAGCAAGCGAAAGAACAGCTTCCAGTTCACATTCTTGTGAAGCGCGTGACTGATGCCCGAAACGCCGGTGGTGAAGCATTCGGCGAGGTGGACGCCGGCCGAGGCGGTCGCGGGCGGGACGCCAAGTACGCTTACCAGCAGGGTGCTGGAGATAACGCCGAACGCCATGCCCAGCGCGCCATCCACGATCTGCGCGGCGAATCCGACGGCGATGAAAGGAAGCAGTGCCTGGAAGTCGATCGCCTCGAACATCAATTCCCTTTCATTCCAGTCACGACATAGTCACGGGCGCGCCCGGTTTGGCGGCCGGACCCAATCCCTACAAGATACATCGTGTTTAGACGGGACAAGCGGGAAACGCGTCAAACTGGAAAACGCGCCCGTCCTTGCTTAAATACGGTTCGGTACAAAAGGGGCCTGTTCATGTTCCGTGGTCTGGGAGCCTATCTGGATTCGATTCGCGCGCGTGATCCCGCGCCGCGGAGTCGTGCCGAAATTCTACTCTATCCGGGCGTATGGGCGCTGTTCTGGCACCGCGTCGCGCATCGTCTGTTCGGCGCCGAGCTGTTCTTCCTCGCGCGCTTCGTCAATCATACGTCGCGCTGGCTGACCGGAATCGATATCCATCCGGGCGCAAAGATCGGCCGCAACTTCTTCATCGACCACGGCTTTGTCGTGATCGGGGAAACAGCGGAGATCGGCGACGACGTCACCATCTATCAATGCGTGACGCTGGGCGGGACCAGTCCCGACAATGGCGTGGCAGGCAAGCGGCATCCGACGCTGATGGATGGCGTCATCATCGGGTCGGGCGCGCAGGTGCTGGGACCGATTACGGTTTCGCCGCGCGCACGGATCGGCGCCAATGCAGTTGTTACCAAGGACGTACCCGAGGGTGCGGTCATGGTCGGTATTCCTGCCAAGGCGACTCTGGTGGAGGCGGACAAGTGGCAGCGGGACTTCGTTCCCTATGGCACGCCGTGCAGCGATATGTTCGATCCGGCGACGCAGAAGGTGGAGATCCTGCGCTGCGAGCTCGAAGCGATGCGCAAACGACTCGACGATCTGCTCGCCGAACGTGGGACCGCGCGCGGCACCGGGAAGCAGCGCGACCGGGCGTGAGCGCAATCGTAACCCCGTTTCCGCTCAAGGCACCGGATCAGGTGGCGTTCGAGCGTGTCGAACTGAACCGCATTCTCGATCTTTACGGCCGCATGGTCGCAGCCGGCTATTGGCGCGACTACGCAATGCAGTTCGGCCGCGACGCTGCGATCTTCGCCGCCTTTCGGCGCGCCGCCGAACGTCCCGAATTCCGCGTCGAGAAGCGTCCATCGCTTCGCAACCGTCAGGGCATGTGGGCACTGGTCAACGAGGCGGGCGCGGTGCTGAAGCGTGGACACGAACTTGGTCCGGTTCTCGCCCCCGTCGAACGACGACTGATGAAGCTGGTCGAGGATTGATCGTCAGGCGGTGAACCGCTTGGTGAAGCCCTTCACATTGCCCGCTTCGGCCGGCATCGCATCGACCTTGGCCACACTGGCCATGACCGGCCCTTCACGGCAACGATCGACAAAGGTGTCGAGCGCCATGTCCTCGCCATCCGCAAGGATCTCGACCCTGCCGTCCTGAAGGTTGCGGACCCATCCGATCACACCCAGCTGACGGGCGGTGCGTACCGCCCAGTCGCGATAGCCCACACGCTGCACGCGGCCCTCGATCATCAAACGCTGTGCCGCCATAATTATCGTTCCTGCATACACGTGCGCGACCCCTGCGCACCTGGCTGTCATAAATCACGGACAGGCCGGCTGCGAAGGCCGCTAGGGCGCAAATGCAGGGCATTTCGGCGCGCTTTCGACGGTGTTAGGCTGCACCGCATGAAAATCGACCTCAGCGACTATGAGCGCGGCGACAAGTTCGCCGGAGACTATGACAAGGCCCTCGCCGAAGCGCAGGCACGACTCGAGCGTATTCAGGTCGCGCATATCGTGCACAAGCGACCCGCTATCCTTGTGCTCGAAGGCTGGGATGCGGCGGGGAAGGGCGGGATCATCAAGCGAGTGAAAGCGCGATGGGATCCGCGCTTCTTCGAAGTGATGCCGATCAGTGCGCCGAGCGAAGACGAACTGGCGCATCATTTCCTTTGGCGCTTTTGGACACGGCTGCCAGCCAAGGGGCACATCACGATCTTCGACCGCAGCTGGTACGGTCGCGTGCTCGTCGAGCGGGTCGAGGGCTATGCGAGCAAAGCCGAGTGGAAACGCGGCTATGACGAGATCAACGATTTCGAAGCCCAGCAGATCGATGCCGGTGCGACAATGGTAAAGCTGTTCGTCCACATCACGCAGGAGAAGCAGGACAAGGAGCTGGCCGAGCGGCTCGACGATCCGTGGAAACGCTGGAAGACCGGGCCGGACGACTATCGCAACCGGGCGAAGCGGGCCGAGTATCTGGATGCGATCGAGGATATGTTCGCGAAGACCAGCACCAAGCAGGCGCCCTGGACGGTAATCGACGGCAACAGCCGGAAGGCCGGGCGGATCGCAGCGCTCACTGCTATCGCCGATCAGCTGGAAGCGAAGGTGCCGATGACTCCGCCACCGATCGATCCCGAGTTCGAGAAGATGGCGCGGGAAGCGCTTGGAAAGCGCTGAACGTCAGTAAAAGCGGCAGCGCCGGATCGTATAGGCAACGATCGTGATCGCCGGATTGTAGACGCCGGGTCCAATCGCCTCGTCCGCGCGGATGCGGGCTGGATCGACCCCATCAAGCACACCAATCGTGTCTGTCGCAACAGCAGTGAGGATTGCCCAGTCGCCGCTCTTCAAAGCGTCGCTCTGCCCGCGGGGCAGCCGGCGGGCGGCTTCGCGCGCGGCGTACGCCAGAACCCTGGCATTCTCCGATCGGCAGACGAAGGCTTCATTCATCGTCCGATAGGCTGCGCCATGCGTGACCTGAAGGCGGTCATAGACCTCGACCGTGAGCTGCCCGGTCGTAGCCTCTTCTGCCAATGACCCGTCATCGGGAAATTCGATCGGGCGTGTCAGGCGAGGCGAGTCCTGCCCGACAGCCGGAAGTGCATTTGCTAGGAGGGCTAGAGCCAGTATCGACATGGCCGATCTCCGTCTTCAGGCGGGCGCGAAATTCCCGTTCTCGTCCATGACGTGCAATTCGCCATGAGCGATCGCGAAATAGGCACCATGGATCGTCAGCAGTCCGGCTGCTTCGCGCTCGGGAATGCAGGGGAAGGTCCGAAGATTCGCAATCGAGACACGAACGGTCTCCAGCTCCATCTCGTGGATCGCTTCGGCGCCGTGACCGTACTTCGCGACGATGCGAGAGCGAGCATCGTCGAGCAAGTCGACCCAGTGATCGATAAAGCCGCCCTCGCCGGGCGCGGCGCCCGCGAAGCGGCGGGAGAAGGCAGCGTGGACGCCCCCGCACATGCCATGGCCCATCACGACGATCTCTTCGACTTCAAGCTGGGTCACGGCAAATTCGAGCGCGGCGCTCACGCCGTGTCGGCCACCGCCGAGCTCGAAAGGCGGGACGAGATTGGCCACGTTACGCACGACGAAAACCTCGCCGGGGTGCGTGCCGAAGATCGTCGCGGGATCGACCCGGCTGTCGGAACAGGCGATCACCATCACCTTCGGGCTCTGCCCGCGGCTCAATTCCGCCCATCGCGCGTGCTCACGGGGCCATTCTTCGGTGCGGAAGCGGCGGTAGCCGGCGACAAGGTCGGTGAAGTGAGTCATGTGCGCTTCATTGGAGCAGGCCGTAGGGGCTGGCAAGCCGCGAGCGGGATCGCTATCTGCGCGGCATGAGCGAAATGGCACCGATCCCCGAAGCCCGTCCGGAACGTCAGCGCAAGCCCGACTGGATCCGCGTAAAAGCGCCGACCTCCGCCGGCTTTGCCGCGACGCGCGCGCTGATGCGTTCGAAGAGCCTGACGACGGTATGCGAGGAAGCCGCCTGCCCCAACATCGGCGAGTGCTGGAGCAAGAAGCACGCGACCGTGATGATTCTGGGCGACACCTGCACGCGCGCCTGCGCCTTCTGCAACGTCAAGACCGGCATGCCACGGGCGGTCGATCCGATGGAGCCGAACAACGTCGCTGACGCCGCGGTGCAGATGGGGCTCGAGCATATCGTCATCACCTCGGTCGATCGCGACGACCTGCCCGACGGTGGTGCAAAGCAGTTCGTCAAGGTGATCGAGGCGATCCGCAAGGCGAGCCCCACCACCACGATCGAGATACTGACGCCCGATTTCCGCAACAAGCACGAGCAGGCGGTCGAGATGATCGTCGCGGCGCGACCCGACGTCTACAACCACAATCTCGAGACCGTGCCGAGGCTCTATCCGACGATCCGTCCGGGCGCGCGTTACTATGCCTCGATCCGGCTGCTGGAAACGGTCAAGAAGCTTGATCCGTCGATCTTCACCAAGTCGGGCGTGATGCTTGGCCTTGGCGAAGAGCGGCTCGAGGTCCATCAGGTGATGGACGACATGCGCAGCGCCGACATCGATTTCCTGACGATGGGCCAGTACCTTCAGCCCACGCCGCGCCACGCCAAGGTGCAGGACTTCGTGACCCCGGCGGCGTTCGATGCCTATGCCGCAATCGCCCGTGCCAAAGGCTTCCTGCTGGTGGCGTCCTCGCCACTCACCCGGTCGAGCTACCACGCCGGGGACGACTTCGCGAAGATGCGCGACGCACGGGCGGCCAAGCTGGCAAAGGCAGCGGTTCCAGCCTGATGCCACGGCACAGCGAGACCCGGCGACTACCTTATTCGCCGGAGCAGATGTTCGACCTGGTGGCCGATGTCGGCCGCTATGGCGAGTTCCTGCCGTGGGTCAGCGCGGTGCGGGTGCGATCGGACAGCGAGACCGAGATGGTCGCGGACCTGATCGTCGGATTCAAGGGGCTGCGCGAGACGTTCAGCAGCCGGGTGAGCAAGCAGCGGCCGGGGCATATCCGGGTCGACTATCTCGAGGGGCCGCTCAAGCACCTGCACAATGACTGGCGGTTCCGGCCCGACGGCGAGGGCGGGGTGCTGATCGATTTCGAGGTCGACTTCACCTTCAAGAGCCGCGTGTTCGAGATGCTGGCGGGGCAGGTATTCGACCGCGCGCTGCGGATGATGATCGGGGCCTTCGAACAGCGCGCCGCGACGCTTTACGGCGACTCTTCGGCCGGAACCGCGGGCTCGCCCGGCAGCAGCAGTTCGAGCGCGCACAGCGCCGCCTGAAGCCGCACGCCGCCGCGGCCGATATCGCCGAACTCGCGGGTATCGGCCACCACCACATCGGGATTGGCGTCCTTCTCAGCGCGGGCGAAGACGACATGGCCGACCGGCTTCTTGTCGCTGCCGCCGCCCGGCCCGGCGATACCCGTGATCGCAACCGCGACATCAGCGTCGCTCGCCTCTAGCGCGCCCTGCGCCATGCTCCACGCCGTCGCGATCGACACCGCACCGAACGTCTCGAGCACGTCGCGGCTGACGCGCAGCTGCGCCATCTTGGCTTCGTTGGAATAGGTGACGAAACCGGCGCTCATCACATCGGACGAGCCGGGGATTTCGGTGATCGCGGCGGAGACGAGACCGCCGGTGCAGCTCTCTGCAATAGCGACCTTGCGGCCGGCCGCGCGGTTCGCGTCGACGACCTTGCGCGCAGCTTCGACCAGCGCCTTGGGGAGAATCATTTCACTCATCGCGGGCGGCCCATAGGGCATATCGGCAGCCTTGGCGCGCGCTTTTCGTCATTCTGGCTGAGCTGGAGCAGCCCCGCGAACACAGCCGCCAGATTGCGCGGCGGAAGGGGAGCGAGGTTGGTGACAATCTTGTCGAGACCACCGCAATCGGCCGGCTTCACGGTCTGCGCGATGGCAGGGCCGATGATCGCGCGGACCGCGGGAATCGCAAACTGCGACTCGGCGATGAACCCCGCATCCGGCCCAAGCAGCTTGCGGATCCCCGCCTGCGCCGCGGGCATGGCGGGATTCACCCCGGCGTTGATCCGCGCCATGAACGACGCGCTTGGCTGGCGCAGGAAGGCGTTGGCGGGCAGCGCCGCACAGACGCGACCCATCTCGCGGATCACATCGGGCAGCATCACCTGAAACAACGCCTCCGCCTCATTGCCGGTGAGGCATGGACGGGCGGATTGGGCCGAGGCGGCAGACGAGGCGGCGAGGCCGGCCCAGAGCAGGGTCGTGGTGGCGAGACGGGGGATACGCATAACCAAACTCCATTTTTTCACAGGCCGCAGCGCTGCGCTTCTAGCTTCCCGCCGGCTTGCAGATGCTTGGAAAGGCCGAGCGCGGGTTCGCAGCCGTCTTCTGCCGCCGGGTGTCACTCGCGGTCATATCGAGAATGGTCGTGAACAGCCCTGACACGTTGCGGACCGGCATCGGATCAAGATAGCCGAAGACGCGATCGATGTTCGGGCAGTCCTTTGGTTTGAGGTCCTGACTGAGCTTCGGGCCGACCACCGCCTTCATGACCGTCGCCATGGCGTCGAGCGGCAAGTCCTTACCCTTGACCCCGATCATCTTGCCGACCGCGGTCAACATGGCGGGCTTGGTGGCCTCTGCCTCCGCTTCGAACTTGCTGGCCAGCGCCTCGCCCTTTGTTAGCAGATAGGCGTTGACGGGCAGGACAGGTTTGCACGTTTCGGCAATCCCCCGAACGATATCGGGCAGGACGAGAAGAAGGATTGCTTCGACCTCTGCCTCGGTCATGCATGCCGCTTCGGTATTCTGCGCGGCTTGCGCTGCATTGGCGCTTAGCGCGAGCGATGCAGCCGCAACAAAGAAAGCCCGATTCTTCCTCATCCCACTGCTCCCCCAGCGAGCCGCACGGTCGCAATGGCCTGTGCAGCGATACCTTCCCCCCGGCCGGCGAACCCCAGTCGCTCGGTCGTCGTAGCCTTGATGCTTACAGCGCGCGGATCAAGCCGCAGGATCGCGGCGACGCTGGTGCGGATCGCATCGCGGTGCGGGCCGATCTTGGGCGCTTCGCAGATCAGCGTGAGGTCGATGAAGTCGATGATCCCGCCCTGCTCGCGAACGAGGCCGGCGGCATGTTCAAGGAACTGCGCCGAGGCTGCGCCGCGCCATTTCGGATCGCTTGGCGGGAAGTGCATCCCGATATCCCCCGCGCCAATCGTGCCAAGCAGCGCGTCGGTGATGGCATGGAGCGCGACATCGGCGTCGCTATGCCCTGACAGCCCCTTGTCATGCGGGATCAGCACACCGCCGAGCCACAGTTCCTGCCCCGTCTCGAAGCGGTGAACATCGAAGCCGGTCGCGCTGCGGGAAATCAGGCTGGCGGCATGGCGCGCCTCCGCGGCGGCGAAATCGGCGGGGTGGGTGATCTTGTCGAGCATGGGGTCTCCGGGCACCAGCATGACGTCCTGCCCCATGCGGCGGAGCATCTGGGCGTCGTCGGTCGCCTCCTCCTCTGCGGGCCAGGCGCGGTGCGCAGCGAGGATGGCGTCGAAGTGAAAGGCCTGCGGCGTCTGGATGCGATTGAGCCCGGCACGCGGGACATTGTCGCCGAGCGTGGCGTCTCCCCTGGCGAGTGTGTCCGCGAGGGGGAGGGCGGGGATGGCACCGGGGGCCTGATCCAGCGCCGCCAGCAGCGTGTCGATCACGATGGCTGGCAGGAAGGGGCGGGCCGCGTCGTGGATCAGCACGCGGGTCACGCCCGTGTCCGCGAGCGCCTCAAGTCCGGCGCGGACCGAGTCGCGGCGTTCGGCGCCGCCTGACACGAGCCTTACATAGCCGACAGAATCACCCAGTTTTTCACGGGCCTGATCCTCTTGCCCCGTGCCGATCACGACAATGATGTCGGTTACGGCAGGGTGCGAGGATAATGCAGCAACACTATGCAAAACCATTGATTTTCCGCAGAGCTGAGCGAACTGCTTGGGCACCGAACCGCCTGCGCGAACGCCCTTTCCGGCCGCGACGATGATCGCCGCGACTGTCACGACGCGACAGCGACGCG
The DNA here is from genome assembly GCF_059418285.1 of Sphingomonas sp. GW821-FHT09B04. Taxonomy (NCBI): domain Bacteria; kingdom Pseudomonadati; phylum Pseudomonadota; class Alphaproteobacteria; order Sphingomonadales; family Sphingomonadaceae; genus Sphingomonas; species Sphingomonas sp. GW821-FHT09B04. Next base: position 290,097 of record NZ_JBWKPO010000004.1, read on the forward strand.
ACAGCGACGCGACAGTGAGGCGACAGCTTCGAACCGAAACGCGACACCGACGCGACACCAACGCGACCGGGACGCGCCGGGTCCGGACAGCGACGCGACAGGGACGCGCCGGTCGGGCGCCACCGTGGCGCCACCACGGGCGGAAGGGGCAGGAATTGCAGCGGGTCGCATCCAGCCTGCCTAGCGGGGCGAACGCATGTAGGAAAGTTGTAAGGGCATTGCGGTTGCGACGGCCTGGCGATGCCGCCAGTCCGGACCGGGAGAATGTCCCGGTCCGGTTCGACGCCCCTCTAGCGAGGGGTCGCCATCATTTTGCCGCGGCGATATCCGGGACGTACGTCGACGCGATCTTGTCGACGAACTTTTCCGGAGAAGCGCCCATCAGGTTGGTGAGGACCACGACCGTGAGATCGTCATTGGGATAGATGAAGACGGCCGCACGCGCGCCGCCGACCGGCGTCACCGCCGGATGCGCAGCGCGCCGGGCCGATGGCCAGCCCAGACCGTAGCCATTCACCATCGAGTTGAAGGCGCGATAGGTTCCGTCCTGCTGCGGCTGGGGCTTCCAGAGCTCCGCGAGGCTGTCCTTGTCGACAAGCTTCAGCTTCTGCAGCGCGATCGTCCAGCTTGCCAGATCGGTGGCATTGGTCTGAATTCCGCCCGCCGGGCGTACCAGTTCCTGCCATGGCTCCTGCCGCACAAACGGGGTCTTGCTGCGTTCGACGCCGACGGTCTTCATCCCGTCGATCTTGAGAGTCAGGTGGGTATAGAGCGGCGCGGCGTTGGGCGCCGGGTTCGCCGGATCGATAAAGCCCGCCCGCTTCATGCCAACCGCCCTGAACTGCTTCTCACGGACGAAGTCGGAATAGGATTTTCCGGCGATCGTCTCGATGATCTTGCCCAGCGCGACATAGTTGGTCTGGGTATAGTCGAAACGCGCGCCGGGCGTGTTCTTGAGCGGCAGCGTCTGGACCTTTGCCCAGGCTGCAGCGGGCTCGGCGCCATCGATCAGCCGAACATTGTCGTCAGCAATTTCGGGCAGGCCGGACATGTGGGTAAAGAGCTGCCGGACGGTGATGGCGTGCCAGGACTCCGGGAGCCCCTTGAGATAGGTCGGCAGCTTCGCATCGAGATCGAGCTTGCCCGCCTGGACGAGCTGCATCGCCGCGACGCCGGCGAACGCCTTGCTGATCGAGTTGATCGCAAAGACCGTCTGGTTCGTTACGGGAGTGGCAGCCTCGATATTGGCTTTTCCATAGGCGCCGGTGAACACGATCTTGCCATTCTGAACGATCGCCAGCTGAAGTCCGGGGATGTCGCGTGCAGCCATTTCGTCTTTGACGATGCGCTCGATTGCGACCTTCTTGTCTTCTGTCACGGATGCGGCCGGGGTTTTGGCAATTGCACTGCTATTGAGCCCACCCATTACTGCAATCACGCCGATTGCAGCAGAAATTTTATTTACCATTGCTTTGAAAGTCCGTAAATTGAGGCGCGCATCGAGTGCGAATGCGCGTGGCGATATCAATACACTATTACCGGGGTCAAGCTCTGGTGAGAGATATACAGGCCGATCACTTATCCGGGCTGGCCGCACCCGCTACCTATTCGGAAACAGCCAGTAATGAAGGGCGCGGCCCGGTGGATACCGGGCCGCGCATGCGAGACAGGAACGGAGGTCGGCTTAGCTGCGCTGTACGGCCGGGAAGCCATGCGTCCGTGCGGACAAGGTGACCAGAAGCGTCGCGGCGAGCAGGATCAGGACCGTGACCGGGAAGGCGCCGACCCCGATGCCTTCCAGCAGCAGCCCGCCGGCGATACCGCCCCCCGCAACCGCGAGGTTCCAGGTCGTGACCAGCATCGACTGGGCAACGTCCGCCGCTTCGCCCGCCGTTTTGGCCGAAGCGGTCTGGAACAGCGTTGCGACACCGCCGAAGGCGAGACCCCAGATCGCCGCCGAGGCGTAGACGACGGCCGGGACGGTCCCCGCGATGCCCAGCGCCACCGCCGACACGCCGAACAGGAGGATGCTGACGAGGACCAGCTCGCGCAGCCAGCGGTCGATCAGCACGCCGGTGACCCAGATGCTGAGCAGCGAGGCGACGCCGAACACCAGCAGCACCGTATCGACCCGATCGGTGATCCCGGCCTGCGCGAGGAAGGGGGCGATATAGGTGTAGAGGATGTTGTGCGCGAAGACATAGGCGAAGATGACGAACAGTACCGGCCGGATGCCCGGGAGGGTCAGCACCGATTTGAGCGCGAATTCCTGACCCTGTTTCTGCCCCGGGAAGTCGGGCACCCGCGCCAGCACCCAGAAGACCAGCACGACCGTCAGCACACTCATCAGGCCGAAGGTCCAGCGCCAGCCCACCATCGTGCCGAGGAACGTGCCCGCCGGAATCCCGAGCGAAAGCGCGAGCGGCGCGCCGACCATCGCGATGGCGATTGCGCGGCCCTGAAGATGCTCGGGCACCATGCGCGCGGCATAGCCCGCCGCCAGCGCCCAGAGCAGCCCCGCGCTGACCCCGGCGAAGAAGCGGGCGACGAGGATGACGGCATAGCTGGTCGAGATCGCCGTCACCGTGTTGACCACCGCGAACCCGCCGATCGCGAGCAGGAGCAGGGTGCGCCGCCGCCAGTTCTGGGTGGCGATGGTGAGGGGGATGGCCGTGAGCAACGAGCCGATGGCGTAGACAGTGACGAGCTGGCCGATCAGCGCCTCCGACTTGCCGAGGTTTGCGGCCATTTGCGGGAGAAGGCCGGACGGCAGGATCTCCGTCAGCAGGGTGATGAAGGCCGCCATGGCAAGCGCCAGCAGGCCAGAAAGCGGCAGCCGGGCCTGCGCCGGGCTGTCGGATATCGCAATCGTTGCGCTTGTCATGTCGGAACCCCTTCTCGGAACGTGTTGCAGAGCAGCAATCAGCTCGGAGGGCGAAATAGGGGGCTTTGAATGAACGAAAAACAGGACATAGTGCAAAACACTTTAGCCATTTTGTCGGCCATGGAGAGTCACGATGGACAGTCTGGGCGCGCTTCACGCCTTTGTGCAGGCGGTTGATGCGGGGGGCTTCACCGAAGCCGGGCGCAAGACGGGTACAACGGCTTCGGCGATCAGCAAGGCGGTGGCGCGGCTGGAGGATCGGCTTGGCGTGCGGCTGTTTCACCGTTCGACGCGCAGCATCACGCTGACGCCCGAAGGGTCGATCTTCCTCGAACGCGCCCGGCGCATCCTGTGCGAATATGAGGCGGCGCAGCTGGAAGTGACGCGGGGTCAGGCGGTGCCGCAGGGCAGGCTGCGCGTCAGCGTACCGTCGATGAGCATGGTGCCGATGCTACAGCTCGCCGCGTTCAAGCGCCTCTATCCCGATATCGAGCTTGAGCTGGATGCCAATGACCGTGTGGTCGACGTGATCGGGGAGGGGTTCGATGCGGTGATCCGCACCGGCGAGCATGACGATTCGCGGCTGATGACCCGGACATTGGGCTATTTCCGCCGGCTGATCGTCGGCGCGCCCGACTATTTCCGCGACGCAGGGATACCGGAAACGCCTGCGGATCTCGTCCGGCACCCGGCGCTCGTCTATCGCTACACGTCGAGCGGCAGGCTCGACCAATGGCCGCTGGCGCGGGATGGCGAGGCGGTTCCGTTCGAGATGCAGGTCGGCCTGGTGACGAACGCGCTTGAAGCACAGATCGGGCTGGCCGAGCTTGGGCTGGGCATCGCGTGTGTTCCCGACATCTCGGTGATGGAGCAACTGAAGCGCGGGTCGCTGGTCAGCGTTCTCGACGCCTATCTCGAAAAGCGCACCAAGGTCTGTGTGATGTGGCCGACCAGCCGCCACGCCTCGCCCAAGCTGCGGGCATTCGTCGACTTCGCGCCGAACCTCCTGCCGCGCTGAGCTTGCATCAATCCCGTTGCACCTGTAGAGGCGCTGCCTGTTTTTCAGGCAATAATGACGATGTTGAAGCCCATCCAGATCGGCCCGGTGACGGTCGAGACGCCGGTGCTGCTCGCGCCGATGACGGGGGTCACCGACCTGCCGTTCCGCCGGCTCGTGCGCCGCTACGGCTCGGGGCTCAACGTCACCGAAATGATTGCGAGCCAGGCGGCGATCCGCGAGACGCGCCAGTCGATCCAGAAGGCGGCATGGGACCCGATCGAGGAGCCGGTGTCGATGCAGCTGGTCGGCTGTACGCCCTATGAAATGGGTGAGGCGGCGAAGCTCAACGAGGATCGCGGCGCGGCGATCATCGACATCAACATGGGCTGCCCGGTACGCAAGGTCACCAATGGCGATGCCGGATCGGCGCTGATGCGCGTGCCCGAGCTCGCTGCGCAGCTGATCGAGGCGTGCGTCAAGGCAGTGAAGGTGCCGGTGACGGTCAAGATGCGGATGGGCTGGTGCCATGACAGCCTGAATGCGCCCGAGCTGGCGCGCGTGGCGCAGGAGATCGGCGCGCAGATGATCACCGTGCACGGCCGCACGCGCAATCAGATGTACAAGGGCAGCGCCGACTGGGCGTTCGTGCGCAAGGTCAAGGACGCGGTGTCGATCCCGGTGATCGTCAACGGCGACATCTGTTCGCCCGCCGATGCGCGCACGGCGCTCGAGCAATCGGGCGCCGACGGGGTGATGATCGGGCGCGGCGCCTATGGCCGGCCGTGGCTGCTGCGGCAGGTGATGGATGCGCTGACCGGGAAGGGTGAGCGGCCAGATCCGTCGATCGACGAACAATATGCCCTGATCGCAGAGCATTATGCCACGATGCTCGACCATTATGGCGAGATGACCGGCGTCAATCTGATGCGCAAGCATATCGGCTGGTACACCAAGGGGCTGCACGGCTCGGCTGAGTTCCGCAACGCGGTCAATCAGCAGCCGAAGGCAGCGACGGTGCTGGCGATGCTCGACGAATTCTACGCGCAGTTCCGCGGAAAACCGCTGCACGAGCTATGGCGCCCCCAAGAAGCGGCCTGAGGCCGCCGCCGCAGGCGGGCGAGCCCGACCTGACCGAGCTGTTCGGTGGGCTTCCCGTGGCGGCGCTGGTGCTCGACCCGCAGGACCGGGTAGTGCGCGCGAACATGGCGTGCGAGCATCTGCTCAACCATAGCGAGAAGGCGATGCTCGGCCAGCGGCTCGACCGCATCGTCACCCCGCCCGAGGGCTATCTCGGCCGCCGCGACGGGCATGGCTTTGCCGCCTATGACGTCGAGATCGAGCCGACCCGCAGCCCGCGCACCCGCGTCGACTTCATCGAACAGCCGATCGCCGAACATCCCGGCTGGCGGATCGTGACGCTGCATCAGGCACCGACGTCACGGCGGCTTTCCGTCGGCGCCGACCGCAGCGCCGGCGCGCGCGCGGCGGTGGGCGCGGCGGCGATGCTGGCGCACGAGATCAAGAACCCGCTGTCGGGCATCCGTGGCGCTGCGCAGCTGCTTGCCGCGGATGACGGCGCGGACGGCGGCGAAGGGCGCGCCGAGCTCACCCATCTCATCACCACAGAGGTCGACCGCATCGTCGCGCTGATCGACCGGATGCAGGACTTTACCGACACGCGCCCGCCCAAGCTGGCGCCGCACAATATCTACCCGTTGCTCGACCATGCCCGCCGCGTGGCGCTGGCCGGCTTTGCGCGCGGGATCGTGATCGAGGAGCGGTTCGACCCCTCACTCCCCCCGGTGATGATGGACAAGGACGCGTTCCAGCAGGTCGCGATGAACCTGCTCAAAAACGCTGCAGAGGCGCTGAAGGACACGCCCGAGCCGAAGATCGTGCTGACGACTCAGTACCGGCATGGCGTCGCGATGCGGCCCGGACCGGATCAGCCGCGCCGCTGGCTGCCGATCGAATTTTCGGTGAGCGACAACGGACCGGGCGCGCCGGCGGACATCGCCAGCCATTTGTTCGAGCCGTTCGTGTCGGGCAAGCCCGAGGGCAAGGGGCTGGGGCTGCCGCTGGTCGAGAAGCTGGTCCGCGACATGGGCGGGGTGGTCGAATATGCGCGCGCCGGCGATCCCGAAATGACGGTGTTCCGCGTCAACATGCCGCGGGCGGACGGGTGATATGGACTGGGTCGACATCGTCGGCTGGGCGGGGGCGGTACTGGTGCTGGCGGCCTATGGTCTGGTGTCGACCAAGCGGCTCGACGGCGATAGTGTGGCGTATCAGACGCTCAACGTCGCGGGGGCCGCGGGTATGCTGGTCAACACCTATGTCCGCGGCGCGCTGCCCTCGGCGGCGCTCAACGTGATCTGGATCGGGGTCGGCCTGTACGTGCTGGCCAGGGTCTTTCTTCGGAAGCAGCAAGACGCATGAGCATGACCGGCGCCATCCTGATCTGTGACGACGACGCCGCGATCCGCACCGTGGTGACGCAGGCGCTGCGCCGCGCGGGGCATCAGGTGACCGCCGCGGCGTCGCTGGGCGACCTCAAGCGCGAAATGCGCAGCGCCATGCCCGATGTGGTGGTGACCGACGTCGTGCTGCCCGATGGCAATGGGCTGGATCTGGTGGCGACGCTGACCGGCGAATATCCCGACCTGCCCGTGATCGTGCTGTCGGCGCAGAATACGCTGGCGACCGCCGTGCGCGCGACCGAGGCGGGGGCGTTCGACTACCTTCCCAAGCCATTCGACCTCGATGCGCTGACCACCACGGTGGCGAGCGCGCTGGCCCGCGGACGCCGGCTGGTCGACGATCTGCCCGCGAACGAGGACCATGCCGTCGCGCTGATCGGCCGTTCCCCGGCGATGCAGGATGTCTATCGCGTGATCGCGCGGGTCGTCTCGAACGAGCTGACGGTGCTGATCAGTGGCGAGAGTGGGACCGGCAAGGAACTGGTCGCGCAGGCGATCCACGATCTGGGTTCGCGGCGGCGCGCGCCGTTCGTCGCGCTCAACATGGCGGCGATCCCGCGCGAGCTGATCGAGGCCGAGCTGTTCGGCCACGAAAAGGGCGCCTTCACCGGCGCCGCCGCGCGTGTTGCAGGCAAGTTCGAGCAGGCGTCGGGCGGCACCCTGTTCCTCGACGAAATCGGCGACATGCCGATGGAGGCGCAGACACGGCTGCTGCGCGTGCTGCAATCGGGCGAGTTCACCACTGTCGGCGGCGCACGGGCGATCCGCGCCGACGTGCGCATCGTCGCGGCGACCAACAAGGATCTGATGAGCCAGGTGATGGCCGGGCAGTTCCGCGAGGATCTGTTCTACCGCCTTAACGTGGTGCCGATCGCGCTTCCCGCCCTTCGCGAACGGCGGCAGGACATCAAGCTGCTCGCTCGCCATTTCCTCGACCGCGCCGTCGAGGACGGCCTGCCGCGCAAGGCGATCGGCGACGACGCCATCGCCACGCTCGAGGCGCATGACTGGCCGGGCAATGTCCGCGAGCTGGAGAACCTCATGCGGCGCATGGCCGCGCTCCACCGCGACGAATGGATCGACGCGGCGGCGGTAAGAACGATGCTGGGCGAGGTTGCAGCGTTGCTGCCCGCGGCGCGCGATGCAGGGATTGAGGGCGCGGTACTCGCCCGGCTTCAGCGGATCGCAACCGAGGAGCCCAGGGTGCTGGAGGACGGCACGCTCTATGACCGCATCATCGGCGAGGTCGAGCGTCCGCTGATCGAGGCGATGCTGGCACGCCATGGCCACAACCAGCTGCGCGCGGCGCGGGCGCTGGGGATCAACCGGAACACGCTGCGCAAGCGGCTGGATACGCTGGGTATCGATGTCGGCGGGTCGCGACAGGATGACACCGCCTAGCGGCGATTTGATCGAAGAAGTGTGTTTTCAAGGCAACGGGTATGTTGTAGCTATGCAACGATGACCGCTGTCGCCGAGCCGATTGCCGATACTTTACCGACCGCGCGGCGGTTCAACGTCACACCCATTCTCGAGCTGATCGTATTCGGGATTGCGGTTGGCATGATGCTGACCACCTATCTGGTGATCAGCGGCAATACCGGATCGCAGCGCCTGCTGACCCCACCGTTGGTGGCGCTGTTGCTGGTGGCGAATCTGGTTCCGCTCGTCGCCCTGATCGTGCTCGTCGGCCGCCGCATCGCGATGCGGCGTGCGGCGCGATCTCCGCTGGGCGGCCGCGCGCGACTGCACGTACGGCTGGTCGCGATCTTCTCGATCCTGGCGAGCGTGCCAACGATCTTCGTGTCGATCGTCGCGTCGCTGCTGTTCCAGTACGGCGTCGAGTTCTGGTATTCGGATCGCGCGCGGTCGATGCTGGAGAATGCTTCGGCCATCGCACAGGGCAGTTTCGAGGATCTCGGACAACGCGTCGGTGCGAATACCGAAGCGATGGCAATCGATCTCGCGCTCCGCCTGACCGAGGTCCCCATCGACAGTCAGGAGTTCATCAACACGCTGCTGGTTCAGACCACGCAGCGCGAGCTTTCCGAGGCCGCGATCGTCCGGCAGGCCGAATCGGGTGAATTGCAGACGCTGGCCATCCTCAACCCGTATGAGCGCCTGATCGAAGAGCAGGTCAGCGCCCGGGCGATCAACGAGTTGAAGGCCGGGAAGAAATCGGTCGTGGTGGAGGATGCCGGGGGCCGGATCCGCGCGCTGACGCGCTTTCCCAATAACCCGGGCACCTATCTCTATGCCGCGCGCGTTGTCGATCCTGCGCTGCTTGAGCGCAAAGCACGCGCGGAATCGGTGGTGCGGGACTATACCTCGCTGACCGAACGTTCGCGCAGCCTGCAGCTGCAGTTCAACATCGCGCTGCTGGTGCTGTCGTTGCTGATCGTCGGCCTCGCGGTGTGGGTCGCTCTGGAAATCGCAGACCGCCTCATCCGCCCCGTGGGCGATCTGGTGAAGGCCGCGCGCGACGTCGCCGAGGGCGATCTCGGCACCCGTGTGCCGACGCGCAAATCCGACGACGAACTCGGCATCCTCGGGACCGCCTTCAACCGGATGACCGACCGTCTGCAGGAACAGACCAACGCGCTGGTCACCGCCAACGCAGAGTCCGAAAGCCGGCGCGCGCTGATCGAAGCGGTGATGTCCGGCGTCACCGCAGGTGTGGTGTCGATCGACGCGGACCGGCGCATCCGGGTGATCAACAGCTCGGCGATGGTCCTGCTCAATCCGGGCGAGGCGCCGGTCGGGCGACTGCTCGGCGACGTTGCTCCCGAGCTGGAGGGCTTGCTCGACGGCGAGGCGCGCGAGGATATCGTCCAGCTCGCCAGCGGCGGCGAGGCGCGAACGCTGGCGGTGAAGGTCACCCGCGACGAGGGCGGACAGGTGCTGACCTTCGACGATATCACCCAGCAGCTGCTCGATCAGCGGCGTGCGGCATGGTCCGACGTCGCCCGGCGCATCGCGCACGAAATCAAGAACCCGCTGACCCCGATCCAGCTCGCCGCCGAACGGCTCCAGCGCCGGTACGGCAAGCAGGTCGATGCCGAGGACGGCACCTTCGCCAAGCTGACCGACACGATCGTACGCCAGGTCGGCGACCTGCGGCGGATGGTGGACGAATTCTCGTCCTTCGCGCGAATGCCGAAGCCCGTGTTCCGCGAGGAATCGCTGCTCGACATCGCGCGGCAGACGATGTTCCTGCACGAAGTGGCGAAGCCGGAAATCCGCTTCACCATGACGCACCCCGATCCGGTGCCGGCTTTGGTATGCGATCGGCGCCAGCTGGGGCAGGCGCTGACCAATCTGGTCAAGAATGCGACCGAGGCGGTCGAGGCGGTCGAGACCCGCAAGGACGGCGAACGCGGCGAGGTCGCGATGACGATCCGCGCGGGTGAGCCGGGACAATTGCTGATCGACGTCGACGACAATGGCATCGGCCTGCCCGCCGAGCGCGAGCGGATCGTCGAGCCCTATATGACGACGCGCAGCCGCGGCACCGGCCTTGGCCTCGCGATCGTCAAGAAGATCGTCGAGGAGCATTTCGGGACGATGACCTTTGCCGACCGTCCCGGCGGCGGCGCGCGCGTGACGCTGTGCTTCGACACCGCGGCACTTGAGCGGATGGAGGGAACCGGGGGCGGGGATAGCGAAGAACCCGGCGGGGCAGTGCCCACCGGACTCACCAGAACAAAGAACGGGTAAGGCGTATGAGCTTGGACATTCTGGTCGTCGACGATGAGCGCGATATTCGCGAACTGGTCGCGGGCGTGCTCGAGGACGAGGGCTATGAGACGCGCGGCGCCGCGGACAGCGATTCGGCGCTGGAAGCGATCGCCGAACGTCGGCCGAGCCTGGTGCTGCTCGACGTATGGCTTCAGGGATCGCGGCTCGACGGGCTGGAACTGCTCGATGAGATCAAGCGCCGCGACCCGTCGATCCCGGTGCTGGTGATCTCCGGCCATGGCAATCTCGACACCGCGGTGGCGGCGATCCGGCGCGGCGCGAGCGACTTTATCGAAAAGCCGTTCGAAGCCGAGCGGTTGCTGCTGCTGGTCGAGCGGGCGACGGAGACCGAACGGTTGCGGCGCGAGGTCGCCTCGCTGCGCGCGAGCGTGGGACGCGAGACCGACCTGACCGGCACGTCCGGCTCGATCAACGGCGTGCGCGCGACCCTGAAGCGCGTGGCGGCGACAGGCAGCCGGGTGATGATCACCGGCGGCCCCGGTACCGGCAAGGAAGTGGCGGCGAGGCTGCTTCACGAGTGGAGCAACCGCGTTGCCGGACCGTTCGTGATCGTGAGCGCCGCACGGATGACGCCCGAGCGGGTGGAAGAGGAGCTGTTCGGCGTTGAGGATGGCGATCTGGTCCATCCCGGCCTGCTCGAACAGGCGCATGGCGGAACGCTGTTCCTCGACGAGATCGCCGATATGCCAATCGCGACGCAGGGGCGGATCCTGCGCGTGCTGACCGAGCAGAAGTTCAACCGCGTGGGCGGGCAGCGTCAGGTGAAGGTCGACGTCCGCGTCGTCTCTGCCACGGCGCGCGACCTGATGGCGGAGATCGCCGAGGGGCGGTTCCGCGAGGATCTGTTCTACCGCCTGAACGTGGTACCGGTGGCGATCCCGCCGCTGACCGAGCGGCGCGAGGATATTCCGCCGCTGGTCGAGCATTTTGTCGCGCATTACGCCACCGAACGCCGCGTCCCGACACCCGAAGTCGCGCCCGATGCGATGGTCGCGCTGCAAAGCTATGAATGGCCGGGCAATGTCCGCCAGCTTCGCAACGTCGTCGAGGCGACGGTGATCCTCGCGCCGGGGGACCGGATCGGCCGGATCGACATCGATCTGCTGCCCAACGATGTGCTCGGACGGCGCAGCGGCGATGGCGATGGGGGCGGGGCCACCGCGATGATGGGCGCGCCGCTCAAGGAAGCGCGCGAGACCTTCGAACGCGAGTATCTGCGGATCCAGATCCGCCGCTTCTCGGGCAATATCTCGCGAACGGCGCACTTCATCGGCATGGAGCGTTCGGCGCTGCACCGGAAATTGAAGCTGCTCGGGATCCACGAAGAGCGCGAGGAGTAACGCCTGACGTTCGTCGAAAGGGGATGGCAGGCGGCAGGGTGGGCCTATGGACCTTGCTCTGCCGACCGCCTACATTGCGGCCACGCGCCGCGGGTGGCGCGTCTCCGACGCCGGGAAACGGCGCTCTCGCGGGAAAAATCCTGCCAAGAATAGTGGAAGCCGCATCGTATGGCCGACAAACAGACTTCGCTTCAGGACCTCTTCCTGAACGCGCTCCGCAAATCCAAGACCCCCGTCACGATGTTTCTGGTCAAGGGCGTGAAGCTCCAGGGGATCGTCACGTGGTTCGACAATTTTTCCGTGCTGTTGCGCCGCGACGGCCAGTCGCAGCTTATCTACAAGCACGCGATCTCGACGATCATGCCTTCAAGTTCGGTCGATGTCGCGTCGATCGTCGATGCGGTGCCCGAAGCAACCTCCAAGAACCCGGTTTTGCAGGAAGTTTTCCTGAGCGCGGTCAAGCGCCAGCAGGAAAATGTCACCATGTTCCTGGTCAATGGCGTGATGCTGCAGGGCGGGATCGCGGCGTTCGACCTGTTCTGTATGCTCCTGCAGCGCGACGGCATCTACCAGCTCGTCTACAAGCACGCGGTATCCACCATTCAGCCTGCACACCCGCTCAACCTCGCCGATGACGGCGAGGAAAGCTGAGGGACGAGACGCCTGAACGTATGAGTACCGGTTTCGATCGCGATTCTGACGAGTTCACGCGTGGCGTGCGCGCCGTGGTCGTCTACCCCGACCTCGGCGGCAGCACGCGCGACGCCGAGGCGCGGCTGGAGGAGACCGCAGGTCTTGCGCTCGCGATCGGCGTCGAGGTGATCGAGCGGGTCGCGCTGCGCATCCGTGCGCCCAAGCCGGGGACGCTGATCGGATCAGGTCAGGTCGAAGCGCTGGCGGAAACGGTGCGCGACAGCGAACTGGGGCTGGCGGTGTTCGACGCGGCGCTGACGCCGGTGCAGCAGCGCAACCTTGAGACCGCGCTCGGCTGCAAGGTGATCGACCGTACCGGCCTGATCCTCGAAATCTTCGGCGAGCGAGCACGGACTGCCGAAGGCCGGCTGCAGGTCGAACTGGCGCATCTCGACTATCAGGCGGGGCGGCTGGTGCGCAGCTGGACCCATCTCGAGCGCCAGCGCGGCGGCTTCGGCTTCCTCGGTGGCCCGGGTGAGACGCAGATCGAGGCCGATCGACGCCTGATCCGCGACCGGATGGCGCGGCTGAAGCGCGAGCTCGATTCGGTGAGCCGGACGCGCAGCCTGCACCGTGACCGGCGCCAGCGCGCGCCCTGGCCAGTGATCGCGCTGGTCGGCTATACCAATGCCGGAAAATCCACGCTTTTCAATCGCCTGACCGGTGCGGACGTCATGGCGGAGAACCTGCTCTTCGCGACGCTCGATCCGACGCTGCGACAGATCTCGCTACCCGGTATCGACAAGGCGATCCTGTCCGACACGGTCGGGTTCGTGTCCGAACTGCCCACACAGCTGGTCGCGGCGTTCAAGGCGACGCTGGAGGAGGTGGTGTCCGCCGATCTGCTGATCCATGTGCGCGACATCGCGCACCCGGACACGCAGGCGCAGAAGGACGATGTCGAGACGGTCCTCAAGGAAATCGGCGTCGATCCCGCCACTCCGCGGTTCGAAGCATGGAACAAGCTCGACCTGCTCGACACGGAACAGCGCGACGAGGTGTTCGGCGAGGCCGCCAAACGTGATGACGTGATCGCCGTGTCGGCACTGAGCGGGGAGGGCGTCGACACCCTGATCAGCACGGTCTCGGGCCTGCTTACCCAGGGACATCGGCGCTATACGATCCGGCTCGATCCAAGCGACGGGGCGGGCGCGGCGTGGCTGCACCAGCATGGCGATGTCGTCGAGCACTGGATGGATGGCGACTCCGCCGTCTATGAGGTTCGCATGGCACCCAAGGATTATGAGAGGTTCGAGGTTCGCAGCGTATAATGTTGGATCGGCGTGTTTTTCTTGCGTGTATTGCCCTGCCTCTCGTTTCGGCCGCGCCCCCGCCCGAACCATCGATCATTCGAGTGAAACTCGTCACCTCGGCCGGGGACATCACGCTGGCGCTCGACGCCGGACGCGCGCCAAAGACGGTCGCGAACTTCATGCTCTATGTCGATGACGGACGGCTGGAAGGCACCGAATTCTATCGCACCGCCCGCCGGGCAAGCGATCCGAAACTGGGCTTCGTTCAGGGCGGCATCGGCACCGATGCGCGGCGAATCCTGCCGGCGCTGCCGCTCGAGCCGACCAACCGAACCGGGATCAGGCACCTCGATGGCGCGATCTCGATGGCGCATGGGGCCGATCCGAACTCGGCGAACGGAAACTTTTCGATCATGGTCGGCGATAATCCCTCGCTCGATGCACGGCCGAACACGCCGGGCTTTGCTGCGTTCGGCAAAGTGACCGCCGGAATGGACGTTGTCCGGCGGGTATTGGCGATGCCGAGCGGCGGGGGGAGGGGTGTGATGCGCGGGCAGATGATCCTCAAGCCCGTCCGCATCATCCGCGCCGAGCGGCTCAATGGCATGGCAAGACCAAGCGGACGGCCGAAAACATGGCTGATCACGATGCCCTGGCACAAGAAATAGGACAGCTCGGCCCGCTTTTCGGAGCATCCCGACGATTCTCCTCTTGCTGCAACGCAACATAATCGCCAGATTGTTGCCATGGATACCGCTAACGGGGCCGAATCACCGGCCAACCCGACGCCCATCGTGCTGGAGGGGATTGTCAGGCAGTTGTGCCTGAACGCCATCTATAACCGCACGCGCATGGTGTTGGCGCCGCATATTCTCTACACCCGCGGCGGCGCGCTCTATATCGATGCGCAGGTCATCTCGCGCGATTTCGTGATCCCGCGCGAAGAGAAGATCGGCACCTTCAAGATCGACGGCCTCAAGAACCTGGCGCTCACCGAGCGCAGCTTCAAGATCAGCAAGCTGTTCGAGCCTGAAGCCGAGAAATATGCCGGCGCTACCCTGATGGCAGTGGAAGCCGCCACCGAAGCAGCGTGATCTTCGCGCCCTGCCATTGCCAACTCGCTTCAAAGAGCACAGCGAAAATGACGTTGCTCTGGTCAAACTCGTTTCAGCCAGAACCTGAATGCGCTTTACAAGTCGGTTAGTTAGAAGAACCCCTTGAACGCTCCGAGAGGCGTTCAGGCAGGAACCCGACCATGATCAAGATGAGCGTCTATTATCCGGCTGATGGCGGCTCGAAGTTCGATCACGACTATTATCATACCCGTCATATGCCGCTGATCCGGGAGCGGCTCGGCGATGCCTGCCTGCGCTACGAGATCGATCAGGGCCTTGCTGGCCGCGAAGCTGGAAGTGCGCCGGAGTTCGTCGCGGCGTGCCATGTATACTCGCCGAGCCTGGCGGTATTCGAGGAAGCGTTGACTCCCCACCGCGCGGAGATCGCCGCAGACGTTGCGAACTATACGGATATTCGCCCCATCGTGCAGATCAGCGAAGTTATTGAAGGGTAGGGGTTCCGCGCGTCAGGCATAGCGTCAACCTGCGCGAGATCGGCGCGATGCGCTTGTGACTCGATGACCTAGTCCGGTTGCGCTCGGCACACCAACGCGAGCTTGTTGCCAACCGGATCGCGTACATAGGCAGCATACCAGTTCGGCCCGTAATGCGGGCGAAGACCCGGTGCGCCCTCGTCGCTACCGCCATTGGCGAGCGCGGCAGCGTGGAAGGCGTCGACCTGCACACGATCCGCAGCAAACAGCCCGATCATCGATCCGTTGCCCGAATTCGCATCGCCGCCGTTGAAGGGGCGGGCGACCCAGATCGTGAAACCGTCGCCACTGCCGCCCTGCGAATAGGCGCGCCATCCCGGAAACTCCACATGGCTCGCCCAGCCGATCGCGCCCAGCACGGCATCGTAGAAGCGGTTGGACGCTTCGGAATCATTCGCGCCGATCGTGACATAGGCAGACATTTCAGATCTCCTCTTCGGGAGGGAAGGAGCCTAACCCGCCGATTGGAACGGAACAAGAACAAAATACCTAGCCGCGCTTGACCTGCTGCCAGAGTTCCTCCTGCGCATCGAGGCCGAGCGAGGCGAAGGTGTCGCCTGCCCGGGCTTCCATTGCGCGGAAACGGCCCTCGAACTTGGCGTTGGCGGCGCGCAATGCAGCTTCAGGGTCGATGCCCAGTTTGCGCGACCAGTTGACCGTCGCGAAGAGCAGGTCACCGATCTCCTCGATGCGCTCGGCATTGGTGGCGGCCGCCTCGACCTCAGCGAGTTCTTCATCGATCTTGGCGCGGGCACCCGAGGGATCGGGCCAGTCGAAGCCGGTGCGTGCGGCACGTTTCTGAAGCTTTTCAGCGCGGAGCAGGGCGGGGAGGCCGGTCGCCACACCGTCCAGCGCGCCCGCGACGCCCTTGCTGCCGCGCTCTTCGGCCTTGATTTGCTCCCAGAGGTGATGGCCGCCCTCAACCGCTCCGCGGAAGATATGGGGATGGCGGCGTTCCATCTTGTCGCAAATGCCACTGACGACGTCGGAGAGATCGAAATGGCCGGCTTCCTGCGCGATGCGGCTGTGGAAGATCACCTGGAGCAGCAGATCGCCGAGTTCGTCCCTGAGATCGGCCATGTCGGAGCGCTCGATCGCATCAGCGACCTCATAGGCTTCCTCGATCGTGTACGGCGCGATCGTTTCAAAGGTCTGGACGGTATCCCATTCACAGCCGCTCACGGGATCGCGCAGCCGCGCCATGATCGCCATCAACCGCTCGATACCGGGGGACTCGATCGCGGCGATTGCGGGGGAGTCTTCGCGGTCACTCATTTCGTGTTGCTGCATATCGATCCCATCGTGACCGCGCGGGACGACAGATCGTCGCCAGCCAACCGGTCGGACTTCAAGAGGGTCAACGTACCGCTTTCGCGCTGCGTGGACGGGTTATGTGGGCGAGCGTCATCATGCTCAGGCTCCGGCCATGGCCCTGCCGGATCTTCAGGTCACCCATGACATAGTCGTGATCGCTATAGAAACGGAGATCGGTCACCACCAACCATGTAGCGCGACTGGCACCCCGCGTCGCGGCATTAACCTCGCGCCAGCTCCTTGACCCACGCGCCGGCATGGCACTCCACAGCCATTGCTCCCAGCCCGCGATGCGAGGCGAACCATCCCGTCGACCAACGTGCCGTTGCGTTCCGGACCCGCCAAACACGGCCGACAGCTGTTGCGGCAGGCGACGATGTTCATCGCCGCCGATCACGACCATTGTGCAACGGCTTTCGGTCAGTCCGCCGGGCTTGGAAAGTCGCTCGGCCTTGAACAACAGCGTGCTGCCCTGGGATGTCGCTGTCAGGCCGAATGCCGGCACGTCCGCATCGGTGACGCCGAACTGTTGCCGCGCACGCGCGTCAAGCGGTTCCCAATCGGGATCGTCCGATGGCGGCGCAGGTTTTCCGGTCTTGCGGGTTGGTTCGTAGCAAAGGCGGCGGAAATAGTCGGCCGCATCCAGCCTGGGCGGTGACGCGTCCTTTCTGGCGGTCACCAAGATCTCATCGAAATCGTCCGCCGGTTGTGGCTCGGTCGCCCGGATCGCCTCGGTCGTTTGCAACGCCGCCGCGGGCTGAGCGCCGATCAGCAAGTAGGCGATTGAAGCAATGACGCTCATGGGCTTTCCCGGTCGAGGGGGAGCTATCGGAATCGGTGGTCAGAATGTTCGATAATATACATTATGTTAAATTTATCCTGCCACAGCTTTGGTCTGAGGCTCGAGGATCAGCACATTCCCTTCCACGCGCCAGGCCTTGAGACGCGACAGGAAATTCATGCCGAGCACGTCCAGATCCCCGAAGTTCGACGCGACGAACACGGTGAGATCGTCGGTGCCGAGCGGTCCAACCTGAACCCGCTGCGCACGTGCACGGCGCGCTTCCACCGTCCCATTGGCGGTCGACACGCTGACCGGCATGCCGCGCGTGAAATCGATGCCGGCAGCCTGCGCGGTTTCCTCACTGATCGCGCTGACGGTGGCGCCGCTGTCGATCAGCATGCGGCGCTCGACGCCGTTGATCGTCGCGCGCGCCCAGAAATGACCATCGGGCGAAAGCTGGATGCGGACCGCGTCGCCTTCGGCGACCTGCGGCGCTTCCGACACGCCGATCCGCGCGCCGATCGTATTGAGCTGATCGGCGATCGTGTGGCGATTAATGACGACGAGATAGATGAGACCAGCGATGACCGCCCAGCCGATCACGGTCTTGAGGATGAAGCCGATCCGCAACCGCCGGATGCTGAGCGAGCCCAGCACCAGCACCAGAAAGCCGAGCAGCGAAACCAGCTGAAGAATTTGCGTTTCGCTCAAACCACGATCTCCATGCCGTCATAGCCCGGCTCTACCCCCCCGGGCAGCTCAGCAAGCAGCGTCCTATAGTCCATCGTCTTGTCCATATGCACAAGGATAGTCCGTGGCGAACGGCATTTTCGCGCCCAGCCGAGCGTCTGCGCGAGATGCGGATGCGTCGGATGCGGCTCCCGGCGGAGCGCATCGGCGACCCACAGGTCGAGATCGGTGTAGAGACGCCCCATCTCGGGTGTAAACTCATTGAAATCAGTAGCATATCCGACTGACTTGCCGTCATGCTCAAAGCGTAATCCGGCCGAAATGATGCCGCCGTGCGGCTGATCCACGGCGCGGACCACAATATCGCCGATCGTCATGCCATCGATGAGCGGATCGATCGTCGCGGTGGCGCGATAAGGTCCCCCACCCTCGAAGACATAGCGGAAGCGCGCTGTCAGGCCCGCGATCGTCGCCGGCGGCGCGAAGCCCGGCACCGGCTGGCCACGCGCGTGCATCAGCTGACGCAGGTCGTCGATGCCATGGGTGTGATCGGCATGGTCATGCGTCCAGATCACCGCGTCGACATCGCCGACATCGGCAGCGAGCAGTTGTTCGCGCATGTCCGGGCTGGTGTCGACCAGGATGCGGGTCGTGGCGCTTTCGACCAGGATCGACGCGCGGGTGCGGCGGTTGCGCGGCTCGGCGGGATCGCAGTCGCCCCAGTCATTGCCAATCCTCGGGACGCCCGAGGAAGTCCCGGAACCGAGGATGCGAACCTTCACGCCCCGCCCCTACGCCAGCGTTTTCGCGAACAATTTGTGGAAGTTGGCGCGCGTCGCTTCGGCCAGTTCTTCGGCATCCACGCCGCGCAGCTGGGCGAGGAAGCGGCAGGTGTCGGCGACGAAGGCGGGTTCGCCAGTCTTGCCGCGATGGGGCACGGGGGCGAGGAAGGGAGCGTCGGTCTCGATCAGCAGGCGGTCGAGCGGGAGCCGTGCGGCGGTCTCCTGCAAGTCGCGCGCGTTCTTGAAGGTTACGATGCCTGAGATCGAGATGTAGAAGCCGAGCTCCATCGCCTTGTCGGCGAAGGCGCCGCTGGCGGTGAAACAGTGGATCACGCCGGGATAGGCGCCCTTCCCCATCTCGTCCGCGAGAATGTTGGCGGTGTCTTCCTCGGCATCGCGGGTGTGGACGATCAGCGGGAGGCCGGTTTCGCGGCTCGCGGCGATGTGTGCGCGGAAACTCGCCTGCTGCTGCGCGCGGTCACTGTGGTCGTAATAATAGTCGAGCCCGGTCTCGCCAATGCCGACGACGCGCGGATGCCGGGCACGATCGACGAGCTTGGCGGTGTCGATATGCGGATGCTCGTCCGCTTCGTGCGGGTGGATGCCGACCGTGGCCCAGACATCGGCCTCACGCTCGGCCGTCGCCAGCACCTCGTCCCACTCGCGTTCGCGCGTGGCGATATTGAGCATCGCCACCACGCCGCTTTCGCGCGCGCGCGCCAGTATTTCGGGCTGCTGCTCGCCCAGCCCCTTGTAGTTGAGGTGGCAATGGCTGTCAGCGAGCCTCATGCGGCGGGGTCCGCCGCCAGTTCGAGCCGCGGGAACAGCGCTGCCGGTTGTTCGATGCGGTAATCGCTCTCTGCGAGCGGCGAATACCAGTGCGAGCCGATCGCTTCCGGCGTGCGGAGCGCGGGATCGACACCCATGCGATCGAGCAGCGTCGTCGCACTGGTCGGAATGACCGGCAGGATGCCGACCGCAAGCTGGGCGATGCAGATGTAGAGCGTGGCGAGCACGGTCTGCATCCGATCCGGATCGGTCTTGCGAAGCGCCCAAGGTGCCTGCTCGTCGATATAGGCGTTGCAGGCGAAAACCGCCTGCATCCACGCCTCGACCGCCTGATTCAGCGCCAGCTCCTCGAATGCCCGCGGCATGATTTCGCGAACCGTCTGCCCGACCGTCTCGAACAGGGCATTGTCCGCTTCCGTGTGGCCGTGGATAGCCGGCAGATAGGCATCGCAGTTCTTGAAGATCTGCGCCAGCGTGCGCTGAGCGAGGTTGCCAAAGCTGTTGGCAAGATCGGCGTTGGCGCGGGTGACGATCGCTTCGTCACTGAAGCTGCCGTCGCTGCCGAACGCGACTTCGCGCAACAGGAAATAGCGCAGCGCGTCGACGCCATAGAGACGCGCCAGCTCGATCGGATCGACCACCGGCGGCTTCTCCATCAGCGCGAGCTGCGACTTGGAGATTTTCTCACCCCGGTTGAGGATGAAGCCGTGCGCGAACACCTGTTTGGGCAGCGCGATCCCGGCGGACATCAGGAACGCCGGCCAGTAGACGGTGTGAAAGCGCGTGATGTCCTTGCCGATCAAATGCAGGCTGGCGGGCCAGTAATGCGCGAGATCGCTGCCGGCGTTGGGATAGCCGATGCCGGTGAGGTAGTTGGTCAGCGCATCGACCCAGACATACATGACGTGGCCGGGCGAATCCGGCACCGGCACACCCCAGTCGAAGCTGGTCCGCGAGATCGAGAGGTCGACCAGCCCGCCCTCGACGAACTTGACGATCTCGTTGCGCGAACGCTCCGGCCGGATGAAATCGGGCTGCGCGGCGTAGAGGTCGAGCAACGGCTGCTGATATTTCGAGAGTTTGAAGAACCAGGTTTCCTCGGCGGTCCACTCGACCGGCGTGCCCTGAGGCGAGAGCTTGATGCCCCCTTCCCCGTCGGTCAGTTCCTTTTCCTCGTAAAAGGCCTCGTCGCGGACCGAATACCAGCCCTCATAGCGATCGAGATAGAGGTCGCCATTCGCCTCCATCGCCTTCCAGATCGCCTGGCTCGCGGCATAGTGATCGGCATCCACGGTGCGGATGAAGCGATCATATGAAATATTCAGATCGCGCGCCATGTCACTAAAATAGGCTGACATTTCGTCGGCAAGCTGGCGTGCGGTCAGATCGCGCGCGCGCGCGGTCTGGGCCATTTTCAGGCCATGCTCGTCGGTGCCGGTCATGAAGCGCACGTCGCGCCCTGCCTGACGCTGGAAGCGGGCGATCGCGTCGGCGGCGATCATCTCATAGGCATGGCCGATATGCGGCTTGCCGTTGGGGTAATGGATCGCGGTGGTGATGTAGTAAGGTTCGGCCATGCGGGCGCTCTAGAGCAAGCGCGCGCCGGTTTGAAGCGAAACAGATTATTTGGAAGGCCCTTCGACAGGCTCAGGGCGAACGGTTTGGTTTAGCGGGTGGCCAAGCGCGCGAGGATGCCGCCCATCTCGAACACCGTCGCCTGCGCGTCGAGCGACTGGGCGAGCGCGAGCGGACCGAGTTGCGCAGCCTGCTCATAGGCGGTGAGCGCGTCGGTGAGTGCCCTTCCCTGCCGGTCGCGCGCCTCGACCGCGATGAAGGCCGGGACACGGGCGAGGAACGCTTCGTAGCGTGGCTGTGCGGCCTTTGGCCCCAGCGTCCTGGCGAGGCGCGCGCGGATTGCATTGTCCGGATCGCCGCGGGTGGCGATCGCCGACATCTCGGTATCCAGAGTAGCGAGATCGAGACCGGCAAACCCCAGCGCCTTGCCCGGCGAGCCGCCACCGGCGCGAACCAGCGCGTCGATCTCCGTGGCGCTGGCCTCGGGCAGCTCCGCGCGCAAGATGGAACCCACCTCGGCATCGCTCAGCGGATCGAAGCGCAACAGGCGGCAGCGCGAGCGGATCGTCGGGAGCAGCCGGCCCGGCGAATGGCTGACAAGCAGGAAGATCGTTCCCTCGGGCGGCTCCTCGAGATTCTTGAGCAACGCATTGGCGGCGCCGGGGCGTTCGACATCGTCGATCGCGTCTATCACCACTACGCGGCGCGACGACATGCTCGGCTTGGTCGCGAACATCGGGTTGAGGCTGCGCACCTGCGCGATCGGGATCGAGCGGGCGAGATTCTCACCCGGCTTGTCGGCATCCTTGGGCAGACGCTCCATCACGCGATAATCGGGATGCGCGCCCGCCTCGATCATCCGGCGCGTGGGGTGATCTTCGGGGACATCAAAGTCACCGGCGAGCTCGCCTTTCCCCGACGCCTCAGCCAGCATCCGCATCGCTGCCTGCCGTGCAAAGGCCGCCTTGCCCACACCCTCAGGGCCCGTCAGCAACCATGCATGGTGCAGTTGAGCGCCCGACAGCGCGGCGCGGAATGCGGCCTTTGCCGCGGCATTGCCGGCAAGTGACGTCATGGCAGCAGATCGGCGAGCGCGTCGAGAAGTGACGTCGTGACGTCATCTTTCGCGCGCGAGGCATCGATCACGCGGACGCGGTCAGGCTCGGCAGCGGCGATGCGGCGGAACTGCGCCGCGACCGCAGCATGGAAGTCCGGCCCACGCGCGCCGAAGCGGTCATGCGCGCCACCATCGCGCGCATGAGCGCGCTCCGCCCCCGCCCCGTCGGGCAGGTCGAGAATGAAGGTTCGGTCGGGCAGCAGCCCCTTCGACCCGAAGCCGTGCAACGCGAGGATCGCGGCATCGTCGATATCCTGCGCGCCCTGATAGGCACGGGTCGAATCGATGTAGCGGTCGCAGATCACCCAGCTGCCGGCTTCGACCGCCGGCCGGATCAGCTTTTCAACATGGTCAGCACGAGCGGCAGCGAACAGCAGCGCTTCTGTATGCGCACTCCAGCGGTTGACCGCGCCCTGCATCAGCAAGCCGCGGATCGCCTCGGCCCCTTCGGTCCCGCCCGGCTCGCGCGTCAGCACCACCGGGATACCGCGTGCCTCCAGCGCCTCAGCGAGCCGGCGTACCTGAGTGGACTTGCCTGCGCCCTCCCCGCCCTCAAGGCTGAGGAAGCAGCCCCTCACGCGAAGAACGACATGAGACCGGCCCAGATGCGGCCGAAGAAGCCAGCTTCACCGACATCGGCCTCGGCGACCAGCGGCATCCGCTGCTCAGGCAGGCCCGGCGCGGTGATGACGAGATCGGCGATATGCGCGCCGGCTTTGATCGGGGCCTTGATCGGGCCCTGATAGGACACAGTGGCCTTGAACTGCGGGCTGGTTCCCGCAGGGATCGCCACGGAGAGGTCGCGCGGGGCAACAAGGCCGACTTCAGACGCGTCGCCGAGCTGAACCTGTGCGGCATCGACCTTGCGGCCCTTGCTCACCACCTTCTGCGCCGACCAGGCACGGAAGCCCCAATCCATGAACTTGACCGATTCCTCGATCCGCTGGTTGGTGCTGGTGAGGCCAGCGACAACCATGACGATGCGACGGCCATTCTGGTCGGCTGAGCCGGTGAAGCCATAGCCGGCCTCTTCGGTATGGCCGGTTTTGAGGCCGTCCGAACCCTTGACGCGGCCCAGCAGCGGATCGCGGTTCGCCTGCGTGATCGGCGCGCCGCCCATGGTCGTGCCGAAGGTGAAGCTCTCCCGCGAGTAGAAGCGCTTGTAGAGATCCGGATGGTTGGCAATCGTCGCCTTGGCGAGATGCGCGAGGTCGCGCGCCGTCACATAGGTGCGCCCCTCGTCCGGCCAGCCATTCGAGGTGCCGAAGCGGCTGTTATTGAGGCCGATTTCCTTCGCCTTCTGGTTCATCAGATTGACGAAGGCTTCCTCGGTCCCCGCCACCGCCTCGGCCAGCACGACGCAGGCGTCGTTGCCCGATACGACGACGATACCGTTGATCAGATTCTCGACGCTGACCTTCTGACCCGGCGACAGGAACATGGTCGAACCCGCTGTAGGACCATGCCATTTCCGCCAAGTCTCCGGACGAACATCGACCATCTGGTCGAGCTTGAGCTTACCCTGCTTGATGAGATCGAACGCCACATAAGCGGTCATCATCTTTGCCATCGATGCGGGCGGCATCCGCCGATCGGCATCCTTGGCATAGAGTACCGCACCCGACGACAGATCCTCCATGAACGCAACCGGGGCCACCGTCTCGTACGGCGGCGCCTGTACCGCCGCGCCACCGGCATTCTGAGCGGCGGTCGGCGCGATCACGGTTGCGAGAGCGGCGGCGGAAAGCAGGAACTTCTTCATGAGGCTTTTGGAGTCCGAAAATTGGAGATCAGGGAGTGGTGATGATGCGTGCGTCGCCATAGCCGCGTTTGGCGGCATCCGCACGCGCGCGTTCAGCGGACGCCCTGTCGGCGAACGGGCCGAGCTGGACGCGATGAATCTTGCCTGCACTGCGCACGCTGCCGCCGAGCTGATTGGCCAGCCCACGCGCACGCTCGGCGTTCGAGAGCGCCGCGACTTGAACGATCAGGTTACCGCGAGCGGCAACAGGCGCCGGTTTGGGTGCCGGCTTTGACGTCGGCTGAGCGGGTACAGCCTTCACAGGCTGCGGCTTGGTCGGCGCCGGCTTTGCCAATGGCGTTGCGGCCACGCGCGACGGTGTGGGCCTGACGGCTGCCGGCACGGGCTTGATCGCTGCGGGCGTTTGCTCCGCCAGCATCCGGCGCAGACCGACGAGCAGCGCCTGAGGTGCATCGGCGCGCGTCGGCGCCGCCTTTCCGGCGGACAGCAGTACCGTATCCTGCGGCGTCACGGTGACGCGGCGGATGCGGACCGGTGCGTTGTCCGCAACGCCAAGCTGAGCGGCGGCGGCCGGCGACAGTGCGACCAGTCCGGTTCCTTCGCGGACCTGCACAAGGATGGTCCGGCCAGTGTCGAGCGCGGTGACCTCGGTAAAGCTGCCGACGGCGAGTTCGCCGCTGAGCGCGAACGTTCCCTCGCCCTCCGCCAGCGTGATGCGGCCCACCCGGTCGAATCGCGCCTCGCCCGGACGGAGCTGAGACGAGCCCTGCGGCGCGGAGCTGGGCGGCGGTACGCCATAATCCGCACCGGCGCGCGGCGGTTCCTGTGCTGCGCTCGCGCTTGATGCGGCGAGCAGGAGCAGAACGAGACTAGTTTGCGACTTCATCGGCGAGCAACCCCACGGACAGCGCGTAGAAATTGGAGCAATTATAGTCGAGAATCACGCGATAGTTCCCGGTCAGCAAATAAGCGGTCCGCCCCGGGCCGTCCGGCTCGAGCAAGGTCGCCTGAATATTGGCGTCGGGCCAGTTGCCCGATTGCGGCGCGACCCCCAGCGCACGCCATTCGGCCATCGTCTTCCAGCCCGAATGCCGGTCGAACACACGCCCGCAACGTGGCGAGCGGGTACGATTGGCCACGCTGTTGCGGTTGAAGCCTGAGGGCACATTGACCGCGACGCCCCAGGGTTGCCCCGGCCGCCACCCGGCATTGACGAAATAATTGGCGATCGAGGCAAGCGTATCGGCCTCGTTCGACCAGATGTTCGCGACCCCGTCACCATCGCCGTCCCGCGCGAGGCGGAGGTAAATCGAGGGCAGGAATTGCGGATAACCGAACGCACCGGCCCAGCTGCCCTTGAGCCGTTCGCGCGGGACGCCGCGGTCGACCATTTTCATCGTCGCGATGAACTCGCCTGAGAACAGCGCGCGGCGGCGTCCTTCATAGGCGAGCGTGGCCAGGCTGCGGGGCAGATCGAAATCGCCGGTGTAGCTGCCATAGTTTGTCTCATGCCCGAAGATTGCGACCATGATCGATTCGGGGACACCCGTCTCGCGCTCGACCCGTGCGAGCTGCGGACGCAGGCGGCTATAGGTAGCACGGCCGCGATTGATCCGCGCGGCATCGACATGGCGCGCCTTGTAGGGTGCGAAACTGGGGATCGACGCTGTCGCGGTCGGCGGCCCGCCGGGCTGGGCGCGGTCAAGCTCGATCACGCGCGCATTGTAGGTGAGCGAGGGCAGTACCGCGTCGAGCGTGCGCGCGCTCACGCCCTCACGCAACGCCTGCTGGCGGAGCGGACCGTTGATGTAAGCTTGGAACCCCGCTTCATCCTGAGCCACCGCCGGGGCGTTTGCGAGCGTACACGCCGCAATCACCGTCCCCAACACACCGATACGCCGTACAAGGCCCTGAAAATTCCGCATTCGGCATCTGTGCCACAGCGTTTCGCAGGCATGAACCCCCCGCATCATGAAAACGCTGCCCTCTTGCAGAAAACACGGCGAACGCCCAAAGGCGCTGACCAGCGGAGAGGTGGCCGAGTGGTTTAAGGCAGCGGTCTTGAAAACCGCCGTGGGTTTACGCTCACCGTGGGTTCGAATCCCACCCTCTCCGCCAATGATCAAACAGGGTAAAGGCGGCGTTGACGAACCTGTCGCGCCGCGCCAGCCTCCGTTCCCGGGGGAGGCGTGGCTATGCGGTCGGCTGTTCTGGTGTTGGCGTGTCTGCTTGCGGGATGCGGTAGCAAGTCCGGCGGGTCTTCCGCGACACCGTCTCCGACGCCCACGATCACACCATCCCCATCCCCATCCCCATCCCCATCCCCGTCTCCGTCGCCATCCCCGACGCCGCGATCGGGCGCGGTGATACCGACGGGTGCCAATGATCCGATCCTGATCCACGGTACGACACCAGACGGGGTAAAGATCGAGGTGGTGGGCGAGCGAACGAACGCGGGTCAACCCGCGGTCGCGACCGCATTCACGGTTTCGGATGCCAAAGGCGCCGTGACCTTTCGGTATGACAGTAACGGCCGCCTCACCGGCTTCAGCGACGACCAGACGAGCTACGCGCTGAAATATGAGGGCGCAAAAATCTATACCGAGGTAAGGCTCGCGACCGGCGAGGTGACGCATCTCGAGTTCGACGCATCGACCATCGCGGCGGTCAGAGAGTCGCCGATGGCGGCAGCCCAGACCGTCGCTGCAGCGAACATACCCCGGACGGGCCGCCTCGCGACCATCCAGACGAGCGAATGCGGGCAGCCCGCAGATGCGCAGGTCGATGTTCAGATCTTTACCGGGGCCAGTGGCGTGGTGACCCGGACCATCCCGGCCTACCCGGTGGGAAACGGCGTTTATCAGGCACTCGTGCCGGTTTCCGAAACCTCGCTCAACGTTGATATTCGCGCGCAGGACACGCTGACCAATCTGAGAAACGTGTTTCGCCCGCTATGCGAATCGAGCACGCCCAACCGCCAGGCGGTCATGACCATCTGCTCAGCGCTGGCGATTGCGGCGAGCGTTCCCGGAATGCAGGCGTTCATCGCGCCAGCGGCGGTCTGCCTCGCGAGATACTCGCTGATGACCCTAGCCTGCTCCGTCCTGCAATCGGACCGGGTGTCCGACTGGGTGATCAACGCAGCTCCCGAAACCATCCCGGTCTATCGTCCCGACCTCTATGTGCGGGCACGGTGGATGGCATGGCCGACCTCGCGCCTCTCAGGCGTCTATGCGTTCAATGGTCCCGCCAGCTATTCCTTCGACATGAAGGGCAAGGCCAACTGCCCGACGCTGAAACTGATGAACCGCAGTAGCGCGGGCAGTTTCGAGCGGGCCGTGGGCGGCGTGGGAACGGTGTACATCCCGCCCATGTCGCTCGCCTATTATCTGAACGGACGCCCGATCGCGACGGTCGCCCCGGGGCGGACCGTCGACGTCAAGCTCACCGACTATCGAAACGGCGACCGGCTGGTCGCGCGCGGCGGCAGCGTATTCATCCGGACTTATTACGATCCGGTCGGCCAGTATAATGGATGGTGCCCATCCGCATCGCTGTCCGGACCGGCGATCTTCAGTCCGTCGATCTCACGCAACACGAGTTCGAAGGCGATCTTTGTCGCCGGTAACCCGATCTGCCAGAGCGGAAACCCCGGCACCTCCTTCGATCTCGGATCGATACAT
Source organism: Sphingomonas sp. GW821-FHT09B04 (assembly GCF_059418285.1). Lineage (NCBI taxonomy): Bacteria > Pseudomonadati > Pseudomonadota > Alphaproteobacteria > Sphingomonadales > Sphingomonadaceae > Sphingomonas > Sphingomonas sp. GW821-FHT09B04. The sequence continues at coordinate 317,611 of NZ_JBWKPO010000004.1, forward strand.
CCCGTGGCGGAATAGCCCGACGCCCGGAGGTCTTCGGCACCGTGAGCTACCCTTGTTCCAGCAGCCGGCGGTAGCTTTCGACCGATTGTTCGAGCGCGGCGGCGATGTCCGGCCTGCCCTCAACCACGCAGAGGAGTGCGGTGCCCTCGATTAATGCGAGGCAATGGTCGGCGATGGCCTCTGGAGGGAGCGCGGTGGAAAGGGTTCCCCGCTTCTGATCCAGCTCGGCGGCGGCGATGAGCCGCTTTCGGGTCTCCGTGATCTGGCTGCCGATGTGATTCTTCACCTTCGGCAGGATGGAGAAGACGAAGCGGTAATAGGCGGCGCGATCGGGCACGACCGTCGAGACCGTATCCATCAGATGGACATAGCCCGCGCACAGATCGTCAAGGACTACGCCCAGCCCCGCATCGGCTGCCGGGGGCTGCACATCCTCCCCGAAGAAGCGAAGGAAGAAATGCCCGATCGCCGCGTCGTGCAGCGCATCCTTATCCTTGAAGTGATGGTAGACGGCGCCCTTGGACAGCCCGGTCACGCTGACGAGGTCAGCCATGCTCGCGCCTTCATAGCCGCGCTCGATGAACAGCCGGAAGGCGCTTTCGACGATGGCTGCGCGCGTATCCTTCACACCGGCTCTCCAAAGGGCAGGAACATGCAATGGGCATGAACCCCGCCAAGGTCCAGCGACGCCGTCTTCCGAAACCCGCAGCGCTGGTAGAGGCCGACATTGGCTTCGTTCTCGGTATCGAGCGCGATCCCGGTCGCGCGCGGATTGCGACGCGTTCGTTCGATCGCGTCCTCGACCATCTTGCGCCCGAGGCCACGTCCCTGCGCCTGCGGCCGGACGCCGACCATGACCAGATAGCCATGCAGACTGTGCGGCGCCGCGGCGCGCGTGCGCTTTGTATAGGTGTTGAGAAAAGCAGTCGCGCGCGCGGGAAGCGTGCAGGCCACCGGGAGGAAACGGAGCGCGGAGGCAAATGCGCCGACAGCCGATGCCAGCCGCGAGACGGGAGGCTCGAGAAGCGCGCAGGCAGAGAGCCGCCCGTCGACGAACACGCCGCGCGGGGTTCCCCGCATCAGGCGGTTCATGTCGAACATGAAGGACAGGAACGCGGTGACGCGACGGTCCCAACGCGCTTCCCCGCGGATACCAAAGATCGCGAGGAACAGCGGGTCCGCTTCGAATGCCTGCGCCATGACCGCGATGAAATCGGCCCGATCGCTGGCCCGCAGGTCGCGAATGAGCATTGCGTCAGTCATGACGGTAATGATCGACCGCGAAGCTGAAGAGCACCTTCAGCATGAACAGCGCGCAGACGGCGGTCATGAACGGCGACAGGCTTGGCCACAGCGCGATCCCGGTCAGCCCGATCGCCAGCAGCAGCCCTCCGGCGAAGGCCTGCGACGGCCTTCCGGCGAGCAGGTTGACGAGGATTGCCCCGGCAATGGTGTAGCCCCAGACAAGGACGGGCGCGGTCAGGTCGGTGCCCAGCAGCGCGGCGACCGCGACGATATGGACGTGGATGGCGATGAAGACCCAGCGATTGCGAGGCCGCTCGGCATAGAAATCACTGGTTCCGCGCGTGAAGTTGGCGACGCACCCAGCTGCGATATCGAGCACGAGCAACAGTGCCGGCACGCTGCGCCATAGCGGCACTGACCTGATCAGCTCTGGCGTTGTCGCGGCAAGGATTACAGGCGCAGTGATCCCGAACGCGAGGATCGCGATCAACTGGCCTCGCCGCTGCGCCTCGCCGAACACATCATGCAGATGCCGGTGCATATGAACCACGCTCAACCTCACCTCCCGAATCAAACCGAACGGTCGGTTTGTGCGTAGACGCGGCACGCGCCCTGTCAATCCGCGCGAAGATCACCAACGAAAAACACCCCGGCCACGTGATGTGGCCAGGGCGTTCATTCTCGAATGCGAATACCCGGCGAGGCCGGGTCCGGATCAGCCGCGGCCGATCAGCCGCTTGGCGATCGTGTCCGCGACCTCGCTCGCCGGAGCGCCGATGCGGGCGCTTTCGTCCCACACCTCGTTGAGGCGATCGGGGATGCGCGCGATGCGCGCCTCGACCTCGGCGCGGTTGCCCATGCCGAGATATTCGAGACCGACATTGATGATACCGCCGGCGTTGATGACATAATCGGGCGCATAGAGAATGCCACGCGCGTGGACCCGGTCGCCATCGCCGCGGGTCGCGAGCTGGTTGTTGGCGCCACCCGCGACGACCTTGCAGTCGAGCGCGGCGATCGACTCTTCGGTCAGGATCGCGCCGAGCGCGTTGGGGCTGACGATGTCGGCGGGGACGCGCAGGATCGCATCAGCCGCGACGACATCGGCGCCAAGTTCCTTTGCGAGCGCCGCCGCCTTGTCCGCATTGACGTCGGCCAAAGTCAGCCTGGCGCCATCCGCCGCGAGGCGACGGGCGAGACCGCCGCCGACGCTGCCCACGCCCTGCACTGCGACGTGCACGCCAGCCATCGAATCGACCCCGAGCGCACGCTTCGCCGCGGCCTTGACGCCCAGATAGATGCCGAGCGCGGTGAACGGGCCGGGATCGCCGCCCGCTTCGCCGCCCTCGACCGGCAGGCCGGAGACGTGGCGGGTGCGGGTCGCGATGACCTTCATCCGCTCTTCGGACATGCCGACATCCTCGGCCGTGACATAGCGTCCGCCGAGCGATTCGACCGCGTCGCCGAACGCGAGCAACTGGGCTTCGGTGATCGTGGCGCCACGTTCGGGCGCGAGAACGACCCCCTTACCGCCGCCGAGCGGAAGTCCGGCCATCGCATTCTTGAAGGACATACCGCGCGACAGGCGCAGCGCGTCGGTGACTGCAGCAGCGCTGTCGGCATAGTGCCAGAAGCGTACGCCGCCCGCCGCCGGGCCAAGCTTGGTCGAGTGAATCGCGATGACAGCCTTGAGACCGCTCTGCGGATCGCAGATCAGGTGCACGCCCTCGTGCTCGTCAAAATCGGGAAGATCCCAAACCGCGCTCATTCCGCCTCTCCAATGACGCTAACAATATTTCCGGGGCGCGTAATATTGTTCCGCGCGCCAGAGCGCCAGCCCCAAATTGAGGGTGCGGTATAACCGTGTGGGAAAATGGGGCGACCGACGGGACTTGAACCCGCAACTTCCGGCATCACAAGCCGGTGCTCTAACCAATTGAACTACGATCGCCGTGGAGGGGCGCGCTTAGCGGCACCACGGGTCAACCGTCAAGCCAATCCCGGCCCACTCCTTGCGGAATGCAAAATATGCGGGTGGTTCGCGCCGACTGCCGGCCCGCCTGCGCTGGCGCGCGCAATGCGAATCGCTTCGTCGGCGGTAATCACACCCTCCCGCGCGAGGGTACGTGCCGACGCGGCGAGCGTCGGCGCGGCAAGAAAGGCCTGACGGGCAATCAGGGCGGTATCGGCATCTTTTGCAAGCAAACCGTGAAGCGGACCGTCCACGATGATCGATTCAAAGACCAGGGCGGTGCCGCCATAGCCGGTTCCGTCGCACGCGCCGCACCCCGCCGCGCGGTAGATCACCGTGCCGGGATCGATACCGAGCAACGCCGATTCGGACGTCTGGGCCTGTACCGGCAGGCGACAGTCGGGGCAGAGCCGCGGCGAGGGGTGCGCGGCGACGGCTGCGTGCAGCGCCGCTCCCAAAAGGTGCCGCTCGACCTTGAGCGCGCGTAGCTGCCCGATTGCGGCGACCGCGTTGATCGCATCGACCGCGATGACGATGCGCTGCCCTGCCCGCGCCAGATCCAGCGCCAGCGCTGCGGTCGCGCGGTCCGCGAGGCCGTCGATCAGGATCGCATCGCAATCCATCCGTGCAGCGGATTCGAGTGCATCGCGATCACCGGCGATCCACGGCGCATAGCTGGCGGGTGCGGCGAGCGCTTCGACGAGGTTGCGCCGACTGTGGGCCGAGCCTCCCGCCACAAGTACCGCGCCACCCGGACGACCAAGCGCGGTGTGGAGTTGCACGCGCATACGGCCCGGCATCCCCAGCCCGGCCAGCGAATCGCGCGCCACGCCATGCGCGTCGATTCGAATCACGATACGATTGTCGAGACGGGCCGCACCAGGGTGCCGATGCGCGCCGTCGAGCCATGGCGTCGTCACCTCGAACCGGCCCAGCGGCGCCAATGCCCGCCCCTGTCGCGCCATTGCGGCGACCGAGCGGCCCTCAAGGTGGAGATGCAATGCGGTCGCCCCGTCGCGGACGGCAGTGCCGATCAGGTCTTCGAGTGCGGGAACCGATGTCATGTGTCGCAGCTATGGCGAAGACATGACAAATCAGCTTCGTTTTGATGACAGTTTGAGGACGATCGGGACGGCTGGCGATGCCCCTGCGCTTCTGGCATCTACCCCGCATGATCGCACCATCAGGCTATCCCATCGAACCGGTCATCGAACGACTGTCTGCGCAGCCGGGCATCCAGAAGGTGCCTAGCCCGAAGCTGACGCTGTTCGTGCGCAAGAGTTTCCTTGAGCCCGAATTGTGCATCGGGTTGATGAAGCTGATCGACGAGAACCGCCGTCCTTCGCTGATCTCCGACTATAATGGCGATCCTGTCTTCCGGACGAGCGAGACCTGCGACCTGTCGAGCGACCTTGCCGTAACGCAAGAGGTGGACCGGCGTATCGCTGAGTTCGCCGGCCTCGATCCTGCGCATGGCGAGCCGTTGCAGGGCCAGCGCTATGAGATCGGGCAGGAGTTCAAGGCGCATACCGACTATTTCGAGCCGACGGGTGTCGACTTCGAGAAATTCTGCTCGGTCGCGGGGCAGCGCACCTGGACGGTAATGATCTACCTCAACGAGGTGGAGGCCGGCGGCGCGACGCGGTTCAAGGCGATCGACAAGATCGTCCAGCCGGAGACGGGCAAGCTGCTCGCCTGGAGTAACCTGCGCCCCGACGGAACGCCCAACCCGACGACGCTGCACCACGCGATGAAGGTACGGGCGGGGCTGAAATACGTCATCACCAAGTGGTTCCGCGAACGCCCCTGGGGTTGAGACGCGCGTTCGGGGAATGAAAAAGCCCCGGCCGCATAGGGGCGCGACCGGGACTTTCCCCCTTTTGTCCTGACCGGGGGGTACCGGTCAGAATCTCACATTCAGAATTTCGCGCTGGCGCCGACGCTGAATACTCGGCCCAGGCGATAGCGGTTGATGTAGACCAGCCCGTGGTCGCCGAAGTCCTGATATTCGTTGTATTTGGTGCCGGTGAGGTTGCGCGCTTCGAACTTAAGCTCGAACTCGCCGCCCGCCAATTTCACGCCCTGACGCGCGACCAGATCGAGACGAAAGCCGGGCTTCTCGATGATGTCGGGCAGCAGATTGGGGCCACGGTTGGTCACCCGCTCGCTGGCGTAGTTGACCAATAAGGTCAGCTGCGAGAGCGACTCGGTATCCTCGATCCCGAACTGGAAGTTGACGAGATGGTCCGACTGACCGGTCAGCGGCGCACCGTCGCGGAAGATCAGGTTGGCGGGCAGCATCACCGGGGTGCCGCTGCCATTCTGGATCGGGCTCGGCACCAGCGTGCTGTCCGCCTTAATCTTCGACTTGGTGTAGGTGTAGTTGAGCGAAAGCATCAGGCGGCGGGTCGAGAAGAACCCTTCCCCCAGCGTGTCGAGCGGGATGTACTTCACCGCCTCGAACTCGGCGCCATAGAGCTTTGCCGAGGGGGCGTAGGAAAAGCCGGTCTGGAGTGGCGATTCGTTGGTCGGGAAGAACGCGACCTGCTCGGTCGGGTTCTTGATGTCCTTGTAGAAGCCCGCGACCGTGATGCGCTGCCCCTTGGGCATAAAGAACTCGTAGCGCGCTTCGAAGTTCTTGAGCTCGGAGTCGCGCAGCTGCGGGTTGCCGAAGAACAGGCGATCCGATTCGAAGTCGCGATAGACCTGCGGCGCCAGCTCGCGGAACTGCGGACGGGCGATCGTCTTCGAACCGTGCAGGCGCAGCTGCATGTCTCGCGCGAAGTTCCACGTCAGCGTCAAGGCGGGAAGCCAATAGTCGTTCGAGATGGTGGTCCCAACGAACTGGGCCGAGCTGGTATTCACCGTCTGCCTGGCGTCCTCGTAGCGGACACCGATCGTACCACGCAGCCCGTCGGCCAGTTCGCCCTCGGCCTGCAGATAGCCGGCATGGATACGCAGTTTGGCATCATAGGCCGCCGCACCGTCCGCGCCCGAGACGTTGAACAGCCGGATACAGCCATCGCCAGCCGGATTGGCGCAGGCGTTCATGATCCCGTCCTGCGACAGGATCAGGTCGGGACGCAGATAACTCCACGGCGCCGAGATGCCGCCGCCCAGATACGAGCGGTAGCGGAAATCATAGCGGAACGAGTCGCGCTGCGTGTCGCTGTAGAAATAGCCGGCCGAGACGGTGATCGGACGCGCGGTCGGAAGCTTGTAGGCAACGTCCGCCTGCCCGCTCCACAGCTCTTCGTTCAGCTCACTGAACGCGATCGTGGCGGCCTCACCCAGACCATTGAGGCTGTTGACCCATGCGCCCTGCCCGCCCGCCGCGCCCTTGTCGAAACGGTAGCTGAAGTAGCGCTCATACGGGGCGTTGCGCTCGGTCTTGGCGTAGCTGCCGCGCAGGTCGACCTTGAAGTCGTCGAACTTGAACTCGCCGGTGAGCTGCGTGTTCATCAGCTGGCGTTCGAACCAGCTGGTGTTCTGCTGAAGCACCTGATCGCCGTTGCTGTTCGGATAGACCGTCGCCGCGCCCATCCGCGCCTGCTTGAGCGTGTCGTGGATGTAGACGTTGGTCCAGCGGATCTTGTGCTCGCCGAACTCGGCGCCAAGGCCGAGCAGGCCATTCACCACCGCGCGATTGTCAGTCAGCACCGTACGGAAGTCGCTGCGCAGCGCCCCGTTGGTGTCGGTCGTATCCTGCTGGGTGGCATCGCGGGTGCGGAAGCTGTTGCTGACGCTCGCCGATGCGATGACGCCGAGGCGGACTGAGCCGACATCGACCGAATGGCCAAAGTTGAGATCGCCGTTCCAGTTGGGCGGAATATGGTAGTTCGCCTCGACCAATGTGGTCTCCGCGTTGGTCAGCGAGGCAGCCTGGGCCGAGGTAAAGACCGGCGTGGTCAGCCCGCCAGCACGGATGAACGCCGGCACATCGCGCTCGCCGGTGTCGTAGCCGAGCGTGTCGAGGCGGCCGCCGTCATAGACATAGCCGAACTCGCTCGAAGTGACGGTGTCGAACGCCACCGACCCGCCGAGCTGGATGAAGCTTTCTTCCGGCACGGCGCGGGTGGTGAGGTTGATCACGCCGCCGCCGAACTCGCCGGGATAGTTCACCGAATAGGTCTTCTGCACCAGCGCCGAGCCGATGATCGAGGTCGGGAAGATGTCGAGCGGAACGGTGCGCTTGAGCGGCTCGGGCGACGGCAGCGGCGAGCCGTTGAGCATCGACGAGGAATAGCGGTCACCGAGGCCGCGAACGAAGACGAAGCCGTTACCGACGACGCTGAGGCCGGTAACGCGGGTCAGCGCGCCGGCGATGTCGCCTTCACCCGTGCGGGCGATGTCCTCGGCCGTCAGGACCGAGACCACCTGCGGCGTCGCGCGGATGACGTTGGGGATGTTGCGGCCCGTGACGACGATTTCCTTGCCGGCATCGGCATCGAAGCCGGGTGCGGAGACATCGACGGTCTCTTCGGCCTGAGGTTCGGCTTCAGGCTGGGCCTGCGCCGGAGCGGCAGGGGTCGACGCGGCGTCCTGGGCCAGCGCCGCCGGCGACACCAGCTGGGTCGAGACGAGGAGCAGGGTTCCAAATGCGAGGCGCTTGGTCATGGTCGCGGATCCGAAGTCTTGAGGTCTGTTCTGGTTGGACTTGTGCCGGGGCAGCGGATCAAACCGCCGCCCCGGCACGTGTCCGTCGGGTGCCTGGTGAAGATCAGGCGCCGTTGCAGGCGAAGTAGACCGAGTTGAACTTCGGCGGGCCTTCCTCCTGGAGCGCGGCATTGGCCGCGCGGATGGTCGACTTGCCGCCATTGGCGTCGGTGCCTGCGACGATGTTGAGGCACGGGACCGTCGACTTCACGATGCCGTTGACGAACGTGTAGTCGGCACCGCCGCGCAGGCGGATCGCCGCCGGAGCGTTCGCGGTCTGGATGAAGGTGAAGTTGGCGAGGCGGCCGAACTGACGCGGCAGCGCGTCTTCGTTGCCGTTCGAGTCGATCTCGGTCGAGAAGGAGTCGCTGGTTGCGCCGATGGTCTTCTGGATCACGATCGCGAACTGGATGAAGCCGCGCCAGCCCACATCGGTATCCAGGCCGTCGTCATCCGCGCCGGTGATCGCGAGATATTTGAGGTTGGTGGTGCCGCCGAAGATCTCGATGCCGTCGTCCGAGCTGTTGTGGACCTGGACATGGTCGATCACGGTGCCCGAGCCGGTACCGCCGAGCGTCAGGCCCTGAAGCTCGTTGCCGAGGCTGATCTCGGTGCCCGAGTAACGGATCTGGACATATTGGACGGTGCCGCTGCTATCGGCTGCCACGTTGCCGCCGTAGAGCGCGTTACCGGTGCCCTCGACCACGTTCTCGCAGGTGGTGCTGGTGCCGTCGGCGTTGTTCGAGCCGCTCGAGCAGTTCGAGATCGGCGCGCGGCCGGCCATGATGATGCCGCCCCACTGACCCTGGCTCGAATCCGAGGTGCCGGTCGAGCTGAGGTTCTGGGTCGAGGTGAAGATGATCGGCGCACTGGCGGTGCCGATCGCGTTCATCTTCGAGCCGCGGTTGACGACGAGGAAGTCGTTCGCCGCATCCCCATTATTCGCGACGAAGATCGCGCCCGCACCGATGTTCAGCGTCGCAGCTGCGCCGCCGGCGCCGGTCGCGCCGACATCCGTGCCAACATCGACGCGACCGTTGATCTGATAGGCTACGCCGTCGACCTTGTTGAGCGTGACGGTGCCCGAGACCAGCGCCGGAAGACGGCACAGGCGATAGTTGCTGCTGGTGCCCGCATCGGTGGTGCCCGCCGCGCACGCGCTGGCCGCCGGTGCCGCGGCGCTGCGCGCGAGCGAGGTGACGCAATGGTTGGTCGCGGGGATCGAACCCGCGCCGGTGAAGTTCGCGGTCGACGAGCTGCAGGTCCAGTCACGGAACGCAGTGTCGCCCGAACCGCCGATCGCGCCGATGAAGCTGGTGTTCACGAAGAACGAATTCAGCGTCGAGGCATTGAACGGGGTCACCGAAGCAGCCGCGCCCTGCGCGATCAGGCCGTTGAGCGGGTTCGAACCGGCGACGGCATTGTTGGTGCCGGCATTGAAGACGGTGAGCTGTTCGTCCTTGGTGACCGTGAAGCCGCTCTGCGTCGTTTCCGCGAACGAGGCGGTGGGCGTTGGGGTAGGCGAAGGCGCGGGGGTCGGCGATGGCGTCGGGGTCGGCGACGGGATCACGATCGTGCCCGGACCGGGCGACGCGACGCTCGACGCGCCGTCACAAGCGGCCAAAGTGGCGCCGGCGACGCTCGTCATCAGGATGAGGCTCAAACGCTTGAAGTCGGCCATGAAATTCTCCGTTCCGGTGATCCCGGGCTGTCAGGATTCGGGCGTGCGCCCCGGATCGACTCGGACATCCCCCTGCCGACCACGCCGGTCGCGCTAGGGGCGGCGCATGACGCGCGGATGGGATTTCGGAGAAACTTCGGTGACTCTGATGTTACGTTCTTGTGACGTTTGTTTCAGTGGCGTGAAATGTGGTGCTGCCGGTGGTGGAAGCGGCCGGAGCGCGGACAAGAAAAAACCCGCCAGACTGAACCTGGCGGGTTTTTGGGGTGGTGGGCGCGGCTGGGATTGAACCAGCGACCCCTGCGGTGTGAACACAGTGCTCTACCACTGAGCTACGCGCCCGATACCCTGGCTTGCAAGGCCGTTCCGGCGAACCGGAGCGCCCCGGAGTGGCCCGGGGAGCGGTGCCTCTAAAAGGACGGCACGGGCTTGTCCAGTCCCGCGCGGCCCAAAAGCATCAGATCAGTTGACCGCGTCCTTCAGGCCCTTGCCGGCCTTGAACTTCGGCTGCGACGACGCCTTGATCGGCATCGGCTCGCCGGTGCGCGGGTTGCGGCCGGTCGAGGCCTTGCGCTTCGAAACCGAGAAGGTCCCGAAACCGACGAGGCGGACCTCGTCCCCTTTCTTGAGTGCGGTGGTGACCGCGTCGAAGACCGCTTCCACGGCCTTGCTCGCATCGCCCTTGCTCAGACCAGCGGTGTCAGCGACCGTCGCGATCAGTTCCTGCTTGTTCATGCCCTTAGAACCCCTGCTCTTCTGTGGCTATGTGATGAGAAGACTCAACGGCGCCGAAACGCCGGTGGGGCAGCAAACAGGCTCGCGCCCCCGCTGTAAAGCGGAAAGCGCGCCAACGCGCCGAAACGACGCGAGAATCTGCCCTTACGCGATCTCAACCTAATGGCGAAGCGCGTCGCCACCCGTTGTGGTTACGGGGGGCTGCGCCGCCATCTCGTCCGCCTCGCTCCAGTCGATCGCAGCGAGCGGCCCAGTCAGCGCGAGCTTGAGCACCTCGTCGACATGCGCGACCGGGATAATCGTCAGCCCCTCGCGAATGTTAGCGGGAATCTCGGCCAGATCCTTCTCATTCTCCTGCGGAATCAGCACGGTGGTGATGCCCCCGCGGAGCGCCGCGAGCAGTTTTTCCTTGAGCCCGCCGATCGGCAGCACGCGGCCGCGCAGCGTAACCTCACCTGTCATCGCCACGTCCTTACGCACCGGCACTCCGGTCAAGGTCGAAACGATGGCGGTGACGATGCCGATGCCCGCCGATGGCCCGTCCTTGGGCACCGCCCCCTCGGGCAGGTGGATATGGATATCCTTACGCGCGAAGATCGACGGCTTGATGCCGTAAGCGGGCGAGCGCGCCTTGATGAAGCTAAACGCGGCCTCGACCGACTCCTTCATGACGTCCCCGAGCTTTCCGGTCGTCCGCACCGCGCCCTTGCCGGGCACAGTCACGCTTTCGATGGTCAGCAATTCGCCACCCACCTCAGTCCATGCAAGGCCTGTGACCGCACCGATCTGATGCTCCTCCTCCGACAGGCCGTGGCGATATTTCTGCACGCCGGCGAACTCGTGGAGGTTGTCCGGCGTGATTGTCACCGCTTCGGCCTTGCCCTCCAGAATGCGGCGCAGCGCCTTGCGGGCGAGCTTTGCGATCTCGCGCTCCAGCGTGCGAACGCCTGCCTCACGCGTGTATTTCTGGATCAGGGCGCGCAAGCCCTCGTCGGTCAGCGTGAACTCGCCTTCCTTCAGGCCATGGGCCTCGATCTGCTTGTCGAGCAGGTGCCCCTTGGCGATCTCGACCTTCTCGTCCTCGGTATAGCCTTCGAGCCGGATGATCTCCATGCGGTCGAGCAACGGCTGGGGCAAGTTCAATGAGTTGGCTGTCGTAACGAACATCACGTCTGAGAGATCGACGTCGATCTCCAGATAATGATCGTTGAACTTGCTGTTCTGCTCGGGATCGAGCACCTCGAGCAGTGCCGAAGCGGGGTCACCGCGGAAATCCTGACCAAGCTTATCGATCTCGTCGAGCAGGAACAGCGGGTTCGACGTGCCGGCCTTCTTGAGATTCGACACGACCTTGCCCGGCAGCGAGCCGATATAGGTGCGACGGTGGCCGCGGATTTCGGCCTCGTCGCGCACGCCGCCGAGCGACTGGCGGATGAACTCGCGCCCCGTCGCCTTGGCGATCGACTTGCCGAGCGAGGTCTTGCCAACACCGGGAGGGCCGACGAGGCACAGGATCGGCCCCTTGAGCTTGTTGGTGCGCGCCTGCACCGCGAGATACTCAATGATGCGGTCCTTGACCTTCTCAAGCCCGTAATGGTCCGCATCGAGCACCGCCTCGGCCTCGACCAGATCCTTTTTGAGCTTCGACTTCTTGCCCCAAGGGAGGCCGAGCAGCACGTCGAGATAGTTGCGCACGACGGTCGCCTCAGCGCTCATCGGCGCCATCGACTTCAATTTCTTGAGCTCGCCCTGTGCCTTGGTACGCGCTTCCTTACTGAGCTTGAGCGTGGCGATCTTCTGGGTCAGCTCGGCGATCTCATCGCCCTCGCCTTCCTCGCCCTCATTGCCCAGCTCGCGCTGGATCGCCTTCAGCTGCTCATTGAGGTAATATTCGCGCTGGGTCTTCTCCATCTGGCGCTTCACGCGCGAGCGGATCTTCTTCTCGACCTGAAGCACGCCGAGCTCGCCCTCCATGAAGGCGAACACCATTTCGAGGCGCTTCTGAGGATCGGTCTCGACCAGCAGCGATTGTTTGTCGGCGACCTTGACCGCGATGTTGCCCGCAACCGCATCGGCAAGGCGCGAGGCCTCCTCCAGTTCGCCGAGCTGGACCGCGGTCTCGGCGGGCAGCTTGCGGTTGAGCTTTGCGTAGTTCTCAAACTGATCGACGACCGAGCGCATCAGCGCCTGGACCTCATTGCCCTCGACCGCCTTCTCATCGACCGGCGAGACGGTGGCGGTGAGGAACCCGCCGCTTTCTTCCATCGTCTCGAGCTTGCCGCGCTCCTTGCCCGCGACCAGCACGCGGACGGTGCCGTCGGGGAGCTTGAGCAGCTGCATCACCTCAGCCGAGACGCCGATATCGTAGAGATCGTCGCGGCCGGGATCGTCCTGGGCGGGATCGAGCTGGGCGACGAGGAAAATCTCTTTGTCGTCGTTCATCGCCGCTTCGAGCGCGGCGACCGACTTGTCGCGACCGACGAACAACGGCACGATCATGTGCGGGAAGACGACGATGTCGCGAAGCGGAAGGACGGGATAGGTGGACTTCATGTGTACTCCAGTACCCGCCACAAAGGGCGGATTCGTCCAACTATATGGGGTGCAGGGGCGTCGCATCAATCGGCTGTTGGCCTCGGCACTGATTCTTCTTGCTTCCCCGGCACTTGCGCAGAAGGGCGAACCGCCGATCACGGCGGTGACGATGCGGTCGGGCGGCGAGATCGAGCCCGAGCGCGCGGCGCTGCGAATGGAACATGTCGCGCTCAATGTTTGGATCGCACCGGAACGCAAACGCCTCTCCGGAGTGGCAGAACTGACATTGTCGACAAGCCTCACGCAGACCCGGCTGCTGATCGACCTCGACAAGAATTTCGCCGTGTCGACGATCAGCATCAACGGCACGCCGCTCAAGGCCGGGAGCTGGCGTAACCCCGACGGACGGCTGGTGATCGATCTGCCCAAGCCAATTCCGGCGGGCGACAGGGTGGTGGCGAAGATCACCTATGCGGGTACCCCGCACGAGGCCGTAAATGCACCGTGGGACGATGGTTTCGTGTGGTCGAGCTGGCAGGGCAAGCCGTGGGTGGCGACAACGGCGCAGGGCTATGGCTGCGACCTGTTCTGGCCGTGCCTCGACTTCCCGGCTGGCGAGGTGCCGGAGATACGCATTTCGATCGGCACCACCAGCGGACTGTCGGCAATCGCCAACGGAAAGCTCGAATCCGTGACTCCGCCGCTGCACGGCACCACCGAATGGCGATGGGTCGCAAAGAACATCAACCCCTATCTCATCGCGATCAACATCGGCCCCTATCGTGAGATCAAGGGGAGCTATGACAGCCAGTATGGGAACAAGGTGCCGCTGCATCTGTGGCACCTGACCGGCAAGGACAAGCAGGCCGCGGGGCTGTTCGCCGAGTTCGCCCCGACGCTCGACTTCTTCGAGAGCATGATCGGCCCCTTCCCCTTCGCCGACGAGAAGCTGGGGGTGGTCGAGACGCCGCATCTGGGCATGGAGCACCAGACGGTGAACGCCTATGGCAACGACTATCGCAAGGACGAGACCGGGTTCGACTGGCTATTCCAGCACGAGCTGGCGCACGAATGGTTCGGCAACCAGATGACCGCGGCCAATTGGGACGATTTCTGGCTGCACGAGGGATACGGCCAGTACATGCAGCCGCTCTACGGCCAATGGCGCGAGGGCGAGGCGCGCTACGCCGCGATGATGGCGCACCAGCGCAAGTTCATCCTCAACGGCAAGCCGCTGGTGTCGGGCAAGGTCCGGGCATCCGAGGACGTCTATCAGGCGGAACGGGGCGGGCCGGGGCAGGATATCTACTATAAGGGCGCGTGGGTGCTGCACACGCTGCGCTATTTGATCGGCGATAAGCCGTTCTTCGATGCGACGCGGCGGCTGGTCTATGGCCGCCCCGATCCGAAGCCGGGGAATTTCAAGCCGCGCTTCACCTCGACCCAAGAGTTCGAGAGGCTGATGAACGCCGCGGCGGGGCGCGACCTGAGCTGGTTCTTCGACGTCTATCTGCGCGAGGCAGCGCTGCCCGAGCTGATCGAGACGCGCACGGACGGCAAGCTGACGTTGAGCTGGAGGACGCCGAAGGGCGTGCCCTTCCCGCTTCCGGTCGAGATCGCGGTGAATGGCGAGACGCGCAAGCTGGCAATGGCGGGCGGCAGCGAGACGATCACCGTGCCCGCGGGCGCGCATGTGGTGATCGATCCGATGGCCCGCATCCTGCGGCGGAGCACCGCAATCGAGGCGATGCAGCGGAAATGAGAATGCTCCTATCCTCAATCGCCATCGCGCTGGCGGCTGCCCCGGCCGCGGCGCAGGCGCTGGACCTTTCGGCGATGTCGGCGGAGATCGAAGCGGGCCAGTATCGCAAGATCGAGGCGATCCGGGTGATCCGCGACGGGCGGACGGTGTTCGTGGGCGATTATCGCGGCAACACGCCCGAGAGCCGGATCGACGCGCGCTCGAGTGGCAAGTCGATCACCGCACTCGCCATTGGCATGGCGATCGACGACGGCAAGCTGGCCAGCGTCGACCTGCCGGTGTTCGGCTTTTTCAAGGACCGCGCGCCCTTTGCGCATGACGGCCCGGCGAAACGCGCAATCACGATCCGCGACTTGCTGACCATGTCCTCGGCGCTCGATTGCGACGACTGGACCGACGCCAGCCCGGGCAATGAGGAGCGGCTGTACGAAACGCGCGACTGGACCCGGTTCGCGCTCGATATCCCGATCGCCAGGGATTACGCGCGCGGCGCCGGCGGGCTGGGCCGCTATTCCTACTGCACCGCCGGCGCCTTCCTGCTCGGCCGCATCGTCGAGCGCGCCACGGGCGAGCGGTTCGATGCCTATGTCCAGCGGCGGCTGTTCGATCCGCTGGGGATCACCGGCGCGCAATGGAAGACCTCGCCCAATGGCGAAATCCAGAGCGGCGGCCAGCTGAGCCTGCGCGCGCGGGATTTCGCGGCGATCGGGGAGATGATTCTGGATGGCGGCATGGCGGGCGGGAAGCCAATCGTTTCCCGCGATTGGCTGCGCGAGATGCTGACCGTCCGCGCCAAGGCCACGCCGATCGACGGCTATGGCTATCTGTGGTGGGTCCGCGACTATCGCGAGCCGGATAATTCCCGCCCCTGGCCGGGATTCTACATGTCGGGCAACGGCGGCAACAAGGTGGTGCTGTTCCCGACCCTCAAGACGGTCGTGGTGATCCTGAGCACCAACTATAACCAGCGCGACATGCACCAGCTGAGCAGCGCACTGATCGAGCGGCATATCCTGCCCGCGCTGGTGAAAGCCGAAGGACATGCCGCGACAGGCAAGAATCCCAAATGACGTTCACAGCCTATTTGGCGACTCTGTTCGCTGTCCAGTTCGCGATCAGCCTGTCGGCGGCCCTGATCTGGCGCAGACGCCCGGTCAGGGCGGTCGCGGGTGCGATACTGACCAGCTGTCTGCTGGTGACGGTCTACACGATCGTCTTCGCTCCTGACGCACAGGCGCCGATCGCCCTGTTGTACTTCTGCGTGTCTGCTGGGTTCGCCGGAATCCTTGTCCTCGGACTCTGCCATCTTGTCAGGACATTTTGCCGTCGGCTGGCCCCGAAACGCGGCTAAGGATATCCCGATCTGCAAACCGGAGGGGCAATGCCCCTCCGGCCCTTACTCAGTGCTTATGCTCTTCGGGCTTTCCGTCCCTAGGGCAGCAGCTGCAATCCTTCATGTCCTTGCAGCATTTGCATTCGGTCTTCGCACCACCGGCGGCGAAGGCGACAGAGGGGAAGGCGATGGCAATCGCCACCCCCAGAATGATCTTCTTCATAGGTTTAACTCCGTTTGATGCTTGAACGTCTGAAGTTCAGGCAGCGCGCGGAGGGGGGTAGTCGGGCGGGTCGCGCAGACCCGTGAGCGGCCGGACCGACTGGGGTGCGGCGAATTGCGGGATAGTAGCGAGTTCCGTCGGAGCGGGAATCGCGCCGATAACCAGCACGCAGGGCGCGCGGCAGATCGCGCCCCCCGTCTTCGCCTTGTCGGGCGTCGAATCGCCGGAGGGCATTCCGGGCATCGAGTCTTCGCATTCGCTCATGACCGGCGCGGCGGTCGCGATGCCGCACATCAGCCCGCTTGGACCCGACACCAGCAGAAAAAGCGGTGCGAGCAGGCGGAACCAGCGGGACAGGCTCAGCGAGAACATGGCGGGAGCTTATCCGCGAAGCACGCGCCGATGCAATCGCGGAGCGGCGTCGTCGGAATCCGACGGAAGGCGAGCGACTGGCCAGCGGTTCGGCGGCATTGCCCCGGGGCGGTGTGGATCCCCGCACTAGGCCGGGATGACGATTGGAGTGCGGTTCAGACCTGCGGACGGAGCATCGACCAGAAATGCGGGCCGCCCCCCGGGACATCCCACTCGTCGACAACGCGAAAGCCGAGGCTTTCGTAGAAGCCGAGATTCTTCGGCTTGGACGTCTCAAGATAGACCGGAGCATTACCGACGCGATCGAGGCCCGCCTGCACCGCCGCGCGGCCCAGCCCCTTGCCGTGATGCGCCGGATCGGCGCCGGCGATCTGAAGGTACCAGAAGGGTTGCGGTGGGAAATGCGCCTCGACCGCCTCGCCGACGCGCTTGAGGCGGAAGATCGCGCTGCCGGTCGCGCGCCACATCCGCCACGCTGCGCGCAAGCCGATCTCGCCGGGCGTGTTCGGCGCCTGCCACAGCGTTACCGCAGCGCAGTCAGGGGTGACGAGGCGCATCCCGGGCGGCGTGTTTCCCGCGAAGAACAGGTCGAAGACCTTCGGCACGGACCGCACGCGGGCAGCGGCATCGGGGAAGACCCAGTCGAAGACCGGATCCTTCTCGAACGCGCGGGCCAGGGTGGCGACGACGCGCGGCGCATCCGCCGGCGTGGCGTCGCGGATATCAATGGGCGTCGGCTTTTCCATGGATCAGCTTCCCGATGACGAAGGCGATGACGGCACCGACCGCGAGGCCGACAATGCCCGAACCGGTCGCGGTGACGATCCAGGTGACGACGCCATTGTGCGAGATCGCCTCAGCGGCGTGATGAATTACCTGCTCGGGTGCGTGCCAGCCAAGCTGGGCGGCGCCATGGACGAGGATGCCGCCGCCGACCCAGATCATCGCGGCGGTGCCGATGATCGACAGCGCGCGCATCACCACCGGCATGCCCTTGACCAGGCCGCGCCCGATCGCCTGGGTGAGCTGCGAGGGACGCCGCGCGAGATGCAGGCCGAAATCGTCCATCTTCACGATCAGCCCGACCACGCCATAGACCAGCACGGTGATGCCGATGCCGACGATGGCCAGCACCACGCCGCGTTCCCATAGCGGCTTGCTGGCGACGTCGTTGAGCGCGATCGCCATGATCTCCGCCGAGAGGATGAGGTCGGTGCGGATCGCGCCGGAGACCTTGGTGGCTTCGAGATGTGCGGGGTCGCCGATCGCCTCTTCCTCGGCACCGTGATCGCCGGCACCGAATGCCTCGATCACCTTCTCCGCACCCTCGAAGCACAGGAACGCGCCGCCGAGCATCAGCAGCGGCGTGATCGCCCAGGGGATAAGCCAGCTGAGCAGCAGCGCGCCAGGGAGCAGCAGCAGCAGCTTGTTGCGCAACGATCCCTTGGCGATCTTCCAGATGATCGGCAGTTCGCGGTCTGGCGAAAGGCCGGTGACGTAACGCGGGGTGACCGCGGCATCGTCAACCACCACGCCCATCGCCTTGCTGCCCGCCTTCCCCGCCGCGGCACCGACATCGTCGAGCGAGGCGGCGGCGAGCTTGGTGATGGCGGCAACGTCGTCGAGAAGCGCGGCGAGACCGGACGGCATGCGAATCCTTTCAGGCGAGTGAGTTGTGACTGGCTACGCGGCGCAGTGTGAAATGTCACATGCCCAGACGCAGTTCGCTCAAGACAATGTCACCGTCACTCCCGCGCAGGCGCGGGAGTGACGGGAAAGGCGGAAGTGGCGGGACAGCAGGGAGGTTCGAGCCGCCGGATCAGGCAGCCTTGGTAATCATCTTGCTGGGCGCATCCGCCGGGGCGCCGAGATAGAAGCCCTGGACTTCATCGCAGCCTTCGCTTTCGAGCATCTGGAGCTGGGCGGCGGATTCGACGCCCTCGGCCAGCACCGGCACGTTGAGGCTCTGTCCCAGCGCCAGCACCGCGCGGATGATCGCGCGCGCCTGGGGGCTTTCGCCCGAGCCAAGCACGAACGACTTGTCGATCTTGATCTTGTCGAACGGAAAGGAATGGAGCGTGTCGAGCGACGAATAGCCGGTGCCGAAATCGTCCATCGCGATGCTGATTCCCAGCGCCTTGATCCGGCGCAGCACCTGAAGCGCGCGGATCTTGTCGCTGATGATCGCGCTCTCGGTTATCTCGAGTTCGAGGCGGGACGGAGACAGGCCGGTTTCAAGCAGGATTTCGGTCACCCGCTCGGCAAGATCCGGCTGCATCAGCTGCACCGGGGAGAGGTTGACCGCGATCTTGATATTGCCCGGCCAGCGCCCGGCTTCGGCGCACGCTTCGCGCAGCACCCATTCGCCGATGCGGAAAATCTCACCGGTCTCCTCGGCGACCGGAATGAAGTCCGAAGGCGATATCCAGCCGCGGGTCGAATGGTTCCAGCGCAGCAGCGCCTCATAGCCGCTGAGCTCACCGTCGCGCAGCGAATGCTGCGGCTGGTAAGCGAGCGAGAACTCGCCGCGGTCGATCGCCTGACGCAGGTCGTTGGCGACCTGGCGACGGGCGCGCGCCGTCTCATCCATGCCCGGCTGGTAATAGCAGGTCGCCGCGGTGCCGATGCTCGCCTTGGCGCGGTACATGGCAAGGTCGGCGTTGTTGAGAATCGTCTCGCGATCGTCGCCATCGGCGGGCCAGGCAGCGACGCCGATGCTCGCGCCGACGAGGAAGCTCGCGTCGCGATTCTCGAATGGCGCGGCGAAGCAGATTTCGAGGCGCCGGACAAACGCCTCGAGTTCGGCGTCGCTCGCGAAGGTCTTTGCCGCCGCGAACTCGTCGCCGCCAAGGCGGGCGACCACCTCCCCTTCGCCCAGCGCAGCGCCGAGCCGGGCGGCGAGCGCCTCAAGCAGAAGGTCGCCGGCGGCGTGGCCGTGGGTGTCGTTGATCTCCTTGAACCCGTCGAGATCCATGACGACCACAGCGAGGCGCTTGTCCGTGCGCTTCACCTGCTCCAGCTCGAGGTCGAGCCAGAAGTTGAAGCGTGCGCGGTTGGGCAGGCCAGTGAGGCCGTCGTGCATCGCGAGGAAGGCGATCTTCTCCTCCGAGCGGCGACGTTCGGTGATGTCGTCGAAGGTGCTGACCCAACCGCCGTCGGGCAGCGCGCGGCTGGCGATCGACAGGACGAGGCTGTCGCCGATCTCGGAAATGACCGGGGCGGAATCGGGGTCGGCGAGGTTGACCGAGAGCGCACCGTGCATGCGTTCATACCAGTCCGGCTCAGCCGAAAGCGCATTACGCCCGCGCATCGCGGTGGCGGCAACCTCGCGCAAGGTCATGCCGGGCGTGCAATCGTCCTCGGTCAGGTTCCACATATCCAGGAAGCGCTGGTTGCGCAGGATCAGCCGCGCGTCGCGATCGAACAGGCACAGCCCCTGGTGCATGTTGGACAGAGCGAGGTCGAGCTGGACACGCAGCGCCGCCTGAGTCCGCCGCGTCACCAGCACCGCGGCGCAGGTCAGCAGCAGGATGCCGATGGCGCCCGCGGCGAGCGAGACCGACATAGTCCCCGACGAGAGGAGCATACCGGGCATAGCGTCACCCGGGATGGGGATGATCTTCAGCGCCGTCATCGCGGTGAAGTGGAGCAGCACGATCGCCAGCGTCATCAGCCCCGCCGCCGCCGCGCCGCGCCAGAGCTTGCCGCCGTCGAGCGTCAGCCCCAGCGCGGGATAGATCGGCAGCACTGCGAACAGCAGCGACATCGCGACATAGCCCGCATGCCATGAGAAGGTGCCGGGGAACTCGACCGCCGACATGCCGACATAGTGCATGGTGGCGATCCCGCCGCCGATCATGAACGCGGCCACAGCGCGACGAAACCGGTTACGGCGTTGAATTGCAAAGACAAAACCGGCGGTGGTCAGCGCCATCGCGATCACCAGCGACAACGCCGTGCGCTCAAGCTCATACCCGACGACGATCCCCGGATCATAACCGAGCATCGCGACGAAATGGGTGGTCCAGATGCCGAGTCCGGTGGTGATGCCGGCAACGATCGTCCAGTGGGTGCGCCCGCGCCCACCCGACACCTTGGCCTGACGCAGCAGCAGTACCGCCGATGCTGTCGATACGAGACACACGATCGCCGCCAGGACCACCAGCCGAAGGTCATGCTCGCCAGTGATGCAATAATAGAGATCGAACATGAACGCCCCTCGGAACAGCAGGGCTTCAAGCAACATTCGCGGTAAATATTTCGTCAAACAACCAGAATGGAGCAGACAAATCCGCTGGTTTTGCGACGAACCGAGGTTCCCGCTTACTGAGAATGAGAAACCATATCCATTCCGAGTAGAAGGCATGCGGAAGCCCTCGGACAGATGATCGCCCCGGCGCGCGGTGCTCGTTCGTCTTCAAGAACCCCTGACGCAGAACGGGCGCCGGTTCGACCCGACGCCCGTTCGCATTTCAAAACTGTCCGGCAGATCAGGCGGCGTCGCCCGTGGCCCCCGACTTCTTCTTCTCGGCATAGACGCGGATCGGCTCCTTGCGGCCCTCGACCACGTCCTTGTCGATCATCACCTCGTCCACGCCGTCCATGCTGGGCAGGTCGAACATGGTGTCGAGCAGGATGCCCTCGAGGATCGAACGGAGGCCGCGCGCGCCGGTCTTGCGCTCGATCGCCTTCTTCGAGACCGAAACCAGCGCGTCGTCGGTGAAGCTGAGCTTCACATTCTCCATCTCGAACAGCTTCTGATACTGTTTCACCAGCGCGTTCTTCGGCTCGGTCAGGATCTGGACCAGCGCCGCGATGTCGAGATCCTCGAGCGTCGCGACGACCGGCAGGCGGCCGACGAATTCGGGGATCAGGCCGAACTTGAGCAGGTCTTCCGGCTCGGTCTGGCGCAGCGTCTCTCCGGTGCGGCGTTCCTCGGGTGCGGCGACATAGGCGCCGAAGCCGATCGACTTGCCTTGGAGGCGGTCGCCGATGATCTTCTCAAGCCCCGAGAAGGCGCCGCCGCAGATGAACAGGATGTTGGTCGTGTCGACCTGGAGGAATTCCTGCTGCGGATGCTTGCGGCCGCCCTGCGGCGGGACCGAAGCGGTGGTGCCTTCCATCAGCTTGAGCAGCGCCTGCTGAACGCCCTCGCCCGACACGTCACGCGTGATCGAGGGATTCTCGGCCTTGCGGCTGATCTTGTCGATCTCGTCGATGTAGACGATGCCGCGCTGCGCCCGCTCGACATTATAGTCGGAGGCCTGGAGCAGCTTGAGGATGATGTTCTCGACATCCTCGCCGACATAGCCGGCTTCGGTGAGCGTCGTCGCATCGGCCATGGTGAAGGGCACGTCGAGGATGCGCGCCAGCGTCTGCGCCAGCAACGTCTTGCCGCAGCCGGTCGGGCCGACGAGCAGGATGTTGGACTTGCTCAGCTCGACATCGGCACCTTTGGCGCCGTGGTTGAGGCGCTTGTAGTGGTTGTGCACCGCGACCGACAGCACGCGCTTCGCGCGCGACTGGCCGATGACATAATCGTCGAGGACGTCGCAGATCTCCTGCGGCGTGGGGACGCCGCCGTCCTTCTTGCTGACCAGCGCCGATTTGGTCTCTTCACGAATGATGTCGTTGCAGAGCTCAACGCACTCGTCGCAGATGAACACGGTCGGTCCGGCGATGAGCTTGCGCACCTCGTGCTGCGACTTCCCGCAGAACGAGCAGTAGAGCGTGCTCTTCGAATCGCCGCCACTCAATTTCGTCATTCAATCACCTTTCGCACCAGAAGGGGTGCGTTCCTTTTCCGGGCGCATATCCTAACGCGCACCGGTAAACCCACAATAAAAATCCGGCAGCCCTAGCGAAGCGTCACGTCGTTCTGCCGCATCGCCTCGATATAGTCATGTGCTTCCTTAAGCCCAACCCCTGTCCGATCCCGCACCAGCTTGATCGCCATGATCGGATTGCCGGTGTGAATCAGCTTCCAAAGTTCCTGTTTCAATTCCTCAGGAACCTCGACCTGCCCGGCGGCTGCAGCCGCCGCCGGCGCATGCGATGGAGACGTGGAACGCGCCGATTCGGAGCGGGGCGGAGCGATGAGATCATTCCGCTCCCCTGCCCTCCGGCGCAGTGCCCAGAAGAACACCGCCAGCACGACAAGCGCGCCGCCGATCAGCAGGGGAAGCGGGATGTAGATCGCTCAGCCTCGCCGCTTACGCCGCGCTGCCCTCGCCTTCGGCCGGCTGCGGGCGCTTCTCGTAGACTTCGTCGACCAGACCGAAGGCCTTGGCCTCGTCCGCTTCGAGGAAGGTGTCACGGTCCATCGCGGCCTCGATCTTCTCGAGCGACTGGCCGGTGTACTTGACGTACAGGCCGTTCATCCGATCCTTGATACGCTGGATTTCCTTGGCCTGAATCTGGATGTCCGAGGCCATGCCCTGCGCACCTCCCGAGGGCTGGTGGACCATGATGCGGGAGTTGGTCAGCGCGACGCGCAGGCCCGGCTCACCCGCGGCGAGCAGGAAACTGCCCATCGACGCGGCCTGGCCGATGCACACCGTGCCGACGCGCGGACGGATATACTGCATGGTATCGTGGATCGCCATGCCGGCGGTCACCACGCCACCCGGCGAGTTGATGTACATCCAGATGTCCTTCTTCGGGTTCTCGGACTCGAGGAAGAGCAACTGGGCGGTGATCAGCGAGGCCATATGGTCCTCGACACCGCCGGTGATGAAGATGATGCGCTCACGCAGCAGCCGCGAGAAGATGTCGAAGCTGCGCTCACCGCGGCTCGACTGCTCGATGACGATGGGAACCAGCGCACCGGTGACGGGGTCGGCGGTCATCTGACCGATAAGGGGATGCATGTGCGGGAATCTCGTGCGTTTGTGTTTGCCCGCGGACTACATCGGCGCTCGGCAAGCCGGGCGCAAGGGGGCAAGGTGGTGAACGCGGCTGGTTCCGCCCCGCTTCACGCCCCGGCGCGCGGAAGGCGCACGCGGACGGTGAAGATATCGTTCTCGCGCTCGAAGCCGATTTCGCCGCCATGGCTGCGCACGGCGTCGCGACAGATGGTCAGACCGAGGCCGGTTCCGCCGGTCTCGCGCCCGCGCGAGCTTTCGAGCCGGACGAACGGGGCGAAGGCGCGCTCGGCATCCTCGGGCGAGATCCCCGGCCCGCGGTCGCGGAAGGCGATCGAGACCCAGTCTTCCTCTGCTTCCAGAACGATATGCACCGCCTCGCCATATTTGCAGCCATTGGCGATGAGATTGGCGAATGCACGCCGCATCGCGACGGGGCGGCAGCGAATGTCGAAATGTTCGGCCCCTTCATAGACCACGTCCTCACCCAGATCGTGATGGGTATCGGCGAGGCTGATGAGCATCGTCGCAAGGTCGACCGTCTTGGGCGGCTCCTGGTTCGCCTCCTCGCGCATGAAGGCGAGCGCTTCGGAAACCATCGACTCCATTTCGGCGACATTGGACCGGAGCTGGTCGCGCTGGTCCGAATCCTCGACATATTCGGCGAGCAGCCGCAGCCGGGTGAGCGGCGTGCGCAGATCGTGCGAGATCGCGGCGAGCATCTGGACACGCTCGTCGACGAACCGCTTGAGGCGTAGCTGCATCGTGTCGAAGCTGCTGGCGATCGCCGCGAATTCGGGCAGGCGCATGTCGCCGATCAGCGTCGGCTCGCGATCGCGCCCGAGCCGTTCTGCGGCACTGGCGAGACGGGTGAGCGGCGCGACGATGCTGCGCGCCATCCAGATCGAGAAGATCATCAGGATCAGGAAATTGCCGGCGAAGGTCAGCACCATTCGCATCTGGTGCCAGCGCGCATCGGTCGTCCGCCGGGCCGTGACGACCAGCCATTGCCCGTCAGCGCGGCGCACCGCGACCTCGAGCCGGCCCAGCACGCTGCTGCGGTTGCTAGCCAGTTCCTCCGCCGTCAGCAGCATCGGCACCTTGGGAATGATCGCGACGGCAGTGTCGGAGGAGCGCTCCCACGCATTGTCGCTGAAGGTATCCGCCCAGACGCGGATCTGCTCCTCGGGCCGCTCCAATGCCTCGGCCAGTGACGTTCGCAGCCCGCCGGCAAATGCCGCCCCGCGCCCGCCCTGCTCGAACGGGGGCGCCGTCACCGTCGCGAACACGAGATAGTCGGCGGCATCCGCCGGGCGCCTCGCTCCTTCGGGTGCACGTGCCGCGTCAGCGACGGTCCCGACCAGCCAGTCGCGCTCGACCATGAGGAAGGGCGGCGGCGGAATCATCATCCGCAGCGTCTGATCGAGCAGGAACGAGGCCAGCACCGCGAGGATGATCGCGATACCGAGCCGGACAGAGAGCTTGAGGCGGGGGAGCCGGGGCGTCATGCGACGGGTGCCGCTTCGACCGCGGCCGAGAAGAAATAGCCGCCGTTGCGCACGGTCTTGATCAGCTCCGGTGCCTGCGGGTCGGCCTCGACCTTACGGCGCAGGCGGCTGACCTGGACGTCGATGCTGCGATCAATATTCAGGCTTGAGCGGCCATGGACATAGTCGAGCAGCTGATCGCGGCTGAGTATCTGTTGCGGATGCTGGACGAGTGCGGCGAGCAGATCGAACTCGCCGGTGGTCAGCTCGACCAGCGAGCCACCCGGCGAGACCAGCGTGCGCCGGCCGGTATCGAGCACCCAGCCGGCGAAGTGAAAGCGATCGGCAACAATCTCCGGCGATGTGCTTGCGACCATCGCCGCGCGGCGCAACGCGGCGCGGATGCGGGCGAGCAACTCGCGCGGATTGAACGGTTTGGCGACATAGTCGTCGGCGCCGAGCTCAAGCCCGATCACGCGATCGGTATCCTCGCCGCGCGCGGTGAGCAGGATGATCGGCACATTGCTGCGTGCGCGCAGGCGCTGGCACAGAATGAAGCCATCGTCGCCGGGCATCATCACGTCGAGCACCACGACGTCGAAATTGAACTTGCCGATGAGGTCGGTCATCTGCCGGCCGTCCTCGGCCGCAGTCACGCGCAGGCCATTGTCGCTCAAATAGCGGGCCAGCATCGTGCGGATCTGCCGATCGTCGTCGACGACGAGAATGTGCGGGCTTTCCTGTCTTGCCATGACAACCGGATAGCGCCCGGCAAAAGCCAAGTCTGTAGCCGTAACAATCTGCAACAATCCGATACCGGCGCGAAATCGGGGGCGGCGGGGCGCGGCGTATAGCGCGGCTACCCCAATTCCCGGGTCCAACCCCTTGGCCCCAATCCCCTGGAGTATCCCCGATGCCCGTCATGCTTGCACTCCATTGCCGCGTCAGTCTTCGCAGTGCGCTGCCGCTGCTGATCGTTCCCGCCATCTGCCTGATCGCCACACAGGCGCGGGCGCAGTCCGCCGAGGGCCAGCAGGGCGACTGGCAGGTGATGCTGGGCGCGGGCGGGATCTATGCGCCCGATTTCGAAGGATCGGACGAGTTCGAGTTCCAGCCCTTTCCCTTCGTCTCGGTCGAGTATCGCGACCTTGCCTATATCCGCGGCCCCGAGATCGGGGTGAACATCATCCGCCTGAAGCCCACGGAGGACTTCGCGATCAAGGCCGGGCCGGTGGTGCGCTATCGCCGCGACCGGAAGGAGAAGCGCAACAAGGACCTGCGCGGGCTGGGCGATGTCGGTACCGCGATCGAGGCCGGCGGCGCGCTGTCGTTCGAGTATCGTCAGGCCTGGCTCCGCGTCTCGCTCGCCAAGGACGTCGCTGGCGGGCATGAAGGGCTGGTCGGCGAAGGCGAGGCCGGCATCCGCTTCAACCTGAGCGACACGCTGATCGCATCGGCAAGCGTCAAGGCGAGCTGGGCCGACAAGGACTATATGGGCACCTATTTCGGGGTGACCGCGGCGCAGGCGACGCGAAGCGGGCTGCCGGTCTATCGCGCCGAAAGCGGGCTCAAGGACGTCGGGGCGGGCCTTAACCTCAGCTACATGCTCAGCCAGAACTGGATGGTCACCGCGGTGGGGGGCTATTCGCGCCTGATGGGCGATGCCGCCGATGCGCCGCTGGTGGTGCGGCGCGGATCGCCCGACCAGTGGATGGGCGGACTGTTCGTCGCCTACCGCTTCTAGGAGCCGGCAAGCTCCTCCCTGCCTCCTCCTCCGCCGTACCCCGGCGGGGGAGGTTTTCTATTTGAGGAGCGGCCCCGGTACGGCGAGATAGGCGAGGCGCCGCATCTCGCGCCGCCCGCGCACCACCGTATCGAGGATCAGCCCCGCGAACAGGCTGAGCGCCGACAGGATGACGAGGCCGGTGGCGAGGATCGCCGTCGGGAAGCGCGGAACTAGTCCGGTTTGCACGTAAGTCAGCGCCAGCGGCACCGCCAGCACCAGCGCGAGCAACCCGAGCAGCGCGGCGACCCAACCGAAGAACAGCATCGGCTTTTCGATTCGGTAGAGCGTCAGGATGGTCCGCGCGATACGGAAGCCGTCGCGATAGGTCGAAAGCTTCGACGCCGAACCTTCAGGCCGGGCGAGATAGCGGGTCTCCACCTCCCCTACCGGCATCTTGAGCTCGAGCGCGTGGACGCTGATCTCGGTCTCGATCTCGAACCCTGCCGACAATACCGGGAAGCTCTTGACGAAACGGCGCGAGAAGACGCGATAGCCCGAAAAGATATCGGTGAAGCTGCGCCCGAACAGCCGCGCGAGCAGTCCGGTCATCATGCGGTTGCCCAGCACATGTCCGCGGCGATAGGCGTCGGCGGCTTCGTGGATGCGGGTGCCGACGACCATGTCGAGACCGTCGCTCAAAACCTTGTCGATCATCGCGGGCGCGGCCGTAGCGTCATAGGTCGCATCGCCATCGGCCATGACATAGATATCGGCATCGACATCGGCGAACATGCGGCGGACGACATTGCCCTTGCCCTGCATCCGCTCGCTGCGGACGATCGCGCCGGCCTCGCGCGCCACCGCGACCGTGCGGTCGCGGCTGTTGTTGTCATAGACATAGATGGCGGCGCCGGGGAGCGCGGCGCGGAAGGCCGCGACGGTCTGAGCGATCGCGGCTTCTTCGTTATAGCAGGGTAGAATAACAGCGATGCTGGGCGTCATGGCGATGCCATAGGGATCAAATCGCAAGGATTCGACTAATTTGTGATCCGGCGCCAGCTACGACGCTGATCCGTTGTTCACAGGGTGGGAGGGCTATGTATGAAGATCAGGGAACTCCGCTGGCTTGCGGTTGCTGTGCCGGTGTTGATGTTTGTAGAGGCAGCGAACCGCCCTCTCCTCTTGATCTGGATGCTTCTCGATCTTGAAGGCTATACGACCACGATAATTCCGAGCGCCGCCTATTTCGGCGCGGCAATCACCGGTTTGACACTCCTCACGGTCGTGATGTTCGGGCGCTGGATATATGTCGCCGGCTGCAATTTGCGTGCGGCGGGGATTGCCGGTCTGAAGTTCAGCCCGGCGTCGCGCATCTGGTGGTTTCTGGTCCCATTCGCAAACCTCGTCATGCCCTATCGCGGGATCCGCGAGTTATGGAACGCAAGCCACGGCCAACCCGATCTTTCCCGCCGCAGCGGACTTATCATCGCGTGGTGGGCTACCGCATTAGGAAATCTGGTCCTCGCCTATCTTGCAGGCAGGGTGGCGTGGCAGGATGGTGGCGTATTGCTGTTCACCGAGAGCTTTGCCGGACTCGCGTTGGCGGCGCTGGCCATCGCCTTGATTCGCATCGTCAGCGCCGCACAACACCAGCTTGGTACCGCGCCGCAACCGGCCGAAGTCTTCGCCTGAAACGAAGAACCCCGCCGCGCCGGGGTGGCGAGGCGGGGTCCTCATGTCGCTCGCGCGGGAGAGAGCCTTAGTCGGCCTTCTTCTTGGCCGGGGCCTTCTTCTTCGGTGCTTCCTCGGCCGCATCGTCGGCCTTGGCAGCTGCCTTCTTGGCCGGAGCCTTCTTCGCAGGCGCTTCGGCTTCCTCAGCCGCAGCTTCCTTCTTGGCGGCGGCCTTCTTGGCCGGCTTCACGTCCTCGGCGGCGGGAGCCTCATCCTTCTTGGCCTTGGCCTTCTTCGCCGGCTTGTGATCGTGGTCATGGTCGTGACCGCAGCCCGGGCCGTGCACGTGAGGAACGGCGCCCTCTTCGCTCTCGATCGCGGCTTCCAGCTCCTCGCGGGTCACTTCACGCTCGGTCACGTCGGCCTTCTCGAACAGGAAGTCGACGACCTTGTCCTCGTACAGCGGCGCGCGCAGCTGGGCAGCGGCCATTGGCTCCTGCTGGATATACTGGACGAAGCGCTGCTGGTCCTCGGGGCGGTACTGCTGAGCAGCCTGGGCGATCAGGCGGTTCATTTCCGCCTGAGTCACCTCGACGCCGTTCGCCTGGCCGATCTCCGACAGGAGCAGGCCAAGGCGCACGCGGCGCTCGGCGATCGCCTGATAGTCGCCCTTCTCGGCTTCGAGTTCAGCCTTGGCCGCCTCGGGATCTTCCTCGTGGCTCGCTTCATGCTCGAGCTGAGCCCAGATCTGCTGGAACTCGGCTTCGACCATCGACGGCGGGACCGGGAAATCGTGGCCCGCGGCAAGCTGGTCGAGCAGCTTGCGCTTCATATAGGTGCGCGTCAGGCCGCCGGTCTCGCTCTCGAGCTGACCCTTGAGGATGCCGCGCAGCTGATCGAGGCTCTCAAGGCCGAGATTCTTCGCGAAATCCTCGTCGACCTTGGTCTCGCCCGAGGTTTTCACCGAGATGATCTTGAGGTCGAACGTCGCTGGCTTGCCGGCGAGCGTGTCGACGCCATAATCCTCGGGGAAGGTCACTTCGATCTGCTTTTCGTCGCCAGCCTTCACGCCGACGATCTGGTCCTCGAAGCCCGGGATCAGACGGCCAGTGCCGATCTCGACCGCCATCGCCTCACCGGTGCCGCCGTCAAATGCAACGCCATCGACCTTGCCGACGAAGTCCATCGTGACCTGGTCGCCCTGCTTCGCCTTGTGCTTCGCGGGGGCGTCTTCCCATGCCTTTTGCTGGCCGGCGATCTGCGCGAGCTGTTCATCGATCGCGCTCTCGTCGACGGGGACGAGCAGACGCTCGAGCTTCAGACCCTCGATCGACGGGGTCGGAACCTCGGGGAGTACTTCGAGTTCGACCTTGACCTCGGCATCCTTACCGGGAGTGAAGTCACCTTCGAGGCTGACCGAGGGCTGCATCGCGGGGCGCAGCTTATGGTCGGCGAGCAGCTTCTGCACGCCCTCCTGAATCGTGGTGTTGAGCGCGTCCTGAGTCAGCGCTTCGCCGTGCATCTTGCGAACGAGGTTCGTGGGAACCTTACCGGGGCGGAAGCCCGGCATGCGGATCTGAGGCGCCACGCGCTTCACCTCGGCATCGACGCGCGAGTCGATATCCTTCGCGGTGATCTTCAGGGTGTAGGCGCGCTTCAGGCCCTCGTTCAACGTCTCGACAGTCTGCATTTCTTTCAGGCTTCCTGCTTTGGAAGTGGAATCGATTTCGCGGCGTCGCCATTCGCGCCGGGGCGGAGACTGGTGCGGGCGAAGGGACTCGAACCCCCACATCTTTCGATACTGGTACCTAAAACCAGCGCGTCTACCAGTTCCGCCACGCCCGCATTCAGGGACACCGCAGGTCGGCGCGCTCTATAGCAAGGCAGGTGGCGGGAGCAAGCGATGATGCATATGCGCTGTAACGGACGCAGTGCGTAGCGAGACGCGCATGGATGAACCAGCGCGCGACGTGATGCGTTGACCGGGGCAAAGGAGTTAAACCGATGCCCGTCGAGCCACCGATTCCCCCCGTGAAACCCAGCGTGCCGGCCCCTGAGGCACCGCCGATGCCCCAGCCCGGCCAGCCGACGCCCGGCGGACCTGAGATTCACCCGCCCCAGCCCGACATCGACGTGCCCGCACCGGTGCCGCAGGGCGATCCGCCCGCGACGCCAGTGCAGCCGGTGGCGTAGAACCACGCACGATGGAAACGGCGGACCCTCCGCCGGTCAGCCGGTTACCGCGAAATCATATACGGTCTCCTGCACGTCCTTCTTCCGGGCGGAGGCCGGTGCCACCACGACACTCAGAAATCCATATTGCCCGGGTTCGAGGTCGCGCGCCGGGGTCACGCGATACTGGCCTGGCGTCACCTCCTCGGTCGTGAACGGGATCACGGATTGCGAAACCCTCCCTTCAGGACCGGAGAATCCGCCAACAGCAGCCAGCGTCAATTGCCGCTGATCCCCCTGCACGTCAAAGCGGACCAGCTGATAATCCCGCGGCGAAATCCCCTTCGTAACCCCGACATAGTCGGACGATGCCCCATTGGCGGCTGCCGGTGCGGCAAAGCAGAACCGGAACGCAGGCCGTGCCACGGTCAGCCGGGTCGCTGCGCCCGCCCCGGCCACGACCGTCTTGACCTTCATCTTGTTGCCGCCCACCGGCCCCAGCAACATGCCACCCAGCATGCCCGTGACCTTACGATGGCTCGCCTTGACCAGCGGCAACGCGAGCAGCGTACCATCCGACGCGATGGCGTGGATGCCCGGCGCGCAGGCCGGTGTGACGTCCTGCTGGGGCGAGGCCAGGATCAAAGATTTCAGCAACATTGCCGGGACGAATGACATCATGCTCATTGTCCGGAGTCGATCGGCAGCGCCCGGTTCAGCAACTGACCGGCATGATTGCCGAACCGGGCAGCCACGGTGTAGCGCGCCGTTTCACGGGCGAGGCCACTCATGCCCGCCGGCAGGCTCATCGAATCGCGCCAGGGAAGTACCTGCATCGCTTCCGCCACGGTATAGGCGCGCTCCTCGATATCGGCGGTCGAACGCAGCGGTTTCAGGGCCGCCCAGGGAGAGGAACCGTTCTCCGGTCCGATATAGATCGTGCCCATATCCGTTATGCGGCCGGCGGCGACTTCGAACTGATAGCTGCCAAGGCAGAAGCAGGTCGTCGGTCCGCCCTGAATGACATAGAGACCCGGCGTGACGGCAACGAGATAGGTGCGAACATGATCGCTTTCCGCCACGAACGGCTTGTCGCCGATCGATACGGTGCGATCCGCACCCTTGGCGACGGGATTGGCCTTGGCCCGTCCTTCGCCGCGAATGTCCTGCAAAACCGGATCATAGGGTGCGATCCGCAGCATGTTCCACAGATCCGGCGCACGTTCGCCCATCCGCACCAGGATATAGCCGCTGGCGGGGTCAAGCGTGGCGGGCACCGTCTTCATCACGTTAGAGGCCGACGCGGTGGTAGCGACCGCGAGCAGCACAGCTAGCCCGAGCGCCTTCATGGTTCCATCCTTGTCATGCCGTCGGTCGAAGCGAGCGCGCGATCGGCGAGCTGTTCGCGCATCTCCTTCCATGAACCGGCATAAGTCAGCTTGGCCTGTTCCTTGGTCATCGGATAGCGGGCATAGCCCTTGACGCTCATGCACTTGCGCAACGCGGCATCGAACATGTGCCGTCGCTGGGCGCCCTTCATGAAACCTTGCAACAGACCAACTGCCGCCGCACCAGCCAGACCCTGAGAATAGACATAGCCCGGCTGCGGTGGCTTCACCCCGCTCGCCAGTTCGCGGCACTCGTCAAAGTCCGCCAGAATCTGCGCGCGCGATGCGGTGGGCTGGCTGAAGAAATTATACTTGTCGGCGTCGTCCGGCTCCTGCGTCTGGCCTGCAGCAGCCGGCTCCCGAGCCACCGCAATTCCCGGCAATATCGTCGACACGGCCACAAGCGCGGCGCAAGCACGACGCGCCAATCCACTGGATGGCATCGAGATCCTCCCCCTGTTCAAAGACTTCCCGCGATTCGTCGGGAGGCCGCCCCAAGGGGAGACTATCGCGCGTGCAGGTCCGCGCAAGCAGGAAACCCGAGGGCCGCGTTCGCGCGAACTAGCGCGTGCAGAAGGCGACGAAGCGCTTGATCGCCTGCTTGCCTGCCGCAGTGCCGGTCATGCCGGTCGTCTGCCCCAGCGCGGTCATGCGCAGCCAGCCATTGGCGGCAAAGGCACGGATGAACGGGGAAGCGCCGGGGATCTCCCGCGAGGTGAAATGCGGCGGCTCGTCCTCATTCGCCTCGGTCGTGCCGGGAAGGCGCAGGGTCTGCGGGCCCGAGCTGAGGACGATCCCGCGCAGCGCCGGATCACCGCCGGAAATGCTCGCGAAAATGCGGTTCCCGCCCTGTTCGCAGCTGAAGTTGAGCGGCTGATCGTCGGTGCCGTCGACCTCATAAGCGAGGATCGCGCTCGACACGCGGCCCTCGTCGATGCGGATCGCCCAGTCATAGCCGTCGCTGACCGGTGGCGGGGTGACACGTTGCGCCAGCGCAGGGCCAGCGAAGAGCAGGCCGAGCGCGGACAGGAACGACATCTGCTTCATCAACCGGCGAGCGCCTTCTTGAGCAGATCGTTGACCACGCCCGGATTGGCCTTGCCGCCCATCGCCTTCATCGTCTGGCCGACGAAGAAGCCGAACAGCGCCTCCTTGCCGCCGCGATACTGTTCAAGCTGGCCGGGGTTCTTGGCCAGGACATCGGCGATCACCGCCTCGATCGCGCCCGTGTCGCTCGTCTGCTTGAGGCCGCGTTCCTCGACGATCGCGGCGGGGCTGCCGCCGGTTTCGAGCATGATCTCGAACACCTGCTTGGCGAGGCTGCCCGAGAGGGTGCCGTCGGCGACGAGACCGAGCAGCTCGGCGGCCTGAGCGGGCGAAACCGGGCTGTGCTCGATATCCTTGCCCAGCTTGTTGAGCGCGCCGAACAGCTCCGAGGTGACCCAGTTGGCCGCCGCAGGACCCTTGGCGCCGGCATCGAGCAGCGCGTCGAAATAGCGCGCGGATTCGACCTCGGCGGTGAGCACGCCCGCGTTGTACGGGGTGATGTCAAGCGCAAGGTAGCGCGCGCGCTTGGCGTCGGGCAGCTCCGGAAGCGAGGCGCGGCAAGCGTCGAGGAACGCATCGTCGAGCTCGAGCGGGAGCAGATCGGGATCGGGGAAATAGCGATAGTCGTGCGCATCCTCCTTGGAGCGCATCGACCGCGTCTCGCCCTTGTCCGGGTCGAACAGACGGGTTTCCTGAACGATCTTGCCGCCGCTCTCGATCACGTCGATCTGGCGCAGCGCCTCGATCTCGACCGTCTGCATGACGAAGCGGACCGAGTTGACGTTCTTGGTCTCGGTACGGGTACCGAATTCCTCGCCCGGCTTGCGGACCGAGACGTTGACGTCGGCGCGCATCGAGCCCTGATCCATATTGCCGTCGCACGAACCGACATAGCGCAGGATCGAGCGCAGCTTCGACAGATAGGCGCCAGCCTCCGCAGGCGAGCGCATGTCGGGCTTGGAGACGATCTCCATCAGCGCGACGCCCGAGCGGTTGAGGTCGACATAGGAGAGGCGCGGATGCTGGTCGTGCATCAGCTTGCCGGCGTCCTGCTCGACATGGATGCGCTCGACGCCGATCGTCTTGGTGGTACCGTCGACTTCGATCTCAACCTCGCCCTCGCCCACCAGCGGATGGTAGAGCTGGCTGATCTGATAGCCCTGCGGCAAATCGGCGTAGAAATAGTTCTTGCGGTCGAACCGCGACCATTTGTTGATCTGCGCGTCGATCGCCATGCCGGTGCGGACGGCCTGCCGGATGCACTCCTGGTTCGGCACCGGCAGCATCCCCGGCATCGCCGCGTCGATCAGCGACACCTGCGTGTTCGGTTCCGCGCCGAACTCTGTCGCGGCGCCCGAAAAGAGCTTGGCGTTGGACGTGACCTGGGCGTGGACCTCAAGGCCGATCACGACCTCCCACTCACCGGTTGCGCCTTTGATGCGGTAGCTGCTCTCAGCCATAATCAATTGGTCCGTTTCGTTTCGTGCGCTTCTGTTCGCGCTTGAGCCGACGTTCCTCGCGACGTTCCTTCCAGAGGTCGTAGAAAAGCCAGCCAAAGAACTCGCCGATCGCGCCCACTACGAACTCGACCAGCAATCCCATCTTACCACCATTGCTCCGGCTGCGCCGTGAACCCGGCGCGCTGTTCGAGGGCCAGCGACGCGTTAAGCACGCCCTGCTCGTCGAACGGCTTGCCGATGATCTGAAGGCCGAGCGGGAGCCCGTCCTTGTCGAGCCCGCCGGGGACCGACATCGCCGGGATACCCGCGAGCGAGGACGGCACGGTGAAGACGTCGTTCAGATACATCGCCAGCGGATCGGCCGACTTCTCGCCCAGCGCGAACGCCGCCGAGGGCGCGGTCGGGGTGAGCAGCAAGTCGCACTGCGCCCAGGCCTTCTCGAAATCCTGCGCGATCAGCGTGCGGACCTTCTGCGCCTGCGTATAGTACGCATCATAGAAGCCTGCCGAGAGCACATAGGTGCCGATCAGGATGCGGCGCTGCACTTCCGGCCCGAAGCCCGCAGCGCGGGTCGCGGCGTACATTTCCTGCAGGTTCGCGCCATCGGGCAGGTCGCGCTGGCCGTAACGCACGCCGTCATAGCGCGCGAGGTTCGACGAGGCTTCAGCCGGGGCGATGATGTAATAGGCCGGGAGCGCGTATTTGGTGTGGGGCAGCGAGACCTCGACGATCTCGGCGCCCGCGTCCTTCAGCCAGTCGATGCCCTGCTGCCACAGCGCCTCGATCTCGGCCGGCATGCCATCGACGCGATACTCTTTCGGAATGCCGACCTTCTTGCCGCGCAGATCGGCGGAGAGGCGCGCTTCCCAATTGGGCACGGCCATGTCGAGCGAGGTGGCGTCCTTCACGTCGAAGCCGGCCATCGCCTCGAGCATGATCGCGCAGTCGCGCACGTCACGCGCCATCGGCCCGGCCTGATCGAGCGAGCTGGCGAAGGCGACGACGCCCCAGCGCGAGCAGCGGCCATAGGTCGGCTTGATGCCCGAGATGCCGGTGAACGCCGCAGGCTGGCGGATCGAGCCGCCGGTGTCGGTGCCGGTCGCGGCAGGGACGAGCCGCGCGGAGATCGCCGATGACGAGCCGCCCGACGAGCCGCCGGGCGCGAGCGCGGCGTTACCGCCATCCTTGCGCCGCCACGGGCTGATCACGTTGCCGAAATAGCTGGTCTCGTTCGACGAGCCCATCGCGAACTGGTCAAGATTGAGCTTGCCGAGCATGCCGGCGCCCGCGTCCCACAGTTTCTGCGAGACGGTCGATTCATAGACCGGGGTGAACCCCTCCAGCATGTGGCTGGCGGCGGTGGTCTGCACGCCCTTGGTGCAGAACAGGTCCTTCATGCCGATCGGCACGCCGGCCAGCGGCTTGAGCGTCTCGCCAGCGGCACGCGCGGCGTCGGCAGCCTTGGCCGCGGCGATCGCGTGATCGGGGGTCTCGACGATGAAGGCGTTGAGCTGCTTGGCGGCGCTCACCTTGGCGACGAAGGCGTCGGCGACCTCGACCGCGGAGAACTCGCCCGAGCGAACGCCGTCGCGCAGCGCGGCAACACCGAGGGTGGTAACGTCAGTCATTATTCGATCACCTTCGGCACGGTGAAAAAGCCATGCTCGGCGAGCGGCGCATTGGCGAGCACGTCGTCGCGGATGCCGCCGTCGGTGACGACGTCGTCGCGCAGGCGCAGCGTGTTGGGGATGACGGCGGTCATCGGCTCGACGGACGAGGTATCGACCTCGCCGAGTTGCTCGATCCAGCCCAGGATGTTGTTGAGCTCGGGCACGAGGCGCTCGGCGGCGGCATCGTCGATCGCGATGCGCGCGAGGCTCGCGACCTTCTTCACGGTGGCGGTATCTACGGACATGAAGGGCCGCCTAGCAGCGACGCCCCCATTGCATCAAGCGCGGTTATTCGAAGGGATCGCCGACGGGTTCACCGCCGACGAATATCTGGCGACGCTCGACCTTGCGAATCTCGACGGCGCCGGACTTGAGGCCCGCAATCGAACGGTCGCGCGCCGCCGCGTCAACCGCGGGCCTGGGCTGCTTGTCGCTGGAGATCCATTTGCCGCCCACCAGCACATAGCGGTCCGCGTAAGGCAAGGGGCAGGAGGTGGTGGCGGGCACGGACGCTACCTCAACCGGCGAACCCACCTCCGGCTTCGATGCCGACACCGGCGTCGGTGCGGGGGCAGGTCGGAAGCACGAATCGACGAGCAGCACCGCCTCGCGCCCACCCGGCAGGAAGGCGAGCGTGCAAGCTTCATCGTTGCATCGGAAGTTGCTCACGATCGGTGTGCGCAACTCTGGTGGCAACGGGGTCCCGGCGGGCAGGATGCGCAGCGTCTTGTCCAGCGCCTTCTCGCGCAGCAACGCCCGTTGCCCGTCTGCTACGTCCCAGTGGTCCTCGGCCGCAAACGCCGAAGCGGCGCTGGCGCGGATCGCGGCGTTAGGGGATTTCTTCAGCCGCTCGAGTTCGCGGCGCCCGGGTTCGCCGAAGTCGAAGGCGAGCGCGCGCCAGTCGAAGTCCTCGGGCGCAATCTTCCCCGACTCGAGCCGCGCGACCTGATCGCGGGTGGAAATGGCATTGAAGCTGGCGATCGGCGTTGCCAGCAACAGTGCGACACCGCAGGTGATCATCGCGAGATGCAGATTGGCGGGCCGCACGCGCTCCGCCCACTGCCCCCTGCCCCGGATCACGCTGACAAGATACGCGACCGTGGCGATGTTGGTGAGGATGACAAAGATCAGCGCCCAGAGCCGTTCCGGCGTGAAGCCATATTGGCCGATGCGAAGGCCCGTGGCGACAGCGGCGATCGCGGCGAGCGGGACGATCACCAGCGCCAGCACCAAAGCGGCCCAGCGCAGCACGCGGTTCCGCGGCACGTCGTCGGCGCCATTGCCGATCACCGCGTTGACCAGCAGCAGCGCGCCGACGACGCAGCCGAGCAGGATCGGGGTGGTGGACTTGGTCGCATCCCATAGCGGCTGAAGCCCGGTGAAGGGCAGGAAAAGCAGGAACAGGCCGAGGCCGATCGCCAGCACCGGCGCGAGCACGCCCAGCACCAGCATCACGACATTCTGAAGCAGCGAAACGATCCGGCTATGCTCGCGCAACAGCGCGAGGCCAACGCCGAAGACGAGTCCCACCGCACCCCGCCCGAACCACTCCTTGGTCAGCAGATTGCCCAGAAACTCGATCCCGATTAGCTGGAACAGCAATGCCAGCAGGGCGGACAGCAGGATCGTCACGGCGACGAACGCCCAGCCGAGACACCACAGGATCGCGTTGGTCCACGCGTGATCATAGGCGGCAGAGTAGGAAATCGGCCGGAAACCCGATTCGCGGCCCGCCTGGAACAGCGGCGCGGCGATTCCGATGGCGAGCGCAAGGCTGAACACGCGCCAGCCCTCGGTCTCACTCCAGCCCGATGTCGCGCCGTTGAAATAGAGGATCAGCGCCGCGACCGCGCCGCAGCCGAGCGCGAAGGCGATCGAGCGGCGCAGGTCTTCGCGGATCACGACGAAGCCGAAGACCAACGCCGAGACGCTGACGAAGCTGAGCAGCGCCAGACGGATCGCGCTGATATGCTGCCCCTGATAGACCGGACCGATGATCCAATGGGCGGCCAACCCGGTGGCGAGACCCAGCCCTGCCAGCAGGAACGGTAGCAGCGGCCAGCGTTCGTCCTGATCCTCGACGCGAATCGTCATTCCCCTGCCCCTCCCCGTCGGTGCCACGTCATCAAGGTTGCATCCTTCGCAACCATCGCGCAACGGAACGCGATTGCTGGGCAGCAAGTTATGCTGCAATGCACAACGGGAGCCCTGAGTGGCACGCAAGTTCCTCTATATTGTGGCGGTATTGATCGTGCTCGCGATTGCAGCAACCTTTGCCTATCGAATCTGGGGCGCCGAGCTACTGCGGCAGGCGATGGTGCCGGGCGGGCGATTCGAATCGCAGGCGGCTCTTCCCGCCGACAGCTACCAGCGCGCGGAAATGTGGCTCGCGCGGCCAGACGAGCCGGGCAATCCTGCGTTGTGGGTGCCCGCGGGCTATGAAGCGGCGAAGGACCCGGTGGCGGCGGTGTTCTTCATCCATCCGACTTCGTACCTCAATCGCGCGCACTGGAATGCGCCGCTGGAGGACAAGGAGGCAAACGACCGCGCCGTGCTGTTCCTGCGCGGACAGGCAAGCGCGTTCAACGGTGCGGGCGCAGTGTGGGCGCCGCGCTATCGTCAAGCGACCTTCGGCGCGTTCCTGACCAGCAAGGAAGATGCGCAGCAGGCGCTCGATCTCGCCTATCGTGACGTTTCGGCCGCGTTCGACCAGTTCCTTGCGGAGGCAGGCGAGCGGCCGATCATCCTGGCTGGGCACAGCCAGGGCGCGCTGCACCTGACGCGGCTGCTGCACGACCGGGTCGCGGGCCAGCCGCTCGCGAAGCGCGTGGTCGCGGCCTATGTCGTGGGCTGGCCGGTCTCGAAGACCGCGGATCTGCCGAAACTCGGCCTCGGCGAATGCACTTCGGCCGACCAGACAGGCTGTATCCTGTCATGGCAAAGCTTCGCCGAGCCGGCCGATCCCTCGCTGCTGCTCGATACCTTCGACGCCTCGAACGGCTTCACCGGAGCGAAG
Source organism: Sphingomonas sp. GW821-FHT09B04 (assembly GCF_059418285.1). Lineage (NCBI taxonomy): Bacteria > Pseudomonadati > Pseudomonadota > Alphaproteobacteria > Sphingomonadales > Sphingomonadaceae > Sphingomonas > Sphingomonas sp. GW821-FHT09B04. Next base: position 356,625 of record NZ_JBWKPO010000004.1, read on the forward strand.
CGTGCGGGTACACCGATGATCTGCACCAATCCGATCACCGGCACGCCCGGCGTCCGCGCGGACGCCGCGGCCAATCTGGGAACCCTCATCCCCTCCGCCGATTTCTCGAGCGCCGTGCTCCAGAAGAATGCGGTGGGCGCGCGCTGCGAGGGGCGCGGCGTGCTGATGATCGGCAGCCCGCCGGAGGGGATCGGCGGGCAATATGTCCTGCCCGGCAACAACTATCATGTGTTCGACTATTCGCTGTTCTGGGCGAATGTCCGCGCCGATGCCGAGCGACGGCTGAAGGCGTACAAGCCATGATCACCACCGACCGCGACACGTTCCGCGAGGCGCTGCCGCAGGGCGGCCGGCTGCTCGGCCTCGACGTAGGCACCAAGACGATTGGGACCGCGCTGTGCGATGCGGGCTGGTCGTTTGCCAGTCCCGCGCACCTCGTCAAGCGGACCAAGTTCACCGCGGACAAGGCCGCGCTCGCGGTGCTGATCGCCGAACAGCAGGTGAAGGGGCTGGTGATCGGCCTCCCCCTCAATCTCGACGGTACCGACAGTCCGCGCACCCAGTCCACCCGCGCCTTTGCCCGCAATGTCGAGGACCTGGGCCTGCCGGTGCTGCTATGGGACGAGCGCTGGTCGACCGCGGCGGTCGAACGCCAGATGATCGCCGAGGACCTCTCGCGCGCCAAGCGTGCCGAGCGCGTGGACAAGCTCGCCGCAAGCTATATCCTGCAGGGAGCGATCGACGGACTGGCCACCGGCTGAAGCGGTTTCCCGAGTGACGATGTTGCGAAGTGCCGCCGGAACGGGCAGCGTCGCACGCATCCAGACTCGGGGGACATTCATGCGCCAGTTGCTTCTCGCCGCCACCTTCCTTGCCATGCCCGTTCTCGCGCAGGACAAGCCCGCTGCGCCCAAGGACGCCAAGGCCGAAGCCGAAGCCGCGCAGGTGCGCGCGCCGGTCGAGGAACAGAGCGCGGTGAGCAAGGGCAGCGTCACCGTGGGCGGGCAGCGCATCGCCTATACCGCGACCGCGGGCACGCTGACGATCCGCGACGACGAGGCGAAGCCCAGCGCGAGCTATTTCTACACCGCCTATACGAAGGACGGCGGCGGTAGCGATCGTCCGGTCACCTTCTTCTACAATGGCGGGCCGGGATCGCCGACGATCTGGCTGCATATGGGCAGCTTCGCGCCGGTGCGGGTGACCACCGCCAATCCCGAATATATCCGTCCCGCCCCCTATGGCTTCGGACCCAACCCCTATTCGCTGATCGACAAGAGCGACCTCGTCTTTGTCGACATGATCGGCGCGGGCTGGTCACGGCCGCTGGGCGAGAAGAGCGGCAAGGATTTCTGGGGCGTCGATCAGGACGCCGAGGGCTTTGCGCGGGCAATCAGCCGCTACGTCGCCAAGAACAACCGCTGGCGCAGCCCCAAAATCCTGTTCGGCGAAAGCTATGGCACGCTGCGCAACCCGGTGGTCGCGGCGAAGCTGGAGCAGGCGGGAATCAGCCTCAACGGCATGGTCCAGTTCTCCACCATCATGAACTACGGCGTGCGCCAATCGGGGTATGACCAGAATTACCTGACGCTGTTCCCGACGATGGCGGCGACCGCCTGGTATCATAACCGTCTGCCTAATCGCCCGGCGGATCTGCGGGCATTCCTTGACGAAGTACGCGGCTTCACCACCGGGGCCTACGCCGCGGCGCTTGCCAAGGGATCGAACATCCCGGTCGCGGAGAAGCAGTCGGTGGCAAAGCAGATGGCGGCCTATATCGGCCTCAGCGAAGCCTTCATCCTGCGCGCCGACCTGCGCATCGACCTGTCGCACTTCCAGACTGAGCTGCTGCGCGACCGGCGGCTCGCGGCAGGGCGGCTCGATTCGCGCTACACGCTCAACATGACCGATGCGAATGCCGACAGCCCGGGCGACGACCCGTCGTCGACCGCGATCTCGGGCGCGTTCGTCGCGACATTCCAGGATTATGCGGTGCGCGTTCTGGGGTACAAGACCGACCTGCCCTATCGCATGACCGCGCGCGGGCCGGGATTCAACTGGGACTGGAACCACCGCCCGCCCAATGCAAATCAGCCGCAGACCACGCCCAATTCGGGGCTGGATCTTGCCTGGACGATGCGCACCAACCCGTATCTCAAGGTGATGTTCGTCAACGGCTATTACGACTTCGCGACGCCGTTCTTCGGCGCGGAGTTCGATGCCTCGCATATGCTGCTCGACGAAGCGCTGCAGCGGAACATTGACTTCACTTACTATGAGGCGGGGCACATGGTGTATTTGAACCCGGACGAGCTGGCGAAGATGCACGCCGACCTTGGCCGCTGGTACGACAAGGCGCTAGCCGCCCCTGCCCGCCCCGCCCCGCGGGCGGCGACGCAACCGGGGCAATGAGCGCGCTTGCGCCCCTGCCCCGGCCTCGCTAACCGCAGGGTTTAATGCAACCGCCGATCGATCATCGCCCCGGCGCCCAGATTCAGGGGCGCGCCGTGTTTCCGCACGCGCACCTGACGGGTATTTCCGGGCTTCAGCCGCACGAGATACTGTTCCTCCTCGACGAGGCGGAACAATGGATCGAAGCTAATCGCAGCCGCGCCAAGAGTGACCACCGGCTCGCCGGCCTTACCCAGATCAACGCGTTCTTCGAGAATTCGACGCGTACCCTGCTATCGTTCGAGATCGCGGGAAAGCGGCTGGGTGCGGACGTCGTCAACATGCACGCCGCGCAATCGAGCGTGAAGAAGGGCGAAACGCTGATCGACACGGCGATGACGCTCAACGCGATGCGCGCCGACGTCATCGTCATCCGCCACATGTCGTCCGGCGCGGTGCAACTGATCGCCGACAAGGTCGACTGCCCGGTGCTCAACGCCGGCGACGGCAGCCATGAGCACCCGACACAGGCCTTGCTCGACGCGCTGACGATCCGGCGGCGGCGGGGCGAGATTGCCCATCAGCGCGTGGTGATCTGTGGCGACATCCTGCACAGCCGCGTCGCGCGCTCGAACATCCTGGCACTGACTGCTCTGGCCGCCGAGGTGCGGGTAGTCGCGCCTTCGACGCTGATGCCCGCGGCGATCGAGAAGATGGGTGTCACGCCCTTCACCGATTTCGATGCGGCACTGGAGGGAGCGGACGTGGTGATGATGCTGCGCCTGCAGAATGAACGCATGTCGGGGGCCTACATCCCCTCGACGCGCGAATATCACCTCAATTATGGGCTTACCCCTGAGCGGCTGGCGCGCGCCAAGCCCGATGCGCTGGTGATGCACCCCGGCCCGATGAACCGCGGGGTCGAGATCGACTCCTCGGTCGCCGACATGCCGGGCCGCTCGGCGATTACCGAGCAGGTCGAGATGGGCGTGGCGGTACGCATGGCGTGCCTCGACGTGCTGACCCGGCGCGCACGCGGTGTGGAGGGCTGGGCATGAACCTGATCTTCCGCAACGCCCGACTGGTCTGCCCCGAGGGCGGCGAGCGCGATGGCGAGCTGTTCGTCGCCAATCACGAGATCGTCGCCGATGCCCCCACGGACGCGCAGGTAATCGATTGCGGCGGCAAGCTGCTCGCCCCAGCCCTGATCGATCTCGGCGCCTTCGCAATGGACAAGGCGGCTTGCCGCGCGGGCGGGATCGCACGCATCGGGCTGATGCCCGACCAGTCGCCGGTGCTCGACGGCCCGGGTATCGTCCAGCGCGCCGCCGACATGGGCAAGCCCGAGCTGTGGGTCCATCCGATCGCCGCGGCGACACGCGGGCTGGAAGGCACCGACCTGGCCGAATTCGCGATCAATGCCGAGGCCGGCGCGCGCGCGGTATCGACCGGTCGGCACTGGATCGCCGATTCCGGGGTGATGCGCCGCGTGCTCGCCTATGCCCGCGACTGCGGCCTTACCGTCATCGCCCATGCCGAGGATGGCGGGCTGACAGGACAGGCGGTCGCGACCGAAGGCGAGACCGCGACCCGGCTGGGCCTGCCGTCCGCGCCCGCGGTCGCCGAAGCGCTGGCGATCGCGCGCGACCTGATGCTCGTGGAACAGACCGGCGCTTCGATCCATTTCCGACAGGTGACCACCGCCACAGGCTTTGACCTGATCCGGGCAGCCAAGGCGCACGGGATTGCCGTCACCTGCGGCATCAGCCCGGCGCACCTGCTGCTGTCGGATATCAACGTCACCGATTTCCGTACCTTTGCCCGCCTCTCGCCGCCGCTTCGCGACGAGAGCGACCGGCGCGCTGCGCTGGCGGCACTGACGGACGGGACGATCGACGTGCTCTGCTCAAGCCACGATCCGCGGGGACCGGAAGAGAAGCGCCTGCCGTTCGTCGACGCAACGCCAGGCATGGCGGGCGCGCAGACGTTGCTGACGCTGGGCCTGGGCCTTGTGCGCGACGAACGCGTCACGCTCGACCGACTGTTCGCACTGGTTGCGAGCAATCCTGCCAACCTGCTTGGAATCGAAGCCGGAACGTTGGCGACCGGGATGCCGGCAGACCTGATCCTGATCGACCCGGAAGCGCCGTGGCAGATCAACTCGGACCGGATGGCGGGCAAGGCGGGCAACACCCCGTTCGACGGCCTGCCGGTTCAAGGCAAGGCGGTTCGGCTGTTCAAGGGCGGCGCGGAGATCGCCTGAAACGGAAAAGGCCGGGCGAGATGCCCGGCCTTCCCCCTTGTTCCTGAAATCTGCTGGCTTAGCGCGAGGCGACCTGCACGCGCGACGGCCTGACCCAGCTCGCGGCCTTGTCGCCCCCACCCTGACGGACGAAGCAGTTGCCGCCGCCAGCGCGCACCTTTCGGCACAGCGTGTCCGCACCGCTGCGGTCGAAACCGCCCACGGCGAGCCGCTGGAAATTGCCCGCGCCGGTCGTGACGCTGGCGCTGGTCGGGGTCATTGCCTTGAGCAGCGGAGTCCGGCGAACCGCGCGGCCCCACGCATCCTGTGCGACGCCTGCGCTATCATAGGCGCCGAGCTGGACCGACCAGCTGCCCTTACCGGGCTTGAAGTCTTCGACCGGGGCCTTGACCGCAATCGCGAGCGGCTTGCGCGCGCCGACCTCGATGCGAGCGGGAGCCGGCTTGATCGCCGCAGCTGCCCTGACGGGGATCGCCTGGACGACCTCCTGCCGCGGGGCGAACACGATCTGGTTGCCACTGGGAGCGGTGATCGCAGGTGCGATCGGAGTCCCCGTCATCGCGGTATCGACCGCCGTGGCGGCGGGTGCAACCGCGGCGGCGACCGAGGTGGAGGCGCCGGTGTCGGGCATATAGGCCTCGACCGGATCGGCAACCTGCTGCGCAGCAACCGCTGTGGTCATCGAACGGGCGAGCGCGAGTTGTTCGGGCCGGCCGCGATCGTCAATCGGCGTCACGCCGAGCAGGGAAGCGACCTGATCATAGGCGTTCTGCGGGCGCGAGAAGCTGGCCCATTGCAGGATCCGCGCGTCGAGCTGACCGGGCGAGACGTCGAAGCTCGCGACTGCGCGTGCCTGCTGCCAATTGCCGGCAAGCGCCAGGCTGAGCGCAAGATTCTGGCGCGTCTTGGCATCAGCGCCGGGCTGGCGGGCAGCGTTGGTCAGGAGTTCGACCGCCGTGCCCGGATCGCCGGCCAGCGCGATGGCAAGGCCGCGGTCGCTGGCAGGAATGCTGCCGGCATGGGTCTCGAGCGTCTGACGCGCGGTATTCCAATCGCCGACCGCAATCTGCGCGAGCGCGAGATTGAGTGCGGTACGGCCATTGGCCGGGTCGAGCGACAGCGCCTCATTGAGCGCCTGTGTCGCCGAGACGAAGCGCCCGGCAAAGAGGTAGGTTTCACCCAGAAGCTGGCGATACTCGCCATTCCTGGGGTCAAATGCGACCGCCGCTTCGGCATGGGTCACGGCCTTTTGCGGGTTCCCGCCCTTGAGCGCCTTACGCGCCGACTGAGCTTCCTTCGCGGCCTTCAGCGTATCCTGCGCGACGGCGTCACTGGCGACAGCGAGGCCACCGATGAGCGACGGACCGCCGACAATCGGCGCGCCAAGCACCAGGGCCGAAACCCCGATGGTAAGAAAACGACGTGCGTTCATGGCCCAAATCCCCTTGATTCAGCGAGCCTTGCCCGCAGGGAGCCGGTCAGCCAGCGCCCCCACTTCGGGCAATGTGTCGAGAAATGCGTCGAGCGCTTCGGTGACGAGCAACTGGGCCGAGCGGCCGGACAGCGCCGAAGCGAGACGCAGCTTGAGATGACGTTCGGTGTCGAGCCGCAGCGTAAATGCGGCCTTCCCTTTCTTGGCCGAGACCTCGCGCCCGATACGGGCTGCGGTGGCGGTAGAGACCGGGCGCGATGCCGGTGCTTCGGCCACAGCCGCCTCGATCGGCTGCGCGACCGGAGCAGGCTGGACGACTGGCGCGGGCTCCACGACCGGTTCCGGCTGGATCTGCTGCTGTACGGCGACGGGCTGCGGTTCGGGATGAACCTGCGGCTGCGTCACTACAGGCTGCGGTTCGGGATGAACCTGAGGCGCCTGCGCGAACTCCTCGGCAAGCGCATGGCGCTGTGCGAGAACCTGCGGCATCTCATGCGACACCGGCGGCGCGGACTCGAAGCCCTCGAACCCCATGTCATTCCAGCCAAGATCGTCGAGCGACGTACCCGGATTGAGGCCGACGAAGCCCTGCGGGCGCATCGCGGGACGCGCCTGACCCTTACGAGCCAGCAGGCCCGACGAGAGCGAAGCGGTCGGTTTTGCGGAACCGAACATCAGCTCACCACCCGGCGGCCGAAGCCACCCTGTGTGCGGCCCGTGAACGCGACATGGGTCGCGGCGGGCGCAGTAAAGACGGTGCGGCGGAAATTCTTTTCGAGCCGGTCGCCGATATATTGCCAGAGCGCGGTGACCTCAGCCGCCGACTTGCCGTTCGGGTCGATCTCCATGACCGTACGGCCGTCAATCATCGACGAGGCAAAATCGGTGCGCTGATGGAGCGTGACCGGGGCGACGGTGCCGTGCTGCGACAGTGCGACCGCGGCCTCACTGGTGATCTTGGCCTTGGGCGTCGCGGCGTTGACCACGAAGATCAGCGGCTTGCCCGCGCGGTCGCACAGGTCGACTGTGGCGCCGACGGCGCGCAGATCGTGCGGCGACGGGCGCGTCGGGATGACGATCAGTTCGGCGACCTGGATCACGCTCTGGATTGCCATGGTGATGGCAGGGGGCGTGTCGATCACCGCGAGGCGGAAGCCCTGCTGGCGCAGCACCTCCAGATCGGCGGCGAGCCGGGCGACCGTGGTCTGGGCGAAGGCGGGAAAATCCGTCTCGCGCTCGTTCCACCAGTCCGAAAGCGATCCCTGCGGATCGATATCGATCAGCACGACCGGGCCATGGCCCGCGCGCTGCGCCTGCACCGCAAGGTGCCCGCTGAGCGTGGTCTTACCCGATCCGCCCTTTTGTGATGCCATCGCGAGTACGCGCATCTACCCCTCTGAAAATCCCGGTTGCCCAACACTGGGATGCCAGTGGGAAGCTAAGAAGCCGTTAATGAAGGGGTTAATGGCGAGGTGGAGGGATGCGGTTCGTTCCGGATGCGATCCGGAGGGCGTTTAACGCTTGTTCAAGCATTGCTTGGCCAGATGTTGGTTAACTGGCATTATCCAATGGATGCCGATGCGAACAGGGATTGGCGGTATGCGTAAGATTTCCTTGGCGATATTGCTGGCTGCAACGGTCCTTTCCGGTGCGCCCGCGCTGGCCGACGTGAAGGCCGGCGTCGATGCCTGGCAGCGCGGCGACTATAAGAAGGCGCTTTCCGAATGGCGCGGCCCCGCCAATTCGGGCGATGCCGATGCACAGTTCAACATGGGCCAGGCTTATAAGCTGGGCCGCGGAGTTCCGGTGGATCGCGCTATCGCGGAAGAATGGTATCGCAAGGCAGCGCTTCAGGGTCATCCGCAGGCTGAAGAGAGCTATGGCCTGACGCTGTTCGAGAACAACAAGCGCACCCAGGCCGAGGAATGGCTGCTGAAGGCCGCGGGCCGCGGAGAGCAGCGTGCGCAATACGTGCTGGGCACGATGTACTTCAACGGCGACGGTGTGGCGCGCGACTGGGTGCGCGCCTATGCGCTGACCGTGCGTGCGGCGGCGCAGGGAATGACGCAAGCATCGACGGCACAGGCGCAGATGGATCGTCATATCCCACTCGCCGATCGGCAGCAGGGGCTTGAGCTCGCCCGGAAATATGAACGCGAAGCCGGCAGGCCGCAGATTGCGGCGGCGATGCCCCCGCCTTCCTCACGTCCCGGAAATCCGATCGCGCGCGTTGATATCCCCGCGGGCCCGGTACCTGCATCACCCACCGTTCGCGAATCGCGGGTGGCAGAAACACACCCTGCCCCGCCAATCGTGCGGCCAGCACCACGTCCGACTGCGCAGCCCGCTGCAACCCGTCCGGCGCCGGTGCGCGATGGCGGCTGGAAGCTTCAGCTGGGCGCGTTCGGCGATCCCGGCAATGCCCGGCGACTCGGCGCACAGATGAGCGGGCGCTTCCCGGGACGGCAAATCTCCTATGTGAAGGCGGGTAACCTCACCCGCGTGCTGGTCGGCCCCTTCGCCTCCAATGCAGAAGCAAGCGGTGCGTGCCGCGGGGTCGGGTCCTGCGTGCCGGTGCGGAACTAGGCGCTCAGGCCACCCACTCGCTGCGCGGGATGCCCTGCGCATAGAGCAAGGCCGTCAGATCGTTGTGGTCGATCCGCGCACCTGCGGCCGCGGCGACGATCGGCTTGGCGTGATAGGCGACGCCGAGGCCGGCCTTCCTGATCATCGCGAGATCGTTGGCGCCATCGCCCACTGCCAGCGTCGCATCGGTATCGAGACCGAGTTCAGCCATCGCGCCGAGCAGAGTCGTTTCCTTGGTCCCTGAGTCGACGATCGGCTTGGTGACCGCGCCGGTCAGTGCATCGGCCTCGATCAGCAGTTCATTGGCGATCACCCGGTCGAAACCGATCTGCGCGCCCACCGGCCCGGCAAAGCGGGTGAAGCCGCCCGAGACCAGGATCGCGGTCGCGCCATTGGCCTTCATCGTCTGCACCAGCGTGCGGGCACCCGGCATCAGCTGGACGCGTTCAGCGAGGCAGCGGTCGATCGCATCCGCGCCGAGGCCCTTGAGCAGCGCCACGCGCGCGTCGAGCGCTTCGGCGAAGTCGAGTTCTCCGCGCATCGCCGCTTCGGTGACTTCAGCAATCTGCGGCTTGATCCCGGCGTAATCGGCAAGTTCGTCGATGCATTCGACGGTGATCATCGTCGAGTCCATGTCGGCGACGATCAGACGCTTGCGGCGGCCTTTGACGGGTTGAACGACGATGTCGACACGATCGAACGCACCTTCGAGTGTGGCACGCGCCTGATCGGGGTTCGCGGCAAAGGCGAGGTCGACTGCCTTGCCGGGTTCAAGCTCGGTTACGTCCGCCGGTGCACAACCCGCATCGCGCAGCTTGCTCTGTGCGGAGGAAATAACGCCCGCCTCAAGCCGATCCGCTGCTATCAGCGTAACGATGAACATGCCGCACTCCCACAAGCCAAGGGTGGCGCTCATTGCAGGGCCGACCGCCAGCGGCAAGTCCGCATTGGCGATCGCGCTTGCGCAGCGCACGGACGGGACGGTGATCAATGCGGATTCGGCTCAGGTCTATGCCGAGCTGCGGGTGCTGAGCGCACGGCCATCGCCCGGGGAAGAAGCGCAGGCGCCGCACCGACTGTTTGGGCATGTCGCGGGGATCGAGGACTATTCCGCCGCGCGCTGGGCCGAGGAAGCTAAGGCCGAGATCGCGGCGGCGGATGCACGCGGCAGCTTGCCGGTGCTGGCGGGCGGCACCGGCATGTATATCCGCACGCTGCTCGACGGGATCGCGCCGGTGCCCGAGATCGATCCGGCGGTTCGCGCAGAGGTGCGCGCGCTGCCGGTGGCGGAGGCGCATGACCTGCTCCGGCAGGCTGACCCGGACGCAGCGGAGCGGCTGAACGCTGCCGACACGACGCGCGTTGCCCGTGCGCTCGAGGTCGTGCGTTCGACGGGGCGGACTCTCGCTGACTGGCAAGCAGAGCGGGTCGGCGGGATCGGCGACGCGATCGAACTTACGCCGCTGATCCTGCTTCCCGACCGCGCCTGGCTCGCGGAACGTTGCGATCGTCGCCTAGGCGCGATGTTCGACGACGGCGCAATCGAGGAGGTCGAAAGCCTGCTGCAGTGCAGCGACATCGCCGCCAGTGCGCCGGTGCGCCGTGCCATCGGTGTTGCAGAAATCGCAGCGTTTCTAGAGGGTTCGCTCAGCCGGGAGGCGGCGCTTCAACGCGCGCAGGCGGCAACCCGGCAATATGCCAAGCGGCAATATACCTGGCTTCGGCACCAGCCGCCCGGACATTGGCCGCGGACTGAATCGACAGATATTACCAAACAAGTCAATCATTTTGCACGATTATTATAATCTTTATGCTTGACACGTAGTTTTAATACGCATAGCAGCGCCCTTCCCCAACTGCTATTGCAGTGCGGAAAAACCAGAGGAGACGACCAGTGGCCGAGAAGAGCGGAGCAGACATCCTGATCGAGGCGTTGAGCGACCTCGGTGTGGAAGTCATCTTCGGCTATCCCGGAGGCGCCGTACTTCCCATTTACGACGCGATCTTCAAGCAGAAGAAGATTCGCCACATTCTGGTCCGCCATGAGCAGGCGGCAACGCACGCAGCGGAGGGCTATGCCCGCTCGACCGGCAAGCCGGGCGTGGTGCTGGTCACCTCGGGTCCCGGTGCGACCAATGCCGTCACCGGCATCACCGACGCGCTGATGGATTCGATCCCGATGGTTGTCATCACCGGACAGGTGCCGTCGCATCTGATCGGATCGGACGCCTTCCAGGAGGCGGACACGGTCGGCATCACGCGTCACTGCACCAAGCATAATTATCTGGTGAAGGATCCGGCGCAGCTCGGCAGCGTCATCCACGAGGCGTTTCACATCGCCACATCAGGCCGCCCCGGCCCGGTGGTGATCGACATCCCCAAGGACGTCCAGATCGCCACTGCGCGCTACACCAAGTCCGGCCCGATCCAGCACAAGACCTATCGCCCGCAGGTGAAGGCGGACAAATCGCTGATCGAATCCGCGGTCGAGATGCTGGCCGCGGCCGAGCGTCCGGTCTTCTACACCGGCGGCGGGGTCATCAACTCGGGTCCGGGCGCGTCGCAGCTGTTGCGCGAACTGGCGAAGATCACCGGCGCACCGGTCACCTCGACGCTGATGGGCCTCGGCGCCTTCCCGGCTTCTTCCGATCAGTGGCTGGGTATGCTGGGCATGCACGGCACTTACGAAGCCAATTACGCGATGAATCAGGCCGACCTGATCATCGCGATCGGCGCGCGGTTCGACGATCGCGTGACGGGGCGGCTGGATGCGTTCGCCCCGCATGCGCGGAAGATCCATATCGATATCGACCGGTCGTCGATGAACAAGACGGTGCGCGTCGATCTGCCGATCGTCGCCGATGTCGGGCATGCGCTCGAGGATATGATCCGCATCTGGAAGGCACGGCAGCATCCCAAGCCCGACCTGTCCGAATGGTGGCGGCGCATTGAGGGCTGGCGTGCGGTCAAGTGCCTCGACTTCCCCGAGGACAGCAACGAGATCATGCCCCAGCGCGCGATCCGTGCGCTGTGGGAGGCGACCAAGGATCGGGCGCCGATCATCACGACTGAGGTCGGGCAGCACCAGATGTGGGCCGCGCAGCATTTCCACTTCGAAAGCCCCAACAAGTGGCTGACGAGCGGCGGTCTCGGCACGATGGGCTATGGCCTGCCCGCAGCGATCGGAGCGCAGCTGGGCAATCCGGGCGCGCTGGTGATCGACATTGCCGGCGAAGCCAGCATCCAGATGAATATCCAGGAGCTGGCGACAGCCACTCAGTATCGTCTGCCGGTCAAGATCTTCATCCTCAACAACGAGTATATGGGGATGGTCCGTCAGTGGCAGGAGCTGACCTATTCCAGCCGTTATTCCGAGAGTTATAGCGACGCATTGCCGGACTTTGTGAAGCTGGGCGAGGCCTATGGCTGGAAGGGAATCCGGATCGAGGGCAACGACGCGCTCGACGACGGCATCGCCGCAATGCTCGCGCATGACGGGCCGGTGATCGTCGATTGCCGCGTGGCGAAGCTCGCCAACTGCTTCCCGATGATCCCGTCGGGCGCCGCCCATACAGACATGCTGCTCCAGTCCGCCGAAGTTTCCGGCGAAATGGACGACGAAGCCAAGGCACTGGTCTGATGGATGAGAGCACGACGGTTACGGTAGGCGATGCCTATCGTGCGATGTTCGAATTCATCGATGCGTACTGGCGTCGCGGTCTGGAATCGGACGATCAGATCGCCAGCATGCTGGGCTCGATGCAGTTCGCAAGCGCGAGCCCTGTCAACACGATTGATCCCGCCCAGTGGCAAGACTGGCTCGAGGCGGTGAAGAAAGTCACCTGATGCACATCAAGGAAGAGAAAGCCGAACGGCATACACTTGCCGTGATCGTCGACAACGAGCCGGGTATTCTTGCCCGGATCGCAGGCCTGTTCACCGCGCGCGGCTACAATATCGAGAGCCTGACGGTATCCGAGATCACGTCGGACAAGGCGGTGAGCCGGATTACCATCGTCACCTCGGCGAGCCCCGCGACGCTCGAACAGATCGTCGCGCAGCTCGACCGGCTGGTGCCGGTGCACAAGGTCCATGACCTGACCGCCGAGGGCGACCATGTCGAGCGCGAGCTGGCGCTGGTGAAGGTCGCCGGCACCGGTGATCACCGGATCGAGGCGCTGCGGCTCGCCGATGTCTATCGTGCGCGCGTAGTGGATGCGACCACGTCGAGCTTCGTGTTCGAGGTGACCGGTTCGACCGAGAAGATCGACAAGTTCATCGAGCTGATGGGCGAAGTCGGCCTGATCGAGGTCGCGCGGACGGGCATCGTGGCCATCTCGCGGGGCAAAGAGGCGGCCTGACCGCTCTACAGATTAACTGTCGCCCCATCCGGGGGCGGATCGATTATGGCGCGGCGGAATGACGCCGTTCGCGCGGGAATGACGAAAGGGAATTTTCGAAATGCGTGTCTATTACGATCGTGATGCCGACCTGAACCTGATCACGGGCAAGAAGATCGCCATCGTCGGCTATGGTTCGCAGGGCCACGCCCATGCGCAGAACCTGCGCGACAGCGGCGTCAAGGATGTCGCGATCGCGCTGCGCGAAGGTTCGGCGACCGCGAAGAAGGCGATCGACGCCGGCTTCAAGGTGCTGTCGAACAAGGAAGCGGCGCAGTGGGCCGACATCGTCATGATCCTGGCGCCCGACGAGCATCAGGCGGCGATCTGGGAGAGCGATCTCAAGGGCAATATGAAGCCCGGCGCGGCACTCGCCTTCGCCCATGGCCTCAACGTTCATTTCGGCCTGATCGACCCGCCCGCGGATATCGACGTGATCATGATCGCGCCGAAGGGTCCGGGCCATACCGTGCGCAGCGAATATGTGCGCGGCGGCGGCGTCCCCTGTCTCGTTGCGATCCATCAGGATGCATCGGGCAACGCGCATGACGTCGCGCTGGCATATGCGTCGGGCGTCGGCGGCGGCCGTTCGGGCATCATCGAGACCAATTTCCGCGAGGAATGCGAGACCGACCTGTTCGGCGAGCAGGCCGTGCTGTGCGGCGGCATCACCCACCTGATCCAGGCCGGGTTCGAGACGCTGGTCGAGGCGGGCTACGCCCCCGAAATGGCCTATTTCGAGTGCCTCCACGAGACCAAGCTGATCGTCGATCTGCTCTATGAAGGCGGCATCGCCAACATGCGCTATTCGATCTCGAACACCGCCGAATATGGTGACATCAAGACCGGCCCGCGCATCATCACCGACGAGACCAAGGCCGAGATGAAGCGCGTGCTCGCCGACATCCAGTCGGGCCGCTTCGTCAAGGACTTCGTCCTCGACAACCGCGCCGGCCAGCCCGAGCTGAAGGCGAGCCGCAAGGCAGCCGCCGCTCACCCGATCGAGAAGACGGGCGCCGAGCTGCGCGCGATGATGCCGTGGATCAAAGCGAACCAGCTGGTGGACAAAGAAAAGAACTAAGTTCCGCGAATAAGTCCTGCAAAAAGGACGGAGAGGATGACGGGGCGGGGTTGGATTCCCCGCCCCGTCTTCATACACCGGGGCATGTTCCGTTCCGCCCTGCCCTTCGCCGCCGCGCTGGCATTGTTTGTGGGTGGGTGCGACACGCGGCCCGACGATGTCGCGGTGGTGGTGAGCGCAATCGGAGGCGACGCGAAGCTCGCCGATCCGGCGCGCAGCGACCTTGATCTCACCAACCGCCTGATGCTCGATTCCACGGCGCAGGGGCTGGTTCGCTTCGACGCGAGCGGCGGCATCGAGCCGGGGCTGGCCGAACGCTGGATCGTCACCGATGGCGGCCGCAGCTACATCTTTCGCCTTCGCGCAGCCGAATGGCCCGATGGCAAGCAGATCACTGCCGCCGATGTCGTGCGCAGCCTCAATCGTGCAATCGAGCCGCGCAGCCGAATCGCCATCGCCCCATTTGTCGCGGTGATCGACGAGGTGGTCGAGATGACCCCGCAGATCGTCGAGGTGCGCCTGAAACGCCCCCGCCCCGATCTGCTCAAGCTGTTCGCCCAGCCCGAGCTCGCGATCCTGCGCCGTCCCGCACTTGCGGGCTCGGGGCCCTTCCGCGTCGTGCCGGGCTCCGGTCCCGTACTGCTCCGTCCCGGCTTCGATCCGACTCATGCGGATGAGGCCCCGGAAGAACCCGATCCGGCAGACGATGTCCGGCTGCGCGGCGAACGGGCGGCGAAGGCGATCGTGCGCTTTGCCGCGCGCGAGTCCGATCTGGTGCTCGGCGGCACCTATCGCGACTGGCCGCTGCTCGCACCCGCCGAAATCGCACCGACGAACATCACGGTCGACCCTGCGGCAGGTCTGTTCGGCCTCGCCGTGGTCTCGCGCGAGGGGTTTCTGGCCAAGGCGGATAACCGCGCCGCGCTGGCCATGGCGATCGATCGGGTCGCATTGACCGCCTTGTTCCGCCCCGAATGGCAGTCGGTCGACACGCTGCTGCCCGGCAAACTCGATTCAGCGGCCGATCCGGCGGCTCCTGAATGGTCCGTACTGCCGCTCGACGCCCGCAAGGCGACCGCGCGCAACCGTGTCGCCGCCTGGCGCGCCGCCAATCCCGGCGCCTCGCTCGCGATCCGCGTCGCGCTGCCGGGCGACCCCGGCGCGACATTGGTGTGGAGCCGGATCGGACGTGACCTGATCGACATGGGGCTGAAGCCGGTCCGGGTGGCAGAGAGCGCCGACGCCGACCTGCGGCTGATCGACGCAGTCGCGCCCTATGACAGCGGCCGCTGGTACCTCGTTACCGCGTGCCGCGTGTGCAGCGCGCCTTTGACTGCGGCGATCGAAGCGGCGCGTGACGCCCCGACCCTGACCGAGCGCGCGCAGCGGATCGCGGATGCCGACATGGCGCTGACCGCCGAGGCCGCCTATATCCCGATCGCACAGCCGCTGCGCTGGTCGCTGGTCGCGGTGCGGCTGCGCGCCTTCCAGCCCAACGCCCGCGCCTGGCACCCGCTCACGCATTTGCGCGAGGCCGGGCAATGAAGGACGAGCCGATGACCGAAGCGACGCGCATGGATCAGGGACCCGAGACGGTGTCTTACACCGGCAACGATCCGGCTTCGGTGCGATATCGGATCGAGACGATGGAAAAGCTGCTCGAGCGGGTCATCACCGTTCCGGGCACGCGGCAGACGGTCGGCTTCGACGCCCTGATCGGCCTGATCCCGGTCGCCGGTGATTTCGTCGCGGCGGCGCTAGGCGCCTATATGATCTGGGAGGCGCGCAACCTGGGGATGCCCAGGAGCGCGATGGTGCGGATGGCGGGCAATGTCGGGTTCGACTGGCTGATCGGGCTGGTCCCCGGCGTGGGTGATGCAGCAGACTTCTTCTTCCGCTCGAACACGCGCAACCTCAAGATTATCAAGCGGCATCTCGACCGGCACCACCCCGGCACCGCGACGATCGACCGCTAGCGTCCGCGCCAGATTCGTAGCGGCGCGTGAGTCGGAAGGCCGCGCTGGTGCATCGGACAGGCGCGCGGGCGAAACCGGGTGTCGAGACATACCCAGACTTCATCGAGCCAGCGATCGCTGCCCGCCTGCACGCGGAGCATCGCCGGGGTCATCCCGGGATTGGCGCGCGCGACCGCCGCGGCAAGCTGTCCAGCGCTGAGGCTGGGACGGCGCGAGAGCGCGTCCATGTCCGGATAGCGGATCGCGGCATAGGCTTCGCGCGCGCGGTCGAAATAGGCTGCGGGCGGCAGACCCGAGCAGCTACCATGCTTGGCATATTGATAGCGCTGGAGCGCGGGCGAGGGCATCGCGCAGAGGTTGCGCCGCACCACCGCCTCGGGGATGCGCGGGGCAGCGGTGCAATATTGCGGCCAGTTCGCGCCTTGCCCATCGGGCCAGAGACCGTGGAGGACGAAGCCGAAACGGTTACCGGGATCGCACTGGAAACGCCCGCGATTGGCTGACTGGCGGCAGAAGCCGGGGTTCCAGGTGAGCGCCAGCGTATAGCCGCCAACGGGAACAACCCTGCGCGGGCCGGGGCGTCCCACTTGCTCCGAAGCCTCAGGCAGCTGCTCGGGCACCACGCAACGGTCGGCCTGCGCCGCCGCGACGCCGGGCACCGCCAGCGCGAAGGCGAACAGCGCAGCCCGACGGATCATTCGAACGGGGCGGTGTCCGGCTGCGCACCTTCGCCGGCGAACCAGACCTGCGCATCGGGCCGGAACAGCAGCCAGACTGCACAAGCGGTGAGCGCGAAGGTGCCGAGGCTCAGGACCGTGCTGAGTGCGCCGACCACCGGATAGGCCAGCAGCGTAAACGGGAGACCGATCACCGAAAGCCCGAATAATGCAACCAGCGCCCACTTCGCGACCACGCTCGCGCGGCGGGCAGTAAAGTACCAGAGCAGCAGCCACAACACGAGCATGGCGACCGTCGTACCGATCATCATCGTCTCGGCCAGTTGGGCCATTTGCGGGTTGCCGGCGAAGGCAGGGTTCGCGTTGACGGTGTCGAGGCGGGTCTTCCACCCGATTCCCAGATTCACGAGCCAGAGCAGGGTGGCTCCGAGATAGGCCTGCTCGAAACGGACGATCGATTGCGGTCGCATGTAAACTCTCCCCTGTCGCGACCAGCTACGGCTCAAGCCTGTGCGAAGTCCAGCCCGATATCGACCGCGGGGGCGGACTGGGTAAGTCGTCCAACGCTGATGTAGGTGACCCCCGTCTCGGCAATCGCGCGGATCGTGTCGAGCCGGACGCCACCCGATGCCTCGGTCGGCACGCGCCCGCCCACCAGCGTCACAGCGCCGCGCAGCATCGGCGGATCCATATTATCGAGCAGCAGGTGCGTGGCCCCCGCAGCGAGCGCCGGTTCGATCTGGTCGACACGATCGACCTCGACGATGATCCGGTCGATCCCGGCGGCAACGGCACGGCGCACCGCCTCCCCCACCGATCCGGCGACCGCAACGTGATTGTCTTTAATCATCGCGGCATCCCACAGCCCCATGCGGTGGTTCTGCCCGCCGCCCATCCGCGTCGCGTATTTTTCCAGTCGCCGAAGCCCCGGGATCGTCTTGCGCGTATCGAGCAGGGTCGCGCCGGTCCCGGCGATCTTGTCGACATAGCCGCGGGTCATCGTCGCGATTCCCGACAGATGCTGGACAGTGTTGAGTGCCGCGCGTTCGGCGGTGAGCAGCGCACGCGCATTACCGCGCAGCCGCATCAGATCGCTGCCCGTCGCGACGCGATCGCCTTCGTCCGCCAGCAGTTCGATCTCTACCGCCGGATCGAGTGCGCGGAAGAAGGCCGCAGCGATCGGCAACCCCGCAACGACAATTGCGTCGCGGCTATCCATTACCCCGGTGAACACCGCGTCCGCGGGAATCACGGCAGCGGAGGTAACGTCGCCCGCTCCCACATCTTCGGCAAGCGTTGCGGCGACGAACACCGGGAGATCGAAACCGTCGAGCTGGAACGAAGTCATACGCACATCCTTGGCGGGAAACCGTCGCGGCTATAGCCGATGCCGCCCGCGCGCGAAGCCCCCGGCGAAGCACATGACGAATTCTGCCGA
The DNA here is from genome assembly GCF_059418285.1 of Sphingomonas sp. GW821-FHT09B04. Classification (NCBI taxonomy): domain Bacteria; kingdom Pseudomonadati; phylum Pseudomonadota; class Alphaproteobacteria; order Sphingomonadales; family Sphingomonadaceae; genus Sphingomonas; species Sphingomonas sp. GW821-FHT09B04. The sequence continues at coordinate 374,869 of NZ_JBWKPO010000004.1, forward strand.
CCCGTTGCCATGCCGCCGCACCGAACCTATCTGCCAACCGGAACAATCAAGGGATTTTTAGGGATGACCACCTTCGACGATCGTGAACGTGCATTTGAGGCGAAGTTTGCGATGGACGAGGAGATGGCGTTCCGCATCACCGCGCGGCGCAACCGCCTGCTCGGCCAGTGGGCAGCGGCGAAGCTGGGCCTGACCCCCGAAGAGACCGACGCCTATGCAAAAGCGGTGGTGCAGGCCGATTTCGAGGAATCGGGCGACGAGGACGTGATCCGCAAGCTGGTCGGCGACCTGACCGCTGCCGGCATCGAGGTCGAGGAGGCCGAAATTCGCCAGGCCATCGAGGCACAGACCGTTGAGGCACGCCGCCAGCTGATCGAGGCGAAGTAATATGCCGATGGCGGCCGAAGAGATCGAGACGCTGATCCGTCAGGGCATCCCCGATGCCCGGGTCGAGATCACCGATCTGGCCGGTGACGGCGATCACTATGCGGCCCGCGTGGTGAGCGAGACCTTTCGGGGCATGCCCCGGATCCGGCAGCATCAGGCTGTCTATGCGGCGCTCGGCGGGCGCATGGGGGGCGTACTCCACGCCCTCCAGCTCACCACCGCCGTGCCCGCGAACAATGAATGACCTCGGAGCGAGTGACATGACCGACGAAACCCAAACCCATATTCAGAGCATCGTCGATGCCAACGACGTGCTGCTGTTCATGAAGGGAACGCCGCTGTTTCCGCAGTGCGGTTTCTCGAACCGGGCGATCTCGATCCTCAACCATCTGGGTGTCGCGTTCGAAAGCGTCGACGTGCTTCAGGATCAGGCCGTGCGTCAGGGAATCAAGGAATTCTCGGACTGGCCAACCATCCCCCAGCTCTATGTGAAGGGCGAGTTCATCGGTGGTTCGGACATCATGATGGAGATGTACGAGTCGGGCGAGCTGGCGCAACTTCTTGAAGAGAAGGGCGTTTCAGCCGCGTAACAACCGCGCGGTGTTTTGCGCGGTTTTGTAAAGGTAGCGTACCATGTTCGTACAACCTCTGGCTGCGGCGCCTGGCGCCGCGGCAAGGGACAGTGCGTCCCTGACGATTTGTGACCTGACACAAAGTTACTCGCCTGCGGGCGGCGGCGGAATCAGCACCTACCTTCGCGAAAAGCGCGACTATGTGCTCAACCATACCCCGCACCAGCTGCTCCAGATCGTTCCCGGCCCCGAAGACAGGGTGACGATCAACGGCCGGCATATCTTCGCCGAGGTGGGCGCCGGGCCGGTCCGTGGCAGCCCGAACTATCGCTTCATCCTGCGCACCGATGCGGTGCGCGATCTGCTCGCCCACTACCAGCCCGACATCATCGAATCGCTCTGCCCGTGGGTGCTGCCCTGGAGCGCGATCCGGCACCGCCGCGACTTTCCGGAAACGACATTGGTCGCAGGCTACCGCACCGACTTTCCGAATGCGCATGTCCATCGCGTCGTACAGGCCCAAGCAGGCAACCTCGCCGCACGCTTCATGCGGATGCTCGCTTATGGCTATGCCGAGATCACCTATCGCGAGTTCGACCGCGTCTACACGCTGAGCGAGGACGCGCAGCGGACGCTGGCGCGCAAGACGATCACGCGGACCGACGTGATGCCGCTGGGCGTCGATACGACGATGTTCGCGCCATCGAAGCGTGACGCCGGCTATCGCGCATCGCTCGGCCTGCCCGGCGACGGACCGTTGCTGATCTATGCCGGCCGCATCGACAACGAGAAGCGCGCTGACCGGCTGATCACAATGTTCCGCAAGCTACCCGGCGAGCTCGGCGCGGCCATGGTGCTGATGGGCGATGGCAAGCTGCGCGAGCGGCTTATCGGAGAGGCACAGGGGCTGCCGACCGCCTTTCCGGGCTTCGAACAGGACCGGATCGGGCTCGCCCGTGCTCTCGCCTCCTCCGACATCTATGTGTCGGCAATGGCGGATGAGACCTTCGGCATCTCGGTGCTGGAGGCGCAGGCATGCGGTTTGCCGATCGTCGGCGTCGCCAGCGGCGCGATGCCCGATCGCGTCCCCGAAGGCCTGGGTCTGCTCGGCCCGGTGGATGATACCAGCGCGATGGCGGCGAATGTCGTCAAGCTCTGGAACGAAGGCGCGCAACTGGTCGGCGCGCGTGCCCGCGCGATGACGGTCGAGACCTATGGCTGGCGCCGAACCTTCGACCGGCTGTTCAACGAGATCTATCCGGCCGCCCGTGCGCGTGCCGCGGAGCGACTCGAAGAGGATAGCGCGAAGGTCTTTCGCAGGCGCAAGCGCCGCGACGGTTTGCCGGTAATCTACAAGGCCTGAAAACGGGCGAGGCGGGCAGCCCGGTATGGTACTGCCCGCCCCTGAAGCGTTACACGCGCCTTTGTGAACAGCGGTGTGCCGGGAACGTTGCAGCTCGCGTGCCAGAATGGGTAACCCCCGGAATTCCGGCGTTTTCGTGGTTAACCGAATTTCACCAGTTCTCGAACTGTAAGAAGTTTCGACACTCTGACATTCGTTTCGCCCCTGAATACGTTCAGATAGCGTTCAGGCTATTGACTACAGATGTGGTCGAGACGATTACAGGCGTAGTCGAAGGGGAGTGAGATGACCGAACGGATCAGCGATGCCGAGCACGCCGTCATGGAAGTGCTGTGGGATGAATCGCCGCTCACCGCCAACGACGTCGCCGAGCGGGTGGCCCCTTCGCGCGGCTGGAGCGCCAACACGGTCAAGACGCTGCTCGGCCGGCTGCTCGCCAAGAATACCATCGGCGCGGAAGAAGACGGCCGCCGCTACCTCTACCGCCCGCTCGTCGAGCGCGGCGATTATGTGGAGGGCGAATCGCGTCGTCTGATCGACCGGCTGTTCGGCGGCAAGCTGACGCCGCTGGTCGCCCATCTCGCCGAGCGCGACGCGCTCACCGACGAGGACATCGCCGAAATCGAAGCGCTGTTGAAGGAGATCAAGCAATGATCGTCCCCTCAATGACTTGCTGGGTAATCGAGACCTTCGTCGCGACGACGCTGCTGATGCTGCTGGTGCTTGCGATCCGCAAGCCGGTGAGCCGCCATTTCGGCCCCAACATCGCCTATGCGCTATGGGCATTGCCGGTGCTGCGCCTCGTACTGCCACCGCTTCCCGAAAGCTGGCGCGCAAGTGCCGAGACCCCGGTCGCCGCGGCGAGCGAGGTCATCTATTATATCGTCGACCCGATCACCGTCCCGCAGGCGACGGCGACCACCCCTGCCACCGCCCTTCCGATGGAAGCCGCGCCGATCGACTGGCTGCCCATCATCGTTGGGATCTGGGCCGTCGGCGCCCTCGCCTTCCTCACCTATCACCTGATCGCGCATAGCCGCTTCTGCGCCCGGCTGCTGCGCCGTGCGAAGATCGAGCGTACCGTCGCCGAAGGGCGCGTGCACGTGATCGAGACCGATGCGGCCACCGGCCCGCTCGCCTTCGGCATCTGGCGCAAATACGTCGCCTTTCCGCGCGATTTCAGCGAGCGCTACGATCCGCTTGAGCGGAACCTCGCGCTCGCCCACGAGCTCGGGCACCATTTGCGGGGTGACCTGATCGCCAACTGGATCGCGCTGGTCGTGCTCGCGCTCCACTGGTTCAATCCGGTCGCATGGCGGGCGTTCCGCGCCTTCCGCGCCGACCAGGAGATGGCCTGCGACGCCCTGGTGCTCTCGGGCCGCGCACCGGCGCTGCGCCACGCCTATGGCCGCGCCATCGTCAAGTCCGCGCACGGGGGTGCGGTGTCGGCGGCTTGCCATTTGCACACCATAAACGAACTCAAGGGGAGGTTGAGGATGCTTTCCAAGCATAACCGGAAGTCGCGCACGCGGATCACCGCCGGCGTGACGGGCGCCGCGGCGCTGACGCTTGCCGGCCTGGCGCTCACCGCATCGGGCACTCAGGCTGCGGCGAACCTGCGCGCCGATGTCGGCGACGCGATCGGCGTTGACCTGCAGGAACCGCCCGCGGCGCCCACAGCACCTGAAGCAGCCACAGAAGCACCGGCTGCACCCGAGGCAATGGCAGCGCCCGCGCCGGTGAAGAAGATCCGTATCGTCACCCGCGACAAGGACGGGAAAATCACCATCACGCAGGACGGCGACATCAGCACCGTCCAGACCGGGCACAAGCGCATTGTCATCCGCGACGGCAGGGTCGTGAGCGGAGACGGCATCCCGGCCGACATGCCCACCGTGATCTCGGCGCGTTGCGGCCCGCCCAACGATGGCGACGTCAAGCTCGAGCGGACCGATGGCAAGCGCCGCTCGATCACCATCTGCACCGACCGGATCGAGGCGCGCACCGAAGCCGCCGTTGCCCGCGGTATGGCGGCACGCGACGCCGCGCTTGACCGTGCCCAAGCCTCACGCGAGGCGGCACAAGCCCGCGCGGAAGCGTCACGCGAGGCGGCACAGGCCCATGCGGAAGCCTCACGTCATGCAGCCATTGCCCGTAGCATGGCGTCGCGCGACGCCGCGATTGCCCGCGCCGAAGCGTCGCGCGAGGCCGCCGAGATCGCACGGGAAAGCCGCTCGATTGCAATTGCCAGCGCAAACATGGGCAAGCGCCACGCGATGCTGGGGCTCAAAATCGCGCGCAGGTCGATCGAAGAACAGAATAACCTGACCCCGGCACAGAGGGCTGCGGCGCTCAAGGGCATCGACGATGCGATGCGTGAGGTTGAGACCGCCAACAAGGATTGATCGCAACGGTCAACGAGATGGGAGGAGGAGAATCCGCGGTTATGCTGCCCATCGCCGCGGAGGGTGCTCCAACCGGGCCGGTCGCTACCCCTATGGCGGCCGGCCCAATTTATATGTGGCCTTGCCTAGCATGACCCGAGCCGCCATTTCGGCCTTATGACCGATCCCGAAACCGGTGAAGCGATCCGGCTCGAGCCGCTGGTAGCCCGCATCCTCGCGCCAAACCCCTCGGCCTTTACCTATACCGGCACCGAAACCTATCTGGTCGGCGCCAGCGACGTTGCTGTGATCGACCCCGGCCCTGACCTCCCCGAACATATCGACGCGCTTGCCCGTGCGATCGACGGCCGCCCGGTCGTGGCGATCCTGTGCACCCACACGCATCGCGACCACAGCCCCGCGAGCCGCGCGGTCAAGGCTGCAACCGGTGCGCCGATCATCGGCTGCGCCCCGCTCGCACTCGACGATCATGGCCCGCGCGCCGATGCGGCCTTCGACCGCGACTATCGGCCCGACCGCGTTCTGGCCGATGGCGAGCGGGTGACGGGCGATGGCTGGACGCTCACCGCAGTGGCGACCCCCGGTCATACCTCCAACCACCTCTGCTTCGCGCTCGAGGAGAGCGGCGCGCTGTTCACCGGCGATCATGTGATGGGCTGGTCGACCAGCGTGATTGCGCCGCCCGACGGCGACATGGGCGACTATATGGCCAGCCTCGACAAGCTGCTGGGCCGCGAGGATCGCGTCTACTACCCCGCGCATGGCGATCCGGTGGAACGCCCCCAGCGACTGGTGCGCGGCATGATGGGTCATCGCAGGCAGCGCGAAGGGCAGATACTACGCCTGCTGGGCAAGGAGATCGGGGAGATCCCGGCGATGGTCGAAAAGATGTATGTCGGCCTCGACCCGCGGCTCACCGGCGCAGCGGGCCGGTCGGTGCTCGCGCACCTGATCCACTTGCGCGAACGCGGGATCGTCACCGGGACGGAGGGTGGCGCGTGGCGGATGTCGTGAAGCGCGACAAGCTGATCCGCGGGTCGCTGATCGCGGCAGCGCTTCTGGTCGTCGTCGCGACCGGCTGGATCGCATGGGATCGCTATGCCGAGACCCGGATGGCGACGCTGCCCGAGGAGGGCGGCGCGCCGGTGACCCAGATCGTCACAGCCAAACTCGTGGGATCGGGCAAGCTTCAGGTGGCCGAGCTTTCGGGCATCGTCCAGGCGACCGCCTCTGACATTCGCGGCTTTGGCTGGTTGCGCAGCGACCAGGTCGTCAAGATGCCCTATTCGGTCGCCTATCACGTTGACCTTTCGGGTCTGCGCGACCGAGATCTGCAATGGAACGCGCAGACCAAAACGCTGATCGTCGACGCCCCCGATGTCATCGCCGCAGCACCCAATACCGATGAGGGCCGCCGCACGCTGGTCGACACCAGCGGGTTGTTCGTGACGCGCGAGGCGGCCGAAGCGCTCAGCCGGCGCACGTCGGTCCGTGCCGCCGATGTCGCGGGCCGCGAGGCGCGCAGCCCCGAACGCATGGCGCAGGCACGCGAACATGCCCGCAGCGCGCTTGCCCGCCTGCTCGCGCAACCACTGACCGCCGCCGGGCTGGGCGAGGTGCGCGTAGTCGTCACCTTCCCGCCGGAACGCGGCATCCGTGAGCATTGGGACGTCTCGCGCTCGCCAGAGCAGGTCATGAAGGACATCGAGGCACGCGAGAAGAAGTAGTTCGGTTCGCTGCCGATCGATGATAGCCTCCCGTCCGGACATTGTTGTGGGGGCACACGATGGCAACGGCAGCACAGACTTCGGATACTTCACACAGCGACGACGGTTTCTTCCTGTGGGGAGGCCTCGCCATGGCGGCAGTTATCGTCGCCGGCTTCGCCTTCTTCGTCGTCATGGGCATTTCCAGCTTCAACGCGCCGCTCGTAGTTCATGCACATGCGCTGGTCTTCTTCGGCTGGGTCACGATCTACATCGCGCAAACCTGGCTCGCGACGCGGGGCAGTATCGCGCTGCATCGCAAGCTCGGCTGGATCGGCGCGGGCTGGCTCGTGGCGATGGCAATCGTCGGCCCGCTGGTCGCGATCGAGGCGATCCGGCTGGGTCGCGCTGCTCCGGTCTATGAGCCCGCATTCTTCGTAGTGATGGCACCACTCGCCGTCTGGACCTTTGTCGGTCTGTCGACCGCTGCAATCGTGATGCGGCGGCGGACCGACTGGCATCGCCGCCTGCACTTTTCCGGCATGGCGATCCTCACTGGTCCCGGCCTCGGGCGCCTGATCCCCGCACCGCTGGTGATGCCGCACGCCTCGATCATCGAGGTAACGCTGATCCTGCTGTTCCCGCTGGCCGGCGTGCTGTGGGACCTGCGCACGCGCGGCCGCGTCCATCCGGCATGGTGGTGGGGAATCGGCACAATCCTGCTGGTGCGCGGGCTCACCAACCTGATCGCCTACAGCCCGATCGGGCTTGCGATCTTCGAGGCGGTGACCACCGGTCAGCCCGGAGGCGCGCTGGCGCCGTACGAATATCCGCCAATGCCATCGATGGGTTGAACCCGGACCCCGACAAGGCCATGTGGGGCCAAAGATAGAGGGTCCCAGAATGAACGCACCGAGCAACCTGTCCGGCGTTGATATCCGTGCCGAGATCGAGCGTCTGCGCAAGGAGCGCAACGCGGTGATCCTGGCGCATTATTATCAGAAGCCGGAAATCCAGGATCTCGCCGATTTCGTCGGTGACAGCCTTGAACTCTCGCGCAAGGCGGCAGAGACCGATGCTGAGGTGATCGCGTTCTGCGGTGTGCGCTTCATGGCGGAAACCGCCAAGATCCTGTCGCCCGACAAGACCGTCATCCTGCCTGACATGGATGCCGGCTGCTCGCTTGAGGACAGCTGTCCGCCCGAGCAGTTCGCAGCCTTCCGTGCCAAGCATCCGGACCATATCGCGCTGACCTACATCAACTGCTCGGTCGAGGTGAAAGCGCTCAGCGACATCATCGTCACCAGCTCGTCCGCCGAGAAGATTCTGAGCCAGATCCCCAAGGATCAGAAGATCATCTTCGGTCCCGACAAGCATCTGGGCGGATACATCAACCGCAAGATGGGCCGCGACATGCTGCTGTGGCCGGGCGTGTGCATCGTGCATGAGGCGTTCAGCGAGACCGAGCTTCTGAAGCTCAAGGCGCTACACCCTGGCGCGCCCGTCGCCGCACATCCCGAATGCCCGCCGCACGTGCTCGACCATGCCGACTATGTCGGATCGACCAGCGGGATCCTCGCGCTTGCCAAGGACTTCGACGGCGACACGATGATCGTCGCGACCGAGCCGCACATCATCCACCAGATGGAGAAGGCGGTCCCGCACAAGACCTTCATCGGCGCACCCGGCGCAGACGGTAACTGCAACTGCAACATCTGCCCGTACATGGCGATGAACACGCTGGAAAAGCTCTACATCGCGCTGCGAGACCTCGAACCGCGGATCGAAATCGAGGACGAGATCCGGCTCAAGGCCAAGAAGAGCCTCGACCGGATGCTGGCGATGGCGAGCGGCACTGTGGGCCTGGGTGATCTCGGCCCGCTCAAGGTGACCGGGGACTGAAACGATCGGTTTCCCCTGGCGGGATTGATCTGAACCGGCAGGCATGAAAGGTTTCACTTGCGCAACGGCGATCAGCCATTTGGCGCGCAAGGAGATTCAACCATGCCGATCCCTGCCAGCTGGTCCGACAAGCTGCTCGCCGTCCTGCGCATCGTCGCGGGACTTGCCTTCCTTCAGCACGGCACGTCGAAATTCTTCGGCCTGCCGCCCTTCCCCATGCCGCTCAATCCCCTGCTCTATGCAGCGGGCGCAATTGAGCTGATCGGCGGCGCGCTGCTGGTGATCGGGCTGTTCACCCGTCCCGTCGCCTTCATCGCGTCGGGCATGTGTGCAGTGGGGTATTGGCTCGCGCACGGATCGAAGGGCCTGTTCCCTGCGGCCAATGGCGGTGAGGCGATCCTGCTGTTCACCTTCATCTTCCTCTATCTCGCAGCAGCCGGCGGCGGCGCGTGGAGCCTCGACCGCAAGGCCTGAGCGTTCAGCGCCACTCCGGATGGATGGGGAGCGCGGGCGAGTAGAAGTTGACGTACTGCGCCATCCGGGGCCGCGCCGCGCGGTTCGGGCTGGCGCCGTGCGGCAGGTCCTGCCGCCAGATGACCAGATCGCCCGCGCCCGCCGGAATGGGTACCGCCTCCGCGTTCAGATCGGCCTGACGCGGATCGCCCCCGTCCAGTCCGTCCAGCCAGCGTTCCAGCCGATGATGAAGGCCCGGAACCAGCGTCAGTGCACCCTGATCTGCCGCAGTGTCGGTGAGATAAAGAATGCCCTGCGTCGCAAACGGGACGGGCAGCGCCAAGCTCACATCCCAGTGCAGATGCGGCCCCTGAAACGGGTGCCGGGGCGTCTCGGGCGGGTTGAAACTCATCCGGTCGATCGTCGTCCACAGGTCCGCGGTGCCCCAGAGCTGCGCAAACGCCTTGTGGATCCGCGGAGACGTGCGCGCGACATCGAGCGCGGGGTGCTGGAAATACTGCACCATGATCCCATTGCCGCGAGGGGCATACCAGCTGGCCGGGTCGGCCGGGTCGCCACCGACGGTCTGCCATAGCAACGCTTCCACCGCAGCAGCCTCTGCGGGGTTGAGCGCGCCGCGCAGCACGACCCACCCCTCACGGTCCCAATGCGCGAGGTCGTCGGCCTCGAATACCGGCGCCGCGGCATCGATCGCATCGATCCGCGCCTGAACGCTCTCGGGCAGCGGCGCGCCATCCAGCCATGCATGGTAGCGCGCGATTACCTCAGGATCGGGTGGCCCCGCAGTCGCCAGGATCCATTGCGCAAACGCGGCAAGCTCGGGCCGCTCCCAGCCGAGATACTGGATCGCCTGCTCCAGCCCCAGCCCCAGTGCGTCGAACAGCATCCGCTCGCTCTGGTCGCTTGGGAACTGCCGCGGCGCGCGGTGCGTGAACTGGGCCCAGAGATCCTCGAACCTGCGAATGTGGGAGAAGTCGATTGTCGGTTGCATTGCCGGCACCATCCGGCCTGCGGATTTCCGCGTCAACGGCGGATCTGCGAGGATCGACATCCCTCCGGATATCTTCGTCGCGCGCGGGCGTCTAAGCAGACGGCTCGGGCGCGCGATTTGCGTCGAGTGGGGCTTGTAACCGATGAGGAAATTTCTCGCGATCACGCTCGGTCTGATCGCCGGCACTGCAGGGGCGCAGGAGCCGCGTCCGCTCTGCGCGGACCGGCCCGGACTGGGTACGCCAGCCTGCACGGTCGATGCCGGACGCACCGTCGTCGAGCTTGGCGGCGCCGACTGGACGCTCGACCAGGACGAGACTCAGCGCAGCGACAGCCTGATCGCTGGCGGCCTGCTGATCCGTCACGGCCTGACCCCAAATCTGGAGGTGCAGGCGGGCTGGACCGCGTTCGGCACTGTCCGCACGCGCGACAAGGTGACCGGAGCCGTCACCCGCGATTCGGGGGTCGGCGATGTCACGCTCGCGGCGCGTTACAACCTGTCGAACCCGGACGGCTCGGGCTTCTCCGCGGCGATCATGCCCTACGCCACCTTGCCCGTTGGCAGCGACGCGATCGGTGCGGGTGATTGGGGTGCGGGACTGATCCTTCCGATCAGCTACGGCCTGAGCGATACGATCGGGATCGCGCTCACGCCTGCGATCGACGCAGCAGTCGATGGCGATCGGCAAGGCCGTCACCTTGCCTATGGCGCCGTGATCGGGATCAGCGCCGCGCTCAGCGATTCGCTGGGCGGAGCACTCGAACTCCAGATGACCCGCGACGAAGATCCCGCCGGGCACGTCACAGAAGCACTGGCGAGCCTGTCGTTCGGCTGGCTGGCGAAGGACAATCTCCAGCTCGACGCCGGTGCGGTCGCCGGCCTCAATGCCGCCAGCCCCGATATCGAACTCTATTTCGGAATCACGCGCCGCTTTTAGGCGGCGCGTGATCCGGTTCAGCGCGTGAGCTTCTTGTAGGCGAGGCGCGTCGGGCGGTCCGCCGCGTCGCCGAGGCGACGGCGCTTGTCTTCCTCATAGGCTTCGAAGTTGCCTTCGAACCATTCGACATGGCTGTTGCCTTCGAAGGCGAGGATATGGGTCGCGAGACGATCGAGGAAGAAGCGATCGTGGCTGATGACCACGGCGCAGCCCGCGAAATTCTCGATCGCCTCCTCGAGCGCGCCCAGCGTCTCGACGTCGAGGTCGTTGGTCGGTTCGTCGAGCAGCAGCACGTTGCCGCCCTTCTTCAACATCTTCGCGATGTTGACGCGGTTGCGCTCACCGCCCGACAGCTTGCCGACGTTCTTCTGCTGATCCTGGCCCTTGAAGTTGAACGCACCAACATAGGCGCGTGTCGAGGCGTCGTGGCCGTTGACCTTCATGTAATCGAGCCCGTCCGAGATTTCCTCCCACACGTTCTTCGACGGATCGAGGTGATCGCGGCTCTGATCGACATAGCCGAGACGGACCGTGGTCCCGATCTCAATCGTACCCGAATCCGGCTGCTCCTGCCCGGTGATCAGCTTGAACAGCGTTGATTTACCGGCACCGTTAGGGCCGATCACGCCGACGATGCCGCCTGCGGGCAGCGTGAACGAGAGGTTCTCGAACAGCAGCTTGTCGCCATAGGCCTTGGAGACGTTCTCGACCTCGATCACCTTGCCGCCGAGGCGCTCGGGCACTTGAATGACGATCTGGGCGCCGGTCGGCTTGCGGTTTTCCTGGCTGGCGACGAGCTGGTCGAACTTCGCGATACGCGCCTTCGACTTGGTCTGGCGGCCCTTCGTGCCGGCGCGGATCCACTCCAGCTCGTCCTTGATCGCCTTCTGGCGACCAGTGGCCTCGCGGTCTTCCTGCTCGAGGCGCTTGGCCTTCTTCTCAAGATAGGTCGAGTAATTGCCCTCGTACGGGAAATACTTTCCGCGATCGAGCTCGAGAATCCATTCCACGACATTGTCGAGGAAGTAGCGGTCGTGGGTGATCATCAGCACCGCACCGGCATATTCTTTGAGGTGATTTTCGAGCCACTCGACGCTTTCGGCATCGAGGTGGTTGGTCGGTTCGTCGAGCAGCAGGATCGACGGCTTCTGGATCAGCAGCCGGGTCAGCGCGACGCGGCGCTTCTCACCGCCCGAAAGACTGTCGACGCCCCAATCACCCGGCGGGCAACGCAGCGCTTCCATCGCGATCTCGAGCTGGTTGTCGAGGCTCCACCCGTCGACCGCATCGATCTTGGTCTGGAGATCGCCCATCTCTTCCATCAAGGCGTCGAAATCGGTGTCGTCCTGGGGATCGCCCATTTCGGCCGAGATCGCGTTGAAGCGCTCGACCAGATCGGCGGTCTCCCGCGCGCCGTCCTTGACGTTCTCAAGCACCGTCTTGCTCGCGTCGAGCTGCGGCTCCTGCTCGAGATAGCCGACGGTGATGTTCTCGCCCGGCCATGCCTCGCCCGAGAAATCCTTGTCGATCCCCGCCATGATCTTGATCAGGGTCGACTTGCCGGCACCGTTAGGGCCAACAATGCCGATCTTGGCACCCTGATAGAATTGCAGGTTGATGTTGCTCAGCACCGGCTTGGGCGCGCCGGGGAAGGTCTTGGTCATGTCCTTCATCACGAAGGCGTATTGGGCGGCCACGTGCGGGTCTCCAGTGCGATAGCTTTAGGGTCAGGAAGGTTGGCCGCGCATGTAGCGATGCGCCCGCCCGTTGGCAAACTTGTCGCTCGTCGAAAACCGCGCCGATGCGGGTTGCCGCATGCGGGATGCTTCCTCTACCCCTCGCCGCAACAATGTTTCAGCGGAGGATGCGAATGCGCGTGAAGACCCTGGCCCTGGCTGCCGTATTTGGCCTGCCCCTCCCCGCCCTTGCCCAGATCGATCCGGCGACACTGCGCGACGCAGCGCTCAAGGATGAGATCGCGTGGGACATCACCGAAGGCCTTACCACCGAGATCGGCCCGCGCCTTGCCGGGACCGAGGCCGAGGCCCGTGCGCGCGCCTGGTCGGTGAAGAAGCTGACTGCGCTCGGTTTCAGCAACGTCCGCAACGAGCCGTTCCAGATGAAGACCTGGGTCCGCGGCGAGGAGACGCTGGAAGTGCTGGCCCCCTTCCCGCAGCCGCTCCGCCTCACCGCACTGGGCAATTCAGGCGCGACGCCGGCATCGGGGCTGCGCGGCGAGATCGTCTATTTCAAGGATCTCGCCTCGCTCAACGCGGCACCAGACGGGAGCCTGCGCGGCAAGATCGCCTTTGTCAGCCATGACATGACGCGCACGCAGGACGGTTCGCAATATGGTGCCTATGGCGCGGTCCGCCGCAGCGGCCCCGCGGCGGCGGCACGCAAGGGGGCTGCGGCGATCCTGATCCGATCGGTCGGCACCGACTATCATCGCAACCCGCATGCCGGGGGTACCGGGTTCCCCGAAGGCGTCGCGCCGATCCCGGCAGCGGCCCTCTCGCTGCCCGATGCCGAGCAGCTTGAGCGCATCCTCAAGCGCGGCCAGCCGGTCAGCGTGAAGCTGACATTGACCCCCAAGCAGATCGGCATGACCGAATCGGGCAACATCATCGCCGAAGTGCCCGGCAGCGACCCCGCTGCCGGGCTGGTGGTGGTCGCCTGCCACCTCGACAGCTGGGATCTCGGCACCGGCGCGTTCGATGACGGCGCAGGCTGCGGCATCGTCACCGCGGCGGCCAGGCGCATCATGGACGCGGGCAAGCCGCGCCGCACCATCCGCATCCTCTGGGCGGGCGCCGAGGAAGTCGGCGTGTTCGGCGGCAAGGCTTATTTTGAAGCGCATAAAGGCGAACGCCACGCGCTGGCCGCCGAATCCGATTTCGGAGCGGACCGCGTCTGGCGGGTCGATTTCAAGCTGCCTGAGAGCGCGAAGGCTGTAGCGGACCGGGTCGCCGCCACGCTGTCGCCGCTGGGCATCAGCCGCGGACGTGATGCCGCGAGCGGGGGCGCCGATGTCGGCGCGCTGGTCGCATCCGGGGTTGCAGGCATCGACCTGCAGCAGGACGGAACCCGATATTTCGACCTGCATCACACCCCCGACGACACGCTCGACAAAATCGATCGGTCACAGTTGCGCCAAAATGTCGCGGCATGGACGGCAATGCTCGCGGTAGTCGCCAACGCGCCGGAAGAAATCGGTGCCACGCGATGACGCGCCGCGTCATTTCGGCCTGTCGCAAAGCTTGCTGTCAGATGAATTCCCATTGACGGCGGCGTAACGGGCGTTATTCCGACTAACTCGCACGGCAATCGGGCCGACGCGAAACGAATAATTTTGCTTGGGAGCAAAACGAATGAAGAAGGTCCTCATCGTCGCTGCCGCGACCGGCCTGATGTCGCTCGCAGCCTGCAACACCACGCCGGCTGCAAACAACACCGTCGAGAACGTTGTTGATTCGCTCGAGAACGGCGCTGACCTGCTGCAGAACGAAGCTGCTGGCGCGAGCAACGAAGCGGCTGCGATCCTCGAGAACACCGCCGACACGCTCGACAACGCGGCTGCAAACGTCGCCGAGTAATCGGACCTGTTCTTCCTGGGCTCGCAAGAGTCCGGTCGAATCGAAAGGGCGCTCCTCACGGGGCGCCCTTTTTCGTTGCCGGAAGGCGTGCGCGGAACGGCCTTCGTCGCCGACAATCGGTCGTTCGTCGTATCGAACGGTTCCGGTGGATGCGACGCCCCTTCTCGTCGAGCAGCGATAGCCCACACCGAACCGGGGGCGTAGCCGGGATCAGCGTTCGAACAGGACGCACCCCAAACCCCGGAGTGACCCATGTTGTCCAACCTCGCCCGCGCGGCCGCGATCGCCGCCGCGCTTATCGCTGCAGTCCCGGCCATTGCCGGCGGCGCGAAGTCCGTGAAGGTCTCCTACGCCGATCTCAACCTCTCCAGCACAAGCGGCAGAATGATGTTCGCCGAACGCATCGACGCTGCGGTTCAGCGCGTCTGCGGATCGGCGTTCCAGCGGGATGTCGCGACGGCGGCGGAAGCACGCCGCTGCGCCACCGCCACCCGTGAATCCACCGGCCCTGCCATCCAGCTCGCCCACCGTAACGCAGCCAACCGGCAGCTTGCGGCGCGGGACATGAGTGTCACTGTAGCACCCTGACATTCATACCAACTGCCCCGTCCGCCGCAGCCGGCGGACGGGGTTATTTTGCCATGATGGCTTTGGCGGCCGCCTGATAGGTGCGGCCAATCCTGACGAGGTCGCCATCGGCAAGCTCGGCGTGCCAGACGCCCAGGCCATCGTGTCGCAGCTTGGCGATGCGGTCCTTGCGCACGATCGTCGATCGATGAAGTCGGATGAAACGGTCGGGATCGAGCCGCCGTTCGAGTTCGGTGATCGTCTGATGAATCAGATAGCTGCGCCCGCCGACGCCCAGCCGCATATAGTCGCGCTCGGCATCGACACGCTCGATGTCGCCCGCGCTGACCCGCACCATTTCCGAACGGTGCGGCACCCAGAATTCCTCGATCCAGCGTGAACTTGCCACTTGCGGCTCCATCCGCCCCCGTCCCACCGCTTCGATCGCGCGGGCGATGGCGCGAGCAAGCCGCTCCGCGCTCACAGGCTTGAGCACATAATCCACCGCTGCCACGTCGAACGCCGCCACCGCATGTTGCTCGAACGCGGTGCAAAAAATCACTGCCGGACGATTGGAAACGTCAGCCAGCGCGGCCGCCACACCGATCCCGTCACGATGCGGCATTGCGATGTCGAGCAGCACCAGATCGGGATTGAGCGCATCGATCAGGCGCAACGCCGCCTCACCGTCGCTGGCAGTACCAATCAGGTCGATTTCGGAGATACCCGCGCACAGGATCTGCATCCGTTCGACCGCAAGCGGTTCGTCATCGACGATCAGCGTACGCAGCCGTTCAGCAGCCATTGGGCACCAGTGGAAGGGTCAGCATCGCGGTAAAACCGCCTTCGGCCCGCTTGCCGACAGTCAGCCAGGCCGCATCGCCGAACCGGGCGGTCAGCCGGTCGCGCACATTGCGTAACCCGACCCCGGTCCCGTTGGCAGCCCTGGCGCCATCGCCATCGTCGCTCACCGTCACCTCCAGCTTGTCGCCGTTCACGCGTGCGCGAACGCATATCTGCACCGGACGCCGCGCCGGTGCGACCCCATATTTGACTGCATTCTCGATCAATGGCTGCAGGATCAGTCCGGGCACGCAGGCGCCGGAGGCGGCGGGCTCAATCTCGAACGTGGTGCGTAACCGTTCGGGGAAGCGAACCGCTTCGATCTCAAGATAGAGTTTCTGGACGGCGATCTCGTCCGCCAGCGGCACATCGTCGGTGGGCTCGCTGGCCAGGCTTGAGCGGAAGAAGGTGGAGAGGTTGAGGATCATAGCCTCGGCATCCTCGCGCTTCCCTGACATGACGAGCGCCGAGATCGAGTTCAACGTGTTGAACAGGAAGTGCGGATTGACCTGATATCGCAGTGCCCTCAATTCCGCGGTCTGGGTCGCCGCGCGCAGCCGGGCCGTCTCGCGCTCCGACGCGCGCACTGCGCCCGCATAGGACAGCGCGAGGTAGAAGACCGACCATGAGACGAAGAAGAAATACCAGCCGATCGCATTCTCGGCGATCAGATTTGCTGGCTCTTTCTCCTTCTCCTTCGATTTGTCAGGCCGCTGCTCGCCCGCTCGCTTCTGCAGTTCGTACGGCTGCGGATCATATACGTAGAAGGACAGGTAGTTGACGGTCGAATAGGCCGTAGCAGCCACCGCTGAAAACAGGAACGCAGCCGCCACGCGAACACGCAACGTGTGATGGCAGAGCAGCCGCAGTGCCCGATAGAGCACGTAGGTGAAGCCGATCCCGAACAGCGAGACCCATGCCCGGTTGTCAAGCATGAACCAGAAACCTGGAAGGTCTATGATCAACGACCGCAGCGTGATGCTGACATAGTAGAAGACCCAGAACGCGATGATCGAGAGCACCGCGACCCGGTGCGGCACAGTAAAGGGCGTGGATTCCCGGTTATTTTCAACGGCCATTTGCGACCCTAGCGCGATGGTTGCTGAAGAAACCATGTGCCGCGATGCCATTGATCGAACGGCGTGGCACGCTCGTCGAAATGGTGACACAAAATGGTGGGGATGGTCGGGGAGACAGGATTCGAACCTGCGACATCCTGCTCCCAAAGCAGGCGCGCTACCAGACTGCGCCACTCCCCGACGCAGGGCGCGGTTAGGCGGTAATCCGCCGCCGCACAAGACCCGCCGGGGTAAAAGCTGTTTCTACAACCGATATCCGATCAATGAGGGCGACTTGGTTGCCGCCGGTATCGAGGATCATGCCGCTGCACACGACGCGCGAAGCGCTGAGTCACCACGCGAATGTATGAGGAAAAGCGCTGGTGGGCCCGGCAGGACTTGAACCCGCAACCTAGCCGTTATGAGCGGCCAGCTCTAACCAGTTGAGCTACAGGCCCCCAGCGCCTCTGCGCTTACGGGCGAACGCCGCGCCCGGCAAGCGCCGCGCGATCCAGCGCTGCAAGGATTTCGTCGTGCGAAGCGGGTGCGATACCGAGCTTCGCGAGCAGTCCAAACGCCGCTTCCCACCATGCGTGGAACGCGCGCAGATCGGCTGCGTCACGCACATAGGGAGTATAGCCGGGCGCCGCCGAGGGCGAATGATAGGAGAAGAGCAGCGTACGCACCCCCTCCCCCGCCGCGACGCGGATCGCTTCAAGCGCGAGTTCGATCGGCATCTCCTCGGGCGTCAGCGCCACGCGTGAGAGCAGACGCAGCCGCGCCGCCACTCCGCGCCCGTGCGGCACGCGACCCAGCGCACTGTACAACCCCGCTCCGCCCGTCCGCGCAGCGCCGGTGTAGATCGTGGTCAGCGGAAGCTCCGCCAGCCCGTGCTCGCCAGTCCAGAACGCATGATTGCCAATGGCGGTGAAATCGGGGCCACCTTCCGCGCCATAGTCGTAACCGGACCGCATCGAAGTATCGACGCGGTATCCTTCCGCCGCCAGCAGCGACAGCGAATTGGGGCCGACTCCGTAACGGCCTGCGCGGAACATCACCGGCCGCCGCCCGAATGCCGAGGCGATCTCTCCGGTCAGCACAGCCAGCTTCGCCGCCTCAAGTTCGCGCGGCAAATTGCCGACGAAACTGTTGCGCGGCACCACAATCTCTTCGAACGGCGGATTGACCCAGGGGTGGAGCTGCGTGCCGATCGCGGAACATCCATCGCTCAGCATCTCGCGCAGAATGTCGACCGACATCGGGCACGTCACGATCGGATGATCGACCATATAGGTCGCGGGGACGCCATGGGCCGCAAAGAGCGCGTGCATCTGTGGCAAGGCACGCATCGCCTCTGTCGCGCGATTCTCGCGGCGTAGCGGCTGCGACCAGTCAAATTCCTCTTCGGTATCGACGAACACGGTGAAGCGCGTGCCGAAATCATCTGGCCATGCCACGGCGTGTTCCCGCGCCGGTGCAGGCACCAGATAGCTTTTCGGCGGCATAAGCTGTTGTTCCATCCCCATGCCGACGGGTTCTAGCGCACTTGCTCCAAAGACTTGGTTACCGCCGCAGGCAGGCGGATCGTAAGGCTTTCTGCTTCGATCACCAGCGTTCCTGACAGTTCGCGCGTCAGGTTGCGGATCAGGCGCAACGCGAACCCGGTGCCGAGCAGCGCCGCTTCCTCGCGCTCGTCATCGATCGCGAAGATGGAGTCACCCGAATAGGCAGCCAGAGCACGCGGCCGGTCGAAATCGATCGCCACGGCGTCGCTCTCGGCAATCAGGCGCACGCCGATTCGCTCACCCTCGCCCGCCGCGGACAGCAGCGTCGCCAGCGTGCGTGAGAGCAGCCGCTCAATCGCGCGCGCGTCGCCGGCCACGGCAAGCTCATCGGCAGGCAGCGCCACATCGGCCCCGCGCATCACCGCCAGCGGCGCCAGTTCATCCGAAACCCGGTCGAACAATGGCTGCAGCGCCACCTCGCCCGGGTAGAGACGCAACGCCGCAGCATCGATCCGCGCCGCGATGTCGAGGTCGTCGATCGCCGCCAGCAGCGCGCGGGCACGGTCGCGGATCAGCGCGGCCCGGTCGCGATAGACCGGCGCTGCCTCGCCCAGGATCTCACGCTCGATCAGTTCGGAAAAACCCGCGATCGCATTGGTCGGGGTGCGCAGCTCGTGCATCAACTGGCGCAACGAATCGGCGCCCCCGCTGACCGGGGTTGCGGTTTCGTCGGCGCGCGGACGCCGTGCCATGCCGCGGTAGCCGATGAAACGGCCGCTCGCCGTATCAAACGCGGCATTGGCGGAGATGCGCCAGTCGCCGCCCGCATCGCTGTCACCCGCCACGAACAGCCGCGCTCCGGCAAACCGCGCGCGCTGGCGCAGGGCTCCGGCGGCGACCCCATCGACGCGCGATCCGTCGGGCATCGCAGTCATGTCGAGCGAGAGACCGATCAGTGGCGCGCGGGACACGCCATCGACCCATCGGATCACACCCTGTGCGTCGGTCTCGAACCTGAAACCGTCGATCCGCGCCGGTGCGCGTGGCGCAACCGGCAGATCCTGCTGGCGGGTGTAGAAGGCGTCGATACGGGCAACCACATCGGCGATCTCGAAGGGCTCACCTGGCGCATTCGACGCTGCTTCCAGCGCCACATCCGCACGCTTGACCAGCTTGCCGTCTAGCGCAGCCGGCTTCTGCATCGCACCGGCATCGGCTGCCTGCTGGAGCGCCGCAGCGACCAGCGGAATTCCAAGCGCCGCAACCCCAACCGGTACGAACGGCGATGTCGGCGCTGTCACCGATGCCACAGCAGGGGCATCCTCGACCGACTCGACAGGGGGCATCGCATCCACAGCAATCACGTCCTGCGCCACCACCTCGGTGCCGAGCACGAAATCCGCGGCGCGGAAACCGTCGAGAGCCCCGTCCACCCCGACGGGCAAGTCACGCCGTCCCCGCAATACCCCGCGCGCGGGTGAGGAGAGCCACGGCAGCAACTCGATCCACTCGCCTGCGTTCAGGCGGGCCGTGCGCAGGATCGGCGCCGCAACCGCGATGTCGTCAACGACGCACAATTTCACCAGAGCCGCAGGCGGCTCCGCCATTTCGAGCGATCGCGCGCTCATGATTCGCACCGCGACCGGCACGTCACTGCGAATCGATTCGAGCAAGGCGAGCGCGCGCGCGTCGTCCGGGATTCGGCGGCGGCCGATCAGATCAACGAGCTGGCGCCAGGCCGAGGCCTTGCCAAAGGCCGTCGAGACGTCCGCTGCCAGCACCGTTTCAAGAGTATCGTCGAACCGCACCGATCTGTCGTTCCCAGCCGCCGAAAAGCCCGCGGTAATCAAACCTTAACGCGGCAGATCGCCGCCGGAAACCGCAGATTTCGGGCCGTCGCATAGTGGGACAATTGCGCTTGCGCGTAATTATCTTATGTATACGGGACGCACAGCGACTGTTGCTGTCGTCATAGGGGATTGTTCATGGCTTTTGACGAGATCGACCGGCAGATTATGGCTCATCTGCAGGCCGACGGCCGGATGACCAATGTCGATCTGGCCGATCGTGTAGGCCTCACCGCCCCGCCCTGTCTGCGCCGTGTCCGTACGCTCGAGGAAAAGGGCGCGATTCGTGGATATCATGCCGATCTCGATCCCGTCTGGCTGGGCTATACGATCACCGTCTTTGCGATGGTCAGCCTGAAGAGCCAGGCCGAAACCGATCTGGAGGCGTTCGAGGCGCATGTCGCGGATATCCCCGAGATTCGCGAATGCTACATGCTCAACGGCGATATCGACTTCATCCTGAAGATCGTCGCAAGGGACTTGAGCAGCTTCCAGCAGTTTCTGACCACGAAGCTGACCACCGCGCCCAATGTCGCGCACGTCCGCACCTCGCTGACCATCCGTTCGTCCAAGTCGCTGCCCGGCGTTCCGGTCGAGCCCTGATTCAATCGGGAGCCCAACGAAAAAGGGGCGGCAACATGGCCGCCCCTTTCGTTTGTGAGACCAGACCTCAGGCCAGCGGCAGGTCGAGCCAGGTCGTCCAGAACTTCGCGATCTCGCCGCGCGGCGATCCGGTGACGGCGCCGAACGCAGTCTTCGCCTCCGCCTTCTGACCCGACAGCGCCAGCGCGATCCCAAGGCGCGTATTCACAACATTCGTGTCGACGCTGCCCTTCTGGAGCGCCAGCCGGTAAAGCTCGACCGCCTTGGGATAGTTGCGGGTGCCGAGATAGGCGTCGCCGGTCTGCATCGCAACGTCGCCCTTGGCCGCACCCGCCGCGCGCTTCTCTTCGTTCGCAAGCGGGACTTCCGCTTTCTCCTGCGCGCTCGCAGTCGTGTAGAGCTGGTTGATGGTGACGTTGGTCTTGGTGACCTTGCCGTTCGCACGGCCTTCGTCGATCACCGACTTGACCTCGCCCGGCAGACCGCGGCGCTGCGCGACATCAGCGTACTGGAAATAGTCGCTCTCGCCGCCCATCGCCTTGGACGCACGCATCAGGCGCAGCACATCGAGTCGCTGGTCGGGATCGAGCGCGACGCCCTTGTCCTGAAGCTGGTCGAGATAGACGAGCAGCGACGAACGCCACGTCTCGTTGCTCGGATGGGCTGCCAGCTGACGGGTCAGCCACGTCGCAGCTCCAACCTTGTCGCCCGAGGTATAGAGCTTCGAGACCACGACCTTGTACCAGGATTCGGGTGCCTTGCGGCCCGCCGCCTCTTCGGCCTTGATCGCAGCGTCGATCGACACAACGCCCGCCGGAATCTGGCCGCCGTCAAGCTGGACCTGCGCGATCCGCAGGTCGAGATTGCTATCGGTAGGCACATAGCCAAGCTGGCGTGCCTTGGTCAGATGGGTCAGGGCCTCGGCATATTTCTTCTGCTGATAGGCATAGTTGCCGCGGAAGAAGCTATACCGGGCGACATCGGCGGGCGGCGTGTTGGGATTAACCAGCAACGCATCGATCGCGGTCATCGTGCCGGGAATGTCGTTCAGACCCGACGCGACCTGCAGGCGAAACACCGCTGCATAATATTTCTCGCCATCGCTCTGCGCGACCGAATCGAGGCCGGCCAGCTTGGGCTGGGCGCCCGCCCAATCCTTGGCCTTCAGCAGCGTCTCGACTTCGCCGGCCGCCTTGCGGAACGGCTCGCCGATCTTGATCTGGGGGCCAGCGGCCTCTTCCTTCTTCTTTTTCTGGGCCTGAGCCGGCGACGCGGCGAGCAGCGCGGGGGCGCTCAACACAAACGCCGCGGCCAGCGCCGCCTTGGAAACAGACTTCATCCAGGACTCTCCTTACGCGGTTAGCGTAGCAACAATGGGGCGTTTTCGCTCTAGTCTCCCCTTGGCGGGGGTCAAGGCGAAGCGATGCATTCCAGCCGTCGCATCGGCACGCTGAACGCATTTTGAACGATTCGGCTCCATCCCACCCGGCCCGTCTCTACGCGCGCGTACGCGCGTGCGCGGGCTTGGCAGGTGGTCCCCGTCCCGCTAGAGCGGTCACAATCCTGAAACAAGCTCCGAAAGCCCAAAGATTTGACCGACGAGACCGTCCTCGCGGACCCTTCCGATATCACACCCATCTCGATCGTCGACGAGATGAAGACGAGCTACCTCGATTACGCGATGAGCGTGATCGTGGCGCGCGCCCTGCCCGACGTCCGCGACGGCCTTAAACCGGTTCATCGCCGCATCCTCCATGCGGCGCAGGAAGGCGGCTACCTCGCCAACCGGCCGTATCGCAAATCGGCGCGCCTCGTCGGTGACGTGATGGGTAAATACCATCCGCACGGCGACAGCTCGATCTATATGGCGATGGCGCGCATGGCGCAGGACTGGTCGATGCGCGTGCCGCTGATCGACGGTCAGGGCAATTTCGGTTCGATGGACCCCGATATGCCCGCGGCAATGCGCTATACCGAGGCGCGTCTCGCCAAGGTCGCGACATCGCTGATCGAAGACATCGACAAAGACACAGTCGATTTCCAGGACAATTACGACGGCTCCGAGAGCGAGCCGACAGTGTTGCCCGCGCGATTCCCCAACCTGCTCGTCAACGGCGCCGGCGGCATCGCGGTCGGCATGGCGACCAATATCCCGCCGCACAACCTTGGCGAAGTGATCGACGCCTGCCTTGCCTATATGGACAATGGCGCGGTGACGGTCGAGGAGCTGATGGAGATCGTCCCCGGCCCCGACTTCCCGACCGGTGCGCTGATTCTCGGCCGTTCGGGCTGCCGCAACACCTATCAGTCGGGCCGCGGCTCGATCATGGTGCGCTGCCGTCACAATTTCGAGCAGCGTGGCGAGCGCCGCTCGATCGTACTCACCGAAATCCCGTTCCAGCAGGGCAAGAACGCGCTGGTCGAGAAGATCGCCGAGGCCGCAAAGGAAAAGCGCGTCGAGGGTGTGAGCGACATCCGCGACGAATCGAGCCGCGAAGGCGTGCGCATCGTCATCGACCTCAAGCGCGACGCGACGCCTGAGGTCGTGCTCAACCAGATCTGGCGCAACACCCCGGCTCAGTCGAGCTTCCCGGCCAACATGCTCGCGATCCGCGGCGGCCGCCCGGAACTGCTCAACCTGCGCGACATCATCGAAGCGTTCGTCAAGTTCCGCGAACAGGTCATCACCCGCCGCTCGAAGTTCGAGCTCGCCAAGGCACGCGACCGTGCGCACATCTTGCTCGGCCTCGTCATCGCAGTCACCAACCTCGACGAGGTCGTCCGCATCATCCGCGGCTCGTCGAGCCCCGTCGCTGCACGCGAAGCGCTGCTGATGCGCGAATGGCCGATCGCTGAGATCGCGTCGTATATCCGGCTTGTCGAAGCAGTAGAGACCGAGGTCACGGGCGACGTCTATCGCCTGTCGGACATCCAGGTCCGCGCGATTCTCGATCTGCGCCTGCATCGCCTCACTGCGCTTGGCCGCGACGAGATCGGCGAGGAACTCAAGGAACTCGCGGATTCGATCGCGGAGCTGCTCGAAATCCTCGCCAACCGCGTCAAACTCTACGAAGTGATGCGCGGCGAGCTGGTCGCGGTCCGCGACCTGTATGCGACACCGCGCCGCACCGAGATCACCGCAGCAGCGGACGGGATCGAGGACGAGGACCTGATCGAACGCGAAGACATGGTCGTGACCGTCACGGTTCAGGGCTATATTAAGCGCACCACACTCGACACCTTCCGCGCTCAGGCACGCGGCGGCAAGGGCCGCGCCGGCATGGCGACCAAGGACGAGGACGTCGTCACCGAGCTGTTCGTGACCTCGACGCATACCCCGGTGCTGTTCTTCTCGACACTGGGCAAGGTTTACCGGATGAAGGTCTGGAAGCTGCCCGAGGGTGGCGCCAACACACGCGGCCGCCCGATGATCAACCTCCTGCCGCTCGCGGCGGGCGAGACGATCTCGACCGTGCTCCCGCTGCCCGAGGACGAGAATGAGTGGGGCAAGCTCCACGTCATGTTCGCCACCGCCAAGGGATCGGTCCGCCGCAACTCGATGGATGCGTTCACCAACGTGCCTTCGAACGGCAAGATCGCGATGAAGTTCGAAGGCGAAGACGAGGACGATCGCCTGATCGGCGTCGCCCTGCTCGACGAGAGCGACGATGTCCTCCTCGCCACCCGCCAGGGCAAGGCGATCCGCTTCCCCGGCGACGATGTTCGCGAGTTCCAGAGCCGCAACTCGACCGGCGTCCGCGGCATGCGGCTGGCCGAAGGTGACGAAGTCATCTCGCTCTCGATCCTGCACAAGGCGGGGATCAAGGATCAGGACGAGCGCGACGACTATCTGCGCCACGCCCCGTGGAAGGCCGACAAGGACAGCGAACCGCAAATGACGCCCGAGCGGTTCGAGGAGCTCAAGGACCGCGAGCAGTTCATCCTTACCGTCTGTGCCAACGGCTATGGCAAACTCTCTTCGGCATATGAGTATCGCCGCACCGGCCGCGGTGGTCAGGGGATCACCAATATCGACAACATTGCCCGCAACGGCCTTGTCGTCGCCAGCTTCCCCGCGACTCAGGCGCACCAGTTGATGCTCGTCACCGATCAGGCGAAGATGATCCGCCTGCCGCTGACCAGCCTGCGCGTCATTGGCCGCGGTTCGGCGGGCGTTCGTCTGTTTAACGTCGCCGACAACGAGCATGTCGTCTCCGCCGCCCGGATCGAAGAGACCGAGGAGGAGGAAGCGG
Organism: Sphingomonas sp. GW821-FHT09B04; assembly: GCF_059418285.1. Taxonomy (NCBI): domain Bacteria; kingdom Pseudomonadati; phylum Pseudomonadota; class Alphaproteobacteria; order Sphingomonadales; family Sphingomonadaceae; genus Sphingomonas; species Sphingomonas sp. GW821-FHT09B04. The sequence goes on from NZ_JBWKPO010000004.1 coordinate 399,878, forward strand.
CGATCGCCGAGGGCGAAGGTGAGATCGTGGAAGCGCCTGATGCGGTTCCTGGAAATGACGACGCGGCTGGCTCGAACGAGGCCGAGTAACCCCAACCCGTCACCCCGGCCTTGTGCCGGGGGTCCACCGGGCGGCAAGCGTCGAGATCGAACCTCGTGTTCTTCGGTCGCGTCATCGTGGATCCCGGCACAAGGCCGGGATAACGCCGGAGTGAGAGCAATGCACCCAACCACCGCCTATAAGGTGCTGACCGCCGACCAGATGACCGCGCTCGAAACCGGCACCTTTGCCGGTGCGCCGGTCGATCTGGCTGACGGGTACATCCATATGTCGACGCGCGACCAGCTCACCGAGACCGTCGACAAGCATTTCGCGGGGCAGAACGACCTGTGGGTTGCCGCAGTCGATCTCGAAGCGCTCGGCGATGCCCTGAAGTGGGAAGTCTCGCGTGGCGGTGCGGAGTTCCCGCATTTCTATGGCAAGCTCACGCTCGAAACGGTGGTCGCTTATTCCCCGCTTGAGCGCGAGGACGACGGCACGGTCCGGCTACCCGTCGCGGGCTGATCTACCCCGTCACGGTCGGGTAGAGCGAACCCACCAGCAGCACCGCCGCCGCGACGTTGAACTGCCGCAGCCGCCGCGCATCGCCGAGCCAGCCACGCAGCTTCACGCCCATCGCTGCCCACAAGCCGACACAGGGGAGGTTGATGGCGCCGAACAGCGCCGCCACCACTGCCAGTCCAAGCCACGGGTCGATGGGCGGCATGTAAACCGTCACGCCGGTCAGCGCCATCGTCCACGCCTTGGGATTGACCCACTGGAACAACGCCGCCTGCACGAAGGTCATCGGCGCACCCTTTGCCGCGCCTCCCTCGCCCGGAGGGCGCGCGGTCGCGATCTTCCATGCGAGGTACAACAGATAGGCGACGCTCACCCATTTCAGAACCTCATGCGCCACCGGATAGCGCGCGAACAACTGCGCCAGCCCGAGTCCGACCAGAACGATCATCAACGCGAACCCCAGCGAAACGCCCAGCATGTGTGGGACGGTTCGCCGGAAACCGAAATTGGTGCCGGAGGTCATCAGCATGATATTGTTCGGCCCCGGCGTGATCGACGAGGCGACGGCGAACGCGGCAAGCGCGGGCAAGGTCTGCATCCATAACATGCCGCAAGAATATGCGATGTCACACGGAATGAGCTTGCAAACACATCAGCCATTCGCCGATAGATAGCAATCGATGAGCGATCTCGATCGAATTGACCGCAATATATTGCGCGAACTGTCTGCCAATGCGCGGATCACCAACCTCGCTCTCGCCGAGCGAGTCGGTCTTTCTCCCTCCGCCTGTCTCCGCCGCGTACAGGAACTTGAGCGGATTGGCGTCATCAAAGGGTATCGCGCAACTCTCGACCGCGTAGCCCTCGGGGTCACCTTCACCGCCTATGTCGCGGTCGGCCTCTCGCGCCATACCAAGTCGGAGCAGGAGGATTTCGAGCGCGCGATCGAGACTGCGCCCGAAGTCCGCGAATGCCACAACGTCACCGGATCGGTCGAATATCTGCTGCGGGTCGAGGCAAGGGACCTCGAATCCTACAAGCGCTTCCACACCGACGTGCTCGGTGCCCTGCCCCAGGTTTCGACGCTGACCTCGTACATCGTGATGGGATCACCCAAGGACGAACGCGCCTGAGATCCTGCCGCTGGCCATCCTGAAAATGGACAGTACAGGCTCAACTACATGATCCATAAGCTTTCTCCCGAGCATTTCTATCGCGTCCGGCCGCTGCTCGGCCCCGATGACAGCGTCAACGCGCTCAGCCTCAACGCCATCCTCGACGGCACCAACCTCGGCGCGGTCTATGTCGACGACCCCGAACAGCCGCGCTCGGCGTTGATCGACCAGACCGGGATCGTCAGCTTCTTCATCGGCGAACCCGACAACGCAGCCTTTCTCCGCGACTTCGACCGTTTCCTGAGCGAGCAGCTCGCGCCCGACACGCTCGCGGCGTGCGGCGGCGACACCTTCATCGCCGTGCTGCACAACCCCGCATGGCAGCAAGCGCTCACCCCCGTCCTTGCCGCGCGCGCGCCGGAGGCCGACGAGGAGTGCTATTTCACGCAGGAGGCGGATGCGCCTGCGCAACACGCATTACCCACGGGCTTTGACATCGCGCGCATCGACGCTGTCCTCGCCGCCAACGACGATATTGCCGAATGCCTGCTCGAAAGCTGGCCGGATACCGAGCGCTTTCTTGCACATGGCATCGGCTACGCCGTGATGCAGGACGAGCGCGCGGTGAGCCTCGCCTTCTCGTGCGCCGTCTGGAACGGACGCCACGAAATCAACGTGCTGACCTTCGACGACGACGATCAGGGCCGCGGCTTTGCAACCTCGGCCTGCATCGCCTGGCTGGCCGAGGCGCAGCGCGCCGGTATCGTGCCGCACTGGACGGCGATGGCGAGCAACACGGCCTCGCTCCACCTCGCGCGCAAGCTGGGTTTCATCGAAACGACGCGGCGCCCGACGATCGAGTTTCTATTCTAGTCCGACGCCGGCGGTGAATGCGGTCCAGTCACTCCGGTTTGTGACATACCGCCTCGACGTTGATCCCGTCGGGATCATAGACGAACGCACCATAATAGCCCGGATGATAGTGCGCGCGAATGCCCGGCGCACCATTGTCGCGTCCACCTGCTGCCACCGCGGCGGCGTAGAAGGCGTCCACCTCCGACCGGTTCTCCGCAACGAACGCGATATGGATGCCGCCGCCCTTGGGGCCGCCGTTGCTCAGCCAGAAATCTGGTTTGCCATGCTTACCGTATCCGATTCCGTGGTAGGTTCCGCCCGACATAGCGGGCGTGACCTCCATCACCACCGCCGCACCGATTGCCCCCAGCGCCGCGTCATAGAAACGGCGCGAGACGTCGAAATCGCTCGCGGAAACACCCATATGGTCGATCATCGTATCCTCCTGAAGAAGCTCAATCCTACCAGCTCGCTTCCCCTCCGCTGTCAGCAGCCGGCGGCGGCCGCGTCACTCCATACGGGTGGCATAGTGGCGGGATTTCCGCCCGAATGGCAGCAGTCATCGCACCCTTCAGCGAATCACGCAGGCCGGTGACACACCGCTTCGACGTTCATCCCGTCGGGATCGATCACGAACGCCGCATAATAATTGGGGTGATAGTTTTCGCGGATTCCCGGCGTACCATTGTCCCGCCCGCCCGCCGCCAGCGCCGCGACATGAAAGCCGTCCACCGCCGCCCGGCTCTCGGCGCGAAACGCGTGATGCACGCCGGTACTCACCGGCTCGCCATCGGCGATCACGAAATCGACCTCATCGACACCGAACAGGACGATGTTGTTGCCCAGCCCGTTGGTCTCTTCGCCCATCACGCGGTAGCCGAGCGGCGCCAGTGCAGCCTCGTAGAAACGCCGCGACGCCCCGACATCGCCGACCGGAATCCCAAGATGGTCGATCATCGTTGACTCCTTCAATTTCTGTAATTACAGAAATAACCAACATGACCCGCTTCGCAGAACATCCCGACGCCAAGGCGTTCATCCTCCACTGGGGCGAGATGGGAACGCAATGGGGCGTCAATCGCTCCGTGGCGCAGGTCCACGCGCTGCTTTACCTCGCCGATCGCCCGCTCCATGCCGAGGAGATCGTCGACACGCTCGGTCTCGCGCGCTCCAACGTCTCGACCGCGCTCAAGGAGCTTCAGGGCTACGGCATCGTCCGTCGCGTCCATGTCGAGGGCGATCGCCGCGACCATTTCACCGCCGAGACCGATCTGTGGGAGATGCTCATGCGCATCGTCGCCGAGCGCAAGCGGCGCGAAGTCGATCCGACGATCCAGCTGCTCGGCGAGCTGGCCGCGCGTCTCGCCGCGGACGAGACCGCCCCGCTGCAGGTGCGCGAGCGCGTCGGCCGGATGCACGAATTCATCGGCACGCTCGGCGGCTGGTACGACCAGGTCCGCGTGCTGCCCAAGCCGACCCTCGTCACCCTCATGAAGCTCGGCGGCAAGGTCGCCCGCTTCATCCCCGGCTCCCGCAACAAGGATTGAGCAGGCACCGCGTCGACCATCTCGCCTTTCCGTATCAATCTATTTCTGAAATTTCCGAAATAACCGTAGAAAAGATCAGAAGGGGTCAGCCATGGCACAGCAACGCACCCGTCGCAGGACCGCCGCGATCCGTATCGCGGGCGCAGTCGCATTCGGCCTTGCCTTCGCGCTCGGTGTCTATCTGCTGATCGAGGCGGTGGACCCATCCGGCCTGATCAGCTTCACTTTCCTGCTGGTTCTCCCCGCCGCGGTCACCGCCTTCGTTACCTATGTCGGTGACCCACTCGCTGAGCGGTCCAGCGGTTTCTATATGGGCATCGTCCCGCTCTTCCTGTTCCTCGCCGTGGTCGTGGCATCGATCCTGTTCCTGCGCGAGGGGGTGGTCTGCATCCTCATGCTCGCGCCGTTCTGGTTCGCCCTCAGTTCGCTCGGCGGCTACCTCACCTGGCGCCTGCGCAACCGTAAGGAGCCGGTCGAGAACGTGTTCCGCGCGTCCACACTGCTCCTGCTCCCGCTGATGTCGATGCAGGTCGAGCCGATGATTCCGCTCACCCGCGATGCCGGCAGCGTGACCCGCTCGATCGTCATCAATGCCGATGCTGCCACCGTCTGGCACTATGCCCGCGGTGTGCGCCAGATCCGCCCCGATGAGGGCAAGTGGAACATCTCGCAGGACCTGATCGGTCTTCCCCGCCCTACCGGAGCACGCCTCGATCGCGAGGGCGCGGGCGCAACCCGCCACGTGGTGTGGCAGGAGGGAATCCGCTTCAAGGAGGTCGTGACCGATTGGCAGCCAGGAAAGCGCCTTTGGTGGGACTTCCGTTTCGACGCTACCAATATGGACGCATGGGCGATGCAGGATCGTCACCTTCTGCCCGACAGCCCGCACTATCGCATCACCGACGGCGGCTATCTGCTCGAGCCTTTGGGCGAAGGCCGCACCCGGCTCACGCTCACCACCCGCTATTGGGTCCAGACCCCGGTCAATTGGTACGCGCATTTGTGGGGCGAGCTGTTTGTCGGCGACGTCTCAGCGAATGTCCTCGCAGTCATCCGCCAGCGGTCGGAAAGCAACAAATAGCCACCAAGCCACGAACCAAGGGAGAAGCGACATGGCCCGCCACCATCCCACCACCGATCCGGCACTCCGCCATGTCGTGTGGCGAGATCTGGTATCGATGCGCCGGCGCGACGGTCTGACCGAGTGCCTCCATCCCCTGCCATGGCTGGTCCTGTCCTTCGCTCTTGCCGGCGCCGGCCTATGGCTACTCGCCATTCCTGCGACCTTCATGTTCTTCCTCACCGCGCTGCGGCTGAACCATGAGGCGATCCACCACAATCTCGGTTTCGGCCCGCGCGGGCATCGCCGCGTGCTGCATGGTCTGAGCGCACTGATGCTTGGCTCCAACAGCTCGATCGCGTTCAACCACCTCCACCATCACGCGAAGATCGGCACCCCAGACGATATCGAGGGCAAATGCGGGAACATGAAATTGTGGCAGGTGCTGCTCTATGGCCCGCGCTTCCCGGTCGAAACCCACCTCTATGGCTGGCGGCACGGCGGCCCCCGGCTGCGCCGCAGGATGGCGATCGATCTGGCGCTGAACGCCCTCGTGATCGGCATCGCCCTGAGCAGTCAATGGGCGCCCCTGCTCTATCACATCGCCGCGATGCTGGTGGCGCAGTGCCTCACCGCCTTCTTCGCGGTATGGATCACGCATCATGACTGCGAGGAGGGCGTCGTCGCCCGTACCCAGCGCGGCTGGCTGCTCAACCGGGTCAGCTACAACATGTTCTTCCACCTCGAGCACCATCTGTTTCCCGCAGTGCCGGTCAGCCGCCTCCCCCGCCTCGCCGCCCGTATCGACACCGCCGCACCAAAACTCGCGAAGCGGCTGCGGATGGTGCTACCCGTCACAAGTCTCTAGCAAGGAAAACTCGAAGATGCCCCCATTTCGCTATGGCTTCGGCGCCGGGTTGGCCTTGCTCGCGGCTGGTCCGGTTTTCACTCTGCTGTTGATGCTGGCTATGTCCACCAGCTCCAACGGAACAGACAACACCACTAACTGGTTCGTTCTATTGCTGATGATGCTGCCGTTCGCGCTGATCTTCGGCTTGATACTTGGTATCCTTCCGATCGTACTCGGTGGCCTGCTGATGGGATGGCTGGGAGCCCGCGCCATCTGGACCCGACATCCGATGATCTGGGCAACCGTTGGCGGCGCTATCGGCTTGTTGATGGGGCTGGCGCTCAACGAGCGCGATACCCAATTGGGCATCATGTTTGCGTTAACCGGAGCGATCTGCGCCCTGATCGTCCGCTACGGCACCCGCTGGTCGGACGACAGCGTCTGAACCACGCCCCAAGCGATCAGCGCCTGCGCCGCGAAATAAGTGGGCCAGATCAGCAGGCCCGGCACCACCGACTCCTTCATCACCCCGAAGCGCGCGAAGATCAGCAAGTCGGAGATGACGAACAGCACCGCGCCTATGCCCACACGATAGCGCGGAAACCGGCTGGTCCACGCCGTCGCCGCCATGACACCGAGAAATGCGGCATAGGCGCCCACCGGCAGCGCCTGCCCCGCCGGTGCAGCGAGCAGGGCGCTGATCAGGATCGTCGCCGGCGCGAGCAGATAGCCCAGCAGCCTCTGGCTCGATGACGGGTTCACCCGGCGGTTGCGCAGATACAGCACGATCGCCACCGCATGCCCCGCCGCGAATGCCGCGCCGCCGATGGTGAAGCCATGCGTCTCGAGCAGCAGGTCGCCCAGCGCGCCGAGCGCCAGCGCGCCGGCGATCAGCCAGCCATCGGTGCTCCGCGCCTGTGTCGCCGCCCAGAGCGCGAGCAAGGCCACCCCGCTGGTCTTCCACGCCGCCTTGAGCGCGCCGCCGTCGGCGAGTCCCCACGCCGTTAGCGAGTAGCTCGCCCCCACCAGCACCGCGATCCAGAACAGCCCCCGCATGCACTTTCCCTTTTCCTACAGCCCCACCCTTGGCGTAAGGGCTTTGACAGGGGCGTCCGGCACCACCGGTCGCGTGTCAAGCAGGCGCGAAAAATCCCTGCATATGTGTCAACTTCCCGAGAGAGCCGTGTCAACTTCGCTCCCCCACCAAGTCCATATCATCGGCGGCGGTCTCGCCGGTTCGGAAGCCGCCTGGCAGCTCGCCAATGCCGGCATCCGCGTGAAGCTTTCCGAAATGCGCGGCAGCGGCGACATGACGCCCGCACACCAGACCGACGGCCTCGCCGAGCTCGTCTGCTCGAACAGCTTCCGCTCCGACGATGCCGAACGCAACGCCGTCGGTCTGCTGCATCAGGAGATGCGCGACCTCGGCTCGATCATCATGGCGCAGGGCGATGTCCACAAAGTGCCCGCTGGCTCGGCACTCGCGGTCGACCGCGACAATTTTTCCGACGGCGTCACCGCCGCGCTGGCGGCACACCCCAATATCACCATCGTTCGCGAACGGGTTGACCAGCTTCCCGCGGAGGGGCTGACGATCGTCGCCACCGGCCCCCTCACCGCGCCGGGCCTCGCCGACAGCATCGGCAGCGCGACGGGCAAGGACAGCCTCGCTTTTTTCGACGCGATCGCTCCAATCGTGCATCGCGAGAGCATCGACATGGACGTGGCGTGGATGCAGTCGCGCTGGAACAAGGTCGGCCCCGGCGGCACGGGCAAGGATTACATCAACTGCCCGATGACCAAGGACCAGTATCTCGCCTTTCATCAGGGCCTAATCGACGGGGAGAAGGCCGAGTTCAAGGAATGGGAGAACGTCCCCTATTTCGAGGGCTGCATGCCGATCGAGGTGATGGCCGAGCGCGGCGTCGATACGCTGCGCTATGGCCCGATGAAGGGCGTGGGGCTGGACGACCCGCGCACCGCCTGCGCGGAGTTTCCGAACGGCCGCTGGCCCTATGCCTGTGTGCAGCTGCGCCAGGATAATGCCAATGGCACACTCTGGAACATGGTCGGCTTCCAGACCAAGCTGAAGCATGGCGCGCAGGTTGCCCTGTTCCGGACGATTCCGGGGCTTGAGAATGCCGAGTTCGCCCGTCTTGGCGGTCTTCACCGCAACACCTTCATCCGTTCGCCCGAACTGCTCGATGCGACGCTGCGGTTGAAATCGCGTCCCCACATCCGCTTCGCCGGGCAGGTGACGGGATGCGAGGGTTATGTCGAAAGCTCGGCGATCGGCCTGCTCGCGGGTCGTTTCGCCGCCGCCGAGATCCTTGGCCGCACGCTCGCCCCGCCGCCGGTCGAGACCGCGCTCGGCGCGCTGCTCGGCCACATCACCGGCGGTGCGGAGATCGAGACCTATCAGCCGATGAACGTCAATTTTGGCCTGATGCCGCCGATCGAGGGGCGCACCAAAAAGGCGGACCGCAAGCTCATGTACACCACCCGCGCCCGCGAAGCGTTCGCGGCGTGGATCAAAGCGGCCTGAACTACTCCTCCGCCGCCTCGGCCAGCGCCTTGGCGACCTCGGCGCGGCAGTCGCATTGTGGCCGTCCGGGAGTCTTGCGCTTGGGCGCGGTAGTGGCGAATTCGGCGCGGGTCAGCCCACCCGACTTGTCCTTGTCTGCCTCGGCGAATTTGGTCGAGGTCCGCGCCGTCCACTCCTCGAACGACAGCTTGCCGTCGCCATTCGTGTCGAGCTTGGCAAAGGCCTTGCGCCGTGGCTGCTGGAGTTCGGCGAGCGTGACCAGGCCATTCCTGTCCTTGTCGCTGCGATCGAAGCGCTTTTCCTCCCGGCTGCGGTCAGCCCGCGGCGCGTCGGCTGGCGCTGCCGGATCGACCGCCGCCTCGGTCTGCGCTGGTTTCGGTGCCGGCGGTACGGGTTCAGGCGTAGCCCTGCTCTGGAACACGAAGACCCCAGCTCCCGCCATCAGCAACGCCGCGATGCCGCCCACGAAATAGCGCCACATTTCGACTCTCCCCCCAGCCAGGGGTCAGCCTACGCTTTCCATCAGCGGCAGCAAGACGTCACCTGCCGGTCAGGCGGTGCCATAGCGCTCGGCCCGTTCGCCGCGGCGCCCCGAACGGAACCCTTGCAAGGTCAAGCCGGGCGAGATGCGCCATCGCACCCAGCGCACGGCCCTTGCGGCTCCATTTGACCGCGCAGGCTTGCGCCAGCGCCTGTTCCGCGATCATTCGCGCCGCCGCCGCCTCCCCGCGATCGCTGAGGCCTCCGGCAAGGTCGGCAAGCGCCCAGCCCTCGCCAGCGAGCGCCAGCGGATCGCCTGCCCCGGCGCCCGCCAGCCGCCCCGCAAGCTCGAACAATCGCGCACCGCGCTGCGCAAAGGCCTTCAGCCCCGCAGCATCCAGCTCTTCCTGCAACACCGCCTGCCAGGCCAGCGCAATCTCCGCCACCGCGGCCCCGTTCACCCCGTCGCGCAGCACGTCGCGCGCCACCGCCTCCAGCACCGGCTCGGCGGGCGCGGGCCCCGTGTCGAGCCGCACCAGCGCGTCATGCCACCATTGCAGGCGGATCTGGCCCAGCATCGGCTCGGTCGTCGTGCGCACCGTCTCCGCCAGCCGGTCGTCCAGCGTCAGCAGCGCCGCCAGTCCCCGCCCTGCCGCGGCACCCGGCGCATAGGACAGGATCATCCGCCGTTCCGGTTCCGCAATCACCGGCCTGCTCCGTCCCGGATCGAGCCTAGACGTTTCGTTAACCATGCGCTTTCAGCCGGCGTTAGCGGCACCTGCGCCATAGCCCCCCATCGAACCGGGGAAGACGCGCCGATGAACATGCGAGCAGGGGCTGCAAAGAGCGCCTCCACATGGCTGACCTCTCTCGCGCGCGACACGCGCGGCAACACGATCGCGATCATCGCGGCGTCGATCATCCCGCTTGCGGGCATGGTGGGCGGCGGCGTGGACATCAGCCGCATGTACATCGTCAAGACGCGCCTGCAACACGCGTGTGACGCGGGCGCGCTCGCGGGTCGCAAGATGATGGGCGGCGGTGGATGGTCCGCGAACAGTTTCGCCGCGCGAACCGAAGCCGAGCGATTCTTCGACGCGAACTTCAATCCCAACGCATATGGCACCACGCTCGAGGCACCCGCCACGCGCCGCAGCTTCTCCGAGAGCGCGGGCAAGGTGACGGGGAGCGGACGTGCGGTGGTGCCGATGACGCTGATGCGCGTCTTCGGCAAAACCTCGGAAACGCTCACGGTCGCCTGCGACGCCGAAATGCGGTTGCCGAACACCGATGTGATGTTCGTTCTCGATACCACCGGGTCGATGGATTATTGCCCGAACGGCGATTCGAGCTGCAACGGCAATGCGAATTCGCGGATCGCCGGGCTGCGGATCGCGGTGAAGTGTTTCTATCAGATCGTAGCCCGGCTGGACGTGGCCGATACCGATTGCGAGGGCGAGGAGCCGAGCGGCGGCACCGGCAGCCAGGTTCAGATCCGCTTCGGCTTCGTGCCCTATTCAACCAATGTGAACGTCGGCAGACTGTTGCCTAACGACTATTTCGTTGACCAGTGGGACTATCAGACGCGCAGGGCCAATATGGCCGTGCCACCGCAGAGCACCTCCACCTATTGGGAAACCTATGGCGGCGGCTCCATCAACCAGACCGATTGCCTGACATTCATGAAGAATGAGGCGTTCGGAAACTTCACCCCGACAGAGACCAACTCGGGCGGGCCGGCGCCAGAGCCAACCGTCGTTTCGTCCTTCCCGCATGACGGCGTAGCCACTCAGGGCGGCAGCAGCGGCGAATGGGGCTGGTCGAACGCGTCTGACACAAGTGGCACGACGCGCAGCTGCCGTCGCCGCCGCACCGATACCACGACCTTCTACGCTGAGAAGTTCGCCAGCTGGACCTATAACCAGATGCCGGTCATCGTCAGCGGACTCAAAGCCGGCGGAAGCAGCTGGAACAGCAGCTTCACCATACCAGGCTCGCTCGCCGATCCGGACACCAAGTCGATCGCAGACCCGGTGACCGGTTCCAGTGGCCGCGATGTTCCGCAGTCCACCATCTACTGGTCCGGGTGCATCGAAGAGCGCCAGACGGAAGCGACGACCAATTATAACCCGATCCCGTCGGACGCGCTCGATCTCGACATCGATCTGATTCCCAACAGCGACGAATCGCGCTGGAAGCCGGCGTTGCCGCAGCTGATGTTCACCCGCGGCACCACCAGCGGCACCAATTGGGACGGCACCAGTTGGGGGAGTGGCAGCACCAGCAACTGGAGCACCGCGCCGATCACGACGAGCACTGACTATAACAACCGCTCGACCTTCTTCTGCCCTACCGAGGCGCGCAAGCTGCAGACCTGGAGCGATGCGTCGACCTTCCAGGGCTATGTCAACTCGCTGGACCCGAACGGCAACACCTATCACGATATCGGCATCATCTGGGGCGCGCGCCTCATGTCGCCGACCGGAATCTTTGGCAGCGAAAATCGGGCGACGCCGAACGGCGGCGAAATCGAGCGGCACATGATCTTCATGACCGACGGTGACACCAACGCGAACGCCTATGACTATGCCGCTTACGGCCTGCCCTTTTTCGACGCCCGCCAGACGCCGGCGAATCCCACCAAGGCCCAACTCCAGGAGCAGGTGAACCTGCGTTTCCTCGCGATCTGCAACTGGGTCAGGAACAAGAACATCACGCTCTGGGTGATCAACTTCGGCGAAGGACAGAGTCAGGACACGCTGGATCGGCTTGAGGCGTGTGCCTCGACCGGACGCTATTTCTCCGCAGCCGATTCAGCCGCACTTCAAACGACCTTCCAGTCGATCGCCAACCAGATTTCGCAGCTGCGGCTCACCCGATGAACCGTCGCGCTCATCAGCCGCTCGCAAACGACAAGCGCGGCGCCGCGCTTATCGAGTTCGCGATCGTGGCGCCGATGCTGGGGCTGATGCTGCTCGGCGCGTTCGATGTGGCGCATACCCTTTATGTGCGCGCAGCGTTGCAAGGCGTCGTCCAGAAGGCTGCCCGCGACCTGTCGCTCGAATCGGGCCTGCTCACCGCCAAGCAGAACGCGCTCGACGACAAGGTACGGGATCAGGTGAAGGCGCTGGCCAATAACGGCACGGTGACGATCACCCGGCAATGGTATCGGTCATACGAACATGCAGCTGCGTCGAAATTCGAACCCTGGACCGATTCCAATAACAACGGCACCTGCGACGGGCCTCAGGGAAGTACACCGGGTGAGCCCTATGAGGATACGAACGGCAATAATCGCTGGGATGCGACGGGCGGCAATGCAAGCCAGGGCGGCGCAAAGGATGCGGTGCTCTATACCGCGTCGATCAGCTACGCCCGCTTCTTTCCGATGTACAACCTGATCGGCGGCTCGCGCACCACCAAGGTCACGGCCTCAACCGTGCTCCGCAACCAGCCTTATGGGGACCAGGGTGTGCCCGTTGTGAGGAACTGCCCATGACATTCCTCGCTTTGATCGGAAACACCGGCCGCCGGCTCGGTCGCGATACCAGCGGCCTGGCGATGCTCGAATTTGCCTTCGGGCTGCCGGTCCTGCTGACGATGAGCCTTACCGGTGCCGAACTGACCAACTACGTCATCGCCAAGATGCGCATCAGCCAGATCGCGCTTCAGCTGGCCGACAACGCGGCGCGCGTCGGCTCGGGCAGCCAGCTCGAATCCAAGAAGGTCTATGAAAGCGACATCAACGATCTGCTCACCGGCGCGAATTTCCAGTCGGGCGAGTTGAACCTGTTCACCAATGGTCGCGTCATCATTTCCAGCGTCGAGCCGCATGCGACGACGGCGGGCCGGTACCGGATCCGTTGGCAGCGTTGCAAGGGCAGCAAGACCGCCTGGACGTCGAGCTACGGCACGCCTGCCACCGCGACCAACGTCACCGGCGTGGGTCCGACCGGACGTCAGGTGATTGCCCCGCCCAACGGCGTCGCGATCTTCGTGGAAGTTCGCTACACCTACCAACCACTCATCCAGACTTCGCTGTCCCCGGCGACGGAGATCAACGAGGTCGCGTCGATGATGGTGCGCGATGCCCGCAATACGACGGGCGGGACCAACGGTCTCTATCAACAGAGCGGTGTTACCGCCTCGACCTGCTGACCCCCCCTGCCACCTCCCCGCGGGGGAAGGTGGCAGGCCGGCAATCAACCCTTGTAGGTCACCTTCTTCACCGCCGCGACGACCTTGTCCGCGGTGATCAGCGCCAGCTTCTCGAGGTTCGCGGCGTAGGGCAGCGGAACATCCTCGTTCGCAACGCGCACGACCGGGGCATCGAGATCGTCGAAGCCCTCTTCCATCGCTATCGTCACGATTTCCGACGCGATCGAGCAGGTCGGCCAGCCTTCCTCGACCACAACCATGCGGTTGGTCTTCTTGAGGCTTTCCAGCACCGTCGCCTTGTCGAGCGGACGCAGCGTGCGCAGGTCGATGACCTCAGCCTCGATCCCCTCGCCCGCCAGCGTCTCGGCAGCTTCGAGCGCCAGACCGACGCCGATCGAATAGGATACGATCGTCACGTCCTTGCCCTCGCGGACGATGCGCGCCTTGCCGATCGGGAGCACCCAATCGTCGAGCTTGGGCACGTCGAAGCTACGACCGTACATCAGCTCGTTCTCGAGGAACACGACCGGGTCTTCGCTGCGGATCGCCGCCTTGAGCAGTCCCTTGGCGTCGGCCGCATCATAGGGTGCGATCACGATCAGGCCGGGGACGCTGGCATACCAGGGCGCATAGTTCTGGCTATGCTGCGCGCCGACGCGGCTCGCGGCGCCGTTCGGGCCGCGGAACACGATCGGGCAACGCATCTGGCCACCGGACATATAGTTGGTCTTGGCCGCCGAGTTGATGATGTGGTCGATCGCCTGCATGGCGAAGTTGAACGTCATGAACTCGATGATCGGCTTGAGGCCGCCCATCGCCGCACCCGTACCGATGCCGGCAAAGCCATATTCGGTGATCGGCGTATCAATCACGCGCTTGGCACCGAACTCGTCGAGCAGGCCCTGCGTGACCTTGTACGCGCCCTGATATTCGGCGACTTCCTCGCCCATCACGAACACGCGGCCATCGGCGCGCATTTCCTCGGCCATCGCGTCGCGCAGCGCCTCGCGGACGGTGGTCTTCACCATCTCGGTCCCCGCGGGCACTTCAGGATCGGCCACGGTCGCCGCCTTGTCGCTGGCGAGCTGTTTGGTGCCGCTGTCGGCCTTTTTCGGTCCGCCGTCCTCACCCGGAGCGGGTTCATCGGCCTTCGGTGCCGCCGCGGGAGCAGGCGCCGGTGCGGGGGTCGAGGCGTCCTCGTCCTCACCCGCGATCGTCGCGATCACGGTGCCGACCTTCACGTTATCGGTGCCCTCGGCGATCAGGATCGATGCAATCGTGCCTTCGTCGACGGCTTCGAATTCCATCGTCGCCTTGTCGGTCTCGATCTCGGCGAGGATGTCGCCGGATTTCACGGTGTCGCCTTCCTTGACCAGCCACTTGGCGAGGGTGCCCTCTTCCATCGTGGGCGACAGCGCCGGCATCTTGAGCTCAATCGCCATCTCAGTAGGTCCCCACCAGAACGTCGGTATAGAGTTCGGCCGGATCGGGCTCCGGCGTCTGCTCGGCAAAGTCGGCGGATTCGTTCACCGCCTTGCGGATCTCGGCCTCGATCGCCTTGAGTTCGTCTTCCTTGACGCCAACAGCTTCGAGTTCGGCCTTCACGCCCTCGATCGGATCGCTGTTGTCGCGCACCGACTGGACCTCGTCACGGCTGCGATACTTCGCCGGATCCGACATCGAGTGGCCGCGATAGCGATAGGTCTTCATCTCGAGGATGATCGGTCCCTTGCCCGCGCGAACCCAGGCCAGCGCCTCTTCGGCTGCACCGCGGCACGCCAGCACGTCCATGCCGTCGACCTGAATGCCCGGGATGCGGAAGCTCTCGCCACGGCGATAGAGCTGATCCTCGGACGAAGAACGGTTGACGCTCGTGCCCATGGCGTATCCGTTGTTTTCGATCACATAGATGATCGGGAGCTTCCACAGCTCCGCCATGTTGAACGATTCATAGACCTGGCCCTGGTTCGCCGCGCCATCGCCGAAATAGGCCATCGCGACGCCGCCATCCTCGCTATATTTGTGCGCGAAGGCGAGCCCGGTGCCGAGCGAGACCTGCGCGCCGACAATGCCATGGCCGCCGTAGAACTTCTTCTCGGTCGAGAACATGTGCATCGACCCGCCCTTGCCGCGGCTGATGCCTGCGGCACGGCCGGTCAGCTCGGCCATGATTTCCTTGGGATCGATGCCATAGGCGAGCATGTGGCCATGGTCGCGATAGCCGGTAATCACCGAGTCCTTCTCGCCGTCGAGCGCCGACTGCAGGCCGACAGCGACCGCTTCCTGACCGATATAGAGGTGGCAGAACCCGCCGATGAAGCCGAGGCCGTAAAGCTGTCCCGCCTTCTCCTCGAAGCGTCGGATAAGCAGCATCTGGCGATAGAATTCCAGCAGCTGCTCTTTCGACGCCTTGTACCGATCTGGTTCGTTTGGACGTTCGCGGTTAGTTACAACCGGTTCTACTTTTCGGCCTTTGGCCGGCGCTTTTGCCACGATAACCCTCATCCTGGGGAGAGATGGAAGCGGCCCTATAAGCCGGTTATCCGCCGGTGCGCAATGATGACGCGCGCGTAAGGCTGCGACGGGGCGCAGCCTTACGGTAACCGGTGTTCAATTGAGCGGGACGATCACTTCGTCGGGGTGAACGACGTTCAGCTTCTTGCGTGTCAGCTCGTCCACCATATCAGGGTCAGCCCCCTTCTGGTTGAGCAGGCTGACGCGATTGCGCAGCTCAGACCGCTCCTTCTCGAGCTTGGCAAGTTCCCCCTGCTTCACCGCAAGCTGGCGCTTGTAATCGCCATAGGTGAGCACCCCGTTCGGCCCCAATACCGCCGAATAGGCGAAGAAGCCCATGAAGATGATCGCGACGGCCGGGAGACCGGCTCGCGTCAGGATCGCCTTGAACGGGGTTGCACGTGCCATAGTTAATTGTCGCCCAACTCGAATCGCCAATCAAGCCCGAAGGCCATCAAGCCCGCAAAATCGAGCGTCCGGCATAGACCGCCGCGTCACCCAGCTCCTCCTCGATACGGATGAGCTGGTTGTACTTGGCGAGCCGGTCCGACCGCGCAAGCGAACCCGTCTTGATCTGACCGCAGTTGGTTGCGACCGCCAGATCCGCGATCGTCGCGTCCTCGGTCTCGCCCGAACGGTGCGACATGACCGCGGTATAGGACGAGCGCTGCGCAAGGCTAACCGCCTCAAGTGTCTCCGTCAGCGTCCCGATTTGGTTGACCTTGACCAGCAGCGAGTTGGCATAGCCGCCGTCGATGCCACGCTTCAGGCGCTTGGGATTGGTCACGAACAGGTCATCGCCGACCAGCTGAACCTTGCCGCCAAGCTTGTCGGTGAGCAGCTTCCAGCCGTCCCAATCATCCTCGCCCATGCCGTCCTCGATCGAGAAGATCGGGTAGTTGGCGCACAGGCCGGCGAGGAAATCGGCATTCTCGGCTGATGAGAAGGTCTTGCCCTCGCCAACCATCTTGTACGCGCCGTCGCGATAATATTCGGTCGCGGCGCAATCGAGCGCCAGCATCACATTGTCGCCGGGCTTATAGCCCGCCGCCTCGATGCTCGACATGATGAAGTCGAGCGCGTCGGTCGTGCTCGCGATGTTCGGCGCAAAGCCGCCCTCGTCGCCCACGCCGGTTGCAAGACCCTTATCGTGCAGCTTCTTCTTCAGCGTGTGAAAGATCTCCGCGCCGCAACGCACCGCTTCCGCCAGGCTGTCCGCACCGACCGGCACGATCATGAATTCCTGAAAGTCGATCGGGTTGTCGGCATGCTCACCGCCGTTGATGATGTTCATCATCGGCACCGGCAGGACATGCGCCGAAACGCCGCCGACATAGCGATAGAGCGGCAGGCCGCGCGCATCCGCTGCAGCCTTGGCAACCGCAAGGCTGACGCCCAGGATCGCGTTCGCGCCCAGCCGGCCCTTGTTCTCGGTGCCGTCCAGCTCGATCATCGCATGGTCGATATCGGCCTGATCCTCGGCGTCGAGACCGACGATCTCCTCGGCGATCTCGCCGTTCACGCCTTCGATCGCCTCGAGCACGCCCTTGCCCAGATAGACGCTCTTGTCGCCGTCGCGCTTTTCGACCGCCTCATGCGCGCCGGTCGAGGCGCCCGACGGGACCGCGGCGCGGCCGAAGCTGCCATCCTCCAGCAGCACATCGACCTCCACCGTGGGATTGCCGCGGCTGTCAAGAATCTGGCGCGCATGGATGTCGATGATTGCGGTCACGAAATGGTCTCCCTACCTTGGGGGCTGACAGTGTCGCGCGGGCCTCTATCCCGTTCGACGCCGCCGGGCAAATCATGTTGCAGATGGAACCGTCCGTCGGCGCCGTGGTTGACCCAGAGAGACTAGTGGAAGGGATTTTGCGCGATGGCGGACCAGACTAATTCGATCGAAGAAGGCGGCACGCTGGTCGGAGCCGATGCCAAGCGCGGCGCAGCCGAAAAGGTGCGTGAGGAAGCAGGCAAGCTCGCAGGGCAAGCCGGCGACAAGGCCCGCGCCTTTGCCGACACCGGCAAGGAGAAGGCGACCGGCGCACTCGACGGCTTCTCTGACCTGATGCGCGATGCCGCCGGATCGGTCGACGACAAGCTCGGCGAGCAATATGGCCAATATGCCCGCTCGGCCGCTGATCAGCTGTCGGGATTCGCCGAATCGCTGCGCGGCAAGCAGGTCGACGACCTTGTCGACGACGCACGCGAATTCGTGAAGAAGAGCCCGGCCGTCGCGATCGGAATCGCCGCCGGCGTCGGCTTCATCCTCGCGCGGCTGCTCAAGTCCGGCCTCGACGCCGCGGGCGACCTTGCGGACAAGGGCGCCGCCAACGACGACGCCGGTCCCGGCAAGCCCAAAGCCTGATCGCCAACTACGGGGGGTCAGGTGGACGAACGTCACGAGCCGGATGAAGAGGAAGGCATCGGCACGCTGATCGCGCGCGCGGTCGGCGACGGCCGCGCCTATGCCGAGGCGGAGATCGCCTATTGGCGAGCGCTGGCGCTCGACCGGCTGGCGGATGCGCGCGCCGCCGCGATCTTCGGAGTCGCCGTGCTGCTGCTGGCTCAGGCCGCGGCGATCGCGCTGATCGTCGGATTCGTGATGATCCTCACCCCCTATGTCGGCCCCGGCCTCGCCACGCTGATCGTCGTGCTCATCGCAGCCGGGGCGGCTGGCTTATTCGCCCGCGCAGCCCTCCGCCGCTTCCGTCGCGCGACCCGACCGAAGGACGCGCCATGAGCGACGACCAGCTTCCCGTCCCCCTGCTTGAAGCTCAGGCGCGCGCACGCAACGCCCGCCAACGGCTGTTCGGTACGCTCGACGAGATGCAGGGCCGGCTCAATCCGGTGACGCTGGCGCAGGACGCAGTCGAGAATGTCGCCGGCAGGCTGGTGCGCGACAGCGTGCAGGCGGTCCGCGCTCGCCCCAAGGCAATCGCCGCCGCCGCGGGCCTCGCGATACTGTTCATGGCGCGCAAGCCGCTGGCGAAGTTGCTGTGGTCCGGGACCAAGCGTGCAACCGCGGCGGGCGCGAAGAGTTTGAAACATTCGAAGAAAGGATCCAGCAAATGACCGAGAGCAACGGAGCACCCAGCCGCCGCAAGCGCGCGAGCGACGGGATCGAGAAGAATCCGCTCGCGCTGGTCGCGGGCGGCGTAGCGCTCGGCGCAGTGATCGGCGCGCTGCTGCCCCGCCTCGCCAAAGAGAAGGAACTGCTCGCCCCGGTCGGCAAGCGGATCGCCGAGGGCGCCACTGCCGCGGCCACCGCAGCGCGCGACGCGGGCAAAGCCGAGATCGACGCCTTACTGCCCCAGCGCGATGTCGCGAAGGATCAGCTCGGCAAGATTATCGGCACCGCCTTCACCGCGGCGAAGGATGCGGCGACCGCGAAGACCGACGCCTGAGCGACGCCCAAGCGACGCTTATCCGAACTCCACTTGAGTGCGGTGCGAGGTGCACGCTAAGGCGACCGGGATATTCAGTCCCCAGGAGTTTCCATGAGCAAGCTGCACCTCGTCTTCGGCGGTCGCGTGACCGATCCGATGACGCTCGACTTTCAGGACCCGACCAAGCTCGACGTCGTCGGCATCTTTCCCGACTATGCCAGCGCCGAAAAGGCATGGCGTGGCGCAGCACAGCGCACGGTCGACGATGCCGAAATGAAATATGTGGTGGTGCATCTGCACCGGCTGATGGAACCGGATCAGGCCTGAGCGCCACGCTTCCGGCAGCTTGGTCACCCCGGCCTTGTGCCGGGGTCCACCGCGCGGCGAATAACGCCCTTCAGGCTCCAGCGCAGTCCGCGCGGCACCGTGGATCCCGGCACGAGGCCGGGATGACGGTGGAGGGTCCGAACCCTCAGATAAACTCGATCTTGCTGACTTCGTACCAGCGGTCGCCCGCGGGCACGGTCACTTCGACCTCTTCGCCCACGCTCTTGCCGATCAGCGCGCGGCCGATCGGGGAGTTGTAGCTGATCCGGCCGGTCTTCACGTCCGCCTCGGCCAGGCCGACGATCTGATAGCGGATCGACTTGTCGTCCTCGTCCAGCAGCGTCACCGTGGCGCCGAACACGATCTTGTCGCCCGAAAGCTCCTTCGGATCGATGATCTGCGCGCGCGACAGCTTGTCCTCGATGTCGGCGATGGTCGCCTCATTCTGGCCCTGCTGCTCCTTGGCGGCGTGGTATTCGGCGTTTTCCGAAAGATCGCCATGCGCGCGAGCCTCCTCAATCGCATCCACGATCAGGGGTCGTTCGGCTTTGAGGCGCTTCAGTTCCGTCGAGAGCTTCTCATAGCCCTCCTGGAGCATCGGCATCTTTTCGACCGTCGCCATCACATTCGTCCTTCGTCAAAACCCCTTTCCCCGGCGCGCCATAATTGGCTCGCCCGCACCCTAACCTTCGTTGTGGGGGATCAATTGTGCGATTGCGAATAGTAGGACTGCAACGGGCGGACTTCAAGAGACTGGACCGCAAGTGCAGCAATTGCCCGCGCCGCTGCCACGCTCGCCGGGGCAGTTGTGAAGTACGGAATCTTGAGCGTCAGCGCCGATGCACGGATCGATTCGCTGTCCTTGAGCGACTGCCAGCCTTCGGTGGTGTTGAAGATCAGCGCGATATCGCCGTCGACGATGCGGTCGACGATGTGCGGGCGCCCCTGCGCCACCTTGTTGACGCGCTCAACCGGCACGCCATTGGCCTCGAGATAGTCCGCAGTGCCGCCGGTCGCGACGATGGCGAAGCCCTGCTCGACCAGGATGCGCACACCCGGCAGCACCACCGGTTTGTCGCCGTCCTTGACGCTGACGAACACGCGGCCTTGCTTGGGCAGGGTCATGCCGGCGCCGAGCTGCGACTTGGCGAAGGCCATCGGGAAATCGCTATCGATTCCCATCACTTCGCCCGTGGACTTCATTTCCGGTGACAGCACCGGATCGACGCCCGGGAACTTGTTGAACGGGAACACAGCTTCCTTGACCGCAACATAATCGATGTCGCGATCGATCTTCGGCAGGTCCTTGAGCTTCTCGCCCGCCATCACCCGGCTCGCGATCTTCGCGATGGGCGCGCCGATCGCCTTGGCGACGAACGGCACGGTGCGCGAGGCACGCGGATTGACCTCGATCAGATAGACTTCGCCGTCCTTGACCGCGAACTGGATGTTCATCAGCCCCTTGACGCTGAGGCCACGCGCCAGCGCCTCGGTCTGACGCTCGATCTCCGCGATGATCTCCGCCGACAGCGAGTAAGGCGGGATCGAGCAGGCGCTGTCGCCCGAATGGACGCCGGCTTCCTCGATATGCTGCAGCACGCCCGCGACCACGACATCGTCGCCATCTGCGATCGCGTCGACATCCACCTCGACCGCGTCGCGCAGATACTGGTCGATCAGCACCGGCGCATCGCCCGACACCTGAACCGCGGTCTGGATGTAATGGTCGAGCTGCTCTGGAGTATCGACGATCTCCATCGCCCGGCCGCCCAGCACGAAGGACGGGCGCGTCAGCACCGGATAGCCAATCCGCTCGGCCACCGCGATCGCCTCTTCGCGGCTGCGCGCAATGCCGTTGGCGGGCTGTTTGAGGCCAAGCCGGGACACCAGATCGGCGAATTGCTCACGGTCCTCGGCGAGATCGATCGCGTCGGGCGAAGTGCCAAGGATCGGGATCCCGGCCGCCTCAAGCGAACGCGCGAGATTGAGCGGGGTCTGCCCGCCGAACTGCACGATCACGCCGACCAGTTCGCCGTTCGACTTCTCGGTTTCGAGGATTTCCAGCACGTCCTCGGCAGTCAGCGGCTCGAAATAGAGGCGATCCGACGTGTCATAGTCGGTGCTCACCGTTTCCGGGTTGCAGTTGACCATGATCGTCTCGAAACCCGCATCCGACAGCGCGAAACAGGCGTGGCAGCAGCAGTAATCGAACTCGATCCCCTGCCCGATCCGGTTCGGACCGCCGCCCAGGATCACGATCTTCTTGCGATCCGAAGGCTGGCTCTCGCACTCGGGCTCACCAAAGCTCGGCGCCTCATAGGTCGAGTACATATACGGCGTCTTCGCGTCGAACTCGGCCGCGCAGGTATCGATCCGCTTGAACACCGGGCGCACGCCCAGCTTGTGGCGCAGCGCACGCACGTCCGCCTCGGTCACGCCGCCGGTCATCGCCTTGACGACCTCACCGATCAGCCCCGACGAGCGCGCCATCGCCCCCGCGCCTTCGCGCAGATTGGCCGATTGCAGCGCCAGCCAGGCGAGCCGCTTGTCACTGAAGCCCATCGACTTGAGCTTGCGCATCCCCGTCGCGTCCTGCGGCAGGCCATTGGTCGCGACCTCGCCCTCGGCGCGGATGATCTCCGCGATCCGCTCGAGGAACCACGGGTCGTACTTCGTCAGCGCATGCACTTCGGCGACGGTGAAGCCCTCCCGCAGTGCCTGCGCCGCGATCAGCAGCCGGTCGGGCGAACGGATCGCGAGTGCCGCCTCGATCTCGTCGCGCGGCGCGCCGGCCAGATGATCGACATTGTTGAAGCCGCTGAGGCCGGTTTCGAGGCCGCGCAGTGCCTTCTGCATCGATTCATGGATGTTGCGGCCGATCGCCATCACTTCGCCGACCGACTTCATCGCGGTGCCCAGCGTTGCTTCGGCGCCCTTGAACTTCTCGAACGCGAAGCGCGGGATCTTGGTGACGACGTAATCGATCGTCGGCTCGAAGCTCGCCGGGGTTGCACCGGTGATATCGTTCTCGATCTCGTCGAGCGTATAGCCGACCGCGAGCTTGGCCGCGACCTTGGCGATCGGGAAGCCGGTCGCCTTCGACGCCAGCGCCGAGGAACGCGACACGCGCGGGTTCATCTCGATCACGATCAGGCGGCCGTCCTTCGGATTGACCGCGAACTGCACGTTCGAACCGCCCGTTTCGACGCCGATTTCACGGAGCACCGCGATCGATGCATTGCGCATGATCTGGTATTCCTTGTCGGTCAGCGTCAGCGCCGGCGCGACGGTGATCGAATCCCCCGTGTGCGTGCCCATCGCATCGATATTCTCGATCGAGCAGATGATGATGGCGTTGTCGTTGCGATCCCGCACGACCTCCATCTCATATTCCTTCCAGCCGAGGAGCGATTCCTCGATCAGCACCTCGGTCGTCGGCGACAGGTCGAGCCCGCTGCGGACAATGGTGAGGAATTCCTCGCGATTGTACGCGATGCCGCCGCCCGAACCGCCCATGGTGAAGCTGGGACGGATGATCGCGGGCAGGCCGACCTTCTCCAGCCCCTCCAGCGCCTCGGCTTCGGTATGGGCGATCGCCGAACGGGCCGATTCCAGCCCGATCTTGGTCATCGCATCCTTGAACTTCAGCCGGTCCTCGGCCTTGTCGATCGCCTCGGCATCGGCGCCGATCATGATGCAGCCGAATTTTTCGAGTGTGCCGTCGTTCGCCAGTGCCAGCGCGGTGTTGAGCGCGGTCTGGCCGCCCATCGTGGGCAGGACGGCGTCGGGCCGCTCCTTCTCGATGATCTTGGCGACCACCGCCGGCGTGATCGGCTCGACATAGGTCGCGTCGGCCAGCTCGGGATCGGTCATGATCGTCGCCGGGTTCGAATTGACCAGGACGATGCGATAGCCCTCTTCCTTGAGCGCCTTGATCGCCTGCGTGCCCGAATAGTCGAACTCGCACGCTTGCCCGATCACGATGGGACCGGCGCCGATGACGAGGATGGAGGAGATGTCGGTGCGTTTGGGCATTGTTGTCAGTTCGCCATATCAGCTGTGGCGCCGAGCGTTTCCTGCTCAGCACGGATGCAATCGATTTGTGCCGTGGTCGTTCCGGAGCCGGTGAGGACGATCATCGGTTGACCATCGTCGGATCGCCTCAACTCCACTTTCTCGGAAAGCCGACACTTCTTGACGATCGTTGCGAACTGATCGTCATTCAAAGCGGGTCGAGGATCGACGGAACAGGCTGTCATCAGCAGCAGGGCAGCACAGGAGGCTAGGCGCCTCACCGCAACATCCCCACGAACCGCTCGAACAGATAGAAGCTGTCCTGCGGCCCCGGCGACGCCTCGGGGTGATACTGCACGCTGAACGCGCGGCCGCCGTCGATCTCGATCCCGCAGTTGCTGCCGTCGAACAGCGAGACATGCGTCTCGGTCACGTTCGCGGGCAGCGTGTCGCGGTCCACCGCGAAACCGTGGTTCATCGACGTGATTTCGACCGCGCCGTCGCTGAGGCGCTTGACCGGATGATTGGCGCCGCGATGGCCCTGGAACATCTTGGTGGTCTGCGCGCCGACCGCGAGGCCGAGCAGCTGATGGCCGAGACAGATGCCGAACAGCGGCTTCTTGGTCTCCAGCAGCTCGCGGATCACCGGCACGGCGTATTCGCCGGTCGCGGCGGGATCGCCCGGGCCGTTCGACAGGAAGATGCCGTCGGGGGCGAAGCTCAGCACCTGTTCGGCGGTCGCGGTGGCGGGCAGTACCGTCACCTTGGCGCCGGCCTGAACCAGATTGCGGAAGATATTGTGCTTCGAGCCGTAATCGATCGCCACGACATGCGGGCGAGCGTCTTCCTTGCCCTCGCCGCCATAGCCGAAGCCCAGCCGCCACACGCCGCCTTCCCAGCCGAAATGCGTCTCGGTGGTGACGGTGATGGCGAGGTCCATGCCTTCGAGACCCGGCCACGCCTTGGCGCGCTCGAGCAGCCAGGGGATGTCGAACTTGCCGTCCGCCGCATGGGCGATCACGCCGTTGGGTGCGCCCTGGCCACGGATGCGGCGCGTCAGCGCGCGGGTATCGATCCCGGCAAGACCGATCCGGTCATGCTTGCGCATCCAGTCGTCGAGCCGCTCGGCGCTGCGGAAGTTGCTCGGCTCGGTCACGTCCTCGCGCACGATCATGCCGAGCGCGTGGGGATTGTCCGCCTCGACGTCGTCGGGGTTGGCGCCGACATTGCCGATATGGGGGAAGGTGAAGCAGATCATCTGGCCCGCAAAGGACGGGTCGGTCATGATCTCCTGATAGCCGGTCATCGCGGTGTGGAAGCAGACTTCGCCCGCGGCATGGCCCTCGGCCCCGAATCCGCGCCCCCAGATCACTTCGCCGGTTGAAAGAACAAGGACTCCGGTGGCGCCTTCGGGCACAGCAATAGGCGTGGCTTCGGCCATCAGAGAAGGGCGCTCCTGTAAGTTTTTCCGGCGATGTCGCTAAGCGCTGCCCGCTAGACCCCTCCCCCTATTTCGTCAACCCTCGCGTCGGGCGTCCACGAGGGCTAAGGCCGGATAATTCCGATTCACCTGTGGGTAGATAGAAAATGATCCGCGACGATATCCAGGCCGCCGTCATCACCGCCATGAAGAGCGGCGACAGGGAAAGCACCGCCGCCCTCCGCCTGATCCAGAGCACGATCAAGAACCGCGATATCGAGGCGCGCATGCAAGCGCCGGTCACCGACGACAACGCGCTGGTGGTCGAAGTGCTGCAAAAGATGATCAAGCAGCGCCGCGAGTCGATCGAGATGTTCGAAAAGGGCGGCCGTCAGGAGCTGGCGGATAAAGAAAAAGCCGAAGTCGCCGTGATCGAGCGCTTTCTGCCCGTTCAGATGAGCGCAGAGGAGATCAGCGCGGCGATCGAGGCGATCAAGACCGAGCTCGGCGCCAGCAGCATCAAGGACATGGGCCGGGTCATCACCGCGCTCAAGACTCGCTACGCCACCCAGATCGACATGGCCAAGGCGTCGGGACTGGTGAAGGCGGCGCTCGCCTGACGTGGCGCTGACGCCCGCCTTTCTCGACGAGCTGCGCGCCCGCACCACGCTGTCCGCCCTGATCGGCCGCAGCGTGAAGATCACGCGTGCGGGGCGCGAGTGGAAGGCGTGCTGCCCGTTTCATAACGAGAAGACGCCGTCGTTCACGATCAACGACGACAAGGGCTTCTATCACTGCTTCGGCTGCGGGGCGCATGGCGACGCGATCCGCTGGATGACCGACCAGCAGGGCCTGCCCTTCATGGATGCGGTGAAGGAACTCGCCGCCGCCGCGGGCATGGACGTGCCGCAGGCCGATCCGCGCGCGGCGGAGAAGGCCGAGCGGGCGAAGGGCCTGCACGAGGCAATGGCCGACGCCGCCAAATTCTATGTCGACCAGCTCCACGGTCTCGCCGGCGCGGAAGCGCGCGCGTTGCTCGAACGCCGCCGCATCACCGCCGACACCGCCCGCGCCTTCGGCATGGGCTATTCGCCGGATTCGCGCACCCGGCTGCGCGAGGCGCTGAAGGCGTATGGCGACCCGATGCTGGTCGAGGCCGGGATGCTGATCCAGGTCGAGAACAAGGAACCCTATGACCGCTTTCGCGGCCGGCTGATGATCCCGATCAAGGACGCGCGCGGACGCGTCATCGGCTTTGGCGGGCGCATCATCGGCGAGGGCGAGCCCAAATACCTCAACTCCCCCGAAACCCCGCTCTTCGACAAGGGCCGCACGCTCTACAATCTCGATCGCGCCGCGGCCGCGTCACGCAAGACCGGACGGGTGATCGCCGTCGAAGGCTATATGGACGTGATCGCACTGGCGCAGGCCGGGTTCGGCGAAGCGGTCGCCCCGCTCGGCACCGCGCTGACCGAGCATCAGATCGAGCGGCTGTGGCGGATGGCCGATATCCCCTTGCTCGCCTTCGACGGCGATAAGGCAGGACAAAAGGCTGCGATCCGCGCCGCCCACCGCGCCCTCCCCCACCTCGGCCCCGGCCGCAGCCTCGCCTTCGTCACGCTGCCCGATGGTCAGGATCCCGACGATCTTGTCCGCGCTTCCGGCCCGCAGGCGTTCGAAGCGCTGCTTCAGGCCGCGCAGCCGCTGGCCGACCGGATCTGGCAGCACGAGCTCGCCGCCGAACCGCTGGAAACGCCCGAGGCGCGCGCGGGCCTCAAGCACCGCCTGTCCGATCTCGCTGCGACGATTCAGGACGGCAATGTCCGCCACGAATATGTGACGGAGTTCCGCAACCGCTGCGACGCGCATTTCGCGCCGCCATCGCGCAGCTTCACGCCCCGCGCACCGGGCAACCGCACGCCCGGTCGCCCCGGCCAGCGCTGGCAACCGCCCGAACCGCCCCCCAGCCCTGCCGTCCAGGCGCTTGGCGCGACCGGAATCGATCGCGTGCTGGCAAAGGCCGTACTCGCCGGCCTGATCCGCCACCCGGCCGAAATCGCGCGGCATCTGGAGACATTGTCCAGCCTCCGTCTCGCCGACGGCGCACTCGGCCGGCTGTTCGAAGCGGTGGTCGATGTCGCCCTTGAAGATCATGCGCTTGATACGGCGCGCCTGCGCACCATATTGGCGGCGTCCGGTTTTGATCAGATAGCAGCCGAATTGCTGCGCGCAGACACGCTTCCCTTCACCTTCACGCAGAAAGAATGGGATGCGGGGCGGGCGGCGCTCGACCTTGGTGAAGCGATCGCGGTGCTTGTCGCAAGGCCGCAAGTCGATGCCGCGCTGGCAGAGGCAACGACGGCGGTTCAGATGCGTTTCAGTGACGAAGCGTTCGAGCGTCAGGTGGCGCTGGTACGGCGCAAGGCGGAGCTCGAAGCGCGACTCGCGAATCTGATGCTTGCGGACGAGGACTAATTCAGCGAATAGGCGGCGTATAATAGCCGCCATCCGATACAAAGGCATTCGATGGCAAAGGCAATTATGGCAGACGACGGCGATACGACCGAGACCGGCGACGCGCCGCTGATCGACCTCAACGAAGGGTCGATCAAGAAGCTGGTCGCGCGTGCCAAAAAGCGCGGTTACATCACTGTCGACCAGCTCAACGAGATGCTGCCGCAGGATCAGTTCACGACTGACCAAATCGAAGACGTGATGTCGGCGCTGTCCGACATGGGCGTCAACGTCGTCGAGAATGAAGACGTCGGCGAGGACGAACAGCCCGAGGATGACACCCCGGATGAGGTCGATGCGTCCGACAAGGACGACGAGCCCTTCGAAATCGCGAAGAAGAAGGAGACGGTCGATCGCACCGACGATCCCGTCCGCATGTACCTGCGCGAGATGGGCGCCGTCGAGCTGCTCAGCCGCGAGGGCGAAATCGCGATCGCCAAGCGGATCGAGGCCGGTCGCGACACGATGATCCTCGGCCTGTGCGAATCGCCGATCACCTTCAACGCGATCATCGGCTGGTCGGACGCCCTCAACGAAGGCACGATGCAGCTGCGCGAGATCCTCGATCTCGATGCGATGCTGTCCAAGGGTCCGTCGGCCGAGCAGGTCGAGGGCGCCGAGGAAGACGATAACGGCGAGATCAGCGAAAAGACCGCCGGTGCCTCGTTCAAGGAAGAGGAAGAGCCCGAAGAGGCCCCCGCCGACGACGAGGACGACGAGCTGACCGAGCGCCGCACGCCGCGCCAGTCAGACGACGAAGAGGAAGACAACACCCTCTCGCTCGCCCAGATGGAGGAGACGCTCAAGCCGCAGGCGCTGGAGCGCTTCGCGAGCATCACCTCGATCTACAAGAAGTTCAGCAAGGTCCAGCAGAGCCGCCTCGACGCGATGGCCGCGGGCGGCGAACTTACGGCTGCGGACGAGAAGAAATATCATAAACTGCGCGAGGAGCTGACCGCCGAGGTCGAGTCCGTGCAGTTCCATCAGGCGAAGATCGAGTATCTCGTCGATCAGCTCTACAGCTTCAACCGGCGCCTGACCGCGCTGGGTGGCCAGATGCTGCGCCTTGCCGAGCGCCATAAGGTCAACCGCAAGGACTTCCTCGACCGCTACGTCAACCACGAGCTGGACGAGAGCTTCATCGCCTCGGTCGAGAAGATCGACAAGAAATGGGCCGCCTTCGCCGCCAACGAAGCCCCCGCCGTCGACCGCATCCGCATCGAGATCAGCGAGATCAGCCAGCAGACCGGCATGGCGCTCGCCGAGTTCCGCCGCATCGTCAACATGGTGCAGAAGGGCGAGCGCGAAGCGCGTATCGCCAAGAAGGAAATGGTCGAGGCGAACCTGCGCCTCGTCATCTCGATCGCCAAGAAATACACCAACCGCGGCCTGCAGTTCCTGGATCTCATTCAGGAAGGAAACATCGGCCTGATGAAGGCCGTCGATAAGTTCGAATATCGCCGCGGCTACAAGTTCAGCACCTATGCGACCTGGTGGATCCGTCAGGCAATCACCCGCTCGATCGCCGATCAGGCGCGCACCATCCGTATTCCGGTGCACATGATCGAGACGATCAACAAGCTGGTCCGCACCAGCCGCCAGTTCCTCCACGAGCAGGGCCGTGAGCCCACGCCCGAGGAAATGGCCGAGCGCCTGAGCATGCCGCTCGAGAAGGTGCGCAAGGTGATGAAGATCGCCAAGGAGCCGATCTCGCTCGAAACGCCGATCGGCGACGAGGAAGACAGCCATCTCGGCGACTTCATCGAGGACAAGAACGCGATCATCCCGGTGGATGCCGCGATCCAGGCAAATCTCAAGGAAACCGTCACCCGCGTCCTCGCCAGCCTCACCCCGCGTGAGGAGCGCGTGCTGCGCATGCGCTTCGGCATCGGCATGAACACCGATCACACACTTGAGGAAGTCGGCCAGCAGTTCTCGGTTACCCGCGAACGTATCCGTCAGATCGAGGCGAAGGCGCTGCGCAAGCTCAAGCACCCGAGCCGCTCGCGCAAGATGCGGTCGTTCCTCGACCAGTAAGGTCCGATCGACAGACACAAGGAAAAGGGCGGGTCATCCCCGCCCTTTTTCGTTCTGGAGCGCTACTCCAGCGTATCCCCGTATCGCCGCACCGCGATCACCGCGAACACGCCGCCCAGCGCCGCGAGGATCAGCAGCTGAGTCAGCGCCTCACTGGGGTACCAGCCCTTGAGCATCACCCCGCGCACCACGCGGAGGTAATGGGTGACGGGGAGCAGTTCGCCCAGCCACTGCGCCCAGCGCGGCATCCCGGCATAGGGGAATGCAAAGCCCGACAGCAGGATGCTGGGCAGGATGTAGAAGAAGCTCATCTGCATCGCCTGCATCTGCGTCTTGGCAAAGGTCGACAGGGTGAAGCCGAGCAGCAGGCTCACGGTGATGAACACCAACGTCGCCAGCGCCAGCAGCCACGCCGCGCCCGCGAACGGCACGTGGAAGATTAGCCCCGCCAACACGACGATGATCACCGTCTGCGCCGCGCCGATCAGGACGTAGGGCAGGATCTTGCCCGCCATCACCTCCATCGGGCGCAGCGGCATCGCGAGCAGGTTTTCCATCGTCCCGCGCTCGCGTTCGCGGGCAACCGCGATCGAGGTCATCATCACCATCGTCATCGACAGCACCACGGCGAGCAGGCCGGGCACGATATTGTGGCTGGTGATCCCCTCGGGATTGTAGCGGCGCTGGATCACCACCTCGACCGGGGACGGCGTCGCGGCGCGCGCGGCCAGCGGCCCGATCAGGTCGTGGCGCAGGCCCGACAGCACTGCTTGCTCCACCGCAGCCGTCGCATTGCCGGTGGCAGCCGGATCTGTGGCATCGGCCAGCACCAGCAACTGCGGTCGCTCGCCACGGATCAGGTCGCGGGTGAAGTTGCTCGGCACGACGATCAGGAACTGCACCGAGCCGCGGCGCAACATCGCCTCCCCCTCGCCCGGCTTGTTCACCGGAACCAGCTCGAAATAGCTGCTCGCCCGCAGTGAGCTTTCGACCGTCCGGGTGATCGAACTATGGTCGTTCATCTCGATCGCGGCGCGCAAGTGGCGCGGATCGTTGTTGATCGCGAAGCCGAACAGGATCAGCTGGACCAGAGGCAGCCCCACCGCCATGCCGAAGGTCAGCGGATCGCGGCGCAGCTGATGCACC
This sequence comes from Sphingomonas sp. GW821-FHT09B04, assembly GCF_059418285.1. Taxonomy (NCBI): domain Bacteria; kingdom Pseudomonadati; phylum Pseudomonadota; class Alphaproteobacteria; order Sphingomonadales; family Sphingomonadaceae; genus Sphingomonas; species Sphingomonas sp. GW821-FHT09B04. Next base: position 430,407 of record NZ_JBWKPO010000004.1, read on the forward strand.
TCCTTGACCAGCACGGCCCAGATACGCCGCCAGGCGAGGACGAAGCCCTGCGTCATGCGCGCGGCTCCGTGCTGTTGTCCGTCGCGCCGCGCATCAGGTGAATGAACACATCCTCCAGCGTCGGATCGGTCTCGCGCCAGCTGATCTCGGGCGCAACCTCAGCGACCGCCGCCCGCAGCGCGGTCATGTCACGGCCGCAGACATGGACCGTCGGCCCGAACGCCGCCGCCATCGCCACGCCCGGCGCCTTCTCCAGCTTCGGAGCGAGCCGGTCGGCACCCGGCCCCTCCCCGGCCAGCGCGACGAGGCCGGATTGCGCGACGATCTCGTCCGCCGTGCCGCGCGCCAGCAGTACGCCATAAGCGATGTACGCGATGTCGTGGCAGCGCTCGGCCTCGTCCATATAATGGGTCGAGACGAGCACGGTCGTGCCCTCGGCCGAAAGCATGTGCACCTGATCCCAGAATTCGCGCCGCGCGAGCGGATCGACGCCTGCTGTGGGTTCGTCGAGCAGCAGGATTTCCGGATCGTGCAGCACGCAGGCAGCAAGCGCGAGACGCTGTTTCCATCCGCCCGACAAGGTGCCGGCAAGCTGGTCGGCCCGCGTCTCGAGGCCGAGCCGCTCGAGCGCCGCGTTCACCCGCTGCGTCTTTGCGTCGAGGCCATAGGCGTCGGCGACAAAGACCAGATTCTCGCGGATCGTCAGATCCTCGAACAAGCCGAAGCGCTGGGTCATATAGCCGATCCGGCGCTTGATCAGCTCGCGCTGGGTCAGCAGGTCCATCCCCAGCACCTCGCCGCCCCCGCCATCGGGGATCAGCAGGCCGCAGATCATACGCAGCGTGGTGGTCTTGCCCGAGCCGTTGGGGCCGAGGAACCCGCAGATGCGCCCACGCCCGACTTCAAGGCTGACCTTGTCGACCACCGTCCGGTTGCCGAACCTTTTGGTCAGCCCCTCGACCGAGATCGCCGCGTCGACACTCACCGCGGTTGCACCTCAACGGGAAGGCCGGGCCGCAGCTTCTCCACACCGCTGTCCGGATAGGCCTCGACCAGAAAGACCAGTTTCGAGCGGGCACGTTCGCTGTAGATCACCGGCGGGGTGAACTCGGCTTGCGGCGCGACATAGCGCACCGTGGCAACCACCGGTCCATCGCAACCATCGCAGGTTACGGTGACCTTCGATCCGGGCTTCAGCGCCGACACCACCCCCTGCGGCGCGTAGAAGCGGATCTTCACCCGGCCGGGGGGCAGCAGCCGTACCACCGGCGTGTTGGCGGTCACCCACTCGCCGGGGTTGAAATAGGTCTGCTCGACCAGCCCTGCGGCGGGTGCGACCGGGGCGATCTCCTCCCCGCGCCGGCTCTGCGCCGCGATCGCAGCGCTTGCTGCCGCGATCTGCGCATCGGCGGCGGCGATCTGATCCGTTCGGCCGGGAAGCTCGCCCGACGCCTCGCTCGCCTGCGCCTGACTCAGCGATGCGCGGGCACTTTCGGCGGCCGCACGCGCCGCGTCGAGTTGAACCTTGGTCGCAAAACCGCGCTGGGCGAGCGTCGCGATCCGCTGATAGTCACGCGCCGTCCGCGTCACCTCGGCGCGCGCCGCCGCCTGCTGCGCACGCGCGACGTCGAGTTCGGCGGGCCGCTGCCGCGCCTTGGTCAGGTCGTCGCGCTGCGCCTGTGCGGAGGCGAGCTGCGCCTGAAGCCGTTTCAGCTCCGCTTCAGTCGTCGCGGCGTTGAGCGCGAACAACGCCTGCCCCGCCGCGACCTGTCCGCCGCGCTGGACGTTGAGCGCGGCAAGCTGGCCCGACACCGGCGCCGCGACCTCGATCGCTTCGCCCTCGACATAGCCGAGCCAGGGTTCCGGCGCCTGTTCGCGTCCGAACGCCCACCAGATCAGCGCGGCAATCGCCGCGATCCCGATCGCCGCCACAGGCAAGATCCGCTTCACGTTCGCTCTCCCGTCACAAGCCCATGCAGGATCACATCGATATGCGAGGCGGCAAGCGCCGCCATATCCACCGGCTTCGCACCGACCGGCTCGAATACCGTCTTCCACAGCGCGCCCAGCAGCAGTGCGCCCGCAATGCTCCGTGCGGTCAGATATGGGTCGACTCGCCGGAAGCTCCCGTCCGCAACGCCCCGCGCGACGATGTCCGCGACCAGCTTAAGTATCCGGTCCACTGCACGATCATGATAAGTCCGCGCCATTTCGGGGAAATTCCCACCCTCGCCGATCACCAGCCGGGGCAGGAATGCGATCTCCGGCTCGGCAAGCTGCGCCGCGCCCAACCGCACGAGCGCCTCCAGCTGCGCCGCCGGCCCCGCTGATTCGAGTGCGGGCGGAAGCGCTGCGGGCAGCCGCGTTTCCAGCATCCAGTCCACCAGTTCCTGAAACAGTGCCGCCTTATCGGCGAACTGCAGATAGAGCGCGGCCTTCGAGATACCGACACCCGCCGCGACATCCTCCATGCGCGTTCCCGCATAGCCTCGCGCCGCAAACTCGATGCGGGCGGCGTTCAATATCGCCTCGCGGCGGTTGGGCGGGGTACGGCGTGGCATATGAGGTAAATAACTGACCAGTCAGTTATTGAAAAGCGCTTCGTCTCCGCTGATCGCGCCCTGCGATCCCTTCACCGTGGTAAACTCGATATCAACCAGGTCTTTACGTGCTTCGGTATAGACCTGTGGGCCACAGCAGTTCCGCAGGCGCCGGATTCCCCGGTGCGGATCAGGCATGGGGATCGAATGGCTTTGGAGTCGGTGCAAACGGCGGGGCTTGGCGGCGCTTCGGGCACTCTGACGGCGCTGGTCGCCGCAGATGGCAGTGCGAGCCATCGCTTCCTGACGCGGTTGACCACCGGCATCGCGCCGATGCGCGATCTGGCGGATGCCGTGCACATGATCTGCCTGCTCCACGCTCGCCACCCCGATGTTGTCGAGCAAGCCGCATCGCACTCGCGCGAGCCCGCCACCACAGGCTGGATGGCGCAGGCAGCGGAAGGTTTTTCGGCCGAGCGGGCGTTCATCGTGCGCCTCGTCGCATCAGCCGGTCCGCTGCCCAGCACGCCCGGCCAGGCCCAGTCCGAAGCCGCGGTCGCGGCCCAGCGTCACGCGCTCGACATGCTTGCCCAGTCGGATCGCACCGGTTGCGCCGACGGCACCGCAATCGCGCTGGTGCTGGATTGGCCGGCGATCCGTGGCCTCCTCGACATCGCGGCCGGGCGCCTCGGCCTCGACACGCCCGAGTCGCTCCTGCCCCCGGTGCACGAGAGCGCGACCGTGATCGACGCGCTGGCTTCGACGCTGCCCGCCGAGCGCGCGATGCTGTTCGGTGCCCAGCAGATGCTGGCGCAGCATCGTGGCATCTGGGACGTACTCGAAGCCCGCGCATCCGCCCGCGATATGCTCTGATTTCGGAAGGCGGGGCGCGACAAGTCGCCCCCGCCCCTCTTGATCAGCTCTTGCGTTCGCTGCAGCTCGAAACCTTCTTCTCGTCGGCGTCGGTGCCACCGACCTTGCCCTCATAGAGGGTGCCCTCCGGACCCTTGGTCCACCAGACCAGTGTCTTGCCAGCCGAGCGGCCCTGGTCGGTGACATATTTCGCGCCGCTCGCCGCCTGCACACCCGTCAGGTCGTAACTCTTGTCGCCGATCGTCAGCTTCGCCTTGGGCGCCGCACCGCTATTGTCGTAGGCCGCGCTCAGCAGAAGTGCGGGCATACAGTCATAGCCCACGGTCACAGGCGCCGCCGCCATTGCGTTGCCGGGCGCGACCGACTCGTTGGCGGTCAGGGCAGGCTCGTTCGTGTTCGCCGGCGCGGTCTCGCTCTTCTTTCCGCACCCGGCAAGGAGCGCGAGAGCCAGGACAGGCGAGCTGGCAAGAAGGATTCCGGAGTACGACTTGGGCATCGGACGTTCCTCTCTGTTGGGGCGCGGAGTCGAACCGCGCGCGAACACTACGAAAGCGCCACCCTGCTGGCAAACCGCTTGCGTCCATGCGTTCAATCCCGCTACCCGCATACCCGATCTTCCAATTACGGCGAGGGCAGGAATGCGCTTCGAAGGCACCCAGAGCTATGTCGCGACCGATGACCTCAAGGTCGCGGTCAATGCCGCGGTCACGCTGCGCCGTCCGCTGCTGGTGAAAGGCGAGCCGGGCACCGGCAAGACGGTGCTGGCGTACGAGATCGCCAAGGCGGTCGGCGCGCCGCTAATCGAATGGAACGTCAAGTCGACCACCAAGGCGCATCAGGGCCTGTACGAGTATGACGCCGTCGCCCGCCTGCGCGACGGTCAGCTGGGTGAGGAGCGCGTCCACGACATCTCCAACTATATCCGCAAGGGAAAGCTGTGGGAGGCGTTCACCTCTCCTACTTTACCCGTGCTGCTGATCGACGAGATCGACAAGGCCGATATCGAATTCCCGAACGACCTGCTCCAGGAACTCGATCGCATGGAATTCCATGTCTACGAGACCGGCGAGACCGTCCGCGCAACCGAACGCCCGATAGTCGTCATCACCAGCAACAACGAGAAGGAACTGCCCGACGCCTTCCTGCGCCGCTGCTTCTTCCACTATATCAAATTTCCCGATCGTGAGACGATGCAGGCGATCATCGACGTCCATTTCCCCGGGATCCAGAAGATCCTGGTGAGCAAGGCGATGGATATCTTCTACGACATCCGCGAAGTCCCCGGCCTCAAGAAGAAGCCCAGCACCAGCGAGTTGCTCGACTGGCTCAAGCTGCTGCTGCACGAGGACATGCCACTCGACGTCCTCCAGTCGCGCGACCCCAGCAAAGCGATCCCCCCGCTCCACGGCGCGCTGCTCAAGAACGAGCAGGACGTGATGCTGTTCGAACGACTCGCGTTCATGGCGCGGCGTCAGGGTAACAAGTGAAGCGCGCAATCACGCCAGTATTGTAACTCCCGCCCGCCGATCCCGCGGTTCTACCTGATTGCGCCGCCGCACCGCGGTGCAATCACTGGAGAACTGCAATGCCCGATATTCTGCACAAGGTGACGATCAAGGCGTCGCCGGCCGAAACCTATAACGCGCTCGCCACCGTCGACGGCCTGTCGACATGGTGGACGTCCGATACACGCGGGACGAGCGAAGTAGGAAAGGTCGTCCATTTTCAGTTCGGCGATCACGGTTTCACCGACATGAAAGTCGTCGAGTTGGCGCCCGAGGCGCGCGTGGTCTGGGAGGTAATCGACGGCGCGGAATCGTGGATCGGCACGCGGATCAGCTTCCACCTGAAGCAGGACGATGACCAGGTCGCGATCCTGTTCAAGCATCAGGACTGGCGGGAAGCGAACGAGTTCATGCACGCCTGCACCACCAAATGGGCGATGTTCCTGATGAGCCTCAAGGCCGCGCTCGAGACAGGCACGGGTGCCCCTTTCCCGAATGACGTGCACATCACTCACAGTGGCTACTGAGCCGCCTCACGCTCAATCGACACGGCCTTGTTTCAGCATCCTCAGCCAATAAACACCTTTACCGCTTGCGGCACAGAAGATGCTGAAACAAGCTCGGACGGACACGAGAGGCAGACGATTGAACGATCCGACTGGCGCCACCCGCTTCGCCCGCATCCGCACGCGGCTCGAGGCGGCGCAACCAACCTCAGGCTGGCAGGGTGCGCTCTACGAATTTCTGCTGTTCGGCTTCAAACAGGGTTGGGCGTGCCTGTTCGGCGGATTGATGCTCGCGCTGCTGATCGCGACGCATCTCTTCTACCCCTCCGATGCGCCAATTGCGCGCTACGATTTCCTGACGGTCGGCGCGATCGCGATCCAGCTCGGGATGCTCGCCTTCCGGCTGGAGAGCTGGAACGAGGCGAAGGTGATCCTCGTCTTCCATATCGTCGGCACGGTGATGGAGCTGTTCAAGACCGCGTACGGCTCGTGGCTCTACCCTGAGCCGGGTTTGCTCAAGATCGGCGCTGTGCCACTGTTTTCGGGTTTCATGTACGCCGCAGTGGGCAGCTACATCGCCCGTGTCTGGCGTATCTTCCACTTCCGCTTCGACCACTACCCACCGCGCTGGGCAACCTATGCGCTGGCGGCGGCGATCTATGTCAACTTCTTCGCTCACCATTGGCTGCCCGACATGCGGCTAGCGCTGTTCGCGGCAACCGGCCTGTTATTCTGGCGGACAAAAGTGCGGTTCACGTCGTTCAGGATTGAGCGGTGGATGCCGCTGCTGGTGGGCTGGCTGCTGGTCGCGCTGTTCATCTGGTTCGCGGAGAATATCGGAACTTTCTCGCGCGCCTGGCTCTATCCGGGGCAGGAACATCGCTGGGCGATGGTCCACCCGGGCAAGCTCGGCGCCTGGTATCTGCTGATGATCATCTCGTTCGTGCTGGTGTCGCTGGTGCATCGCGAGCGCCCGGTGACCACATCCCGCTGATTTGACACCAACGGCCACGACGTACAAAGCGGCGGCCTATGTTTGAACTTGTGTGATCATCCCAGCGTCCCGGTGACCGGGACTGCCGACGACCATGGCAGACGCGCGCCCGCGCGTGATGCCGATCGTCTGAGGATCCGTCTCATCCACGAGTCATCCAATGAATGTTTCACGACTGGAGCAGCGCGTTTTGCACGTGCTGGCTCAAGGCGGCTATATTCGTCACCAACGTGACGAACACGGCCGCGTCTTCGAAGTCCTGTGCTTCACGCGCGAGGGCTATGTTCTGTCGACCTGCTCGATCGAGGTCTTCAAAGGCTTGCGGCGCAAGCGCCTGATCGAATCCAGGGCTTCGGGACCCTATCGCATCTCCCGGATCGGGCGATGCTCGGTACGCGCGCAACCCGACAACCGGTAGCGCGCGAAACGACGGGCGAGCCCTCAGTTGAGGGCTCGCCCGCTCAGTCCGCCACCTTCACCACCAGCTTGCCAATCGCGCCACGGCTGGCGAGCTTGGCGATCGCCTTGCCGCCATCCTCGAACGCGAAGGTCTCGCTGACATGCGGGTTGATCTTCCCTTCCTCCCACAGGCGGAAGAGGTGATCGACATGCGCGGCGTTCGCCTTCGGGTCTCGCGCAGCGAACGCCCCCCAGAATACGCCGCACACATCGCAGCTCTTCAGCAGCGTCAGGTTGAGCGCGATCTTCGGGATCCCCGCCGGGAAGCCGACGACCAGATAGCGCCCTTCCCAGCCGATCGAGCGCAGCGCGGGCTCGGCATAGTCGCCGCCGACGGGGTCGTAGATCACCTGCGCGCCATCCGGGCCAACCGCGGCCTTGAATTGCTCGGCCAGCGCCCTGGACTGGTCCTTGTCAAAGGGCGCGCGGCCATAGATCACCGTCGCGTCGGCGCCGACGGCCTTTGCCGCCGCCGCCTTCTCTTCGCTCGATACCGCCGCGACCACGCGCGCGCCGAACGCCTTGCCCAATTCGATCGCCGACAGGCCGATACCGCCCGCCGCGCCGAGGATCAGCAGCGTATCCCCCGCCTTGAGACGCCCGCGGTCGAGCAGTGCATGGATGCTCGTGCCATAAGTCATCAGCAGCGACGCACCCTGCGCGAAGCTCTTGCCTTCAGGCAGCGCGAACAGTCGGCGCTGATCGACCGCGATCTTCTCGGCAAGCCCGTTCCAGCCAGTCATGCCGAGCACGCGGTCGCCGGGTTTCAGGGCAGTGACGCCCTCACCCACCGATTCCACCACGCCCGCGATCTCGCCGCCCGGCGCGAAGGGGCGCGGCGGCTTGAACTGGTATTTATCCTCGATGATGATGACGTCGGGATAGTTGAGCGCGCAGGCCTTGACCGCAACCACCACCTCACCCGGCTTTGCCACCGGGTCGGGCAACTCACCAACGGTTAGAGTTTCAGGTCCGCCCACTTCCCGCGATAGCAAGGCCTTCATTGCCGCTCTCCCGCTTAAGCCATGGCCGCGCTTCGGCGACCACCGACTCATATTTCGAAATCACGGTATCCTTTGCCAGCGTCAGCCCGACCTCGTCCAGCCCTTGCATCAAACAATCGCGGCGGAACGCATCCATCTCGAAGGTGAAGCGGTCCTGATAGGGGGTCGTGACGGTCATCGTCTCGAGATCGATCGTGACGGGATCGGTCTTCGCCACCTCGACCAGCCTGTCGACCGCGTCCTGCGGAAGCACCACGGCAACAATGCCGTTCTTGAACGCATTGCCCGAGAAGATGTCGGAATAGCTCGGTGCAATCACCGCGTTGATGCCCATGTCCTTCAGCGCCCAGGCGGCGTGCTCGCGGCTCGACCCGCAGCCGAAATTCTCGCCCGCGATCAGGATCGGCGACCCGGCATAGAGTTCGTCGTCGAAGATGTTGCCCGGCTCCGCGCGCACGCTCTCGAACGCGCCTTTGCCCAGCCCTTCGCGGCTGATCGTCTTGAGCCAGTGCGCAGGGATGATGATATCGGTGTCGATATTCTTGGCGCCCCAGGGATAGGCGCGCCCCTCGACCTTCTTCACCGGTTCCATGTTTAGCTCCGTTCCATCGTCGGACGGCACACACCGGCAAGGGCGCCCGCCCCTGTCCGGACGGCCGCCCGAAATTCGTCGATCCGGCAGATCAGCGGGTGATGCGGCCCTGCGGCTTCGCCACCCCCGGCTTCGCCGTAGGTGCGCTCGCGTTCGCGGCCGCGTAGACCGCCGCCGCCCCGCTCAATACCGTGCCCGCCACCAGCAACACCAAAACACGCTTCACGGGTCATCCCCCTACAAGGTCACGCACGTCGGTGAGCCTTCCCGTTACCGCCGCCGCCGCCGCCATTGCGGGTGAGACGAGGTGGGTTCGGGCCCCCGGACCCTGTCTTCCTACGAAATTCCGGTTGGAAGTGGAAGCGCAGCGTTCGCCGGGCGGCACCTTGTCCGGGTTCATCGCCAGACACATCGAACAGCCCGGCTCGCGCCATTCGAACCCGGCCTCAAGGAAGATGCGGTCCAGTCCCTCGGCCTCGGCCTGCCGCTTGACCAGCCCCGATCCGGGTACGATCAGCGCCTGACGGATGCCGCCGGCGACATGCCGCCCCTTCACCACATTCGCGGCAGCGCGCAGATCCTCGATCCGGCTGTTGGTGCAACTGCCGATGAAGATATTCTCGACCGCGATGTCCTGCATCCGTGTCCCGGGTGCGAGCCCCATATAGTCGAGCGACTTCTGTGCCGCGACGCGCTTGGCGGGGTCGGCGAAGCTTTCCGGATCGGGAACGACGCCGGTGATCGCCACCACATCCTCCGGGCTGGTGCCCCAGGTGAGCGACGGCGCGATATCGCTGCCGTTGAGCGTAACGACACGATCATATTGCGCGCCCGCGTCCGTCGGCAGCGTCTTCCACCACGCCACCGCCTGCTCCCATTGCTCGCCCCTGGGCGCCATCGGGCGGCCCTTGAGATACTCGAAGGTCTTCGCGTCCGGCGCGATCAGGCCCGAACGCGCACCACCCTCGATCGACATATTGCTGACGGTCAGCCGCCCCTCGATCGACAGCGCGCGGATCACTTCGCCGGTATATTCGACGACATAGCCGGTGCCGCCCGCAGCGCCGGTCTTGCCGATGATCGCCAGCACCACATCCTTCGCCGAGACGCCGAAGCCGAGCGTGCCGTCGACGCGGATCTCCATCGTTTTCGACTGGCTGAGCAGCAGCGTCTGCGTTGCCAGCACATGCTCGACCTCGCTGGTGCCGATGCCGAACGCCAGCGCGCCCAGCGCACCATGCGCCGAGGTATGGCTGTCGCCGCACACCAAAGTCGTACCCGGCAGCGTGAAGCCCTGCTCGGGACCGACGACATGGACAATGCCCTGCTCGGCCGCAGTCGCACCGAAATAGTCGATCCCGAACTCGGCAACGTTACGCTCGAGCGCGGCAAGCTGCTGCGCGCTCTCCCGGTCCGCGATCGGCAGTCGGTTGCCCGCCGCATCGACGCGCGGCGTGGTCGGAAGATTGTGATCCGGCACCGCGAGCGTCAGGTCCGGCCGCCGCACCCGCCGCCCATTGGCGCGAAGCCCTTCGAACGCCTGCGGACTGGTGACTTCGTGGACGAGGTGGCGGTCGATATAGATCAGGCACGTGCCGTCGTCGCGGCGTTCCACGACGTGCGCGTCCCAGATCTTCTCGTACAAGGTGAGCGGTCTGCTGGACATGATGCCGCCCACTTACGCCTTTGTTGCGCGGGGGCAAGCGCAGGCGGCATTTTCGTGCGCGAAGCTCAGCTAGGCCGGATCCACCGCATCCGCCCAATTGTCCCGCCGTCTGAGCCACGGATTGAGGAACAGCGCCGGCAGCTTGAGGAATAGCAGTTCGGAATGGATGAAGCTGTCGATCCCACGCTCCCACCATCTCGAATCGCGCTTGCCGTTCGCCCTGAGCCAACCGTCATACGGCGCCCAGTGACTCGGCTCGTCACGGTGGATCACCTCGAAGATGCGGATCAGCGCGCGGTCATGGCGCACCAGTGGGTGCCGCAACAGGATCTCGACCTGCCGGAAACCGCGTTGCTCGGTCAGCGATATCACCCGGCACAATTTCTCGAACAACGCGTCCTGCGCGATGATCGCGTCGGTATCGAGCTCGTCGATGGTCTGGCGAAACATGATCTCGACAAACCGGTCGATATGGCCGCAGGTGCGGTCGACCCGCAGCGGCATCTTCCCGCGCAGCTCGAACCAGCGCTTGAACATCATATAGTGTTTGTGCTCGTCGGCGCGGTGCTTCTCGATCGCGGCGATCAGTGCATGATCATCCGGCGAACGCGCGCGAACCGCCTCCAACACCCGATCGATGCTCGTATAACCGCGATGCTCGTTATAGATATATATCGAGCAGAGAAGGTCCAGATAACGGCGGCGGAACCACGCGATCATAGGCAGATGCTACGCCTCCCCCCGCCCCGCGGCAAGCGCCGCGCATGGGGCAGAGAGAGGCATAGCGATCGCACGACGGCATCTCTATCCGAACCAGATCTCCGCGACCCGGCCGCCCACCAGTCCGATATTCACGCGCCGCTCGATATAGTCCTTCGTCAGCGCATCGCCGACGTCATAGACCCGGCAAATCCGGCCATAGAGATCCTCGATCGTCGCCGGTGCACAGCCATGCCCGGGAAAGCCGACCGCTTTGCCGTCAGGGGCCTTTACGACGTAGTTGCCCTCGCTGCCTGCAAGCAGACGCGCGGCATAGTTGCCTTCGCTTCCTGAAAGCAGTCGCTCGGCATCGCCATCGGCCCAGGGCCGGAAGCCGATCGGGCCGACAATCCCGTGAAACAGCAGCCAGAAGCCCAGCTCGGTCAGTTCGAACGCGTTCACCTGCCCCGTCGGCGCGCCGCAGAGCGGGATGATCGGCCCGGAAAGCGTCCGTTTCTCGCCGTTGAGGATATTCTCCTCACCGATGATCGCAGCGAGCGCCGCACGCGCCTCATCCAGCGTCTCTTCGGTGCCAAAGCCGCATTGCAGCGTGCCGTCGTGCCGCCAAACCCATCTCGATGTCATGGTAGTTTCCCCCTTTATGGAACGGTGGAAACGCAAACCGGACCGGCCTCAGCCGAGTCGAGGCGGGAGTATCGTTGACGGCGCGCAAACCACAATAGGCGTCGCACCCGAGACGAAATCACGCTCCGCGCTACGCGACTTCTTTGGGCGAGATATAGTCCGCGTCATGCTCGAACGGCAGCGGGGTGCCGTCGCGGAGCGCAGTCAGAATCTTCGCGAAGTCCGTGTCGAACGCGAAGTCCAGCTCGCGCACGATCCGGCCGCTGTCATAGACGCGCCCGATCCGCGCCGGCAGCTCCCAGCCGCGCGCGGCGTAGAGCGCCGGCGCTTCCGGGAAATACCGCGCGACCACGGCTGCGGCATCGCGCTTCAGCTCCGCCGCATCCTCCCGTGCGAACGGCGTCGGTGCCGAGACAAGGTAGGTGCCGAAACCGATCTCTGGCGCCTTCTCCAACGCCGCGATATGCGCGCGCGCCGCATCCTCGACCGTCAGCCGACGGTGCAGAAACTCATTGGCCTTCAGGTTCTCGCCCGGCGGGTGGCTGTGGGTGTCATCCTCCTCGGGAAAGAAGCGCCCGGTGCGCAGGACGATGTTGTTCAGCCCATGCTCGGCATGGAACAGGCGGCAAAGCTGCTCGGCTGCATATTTGGTCGTGCCATAGATGTTGCGCGGCTCGATCGGGCCGCTGTCCTCGTCGAGCCACACCGCGGCATCCCCCGCCTCATCGCGGATCGCCTGGCTGATCATCAGCGAGGTGGTGGAAGTGCTGACGAAACGGTCATGCCCGGCACGCACCGCGGCTTCGAGCAGGTTGAGCGTACCGGTGACGTTGACGTCGATGAACGTCTGCTTCGAGTAGCGGACGATATCGGGCTTGTGCAGCGCGCCGCCATGAATGACGGCCTCGATGCCATGGTCGCCGAAGACACGCTCGACCAGCGCGGCATCCGCCACGCTGCCGATCACATCGGTATCCACGCCCGGAGCGACATCGAGCCCAACGACCTGATGCCCCGCGTCACGAAGCATCGGCGCAAGATAGCGGCCGAGCCAGCCGGACGAACCTGTCAGAAGAATACGCATGGCCGCGCGATTAGCCGGTTCCCGCGCGCGGCGAAAGTGTCAGAGGGCCTGTAAGCCGGGTTCTGTCCACGCGGCCCTTTCCTTGCGGAGGTGCACGCGATGGGCGACCATTCCTCTAGGCCTGCACTTGCGTGCAGGCTCAAGCAATCAACCCGGGTCGCGAGGCGGAACACCCCATATGCGACCCCTATTCGATCTTGCTCCCGGTGGGGTTTGCCGTGCCGCTTCCGTTGCCGGTCGCGCGGTGCGCTCTTGCCGCACCCTTTCACCCTTGCCCTTAGTCCGAAGACCAGTGGGCGGTCTGCTCTCTGTGGCACTTTCCCTGACCCCGGCCGAAACCGGAGCCGCCGGGCGTTACCCGGCACCGTTTTTCCGTGGAGCCCGGACTTTCCTCGGTGCGCTTGCGCGCAACGCGGCCGCCCGGCCCTCTGACCTGGCCGGGATAGAAGGAAGCTCAGCGCAACGCAAATCGCGTTATTTCGCCGCGCCCGCCTTGACCGTCGCGGGCAACCGATAGCGTGCATGGTCGATCGCGACCTCGATCGCACCGTCGCCGATGACCGAGACCTTCGCTTGCTGCGCGCCATCCGCCGCGATCACGCCGCGCCCGTCGGTGGTGACGCGCAGGCGGTGGAATCCGCCATCGGCATGGCGCACGGTCAGGATCAGCCCGTCCTGCGTTCGCTCGCGCTCGATCGTGCAGTTGGTGGCAAACTCCGCCTTCTCGCCGATCGCGCAGGGAATGCGCCCCTCAGCCTCGGCGCGCGCGAGATCCGCCTTCTCGCGCTGCGCGCGCTCGGCGTCGGTCTCGACCTTGGTGCCACAGGCGGTGAGCGACAGCAGCGCCGCGCTCACCGCCAGTATCTTAGATATCCGCGTAGACATGCTTTTCGGACTTTGCCCCCGGGTGCGTTACCGCTCCCTTATAGGCGGGTCCGACAGTCTGCGAATAGCGCCAGAGTGCCCCGGATTGGTACGCATTCTCACGCGGCTGCCACTTCGCGCGGCGCTCGGCGAGCACATCCTCATCCACGTTGAGGTCGATCGTCCCCGCTTCGGCATCGATGCGGACGATGTCGCCATCCTCGACCAAAGCGATCGGGCCGCCCTCGGCCGCTTCGGGCCCGACATGGCCGATGCAGAACCCGCGCGTCCCGCCCGAAAAGCGCCCGTCGGTGATCAGCGCGACCTTCTCGCCCAGGCCAAGTCCATAGAGCGCCGCCGTGGTCGACAGCATCTCGCGCATGCCCGGACCGCCCTTCGGTCCTTCGTAGCGGATGATGATCACCTCGCCCTCGCGGATCGAGCGTTCCTCGACCGCGGCAAAGGCGTCTTCCTCGCAATCGAAGCAGCGCGCAGGCCCCTCGAATTGCAGGCGATGCATGCCCGCGACCTTCACGATCGCGCCATTGGGCGCCAGCGTGCCGCGCAGCCCGACCACGCCGCCGGTAGGGGTCAGCGGCGTCTTGACGTCATAGATCACCTTCTGGTCGGGGTTCCACGTCACCTGATCGATGTTCTCGCCCAGCGTCTTGCCGGTCACCGTCAGGCAATTGCCATCGAGCAGGTCGTTGGCGAGCAGCGTCTTCATCAGCATGTAGACGCCACCCGCCTCGTACATGTCTTTCGCCACATACTTACCACCGGGTTTCAGGTCGGCGATATAAGGTGTTGATTTGAATATCTCTGCGACATCGAACAGATCGAAATCGATCCCCGCCTCGCTCGCCATCGCGGGCAAGTGCAGCGCGCCGTTGGTCGATCCGCCGGTCGCCGCGACGATCCGCGCCGCGTTGACGAACGCCTCGCGCGTACAGATGTCGCGCGGGCGGATATTCCGCTCGAGCAGTTCCATCACCTGCCAGCCCGCCGCGACCGCGATTTGCTCGCGGCTGGTATAGGGTGCCGGGACCATGTTGCTGTTGGGCAGCGACAGCCCGATCGCCTCACCCACGCACGCCATGGTGTTGGCGGTATACTGGCCGCCGCACGCACCGTGACCCGGGCACGCAACCTTCTCGAGCGCGTGAACCTCGCTGATCGGGCACGTCCCGGCGGCGAACTTACCCACCACCTCGAACACATCGACCACGGTCACGTCGCGGTCCTGATAGCGGCCGGGCAGGATCGATCCGCCATAGACGAAGATCGACGGGATATTGAGGCGGAGCATCGCCATCATCATCCCCGGCAGCGACTTGTCGCACCCGGCGAAACCAACCAGCGCGTCGTAGCAATGGCCGCGCACCGAGAGCTCGACCGAATCCGCGATCACCTCACGGCTGACGAGCGAAGACTTCATCCCCTGATGCCCCATCGCGATCCCGTCGGTGACGGTGATCGTGTTGAAGCGGCGGGGCATCCCGCCATTGTCCACAACGCCCTTGCGCGCGGCATCGGCCTGCGCGTCGAGCGTGGTGTTGCACGGCGCGCTGTCGTTGCCGGCGCTGGCGAGCGCGACGAACGGGCGGGCAATCTCCTCTTCGGTGAGGCCCATCGCGTAATAATAGCTACGGTGCGGAGCGCGTTCGGGACCGACGGACACGTGGCGCGACGGCAGGCGGGATTTGTCGAAACGATTGGTCATGGCGCGAACGCCTATGTCGCCGCGGACCCGGTTTGCGCAAGTCTGTTGCGCGCGTCTTTTACTATTCCCGCCAATAGCTGCGCCCAATGCGCAACACCTTCGGGGTCGGAGATCAGGTCGTTGCGGATCTCGACGCCCAGATAGGGGATGCCATTACCCTCGGCGTGACGGTTCATCGTCGCGTTGAGGATTCGGCCCGAATAGGGTTCGTTGTCGCCAGTGACGACGCCGACAGCCTTGAACAGCTCGATCGCGATCCGCGCCGCGCGCGCATCGCGATTATAAAGAATGCCGATCTCCCACGGGCGGTCGTTGCCGTCATGCTGCTCCAACCGCGGCGTGAAGCTGTGCACCGAGACCAGCAGCTTCGGACGCCGCGCCCGGATCGCGTCGGCGATGGTGCGATGATAGGGCGCATGGAAACGCGCGATCCGCTCGACGCGCGCGACCTCGCCATTGCCGGAAATCCGGTGCCCGTCGCTGACATGCGGGATCAGTCCGGCGCTGTCCGGTTCGCGATTGAGATCGATCACGAGCCGTGAAACCGTGGCGAGGATAGCAGGCGCGCCGAGATGCGCGGCCAGCGCCTCGCTCACCGCCGCCGCGCCGATATCGATCGCGATGTGCTTCGCCAGCAGCGCGGGCTCGATGCCCAGATCGACATCGGACGGCACTTCATTCGAAGCATGGTCGCACAGGATCAGGACGTCCGCGGTCCCATCGACGCTCCGCGCCACACTCATCTCTTACCCTCCAGAAACGCACCAAGGCGGGCGCGGAAAGCGTCCGAACCAAAGGCGTCGTCAAATGCTTGCCGATGGCCCGCCCCACCCGGATCGCGCAACACCGCCTTCAGCGCGCGCACCGCCTCAGGCACATTCGCCGCAATAACATTGGCAAATTCGTGCGCTGCAGGCTGGGCATGGTCGGCGCGACGATGCGCCAGGCCGATCCGCGCCGCCTCGTCCGCATCGATCCGCGCGCCGGTGAACAGCATCAGCCCCGCTTGTCCCTCGCCCACCCGCGCCGTGAGCCGCGCGACATCGCCCGCCGGATAGGTCAGGCCGAGCCTGGCGGGCGTGGTCGCGAACACCGCCTGATCTCCTGCCAGCACGATGTCGCACGCCAGCGTCAGCGCGACGGCAGCACCGAAACAGCCCCCATCCACTGCACAGATCACCGGCATCGGCAGCGCGGCAATCCCCTCGATCCCCGCGGCCATTGCCTCGCGAAAGCGGACGCGCCGCACAAGGCCTTCGGTCAGTTGACGAAATTCAGCGAGATCGGCGCCCGCCGAGAAGACACCCGGCATCGCCGAACGCAGGATCACGGCTCGCGCCTGCGACTCCGCGATTTCACACGCAGCGGCCGCCAGCGCCTCCCACCCTGCGGTCGGAATTGCGTTGCGCGCACTGCCGCGGTCAAGCGTGAGGATCGCGATGTGGTCATGGAGTTGCCAGCCGATCATGGCTGGTCTCGATAGCGAGGATAGCGCCCGCTCGCATCAGCGAGCGGGGGCCATCCACGGACGTTTCGCTCCCGGCGCATGGCCCGCACCGAACCTACAGCAAATCTGGGGCCAATTTCGATTCCCCAGAGCGCGCGGGGGCCCCTTGCCACCAATCGCTCCATTTTGGAACAACCAACTGTCACAGCAGCACCGTTTTGAGACACCACCAGCCGGAATGCGCCGCGTTCACCGCGTCCGCCGCAGCATCGCGCGCATCGACGTCATCGAACAGCGCGAAACAGGTTGCCCCCGACCCCGACATCCGCACGAGAGCTCCCCCCGGCTGAGCCGAAAGCAACTCCAGCACCTCCCCGATCACCGGCGCCACCGCCAGTGCCGGCACCTCCAGATCGTTGCGTCCCGCTCGTGCCACATCGAGCAGATCGCCCACCTCCAGCGCGCCGCGATCGATCCCGTCCCAGCCGCCGAAAACCTGCGCCGTCGACACCGCAACACCCGGATTGACCAGCAGCACCGGCGTGCCGCTTGCCCCCGCGATCGGCTCCAGCCGCTCTCCTCGCCCACGCCCGATCGCCGTACGGCTAAAGAGGCAGGCCGGCACGTCCGACCCCAATGCATCGGCACAGGCAAACAACCGTGGATCGTCAAGCGCGACCCCCTCGCGGTGCGCGAGCAGCCGCAGTGTCGCCGCCGCATCCGCCGATCCGCCACCCAGCCCCGACGCCACCGGCAGCCGCTTGGTCAGCGTGATCCGCCCCGACGGTTCGATCCCGAACGCCTCTGCAAACCGCGCCGCCGCCCGCGTGACGAGATTATCCCCTTCTCCCGCCAGCGCGCCCGCGAACGGCCCGTCCACCGCGAACCCTTCGCCATCGCCCAGCGTCACGCTGTCGCCATCCGCGACAAAGGCGAACAGCGTCTCCAGCTCATGATAGCCGTCCGCACGCCGCCGCCGCACGTGCAAAGCGAGGTTGAGCTTGGCCGGTGCAGGCTCGGTCGGAATCAGTTTGCCGCCGTCCTCTGGTTCATCCCGTCGGCGACCTTGGCCGACAGCCGCGTCTTCTGTTCACCCTCGGCATAGAGCGCCGCCGCGCTCCAGGCATAGCGCGCCTCGAACCGGCGCCCTGTCCGCCAATAGGCGTCGCCCAGATGCTCGTTGATCGTCGCGCTGGCCGAATCGCTCTGCGCAGCCCGTTCGAGCAGCGGCAGCGCCTTCGCAAAATCGCCCTGGCGGAAATAGGCCCAGCCGAGCGAGTCGGTGATCGCTGCGTCGTCGGGCCTCAGCTTGCTCGCGCGTTCGAGCAATCCCGTCGCCTCGACCAGATTCTCGCCACGCTCGACCTGCGCATAGCCCAGATAGTTGAGCGCCACCGGCTGCTCGGGCGCGAGCTCGACCGCCTTGCGCAGGTGCGGAAGCGCCGCTTCCCACTTGCCCGCGCGCTCCAGCGCGCCGCCAAGCTGAAGGTAGTTGACCCAGCTCGCCTTCTCGCCCGCCTGTGTCAACGCACCGGCATAGACATCGGCCGCTTCGCTCTCACGCCCCTGATTGGCGAGCAGGTCGGCATAGCGCTGCCGGTCGGCCACACTCGCACCGGGTGCCTTCGCCAACGATGCCGCCAGCGCCAGCGCTCCGGCAATATCGCCCTGCTTGCTGCGCAGTCCCACCCGCTCGCTCAGCGCAGCGGGATAGAAGGCGCTGTCCTTCTTCACCGTGTCGAGCGTGCCGATCGCGCGATCATAGGCCCGCCCCCCGGCCAGCGCATCGGCGAGCAGCAGGCGCGCACGATCGTCGGCAGGGTCGAGCAACAGAGCGGAACGGGTCAACAGGATCGAGAGCGTCTGCGCCTCCTGCCCCGCCAGATCCGCCGCGAGCCGGGTGAAGGCGCGGCTCGCACCGAACGCGGCGCCCGGCTTCGGCCCCTTCTTCAGCCGCGCGCGCAGCCCCGACAACACCGGATCGTCACCGGCGAGTAGCGACAGCGCGATATCGCGCTTGCCCTTCGCCGCCAGCAACACCGCCGCGTTCCAGCGCAGGTCGATGCTCCCCGGATCGGCGCCCACCGCGGCTTGCAGCGCGGCGATGCCGTCCTCCGTCCGGCCGGTCGCGATCAGCAGCAGCGCGCGGTGCTCGGCGATATAGCGGCGGCTCAGCCCGCTCTCGTTCGCCTTGTCGAGCAACGGCATCGGATCGGCGCCACGGTCGAAGGCGATCCAGGCACGCAGCACCGGCGCAAGGAAATCGAGCGGCCCCGTGCCGATCTTGCCGAGCGCCTCCTCCGCAGCTGCGGTATTCCGCCGTTGCAAGGCGACGGCAAAATCGAGGATCGAAACGTCCGCGGGAGCGACATCCGATCGCGTTAGCACCGCCGCCGCACGCTGGGCCAACACCATGTCCCCGGCCGCCAGCGCGTTGCGATAGGCACGGATCGCTACCACCCCGTCATCGGGCGAGGCGGCCATCGCCGCAGCATAGCCTGCCGCGGCCACGTCCACCGCCCCGTCCGCCGCCGCCGCCCGGGCGCGGACATAGGCACGCGCATCGGCCAGCGCAGCGGTCGGCAGGACCAGCCCGGCGACAACCAGTCCGGCGGGGGCCAGCGACAGGATCAGGCGCTTACATGTTGGGATAGTTCGGTCCTCCGCCGCCCTCCGGCACCACCCAGTTGATGTTCTGGGTCGGGTCCTTGATGTCGCACGTCTTGCAGTGGACGCAGTTCTGCGCGTTGATCACGAACTTCGGCATCCCTTCCGCCTCACCTGTGATCTCGTAAACGCCCGCCGGGCAATAACGCTGCGCCGGCTCGTCATACATCGGCAGGTCGTACTCGACCGGGATGTCCGGGTCCTTGAGCGTCAGGTGGATCGGCTGGTCTTCCTCGTGATTGGTATTCGACAGGAACACCGAGGAAAGCCGGTCGAAGCTCAGCACGCCGTCGGGCTTGGGATAGTCGATCGGCTGGACCAGATCCTTGCGCCACAGGCTTTCGTGATCGGGCTTATGTCCCAGGGTAAAGGGCATCTTGATGCCCCAGCTCTCAAGGAACATGGTGACGTTGGCGAGGCCCGATCCGACCATGTCGCCGAACTTCTTCACCAGCGGCACGACATTGCGGACGATGCTCAATTCCTTGTGCATCCAGCTCGCTTCGAACCCTTCGGTGTACGCCGTCAGCTCGTCGCCGGTACGATCCGCCTGCACCGCCGCGAACGCCGCCTCGGCGGCGAGCATGCCGCTCTTCATCGCGGTGTGCGTGCCCTTGATCCGCGGCACGTTGAGGAAGCCGGCGCTGTCGCCGATCAGCACGCCGCCGGGAAAGGTCAGCTTGGGGATCGACTGCAGCCCGCCGTCGCTGATCGCGCGCGCGCCGTAGGAGACGCGCTTGGCGCCCTTCAGAATCTCGGCGATCGCCGGGTGCGTCTTCCAGCGCTGCATCTCGTGGAAAGGCGACAGATACGGGTTGGTGTAGTTGAGCCAGGTCACGAACCCCAGCGCCACCTGCCCGTTGGCCTGATGGTACAGGAAGCCGCCGCCGTTCGAACCCCTGGTCTCATTAAGCGGCCAGCCCTGCGTATGGATCACCCGGCCCGGCTCGTGCAACGCGGGGTCGATATCCCACAGTTCCTTGATGCCGATGCCGTAAATCTGCGGCTCGACGCCTTCGCACAGGTTGAACTGGCGCTGGACCTGCTTGGACAGATGCCCGCGCACGCCTTCGCCGAAGAAGGTGTAGCGCGCATGCAGCTCGAGACCGGGCTGATAGTCGGGCTTGCGCGTGCCGTCGCGCGCCACGCCCATGTCGCCGGTCGCGACGCCCTTCACCGACCCGTCCTCATTGTAGAGGATCTCGGCGGCGGCGAAGCCCGGGAAGATCTCGACCCCAAGCCCTTCGGCCTGCTCGGCCAGCCAGCGGCAAAGATTGCCGAGGCTCCCGGTATAGGTGCCTTCATTGTGCATGAACTTGGGCACGATGAAGTGAGGGACGTCCCATTTGCCGCTTTTGCTCAGCAGCCAGTGCTGGTTGTCGTTGACCGGCACCTGCGCGAGCGGACAGCCCTGCTCGCGCCATTGCGGCAGCAGTTCGTCGAGCGAGCGCGGATCGATCACCGCGCCCGACAGGATGTGCGCGCCGACCTCGGATCCCTTTTCGAGGACGCACACGCTGATCTCGCCGCCGGCCTCGGCAGCAAGTTGTTTCAGCCGGATCGCGGCGGAGAGGCCCGCAGGCCCGGCACCGACGATCACGACGTCGTACGGCATCGACTCGCGTTCGCTCACATTCTGTCTCCCCTTGGGGACTCGTCCTGCACATGTCGTCGCATCTGCGGCGCGTCCTGTCCCTCCCCCGATGGCGGTAGATTGACGGTGGCGTCAAGGCATGACTCTGTGAAATCCATGGGTAATGCGGGGGTAGTGGATTGGCGGGCCGAAGCCGCCAGCGCGCTGGAATGGTGGCGTGACGCGGGCGTGGACATGCTCGTGGACGAGGATCCGCGAGACTGGACCGCGCGCGAGGCAGCGCCTGCCGTAGCGTCGGCTGCGGCCCAGCCCGCGCTTGCCGAACCTGAGCCGGAAGTCCCGCTGCCCGCGACGCTCGAGGCGTTCATCGACTGGCGCTTCGGCAGCGGCGCGCCTGAATCGAGCTGGGTCGAACCGATCGTGGCGCCGACCGGCAATCCTGCCGCGCCGCTGATGGTCATCACCGATTTCCCCGAATCGGACGGCGACACCCCGTCCCTCATGGCCGGCCCCGCCGGGCGGCTGTTCGACCGGATGCTCGCCGCGATCGGCCTCGACCGCGACTCCGTCTATTTCGCGCCGCTCTGTGCCGCGCGCCCGATCACCGGGTCGGTCCCGCGCGACGCAGAGGAGCGGCTGGCCGAGCTGGTTCGCTACCACGTCTCTCTTGTCGCCCCGCCGAAGCTGCTCTTGCTCGGCCAGACGGTGAGCCGTGCGGTTCTCGGGGCCGACAGCGGTCTGCAACGCGGTCGTTTACAGCCTGTTAACCAGGAAAATGGACAATCGCTGATGGTCGCGACCTTCCATCCGCGGTTCCTGCTGACCAGACCCGCCGCGAAGGCCGATGCCTGGAAAGACCTGCAGTTGCTTCTTGAGGGGCAAGCCTAGTGAACCCGCGTATCCTGCTTACCGCCACCGCCATCGCA
Organism: Sphingomonas sp. GW821-FHT09B04; assembly: GCF_059418285.1. NCBI lineage: Bacteria > Pseudomonadati > Pseudomonadota > Alphaproteobacteria > Sphingomonadales > Sphingomonadaceae > Sphingomonas > Sphingomonas sp. GW821-FHT09B04. The sequence goes on from NZ_JBWKPO010000004.1 coordinate 452,195, forward strand.
TTGGCCCTTCCCGCCGTCGCCCACGCCGCGGATGAATCCGCGCCGGTCGAGCGCGACAAGCGCGGGACCAGTGAGGGCGTCCCTACCCAGCTCGACGGTTCCGAGCGCGATTCCTATCGTGCGGTCTTCGCCGCGATCCGCGAGCAGCGCTGGGCCGACGCCCAGCTTCGGCTCGACGCGATGCGTCCGGGCCTTCTCCACGCCACCGCGCGCGCCGAGCTTTACGTGGCCAAGGGTTCGCCGCGCGTCGAACTGCCCCAGATCATGGCGCTGCTCGGCGAGGCGCCCGAGCTTCCTCAGGCCGAGCAACTCGCCCGCCTCGCCCGCACGCGCGGCGCGGTCGACCTTCCCGCGCTTCCGGTCGCCCAGCGCATGGTGTGGCACAACGCTGCGCCCGCGCGCATCCGCTACAAGGCGACCCCAGCGGCTGACGCCGCGGCGATGCAGGTCGTGCTGATGATGCAGCCCCTGATCAAGGCCGATGACGCCGCGGGCGCCGAGGCGCTGATCGAAGGCCGTGGCCTTGAGCTTTCGCCCGAAGTCCTCACCGAATGGCGCCAGCGCGTCGCGTGGATGTACTATACCACCGGCCGCGATGCCGATGCGCGCCGCGTCGCCGCGAAGGCGCAAACCGGCAGCGGCGAATTCGCGCCGCTCGCCGACTGGGTTCAGGGTCTCGCCGCGTGGCGGCAAAAGGATTGCGCCGCGGCGCAGGCGGCCTTCACCTCGGTCGCGCAGCGTGCCGTCGACACCGAAAAGCGCACCGCCGGCCTCTACTGGGCCTCGCGCGCCGATATGGCGTGCGGTCGTCCCGACCTTGTCAGTGCGCGGCTCAAGAACGCTGCCCAGCATGGCGAAACCTTTTACGGCCTGCTTGCGCGGCAGATGCTGGGGATGAAAGAAACCCCGGTCCGTCCGGAAAAGTTCGTGTCGAGCGATTGGAAAGCGATCGAGCGCCGCCCGAACGTCCGCGTCGCCGCGGCGCTGGTTGAGATCGGCGAAGACAATCTCGCCTCCGACGTGATCCGCTATCAGGCCCGGATCGGCGACGCGCGCGAACATGCCGCGCTGACCCGTCTTGCTGCCCGGCTCGCGCTGCCTGCGACCCAGCTCTGGCTCACGCACAACTGCCCGCCCGGTGCCAGCCCGCTCGAGGACGCGCGCTACCCCGCTCCCGACTGGACGCCGGACGGTGGCTGGCGGATCGACAAGTCGCTGGTGTTTGCGCACACGCTTCAGGAATCACGCTTCAACCGCACGGTCGAAAGCCCCGCGGGTGCCTATGGGCTGATGCAGATCAAGAGTGGTGCTGCGATTGATGTGGGCCGCCGCCGCGGCGTCACTATCGGCCGCAGCGACCTCTCGCGTCCGTCGACCAATATGGAAGTCGGCCAATCCTATATCGAGCAGCTCCGTGACCAGAGCTTCACCGGCGGCCTGCTGCCCAAGGTGATCGCGGCGTACAATGCCGGGCCGACCCCGGTGACCAACTGGAACTACCAGATCCGCGATAATGGCGATCCGCTGCTCTATATCGAGAGCATCCCGTACTGGGAGACGCGCGGCTATGTCATGACCGTGCTGCGCAACTACTGGATGTACGAGAAGAATGACGGCCGCGACAGCGCGAGCCGCTCGGCGATCGCACAGGGCCTCTGGCCCAAGGTTCCCGGCCGCAATGGCGGCGGCGCGGTGCGGGTGCAGGCGACGGTCGCGAGCGTACCGGGCACCACCAGTGCCAATTGACTCCGACGCCGCGTTCCGCCCGGTGCGGATCGCGGTGCTCACCGTCTCCGACACGCGCACGCACGAAGATGACAAGTCCGGCGATACGCTGGCCGGGCTGCTCACCGCCGCCGGCCACATCCTCGCCGACCGCGCGATCGTCCGCGACGACCCCGAACTGATCGTCGGCAAGCTCCACGCCTGGATCGACGACTTCACAGTGGACTGCATCATCACCACCGGAGGCACCGGCGTAACGGGACGCGATGTCACGCCCGAAGCGCTGGAGCGGGTCGCCGACAAGATGATCCCCGGCTTCGGCGAGCTGTTCCGGTTCCTCAGCTACGCCAAGATCGGCACCTCGACGATCCAGTCGCGCGCCACCGCCTGTGTCGCGCGCGGCACCTATATCTTCGCTTTGCCCGGCTCGACCGGCGCGGTGCGCGACGGGTGGGACGGTATCCTCGCCCACCAGCTCGACAGCCGTCACAAGCCCTGCAACTTCGTCGAGCTGATGCCGCGCCTCACGGAGCGTTAGAGGACCGCGCCTAGTTTGCTGGCACGGGCGGACGAATGGCGTGGAAGAACTTGTTCATGATCTTCCATTCACCGTCGACCTTCAGCAGCGGCATATGGTCGATGAAGGTCACGCCCGGGTAGACCAGTTCGACCCGTGCGACGCCCGTGGTCGCAGTCAGATCGAGGATCCGAAAGCTCCGTTTGCGCTGTGCCTCGTCCGCGTTGGGAGTACCGGTCAGTCCCTTCATCCACTCCTCGATCGGCATCGAGACGAAACCGTTCCGCCCGTTGCCGATCATCCGCGCGTCCTTGTGAAAGGCCAGCCGCGCATAGTCGATGTTGCTGGTCTGCAGCGCCTTGATATAGTTCTCCACCGGCACCGAGGCGGCCTTGATCTCCGCCTCGCTCGCCGCCGTTACGGCTGCCTGTGCCGGCACGTTCGACGCCAGCGCAGGCGAAGCGAACAGGGGCGCCAGGAACAGGGCGGTGACTGCATATGCGATTTTCATAGATTGCCTCTCCATCTTGAACGACTACAACTGTAGTCATTCAAGATGGATCGCGCGTTACGCTTTGACCAAGCGCCATTTGCGTTCGACAAACGACAAAATCAGCCGATCACTCAGCTTACTTCCCCTCCGCCGCATTCCATGCCGCAACCTTGCCGCGCGCCTCAGCCAGCATCGCATCCAGCGCGGCGCGATCATAGACCTTGCCATTCATCACCACCGTCCGGATCGCCCGCGTCGCCGCGATATCCTGCAGCGGGTTGCGATCGAGCAACACCAGGTCCGCCGCCATCCCCGGACGGATCGCGCCATAGCGATCGAGCTTGCCGAACCAGGCCGGTCCCGCCCGCGTCGCCGCCGACAGCGCCTGCGCCGGGGTCAGCCCGTATTTCACGAACACCGACAGCTCGTCGTGCAGCCCGATACCGGGATAATTGAACGAGTTGAGGAACCCCGCATCGGTCCCGGCGATGATCGTCACGCCTGCCTTCTGCAGCAGCGGCAGGATCGCGCCCATCCGGTCGATATGCGCATGGCGCGCCGCAATCGCCGCCGCGTCGGCCTGTGCCGCGCGCTGAACGCGCCAGTCATAGGTCTTGCGCAGCTTCGGCCCGATATAGGCGAGATACGGATCGTTCTTGTGATCGTCCTGGTCGAGCCAGGCGATGATCCGGCTGCCGTTGAGCGTCGGCGTCACGAACACGCCCTTTGCCGCGAAGTTGCGATACGCCGCCATCGCGGTCACAGGATCGAACCCCACCGCCAGCCGCCGGTTCGCCTCGGCCCGGTCGATGCGTCCGGCGGCAAACTCAGCCGCGATCTGCGCCTCGTCCTTCACACCCGCCTTGTAGGCATAGTCGAGATGCTCGATCGAGCTGATCCCGGCATCGACCGCCTGCCCCACGGTCAGTGCCATCGGGATATGCCCCGACGTGCGCATCCCCCGCGCCTTGGCCTGACGCAGCGCGTAGAGGAACAGCTCGGGCTTGAGCGTACTGTCGGTGATCTTGACGAAATCGACCTTGTCGCGCTGTTGAAGCCGGTCGAGCGCGCGATCGATATCGGCCTCGCTCCCGGTCTCGATCGTTCCCTTCCACACCGGCGCCAGCCCCTCGATCTTGGCGCCCGAGGTCATCAGATGCGGTCCGAACAGCGTGCCGCTCGCAATCTCACCGCGCCAGCCCAGCACCTGATCGGGCAGATCGCCCGACGCGTCGCGGATCGCGGTGATGCCGTGCGCCACGTACAGTGGCAGCAGCGCCTTGTTCTCCTCGATCAGCTCCGGTCCGCCACCGAAATGGACATGCATGTCCCACAAGCCGGGGATCAGGAAACGGCGCTTGCCGTCGATCGCGCGGGTGGCACGCCACTCGCGTGCGATCCGTGCATCTGGCCCGACCGCAACGATGTCCTTGCCGCGCAGCACCACCGTCTGCCCCGCGACCGGCCTGGCATGCTCGACATCGATCACGGTGAGGTTGCGGATCGCCACATCCGCGGTTTGCTGTTTGGCCAGCGCGGGCGAGGAAACGGTAGCAAGCAGGGCGGCCAATGCCGCGAACAGGGTCTTCATCGTCAATCCAGTCTGTCGAGTCGAATGGCGGGCTTCTGCCACGGACATGGCATCGCCTCTACCCGGTCGGCATCGTCAGGGAGTCCAGGGCTCGATCGGCCTTCGGCGCGAATATTCAATGCCATGATCGAGATCGGCGATCACACGGATTTTGTCGCGCACCCGCTCGAACATCAGCCGCTCTCGCGATTCAGGCTTGCCCTCGGCCACCGGCTTCGATTGCAGATATTTGCCCAGCACGCCCAACAGGAAGTCGGGCACGCTGACGCGCATGTCCGGCTTCGACACGAACTGGACATCAATGACCAGCGGATGGCGATCCCGGGCCTGTCTGAGCGCATCATGGGCGTCGCGAACGCAAGCTTTGATCGCTTCGCGCGAGACCTTGTCATTCTCTTCGAAGCACAGGATCGCCGCCTGGCTTTCCGCGGCCTTGAGACGCCGGAAGATCAACGCGCTCAGCAAGCGCAGATAGGTCGCCTGATAGTCGCTGGGCTCGGCACAGGTCGCGAATGCGACAAAGCCTTCAAACGGCATCTGCTCGAGGCGCCGCACATAGTCGAGGCGCAGATCCTCGGTGGCGTCGGCGAAGTGCATCCCTCGCTTCTCGATCGCCCCGACATCGCCCGCGGCCCAGAGATCCTCGAGCGTTGCCGCAAGAACCTCCCGCGTTTCATCGACGATACGCCGGGCATGCTGGGTAACCGCCATCCCCAGCGCCAGCACCTTCTTCCCATCCCGCACGAACTCGGCTTCGTCGATGAACAGATGGAAGGGATTGCGATGCTGATTCTTGGGTGCGAAGCTCGGCCGCATACCGCTGGCGCGCAAGGCCGTGGCCCAGTCGTTCTTCAGGCGTCCGGACAGGCTCGGCTCGTGATGCGCAACAAACTTGACCAGCCCGTCGAGCCGATTGACCTCCTCCTGTACGCGCTGCGAGCTGTTGATGCCCAGATGCGCGAAATGGCCATCGATCCCGAACTTCCCGGCATAATAGAGTTCCTGCCGCAAAATGCGTTTCCGCGCTCTCGGCACATGCGGACGGATGGGATCGCTGATGCTGAGGCCGGTGACATAATGCGCCTGACCGATCTTCGAACGGCGCGTCTTCGCCTCCGCGAGCGCGAAACCGTGCCGCTCGATATAGCCCCGGATCATCTCGACATCGGGCAACGCGCCATCGCTAGAAAAGCTCAGATCGTCGGCATAGCGTGAATAGGTCACACCCCTGGCTTCGGCCATCGCCTGCAGCTCGATGTCGAATGGCACAAGGATCGCATTTGACAGTGCCGGGCTGGTCGGGAGTCCCAGCGGCAAGGCGCCGCCGATGGTCACGAACCCGCTCAGCAGCTTTGCGACCTCCGCCTCGACCCCTAGCCCGGCAAACAGCGCCTCGATCCGCGCCGCGGAGATCGATGGAAAGAAGCTGGTAATGTCGAGCGCGAGCAAATGCTTGTGTCCGGCATGCGCCTGCGCATTCTCGCGGATATTGCGCCCGGGATAGTAGCCAAAGGCGCGATCGTTCGGATAACCGTCCAGTGCCAGGCGGAAGAATGAATCGAGCCGCCGGGCCAGCGCCTTGTATTCGTTCTTCAGGAAGGCCGGTTCCCACACCGTCCGATACCCGCGATCCGGGTTGCTCTTGGGGATGTCGTGGCGAAGGAAGAGCATCGCGGACTGCGAGAACAGGCGCGTATTTGCACTAAGCTCGGCATGCTCTGCGCTGCCAAATCGGGGCGGCGGGTCGAACGCGATCACCGCGTCGAGCCTTTCGTCATCAATCCCCAGCGCGCGGATCAGCGCTGCGCGGCTTTGAATTCGGCGAAGATCGAATGGATAAGCCACAGCAGCTCAGAAGAGAGTTGGAACAGCATAACACACGAAGCAAGTGGTCCCGAAATCGGCAGGTGCGACTCGCACCTTAAACCTTGTAGCCATGCTGCTCCGCCCCCTTGCTATGTCGTGCGCCGCCGCTGTGCAATCACCCAGCGCGCGCCAGCAATCCTTCCAGCATCGCCTTGAATGCCGGGATTGCACGGCGCGAGGTTTCGGCCGGGTTGGGCGAATTGGCGATCCACATCGCGGCGTCGGTAGAAGAACCGGTGACCATCCGCGCCGCCGCCTCGGCATCGATCTCCGCGCGCACCACGCCATCGGCCTGCAACTGCTCGATGCTTCGACGGATCGACGCGATACAGGCGAGCGCGCCGGGCCAGTTGGCCGGATCGCCCAGCACCGCCGGACCATCGCGCAGCATGATCCGCTGCACGCCCGGCTCGAGTGCCAGCTCGATATAGCCGATATTCTCGGCCACCAGTCCCTCCCAACGGCTTGGTGCTGCCGTGGCGACCCCCTTGAGCCGTTCCGCCATCTCGGTGTCGATCTGGGCGATCACCGCCTCCAGCAGGCCCTGCTTGCCTCCGAAATGATGATAGAGCGCACCGCGCGTCAGCCCGGCCGTCGCGGTCAGGTCGTCCATAGACGCCTCGGCATAGCCATGTTCGGTAAACGCCGTGCGCGCCGCCGCGATCAGCTTGGCGCGGGTTTCGGCGATCATCTCGGGGCGCGATCTGCGCGACATTGCATCCTCGAAAAAATTCCCGAGCGCTGCATTGACATACACCGCGTATGTCACCACCTCACTCGCATACGAAACGTATGTAAGCCGTACAGGCCTGCATTTCCAGTGATGAGAGTTCGAGCCATGTTCGGAAATTACCGCGAAATCTTTCGTGCCCCCGGCACCAGGGGTTTCGCCGCCGCCGGGTTCATCGCCCGCCTGCCGATCGCGATGGCCCCGATCGGGATCGTCACGATGATGGCACAATCGGGCAGCGGCTATTGGCTCGCCGGCGCGATCGCCGCGACCTTCACGCTGACCAACGCCGTCGCTGCGCCGCAGATTTCGCGGCTGGTCGATCGCCATGGCCAAAGCCGCCTGCTCATCCCCGCCACCACCGTAGCGGTCATCGCCTTCTCGTTGCTGATGCTCGCGACCCACCTCGACTGGCCGGTCTGGACGCTCTTCGCCTCCGCCCTCGCGGCTGCCGCGATGCCCAGCATGCCCGCAATGGTCCGCGCACGCTGGACCGAGATTTTCCGCGACACGCCCGAGCTCAACACCGCCTTCGCCTTTGAATCGGTCGCCGACGAGCTGGTCTATATCGCCGGGGCCTCGATCTCGGTCGGTCTCAGCGTCGCGCTGTTTCCCGAAGCCGGCGTTCTCGTCTCGACCTTGCTGCTCGCTGTCGGAATGACCGCCTTCGTGCTCCAGCGCAGCACCGAGCCAAAGGTCCGAGTCACCGAAACCAGCGCGCACCGCTCGGCGATCTTCCTGCGCCCGGTCCAGCTCGTCACGCTCACGCTGATCTTCGTCGGCGCGATCTTCGCCACCGCCGAAGTCAGCACCGTCGCGCTCACCCGCGATTTCGGTCAGCCGGGGGCCGCCAGCCTCGTGATCGGCGTCTATGCGATCGGATCGTTCGCGGTGGGATTGATCCTCGGCGCGCTCAACCTGCGCTTCCCGCTGCATCGTCAGCTGCTGGTCGTGCTGGCGGTATTGCTACTCACCACCCTGCCCCTGCTGCTGGTCGGCAGCGTGCCTGCACTCGCCGCCGCGATCTTCCTCAGCGGCGTAGCGGTCTCGCCCACTTTCATCACCGCTTTCGGCCTGGTCGAGCGTCGCGTGCCGCCCGAAGTGCTGACCGAAGGCATCACCTGGGTGATGACCGGCATCGGCATCGGCATGGCGCTCGGCGCGTTCGTCGCCGGCTGGGTGGTCGATCATTTCGGGGCGCAGAACGGTTTCTGGGTCTCTGCCGCAGCCGCCACGCTCGCCCTGGTGGTCACAGCTTTCGGCCAGCGCGTCCTCGGCGGCGAGCAGACGGCGGAGGTGGAACCGGTGGTCAGCGCGGCCTAGGTCAGCCGCACCACTGGATCATGGCGCCCAGCAGCACATCTGGCCCCACCACCTGCCACAGCCATAAGCCGCCGGCCAGCACCGCGGCCAGCGCGATCAGGCCCAGCGTCTTCATGCCGTAGCTTCCCTCAGTCGCGGCACGGGCCGGTCGGGGATCGGCATGTGCACCAACGCGGCGGCAAAGCCGAGTACCACCGACGCCGCCCAGATGCTGTCATAGCTGCCCGTCAGGTCGAACATCAGCCCCGCACTCCATGCGCCGAAGAAGCTGCCGACCTGATGGCTCAGGAACACAATGCCGTACAGCGTCGAGAGGTAGCGGATGCCGAAGATCTGACCGATCAGTCCGCTGGTCAGCGGGACGGTGCCCAGCCACAGGAACCCCATCGCCGCCGCAAAAGCGAGCGCGGTGAACGGCGTCAACGGCAGCGCGAGGAAGGCGATCATCACCACGCTGCGCGCGGCATAAAGGCCGCTCAGCAGGTATTTCTTGCTGCGCTTGTCGCCCCACATCCCGAACAGATACGAACCGAAGATGTTGAACAGCCCGACCAGCGCCAGCGCGTTGGCGCCGATCGACAGGCCCAGCCCCTTGTCGGTGAGATAGGCCGGGAAGTGCGTCGCGATGAACGCGATGTGGAAACCACAGACAAAGAAACCGGCGTTGAGCAGCCAGAAGCCGCGATGCCCCGCCGCTTCGCGCAGCGCCTCCTTGAGCGACTGGGTCGGCGCATCCCCCTTCGCGGCCTGCATGGCAGGTTTACCCGCGACGCCGATCGCCAGCACCATCACCACAGCGACGATACCCGCCATCGCGACCAACGCCATCCGCCAGCCCAGCTCGCCGATCAGCAGCTGCCCGGTCGGCACGAGCAGGAACTGGCCAAGCGATCCGCCCGCGGTGACGATGCCGAACGCCACGCTGCGTTTCTCCGCCGGTACTGCGCGTCCGACCGCGCCGAGCACGACGACATAGGTAGTCGCCGACAGCGCCACGCCGATCAGTACGCCGAATGAGAGGTGCAACCCGATCGCGCTCGTCGCGAAGGACGCGCCGATCAGGCCCACAATATAGACAAGCGTGCCCACCGCGACGACCCGGCCCGCGCCATGCTTGTCGGCAATCGCCCCGACAAATGGCTGAGCAAGCCCGAACAGCAGATTCTGAAGCGCAAGCGCCAGGCCGAAGCTCGACCGGCCGATGCCCAGGCTGACGCTCATGTCCGGCAGGAACAGGCCGAACGCCTGGCGCACGCCCATCGCGAGAGTGACGATGATCGCCGCGGCGGCGATGACGATGGATGCGCGCTTCATTCTCAGACCCCCTGCCAGCGGACAGGCGCCCTATATCGTGCATCCCCTCCCGACTTCCATGCCTCATGGGTTTTGAAATGAAATCTTTTCAAGCGGCGCGCGCTGGTGCAGCTTCGCACAACTGACTTCGGGGGAGGACAATCAATGCACGCACAAATTCTGGGACCAGTGATCGTGCTGATCGGCTGGTCGCTCGTGATGTGGGTATGGCTCTACGCGCGCCGCATCCCGGCGATGCGTGCGGCGAAAATCCAGATCAGCAAACTCACCGGGGGAACCGGCAAGGATCTCAAGCAGATCATTCCGGCACAAAGCCAATGGCCCGCCGACAATTACAATCACCTGATGGAGCAGCCGACGCTCTTCTACGCGATCTGTCTGACGCTCGCGCTGCTCGGGCAGGGCGACAATCTCAACGTCCATATCGCCTGGGCCTATGTCGTCCTGCGCATCGCCCACAGCCTCGTGCAGGCGACGGTCAACCGCATCATCATCCGCTTCGCGCTGTTCACACTGGCGACAATCCCGCTGGTGATGCTGACGGTGCATGCCGCCATGGCGTTCTGGGGATCAAGCCACCCCTAAGCGAACAGGCGGGCAAGGCTCCGTTCGAGCATCATCAGCTGCCACAGCGTCCGCCCGTGTTCGGCGCGGCCGCTGCGGTGCTCTTCGGCCAGGCGCGCGATCGCCTTCGGCTCGAACCAGCCGCTGCCCGCCAGCACCGCTGACCGCGACAGCGCCGCCGCCTCGTCCGCCAGCGCCTTGCGGAACCATGCGGACACCGGGGTCACGAACCCCATTTTCGGGCGATAGAGGATGTCCCTGGGCAGATACGGCTCGAGCGCTTTCTTCATCAGCCATTTGCCCTGCCCGCCGCGGATCCGCATCGACGCCGGCAGCGTCGCGGCGAATTCGACGAAGCGATAGTCGAGCAGCGGCTCGCGCGCTTCCAGGCTGACGGCCATGCTGGTGCGGTCCATCTTGGTCAGGATGTCGCCGGGCAGCCAATGCTTGAAATCGGCATATTGCGCGCGGTCGAGCCCGTCGCGCGCGGGCGCGTTGCGCATCGTCTCGACATAGCGGTTCTCGGCGCGATGCCCGCTCAGCAGTGCGCGCGCAGCATCGGTGTAGAGGCTCATCCGCACCGAAGGCACCGTCACCCCCACCGCCTTGGCATAGGCGGCACCGCCATCTTCGGCGAGCGCGAGCAAGGTTGTCTTTGCACGCAGCGGCCGCGGCGCCCAGTCGGCCTTGGGGTAGAGGTTGCCAAGCGTTCCGAACACGCCCTGCCGTACCGCCGCCGGCATCAGTCCGCGCACCCGCTCCTCGCCCGCATGAAATTTGTAGCGGCGGTATCCGGCCAGCGCCTCATCCGCGCCGTCCCCCGACAGCGCCACCGTCACCGTCTCGCGCGCCAGCTCGCACACGCGATAGGTCGCGAGCGCCGAAGCATCCGCGAACGGCTCGTCGAAATGACGGACCAGCGTGTCGATCAGCGCGAAATCGTCCGCCTCGACGGTACGGGTACGATGCTCGGTACGGAAGCGCTCGGCGATCGCGCGCGCATAGACACGCTCGTCATGGCCGGTCTCGTCGAACCCGATGGTGCAAGTCTTCACCGCATTGCGGCTCGCTTCGGCCATCAGCGCGACCACCGCACTCGAATCCACCCCGCCCGACAGGAAGGCGCCGAGCGGCACGTCGGCGATCATCCGCGATCGCACCGCCGCGCGCATATGCTCGACCAGTTGCGCTTCGAGATCGCGGACCGATCCCTTCGCCCGCTTCGAGAAATCGACGTCCCACCATTCGGTCGATGCCGGCACTGGCTTGCCGCGCTCGAGCAGCAAATAATGCCCGGCCGGCAGCTTCTTCACGCCGGCCAGTACCGACGTATCGTCGGGAACATAGCCAAGGCCAAGAAAGTCCTCGACCGCACTGAAATCGGGTTGCCGCCGGAACAGAGGATGCGCGAGCAACCCCTTGATCTCAGAAGCAAATGCGACCGCGCCATCCGACAGCTCGGCATAGTGAAGTGGCTTCACGCCCAGCCGGTCGCGCGCCAGCAGCAGCGATTGTTTCCGCGCGTCGTAGAGCGCGATCGCGAACATGCCGTTGAGCCTGGACAGCATCGCCGGCCCCCAGGCGCGCCAGCCGTGCAGCAGCACCTCGGTGTCGCTGTTGCTCAGGAACTTTGCGCCCTTCGCCTCCAGCTCGGCGCGCACTTCGAGGAAATTGTAGATCTCGCCATTGTAGCTGACGACACAATCGCCCTCGGGCGTCGTCATCGGCTGCGCGCCACCGGCGAGGTCGATGATCGACAGGCGGCGATGTCCCAGCCCCACGCCCGGCGCGACCCACACACCCGACCCGTCCGGTCCACGATGCGCGAGCGCATCGGCCATCGCCTTGACGCGCATCGGCTCTACCGGTTTCGGCACGCCCGGATAGTAAAGCCCCGCAATCCCGCACATCAGCTGGTTCGTCCCGCCCCGTATCGCACTGTTCCTCCCGCTTTCGCGGGGATGGCGTCAAGGTGCAAGCGTCACGCGGTCGGCAACCTGTTCGACCGGACCGATTGCGCCTAGGAACCGTTTGATCGCGGCACGCGTCGGCAGCTCGCCTTTTTCGGCCGAAACCATCACCGCCACTGCACGCTGTTTCCCGCCCAGCAGCTTGGCCTTGAGTGTTTCTGCCTTCACCCGCGACTCGCTCGGCGTCAGCACCTCACCGATACGGTACCAGGTGACCACCTCGCGCTCGACCGGGCCGGGCGCAGTCATCCGCATCGCCTTGCCGCCATCCAGCTCGGGCAGATCCTCGATCCGCACCCATTTGTCGTTCTCGCGGATCGCGCCCTGGCCGAAGCCGACCAACTCCTTGCCCTCGCGCTGGCTGCCATAGATCGCCAGCACCAGATCGACCTCGGCGCCCATTCCGTCCGAATAGCGGCCCATCATAAAATGGTCGGCACCGGGGAAATTGGGCTTCCACTCGGCGCGCTTGCTCAGCGGGACCTGAGTCCAACCTGCGACCTGCGGCATCGCGACCTTCGCGGGCAGCGTGTCGGCGCGCGAAGCGATCGCCCCGCCCCAAGCCATGAACAGGCTCACAACGAACAAACCGGTCAACGCGACCACTGCGGGCATCTTCGCGGTGCCCCACCAGCGCGCTTGCAGCTTCGACGCATCGAACCACGGCGCGTCCGGATCGCGGTCGAACCATTTCCAGCCGATCGCCAGCACGCCCGCCATCACCGCGCCGAAAAAGAACCAGCCATAGACAATGTGGTCATAGCCCGTCGCTGCCTCGACCGAGGTCAGATAGGCAGCATAGACCGTCCCGAACGCGCGTACGCCATTGGCGAGGATCGGCACGATCAGCGCAACGGCCATAAACGCCACACGCCGCGTCCAGCTGACGTAACAGACGTTCGCCACCAGCGTGCCGTACGCGATCATCGCGATCACGAACTTCGATCCCGAACACGCCTCCGCCACCTCGAAATAGCCATTCGGCGTGGTGATCAGAACCCCATCGACATGCGCCGGCACCCCGAACAGATCGAGCAGCGGCACCATGATCGCCACCGTCAGATCCTGCAGCGGCTTCTCCAGCGAACCGCCGAACGGGACGAGGAAGATCATGTAGCAGAGCGGGAAGAGCAGCGCGCGGACAACATTGGGACCGAGCAATGCGACTACGGCGCCCTGCAGCATCACGATAAGGCCGAGATGGCGGAACAGCGCCACACCCGCTGCGTCGCCAAGCAGCCAGGCGAACCCGCCGCCGCCGATGACAACCAGCCCCGGCCACCACGCTTCGGCGCGCACTGCGGGCAGGTCCGCGCGGCGTTGCCACACCAGCCACGCCACCACGGGCGCGATGAACAGGCAATGCCCGAAGGTCGTATTGGTCCAATAGATCGTCGTCAGATCGGCAACGTCGCGGTGAAACAGCAACAGGAGCACCGCCCACACGCCTGCCAGCAGCCCGGCGTTGCGGCGCCAGTTCGCATCGAACCCGCTCACAGGCGCCTCGATACCGTTCGCCACTGCCGTCGTCATGCTGCCGCCTTCCGGCGCGGCTGCGGATCGCTGCGCCCCTTGAAACCCATAATATCGTCGAGCGCAGCGAGTTTCGCGTCCCAGCCATAGAGATCGATCACACGCGCCCGCGCGGCCTTGCCCAGTTCAACGCCGTGCGCAGGATCCGCGATCAGCGCGTTCACCGCATCGGCCATGCCGCCAACGCCCTCGCCCAGCGCAATCGTACCGCCATGATCGATACCGGTCGCCGCCGCAGTCGTTGCGACAACCGGCCGCGCCATCGCCATCGCTTCGAGCACCTTGTTCTGTACGCCACGCGCGAGCTGCAGCGGCGCAACGACAACCGAAGCCGCGGCCAGCCACGGCCGCACATCGGGCACCTCGCCCGTCACGGTCACGCCATCGATCTTCGCCAGCGCCTGCACCGCCGCATCGGGTTTGCGCCCCACGATTGCGAACTGCGCGTCGGGATGACGAAGCCGGATATGCGGAAACACCGCCTCGGCGAACCAGCTTACACCCTCGATATTGGGGCGGTAGTCCATCTGCCCGGTGAAGACGATCAGCGGCGCAACTGCCTCGATCTGTCCAAACTGCGCCGCGGGGTCGAACTTCACCGTGTCGATCCCGTTTTCAACGGCGTAAACGCGCTCGGCGCGGGTGCGCTCGCGGAACAACCCGGCCTCGGCCTCGCTCACGAACAGGCTGGCATCGGCCTTCGCCGCCACCGATTTCTCGTACTGCGCGAGCATCCGCGCCTCACGCCGCATCATCCAGCCGGTAAAGCCGCGCGTCGTCTTGCCGTAGGTGGCGAACTTGGCCGAATCCATGTCGACGAAGTCCATCACCACGCGCTGGCGCGGCTTGTGCGGCAGATACTGCGCCATCTGGCTGGAGAAGACGTAGATGGTGTCGATCGGGCGCTGCGCGAGCGCTGCCGTTACCGCGTTGCGCAGCACGGGATTGTCGAATGCAGTCAATGAAAAGGGCCGCCGTGCCGCCAGCGCCTGAACACCCGCCGTCGCCTGCCCCTTGCCGCGCCACACGATCTCCCGGCTCGCGGTGACCTTGGCGAGGCCATTGCGTCCCTTGAGGTCTGCCGGGTCGTCGGCAAAGGCAATCAGATGCACGCGCTTATGGCGCGACAGATAACGCAGGATGTTGAACGCGCGGATCTTGTCACCCCGGTCGGGCGGAAACGGCACGCGATGCGCAAGGAACAGGATATCGCCCATCAGCCAAGACCCCGGGAAATCCACGGCCCCACCCGGTTGGCGATGGCGAGCGGGAGCTTGCTCCACACCGCCACCTGCAGCCGGTATTTGGGATTGAGCGGGTTGGCGTCGCGGATCGCAGCACCCTCGGCGACACGGTCGTAATAGACCAGGGGTTCCGGCTCGAACCCCCAATTCTTCTTGAACGCCGCCGCACCGGTGCCGACCTTGGACCGGCCGAAATCGAAGCGCGTGCAGCCGCGCGTCCGGGCGTGGCGCATCAACTCGAAATACATCCGGTCATTCGCGCGCAAGCGCCGCGCGTCCGCGGTTCCGCCTCCCCAATAGGGATAGACCGTCCCCCGCCAGTACAGGCTCAGCACTCCAGCCACCGCTTTCCCCCCGTCCCGCACGATCAGGACGTCGGCAGCACTGCCAAATGCGTGCAACATTTCCGTGAACAGTCGGCGCGGAAAAACCGGTGTGCCCAGATTACGAACGGACTCGGCATAGATCGCATAATGGGCGGCAACGTCCGCCGCGTCCTGCCCCGCCGAAATATCCAGATCATAGCCCAGCGACTTGCGCACCTCTGCGCGCTGCTTGCGGGGGATCTGGAGCAGTTCCGCCTCGTCATCCGCGGCAAGGCCGCGCGCAAAGCCCAGATAGTGGCTGTCGTCGACGATCCATTCGGGCCCGGGCTTCGGTCCGCCGCGCACCTCGGCGCTGGGGCAGCTCAACTGCACCGCGAGCTTCCAGCACGCCTCCGCCAGCAGACGCCCGACCTCAGGCTTGTCGGTCAGGATTCCGCCACCCACGCCGAATCCCGCGGAAGCAAGCACCCGTCCGAACAACGGGGAATGCAGCTCGGTCAGCGGCATCACGCCGACAATGCCCTGCTCGCCCCGCTCGACGACCAGATAATGCGCCTTCTGCCCGCACCCCTTCTCAACCGCCAGGCTCCAGGCGGGGAGATGGAAGGGCGTCCCGTCCGGATGCGCTTCTACGAACGCGTCGATCCGCGCCCGCTCGCCCGGATCGGAGAGGTCGGCCACGTACAGGGTCGTCATCGGCAGGTGCACTGGTGCGTTCACCTGAGCTTCGCCGCTTCGGCAGCGGCGACGCGGTCGGTTCGGTCCCAGCGATGCTTGCCCATCAACGTACGCAGCTTGCCCGCCATCGCGCCGAGCCGCGCATAATGGCGCAACTTCGACTTGAGCGGCGCATTGGTAACCCGCGGCTGACCGGGATCGACCTCCCATGGATGGAAGTAGAAGATCGCAGGCTGTCCTGCGACGTTCAGTGCGTCGATTGCGCGATAGATGACGTTCCCCGGCAACAGCCGGAAAAAGCCTCCACCCGTCGTGATCTCGCGCCCCAGAAACGTTGCGGTCGTCACCGGCAGCTCGATCAGGTCGCTGCCCGCTACCGGGCGATAGGCGCGGCGCGGTGCGTCCTTCCAGCCATAATGGTCGTGCCCGATCGGCGCGACGCTCGACGAGTAGGCATAGCCCTGTTCGGCGAGGATCTCGTGCGCCCATGGCGTCCGGACGTCGATCGAAAAGCTCGGTGCGCGATAGCCGGTCACCTTCTGTCCGCTCGCATCCTCCAGCGCCTTGCGGGCGCGGGTGATGTCGTCGCGGAACTGATCTGGGGTCAGGTTGAATACGCGCTGGTGATCCCAGCCATGGCTCGCCACCTCATGCCCTGCATCGGCAACGCGACGCATCAGCGCGGGATATTTGTCCGCGACCCAGCCGAGCGTGAAGAAGGTCGCCTTGACCCCGCCCGCATCGAACAGCTCAAGCACCTTGTCGGTATTCGCCTCGACGCGATGGTCGAGGCCATCCCAGTCGCCGCGTGCGATCACCTTTTCAAACGCCCCGACCTGAAACCAGTCCTCGACGTCGACCGAAAGCGCGTTGGCCGTCATTGCCAGGCTGCGGTCTCGCGCCGCGGCGCCGATATTCCCTTGGGGGTCTCTTCACCCTCGATGAAATCGACCATCAGCGTCAGCACGCGGCGCAGCGCCGCATCCTGCTCCTCCAGCCGCGCCTCAAGCCGCGCAAGCCGTACATGAAGCGCGTCGATCGCCGCATGATCGACCGAGGACCCTGCATCCGCCTGCGCAGCAGCAGCAGCGGTAACCGGCGGAAAGGCCTCGACCGTGGCCGCAGCGCTTCCGGTAGCGGCATTGGCTGCAGCCGCCAGCGGCCGGCCGGCCACGACCGTGTCATTGTCGAGATCGGCGATGACCGTCTCGACCGCGTCGGCATCGAAGCTGTCGAGCTGCTCGATCGCGCCGAACAGCATCACCCGCCCGGCAAGCTGGTTGACCTTGCGCGGGATACCGCCCGACCAGCGATGGATCGCCTCGACCGCGCCCCGCTCGAACTCCGGACGCCCGGTCCCGCCGACCACCGACAGGCGGTGGCGCAGATAGGGCCCAAGTTCATCCAGCCCCATCGGATCGAGCTGGTGCATCGCGATCACGCGCTGGCGCAGCTGCTCGAGCCGCGGATCGGCGAACAGCGACCGGAATTCGGGCTGGCCGAGCAGGAAGATCTGGAGCAGCGGATAGCCGCCGGCCTGAAAGTTGGAGAGCATGCGCAGCTCTTCCAGGCTTTCCATCGGCAGCGCCTGCGCCTCGTCGACGATCAGCAGCGTGCGCTGGCCGCCGCGCGCAACGGCGTGCAGCCCCTTCTCGATCGCCGCCAGCGTCTGCGCCTTGGCAAGCCCGGCGGTGTCCGCACCCAGCCCCGCTGCGACGAGATGCAGCAGATCCTCCGCCTGCACCTGAGTCGTCACGATGCGGATGACGTTCAGCCGCTCGCGGTCGATCGTGTCCATCAGATGGCCGACCAGCGTCGTCTTGCCCGCGCCCGGCGAACCGGTGATGACGATGAAGCCCTCACCTTGGCTCAGGCCATAGCCCAGATACGCCATCGCCTTGCGATGCGTCGCGGTGTCGAACCAGAACGCCGGATCGGGGGTCAGCTGGAACGGCCGACCGCTGAGGCCATAATGCTCGTCGTACATCATTCCACCCGTCAGAAGCCGTAACGAAGACCGAGCAGTGCCTGGGCAGACGTGCCACCCGCACCCTCGACATCGAACGTCGAAATCCCAAGCGTCGCCATCGCACTGAGCGATCCGAAGCTACGATTATAGGAGCCGTTGGCGCCAGCCCCAAACACACCGGGCGCGCCCGGCAGATTGCTCTCGTAATAATTGGCGTAAACGTTGCCGCTCACGCTCGACACCGAGTCGAGCTGATGCGAGGCGAAGGCCTGCCCATACCAGTTATCGTCGCTCGTCCCGGCCACGATCACGCCCGGCGGCACGAGGTAGCGGCGATTGGCATAGCCCAGCCCCAACCCCAGCGTCGTCGGCCCCGCATTCATCGAGAGGACCGCGTTGACGCCGCGCGCACGATAGCTGGCGGTCGAGATCGAGCCCAGCGAGTTGGTCAGGCACCCGCCCGCCGCCGTCGCGGTATCGCCGAACACGCAGCCGTTGAAGCCATCACCGAACGGATCGCGCGGCGTGTTGAAGCTGGTCGGCAGCGCCGCAAGGTCGCGGACGAGCTGGCGGCCGAAGCTGTCGACCGAGTCATAGACGCCGACCTGAAGACCCGAGCGGCGCGAAATCTGCCACTGGAGCGATCCGGTGTAGCTCATCGAATCATAGCGGCGGCCGACCCGCGCCTCGAGCATGAGCCGGCTGCTCGGCTTGTACATCACGCCCGCGTCCCAGAAGAGGCCGTCGGTCTCGTACGCGATGCGCGGCGCCGAGGCCGGGTCGGTGATGAAGCGGCCGTTGCGGTCGCGCACGATGTTCCCCGCCGTGTCGCGAAGCGGATCGCGCTGGGTGATCTCGATCTTCTCGTAGCCAAGCCCCGCAACCAGCGCGAGACCGGCGCCGACCGGCAGCACCGCATCGGCGCGTGCGTATTTGCCGTCATATTTCTGATCGAGCTGGCGCGCATTCTCACGCTGCCAGAGGCCCGCAACGCTGAGACCGACGGGCAGGATCGTGCCCGCCTTCACCCCGGCACGGACCTGCGCCAGATGGCTGGTCGAGCTGTCATAGACGTCAAGCGGCGGCAGCAGCGGATCGACGCCGACGATATCCGGTGCCTCCGCCTTCACATAGCCGAAGCGATAGGCGGCGCTCAGGCTCGCCGGGCCGCTGCCGGTGTGGAAGGTTGGACCGGCATAGAGCGAATAGATCTGGCTGACGTTGCGGACGTTGCCGGCAAGGTTGCCCGGTGCATCGCCGCGAATGTCGCTGCGCGTTCGCGTGGCCAGCGCACCACCCTCGACCGTCAGGCCCGGCGTCAGCTTCACCGCCGCACGCGCAAGGCCGCTATGCGTGTCGCCATCGGCGACATCGCGACTGTAGGAGAAGCGGTGCTCGTACTTGTACGAAAGCTGCACCTCGACCCGCCGGGTCTGGATCGACGCGTCCACGCCGACGCCGACGCTGGTATAGGTCAGCACCTCGTCCGAATCGAAGTCGGCGACCAGCACCTGCGCCACATCGACATAGGGCGTGATCGACTTTTGCCGCTCCTGTGCGGCGGCCGGAAGTCCGGCGATGGCGGTTGCGGCAATCGCCGCGGCGAACAGCCTCATGTCTCGGCTTCCCCGTAATAGGCGCCATAGCTGCCGAAGCGGCGTCCGCCCGGCTGGAACGATACGCTGTTGAGGACGAGCTGGATCTGCTCGCACCCGTCGAGCAGGCCGATCGCCTCGCGCAGATCGCTCTCGCTGGTGCGGTCGGCGCGGACCACCAGCATCACCTGCCCTACCAGCCCCGCCAATACCGAAGCCGGCGACGCGGCCAGCGCAGGCGGCGAATCGAAGATCACGATGCGGCGCGGATCGGCGGCAGCCAGCGATTCGAGGATCGCATTCGCCCGCTCACTCGCCAGCAATTCGGTATCGGCGTTCGACCGCGTTCCCGCGGGCAGCACCGAAAGCTGCGGCACATCGGTCGCGATCACGCAGGATTCGACGTCCTCGATGTCGCCGGCCAGCAGGTCGAGCAGCCCCGGCCCTTCAGAGGCGCCAAGGCGGCTCAGAACATCGGGCTTGGCGAAATCAGCATCGACGAGAAGCACCTCGACATCCTTTTCGGCGGACATCGAGAGCGCGAGGTTGATCGCACAGAAGGTCTTGCCGTCATTGGGCTTGGCCGAGCAGACGAGGATCATCCGCGCACGGTTTTCATTGCTCTGGTTGTCAGCGGTCCAGATCGTGCGCGCCGTGTTGATCAGCTGGCGCTTGATCAGGCGGAATTCCTCGGCGAGCGCGGTCACCGGCGCGCCGGGCACCAGCATCCCTTCCTCGGCCAGTGTCTCGCGGTCGATCGCGATGGATCGGCCGCGCGAAGGCGCCGGCTTCACCCGTGCGACCGGCCTGGCCACGGGCAGCACGAATTCGACGCGCTCCGGCGCTTCCGCAGCCTCTTCAGCTTCCGCGGCGACCTCGACCGGTTCGACAACCTCTTCAGCGACAATCTCTTCGGTCTCTGGGGCCTCAAGCACCGGCGCTTCCGCGACGGGTTCAGGCGCCGCGGGAACCTCAGGTTCGGGCTGCACGCGCACGGGCTCCGCCGCGGGAAGCGGCGGGAGCACGCGCGGCTCGTGCATCAGGTCATAGCGCTCGGCCGCCCGCTCAAGGAGCGATCCGCGATAGCGCCGAGGAGTTTCGTCGTTCATCGCCCGCCCCTTATGCCGCCACGCCGCGCTGGAACATCTCCAGCCCCAGCAACGCGACCCATGCGAACACCAGCCCGCCGGTCGCCGCGGCGAACATCTGCAATCGTTTCTTGCGTAGCGCGGTCTGCGCCGCCGTCACCACTTCACCCACCGATCCGATCACCGGCATCCCCGACGCCTTCTCCAGACGCTTGGACGTGGGGAAGGTGCCGGCAAGCTGGCTCAGGCCGAATGCCGCGGCCACGCCGCCGCCCAGACCGACAATCAGCACGCCCGTCAACAGCAGCATCCGGTTGGGTGCGCTCGGTGCGCCCGGGGTAACCGGCGGATCGACCACCTGAAACTTAACCGCATCGGCCTGGCTCGCCGCCTGGCTCCGCAGTTTCACCTGCTCGCGATCGGTCAGCAGCTTGTCATATTCGGTCTTGAGGACCTGATAGTTGCGGTCGATCTCGGCCTGTTCCTGCGCCGCTGCGGGATCGCTGGCGATCTTCTGGTCGAACGCATTGATGTCTGCCTCGATCTGCGCCTTGCGGTTGGCCAGCGCAGCGACCTGCGAGGCTTTTTCCGCCTGCATCGTCCGCAAGCCCAGATAAAGCGGATTAGCGCTCGCACCGCCGCCGCCGGTCGCGACCGGCTTCTCGCCGCTTGCCGCGGCCTGCGCCTGCGAAAGCTGGCTCCTCAGCGCCACCACATCGGGGTGGCTGTCGGTCCAACCGCGCGCGCGGGCTTCGGCCAGCTGTCCTTGAATAGCCGAAACACGCGCGCGCGCCGGGCCTGCGACGGCAGTGCCGCCAGCCCCGGGAGTGGAAGCAGCCGTACCGGCCATCTGGCCGTTGACCGCGGCAAGCCCACTCTGGGCCGCGGCGAGCTGCGAATTGATGTCGGCAAGCTGCGAACGGGCTGTCGCCAGCCGTTCGGTCAGCGTGCCGGTGCCGGGCAGCGAGCCCAGATAGCGTGCCTGGAACTCGGCCTGCTTGGCCTCGGCCACCTGAAGCGCCTTCTGGCGGTCGGCGAGCTGCTGGTCGAGGAAGGTGAGCGATTGGCTCGCCTGATCGCGGCCCTGCGTCAAATTATCCTCGACGAAGATGTCGATCAGCTTCTGCACGATCGATCGCGCAAGCTTGGCGCTCGACGCGGTCGCGGTGATCTCGAACAGATTGTCCTGCTGCGCGACGACCTTGATCTTCTGCTGAAGCCCGGCAACCCGCGCCGCGACGTCCTTGTCGGTGGCAACGGTGTTAGCCAGTTCGGTGCCGCGTACGACCTTCTCCAGATTGATCGCGCTGGTCAGCGTCTGACGGATCCGGTCAACGTCCTTTTGCTGCTCCTGCTGGGTAGCGATGCTGTCCCCCGGCAGGATCTGGCGCAACTGCACCTGAACGCGCGCACGGCTCTCATATTGATTGGGCATCTGCGACACGACCAGCCAGCCCGCCAGGCACAATGCCCATGCGATCGCCAGCGCGATCCAGCGGCGTTGCCAGATCCCGTGGAGCAGTGTCCGGATTTCTTCCCAAAGACCTCCCATCGACGCGCCCTTAGAACATGCTTTCGGGGATGATAATCACGTCGCCCGGCTCCAGCCGCACGTTCGCGCTCGTATCCCCGTTTTTAAGCAGTGCCGACAGACGCACACGATACTCACGCTGCTGACCTGTATTCTTGTCGAAACGCACCAAACGCGCGCGGTTTCCGGCAGCGAACTCGGAAAGCCCACCCACCGCGATCATCGCGTCGAGCAGGGTCATATTCGCACGATATGGGATCGACGCGGGCTTTTCGGTCGCGCCCACAACGCGAATCTGCTGGCTGAAGGTGCCGTTGAAATTCTCGACGATCACCGAGACGATCGGGTCCTTGATATATTCGCCGAGCGCGATCTTGAGGTCATCCGCCAGCATCGCCGGGGTCTTGCCGACCGCGGGCATGTCGCTGATCAGCGGCGTGGTGATGCGGCCGTCCGGACGCACCTGCACCTTTGCCGACAGTTCGGGATTGCGCCACACGAAGATCTGGAGGCTGTCGAGCGGGCCGATCACATATTCCTCGCCCGGCCCTTCACGGCTGGCGACAAAGGTCGTGGAGGGCAGCTCGGGCCGGCTGTTGCCGCCCCCGCAACTCGAAAGCACGACCGCTGCGATCGACGCCGCCGTCACCACCCTCGCATTGTGCCGAAAACGCATCACCCAAAGCCTCCGTGCCGTGCGCGGCGGGGTGGCGTCCCGCCCCCGGTAACCACGCACATTCGCGGGTTGCTATGGGGTCGCAGAGGTAAAGATACCGTTAGGGAGGAAGGGCGAAGACTTGTTCGCAAGTCGCGCTATGATCTCGGCCGAACAGGCTTCGATTCGATTTCGAAGCCATACCTAAAACGGGGAGTGGGGTAATGATCCGCAATCACGAATTGTCGATGAGTGGTCAGCATGGCGGCTATCCGCCCGCGCCCTCGCCATCGCCGTCGCCGACACCCCCGCCGACGACCCGCCCTCAGAAGCCGACCAACCCCGGCTGACCAGGAGCCGATGGGACCGGGGCACCTCTACTATCTGGGAATTCTCCTGACCGGCCTGTTCGTGGCGCCGTTCAGTCCGCTGGCGCGCGTCATCGTGCTGAGCTGGCTGGCCGGGGAGTTCGCATGGTGGTTCGGCGTACCCCATTATTGGGTGAACCTGTTCCAGCACCTTGCCGCCTTCATCATCGGCAGCCGCTATCTGCGCAACGAATGGTGCATCGCCGCCTGGGTGATGTTCATGCCCATGCTCGCGTGCGATGCGCTGGCGCTGATCCGCGAACAGGAAGTATTCGCGTGGTGGGGGCTGCTGTGCACGGCATTGGCACAGCTGATCCTCCTGCCGCTTGGGATGAGTTTCAGCGAAGCGCGTTCGGGCTTCCCCCACCGCCGCGCGGACGACCAGCCCGACTATATGCGCTTCCGCATGTTCTCGGGCTGATCAGGCGCCCGCCACGATCTCCGCGGCGGGGCCATGCCCCAGAAACGCTGCCGGGCTCGCACTCGCACC
Source organism: Sphingomonas sp. GW821-FHT09B04 (assembly GCF_059418285.1). Classification (NCBI taxonomy): domain Bacteria; kingdom Pseudomonadati; phylum Pseudomonadota; class Alphaproteobacteria; order Sphingomonadales; family Sphingomonadaceae; genus Sphingomonas; species Sphingomonas sp. GW821-FHT09B04. The sequence goes on from NZ_JBWKPO010000004.1 coordinate 475,765, forward strand.
ATAAGCACCCGCCAGAAACACGGCGATGACATCGCCCGGTTCCGCGGGCGGCAGCGCCACGCGATCGGCCAGCCGGTCGAGCGGGGTGCATAATGGCCCAACGACGGACACGGTTTCGGCCGGTTCGGCATCCATCTTACCAGCGACGGCAACCGGATAGTTGCGCCGCACCACGGTCCCGAAATTCCCCGATGCGGCGAGTTGGTGATGCAACCCGCCGTCGCACACCAGAAACGTCTCTTCGCCGCTGACCTTACGGTCGATCACGCGCATCAGGTAAACGCCGCACTCGCCCGCGATCCAGCGCCCCAGTTCGATCGCGAAAGCCGATCGCGCGAGTATCTTTGGTCGTAACTCCAGCGCGGTACCCAGCGCAGTTCCCACCGCGTCGATATCGACCGGCGTATCGCCCGAGAAATACGGGATTCCGAACCCGCCCCCAAGATTCACCAGTGCTGGCTCTGCCGCCGCCTCATCCGCCAGCCGCGCCGCGAGCGCCACGGTCGCAGCCTGCGTCTCAATGATCGCCGCAGTATCCAGCGACTGCGACCCGGCGAAGATATGGAACCCCCGCCAGTCCGCACCGGCCTCGATCAACCGCCGCACCAGCCCCGGCACCCGCGCCGCGTCGATCCCGAAGGGCGAGGCACGCCCGCCCATCTTCATCCCCGATCCGCGCAGCTCGAAGTCGGGGTTCACCCGCACCGCGAGCTTCGGCGTCACACCCAGCCGCTGCCCGATCGCGAGCGCGCGCTCGGCCTCACCCTCGGATTCGAGGTTGAGGGTCGCCCCCGCCCCGATCGCCGCCTCAAGCTCGGCATCGCGCTTGCCCGGCCCGGCAAAGCTGATGTGCGCCGCGTCCTTGACCTTGAGCGCCTTGGCCAGCTCGCCCCCCGACGCCACGTCCAGCCCGCCGACCAGCGGCGCCACCGCCGTCAGGAATTCGGGCAACGGGTTGGCCTTGATCGCGAAATGGATCTCACACAGGTCAGGAAGCGCCGCCCGCAGCCGTGTGAGCCGCTCGCGCACGATCGCGATGTCATAGACGAACAGCGGTGACCCGGCCTCTGCGACCCATGCCGCCGCGGTCTTCCCCGCGATCGTCAACTCGCTCTGCCCCGCAAAATAGGGTGGGATCGGCCCGATTGGCTTCATGACGTCAACTCCGCCTTCAGGCTCGAACGATCGAATTTGCCGTTGGCGTTGCGCGGCAGCGCCTCCCGCCATTCGTAGCGCGTCGGCTGCATGAAGCTCGGCAATTCGCGCCGCAGCCGCTCGCGCAGCCCCGCTTCGGCTGCCGCGGCATCGCCGCGCGCCACCGCGACCACCACGATCGCCTGCCCCAGCCGTTCGTCCTTGATCCCGAACGCCGCCGCCTCGCGCGCCTCGCCGCCTGCGAGTACCGCTTCCTCGACCTCGGTCGGGCTGATCCGGTTGCCCTGCGACTTGATCATCTCGTCATCGCGCCCGACGAAACGCAGCAGCCCGTCGGCGCCCTCGGTCACCGTATCGCCCGAAAACACCGCCATCCCGCCATAGTTTGAGAAGCCGGGCGCCGGTTTGAAGCGCTGAGCGGTCCGCTCGGCGTCCTGCCAATAGCCCTGCGCCACAAGCGGTCCGGCATGCACCAGCTCGCCCGGCTCGCCCGCATCGGCACGCGTCCCGTCGGCACGCACCACCAAGATCTCGGCAAAGGGGATCGCGCGTCCCATCGAGTCCGGATTGGCATCCACCAGTTCAGGATCCAGATAGGTCGACCGGAACGCCTCGGTCAGCCCGTACATCGGATACAGATCCGCCTTCGGAAACTTCGCGCGCAGCCCGCGCACCATCCCGGTCGTCAGCGCGCCGCCCGAATTGGTTAGCCGCAGCAGTTTCCGCGCGGTCAGTTCGGGCCAGTCCGCATCCAGCACCTGCACCCATAGGGGCGGCACACCCGCGATCGTGGTGACGTCATGCCGGTCCACCGCCTTCATCACGTCTCTCGCGGTCAGATAGTCGAGCGGAATCACCCGCCCGCCGCCCGCCCAGGTCGAGAAAAGCTGGTTCTGCCCATAGTCGAAGCTCAGCGGCAGCACCCCAAGCACGCGATCCGCGGGCGTGATCTTCAGGTAATGCGCAACCGAAATCGCTCCCAGCCACATATTCGCATGGCTCAGCATCACCCCCTTGGGCCGTCCCGTGGAGCCAGAGGTGTAGAGGATCGCCGCCAGCGCCTGCGGATCGCCACCCGACGCCGCCAACCCCGGCCCGTCCAGTACCGCCTCTGCATCGCCCGCGATCCGACATCCGTCGGGCAGGTCGCCACTTTCCAGCGTCATCGACCGCGTCGGCTGGGTGATCAGCAGCGACGCACCGCTATCGGCCAGGATATGCGCCACCTGCGTGCGCTTGAGCACCGGGTTGACCGGCACATGCACCAGCCCCGCACGCGCGGCTGCCAGCGGCATCAGACAGGCAAGCCGCGTCTTGGGCAGCCAGGTCGCGACCCTCGAACCGGCTGCGAACCCCTGCCTGCGCAACCAGCCGGCCAGCGCACCCACGGCGGTGTCCAGTTCGGCATAGGTCAGCGTGCCGCTACGGTCTTCCAGCGCCACGTCATCGGGCGCTCCCATTTGCGGCAGCGCATCGATCGTACGCGGGGTCGGGTCCAGTTCAACCATCGCGCTTCCTTAGCTCGCATCGGTTAACGATACAGTTCCAGTTTGCTGTTAGCAGGTGCAGCACTTGGCAGCGCCGCGCGCAACCGGTAACGGAAGCACAAAAATAGCAGGGGGACACACGTTGCAGCCGGACGGATTTCACGAGGTCGAGGAAACGGTACGCGGTGTGCTCCGCGACGTGCTGGGGATCAGCGCCGATCGCGCTGCCGCCTTCAATGAGGCGACCCCGCTGTTCGGCGCGCTGCCCGAGCTCGATTCGATGGCAGTCGCGGGCGTTTTGACCGAGATCGAGGACCGCCTCGGCATCATCATCGAGGATGACGAGGTCGATGGCGACATGCTCGAAACCTTCGGCGCGCTCGTCGCCTTCGCCGCGTCCAAGGCGCTCAACTGATCGCGTTCGACGCCTATGACTGGTCCGGTGGGCGTGAAGCGATGCTCCGCTTCGGTCCTGCCACCGGCCCTGTCGTCGTCGTCGCGCTTCCGTTGTTCGAGGAAGCCAATCGCACCCGCGCCTTCGCGGTCACGATCCTGCGCGCGCTGGCGGAGCGCGGCATCGCAGGCGCGCTACCCGACCTGCCGGGGCAAGGCGAGAGCCTGCTCCCGACGCACGAAACCGATCTCGCCAGGCTACGAACCGGCTTTGCCGCCGCAGTCGCCAGTCTCAGCGCACCCGCCTGTTCCCTCGCGATCCGCAGCGGCGCGTTGCTCGATGCCGATGCGGTAGTCGCGGGCCGCTATCACCTTTCCCCGATGGCAGGCGCCGATCTGCGCCGCGAGCTGGTGCGCGCGCGACAGGCATCGTCACGGGAGGCCGGCGAGACGTTCGACCCGGCCTCGCTCGACACCGCGACCGATCCGGTTGAACTCGCTGGCAATCTCATTGCCCCGACCCTGCTCGCCGAACTCGCCATCGCGGTGCCCGCAACCGGCATCGCCCGCACCGTCCGGCTTGAGACCGAAGCGAAGCCGGCCGACGCCAAGCTTCCCGGCAGTCCGCTATGGCGTCGTGCGGAGCCGGACAACGACATTGCCTTCGCCAACATCGTCGCGGACGATATCGCGCAGTGGATCGCGACATGCGCCGGCTGACACGCTTCGCCTGCGCGGGCGAAACCCTCGCTGCCACGCTGGACGAAGCGCCGGGCACCACCGGACTGCTGATCGTCTCGGGCGGGAACGAGATCCGCATCGGCGCGCATCGTGGCATGGCCGAACTCGCCGCCGCGGTCGCAGCGACTGGCCATCCGGTGCTCCGCTACGATCGTCGCGGTATCGGAGATTCAACCGGTGAAAACAATGGCTTCGACTCCACGTCTGAGGACATACGCGAAGCCGCCATCGCCTTTCGCCGCGAAGCGCCGCACCTCACCCGCATCGTCGCCTTCGGCAATTGCGACGCCGCGAGTGCGCTGATCCTGTTCAGCGCCGGCACGGGCATCGACGCGCTCGTCCTCACCAATCCCTGGACGATCGAGGCGGATGAGAAGGGGGGCGACGATCTCCCCGCCGCTGCCGCGATCCGCTCACGCTATATCGAAAAGCTCAAAAACCCGCGTGAGCTGCTTCGCCTGCTCACTGGTGGTGTCAATATCCGCAAACTTGTCAGTGGCTTGATGAAAGCTTCTTCCAAACCGTCACAAGCAATGCGGGGCTTACCCGCGCGCCTCGCCGCGGCGCTCAACGCGACCGAAATCCCCGTCGCCATCCTGCTGGCAAAGTCGGACAACACCGCCCTCGCCTTTGCCGATCACTGGAAGAGTGACGTCTTTACCCCTGCCCGCGCGCGCTGCGTGGTCGAAACCTGCGATACCGACAGCCACAGCTTCGCTCGGCCGCAGGACAAGGCATGGCTGACGCAGCGCGTACTCGCCGCCCTTACCCACCGCTGACGGGATCATTGTCGCGCACCCGTTCCGCGATATGATCCGCCATGGCGTCCAGACCCCGCGAAACGAAGCTGCCTCCTCCTTATCTGCGGCGTATCTGGCTGCCTGCGCCTGAAGACGGCGCCCCGGATCGCACAATCTATCCGTTCAGCTTGCCGCTGATCCGCAACGGCGGCTTCGACTTCCAGTTCGAACGGCCGGTGACGATCCTCGTTGGCGAGAACGGCACGGGCAAATCGACCATTCTTGAGGCGATCGCCCACAATGCCGGCTTCAGCGATGCCGGCGGCGCACCGGGGATGCGCGCCGTCGAAGCGGCGCCCTTCTCCGGCGCGGACGCGGGCGCGCTCGGTCTGGCCCTGCGTTCGGCCTGGCTCCCGCAGATGAAACAGGGCTGGTTCTTTCGCGCCGAAACCTTCTTTACCGTGGCCCGCTATCTCGACGACGCGGGTTCGCCGATCGCCAACTATCTGTCCGCGTCGCATGGCGAGGGCTTCATGTCCTTTTTCGAGGAACGGCTTTCGCGTCAGGGCATCTACATCCTCGACGAGCCCGAATCCGCGCTGTCCCCGCTACGCCAGTTCGATTTCCTCAAGCTGCTTCGCCGGCTCCAGCGTGCGAACCGCTGCCAGATCATCATGGCCACCCACTCGCCGATCCTGATGGCGCTGCCCGACGCCGATCTGTGGCAGATCGACGAATTCGGGGTTCAGCCGGTCACGCTGGAAGAGACGGCGCACTACCGGCTCTACCGCGAGTTCGCGCTCTATCCGCACGAAACGGTAGAGGCGATGATCGACTAACTCGCCGGATCATAGCCGAACTCGCTTAGTTCCTGCGCACGGCGACAGACGACGTCGATCAGACCTCGCGTAGGCGAAGCTTGCGCAAAAGCCGTCGCACTAAGTCTCGCTCGTATTCACTGATATAGGCTGAACCCTCGGCGGCGGCGAGGCTGCGGAGCGCAGCCTGCAGGTCGCGCTTCACGCCTCGCCCCCGCAAGTAACATTTGGCCATTTGTAATTGAGCACTTCCGTCACCAGTCGTCGCTACCCGCTTCCACCATCTAAACATGGACTGCCATTCTCTTCGCTCCCGATAGAGGATAGCGATGTTTGAGCCAGCCACGGCGCTACGCTCCCTGCGCCGGGCGCGCTGATAGAGGCGCATCGCGGTGGCCTTATCGACGTCCACGCCGGTGCCAGTATCGAAGAGGTAAGCAAGTCGTGAAAGACAAGCTACGTCGCCCAAAGCAGCTCCACGCTCGAAGGCAGCGCGGGCTTGCGCGAAGTTTCCCGCTTCTTCAGCAGTATCCCCGATCTGAAAAAGAACGCTGGTGTCCACCATCGCCTTCGAGTGCCACGCGCGTGCCGAAATGCCAACGTCCTCAATGGCGGTCGTCAGCCGACGCCTGACATGCCCTTCCAATGTTGGATTTCGTCTGATCTATCCTTGTCGATGGATCGACGGACTCGCCTGAACCCAACACCCGGTCGCGTCGGCGGCGCGGAGGCGGCGCGTGACCGGCGCGCAACCGGCGCGTGCGTGTCGCGTCAGTGGCGCGCGGATGGCGCGTCGCTGCGGCGAATCCGGCGCAAACGCGACGCGTTTCCGTCCTGTTACCGGCGCATCCGCGAAAAACCGCTGTTTTCTGTCAACCTGTCAACTGGTCCGGCAGGAGACGGGCCAGTGCAGCATACGCCAAAGTGTAAAAATGAAGCACGCATCCCTACACTTTGGGAACACGGATCACTCCGCCGCTTCGGCGACCGCCTCGAAATCCGCCTCAGCGAGGAATCGCTCGGCGTCGAGTGCCGCCATACAGCCGGTGCCCGCCGCGGTGATCGCCTGGCGATAGACCTTGTCCATCACATCGCCGCACGCAAACACGCCGGGCACGCTGGTGCGCGTGGTGCCGGTCTCGACTTCGATATAGCTGTCGCTGTCGAGCTTCAGATGGCCGCGGAACAGCTCGGTCGCCGGATGGTGACCGATCGCGACGAAGCCGCCTTCCACATCGATCTCCGAAAGCTCGCCTGTCACCGTGTCCTTGAGCTTCAGGCCGACCAGCCCCTCGGGATCGCCGCCGCCGGTGAACTCGACGACTTCCTTGTTCCACAGCGTCTTGATCTTGGGGTTGGCGAACAGCCGCTGCTGCAGGATCTTCTCCGCGCGCAGACTGTCGCGCCGGTGGATCAGCGTCACGTCATGGCTGTGATTGGTCAGGTACAGCGCCTCCTCGACCGCGGTGTTGCCGCCGCCGATCACCGCAACCTTCTTGCCGCGGTAGAAGAAGCCGTCGCAGGTCGCACAAGCCGACGCGCCCTTACCCTTCATCGCCTCTTCGCTGTCGAGGCCCAGCCACTTGGCCTGTGCCCCCGTCGCGATCACCAAAGTGTCGCCCAGATAGACGGTGCCGCCGTCGCCGACCATGCGGAACGGGCGCTGGGTCAGGTCGACCTCGACGATCGTGTCGTACAGCATCTGCGCGCCGACATGCTCGGCCTGTGCCTGCATCTCGCCCATCAGCCACGGGCCCTGGATCACCTCGCGGAAGCCGGGATAATTCTCGACATCGGTGGTGGTCATCAGCTGGCCGCCCGGCTGGATGCCCTGCACCACGATCGGCGCGAGACCGGCGCGCGCGCCATAGATGGCGGCGGAAAGCCCGGCGGGACCGGAACCGAGGATCAGCATGCGGGTCGAGTGGGTGGCGGTCATTATACGTCCTGTTGGCCCCGGAATAGGATAGCGGCACCGCATCTAGGGGGTGGGTGCCGCCAAAGGCAACATGGGTGGCGTCATGTGGTGCGCCAGCAAAGCGATTCTGTTGTGGACGAAAGCCGGTTGAAGCCCGGCCCGGCTTGCGCGAAGCTGACGGCATGATGATCCGCCGCACCCTGCTCGCTGCTTCGCTTCTCGCGCCGCTCGCCGCCCTGGCCCAGACCGTGCCCCCGGCTCCGCCGGTCGCCGCGCCCGCCCCGGCGCCGACGCCCAGGCCCGCGACGCAGAAGGTGGCAATCGAGACCAGCCTCGGCCGCATCGTGCTAGAACTCGAGACCGAACGCGCGCCCGTCACGGCGCGTAATTTCCTGCGCTATGCCGATCAGAAGCGGCTCGACGGGATTGGCTTCTATCGTTCGGTCAAGGTCGCGGACAAATTCGGCTTCGTGCAGTTCGGCGTCGAGGGGAATCCCAAGCGCATCCTCCCCCCGATCGCGCATGAGCCGACGACCAGGACCGGCGTCAAGCACGTCGATGGTGCCATCTCGACCGCGCGCCTCGCCCCCGGCAGTGCACGCGGCGAGTTCACGATCAGCGTCGGCGACCAGACCTCGCTCGATGCCAATCCCTCGGCACCGGGCGACAATCTCGGCTACGCGGCGTTCGGCAAGGTGGTCGAGGGGATGGACGTGATCTGGAAAATCCTCGACTCCCCCACCTCGCCGACGCGCGGCGAGGGCGTGATGAAGGGCCAGATGCTCGAACCCCGGATCAAGGTGCTGAGCGTGCGGCGCGTGTCCTGACGCGGGTCAGGAGAGCAGAACCACGAAGATCAGCGCCCAGATTGCAAGCGAAAGGCTAATTGCGACAAAAAAACCGACAGCCAACGGGAACTGCCGGTCTCTTCGAGTGGGTTGATCGAGCATGGCTTGTCACCGCAGCGTTCGGCATCTTTCACCCACAGGGTGAACGCCGCGGCGTCAGCAAAGTTCCCGCTCAACGCTGCCGGGCGGCATCCGCTGCGCGCAGGATACGCAGCACGTTGCCCGACCAGATCTTGGCGATGTCGGTCTCCGAATAACCCGCGGCCAGCAGCCGCTCGGTAACCTTCGGCAGCGCGGTGATGTCCTCGAACCCGCGCACCCCGCCGCCGCCGTCCCAGTCGGCGCCCATGCAGACGTGGTCCGGCCCGGCGACTTTGAGGAGGTAGAGCAGGTTGGTCATGAAATTCTCGAAGTCGGTGTCCTGCACCGGCGCAACCTTGTCGAGCGCCCGGACTTGCGCGGTCAGCTTGGCCTGCTCCTCCGGCGAAAGCGTCCCGATCTTGTCGACCAGCGCCGACAGCCGGTTGCGCTCGTCAGTATAGTTCATCTTGGTCAGGAACACGCTGTTCATGCACACCGCCCCGCCCTTTGCCGCGAGCTTGCGGATACGGTCGTCGTCGATGTTGCGGTTGTGCCCCCACAGCGCCTTAGGCCCCGAGTGCGAGAGGATGATCGGGGCCTTACTGAGCGCGAGCAACTGGTCGAACGTCAAGTCGGACGAGTGGCTGCCGTCGATGACCATCCCCAGCCGGTTCATCTCGGTCACCCATTGCTTGCCCAGCGGCGACAGGCCTTTCCAAGTCCCCTGCCCCGTCGCGCTGTCGGCGAACTGGTTGTCCTTCGAATGGACAGGACCCGCCATCCGAACGCCGCCGTCGTAGAACGTCTTCAGCAGCGACAGATCCTCGCCCAGCGGATAGCTGTTCTCGATGCTAATGAACCCGAAGCGCAGCCCGGCCTTGTCGGCACGCACCGCCTGGTCGGCGGTCGTCACCAGCTCGATCCGGTTGGGATAGGCGCCAAGAGTCTTCTGAATCTCATCCAGCCGCTTGAGCGCGAACGCCTTGGCGTCGGCAAAGCCCTGCGGCGTCACTTCCTTCTGGGCGGTGTAGATGACGAACATCCCGCCATCGAGCGCGCCGGTGTCCATCCGCCCCAGATCGACCTGAGCCAGATCGGTCTCCCAAGCGTGGCGGTCGCCGAACTTCCAGTTGGGGTTGGAGAACCAGACCGGCGTGTCGAGATGGGTATCGAGCGTCAGCAGCCGCTGGTGCAGCGATGGGGCCGGTCCCGCTTCACCCGGCTTGGCCTGCGGCGACGAGCAGGAAGCGGCGGCAAGGGCGAGCAAAGGCAGGCTGATCAAACGCATCGAAGGCTCCATCCACTGGGAAGTGGACGGAACCTATCGAATACGCGCCTCAATACAAGGCGATGCGGTTGCAGATCGTTACCGGACCGGTTTGACGTCCAGCCCGGTCCACTTCGCTGCGAACGCCCAGAGGTCGGACGTCTCCTCGATCACCTTATCGGTCGGCTTACCCGATCCGTGACCCGCGCGGGTTTCGATGCGGACGAGATGCGGCTTGGGACCGATATCCGCCGCCTGCAGCGCCGCGGTATACTTGAAGGTATGACCGGGCACCACGCGATCGTCGGTGTCGGCGGTGGTCGCAAGGATCGCAGGATAGGTCTTGCCTGAAGCGATGTTGTGATAGGGCGAATAGCCGCGCAGCACCTTCCACTCCGCCTCCTTTGACGGGTGGCCGTAATCGTCGACCCAGTAGCGGCCGGCGGTCCAGCGGTCGAAGCGCAGCATGTCCATCACGCCGACAGCGGGCAATGCAGCCGCGAACAGGTCGGGCCGCTGGTTCACCACCGCCCCCACCAGCAGACCGCCGTTCGAGCCGCCCTGTATGGCGAGACCGTCCTTCCTGGTGATGCCTTGCGCGATCAGATACTCGCCGGCACCGATGAAATCGTCGAACGTGTTCTGCTTGTTGGCGAGCCGGCCGCCATTGTGCCACGCCTTGCCATATTCGCCACCGCCGCGGATGTTGGCGAGGACGAACACGCCGCCCTGCTCCATCCAGGCGACCCGCGATGCCGAGAAGGCCGGGCCGTAGCTGACGTTGAACCCACCATAACCCCAGAGCAGTGTCGGCGCGGGACCGGTCACGTCCTTCCGCTTGACGATGAACATCGGCACCCTGGTGCCGTCCTTCGAAGTGAAGAAACGCTGCTCGACGCGGTACTTCGCCGGGTCGAACGCGACCTTAGGCTGCGCCCAGACGGTCGACTCGCCCGTCTTCACATCATAGCGATAGACGGTCTTGGGCATGTTGAAGCTGGTGAACGAATAGAACATCTCGCTGTTGTCGGCGTCGCCGCTCGATCCAGCGATGCTGCCGATGCCAGGGGTCGTAACCTTGCCGAGCAGTTTGCCGTCGAGCGAATAGCGGCGCATCTCGTCCTTGGCGTCGACCATGTAGCTCACGAGCAGTTGTCCGCCGACGATTCCTGCTCCCTCCAGCGTCGCCTTGTCCTCAGGGATCAGCTCGAGCGCGACTGGGTTCGCCGCCGCGACGTCCATCGTCACGACCTTGAGCTTCGGCGCCCCCTTGTTGGTCGTCCAGTAGAAGCGCGTGCCGACATTACCGGCGAGGCTCCAGCGATTCTCCAGCCCAGCGATCAATTTGCGTGGCTTGGCGCCGGCAGTCTTGAGGTCGAGCAGTGTGATCTCGTAGCGATCGTCGGTGCCCTCGCTGGTGGTGATCACCAGCCAGCTGCCGTCGTCGGTCACCTGCACGAAATGGCCGCGCTTCGGCGTCTCTGGTGTCGAGTAGATCAGCCGATCAGCGCTCTGTGGGGTACCGATCTTGTGGAAATAGACCGACTGGTTCTCGTTAAGCTGCTGGAACGCCTGCCCCTCAGCTGGCGCAGGAAAGCGCGAGTAATAGAAGCCGGAACCGTCCTTCGCCCAGGCGAGGTTGCTGAACTTCATCCATTTGACTTCATCGTCCAGCGTCTTGCCGGTCGCGACGTCGAGCACCTTGACGGTGCGCCAGTCGCTACCGCCGTCCTGGATGCCATAGACGAGCAGCTTGCCGTCCTCTGACGGGACCCATTCCGACAATGCGGTCGCACCGTCCTTGGCCCAGCTATTGGGGTCGATCAGCACGCGACCGGGACCATTCAGGCTGTCACGCACCCACAGCACCGACTGATTCTGAAGGCCGGTATTATGGCTGTAGAAATAATGCCCGCCTTTACGGGTGGGAGCCTCGAAACGCTCATAGTCGAACAGCTGCTTGATCCGGCTTCGGAAGGCATCGCGGCCGGGCAACGCCGCCAGATAAGCATCGGTCAGCTTGTTCTGCGCTTCGACCCACGCCGCGACTTCCCTATCGTTGCGCACGTCATTCTCGAGCCAGCGATAGGGGTCGGCGACCTTCTGGCCGAAACTCTCGTCAGTGACGTCGACGCGCTTGGTTTCTGGATAGGCGATCGGGGCAGGCATTGTGCTGGGCGACTCCGGGCTGGCATGGGCGATGGGGGCTGCAAACAGCAGCGGAAGGGCGATCAGCGACGCGTGGCGCATTGGTCTCTCCGGTTACGGGAATGGCGACAGCCTATTCCGGTGGCGCTGAGGGTCAAGCAGACCGGTTGACGAGTTGACACAAATGCAGGGATTTTCGGCGAACGCACCGCTAACGCGCCGGAGAAGCAGCGGGTTGGCGCCGGTAACGCACCAGCTGCGCGCCGCTGACGCCGCAGCGGCGCGCCGGAACCGCACCGGGACGCGTCAATCGCGCACCATCGACGCGACGGCATCGCGACAGCGCGTGGCCGAAGGATCGGGAAGTGTTCGCGCTAAGGCGATTCATCGCTGAGGATAAACCAGCTGAAATCCAACCTTGAAAGAGGCCGACACCCATCGCCTCAGACGAACGGCCCAAGCCCCGTCGAATAGCTGACCCAGCCCATCACCAACAGCGGCAGCGCGGCGAAGCCAATCGCAACCGTATTGCCTGCACGATTTCCTGCGTTCGGACGCATCTGAACCTCCGGCGCGAGGACAATTCCCCGCTGCACTGTCACTCAGATGGGAAGTCATTTCGGTTTCGAAAGAGGAGCTATTCTTTCGAGGCAAAAATACATGCTTCGCACATAGCAAAAGGGCGGCCGCACCAGAGTGCGACCGCCCTTTCGATTGGCTTGCGAGCGCGGATCAGGCCGCGGCGTCGAAATCCTCGTCGTTCAGGACCGGACCCGAATCCTGGCCCTTGGCCGAGACGTCGCGATCGACGAACTCGATGATCGCCATCGGCGAGGCGTCCGAAGCGCGCGGGCCGGCCTTGATGATGCGGGTATAGCCGCCGTTGCGATCGGCGTAGCGCGCGGCCAGCACGTCGAACAGCTTCACCAGCTGCACGTCGTCAAGCAGACGGGCATGGGCGAGACGGCGGTTCGAAAGACCACCCTTCTTCGCCAGCGTGACCAGCTTTTCGACGTAGGGACGCAGTTCCTTCGCCTTGGCGACGGTGGTGGTGATCTGCTCGTGCTTGATCAGCGCGGCCGACATGTTGCGGAACAGCGCAATGCGATGTGCCGAGGTACGCTGAAGCTTACGACCGCCGTATTTATGGCGCATGGGTATTTCCTTTCAGTTCGTTCGGGGGCCGTATCAGGTACCCCGGACCAGGCAGCACTTGGGGTGGCTGCCAATAACCCTTCTTCCAGGAGGCCCGCCGCGGCAAAGCCGCGGCGTCAGACGGAGCCTTCGGCCCCGCTGGCCGGGCTGACGCTGTCTCCGGGTTAGCGTCGCTAACCCGGCGCAGCTTAGCCCATGATTTCCTGCTCGAGCTTCTTGGCCATCTCTTCGATGTTCTCAGGCGGCCAGCCCGGGATTTCCATGCCGAGGCGCAGACCCATCGACGACAGCACTTCCTTGATTTCGTTCAGCGACTTGCGGCCGAAATTCGGGGTGCGCAGCATCTCGGCTTCGGTCTTCTGAACCAGATCGCCGATATAGATGATGTTGTCGTTCTTGAGGCAGTTGGCCGAACGGACCGACAGCTCGAGCTCGTCCACCTTCTTGAGAAGGTAGCGGTTGATCGTCGCGGTATCGCCCGCACCGCCTTCCGACGCAGCCGGAGCGGCCACGCCGATCGGCGCCGAACGGGTGACGGCCGAATCGTCGAAGTGGACGAACAGCGCCAGCTGATCCTGCAGGATGCGTGCGGCATAGGCCACGGCGTCCTCAGGGGTCACGGTGCCGTCGGTCTCGACCGAGAGGCTCAGCTTGTCATAGTCGAGTTCCTGCCCGACGCGGGTGTTCTCGACCTTGTAGCTGACCTGACGGACCGGCGAGTAAAGCGCGTCGACCGGGATCAGGCCGATCGGCGCATCGGCCGGACGGTTCGACGCGGCGGGAACATAGCCCTTACCGGTATCGGCGACGAGTTCCATGTTGAGCGTCGCGCCATCGTCGAGATGGCACAGCACCAGTTCGGGGTTCATCACTTCGATGTCGCCCGAAACGGCGATGTCGCCAGCCTTGACTTCGGCCGGGCCGGTCGCGCTCAGCTGAAGGCGCTTGGCGCCCTCGCCCTGCATGCGCAGCGCGATCTGCTTCACGTTGAGCACGAGGTCGGTCACGTCCTCACGCACGCCGGCGAGCGACGAGAATTCGTGAAGGACGTTCTCGATCTTGATCGAGGTCACCGCCGCACCCTGAAGCGACGAGAGCAGCACGCGGCGCAGCGCGTTGCCGAGCGTCAGGCCGAAGCCGCGCTCCAGCGGTTCAGCGACGAAGGTCGCCTTCCGCTTGCCGTCACCGCCCTTTTTCTCAAGGCCGTTCGGCTTCTTCAGTTCCTGCCAGTTCTTTGCGTTGACAGACACAGGCTTCCCCTGGGTTGGGCAGGACGGGGGGAAGTCCTGCCAGGATTGGAGCCGCCTCCGGCCCGGATCCGGCACCCCGGATCCGCGGCGGAGGCGGAAAGTCAAATCAGACGCGGCGGCGCTTGCTGGGGCGAACGCCGTTATGCGGGATCGAGGTCACGTCGCGGATCGACGTGATCTGGAAACCAACCGCCTGCAGCGCGCGCAGTGCCGACTCACGGCCCGAACCCGGACCCTTAACCTCGACCTCGAGCGTGCGGACGCCGTGCTCGGCAGCCTTGCGGCCCGCGTCTTCAGCTGCGACCTGCGCGGCGTACGGGGTCGACTTGCGCGAGCCCTTGAAGCCCATCATGCCGGCCGACGACCAGCTGATCGCGTTGCCCTGGGCATCGGTGATCGTGATCATGGTGTTGTTGAAGCTGGCGTTCACATGGGCGACGCCTGCAGTGATGTTCTTGCGTTCGCGACGGCGAATACGCTGCGGAGCTTGTGCCATTATTCAGTAATCCTTCGAATCTGCGAAGAAGGCGGGCCGCCGGTCAAGCGGCCCAGCGGCTTACTTCTTCTTACCAGCGATCGGCTTCGCCTTGCCCTTGCGGGTGCGCGCATTGGTATGCGTGCGCTGACCGCGGACAGGCAGGCCCTTGCGGTGACGCAGGCCGCGATAGCAGGCGAGGTCCATCAGACGCTTGATGTTCATCGCGGTTTCGCGACGAAGATCGCCTTCGACGGTGTAGGCACCGTCGATGGTTTCGCGGATGTGAAGCACTTCCTGGTCGGTCAGGTCCTGCACGCGACGCTCGGCAGTGATGCCCAGCTTCGTCGTGATTTCCTTGGCCTTCGCAGGGCCGATGCCGTGGATATACTGAAGCGCGATCAGTACGCGCTTGTTCGTCGGGAGGTTAACACCCGCAATACGTGCCATGAATCTTGTTCTCCCAGCTCCACGGGGCGTGCATGGCAGCAAACCCCATCTCGTAGCGTTGACCCGAAACGCAGTCGCGCGGCACACGCTCAATAGCGCTGCCGGTCGAACGGGTTTCGGAAGATGCGCGACATATGGAGTCGGACCCGCGCTGTCAAGCGCCGGGACCGATGCGTTCCGCGTCACAGTGACATACACCATCCGGCGGGTGCGGCCAAGCGAATGACGATCAGCCGCCCTGTTCGGCCGCTGTCTTCAATCCTGGCATCTGCGCGCCGATCACGCCATCCACCGCCGCTGCGAATCCGGGCAGCCCGGCGGGATGGTAGCCTCCGGCGACATAAATGACGATGAGCTCCGTCCCCTGCCCCGCCGGCTTGAGCGTGAAAGTCATTGTCGCGCTCACCGCACCGCTCTGCAGCGGGCCGAACGCGCCGGATATGCGCAGCGCCTTGCCGCGCACGGCATAGATGGTGCGGCCATGTTCGACGCCACCGCCCGCCAGTTTCTCGCACCAGCAACCGCCGGGGCGCGTGTCCCAGCTGATGTTGGCGCTGTCACCCGAATAGGTGTGATCCTTGCTCCACCAGACCGCGGGCCGGGCGATCGTATCCCACACCTTCTCAGGCGGCGCAGCGATGACCAGCTTATGAGTCGATACGAACCCGCCCGGCTCGGATTTTGTCACTTCGGCCGCCGCGGGCCAGCCGGCCAGCAACGCCGCCGCCACGATCATCTTGCGCATCGTTTGCCCTCCTGTGCGCAAAGGCTGATCCTGCCGCGACACGCCGTCAAATCATTTCGCAGCGGCATTCAATCGCCCGGCAGGTCGATGGCCGCGACCAACCCCGGGCTGTTGTCGCCAAGGCTGAGGCGGCCATTGTGAAGCCGCGCGACGCTGTCGACGAGCGCGAGGCCGAGCCCGGCGCCGGACTGGCCGCGTGCATCATCGAGCCGGCCGAAGCGGGCGAGTGCGGCAGCGCGATCGGCTTCGGCGATGCCGGGTCCCTCGTCGGCCACGGACAGCGCCACGCCGCCGCCCGGCGTTCGGGCGAGACTCAGGCGAATCTGCGTGCCAGGTGCATATTTGAGCGCATTGTCGATGAGGTTCGCCAACGCCTGCGACAGGAGTTCGCGATGCACCGGGCGCGCGCTCAGCGGTTCGGCGGGCAATTCGACCGAGAGCGTGGCGCCCGCATCCTCGACGACGGGCGCGTAGAGTTCGCCAAGCTCCTCGAGGATTTCGGCGAGGTCGACGCGCTGGAAGGTCCCGGCGCGCCCCGCTTCGGCACGCGAGATCTCCAGCAAAGTACTCAGCATCCGGAGCATGATGTCCGCCTCGGCGAGTATCCCCGTAAGCGCGGTGTCGCGCTGCGCCGGATCTGCGGCGGCCGCGGCCTGCTCGGCACGGCTGCGCAAGCGCATCAGCGGGGAGCGGAGGTCGTGACCGACGCTGTCGGTAACCACGCGCAGTTCGCTGACCAGCCGCTCAATCCGCTCGAGCATGCCGTCAACGCGCGCGCCGAGCCGGTCGAACGCATCGCCGCCCGTTCGTCGCAGGCCTACCCGGCGCGACATGTCACCCGCGGCTGCGCCATCGACGACATCGGCGATCCGGTCAACGCGGCGGGCGACATAGCGGCTGACGATCATCCCGCCGACGACACCAAGCAGGATCGCCGCGGCAATCGCCCAGAACAGGGCGCGCTCGATCGCCCGCTGGGTTCGTTCCCAATCGTTGAGAAGGCGTCCGGCGACCAGATAGTCGCGGCCGAGCGGACGCGTGATGGTGCCGGCTTCGCTCGCCGACCATGGCGCATCGGCGCCGATCACCCCGATTGCGAACCCGGCGCGCGGGGCGTTGCGCAACTGCGCCGGGCCCACGCCGATCCGCCGACCGCCCTTTGCGTCCACGACCAGCGCAACGAGTGAATCGTCGTCCGCGCTGGCTTCGTCGATCGCGGCGGTCAATGCGGCGATGCCGCCCGAGCGATGGACCGAGGCGAGGGTCGCTGCCTGTTCGGTGGCGTCGCGGCGCAGAACCTCGATTGCGTCGTCATGGGTCTGCTGCCAGACCAAAATGGCGAGCGCGAGCGCCGTCGCGATCGAAAGCAGTGCCGTCAGCACGGCGATCCGGACCGTGACCGGGAGGCGGTTCACCGATCCACGGCCAGCCGGTACCCGGCGCCACGCACGGTATGCAGGATCGGCGGTTCCATCCCGTCTTCGAGCTTACGCCGGAGGCGGCCCATATGGACATCGACGACGTTCGATCCGGGGTCGAAGTGATAATTCCAGACCTTTTCGAGCATCATCGTCCGGGTCACCACCTGCCCCGCGTTCCGCGCGAGATATTCGAGCAGCGCGAACTCACGCCCCCCGATCACCAGCTGGCGTCCCTGACGCGTCACGGTACGCGCAATCAGGTCGACTTCCAGATCGCCGACGACAAGCCGCGCGGGCGGGGTGCCGGAAACGCCGGTCGACGAACCGGCACGCCGCAGCAGCGCACCGACGCGGGCGAGCAGTTCCGAAAAGGCGAAGGGCTTGGGGAGATAATCATCCGCCCCCGCATCGAGCCCCGCGATGCGGTCGTCCACGGTGCCCAGCGCCGAGAGCACCAGCACCGGCGTCGTGATTCCGGCCGCCCGGATCGCAGCGATCATGGCCAGCCCGTCGAGGCCGGGCAGCATGCGATCCGCAACGATCGCATCAAAGACGCCCTCGCTGGCCAGGAACAAACCATCGCGCCCGTCGCGCGTCTGCTCCGCGGCGAAGCCCGCCTCCGTCAGCCCCTTGGCGATGTAGGCGGCGGTGGCTGCGTCATCCTCGACGATCAATATTTTTCGGGTCATCGACGACGCCTCGTGTTGCGGCGATCCGGGAGCTTCCCCCCATCGCCGGGAAGCTAATGACGCAGAAGGTCGGCGGAAAGGGGATTCCGCCGACCTTCGATCAGGCCAAGAAGACAGGTCGCTCGGGAATTACGACGCCTTCTTCGCCTTGTGGTGCTTCGTGACCTTCACGGCCTTGGCCGGCTTCTCGGCCTTTACCGGCTTCTCGGCCCGGGGAGTCGAGGTCATCGACTTGGCCGTAGCGAGGGTCGGAGCGGCGATCAGCGACAGGGCGACGGCGGAGAACAAGATCTTGCGCATAGCTTCAGGTCCACATCGTTTCCGGGAGAGGCCAAACGCCGCGCCCTGCCCCGCTTCTAGGCCACCCTACCCGTCGTGACGGTGACCGGCAGATGAAGAGTTTTTCATTTTACGGGCGCATCCTTGGCGGCGGTGCTGCGGTCGAGGAAGTCGAGGATCGTCTTCCACAGATGGACGCTGACGCCCGGTCCGCCGACCTTGTGGGTCTGGCCGGGGTACAGCATCACTTCGAACGGCACCGCCGCGCCCTGCAGCTTCGACATCATTACCGTCGAATGCTCGAGCACGACATTGTCGTCGGCCATGCCGTGGATCAGCAGCAGCGGATCGCTGATCTTCGTGGCGTCGGCGACGGTGTTGGCCTTGTCATAGGCGCCCTGCACCTTGCGCGGATCGCCCATGTAACGCTCGGTATAATGGGTGTCGTACAGCTCCCACTTGCTCACCGGCGCGCCCGAGACGCCCGCCGCGAAGGTGCCCGGCGCGGCCTGGAGCATCTTGAGCGTCATATAGCCGCCGTACGACCAGCCATAGGTGGTGATCTTGGCCGGATCGACGAAATCGAGCGTCTTCAGATAGGCTGCACCGGCAAGCTGGTCCTGAACCTCGACCCCGCCCATCGCCTGGAACAGATGATCCTCGAACGCCTTGCCGCGATTGGCTGCGCCGCGATTGTCGAGCACGAACCAGATATAGCCGCGATCGACGATATACTGCTGAAGCGCGCCACCCCATTGGGCGCTCACCTGCTGCGAATGCGGGCCGCCATAATGCTGGAAGAACACCGGGTATTTCTTGCCCGGCTCCAGCCTGGGCGTGATCATTTCCCAGTGCAGGATCGTGCCGTCTGCGGCCTTGATCGTCCCGAACTGCTTGGCGCGATGCGCGGCGAGATAGGGCGCATAGGGGTGATCGCCCGCGACCTTGTTCTCATTGACCCAGGCCAGGCGCTTGCCCGCCGCGTCGGTCAGCATCACCTGGGTCGGCTGGTCGCCCTTCGAGCGCGTGACGACGATGCGGCTCGCCGTGTCATTGGTTTTGGCGGCGTACCAGAAGCCCGGCTCGCTGATCCGCGTGATCGCACCGGGCTTGTTCAGGTCGAGGGTGTAGAGGTGCCGCTCGAGCACACCATCCTTGTTGGCAAGGAAAGTCACCCGCCCCTTCGCCTCGTCCACGCCGACCAGCTCGGCGACTTCCCAGTCGCCCTTGGTCAGCTGGGTCCAGCTGCCGTCCTTGAAGCGATAGAGATGGCCATGACCGTCCCGCTCGGACCACCAGATCAGGCTGCCGTCCTTGAGCGGGCGATAGGCGTCGGACAAATTGACCCAGCTGCGCTCGCCCGACTTCTCGCTGAACAGGATACGCGACGTGCCGGTGGCGGGATCGACCGCGAGCATGTCGAGCACGGTCTGCGCGCGGTTCTGGCGCTGAACGAGCAAGGTCTTGCCGTCAGGTGACCAGTCGACGCGGGCGAGATAGATGTCGGTTTCGGTGCCGAGGTCGACCTTTACCTTGCCGCTGCCGTCGGGGTTGATGACATAGAGGTTGACCAGCACGTTGGCAGTGCCCGCCTTGGGATAGCGCTGGTTATAGACCCGCGTCCCCTCAGCGCCGATCGCCGCGCGGCTGACGATACCAACCGGCGACTCATCGAAACGCTGGACGGCGATCCGCTTGTCGTCGGGCGACCACCAGTAACCGGTGCGGCGCCCCATCTCTTCCTGCGCGACGAACTCCGCCTCGCCGAAATAGACATTGCCCTTGCCCTCGGTGGTTGCCTTGCTCTCCGCGCCGGTGGCGAGATTGAGCACCACCAGATTCTGGTCGCGAACATAGGATGCGAAATGGCCGCCGGGGCTGATCTCGGGATTCAGCTCCCCCGCCTCGCTCTTGGTCAGGCGCCGCACGTCGCCGGTCAGCGTCGCGAGGTAGAGATCGCCGTCGAGCGGCACGAGGACCGACTTGCCGTCGGGCGCCCAGTCATAGGCGACGATGCCGCGCGTCCCGCCGACACGCGCGCGCTCGCGCTGCATCTTCTCCGCCTCGGACAGTTCGGCGCCGGTGCCGACCTTCTTGCTGTCGACCAGCATCCGCCACTCACCCGATGTGGTATCCATCGCCCACAAATCATAGCGGTCGCGATCCTCGGCGCGGTTGCGCAGCACCGTCACGAACTTGCCGTCGGGCGAGAGCTTCAGCGAGCGCGGATTGCTCCCGGCAATGTCCGGGCTGGCGAAGACGCGTTCCAGCGTCAGCTTCTGGGGCGCCGCCTGTTGCGCTTCAGCCGGCATCGCCCACACGCCCGCCATCATCACACCCGCCAGCCATCGCTTCATCAAACCTCTCCGGAACAAGCCGCTGCTTATTGCGGAGCGTTCACGAGCGGTAAAGCGCCATGACCGTTGAACGGTAAACGGTTTGGGGGAATATCCATTCACGGAACGGACGCGTAACGGTGCGAGTTGTCGCACAGTCCAGTAAAAGAGGAACGATCATGACCAAGCGAATGACCAAAGGCATCGCTACCCTCGCCCTCATGGCGACGGTGTTTGCACCGATCGCGGTCGCTGCGCAGGAGAATGACCTGCAGGGCATCCGCTCGAGCCGGGGCGATTCCGAATTGCGGGATCGCGGCTACAAGCTGGAAAAGACATCGGGCGATTCACAATTCTGGTGGAACTCGCGCACCGACACCTGCATTCGCGTGAAGGTATGGCGCGGCCGCTATGAGGCAATCTCGAGCGCCTCCAAGTCCGATTGCGGTAAGGGTGGTGGCCCCTCGGCCGGCGTAGTGGTCGGCGCGGCGGTCGCGATCGGCCTGATCGCGGCGTTGGCGAGCAAGAAGGACAAGGGTCCCGACTATAAGCGCGGCTACGACGACGGCCTGAACGGCAACCCCTATGATCGTAACGGCAACGACCGCTATCGCGAAGGCTATCAGGCCGGCGAGACCGAGGCGCAGAAGCGTCCCGATCCGCAACGCGATCCCGAATACAAGCGCGGCTATGACGACGGCCGGTACGGCAGAGCCTATGACCGTCGCGGCAACGACCGCTATCGCGACGGCTATCAGGCGGGTCAGAACGACACGGGTCGCCCCGATCCGCAACGCGACCTCGACTATAAGCGCGGCTATGACGACGGTCTGTACGGCAGAAACTATGACCGTCGCGGCAACGACCGCTATCGCGAGGGCTTTCAGGCCGGCCAGAACGACGCGCGTCGCCCCGATCCCCAGCGTGACCCCGATTATAAGCGCGGCTATGACGACGGCCTGTACGGTCAGACCTATGACCGCCGCGGCAACGATCGTTACCGCGAAGGCTATCAGGCCGGCCAGAACGATGCACGCAACCGCCCGGACGACCGCGGCTCGCTCCGCAATGTGCCGCAGGTCGCACGCGACGCCTGCGCCAACCGCGCCGACAACGATCTGAATGCGCGTCGCGGAACCAGCGTTCCGATCAGCGCCCGCGAACTCGGCCGCGGCGATTGGGAAATCGTCGTCGAGACCGGGCGCGAGCGTTCGCGCTGCACGGTCGATTCGCGCGGCTATGTGCGCAGCCTGAACGCTTATTGATCCAGCTCGGGCCGCGCTTCGGACAGCACGAAGCGCGGCCCGGGTCCGTTGGCCGCCATCCGGTCATCGGGATTGTAAAGGCCGCAGGTCTTGAGAGACAGACAACCACAGCCAATGCAGCTGTCCAGCGTCGCACGCGTCCGCTCGAGCAGCGCGATGCGACGGTCGATTTCCTTACGAAAATGGCGGCTGATCCGTTCCCAGTCTGCCTGAGTCGGCGCCCGCCCCTGCGGCAGTTGCGCCAGCTCGGCGCAGATCTCCTCGATCGTCAGTCCCAGCTTTTGCGCGATCAGCGTGAAGGACAGCCGCCTTATGTCCGACCGCAGGAAGCGCCGCTGGTTGCCGCCAGTACGGATCGGCGAGACCAGTCCCCGCCCCTCATAGAACCGGATCGCGGAGACCGACAGGCCGGTCCGCGCGGCGAGATCGCCGATCGTCAGCAGGTCACATCCGCGCATTTCCGGTCCTCGCAATTTTCGCTTGATCTCAACTTAAGTTGAGGTTGTACCGGGGGCGGGCACTCATGCAACCGCAAAGGATATGTGGATGTCCGGCCCGATCATCGAACACGTCAACCTCACAGTCACTAACCCCGCCCGCACCGCCGAGCTCATGGAGCGGCTGTTCGGCTGGCACATCCGCTGGGAGGGCCCGGCGCGCGACGGGGGCACTTCGATCCATGTCGGGGACGAGCGCTTCTACATCGCGCTCTACGCGCCCCCGGGCGAACCGGAGGCGCGTTTCCCGAAGGGCGCGCCGCTCAACCATCTTGGCATTCTGGTCCGCGATCTCGACGCGATCGAGGACAAGGTCACGCGGGCCGGGCTGAAACCGTTCGCGCATGGCGACTATTCGCCCGGCCGCCGCTTCTACTTCCTCGACTATGACGGGATCGAGTTCGAGATCGTCTCCTATGGCTGACGCGCCAGCGGCACTGCGCAGATGCTGAGCATGCGGTTCGCGATCTCGCGTTCACCCATCACCACCTCGCCCGCGCCCGCTGCTTCGAGATGCGCAACCTCGGCATCCGAATGCGCGCGGGCAACGATCGCGATATCGGGCCGGATCTTGCGGACCCCCTCGATCACCGCGCCGCCCTCGAACCCTTCGGGGATCGCGATCAGCAGCTTGCTCGCACGTTCAATCCCCGCCGCCTCCAGCGCGGCGGGGTCGAGCGCGTTGCCGCGCACTACGTTCAGTCCAGCTTCCTTCGCCTCCTTGGCGGTGTCGGCCTGATCCTCGATCAGGATGAAGCTGCGGTCGCGCATCTTCAGGTCGTGCGCGATCAGCTTGCCGACGCGACCATAGCCAATCAGCACGACATGGTCGTGCAGGTCAGCGGTATCGGCGGGCGCCTCGACCGGATCGACCTTCTCCTGCCGCTTGGGTACGAGCCAGTTGAAGATAAACGGATTGACGAAGATCGACAGCAGCGCGCCCGCCAGGATCAGGTCGCGGCCTGCCGCCGGCAGGATCGCGAGGCTGGTGCCCAGCGTGGCGAGGATGAACGAGAATTCGCCGATCTGCGCGAGGCTTGCCGCCGCGGTGATCGCGGTGCGATGGTTATGCTTGAGCGCGCGGACGATCAGATAGGCCGCGACCGACTTGCCGAAGACGATGATCAGCACGGTTGCAACCAGCGCCAGCGGCTGATCGAGCACGATCTGCGGATTGAACAGCATCCCGACCGAGACGAAGAACAGGACCGCGAACGCATCGCGCAGCGGCAAGGTCTCCTCGGTCGCCTGACGGCTGAGCGGGGTCTCGCCAAGGATCATGCCGGCGAAGAAGGCGCCCAGCGCGAACGACACGTCGAACACCACCGCCGCGCCAAAGGCGACGCCCAGCGCGATGGCGAGCACCGCGAGGCGGAACAGCTCGCGCGAGCCGGTATGGACGACCCAGTGCAGCGCCCAGGGAATGACCCGGCGGCCCACCACCAGCATCACGAAAAGGAAGCCGGTGATCTTGAATCCGGTCTGGGCGAGCGGCACCAGCAGCGCCGACCAGGTCGCGGGCGCATCGCCCTTCATCACCTCGGCCAGCGCAGGCAGCAGCACCAGCGCGAGCACCATCACCAGATCTTCGACGATCAGCCAGCCGACCGCGATGCGTCCGCGCTCGGTATCGACGATGCCGAAACTCTGCAGCGCGCGCAGCAGCACCACGGTGCTGGCGACCGACAACGCGAGACCGAAGACAAAGCCGGCGAGCGGGTCCCAGCCCATCGTCCAGCTCAGCCCCATACCCATGAGCGTCGCGACCGCGATCTGGCCGATTGCGCCGGGTACCGCGACATTCTTCACCGACAGCAGGTCGCGCAACGAGAAGTGCAGGCCGACGCCGAACATCAGCAGGATCACACCGATCTCGGCGAGCTCGGCTGCAAGATCGCCGTCGCCGACGAAGCCGGGCGTGTGCGGGCCGACGAGGATACCGGCGAGCAGATAGCCCGCAATGGGGGAGACCTTCAGCTTATGGGCGATCGACCCCATGATGAAGGCAATGACGAGGCCGGCGACGATGGTGGCGATGAGCGGCGTGTGATGCATAGGCAATGGTGTCCCTGTTTAGTGCCCGGGCCGTCAATGCGGCCCGGGTGGCGGCTCACTCGGTCGTCGCGCCGACCAGAACCGCGGCAATCGCGGCGCTTCCGGCAATCCCGCTCCAGATCGCGGGTGCAAACCACCAAGGCGGCCGTTTGTTGCGTGGCGTTTCCATGACGTGTCTCCCAATATCGCCGCCCGCAGGCGGCGGGTTGGCAAGGGAAGGTCAGGAAAGCGGCGGACCACGCGGGCTGCCGGCCAGATCAGGGGGTAACGGCAATGCAGGCGCTGCGGTCAACGGCCTGGGAGCGGGAGGAAGGCTGAATTTCGGCGATGGAATCACGACTGGCAGCGGCACGACGGCGAGCGCATCGCCCTGCCCGCTTGCTGGCTCATCGTCGCGGCGGATGGTCTCTGCGACGATACGCGGTTGAGCGCGGCCAGGTTGCAGCGCAACCGCGGTGGTCGCGGGATTGAAGGCGGAACCGAGCGTCATGGTGCGCGGCATACCGACCGGCACCAACGAGGACAGCAGCGCAGTCGCAAGCGCGAGCCAGAGCGACGCGAGGTAAAGCGGCAACCGCTGCCGCATCATCGTCGTGGTTCGGATCGCCCGGGTCGCCATCCACCCAACCTAGTATCGACGCGCCGAGATGCAATCGCGCCCGGCAGCTCAGCGCGGAATTGACATGACGACGCGGCGATTCTTCGCCCGACCCGCAGGGTCGTCCTTGCCGTCGGACGCCAGATTAGCCGCAAGCGGTTCAGCTTCGCCCTTCCCCGTCGCCAGAAACTGGCGCTGGCGAATCCCCACCTGCTCGCCCATCCAGTCAGCTACCGCCTGCGCGCGTCGCCTGGACAAAGCGAAGTTATAGGCATCATCGCCCTTGGCATCGGTGTGACCAATAACCTCCACGGCGCCGGGCGGCGCCTGACGTATGAGCTCAGCGACCTTGGTCAGATTGGCCGTTGCCGTCGGTGTCAGATCGGCGCGATCGAACTCGAACAACGTGTCCGCCGGCAAATCGACGATAGTCCGGGTTTCGGTCGCGCGAACGTTGAGGCCGCTGATGTCGGCGTTCAGCGAACTGACCGCCCCGGTGAGCGATCCACCGGTAGTCGCAGCGGGCAATGGCTCGGTCTCCGGCCTGACCGGCGTTGCGGCAGGCTCGACGCTATTGGCGGGAGCCGCGTTATTGTCCGAACACCCCGCCAGCAGCAATGCGGCGATCAGCGCCTGCTTCACCGCGTCACCGGCACGCCGTCGAACGGCACCACGCCGGGGATGTTGATCGATACGGTCTTGCTCGTGGCAGGCGGTGCCGGAAATTTGAGCCACACGATCTGCGGCGAACGGCCCAGTGGGAACGACAGATTGTCCTTGCTGCCCGACGAGAGCGGCGCAGCGAGCGGCTTGCCTATGGCGTCCTTGAGAACACCGAGCTGGCGGGCGCTGGCGTCGTCGATCACGCTGATATCGTCGACCTTAAGATATTGCGACCCGGTGCCGCCGGTATAGCTGAGCTGGACGGTCATCACGTCGCCCGTCACCGCGACCTTGTTGAGCGCGACCTGCGCCCCCTGCGGTCCGGGCTGCGTCTGAATCACGGCCTGGACTGGTGCCGGACTGGGCGTTGCGGTCACTTCGGCCCGTGTCACGCCGGACGCGCTGTTTTCAACCGGCGCGGTCGTGGCAACTGTCGTCTGATTGGTGTCAGGCGCCGTGTTGCAAGCGGCGAGCACACCCAGAACCAACACGGGTGCACAACTACGGACCATCCTCATCATCTTCTCCCGGCTAAGCCGGGCAACTACGTTCGGACGCCGCCCGGGTTCCGAAACGAAGCGGGGCGCGGAAAGCCTCGCCTTCCGCGCCCCGCGCTGTTCGTCTGACGACGCAGCTTACTCGGCTGCGACGGTACCCTTGGCCGGACGCGGGTCGCGACGCTCGGCGATACGCGCCGACTTGCCGGTGCGGCCGCGCAGGTAATAGAGCTTCGCACGACGCACGACGCCGCGACGGACGACTTCGATGCTGTCGATGTTCGGCGAATAGAGCGGGAAGACGCGCTCGACGCCCTCACCGAACGAAATCTTGCGAACGGTGAAGTTGCTGCCCATGCCCTTGTTGGAGCGCGCGATGCAGACGCCTTCATAGTTCTGAACGCGGGTGCGCTCGCCTTCGACGACCTTCACGCCGACCTTCAGCGTGTCGCCGGGGCGGAAATCGGGGATCTTCTTGTCGGCCAGGAACTTCGCAACGTTCTCGGCCTCGATCTGCTGGATGAGGTTCATCTCATTCGTCCTTCTTTTGCCGCGCGCCAGAGGGAGACTGGACCCGAGCGCCCTCATGGCGCTCCCAAAGATCCGGCCTCCTTAGCCGTGTATCGATCTCTGCCTGTTGCTTTCGCCAGGCCGCGATCTTCGCATGATCCCCCGATCGCAGCACTTGCGGGATCGTGCGCCCTTCCCATTCGACGGGCCGGGTATATTGCGGATATTCGAGCAAGCCGCTTTCGAAGCTTTCCTCGACCCCGCTGGAAGGCGCGCCCATTACGCCGGGAAGCAGGCGAATGCAAGCGTCAAGCAGGACCAGTGCCCCCATCTCCCCGCCCGAGAGGATATAGTCGCCGATCGACACCGGTTCGATGCCGCGCGCCTCGAACAAACGCTCGTCAAACCCTTCGAACCGGCCGCACAGGATCGAGACGCCGGGCCCGGCCGCCAGCGCACGAACGCGCTCCTGCGTCAGCGGCGCGCCGCGCGGGGTCATGGCGAGCATCGGCCGGTCGTAGCCGACGCTGTCGCAGGCGGCGGCGAGGATGTCCGCCTTGAGCACCATCCCGGCCCCGCCGCCCGCCGGCGTATCATCGACCGTGCGATGCTTGTCGGTGGCGAAGTCGCGGATCTGGACGGTGTTGAGCGACCACTTCCCCTCCCCCAGCGCACGTCCGGCAATCGAGGTGCCGAGTGGCCCGGGGAACATCTCCGGGTAGAGGGTCAGGACGGTTGCGGCGAAGCTCATTGCGTCAAATGGTCCAGTCTTCGATGCGAAGCCCGGGCACGTCCCGGAAGTCGCGAACATTGTGCGTCACCAGCGTCGCGCCCAGCGCCAGCGCGTGTGCGGCGATCAACCGGTCGAGCTTGCCCCGCGCCTTGCGAGCGGCCGGAAACCGCCGCGCCGCGGCAGCGTCGAACGGCAACACGAGCACGCTTTCGACAAAAGCGTCCGCAGAGGCAAGCGCGCCCTGCGCCAGCTCGGCAAACGAAATGGCGGAGATCGCCACTCCCTCCTCGCGCTCCGCCCGCAATGCGACGCGGCACCCGGGATCACGCAGGATGCGGATGCAGATATCCGTATCCAGCAGGAACCGCGTCATTGCCGTGCCCTTACTTCCCCGGCTGCGGCGCGAAGCGCAGCGCCTGGATCGTCGGCGGATTGGTCGGTGCGAGCAGGATCTGCCCGTCGAGCTTGCCCTTCTCGCAATTCCAGCGGAAGTTGGCCGTCATATAGCCCTGCGGTCGCAACGGTTCGGCAGTTGCACAGGTGCCCACAATATCCTTGATCCGCGCGAACTCCTTCGCCCAATTTTCCGCCGAGCGGTCCATCAGAAAGTTCATCGCCAGCCTGCCGTCGAGCGGCTTAAGCCCGCCCGCCTGATACGCCGCACGGGCTGAATCCTGAATCTGGCCGAGCAGCGGGTTGAGCGGCGTTTCGCGCGGCGCAATCACACCACTGCGGGCCAGCGCCCAGAGCGACTTCCACACCGGGAGCGACGGCCCCTGATAGGTGCGGTTGGCAAAGCCGAACGCCGCGGCGCCGGTCTCCGGCGCGAGCACCACGAAGCTGCCGTAACCCGGATAGCCGCCGCCATGCGCCAGCGTCAGGCCCAAATTGCAGTCCGGGGTGACGCGAAAGCCCATGCCATAGGCACCGGCATGAACGCATTTATCGTCCGGCGCGGCGCCCGGCCGCGGCGTGATGCGAACGAAATTCAGGCCCTGCGCCATCTCGCGCACCGTGGCGCGCTTGACCGGTCCGGTGTCGGCGCCATCCCGCGCGGGCCATGCCGAGAGCAGGAAAGCGACCCATTTAGCATAGTCGTTCGCGGTGGTGACGAGGCCTCCCATGGCGCCGAACGCACCATCGCGCATCTGCGGCTCTTCGACCCAGCGTTCATTCTCCCAGCGATAGCCGACCGCGAGCTTGTCCTTGGGCACCTCGCCCACGTCATAGGTCGAGGCGGCCATGCCGAGCGGGCGCAGGATCGTGTCACGGATATAGGCCTGATAGGGTTTGCCCGAGACGTTGGAGACGATGCGGCCGAGCAGCGCATAGCCATAGTTGGAATATTCGTGCTGGCTCTGCCCGACGCGGCTCCACGGCACACCTGCCGCGATCATCGCGCTGAACTCCGCCTCGGTCAGCACCTGTTGCCGGTCGCCCCACGGATCGTCGGTGACCATGCCGCCGACATGCTGGAGCAGGTCGCGGATGCGGATGCGCGGGGCATCGCTGGTCGGATATTTCCAGCCGCGCATCTGCGGAATGTGCTTTTCGGCAAGGTCGTCGAGCGACAGCTTACCGTCGTCGCGCAGCTTGAGGATGGCGAGCGCGGTGAACGCCTTGCTCATCGACGCGATGCGGAAACGCGTGTCCATCGCCACTGGCGGCCCGCCGATCGTCTGGACGCCCTGCGCAGAGGAAAGCGTGATCTTGCCGTCCCTGACCACAGCATAGACAAGGCCGGGCACCGGCGTCTGTTTCTGGAATTGCGCGAAGGCCTCGCCAACCTCATCGGCCGCAGAATAGCTCGGAACCGCCTCAGGAAGCTGCGTTTGCGCCGCCTGCCTTGCCTGGACGGTCAGGGGGGCCGCGAGCAGAGCGGTAAACACCGTCAAGTTGACGAAGTTGACACTTTTGGCGGGTTTCCGCGGGCGGGTGTCAAGCGGGGTGGTGGCGGCCAAAGGGCTCTGATCCGGATGCATCGTCATGCCCACAGGCAACCAGAGAAATTCCAACTTTGGAAGCAAAAATCAGCCGTTGCGACCGCTGCGCAGCGCTTCCGCCCAATCCTCCCGCCCCTCGCGCTCGGCCTTGGCGGCGGCGGAGAGATGGTCATAGGGGATCGCGCACAATTCGACCGTGGCGCCGCTCACCAGCGCATAGCGGGCGAGCGGGTCACCATTCTCCACCGAATAGAAGGCGGGATGGTCATCGGTATAGGCCTGAAGCCCAACGCTACCGGGATTGGCGATAATGCGACCATCGGCCAGCGTCGTGACGCGTGCGACATGGGTGTGGCCGCACAGGATCAGCGGCGCGGTGGCACCGTCCAGCCGTTCCACGATCTCGGCATCGGAGGCATCGCGGAGGCCAATGCCCTCGACACTATGGATCAGATGCTCGACATCGCCGCGCGGGCTGCCGTGAATGCAGAGAATGCCGTCCAGTGCTAGCGTCTCGGGCTGCGCCGCAAGCCAGGTGAGATGCGCGTCGCTGAGACAACCCCGCGCAAAGCAGTCCGAGGCGTTCATCCGCTCGAGCGAATGGGTGAGCAGTTGCCGCTCGTGATTGCCTGCGATCGTGGGCCAGCCTTCACGCATCAGCAGATCGGCGGTTTCGGCGGGCCAGAGCGGGCCGGACAGGCTGTCGCCGAGATTGATGAAGCCAGCCGCTCCTGCGGCGCGGGCGTCGGCGATGACCGCTTCGAGCGCGGGAAGGTTGCCGTGGATATCGGAGAGGATCGCCAGCATCGGGCCGGCTATTCCGCCCATCCGTCAGCGACGGTGAGCGTAGAGTCATCCCAGCGCGGCACTGCAGCGGACTGCATCGGGATCATGAAGCGCCTGGCGCCTTGCTTCTCGATCGGAGTCCGTTCGATCTCGATCACGTCACCCGCGCCGAAATTCTCGACCGTGACGACGGTACCGATCGCGTCCCCGGCTTCGGAGACCGCAGCGAGACCGATCAGGTCGGCATGATAATATTCGCCGTCTTCAAGTGGCGGCAACGCCGTTCGCGGCACAGCAAGCTCGGTACCGCGCATCTTTTCGGCAGCGGTCCGGTCGGCGATTTCGGCGAAACGGGCGATGGCGCCGTTATTGCCGCTACGCACCGACTTGAGCGTCAGCGCGCCGCCGTTGAAACTGCGGTGCGCGGACAGGTCTTCGGTGAAGACCTTGAGACGGACCTCCCCCGTCACACCGTGCGCGCCGATGATGACGGCGAGCGTGACGGGGGTGTCCTTAGCCAAGGGTCAGCCCTCAGCCTTTTCCTCGGTCGCGTCCGCGGCCGGGGTTTCGTCAGCAGCCACTTCAGCGGCCGGAGCCTCTTCTGCGACAGCTTCAGCAACCTGCTCGGCTTCCGCAGTCGGCGCTTCGGTCGCTGCTTCGACTTCGGCGGCGACGACTTCGACGGTCTCGGCCTGCGCTTCCTCGACGGCAGCTTCCTCGACAGCGGCTTCGGCGGCAGGAGCCTCCTCGACGACTTCCGGCTCAGGCGCAGGTGCGGCGGCTGCCTCGGCAGCGGCTTCCTCGGCGGCCTTCAGCTTCTCGGCGCGCTCTTCAGCGCGCTCGACGGCCTTCTCGCCCGGCTTGCCCTTGTTCGGGTTGTTCTTGGCTGCACGCTCCTTGACGCCGGTGACGTCAAGGAAGCGGGCGACGCGGTCGGTCGGCTGCGCGCCGACGCTCAGCCAATGCTTCGCGCGGTCGGTGTCGAGCTTGATGCGGTCGGCATTGTCCTTGGCGAGAAGCGGGTTGTAGGTGCCGATCTTCTCGATGAACTTACCGTCACGCGGCGAACGCGCGTCCGCCACGACGATGCGGTAATAAGGGCGCTTCTTCGAACCGCCACGCGACAGACGCATGCTGAGTGCCATTGGTAGTCTTCCTTCTTAAAAGTCTGAAATAGTTACTTCTTGTTATTCAAAAGCTTTGCGAGATCGGGGGGAATCTCGGTGCCGGCGGGCAATCCGGGGATGCCGCCGCCGGGGCCGCCGAGCTTGCCCATCATCTCACCCATTTGCGGACCGCCCAGCGCATTGCCGAGGCCGCCCATGCCCCCCTTGCCGAGCATCCCGAGCATCCCCTTGAGGCCGCCCATCTTCTTGATGCGCTTCATCGCGGTGGACATTTCGAGGTGCATCTTGAGCAGCTTGTTCACGTCCTGGACGGTCGTGCCCGAACCCTTGGCGATGCGGATCTTGCGCTTGGCGTTGATCAGCTCGGGCTTGGTGCGCTCCTTGGGCGTCATCGACGTGATCATCGCGTCCATGCGAAGCAGGATGCGTTCGTCGACCGCGCCATTGGCCATTGCAGCCTGCGCCTTCTTCATGCCCGGGATCATCCCGGCGAGCGCGCCAAGGCCGCCCATACGGCGCATCTGGGCAAGCTGGCCGCGCAGGTCGTTCATATCGAACTGGCCCTTGGCCAGCCGCGCCGCCATCTTCTCGGCGTCTTCCTGCTCGATCGCCTGAGCGGCCTTCTCGACCAGCGAGACGACGTCGCCCATGCCGAGGATACGGCCGGCAACGCGCTGCGGGTGGAACGGCTCGATCGCGTCGAGCTTTTCGCCGACGCCGGCGAATTTGATCGGCTTGCCGGTGACGGCACGCATCGACAGCGCAGCGCCGCCACGCGCATCGCCATCCATGCGGGTAAGCACGACGCCGGTGAGCGGCACCTGATCGCCGAAGCTCTGCGCGACGTTGACCGCGTCCTGACCGGTCAGGCTGTCGACGACGAGGAGGATTTCCTGCGGCTTCGAGATGTCGGCGACCGCCTTCATCTCGTCCATCAGTTGCTGGTCGACGTGCAGGCGGCCCGCGGTGTCGAGCATCAGCACGTCGAAGCCCTGAAGCTTCGCGGCCTGAAGCGCGCGGCGGGCGATGTCGACCGGCTGCTGGCCCGCGACGATCGGGAGCGTCGCACCCTCGATCTGGGTGCCGAGTACCGCGAGCTGTTCCTGCGCGGCGGGACGATTGACGTCGAGCGACGCCATCATCACCTTTTTGCCCTGCTTCTTGAGCAGTTTGGCGATCTTGGCGGTGGTGGTGGTCTTACCCGAGCCCTGCAGACCGACCATCATCACGACGGCGGGCGGGGTGACGTCGAGCGCGAGTTCGGCCGTGTCCGGCCCGAGCATCGCGATCAGCGCGTCGTTGACGATCTTGACGACCTGCTGACCCGGCGTGACCGAGCGCAGCACCTTCTCACCGACCGCCTGTTCGGTGACGGTTTCGACGAACTGGCGTGCGACGGGGAGCGCGACGTCGGCCTCGAGCAGCGCGATCCGCACTTCGCGCATCGCGGTCCGCACATCGGCTTCGGTCAGCGCGCCACGGCCCTTGAGACGGTCGAATACGCCGCCAAGCCGCTCGCTCAGACTATCGAACACTCGCTTCTCCAATCTATCCCGGGGCCGAAACGCATAAAACGCCGGCGGACGAAACCTCGTCAGCCAGCGCGCCCTTGGGCAACATACGTCACGTTCCTAGGAACGGTCGGAGGCGCGCTTAGCCGGAAACGAAGATAGGTGCAACCATCTCCGACTTTAACTCCATCTACACCCTCAAGGTGGAATATCCCGCGATTGCCAGGGGTGGGAGCTTTGCCGGCATGGCGCTGGATCTCGACAACAACAACGAACTCAAGGGCGCAGCGCCGGGCACCGACCTGATCACCGGGGCGATCAGCGTCGCCGCGATCCTGATGTTCGTCGGCACCGGCAGCTCGGTGCTCTCCAAGACGCTGAAACATTATTTCGAAGGCGGCGCGCCCGCGGACCGCACGCTGGTGATCGCGCTGCTGCTCAACGTCGCGCTGATCCTGTTCGGCTGGCGCCGCCACACCGCATTGCGCCACGAAGTCCGCATCCGCGCCGCCGCGGAAGAGCGCGCACACATATTGGCGAGTCGCGATCCGCTGACCGGATTCCTCAACCGTCGCAGCCTGAACGAGGAAGGCGCCGCGATGTTCGTGCGCGCGAACCACCGGCGCAAGGCGATGGCGCTGATGATCGTCGATCTCGATCACTTCAAGACGGTCAACGACATGCACGGGCACGCCGTGGGTGACGCGCTGCTGCGTGCCGTCGCGGGCGAGATCGCCACCGCAATGCCCCCGGTCGCCCTCACCGCACGGCTGGGCGGCGACGAATTCGCATGCGGCTTTCTGTTCGACCCCGCTCATCCCGAAACGGTTGAGCGGATCGCCGAACGGCTGGTCGCGCGCCTTTCCCAACCGATCGAGGCGGACGGATTCCGGCTCCACATCAGCTGTTCGGTCGGCGTCGCGCGATCGGACTTCGACTGCCAGAGCATCGATGCGTTGCTGCGCTCGGCCGATATCGCGATGTATGTCGCGAAGAAATCGGGCCGCAATTGCTATGCTTGGTTCGACCAGTCGATGGAACGCGAGCTGCAGACGCGCAACGAGCTCGAGTCCGGGCTGCGTTCCGCGATCCCGCGCGGCGAGATCGTCCCCTATTTCGAGCAGCAGATCGATCTCGCCAGCGGCAAACTCTATGGCTTCGAGGTATTGGCACGCTGGGAGCACCCGACGCGCGGGCTGATCAGCCCCGACCTGTTCATCCCGATCGCCGAAGAAACCGGCATGATCGCCGAGATGTCGCTGTCGATCATGCATCAGGCCTTTACCGCGGCGCGCGACTGGGATCCGTCGCTAAACCTCTCAGTCAACATCTCGCCCTGGCAGTTGCGCGACGCATGGCTGGCGCAGAAGATCATCAAGGTGCTGACCGAGACCGGTTTTCCCGCCAGCCGGCTGGAGCTGGAAATCACCGAGAGCGCGCTGTTCGAGAATCTCGCGCTCGCCCAGTCGATCGTCGGCAGCCTCAAAAACCAGGGCGCCAGCCTCGCGCTCGACGATTTCGGGACAGGCTATTCGTCGCTGGCGCATCTGCGCGCCCTGCCTTTCGACCGGATCAAGATCGACAAGAGCTTCGTCATCTCGCTGAACGAGAGCGCGGATTCCGCCGCGATCGTCAACGCGATCGTCAGCCTTGGCGAGAGCCTCAACCTGCCGATCACCGCCGAGGGCGTCGAGGACGCGGCGATCGAAGCGCGGGTCAAAGCGCTGGGCTGCGCCAAGGCGCAGGGCTGGTATTATGGCAAGCCGCTATCGGTTGCGGGCGCACGGCGGCTGCTCGCGGAAAAGCGTATGCTGGTGCCGAATGGCCAACAGATGCCGGCCGCCACCGTCGTGCCGATCGTGCCGGACACCGAGCGGCGCGCCGGTTGATACCCCTTCTCCTTCGCACGAGAGCGATCTAGTATCGCGCGCTACAGGAAAGGAAGTCAGCGATGGCAGTCGACCGGCGTGTGATACTGCTGACACTGGCGGGCGGCGCAGGCGGTCTGCTCGCGATCCGCAGCCTCACCGCGCAACCGCTGGAGCCACAGCGGACAGCGCGAGCCGATCTCTATAATTGCGAGGGATGCGAAGCCGTTGGCGAGCGCCCGCGAACCGCGCAAGCAGCCATTGTGCAGCTCGCCGGCCCCGGCGAACCGGGCGAGCGGATGACCCTGACTGGCCGGGTGCTGGCCGCCGACGGCGCGACGCCTGCCGCCGGGGTCGTCATCTATGCCCACCACACCAACCATGTCGGCCTCTATGCCAACGGATCGAACGAGACGGTCTGGAGCCGCCGCCATGGCCGGTTGCGCGGCTGGGCCGTCACCGGGGCGGACGGGCGCTATACCTTCCGCACGATCAAGCCGGCGGTTTATCCCGACCGGTCGATGCCGGCGCATGTTCATCTGTTCGTGGGTGAGCCCGGACGTCGTCCCTATTATATCGACGATGTCGTGTTCGACGGCGAGTTCGGGGTGACCGCAGCCTATCGCAAGGCGTGCGAACTGCGCGGCGGGAACGGGATCATCAAGCTGTCGCGGACCGGCGATGGCGTGCTGCTGGCACGGCGCGATATCCGGCTGGAGCCGCACCCGGTCTGATCGCCAGACGCGCTCACCAACCCGCGTCGGGACGTTTCAGATATTCGAGTTCAGCGGGCGTGGATGTCCGCCCCAGCGCAGCATTGCGGCTGGGGAAGCGATCGAACTGCTCGATCACGACCGCGTGCTCCATCGCAAAGCGCAAATTCTCGGGCTGGCCCAGCGCGGTGAACTTGCGCAGGCTTAGTCGCTGCGCCTCAGGGTGCTCGGCATGCATCAGCGGCATGTAGAGGAACGCCGCGCGTTCGGGCGGCATGTCATCGTCCCAATGTTTGCCGATCGCTTCCAGCGTCAGCGAGAGCGCCAGCGTGTCGGCGGCATAGGCCTGCCCCGAGCCGCGATGGATATTGCGGCTGAACTGGTCGAGCACGATCACGGCGGCGAGCAGGCATTCGGGGGCGTCGCGCCAGCCCGCCGCGCCACTAGCCATCAACAGATCGTGCAAGGCTGCAAAGCGGGTTCGGATCGTCGCGTCGAGCGCGTCGTCCTTCGCGAAATGCTGTTCGGGAGTCAGTTCGTCGAACCAGAAGGCGAGCACGTCCCGCGCCTCCGCATGGACTTCGCCGTCCGCCAGCCCTAGATCGCCGCTCATGTCGTCCTCCATTGCCGGACCAGAGGTAATCAGCCTGGGTTGCAGGCTCAACCTTGCTGAGAGCGAAACGATCCGGGCGCTGCTTGGGTCCGGGGACGTCGTCGTCGTCAACAGTTGCGCGGTGACCAACGAGGCGGTGCGCCAGACCCGGAAGGCAATCCGTCAGGCGCGGCGCGCGCGTCCGGACGCGCAGCTCGTGGTGACCGGCTGCGCAGCGCAGATCGATCCCAAAAGCTTTGGCGACATGCCTGAGGTGGACCGGGTGATCGGCAATGCCCAGAAGCTGATCCCCGCTTCATGGGCCTCAGACGAAGCGGCGCTGGTTCAGGACATCATGGCGGTGCGCCAGACCGCGCCGCACCTTGCCGCGAGCTTTTCCGCGCATGCCCGCGCCTTTGTCGAGGTGCAGAACGGGTGCGACCATCGCTGTACCTTCTGCGCGATCCCCTTTGGCCGCGGCAACAGCCGGTCAGTGCCTGCCGGCGCGGTGGTGGAGCGGATTCAGACGCTGGTCGCGGCGGGACATCGCGAGGTCGTGCTGACCGGGGTGGATCTGACGAGCTACGGCCCCGACCTGCCGGGGGCGCCCACACTGGGGATGCTGGTCGAGCGGGTGCTGGCGCATACCGGCGTCGAACGGTTGCGCCTCTCTTCGCTCGACGGGATCGAGATCGACGGCCGGCTGTTCGCACTGCTGGCACAAGACAGGCGGGTTATGCCGCATGTCCACCTGTCGCTTCAGGCGGGCGACGATATGGTTCTCAAACGCATGAAGCGGCGGCATTCGCGCGTCCAGTCGGTGGAACTGGTTGCCCGGCTCAAGGCGGCGCGACCCGAAATCGCGATCGGTGCAGACTTGATCGCCGGCTTCCCGACCGAGGATGAAGCGATGTTCGCCAATACGCGGGCGCTGATCGACGATTGCGACATCGTGCACGCGCATATCTTCCCCTACTCGCCTCGCGACGGCACACCCGCGGCGCGGATGCCACAGGTGGCGCCGGGCGTTGCGAAGGCCCGCGCGGCGGCGCTGCGGGAGCGGGCGTCCGCGCGGCGGGCGGCGTGGCTGGACTCGCTGGTCGGGACACCGCAGTCGATTCTGGTGGAAAGACCGGGCGACCGCGGGCATGCGGGCAACTTCGCGGAAGTGCTGCTTCCGCAACAGGAAGTCGGGACAATCGCAAACGTGAAGATCGAACGGGTACAGGACGGCAAGCTGATCGGGGCGGCAGCATGAGCGGACCTTCGTGGCGCGAGCGGCTGCTCGGCGGGTTCAAGAAGACGTCGGACAAGCTGGTCGGCAACCTTGCCGGTCTCGGCGCGGCGCGGCTCGACGACGCGACGCTCGACGAGATCGAGGAAGCGCTGATCGCCAGCGACCTTGGCCCCGGCACCGCGGCGCGCATCCGCGACCGGCTGGCCGACGGCCAGTTCGAGCGCGGTATGGAGGATCTGGGTATACGTCTGGTCGTTGCCGAGGAGATCGAGAAGACGCTGGTGCCGGTCGCGCAGCCGCTGACCACCGACAAGGCACGCCCGCAGGTGATCCTGGTGATCGGCGTCAACGGATCGGGCAAGACCACGACCATCGCCAAGCTCGCCGCGATCCTCAAGGATCAGGGCCTGAAGGTCATGCTCGCAGCGGGCGATACGTTCCGTGCGGCCGCAATCGGGCAGCTGCGCACCTGGGCCGAACGCGTTGGTGTGCCGATCATAGCGGGCGCTGAGGGCGGCGACGCGGCGGGGATCGCATTCGAGGCCTTGAAGCAGGCGACCGACCAGCGTGCCGATGTGCTGATCGTCGACACCGCTGGGCGGTTGCAGAACAAGCGCGAGTTGATGGACGAGCTGGCGAAGATCCGCCGTGTGCTCGGCCGCATCGACCCGGGCGCACCGCACGACGTCCTGCTCGTGCTCGACGCAACGACAGGGCAGAATGCGCTCAGCCAGATCGAGGTGTTCAAGGAGATCGCTGGCGTCACCGGCATCGTCATGACCAAGCTCGACGGGACCGCGCGCGGTGGCGTGCTGGTCGCGGCGGCAGAGAAATTCGGTCTGCCAATCCACGCGATCGGCGTCGGCGAGAAGGTCGACGATTTGCGCGGCTTCGACCCCAATGAAGTCGCCCGGATCATCGCTGGGGTCGAGACGTTCACCAAAAGCTAGACATCCCTTCGGGCCGACCGCGGACTTGATCCGGGGAAGCCCGCTCCCGCAACTTGCCCTTCGACAAGCTCAGGGCGAACGGTAAAGTGAGTGCATGACCGCGACCGAGACCAAACCCGCAAAACCCGCGCCCGGGCTGCGCATGCTGATCGATTTCGGTCCGCTCGCAGTATTCTTTGCCGTCAACAGCCTGATGGGCGGGCCGCAGCTCGCGCGAATGATGGCGGCGACCGCAGCATTCATGGTCGCGATTTTCATCGCGATCGGCATTTCGCTTTGGAAGACAAAGCACGTCTCGCCGATGCTCTGGATCTCCGGCGCGCTGGTGCTGGTGTTCGGCGGACTGACGCTTTGGTTCCATGACGAGACCTTCATCAAGGTGAAACCGACCATCGTCTATTCGATGTTCGCGGCGGTGCTCGCTTATGGCCTGATCACGAAGAAGCCGCTGCTCCAGATGCTGCTGGAAAGCGCCTATCCCGGCCTCACCGCCAAGGGCTGGCGGCTTCTGACGATCAACTGGACGGTGTTCTTCGTCGCGATGGCGGTGCTGAACGAGGCCGTCTGGCGCACGCAGAGCTGGGACTTCTGGGTCGGATTCAAGTTGTGGGGCGTGGTGCCGCTGACGCTGATCTTCGCGATGGGCAATATCCCGATGCTGCTGCGCCATGGCCTGACCACCGACGGCGAGATCGTCGACAAGGCGCTGCCGCCGGAGCAGTGAGCCTCCAGGCCAGACAAGAAAAAAGGGCCGCGGTTCGGGTGAACCGCGGCCCTTTTCGTTTGTACCGTCGGGCGATCAGCCGTTCTGGTCGGCCCGGCTCACGCCCTCGCCATCGAGGTTCGCTGCGACGAAGTCCCAGTCGATGATCTTGGTGATCGCGTCGAGATAGCCCGGGCGCGCGTTGCGGTAATCGATGTAATAGGCGTGCTCCCACACATCGATCGTCAGCAGCGGCTTATAGTCATAGACGACAGGCGTGTCGGCGTCATGGAGCGAGGTCACCTTGAGCTCGTCGCCGTCGAGCACCAGCCAGCCCCAGCCGTTGGAGAAGTGGTTGGTCGCCTCAGCGATCAGCTTCTTCACCAGCTCTTCCTTCGAACCGAAGGTCTTCTCGATCAGCTCGGCCAGCTTGCCGGTCGGTTCCTTGGGCTCAGGCGTCAGGCCGAACCAGTAGAAGCTATGGTTCCAGATCTGCGCCGAGTTGTTGAAGAGCGCCTTGTCGCCGGTGTCCTTGGCATGCTTGATGACCTCGGAGAGTTTCTTCCCCTCAAGGCCCTTGTCTGCGACGAAGCCGTTGGTCTTGTCGACATAGGCCTTGTGGTGCTTGCCATAGTGGAAATCGAGCGTCTCGGCCGAGATGGTCGGCGCAAGCGCATCCTTGGCATAGGGCAGCGTGGGAAGTTCAAAAGCCATGGGGAAGACCCTCCTTGTTTTATGTCGCGCCCGCCTAACGCATCAGCGGGGGCTTCGCCGCACAAATTTTTCTCGATACGCCATCGAAATGGGCGATCAGTGATTTTGATCGGCAGGCGCTTTCGCGTCTTGGCGGCACCGGCCCGCTCCCCCACCCTGCCACCCAGCGCCAATATTCTATGGGTGGCCGGGTGGGGGAACCGGCCGGTGGCCGGACTCAATCAGCTCGGAAGCCATGCCCAGATCGGGTTGGCGGGGTCCGACAGCAGCTTTACCGTAAGCGCAATCGACATGAGGACGAGCAGCGGACGCACCCCCTTCCCCCCGAACCGCATCGCCAGCCGCGCGCCGATCTGATTGCCGACGACATTGGCGGCGGCCATGCCGAAGCCGATCATCCACAATACCTTGCCCCCCGCGATCATCGCCATCAGACCGGCGACATTGGTGGCGAAGTTGAGGAACTTGGCGTTGGCAATCGCGCGGACGAGGCCAAGCCCGGCGAGCGCGACCATCATCGTCGTCAGGAACGATCCGGCGCCCGGCCCGAAAAAGCCGTCATAAAAGCCCAACACCACCGACACTGCAGTAAGCCCCACGCTGCCCAGCCGGGCGTGACGGTCGGCCTCCCCCATTGGTGGGGCGAGCAGGAAGTAGATCGCCATCAGGATCAGCAGTATCGGCACGAAGGCGGTCAGGAATCCGGGATCGACCCGCTGGACAGTGAAAGCCCCTGCGGCGGAGCCGAGGAATGCACCGGCGGCGGGCATTGCAAACCGGCGCAGGTCGAGATGCCCGCCGCGCCAATAGGCAATGCAGGCCGAAGCGGTGCCGAACGCGCTCTGGAGCTTGTTGGTCGCGATTGCCGCGACGGGCGGGACGCCTACTGCCATCAGCGCCGGGATCGTCAACAGCCCGCCGCCACCCGCCATGGCATCGATCGTGCCCGCGACGAACGCGACGGCGAGGAGGAAGGCGATGATCTCGGTGCTGAACTCCATCCGGGGGGCGATAGGCTGCCCTCCCCCCGCCTGGCAACCGGCTAACCCCCGGCGTTCAACAACTCATGCCGCTTCAACGCATGACGGAGCTGATCGTAGCTCAGGCCCAGCGCCTCAGCGGTTGAACGCTGGTTGAAGCGATTCTCGGACAATGCCCGGCTCAGCAACTCACGCTCGAAGCGGTTGACGCGACTCTTAAAGTCGCCGGCCAGATCGTCGTCGCGCTGCGGCAGCGGTCCCGGCTCCTCAGTCGTGAGCTGCACCGGAGCAGCATTCCCGGGAATGCCGTGCGGCATCGGCGCGGGACGATAGGGCGAGGCGAAGGGGTCGATCTGGATCGCGTCGACCGGTCCATAGCCGTCCCAGCGATAGACCGCGCGCTCGACCACGTTGCGCAGCTCGCGGACGTTGCCGGGCCAGCTATGGTTGGTCAGCGCGTCGAGCGCGGTGGGGCCGAACCCCTCCCAATCCTTGCCGATCTCCGACGACATGCGCCTGCCGAAGAATTCGGCGAGGACGAGGATGTCTCCCGCGCGTGCGCGCAGCGGCGGCAGCGTCACCACCTCAAAGCTCAGACGATCGAGCAGATCGGCGCGGAAGGTGCCGCGCTCCACCCGCTCGGGCAAATGCTCGTTGGTCGCGGCAACGATACGGACATCGACCGTCATTGGCCGCGATGCGCCGATCCGCGTGATCTCGCCATATTCGACGGCCCGGAGCAGCCGGTCCTGCGCGGCCATGCTGAGCGTGCCGAGCTCGTCGAGGAACAGCGTGCCGCCATCGGCCTCTTCGAAGCGACCCGCGCGCGATTTCGTGGCGCCGGTGAAAGAACCCGATTCATGCCCGAACAGCTCGGCTTCGATCAGCGTCTCGGGAAGCGCGGCGCAGTTCATCACCACCAGCGGCTGATCCCAGCGCGGCGACAGACGATGAAGGCGTTCGGCGACCAGCTCCTTGCCAGTCCCGCGCTCGCCGATCACCAGCACCGGCCGGTCGAGCGCCGCCGCACGCGAGGCAAGCTCGAGCGCGTCGAGAAATGCGCCGGATTGGCCAATGACCTGGGTCGTACGCTCCATGTCCGAACCTTTGGGGTATTTTCCCAACACTTGGCAAGGGGACAATTTTCAACTACGCCCAAATCGCGCGAAAAATGGCGGAATTCAGCCAGTTTTCGAACTTGGCACGCACCCTGCTATATTCCCGTCATGCCGCAACAAGCGGCCAACAAATCAAGGGACGGAACGACAATGTACAAGGGCAAAAACAGCTTTCGCACCACGATGGCGGCGCTAGTCTGCACCCTGGTCGTGAGCACCACCTGCCTCGCCAGTGTAGTCGGCCCCGCCGCCACCGCGACGGCGGAGATTTCCACTCAAGCGTCGGCTAAGACCTACGCCTGAGCGGTCCCGCCGGGCGGGTACCCCTAGCCCGCCCGGCGGCACGAAGTTTCAAGGAGCAAGTTGAAGATGGGCATTTTCTCTCGCACCCGCGATATCATCGCAGCCAACATGACCGACCTTCTCGACAAGGCGGAAGATCCGGCAAAGATGATCCGCATGATCATCCTCGAAATGGAGGAGACTCTGGTCGAGGTACGCGCCAGCGCGGCGCGCACCATCGCCGACCAGAAGGAGATGCGGCGCCACATCGCAAAGCTGGAGAACCTGCAGTCGAGCTGGACCGAGAAGGCCGAACTGGCGCTGAGCAAGGACCGCGAAGACCTGGCCAAGGCCGCGCTGGTGGAGCGTCAGAAGGCGTTCGACATGTGCGACCAGCTGGGCGCAGAGATCGGAGTGCTGGACGATGCGCTGCGCGCCTCGGAAGAGGACATTTCCAAGCTGCAGACCAAGCTGCGCGATGCCCGTGCCCGCCAGAACGCGATCATGACCCGGCTCGAAAGCGCCAACAACCGCGTCAAGCTGCGCGAGATGACCAACGGCTCGAAGGTGAGCGAGGCGTTCAGCCGCTTCGATCTGCTCGAGCGCCGCGTCGACTTTGCCGAGGGCCGCGCCGATGCGCTGGCACTGGGCGCGCCGAGGAAGACGCTGGAGGAGGAAATCGCCGAGCTGCAGTCGACCGAGAAGGTCGATGCCGAGTTGGCCGCGCTCAAGGCGCGCCTGCACAAGGAGGGCTGAGACGATGGACAACCTCATCCCCGCCGTCGCCATCATTACGCCGCTGATCGGTCTGCCGTGGTTGATCCTGCACTATGTCACCAAGTGGAAGCAGGCGAAGACGCTGACCGGCGAAGACGAAAACCTGCTGGATGAGCTGCACTATACGGCGCGCCGGCTCGAGGATCGCCTCATGACGATCGAGCGAATCATCGCCGCCGACAACCCCGAGTTCCGCCTGCGCGGCCACGACGCGCCGACAGTCCGCGAGCTCCCCGACTATGAACGCGCACGGAGGAACTGAGATGTCTGCAAGCCGCACGCAACTCTATCGCGACAAGGTCAACGGCAAGTGGCTGGGCGTCTGCGAAGGTCTTGGCGAGTATACCGGGGTCGATCCGCTTTGGATCCGGCTTGGCTTCCTGACGACATTCTTCGTCACCTCCGGTGCCGTGTTTTTCGTCTATATCGGACTGGCGATGGTCACGTCGCCGAAACCGAACGGTCTCTACCAGAACGACGAGGATGTGAAGTTCTGGCAGGGCGTGCGGGCCAATCCGCGCCGCTCGACCCAGGAAGTCCGCTCCAAGCTGCGCGATATCGACCGCCGCATGGCTGACATCGAGACCTTCTATACGAGCCGCAACACGCAGCTCGCCGACGAGATCGAACGCCTGCGCTAAGCCGCGGCGTCTAACGGGAGGGAATGAACCATGAGCTGGAGTGGACCGGGCTTCGTCATCGCCATCATCGCGATCTCGACCTTGGGCTGGCTCGTATCGACCTGGATCCGTGCCAAGCATGGCTATCCGATCGAGAATGAGTGGAGCGGGATGACCAACAAGGCCGACCCCGCCGCCGAACGCAAGATCGAGTTGCTGACGAACGAGAAT
The DNA here is from genome assembly GCF_059418285.1 of Sphingomonas sp. GW821-FHT09B04. Lineage (NCBI taxonomy): Bacteria > Pseudomonadati > Pseudomonadota > Alphaproteobacteria > Sphingomonadales > Sphingomonadaceae > Sphingomonas > Sphingomonas sp. GW821-FHT09B04. Next base: position 519,131 of record NZ_JBWKPO010000004.1, read on the forward strand.
GAGCGGCTGACGGGCCAGATCGGCCGGCTGGAGGAGCGGATCGCAGTGCTGGAACGCATCGCTACCGACCCCGCCGAACGCACCGCCCGCGAAATCGACTCGCTTCGCTGACACCATAAGAACGCAAGGAACGCACGATGGACCCTCAGTTTCTCCAGCCCTTCTTCCCGCTCGTCGCCGTCATGGGCGTTCTGGGCATCTCGGGATGGGTTCTCACCACCTGGCTGCGCATCAAGCACGGCTACCCGCTCGAGGGCGGCTGGGGCCAGGCGATCTACCCCAAGAAGAACGATGAGGCGATGGAACGGATCAAGCTGCTGACGGGCGAGAACGCCCAGCTTCGTGCGGAGCTCGGTTCGATCAAGGACCGTCTGGCGAATGTCGAACGCATCGTCACAGACGGCAGTGTAGCGCTGGATCGCGAGATCGAAGCGCTCCGCGTCATCAAGAACTAATAGGGTCCACGAATATGCCGACCAGCCTGCTCATCTTCTTCATGATCGTCGTGGGCATCCCGGTAATCGGCGGGATCGGCTCCGAAATGTTCAAGCGCTGGCTCAAGCACAAAGAGAAGATGAGCGAGGCGCTCAACGCCCAGACCGCCGAGAAGGCCGCGCAATATGCGGCGCATACCGAGCGGCTGGAGCAGCGGGTGCGGGTGCTGGAGCGGATTGCGACCGACAAGGGTCTGGACCTCTCCGATGAGATCGAACGGCTGCGCGACCAGCGGCCGGTAAACTGAACCAACCCCCGGGTATTAGGGAGTAAGAGCAATGTTGATCGGGTTCTTCGCGGTACTGGGAGTGATCGGCGCGATCGGCGTCACGCTCTCCGAGATGCGCGATCGCCCCGTCCGCCGCGCCGAGAAGGCGGCGCGCGAACAGGCGAACGCAACGAGCTGAAACGACGCCGGAGCAACGGCGCGAAAGCCAAAGGAGGCTTTGAATGAATCCCTTTGAGATGGTGATCATGATCGTGCTGATCGTGACGATCGGCGGCATTGTCCGGGCAAAACTGGGCGTGCGAAAGGACAAGTGGGGCAACGAGCACCACGTCAGGGACGGCGCCAACACCGCCGAAGCGCGCCGTCTTCAGGATGAGGTACGCACGCTCAAGGACCGGATTTCCGTCCTCGAACGGGTGATCACCGACAATCACAGTGCCAGCGACCTTGATCGCGAGATCGAGAAGCTGCGCGACGGCCGAAACTGAACCAAACGCGTCTGATGGAGGGCGTGATGAGTGATCCCAATTTCTACCTGATCATCGCGACTGCGGCTCTGACGGGCCTGGCCATGGTCACCGCGGCAAGCCTCGCAGGATGGCGCGGCTGGCTGTCGCTCAAGCAACAGGAGCTGAGCATGGCCCATGCCGGCGACAGCCACCAGCCGGTTCCGACCAACGCGGGCGCGCGGATCGAGATCGCCGATCTCAAGGAGCGGATCCGCAAGCTCGAAGCGATCGCCGCAGGCGTCGATCTGTAGTGCGTAACCGGGAGCGCCCCTGCGGCGCTCCCGGTTACCGAGCGACGCGCTGCTTCTGAAGGAAGCGCACGGCATCTGCTTGGAGGCGAGCCTGCACATCATCCTCGAACTGGCCATGGCCTCCGCCAGGCACAATGTGGAATTCAGACGGAACCCCGGCGCGGTCCAACGCTTCCTTCAACCGCTTCGATGACTGGATCGGCACCACATCGTCCGCGTCGCCATGCACGATGAACACCGGTGGCTGCCCCTTATGCACCAGCGTCACCGGCGACATCCGCGCCGCGAGAGCAGCGGCATCCGGCCCCTCCCCGATCCATTTGGTGATCGACGGACTGTGCCACGCGCCAACCGATTCAGGGCGCAGGTCGCTTGGTCCATAGAAATCAACGATCGCCGCCGCGCGCGGCACGGGGCCACAGGCTGGCAGATCGATGTCAGACTTGCCCCCCATCATCCCCGCCAGCAGCGCCAGATGCGCGCCAGCGCTGCTTCCCATCACTACGACCTTGCGCGGATCTAATTGATATCGGCTGGCCTCGCGCGCGACCCAAGCCATTGCGCAGCGTGCGTCCTGAACTGCGGCGGGCGCCCGCGCCGTGCCCGACAGGCGATATTGCACGCTAACCACAGCATAGCCCGCCTCAACGAAGCGCCGGAAGCCGGTCCAGCTCTTCGGGCGCTCACCACGCGCCCAGCCGCCGCCGTGCAGGAAGACAATCACCGGCGCCCGCCCCTTTCCGGTCGGCCGATGCAGATCGAGATGCACCGGGCCGGTAGGGTGAGTCGCATAGACGATGTCAGTGGTACTTGTGACCGGCAGGGACGCTGCTGTCGGGGTTTGCGCGAAAGCTGTACCGGGCAGCGCGAACATGAGAGCCAATGCCGTCAGTCCCGATCGCCGCCAGCTTCCCGTCATTACGCGCTCCTCTGCCTGTCGGCGCGCACAATGCCGGGCTGGCACAGGGACGCAACCCCGCTATAGGCGCGACCATGTCGAACCTTGACGATATCCGCGACGAATATGCGTTTTTGGATGCCGACGATCGCTATCGCCTGCTGATCGACCTCGGCCGCGCGCTCGAACCGATGCCCGACGCGCTCAAGACCGATGCGACGCTGGTCCGCGGCTGCTCGGCGGCGGTGTGGGTCTATCCGACGGTGCGCGACGACGGCGCGCTCCACTTCCTTGCAGACAGCAACGCCGCGATCACCAAGGGGATCATCGCGCTGGTGCTGCTCGCGGTCCAGGATCGCAGTCCGGCGGATATCCTTGCGACAAACATCGAGGAGGTGCTGACGCCGTTCGACCTGCGCAACCAGCTCAGCTCGAACCGGACGCAAGGCATCCCCAACATGATCGCATTGATCCGCGCGACTGCCGAGCGCTACGCCTAGGGTTCGAGCCCGGCCGCGCGCGCCACCTCATCGAGATCCGCGCCCTCGGGCACGATCAGCCATTCGCGGCTCGCGGAGGCATTGACCATCGTCACCGCACCGCGCGGGCAGACCCCCAGGCATTTGACGTCAACGACGCCTGCACCAGCCTTGCGCCCCTTCTTCAGGCCGAGATGCTTGCGCAATGCCTTGCCAAGCGGCTGCTTACCCTTGGGGCCGAAACCGCCGCCCAGCTTCGTCGAGCATTTGGCGCAGACCAGAACAGCGGCTGACCAGTTGGAGCGAATATGCGTCTTCAATCGGTCAAATCACTCAGGGCGCCACTGACGGCGCTCCTCGGCGGCGCGCAGCACTTCATACGCTGCCTGGATCGCCTGGAAACGCTTCGCCGCCTCGGCATCATTGGGACGGATGTCAGGGTGATTTTCTTTCGCCAGCCTACGCCACGCGCCGCGCACGCCTTCAAAGTCGGCATCAGGATCAAGCTCGAGCACGTCGAGCGCGCGCATCTCGTCGCGCGACCGGCTGCCGTCGCCCGGCCCTGCCCATCCATTGTGGCGGCTCGCGGTGAAGCCGTCGGCGGTGCGCCGTTCGTCTGCCTCGCGCTGAGCGGCCTCCTCCGCGGTCAGGCCTTCAAAATAGTTCCAGTTGCGGTTGTATTCGCCGGCGTGCGTCTCGCAGAAATACCAGCGCTCCGGACTGTTGGGCGATTTGGGCGCAGGGCGGTCGCCCGGCTCCTTGCACCCTTCACGATCGCACAGGCGGACGCGCACGGCATCGCGCTCGGACCCGTAGGGCCGCCAGCGGGGGAAGCCCCAGTCCATCGAACGTGTCGAACGCGCCATCGCCCGCCAGATAGGCGCGGCCGCCGCGGATTTCCAGCGTTGTGACGCCTCAATCGCAAAGCGCTGCTCCGGCGCTTGACGCCCCTGCCCGCCCCCTGTAGAGGCGCGCTTCCCCGCTTATACGGCCCCTTCGTCTAGCGGTTAGGACGTCGCCCTCTCACGGCGAAAACACGAGTTCGATTCTCGTAGGGGTCACCAGCTTTTTCAAGGGCTTAAGCGCAAAAATCAGTTGCGGCCAGCAACTGCTCCAATCTCCCAGCGAGTTGTAGAGCAGCTTAGAGATAAGCAATTTCGATTAGTGCGGCGCTATGACGGGCATTGCTGCGCATTCCCCGGAGAGTGAAGCACGAAGCCTTCAATCGATGAGGTGAGCAGATAGCGATGCCGTCCGCGGCGCCGATGGCACGAAGACCGCGAGCTTCATACCGGACACGCCGGACGCCGTCGCATCTCGGTATAGACAGATCTTCAGGAAGTACGTGGATGGCCAATTCGCCGTCAGTCCATTCTGGTTTCTTCTTTCCTTTCAGTCCCACGGCAGTGACAGCATATATGAACTCGGCGAGTCATCACGTCATCTATTCTCAAGCGATCTGAAATACGATCCAGGGAGAATCGCATGTACACTTTATTCGGAAGACTTGCGTGGTCGGAGCTGCTGGCGCGTCAACTGCCGAGTTTCCTGATTTCACTGATGGTTGCTGAGTTCTTCTACAAGTTTCACAGCTTCCTGCTGGAATGCCTCGCGTTTCTCGCGACGTGGTTCATCCTGGATGCGGCGATCGGGCTCGTTTCGCCAAAGCGGAAGGACACAACGCGTTCCGATCAAGCCTAGGAACTCCACGCCTTGTCTGTCGTGCATGCTTATGCTGAACGAAAGGTGCGAAGATGGGATGCTGCGGACCGGCGAACGCGCGGAGACAGCAGGTGGCGCTCAAGGGATGGCGCCGCGGCTGCATCCTCTGCAGGCTCTGGACGATATTGAAGAACCGCAAGACGCCCTATGGCGACCCTTGCGTGGTCGTCCCAGGCCACCTCATCCGCAAGCCCGATCCGTGCATCTACAGCCAGTTCATGCTGATGCAGCTCGGCCAACCCGTCACTTGGGACAATCCCGACGTCCGCATCTTCCTGAACGGGGTCGAGCAATATACCTACAATCTCGAAGTCGGCACCGACTATGACGTCGAGATCACGGTCCATAATGCGTCGCGCGACAAGCCGGCGCTGGGCACGCAGGTAGAAGTCCAGTGGATCGAGTTCGGCGCGGGCGCCCAAATCCGCCATCCCATCGCGACGGTGGCGGTCGACGTGCCGATCTGGCCTGGGACAGCGTCGATCACCGTGCCATGGCGCACGCCTGACCTCGCCGGCCATTACTGCATCGAAGTCGAGCTGGCGCATCCCGAAGATGGCAATCCCGCCAATAACCGCGGCTGGAACAACACCCAGGTCCATGCCTCCAATTCGCCGGTGACACGGCCGATCCGGATTTTCAACCAGCATCCGGGCGATTGCCCGCCGGTGCGCGAGGGCGGCGGACCAAAGCTCCGGCCGCACCGCGTGCTGCTCGGCTGGGGCGTGGTGGGCGCGATCGGCGCGCTGTTCCTCATCCATGGCGGCCATGACAGCGCCACCCACGTGAATGAAACGCCGCTGGTGCTGCGTTTCCTGGGCTTGCTCGCGCTCGGCTATACCATCGGCGCGGTCCTCGGCCTGTTCTTCGAATCCGCTTATGCCGCGATCGCGCGGCAACGCAACGCGGCGCGAGGGCGCGACGAGAAGCACGACCGGATCGACTGCCATCTCGTCGAGATCACCGTCGATTCCTATGTATTCGAGGACAAGATCGGCAAGGATTTTGATCCCGACGCGGCATTCGCCGGCCAGGCGCCGGTCTGGCCCGCCGAAGTCGATCCGCCGCTCTTCGCCTTCATGCCGGGAGAGGCGTTCCGCGATGTGCTGCTCAAGGTCGACGCGCCCGACGATCCGGGGCCGCCGGGCCAGTTCAACGTCAACGTGCGCCAAGGCGGTGTACCCACCGGCGGCGTGACCGTCACCGTGACGAGAGGAAGCTGACATGGCAGGATGCGACACAGCCTCCGAAGTCCCAGGCGTCGGCGACTATAATTCGGCCGCATGGCGCGTGCTGGCCTGGGTGCTCGGCGGCGGCGGCGCGTTCGCCGGCTATGTGATCATCGAGCTGATCCTTGCCGCCGGCTTCGCGTCACTCGGAACGGCGCTGGCGGCGATCGGCGTCGCGGCGCTGGCGGGCGCGGTGCTCGCCTTCTTCATCGGATGGGCGGTCAACTGGTTTGACCGGCTGCACGTCCAGGATCCGCGGACGATCACCCTCTCGGGCTGTGTCCAGTGCGCGGGCAAAAACACCGGCTATCCCCCGTTCAACGACAACGACTGGACCTTCAACATCGGCGAGCCGCGCTGGGCAGTGCTGGCGCCAATCGTCGCGGGGCTCGATCTCAACGAGATCCGCACACGCGACGCGCCGGGCAATGGTCCCGCAGAAAAGGTCATCGACCCCGCCTCGGGCCGGCCGATCCTGCATTGCGAGATCGGTTCGGCGATCGGCGACGCGGCGGCGGTCGGCGGCGCGATCGGCGCAACCGCGGGCGCGATCGCCGGTGCGGCGCTCGGCATCGCCGCCTGCGTGGCACTGGGCATCTTCACCTTCGGCATCGGCGCCGCGCTGTGCCTGCTGATCGTTGCGATCGCGGTGCTGGCAGGCGCTTTCGCGGGCGGCGTCGTCGGCAATTCGATTGGCGCCGGCATCGGCTGGATTATCGACGAGGCCAAAGATCTCGACGAGCAGGGCGAGGCGATCACCCAAGGCTGCATCATGAACCTGACCGGCCGCTGGGTCACCGATTCGAGCCATCAGCACAACGAGATCCACGATATCGAGAGCGCGCAGCTGATCGAATGCAACGATTGCCAGAACGATGCGACCGGATCGGCATCGTCGGGCCTGATCGCCGCGGTCGGCATCGGCCGCCACCCGACCGGTCGCGATCCTTGAAGATCCCGGCGCGGTACGCGTCTCCGGCGCTCGCGCTTGCATTCGTGACGGGTCCCGCTTTCGCGCAGGACGGACAAACCTTCTCCGAGACGATCGTGGTCCATGGCTATCTCGACACCGCCGAAGCCGGGTCGTTCGAGACGCGCCACGCGCTCACCGCCGAGGAACTGGCGCTGTTCGACGCTGCCTCCGCCGACGAGATGCTCCGGCGCCTGCCGGCGGTGCATGTGCCCACCAATTCGCGCGGCGAGAGCATCGCCTTCGTCCGAAATGCCGCCGAGCGTCAGGTTGCGATCTTCTACGAAGGCGCCGACATCAACATCCCCTGGGACAATCGGCTCGATCTTTCGTTGATCCCCGCCGGGCTGATCGGCAGCGTGCGGACTGCTGCAGGCCCACTCGCGCCGCACTATGGCGTCAATGCGCTCGGCGCGATCAGCCTGTCGCCCGCGACGAAGCTGCGAGCGAGCGCGGCCTATCGCAGCGGTGAGCTGGGCGAGGCGAGCCTCGCCGTGCCTCTGGGTTCCGCGCTGCTGGGCGGGAGCTATAGCCGGCGCGATGGCGACCCGCTCTCGGGCGACGCTCGGCTGCCCTTCTCGCAGTCCGATCCGGACCTGCGCACCAATACCGATCGCGAGTTGGCGAGCCTGTTCGGCCGCGTGCATGGCAAGGCCGGCGTGCACGACCTGCGGCTGACCGCCTTCCATGTCTGGGGCGAGAAGGGGATCGCACCCGAAAGCAACCGTGCCTCGTCTGCGCGCTTCTGGCGCTATCCCGAAGTCCGCCACACGCTGATCGCGGGCAGCGCGCGAAGCCGGCTGGGTGCGGCGACCGAGCTCGTCAGCGCCGTCTGGTACCAGCGCTTCGGGCAGACGATCGACAACTACGCCAACGTCAACTACGACCGCATCACGTTGCGCCAGGTCGATCGCGACCGGACTTGGGGCCTGCGCGAGCTGCTGAAGCATCGCACCGGCGCCACGACACTGGTCGGCTCGTTCAATTTCCTCGAATCGACACACCGGCAGCGCGACATCGTCTATATCGCGGGTGCACCGCCCGCCATGCTACCCGCTGCCCTGCTCTATCGCCAGCGCAACTGGAGCGCAGGGGGCGAGCTGGAAGTCGATTTCTCGGTACGCGTGCGGGGAGAGATCGGCATCGGCTACGACCGCGTCGACTATGTCCGTACCGGCGACAAACCGCCGGTGCCCGACGCCGGTGGCTGGACCGGGCGCGCCGCGCTGCTGCTCGACCTGGACAACGGCTGGCGACTGCGCGCCGCGGCGGGACGCAAGATACGCGCGCCGACGATGCGCGAGCGCTTCGGCGAAGGCATCAATCGTTTCCTGCCCAACCCCGGGCTCCTGCCCGAGCGGATCGTGACCGCAGAGCTGAGCGCGGAGTGGCGGGGCAAAGCGGGCGCCTTCTACCTGATCCCCTTCCTCCAGGACCTGAGGAACACGATCGATCAACGCAACGTCGGCGCGCTACGCCAGCGCATCAACCTATTGGGGTCGCGCGTCCAGGGCATTGAGATCGGTGGCGAATGGCGCCCGGTCGAAGGCCTCGCGCTCTCCGGGAACGCAACCTGGACGCGCGTGCGGCGCAAGGATGTGCCCGTGGGGCAGCGCAATCGGCTGGCCGAGAAGCCATCGCTGCTCGCCGGCCTCGCCGCACGCTACGACCATGCGTCGGGCCTGTCCGCGCTGGTCGAGACGCAGATCATCGGCCGCGCTTGGTCCGCCGATCCCGCGGGCATGCTGGTACCGCTCGAACGGTCGGCCAGCGTCAATGCGCGGCTCGCCTATGGCCGGGACGTCGCCGGGCGACGAGTGGAGCTGTTTGTGCGAGCCAACAATCTGCTGGACGCGTTCGTCGAGCCTCAGCTCGGCCTGCCCGCGCCGGGCCGCGCAGTCCACGCCGGACTGCGATTGGCCGCCTACTAGGGGCGGTAGATGGTCACACCGCGAGATAGTTGAAATTCGGTCCCCCCACCCTTTTATATGAAGCGCCAAACGCGCGCCGGGCGGTCGTGGATCTTCGCATCTGCCATCGGCCGTGCCGTAGCGAAAACCGGGATGCTCACAGATCGACCGGATCGGGCGCCGCTCTATCGCCGTCGTAGCTGAGAGGCGAAATCCCCGCTGGAAACACCGAGGCGGACCGTATCATCGACCGCCACACGCATCCGCTCGAACGTCGCGCGCAGTTCCGTAGTATCGAACTGATCCGCACGGATATTGTAGCGCCGCGGATGGAGATCGAACCCTGCATACATGCTCAACCAGCTCGGGTCCTGGAACGTCTCCCACTCATACCGCACCAACTCGCCCTGTGCACGCCAGGCATCGATCTTGAGCTGAAGCTGTTCGGGCAGCTCCATCGTTCGCATCCGATCCCATAGCGGCTCGCCTTCGCGACGGTTCAGGCAGTAATGGAGCAGCAAGAAGTCGCGGATGCGCTCGAACTCGAGCCGCGACTGGCGGTCGAACAGTGCCGACAGCGTCGGATCGAAATCTCGATCCGGGAACAGTCTGACAAGCCGTTCAAGGCCCGACTGGATCAGGGTGATGCTGGTCGATTCCAGCGGCTCAAGAAACCCGCCTGCCAGCCCGATGGCCACGACATTGCCCTGCCAGAAACTGGCCCGATGCCCGGGCGTGAAGCGGATGCGCCGAGCCTCCCCCATGGTCGGCCCTTCGATATTCGCGCGGAGCACCGCCTCAGCGCCGTCGTCATCGATATAGTCTGAACAATAGACATAGCCGTTGCCGATGCGATTCTGCAGCGGGATATGCCACTGCCAGCCTGCCGGCCGCGCGGTCGAGGTGGTCACGGGGCGATACGCATCGACCGGCTCACAACCTAGCGCGATGGCGCGATCGCACGGCAGCCATTTGCGCCAGTCGATATAGGGCACGCCCAGTGCTTCGCCGATCAGAAGCCCGCGAAAACCCGAACAGTCGATCCACAGGTCCGCAGCCACGCTGCGGCCATCGGCAAGGCGCACCGCGCTTACCTGGCCCGTGTCCGGCGCCTGATCGACGCCTTCGATCCGCCCGTCAATATGAGTGACCCCCAGCGACAACGAGAGATCGCGGAGCACCGACGCGAATTTCGAGGCGTCGAAATGCAGTGCAAAATCGAAGACGCCAAGATCACTAGCGGACTGTTTGGGCGGAGCCAGGAACCGCCCATGCTCGGCAAGCTGGGTACACAAGCAATAGTCTGCCAGCGACAGCTCATGCCCCGCAGCGCGCAGCTTCAGCCAATATTGGTGGAACGGCACACCACGCGCTGGCACACCATATAAGCCGAACGGATGATAGAAGCGATGTCCCGGCTCGGCCCAGTCGGCGAAATGGATACCGAGCTTGATCGTACCCTCGGTCGCCTCCAGCACCTGCGCGTCGGTCAGGCCGACCGTGGCCAGGAAGTCCCGGATCGCAGGGACCGTCGCCTCGCCCACCCCGACGGTTCCGATCTCTGAACTGTCGATCAGGGTGATTTCGAGACCCGTATGCGAAAGCGTGCGGGCAAGGTAGCTGGCCGCCATCCAGCCGGCTGTCCCGCCCCCGACAATCGCGATGCTGCGGATTGCCCGCCCCTGCTCTGTCGCCTGCCCCGTCACCACGCTCTCCATTGTTTTCTGTCTCTACTGCACTTGAACAAAAAATGCCCGCCGATCGCGCTGCGGTCGGCGGGCAGTGAGGAGTCAGTTCAAGCGATCAGAACTTGGCGCGGACACCCGCGACGAAGCGACGCTCATAGATGTTGTCCCAACCAATCTGGTCTTCCCAGGTCAGGTAGTAACGCTCATGCTCGCCCGTGAAGTTCGACGCCTGCCCATAGAGGGTGAAGTTCTCGGTCACGTCATACGACACCGACGCGTCGAAATAGTTGGTCGCGCGCTGATAGACCGAGAGCCCCCGGATACCAGACCAGTTCTGGCTGTTCAGGCGCTTCGAACGATAGTTGTAGGCGACACGCGCCGAGAACGGCCCGGATTCGTACCACAGTGCGACGTTGGCCTGATGCTTCGAATTGTCCTGGAACGGCTGCTTGTTGCCGGCCAGATCGAAGCCCCCCGCATCACCGAGCGACAGCGTGTAGTTGGCATCAATACCGAAGCCGCCGAAAAGCCCGTTCACGCCATAATCGGTGAGTGCCTGACGGGCGGAGACCTCAATCCCCTTGAGCGTGCCACCTGCTCCCTGGCTGATCGTATTCACCGGCAATGCCCTGTTACGGACAACACCGTCATTGTCAGGGATATCGTCACGCAGGATGGTCGTGTTGAAGATGAAGCTGTCCACCTTGAGGTAGAAGGCGCCTACCGCAAGCAAGCTCGAACGGCCGGTGTAGAGCTCGAGGCTGGCCTCGAAATTGTCCGACCGCCACGGATCCAGATCAGGGTTGCCGCGCTGCTGAGCCGATTCCGCACGGAAAATCGGCGGATTGGTCGAGGTATCGATCGCGTAGCCGATATTGAGACCGCCACCCCATTGGATGAAATCGAGCAGCGTCATCGTCTTGGCATAGGATGCGCGGAACTTAAGCTTGTCGGTCACGTCGAACGAGACGTTGAACGCAGGCAGGAAGTCGGTGAACTCCCGATTGAAGTACACATCGCCAGTGTCCAGGCCGGACACGCCATAGGGCTGGTTGTCACCGAGGATGTTCTGGAGAACACGGAACTTCGTATTGATCACGCGGACACCGCCGTTCGCGCGGAACGGCATACCGAGCAGTTCACCCTCCCCGTTCACCTGCGCGTAGCCGGAGATCTGGCGCAGGTTCATGGAGAACGAGTCCGCCGGGTTCACGATGTTCTTGTCGCCCGGGTAGATCTTGTTGTGGAATGCCGCGGCATCATCCATCGCGCGCGGATCGAGCACCCAGATGGCGGGCATACCCGCCACGGGCATCGCATACTGCTTCACCTGGCCGCCAAAGATGGCGTCGTTACCCGGACGCGGGAAGCCCGCTGTGTAGGCATTGCCTGCCGCGTCGCGAACAGCGCACTTCGCGTTGTCGAGGTTGACGTCGAACGCCTTCCACTTGACGTAGCAACCGGCCGCCGGATTGCCCGGGTGATCGGTGTTGCCGGCATAGAAGGGCGCAGCGCGCTCGAACACGAACTGCTCGGCCGAACGCTCACTGTACCGCGCGCCGACGCTGACGCCGATGCCGCCGTCGGACTTCCAGTCGAGGTCGCCTCGGAGCGCCCAGATATCACCGTGGCGGCTATCATTGCCTTCCGATGAGATCGTCTTCATCGCGTAGCGGCTGACATCCTTCACCTGATTGATGAAGGCCGCCGGCATGGTGAATGCGAGTGCGCCGCTCGAATAATCAAGCGTCGCCTTCTGGCTGAAGACACGATAGCCAGTCGGATTGAACGCGCGGTCACCGCCCATGCTCGTCGGATAGTTGCCGACGCCCGAATAGGCCCATTGGAAGCCGTCGGTCAGGTTGAACTGCAGATAGCTCTGGTCGAGCTCGCGCTTGGCCTTGCCATAGATGCCGCGGAGCGTCGCCTTGAGACCTTCGCCATTATCGAAGTCCAGCTGCAGATTGTAGTTCTGCGATTCCGACTTGATTCGGAAGGTTTCCGAATAGCTGTCGAAGTTCGGCATATCGTATTCATAGGTCTGCACGGTGTTGATATCGTACTGACGACCGCCGATTAACGCGCTTTTAGCACCAGTATTGCGTGATTTCGTCGGCTTGTAGGGCGACGTCATCCAACCCACGTTCTGGAACTGGAAGCCGGCAGCGCGGTCATATTGAGTCTGCTTGGTGTAGAAGACATCCGCGCTCAGCTTGAGTGCGTCGGTCAGCTCGAACTGAAACGAGACATTGCCGCCGAAGCGCTCACGCGTGGTGATGCGGTTCCACACGGTGTGCGACTGGGCCGTGATGTATGCATCGTCCGCGTCGCCGTCACCGTTCATATCGAAGCCGGTGATGACGCCCGCACCGTTGCGAACCGGGGTACCGCGGCTGAGTCCATTTGCGGTGCCGATCGCGAAGTCGCCTTGCGATCCAGCGGCCTGCTGCGCAGCGCTCAGACCCTCTTCGCTGAGGGCAACGCCATAGCTCTGGATGCCGCGATAGCTGTTGGACAGGTCGACCTTGCTATAGGCAGCCGAAACGAGGACGCCGAAACGGTCCCCGTTATACGCGATCAACCCGTTGAACGACGGATTCCACTTCTTGGTCTTGTCGCCATATTGCGCCTCGGCCGCAGTCGCGACGGTCAGCCCCTTGGGCAGGCTGAACGGGCGGCGCGTGAGCAGATCGACGGTGCCCGACACACCAGCCTGCTGCAGCGAGGCGGTCGGCGACTTGTAGACGGTGGCGCCGGCGAACAGCTGCGAGGGGATGTCGGTGAAGTTCGGCTGAACGGTCGTGACCGAGTTGGCACCGAGGAATTCTTCGCCGTTGAGGAGAGTGGTGACCTGCGGCAAGCCGCGAATGTTGACCTGGCCGCCTTCGCCCGCCTCGCGGCGGATCTGGATGCCGGGAATACGCTGAAGCGAATCGGAGATGGTACGGTCAGGCAGCTTGCCGATATCTTCGGCGCTGATCGCGTCGACGACGCTGTTCGCTTCCCGCTTCACGTCAATCGCGCGCGCCTGCGATGCACGGATACCGGTGACCAGGATTTCTTCTTCCTGACCCGTCGCCGTATCCGCGGCGGCCTGCTGCGCCTGCGCGATGCCTGGGACGCAGAGCGCCGCGGCTGAAACCGCCGCTAGCAACACCGTCCGCGCACCAACCTTATGACTGGACATTTCCCTCTCCCTGTTCCGCGGCTGACCCATGTCGCCGCACTGCCACGCCGCTACCGCGCGAGGTCAGAACCCAATTCAATACATTTATGAGACCAATAGTCAACTTGTATGGTACCAGAAATCGGCACGACTGACCGAAACCGTGCACAAGCCACCGCAGCCCATTCGGGATTCAATACTCACGCCCTGGAACGGCACTCCGAAAGGCCTCGATCGCGCCGCGATCCTGCACCGTTACGTAGACGGTCCGCCCATCCCTTCCGCCGAATGCGACATTGCTTGGCAGCCGCCCCTTCAGGCGAACCTCGTGCCGCGTCGAACCATCGGGAGCAAAGATCGCGACTGTCCCGCCGCCGTGGCGGGTGACGTAGAGATTCCCGTCGCGGTCGCAGCGCATTCCGTCAAGGCCGTGGTCCGCAAAGCTGGCGAAGATTCGCTTGCCCGCAAGCGCCCCGCCCTTGCCAATGTCATAGACCCAGATACGGCGCTGAACGCTCTCGCCGACATAAAGGCGGCGGCCATCGGGACTGACCTCAATGCCGTTGGTCGTCCCCATCCCGTCTTCGAGGATTCGCGCCTTGCCCTGCCGGTCGATTCGCCAGATTCGCCCGCTGCCGGCCTTCCAGTCCGGGTCGCTCGCATAGATCATCCCGTCGGGCGCCAGCGCGATGTCGTTGGGCTGGTGGGCACCGGGCAGATCGACATGAGTCGACACCTGCCCCGTCTTGCTCACCGCGAGAATGCGATGCCCCTTATAGTCGGCGACCAGCATCCGGCCGTCGGCCGTGAAGCGGATGCCGTTGCCGATGCTTCCGGCAGGCAGGGTGGCGAACAGGCGTGCCGTGCCGATGCCATCGCGCCCTGCCACCACGCGTCCGATCGTGCCTTCGCGTGCGAAGTTGACGACATAGAGCGCGCCGTCGGGGCCGGTTGCCGGGCCCTCGATTCCCGAAGTGAACACACCGTCCGCGACATAATCCCGCGCCGCGTAATCGCCCCCGCCCGCTTTGGGCATGGAGGCACAGCTCGCCAGCAGAACCGCTCCGGCGAGCACCAGCCCTGCGCGGCTCACAACACCGCACTCAGCGCCAGCGTCAGCAACAGCGCGACGATCGAGATGATTGTTTCGCACACCGTCCAGGTCTTGAAGGTCTGCGACAGGGTCAGGTTGAAATAGGTCTTCACCAGCCAGAAACCGCCATCATTGACGTGCGACAGGACCAGCGACCCCGCACCCGTCGCCAGGACGAGGAGTTCGGGCGAAACCCCACTCCCCGCAGCGACCGGCGCGACGATCCCCGCCGCGGTCGCCATCGCCACCGTCGCGGATCCGGTCGCGATGCGCATCATCGCAGCGACCAGCCAGGCGAGTACCAGCAACGGCACCTCCACCGACTGCGCCATCCCGACCACCGAGGTCGAGATGCCCGCCTCCATCAGGATCTTTCCGAACCCGGCGCCCGCCCCGACGATCAGCGTAATGAGTGCGGTCGGCGCAAGGCAGTCCTCGAGGAAGCGACCGATCCTCTCACGGTTGAATCCGCGCGCGCTGCCGAAGGTGATAAAGCTCAACAGGAGGCCCGCCAGCAAAGCGGTGACCGGGTGCCCGGAAAAGCGGATGGCGTCGTTGATCAGAGTTTCCTTTGCCGCGAACAGATCGGCCCAGCTCCCCACCAACATCAGCGCCACCGGCAGTAGGATCGTTGCGACGGTGATGTCGAACCCGGGCAATTCGCGTGTGTCGTCGATCTTCCGCTCGGTCAGTGCCTCGGCCATCGGGTTCACGCCCTCGACGGTGACATAGCGGTCGATCAGCGTGGCAAAGACCGGCCCGGCGAGCGCGGCGGTCGGGATACCAACGATCAGCGCATAGAGCACGGTAAGGCCGATATCCGCCTTGTACGCTCCCACCGCGAGCAGCGCCGCCGGGTGCGGCGGGATCAGCCCGTGCACCACTGAAAGCCCGGCGACCATCGGCAGGCCGACCTTGAGGATCGACGTGCCCGTGCGCATCGCGACGGTGAACACGATCGGCATCAGCAGCACAAAGCCCACCTCGAAGAACACCGGCAGGCCGACGAGGAACGCCGCGGCCATCATCGCCCAGTGCACCCTGGCCGGGCCGAACCAGCCAATCATCGTCTGGGCGATGCGTTCGGCGCCGCCCGATTCGGCCATCAACTTGCCCATCATCGTGCCAAGGCCAACGACGAGTGCGATATGGCCGAGCGCATTGCCGACCCCCGCCTCGTAGATCGTCAGCAGCTTGTCGAGCGGCAGCCCCGCCGCCGCGCCTAGCGCCAGCGAGGTGACCAACAGCGCGATGAACGGATTCAGCTTGAGCCGGGCGATCAGGAAGATCAGTCCCCCGACCGATGCGAGGCCAAGCAGGACCAGAAAAACTTCCCGGCTCATCGCGCACCCTTCTCGCGCAGCTGGACCGACTTGATCGTCCATAGCGGGTTGTTGCCGTTGCCGGTGAAGGTCATGCACAGATCCTGCGCGCCCGGGCGTGCCGCGACGGGCACCGTCAGGCGCGTCAGTGCGGGACTCGTCGCTTGTGCGAGCGAGACCCAGCCGATCCGCTCGCCCGTGCAGCCCACACGGATCTCCAGCTCGCCCGCCGGCGTCGCCGGCTTGCCACGCGGTGCGATCGGGCGGCCGTTGTTCAGCTGGAAGTTATACGGCACCTGCCCGACCTCGACCTCGACCGCGGTCACCGCATCCATCGGCGCAGCTTCGTAGAGCCAGCAAGGCTCGAGGATGTTGACGAGGAAGTCCGCACGTGGCCCTTGCGCTGGCGCATCGTCGATCAGCGCGAGCGAGTGCGAGGCACTGCACGCCTTGAGCTCGCGATCGTCGCGACGCAGCGCGGCGGGGCGGTCGTAGCGATTGTCTACTGCACCGGGAAGTTTTCTGGCGCCACGGAAGGCGACGGCGCGCAGACGAGTCGGGAACGTCACGTCGAGCGGACCGCTATAGAGCCGCGACGACGCGCCGGGCTCGCTGCCATCAATGGTGTAGCGGATCTCCGACTTCACCTGAGTCTTGAGCTCGACCGTCGCGCTCTTCGCCGCGACCGAGCGGACGCGCGCCGAGGGGATGAAGGCGCTCTCGGCGGGTTTCAGCCCCATTGCCCTGACGCGATCGATCTGCGGGATCAGCCGATCGACGAACCCCTCAAAGTCGCGCCCCTTGCCCAGCCACGCAACCTCGGCCAGCGCCGACAGCCGCGGGAAGATCATATAGGCGGCACGCTCGTCGCCACGGATATGCTCGCTGAACATCGTCGACTGGATGCCGAGGATATGCCGCTGCTGATCCGCAGTGAGCGACGGCGGCAGCGGGTCGAACCGGTAAATGTCCTCGAGCGTGTTCGGCTTGCCGCGCCCCGGCCCCTCCGCCGCAGTGCTACCCTGCACATGATCGAAATACAGATCGGGCGACGGTGCCAGCACGGTATCGTGCCCGGCCTGCGCGGCGAGCACGGCGCCCTTGATCCCACGCCACGACATCACTGTCGCATTGGGAGCCAACCCGCCGTCGATGATCTCGTCCCAGCCGATCAGCTTGCGGCCGCGCGCGGTGAGCAGCTTTTCGACGCGCTTCATGAACCACGATTGCACCGCGTGGGAATCGGCAAGGCCCAGTTCGCGCATCCGCTTCTGTACCGCCGGAGACCGCTCCCACTCGGTCGCGACCACCTCGTCCCCACCGACATGGATGTAGGCCGAGGGGAACAGCTCGGTCACCTCGGCAAAGATGTCGTCGAGGAAGGTGAAGGTCGGCTCCTCGATGTTGAACAGCCAGGTGTAGACGCCCCAGTCCGAATGGATGCCGTCGGGCACCGGCCCGCTATTGCCGAGTTCGGGATAGGCGCGGATCACCGAGAGCACATGACCCGGCATCTCGATCTCGGGCACCACAGTGATGTTGCGCGCCGCGGCATAGGCGACGATCTCGCGGATCTGCGCCTTGGTGTAGAAGCCGCCCGTGCGCGGCAGCGCCGGTGCGCCGGGCGCGCTCGCGGGGACGCGCCACGCGCCGATTTCGGTGAGCCTGGGATATTTATCGATCTCGATCCGCCAGCCCTGATCGTCGACAAGATGCCAGTGCAGCGTGTTGAGCTTGTGTGCGGCCATCGCGTCGATCAGCTTCTTGACGAATTCGGGCGACTGAAAGTGACGCGCACTGTCGAGCATGAAGCCGCGCCACTGGAAACGCGGGGCGTCCGAAACCGTGACCGCCGGCACTTCACCGCCCGGCGCTGTCGCCAGCTGCCACAACGTCACCGCGCCATGGAACAGCCCGGCATCGTCGCTCGCGCTGATCGTCGCGCCGCTTGCCGAACTGGTCAGGCGATAGCCCTCCTTCGGCAGCCCGGCGACGCGCTCGAACCGGACCGTCGGCGCGCCGCTGCGCGCCCGCGCCGGAAGGCCCAGCCCCTCCCTCAGCCAGACCGCCGCCTTCTCCGCCCCGGCATCGCCGGACGGGGTATGGATCGCCAGCCCGTCGGCGATGCGAAACCCCTTGCCCTGCGCGACGACGTCGACCGGCTGGGGCAGCAACGGCAATCCCGGCGCCTGCTGCGCAAACGCCGGGACGCCCCCTCCAGAGAGCATGAATGGAGCGGCCGCCAGAGCCAGTGCGCCAAGGCCGCGACGGGCCACGCCTGCACGCTGGATACGGACATTCTCGCCACCACGATACGCTGTCATCGACACACCCTCTCCACGATACCTTTGCAATACCAATACGCGCCCATCCTTTTTGGAAGCTGCGCGAAACAGCCCTGATCCGGCTGCGATTGCACCGACTTTATGCGGTTCAATGTCATTTTGCTAGCATGATGGTATAAATTGGTTATGTTATTTGCGTGACCTGAAAACGGTGCGCCGCGGACGTCACGTCAAGCCGCGCACAACCATGAGAGCCACAGGAGACCTGAAAGCATGAACGCATCCTCGCACCGACGCGCGGGAGCCGGCGACGAGCCGATCATCGTCAAGTTCGAATTCAACGAAGTGGTCGTTCCCGCCAGGCCGGGAATCATCAACTCCGAAACGCTGGCCAAGCCGCTGCACATGCTTCCCGTCGCCGGCAAGGCCGCGTGGAGCGTGCAGTTCGACGCGCTGCCCAAGCTGGTCGTCCGGATGACGCTGGCCAACGGCGTCATCGCGCTCGGCGAATTCTATCGCGATCACGAATGGTCTCGGATCGAAGCGATCAGCCAGGGCCTGCTCGGCGTCAACATCGCCGACCTGACACTTCAGGACCTGCCGCTGCCGCTGGTGCGCGAATTCGACGGGTTCGAACTCGCGATCTGGGACGGCTGGGCCAAGACGCTCGGCGTCCCGCTCCACCGCCTGCTCGGCGGACCGGTGCGCGACCGTGTGCTCTGCCACGCCTGGTCGAGCCACCGCACGCTCGACGAGGTCGGCCCCTGGGTCCGCGCCTATCAGGAGCAGGGCTATCAGGGCATCAAACTCAAGGCAGACCTTGAGGACGATGTCGTCGGCATTTGCGAGCAGATCGCGTCGCACGCGCCGGGCATGAAGGTGGTGTTCGACCCCAATCAGCGCTGGGAGAATATGGCGTCGGCAAAGATCCGCATCCGCGGGCTGGAGCAGGTCGGCAACGTACAATTGCTCGAGGATCCCATCCCGAAATGGATGATCCCCGACTACGCCGATCTGTGCCGCTTCTCGTCGATCCCGATCACGCAGCACATCGCCCTGCCCTATATCTATCAGGGCCAGCGCGTTCACGACATCATCGCGCTGATCCAGCAGCGCGCGGCCGACGGCTTCAACTTCAACGCCGGCCTCGCCAAGTTCGCCCAGCTCAACGCGATTGCAGAAGCCGCCAACCTCTATTGCTTCCACGGTTCGGAAGTCGATCTCGGCATCCTCGAGGCGATGTATCTCCACCAGTCGATCGCGGCGAAGAGCTGCGTCTGGTCGAGCGACATCTTCGGGCGGCTGATCCGCGAGCACGATCTGCTCGAAACCCCGCTTCGCTTCGAGCCGCCTTATGCCTTTGTGCCCGACGGGCCGGGCCTCGGCGTCTCGCTCGATCCAGCAGCACTGGAACGCTACGGCGTCCGTCACGAGGTATACGCATGAGCATCAACCCGATTATCCCGGTCGCGTCGGAACAGCATGTCACCGCCGGTCCCTATTCGCCCGTGCTCAAGATCAGCCGCGATGCCGATCTCATCCTCATTTCCGGCCAGGCGCCGCTGAACCTCGCGGGCGAGGTCATTGGCGACACGATCGAGGAGCAGGCGCGCGTCACGCTGGAGAATTGCGCCAAGCAGCTCGCCGCCGCGGGTGCCGACTTCTCGAACGTGTTCAAGGTCAATGTCTACCTGACCGATCTCGCTGACTGGCCGCGGTTCAACGTCGTCTATCGCGAGATGATGCCGCAGCCCTTCCCCGCCCGCACCGCGATCGGCTGCGCGCTGCTCGACGAATTCCAGGTCGAGATCGAGATGTGGGCGGCCGTGGCATGAAGTGGGAACAGCTCACCAGCCCGAAGCTGGACGCGGTCGACCGCAACACGCCGGTGGTGCTCAACATCGGTGCGATCGAGCAGCATGGTCCGCATCTGCCGCTCGTCACCGATGCGCTGATCGGCCGCCATTTCACCGACCGGATCGATGCCGAACTGGGCGACAAGGTACTGATCCTGCCGCAGATCTCCGTGTGCTGTTCGCGCCATCACATGATGTTCGCGGGCACGCTGACCGTGCGCCACGAGACCTTCCTTGCCTACATCACCGATATGCTCAGCGCGGTGGCGGCGCACGGGTTCCGCAACATCGTGATCTTCAACAGCCATGGCGGCAACCTTGCCATCGGGCAGGTCGTGCTCGAGTCCTTCGGCAACGACCATCCCGAGGTCGAGCTGTTCATGCTGACCTGGTGGAAGATCGCCGCCGAAGAACTGGCGAAGATCCAGGAGACCGACTTCGGCGGCGTCGGCCATGCCTGTGAGTTCGAGACCTCGCTCGTCCAGCTGATCGCGCCCGAGCTGGTCGAGATCGATGTGGCGGTCGATCAGCTGCCGATTCACGATTTCCACTGGGCCGCGGCAGACTTGCTCAACGCGGGGCGTGCGGCGCACCACCGCAACATGCACCAGCTGAGCAACGGCACCGGCGTGTCGGGCTGCCCGTCCAAGGCTTCGCCGGACAAGGGTCAGGCGATCTCGGACGCGGTCACAAGCGCTGCCGTCGCGATGCTTGAGGACATCCGCAGCGCGGGTGCCCGCCGAGGCTGATCGAACACCTGACGCCGGCGGTATTGGATAGCTGTCGCCGGCGTCGGGAACCCTGTCCGCGTCCACCCTTGCCGCCCGGCAAATGGCCTGCCATAGGCCGCGCCCCGCCGCGCCCTGTGTCGGTGGTCACCATAACCGGCAAAGGAATTGCGCGTGGACAGCGCCACCCGCCCCAGCGCGCTTGGGCTCGACTTCGGCACCACCAACACCGTCGTCGCGCTCGCCGATGGCCGGGGTGACTCGCGGCTGATCGAGTTTGCAGGTGAAGCCGCAGCCGGCCCCGTGTTCCGCACCGCGCTCTGCTTTTGGGAAGAAGAACGCGGCTGGAATGGCATCGCACATGAGGCCGGTCCCTGGGCGATCGAGGAGTTCCTGCAGTCGCCGCTCGACAGCCGCTTCGTCCAGTCGTTCAAGAGCGTCGCGGCCAGCCCGCTGTTCGAGCGCGCGCAGATCTTCGGCAAACCGTTCAAGTTCGAGGACCTCGGTCAGAAATTCCTGAGCAAGCTGGTCGCGCATTCGGACGGCGCACTCGACGAACGCCCGCGCCGTGTGATCGTCGGCCGACCGGTCGAATATGTCGGCGCCCGCCCCGACGCCGCGCTCGCCCGCCAACGCTATGACGCGATGCTGGAGGGGTTCGGGGTCGAGCTTCACTATGTCTACGAGCCGCTCGGCGCCGCCTACAGCTATGCATCGCGGCTGACCGAGCCGGCCACGATCCTTGTCGCGGACTTCGGCGGCGGCACCACCGACTTCTCGATCGTCCGCGTCGCCGAGCCGGGTGCAGCGCGCCGTTGCGAGCCGCTGGGTTCATCGGGCATCGGCATCGCGGGTGACCGGTTCGACCAGCGTATCGTCGACCACCTCGTTCTCCCGCTGCTGGGCAAGGGCGGCAACTACCGCTCGTTCGGCAAGCTGCTGCCGATCCCCGGCGGCTATTTCACCGAGTTCGCCGACTGGTCGCGCCTGGCGCTGATGCGCAACCGCCGCACCCTCGACGAACTGCGCCGGCTCCAGCGCGACGCGATCGATCCCGAGCCGATCGGCCGGATGATCGCGCTGGTCGAGCATGAACAGGGCTTTCCGCTCTACGACGCGGTCGGCAAGCTCAAGCGCGCCTTGTCGAGCGAGGCCGAGGCCGAGTTCCGTTTCGAGGGCGGCGACGTCACGATCGCCGCGCATGTTCTCCGTGCCGACTTCGAGCGGTGGATCGCCGAGGATCTCCGCCGCATCGAAGCGGCGCTGGACGTGGCTCTCGACAGGGCAGCCACCGGTTCGGACAGAATCGACCGCGTGTTCCTGACCGGCGGTTCGTCGCTGATCCCGGCGATCCGCGCGCTGTTCGAGCGCCGCTTCGGTGCGGAACGGATCGCGACGGGGGGCGAGCTGACCTCGATCGCCCATGGGTTGGCATTGATCGGCGAGCAGGACGACCTCGACCCATGGGTCGCATGAGGCCGGCGCGTGTCGACTGACCGCGCTTGTGCCTCAATGGAAAGGCCCGGCGAAAGGATAACAGAGGCCGCCAGCCGGTCTAAATTTACCTGCAGTTCCGGGTAACCCGTGTTGATAACGTCATAATCCATCCGGATAGGGCAACCTGGCCGGCGTGGCCGGGCGGCCTTGATACATGACGGGCAACGGCGGGGAGGCAAGGATCAAGCGATGACGCAGCCATCGGACGTCACACACGCAAGCGCAAAGCGCCGGGAGGCGAGCGCGCATGCGTCCGGCCCGCTCTACCTTCAGGTTGCCCGGACGTTGCGCGACGGGATCGTCAGCGGCAGCTATCCGGTCGGCAGCCAGCTCCCGACCGAGGAAGAACTGCGCGCGCGCTTCTCGGTGAGCCGTTTCACCGTGCGTGAGGCGCTGCGCCGGCTGCGCGATGATGGTCTGATCTCGTCGCGTCAGGGCGCCGGCACCGTCGTGCTTCCCGGCCCGTCCGGGATCGAGATATTCCACACCAGCTCGATCAGCGACCTGCTCGCATGGGCGGGCGAGACGCGTCTCGAGATCGAATCGATCGGGATGACTACGGCCGACAGCCAGCTTGCAGGGCGTATCGGCATTCCCGCGGGGGAGGAGTGGCTGATGGTCCGCGGTCGGCGCCTGCACGACGATAGCGGCGTTCCGATGTGCTGGATCGAATATTACATCAACCGCGACTTCGCGAGCGTTGCGCGCCTGTTGCCACGCAACAAGGGACCGATCTTCCCGCTGATCGAGGATCTGTTCGGCGTGACGATCTCCGAGGTCGAGCATGCCGTCTCGGCGACGCTCGTCTCCCCCGCCCTTGCAGCCAGGCTCGATGTCGAGAAGAAGTCGGCGGCGCTGGAGATCCTGCGCCGCTACCGCATGACCGATGGCGGCATCGCACAGGTGACGGTGAATACCCACCCCGCCTCGCGCCACACGCATTCGATGACGATGCGGCGGGTAAAGGCATAGCGCCGGGCCGGCGCTCCGCTTCTCGCATTGGGGCCGCCCTATGTCCGGGCAGCGTTCTGCCGGGCTAGGATCAGAGCTCCCTCCAGCCCCGCATGTTCGAGCGCGGCCGGACGGATGAATCCGGGCTCCCCGGCTGCGCCGCCTACCCCATAGCCGCCGAGCGCCGCGGACATCCGGGATGCTGCGGCGTCACGCAATCCGGCGACGTCCATCACCCCGCCGCCCGCAACGATCCGATGCGGCGACCAGGCGAGCACGATCGTCGCGAAGAACTGGCCGAGATAGTCGGCCACGGCGGCGAAGTCGCCGGGCGAGTGTTCGAGATGGCGCCCGCTGAGCCGGCGCCGGAGGGCCGGGCCGGCGGCCATGCCCTCGACGCAGCTGAGGTGAAACGGGCAAGCGCTGGGGGTTGTATCCCCCTCATATCGCAGCACCGGGACGTGCCCCATTTCGGGGTGCAGCGCGCCGGTGAGCGTGCGCCCGTCGCGCGCAAGCCCTGCCCCGATCCCCGTGCCGACCGTGACATAAGCGAGGCTCGAACACCCCTGCCCCGCGCCCATCGCCGCCTCCGCCAGCGCTGCGGCGTTGACGTCGGTATCCACCGCGATCGGGACGCCGAGCTGGCGGGCGAGCGCGGCGCGCAAATTGGCGCCGGTCCAGCCGGGCTTGGGGGTGGCCAGCACCTCGCCATAATTGGCGGCGGCAGGATCGACGACGATCGGGCCGAAGGCGGCGATCCCCGCGCCCGCCAGCCTCACGTCCCCGGCGAAGGCGAGCAGCGTCGCCTCGGCCGCTTCGGGCGTGGTGGTCGGCCAGCGTTCCTCCGCCAGCACCGCGTCCTCCCGCACGAGACGAGCAAGAAGCTTGGTGCCGCCGGTCTCGATCGCCAGCCAGGTTCGTGGATCGCTCATGCACGCCAGCCTATCCGGCCAAGGCGGTCTGCGCGAGCATCCAGATACCGATGGCGAGGAACAGCAGCGCCGCGACGATCCGCACGGTACGCAGCGGTACGCGTTTCACCAGCTCGTTGCCGAGGAACACTGCCGGGACGTTGGCGATCATCATGCCGAGCGTGGTGCCTGCGGTGACCCAGCCGACTTCGGCGAAGCGGGCGCCGAGCGCGATCGTCGCGACCTGGGTCTTGTCGCCCATCTCGACGAGGAAGAAGGCGATGACAGTGGTGACGAAGGCGCCGAAACGCGCCGGCTTGTCCTCCAGATCGTCGAGCTTGTCGGGGATCAGCGTCCACGCCGCCATGGCGATGAACGACGCCGCGATCAGGTAGCGGAACCACGTACCCTCAAGCCAGGCAGCCGCCTGCTGCCCGACCAGCGCGGCGAGAAAATGGTTAGCGAGCGTCGCAACAAGGATGCCGAGAATGATCGGCACCGGCCGCTTGAAGCGCGTCGCGAGCACGATCGCGAGCAGCTGGGTCTTGTCGCCGATCTCAGCGAGCGCGACCAGCGCGGTGGAGGTGAGGAAGGCTTCCATGCAAGGTCTCCGGGCCGGGCGGTGCGAAACTCCAACGACACCACACCCTCCCGCCCGGCCTGGGCAGAAAGCATGGCGCCATTGGTCTCGCCCGAACAGGATCGAAGTCCCTGCTCCCTTCGCGCCATGGCCTCTCGACCAAGTATGTTGACGCGGAGGCCCGTCCGAAGACGGCTGGCTACTCCCCAGATGACTGTCGCGGCCCTAGCCGGTTCGCGGCGATCACGCAAGTTGCCCTGCCCTGCATAGTCATGGCATACATACCGCAAGCACGAAAAATGGAGAGGGACCATGGCCACCGCCGCCGCCGAGACCACCCGCGTCATGACCGATGCCGAATGGGAGGCGCGCCAGCAACTTGCCTCCGCCTACCGCGTGTTCGACATGCTCGGCTGGTCGGAGATGATCTACAACCACATCACGCTGAAGGTGCCGGGCGAGGATAACACCTTCCTGATCAACCCATTCGGGCTGCATTTCAGCGAAGTGAAGGCGTCGAACCTGGTCAAGATCGACATCGACGGCAACAAGGTCGACGGCAGCCCTTACCTCGTCAACCGCGCCGGCTTCGTCCAGCATTCGGTGTTCCACCGCAACCTGCCCGACGTGCACTGCATCATGCACACCCACACCACCGCGGGCATGGCGGTGAGCAGCCTGGAAGGCGGACTGCAGCCGATCAACTTCTATGCCTGCAACTTCGCGGGCCAGATCGCCTACCATGATTTCGAAGGCGTGACGGTGCGTGACGAGGAAGGCTACCGGCTGATCGAGAATCTGGGCGACAAGCGCATGCTGCTGCTGCGCAACCACGGCATCGTCGCGATGGGCCGCACCCTGCCCGAGGCGTTCGTCAAGCATTGGGCGCTGCAGCGCGCCTGCGAGATCCAGCTCGCCACGCTGTCGATGGGTACGCCGCTGCGCGTCTCCGACGAGGTGGTCGCGGTTCACCAGCGCGACCTGCACATGGCACAGGCATCGATTGCGCCGGGCGCGGCGGACTTTGCCGCGATGGTGCGGCTGGTCGACCGGACTGACAAGAGCTGGCGCGAATGACCAAATACCTCATCTCCTTCCCCGCCGAGGCGATGCAGGTTTCCGAGGACGAGCTTCCGGCCGTGTCTGTCGATTCGCATGCGGTGATCGAGGAGGCGAAGGCCGCTGGCGTCTATGTGTTCGGCGGGGGGATCGATGAGAGCGTCGCGCCGGTGCGGGTATCCGGCGACGGATCGGTGTCGGGCGAGACCTATCCGGGCAGTCGGCTCAATGGCGGGTTCCTGGTGCTGGAGGTGCCGTCGCGCGACGAGGCGGTCGAATGGGCGCGCCGGATCGCGGTCGCGTGCCGCTGCGCGCAGGAGTTGCGCGAGTTCGGCTACGATCCGGCAAGCTAGGACGCCGTTGCAGCGCTAGACCGTCCGCACAAAATCCCGGATCAGGCTAAGCACCGCGTCGGGCATCTCGCGATGCGGCATGTGGTGGCAGTCCTTGAGGATCACGGCGCGGCCGCCGGCGAGCGCGGCGATGCGTTCGGGGTGCGCGTTCGAGCCATATTCGTCGTGATCGCCATGCAGCGCCAGCACCGGACAGCGTAGCCGGCGAAGCTCGTCGTCGAGCGACCAGGTTGCAAAGGCGGGCGTCCGCCAGGTCTCGATCCACGCATCGAGCACCCAGCGCGCCTTGTCGCCATGATATCGGGCGACGCGCTCGACCTGGCCTTCCGACTGGAACGCCATCCGCGCCGCCTCGATACCCGCAAGCGTGCGGTCCTCGGTAAAGGCCTGTGCCGCGAGCGTGATCACCGCAACGGTTTCGGTGAGGAATGCCGCGCCACCGGCAAGGGCCATGCCGCCGCCGACGCTGTGGCCGAACAGGATCATGTGATCGATCGCGAACGCGTCGCGGATATGGGCCAGCCCCGACTGCGCCTCATCCTGTACGAAATCGCGCTGGAGCAGGCCGGGATGCGGATCCGACCGGCCGAAGCCGAGGCGGTCGTACGCAATCACGCTCCGACCGGTGGCCGAGGCAAGCTGCGCGGGAAAATCGCGCCATTGTTCGACCGACCCGAGACTATCGTGAAACAGGATGAGCGGCGCGAGGCTGCCGACCGGCGCCGCTTTCCATTCGCGGGCAAAGAGGCGACCGGCAGGGGTCAAGACATAGCTGTCAGAAGATGACGGGAGATCCATACCGAACGCATTCATACCGTTACTGTCTGGGAGAACAGGCCGCGGCCAATCCCGGAGCGACGGCCACTACTCAACCTTCGCGAGCAGCGCGAGAGCGTATCGACCTGATCTTGCGACTGCGTAGCGCCGCCGGGATCTGCGCTGCGCCGCCAGAGATTGACTGAAGGAGAGCCGAGAATCCGATCTGTACGATCAGGATCGAAAGCAGGAGAGAGAAATATTGTCCGGGCACCCCGGTTTTCGCGCCCGTATAACATTACGAATAAACCCGTATCTATTCTTAGAAATAATGCGAACGCCCTTGATTAATTCCGTGAACCCCTCACACTTCCCAATCAAGATTCGATCTTGAAAAGGAGATGGAAATGAGAAGAACTTCCATTCTGGTTGCATTTGCACTCGCAACGACGGCGATCGCTTCAACATCTGCATTTGCCCAAACATCCAGCGCAGACGAATACGCCGAGGCACAATGCGGCAACGGCGGATACGTGGCTAAAGGGTACCTATCCTATGAGGAATGCTACGAAGCCGCTGTCCAATATTATTATTATATAACTGCAGGTGGCGGCGGCGGTGGCGGTGGTGGCGATGGGGGCACTGGCGGCGGCAATACCGGCGGCGGCGGCACCTGGATTCCCGATCTCGGCGGGGTGCGCGGATGCGCTTCGCGCCTGAAGTGCTACGACATCGAGGGTGAAGAGCAAAACGAAGCCCCACCGCCCTGAGACGGTTGGCAAGACGGTCTCGCCGCGGCCACAGCGTCGCGGCGATGCCGCCTACTCCCCCTTCGCGACCTTGACCAGCAGCGCATCGACCTGAACCTGCGCGCCCGCAACGGCGTTGAGGGTTTCGATCGTGCCGTCGAACGGGGCGGTGAGCGCCTGTTCCATCTTCATCGCTTCGAGCACGAGCAGCTTCTGGCCGGCGGTGACCACCTGCCCTTCGCTGACCTCGACCGAAACGATGCGGCCGGGCATCGGGGCGAGGATCGAACCGTCGCCCGCAGCAGCGCCCGCGGCGCCGTCGGTACGGTCCGCAGTGACGCGGAAGGTGGCGCCGCCATGGACGAGCAGCGCCGCGCCGTCGCGTTCATGGCCATAGAAGTGCGAGGCGATGTCGCCGTGATCGGCGGTGAACGCCACCCGCTCGCCATTGACGGTGACCGCGCGTCCGGTTGCGGGCGCGCGGTTGAGACGGAAGCCCTCAAGGCCATGCGCCATGAGCAGCGTGTCGTCGGGCATGTCCCGCTCCAGCCAGTAGATCGCGCGGGTGAGGTCGGCAGCGCCGGGCAACGGATCGATCGTCAATCCCTCGCCACGGCGCTCGATCAAACCGGTGTCGAGCTGCGCGCGGGCGAAGCTGTCATCGCCGAGCAGGCGGAACAGGAAGCCGGCATTGGTGCGCACCGGCCAGACGGTGAGATAGCTGAGCTCGGAACGCAGCGAGGCGATCGCCTCCTCGCGCGTGTCGCTATGGACGATCAGCTTGGCGATCATCGGATCGTAGAAGGGCGAGATGACCGAGCCCGCCTCAACCCCGGTATCGACGCGGGCGTTGACCGGGAAATCGAGCACTTCGAGCTTGCCGGTGCTGGGCAGGAAGCCGCGGGCCGGATCCTCGGCATAGAGCCGCGCCTCGACCGCATGGCCATTGATCGCAAGCTGCTCCTGCCGCAGCGGGAGCGGTTCGCCCGACGCAACGCGTAACTGCCATTCGACGAGATCGACCCCGGTGATCGCCTCGGTCACCGGATGCTCGACCTGAAGCCGGGTGTTCATCTCCATGAACCAGATGCGGTCGGCGTGGAGACCCTGCGAGGCATCGGCGATGAACTCGATCGTGCCCGCGCCGACATAGTTGACCGCGCGCGCAGCCTTCACCGCCGCCTCGCACACCGCAAAGCGCGCCGACTTGTCCATGCCGGGCGCCGGGGCTTCCTCGATCACCTTCTGGTGGCGGCGCTGCATCGAGCAGTCACGCTCGAACAGGTGGACGATGTTGCCATGGGTATCGCCGAACACCTGCACCTCGATATGGCGCGGGGCGAGAATGTACTTTTCGATCAGCACGCGATCGTCGCCGAAGGACGACGCGGCCTCGCGCTGGCAGCTGGCGAGCGCGTCAGCAAAATCCTCCGCGGCGTCGACGCGGCGCATGCCCTTCCCGCCGCCACCCGCGACCGCCTTGATCAGCACGGGATAGCCGATCTTGTCCGCCTCGCGCTGGAGGCGATCGAGCGACTGGTCCTCGCCAAGATAGCCCGGCGTCACCGGGACGCGCGCGTCCTGCATCAGCTTCTTGGCGGCGTCCTTGAGGCCCATCGCGCGGATGCTGTCGGGATGCGGCCCGACCCAGACCAGCCCGGCGGCGGTCACCGCCTCGGCGAAATCGGCATTCTCCGAGAGGAAGCCGTAGCCGGGGTGGATCGCCTCGGCACCAGTCTCCTTCGCGGCGGCGATGATGCGCTCACCGATCAGGTAGGATTCGCGCGCCTGCGAGCCGCCGATATGCACCGCCTGATCGGCGCTGCGAACGTGGAGCGCATTGGCGTCGGCGTCCGAATAGACCGCGACGGTGCGGATGCCGAGCGTCCGCGCAGTACGGATGATGCGGCAGGCGATCTCGCCGCGATTGGCGATGAGGAGGGAGTTGATCATGGCTTGGTTCCTGCTGGTACGCCGCATGTCGGAGGCCATGCTTCGTGGCTCCCGGGCTTGAGATCGGTGAGATGGATTTCGCCCGAGCGACCGGAGGAGGCCTGGGCGAAGAGCAGTTTTTCCGCTTTGGGTGAGAGCAACGGGCCGACCTGGAACACGTCGGCGCGCGCGCGGATGCGGCCGACTTCGCGCCATGCATCCCCCTGCTTACGGAAATGGTAGAGATGCGAACGGTCGCCGCGATCGGCGACGAGGATCAGCGTGTTGCCGTCGCGCGAGACCTCTGCCTCATATTCGTTGGCGGCGGTGCTGACGGGCGCGCCGAGGTTGCGGACCTGCCACGCGCCGGCCTTTTGCTGCGCAACATAGATGTCGCCCTGCCCGTGCCCGCCGGGGCGCGAGGAGCCGAAATAGAGGTTGCCGGCGTCGTCGATGCGGGGAAGCAACTCGGACTGGGGCGAGTTGACCGGTGGTGGCAGACGCACGGGATCGGCGAACGTGCCGTCCGGGCTGCGCGCGGCGTGGTAGATGTCGAAATCCTCGCCCTTGGGATCGTGGCGGGTCGAGATGAAATACACGCCCTTGCCGTCGAAGGTGTAGCTGGCGTCCGCGTCGAAGGTTCCGGCCGGGCCCGCGAAGGACGGAGCGACGGGTTTGCCCCATACGCCGTCGACACAGCGCGTCATGAGCAGGTGCCAGCCACGGAAACTGGCATCGGCGGCGAGGTAGATCAGCTCACGGCCGTCGGGGGAGAAGGTGGGGCTCGCTTCGTAACCGGGCGTGGAGATAGCGTCGGGCGTCCAGCGCTGCGGGCCTTGGGGTGCTGCGGAGGCACCGGTGAGCAGCAGCACGGCTGCGGCAAGGCCCTTCCCCGCGATCACTTCGCCGCCACCGCTTCGATCTCGAGCAGCCATTCGGAGTCGTAGATATCGCAGACGATCACGGTGAGCGCGGGGACGTGATCACCGAGAATCTCACGGCGGATCACGGAATTTTCCTCGCGATAGGCGCGGTCGCTCAGGAAGGTGGTGACCTTGACGAGGTTCGAAAGGTCCATGCCCGCGGCCGCGAGCTGCGCCGCGACGTTGCGCCAGACAAGGCGGCATTGCGCGGCGAAATCGGCGGGAACTTCACCGTGGGTATCGACCGGGATCTGGCCGCTGACGAACAGCAGCGATTTGCCGGGATCGACCAGCACGGCCTGTGAATAGCCGCCGCCGGGCTGCGGGGCGTTGGGGGCGTTGACGGGGGTTATGGACATCGCATCCATTTCCGCGTCATCGAGAGGACCGAGATAAGCATCAGCTGCTCATCTCGAACGTGAAATCGTCTTCTTCGTAAAACAGCAGAGCATCATTTATGACACGAAGAATCCGTGAAAAGTCGTCGCCCATGGCAATCTGGGATTGCTTGGCATGCTTCCAAGTAATCCGGACCGGCCTTTCGACGAGACCTGTGAGAAGATCCCAAAGCGCGTCCAGATTCCTCCCGTAGAACGAGATTCCCGATGCCGCCGTGACGGCGTTGTGGAAGTCCGCGCTGGACCTGATCGTGGTCCCGTCGAGTTCAAGCCTCATTCGTACCTCACATCCGGAACACGCCGAAGCGTGTGCCCTCCTCCACCGGCGCATTCAGCGTGGCGGCGAAGGCGAGGCCGAGCACGTCGCGGGTCTGGGCGGGGTCGATGATGCCGTCGTCCCACAGACGCGCGGTGGCGTGCCAGGGATTGCCCTCATCCTCGTACTTCTGGCGGATCGGCGCCTTGAAGGTCTCTGCTTCCTCGGGCGACCATTTGTCGGCGTCGCGGTGGACGGTGGCGAGGACGCTGGCGGCCTGCTCGCCGCCCATCACGCTGATGCGGCTGTTGGGCCAGCTAAACAGGAAACGCGGCGAATAGGCGCGGCCGCACATGCCGTAATTGCCCGCGCCAAAGCTGCCGCCGATCAGCACGGTGATCTTGGGCACGCTGGCGGTGGCGACGGCGGTGACGAGCTTGGCGCCGTGCTTGGCGATGCCCTCCGCCTCGTACTTGCCGCCGACCATGAAGCCCGAGATGTTCTGGAGGAACAGCAGCGGGATGCGGCGCTGGCAGGCAAGCTCGATGAAGTGGGCGCCCTTGACCGCGCTTTCGCTGAACAGCACGCCGTTATTGGCGAGGATCGCGACCGGCATGCCCCAGATATGCGCGAAGCCGCAGACCAGGGTCGAGCCGTAGAGCGCCTTGAACTCGTGGAACTCGGACCCGTCGACGAGGCGCGCAATGACTTCATGGACGTCGTAGGGCGCGCGGACGTCGGTGGGGACGATGCCGTAGAGCTCGTCGGGGTCGAATTTGGGCGGGCGCGGGTCGAGGATCGCGAGGTCCGGCGTGCGGTCGCGGGGAAGATGGCTGACAATATCGCGGACGATGGTCAGCGCATGCTCGTCATTCTCGGCGACATGATCGACCACGCCCGACTTGCGCCCGTGCAGGTCGCCGCCGCCGAGGTCCTCAGCCGAGATTTCCTCGCCCGTCGCGGCCTTTACCAGCGGCGGGCCGGCGAGGAAGATCGTGCCCTGATTGCGCACGATCACGCTCTCGTCCGACATCGCCGGCACGTACGCGCCGCCCGCGGTGCAGCTGCCCATGACGCAGGCGATCTGCGGGATGCCCTTGGCCGACATGTTGGCCTGATTGAAGAAGATGCGCCCGAAATGCTCCTTGTCGGGGAACACCTCTGCCTGATGCGGCAGGTTCGCGCCGCCGCTGTCGACGAGGTAGATGCACGGCAGGCGGTTAGCCTCGGCAATCTCCTGTGCGCGGAGGTGCTTCTTGACGGTCATCGGATAGTAGGTGCCACCCTTCACCGTCGCGTCGTTGCACACGATCATGACCTGACGGCCCGAGACGCGGCCAATACCGGCAATCATGCCCGCGCCGGGGACTTCGCCCTCATACATGTCGCACGCGACGAGCTGGCCGATCTCAAGAAAGGGCGAACCGGGATCGAGTAGCCGCTCGACGCGCTCGCGCGGGAGCAGCTTGCCACGCGAGGTGTGGCGTTCGCGGCTCTTCTCATTCCCGCCGAGCGCAGCCTGCGCGACATCGGCATGGAGTCGCTCCGCCAGCGCGCGATTGTGCGCAGCATTGGCGCGGAAGATTTCGTCTTCGGCGGACAAGGCGGACTTGAGGACCGGTGCGCTCATCTTGCGACTTCCGCGACGCACGCGCACAGCGGGGCAAAGGGGGATTTCATGGCGACCATCCTGCTGCTCATTGCGTCCAATATCTTCATGACCATCGCCTGGTACTGGCACCTCGGCAAAGGCGGGCTGGAAAAACCCATTCTGACCGTCATTCTGCTCTCCTGGCTGATCGCCGGGGTGGAATATTGCTTCGCAGTGCCGGCCAACCGCGTCGGCTTCCTCGCCGGCTGGACGCCGGGCCAGCTCAAGATCGCGCAAGAGGCGATCGCGCTGATCGTGTTCGGCGTGTTCATGGTGACCGTGCTCGGCGAGACGCTGCACTGGCGCCATCTCGCCGCCTTTGCGTGCATCATGGGCGGGGTCGCCTTCCTGTTCGTCGGCAAGTGACTCATACCGCCTCGGGCAACCAGCGGTCGCGCATCCACGCCGCCGCTGCCGTACTGACGCATTCGGCATAGCCGGGCAGTTCGGGACCGACGAGCGGCAGCCCGAATTCGGTGACCGTCGCGCGGATACCGTCCGCATCGATCGTCCGCCCGGCGGCGCGGGCATGACGGGCGATCTCCATCTCCTGCCCCCAGAAATAAACAGCGCTTGCCCCGACATTAGCGTGCATCCGCCGCACTTCCTCGACCCGCCCGTCGCTGACGAGCGGCAGCCAGATATCGGCCATCAGCAGATCGATCGGCGCCTCGGGACGCCATTCCAGCGCATCGCCGGCGGCGATCCGCACCTTCTCCCCCACTCCGCCCGGCAACCGGCCGAACAGGTCGAGATCGCGATGGAGCGCGATGACGTCGGGATCACGCTCGACCACCGTCACCGCAGTCACGCTCTCGCGCAGCGCGCTCGCTGCGGCAGCCCAGCCCATACCGAGCCCGAACACCGCGACATGGCCATGGGCATGTTGCACACCGATCGCCTGACTCTCCAGCTCCATCGGCGAGAGCGACATCCAGGTTGCCCCGTCGCGCACCAGCGCACGCAGCGACGTGACGACAGCCGGAGGGCTCCAATAGCCGCGCGTCAGAACCATCTCGGGAGGCAGCAATGCCCAGCGGCCATGACTGACCGGGCGATACAGTTCCTCGAACAGTTCGGTACCGAGCCCCAGCATGGGGTCAGGCATCGACATATCTGCGATCATACGGCCCCCACCAATGCGCAAATGCCCGCCGCACTCAACACCGGCCAGCCGATATGCTTGCCGCGCGACGCAATCAGGCTGACGAGACCGAGCACCAGCCAGATCGCACCGATCGTGCGGATCAGCGCCGTCGGGGTACCGGGCCATGCGACCGCGAGCGCGGTGGCGACCATCAGCGCACTGGTGACGTGCCAGGCATAGCGGACGATCGTGCGCGCGAAGCCGTTCGCCAACACGCCCTGGCGATCGCGCAACATCGGCGCGATCAGCTTTGCCTCACCGAGCATCGAATGCGTGAGCGCGGTGACGAGCATCAGCGCGGCCGAAGCCCAGAGCCAGATCACGCCGCGCCAATCAGTTCGCGGCCGATCAGCATGCGGCGGATCTCATTCGTTCCCGCGCCGATGTCGAGCAACTTGGCGTCGCGCAGGAAGCGTTCGACCGGCCAGTCCTTGGTATAGCCCGCGCCGCCCAGCGCCTGGACCGCTTCGCCCGCGACCTTGAAGGCGTTCTCGCTGGCCAGCAGGATCGCACCAGCGGCGTCGAAGCGGGTGGTCTTGCCCGAGTCACATGCCTGCGCCACGGCGTAGACATAAGCCCGCGCCGAATTGAGCGCGACGTACATGTCCGCGACCTTGGCCTGCATCAGCTGAAAGCTGCCGATCGCCTGCCCGAACTGTTTCCGCTCACGCAGATAGGGCAGCACCACGTCGAGGCAGGCCTGCATGATACCGAGCTGGATGCCGGCAAGCACGGTGCGCTCGTAATCGAGGCCACTCATCAACACGCCGACGCCGCCGTTGAGCGGTCCCATGACGTTTTCCTCGGGCACTTCACAATCGTCGAACACCAGTTCGGCGGTGGGCGAGCCGCGCATGCCCATCTTGTCGATCTTCTGCCCGATGCTGAAGCCGGGCATGTCCTTCTCGATCAGAAAGGTGGTGATCCCACGCGAACCTTCGCCGGTCTTGGCATAGACCACCAAAGTGTCGGCATAGGCCGCGTTGGTGATCCAGAATTTGGTGCCGTTGAGGATGTAGCGGTCGCCCTTGTGCTCGGCGCGCAGCTTCATGCTGACGACATCGCTGCCCGCACCCGCTTCGGACATCGCCAGCGAGCCGACATGCTCACCCGAGATCAGCTTCGGCAGGTACCTTGCCTTCTGCTCGGGGGAGGCCCAGCGGCTGATCTGGTTGACGCAAAGATTGGAATGCGCGCCATAGCTCAGACCGATCGAGGCCGAGGCACGGCTGACCTCCTCACATGCGATGACATGTTCGAGGTAGCCGAGTCCGAGGCCGCCGAATTCCTCGTCGACGGTGATACCGTGCAGGCCGAGTTCGCCCATCGCGGTCCACAGTTCGTCACGGGGGAACCAGTCGTCGGCGTCGATCTTCGCGGCGAGCGGTTCGATCCGCTCCTTCGCGAAACGCTGGGTGGTGTCGCGGATCATCTCCGCGGTCTCGCTCAGCGCGAAATCCATCTGGGGCAGGCTCATTCGGCTCTCCTGGGACTTTTGCCGCAGCTTAGCGGGTGAATGCGACGGAGAAAAATTGAAAGGCAACAGGCAAGAGCATAGATACCATCTATGATTGACCGCTACCTGCTCCGCTATTTCCTTGCCGTCATCGATAGCGGGACATTCACCGCTGCCGCGGCGCAGGCCAATGTCTCGCAGCCCACGCTCTCCGCAGGCATCGCCAAGCTCGAGCGCGAGGCGGGCGCAAAACTGTTCCGCCGCAACAGCCAGCGTGTCGAGTTGACCGAGGCGGGCGCGCGCTTCGCGGTGCATGCGCGGCGGATCGAGCGCGAATTCAACCTCGCCCAGGCGTCGATCGACGGGCTGGCACCCGGCGGTACGCTGCGACTGGGGGTGCTGAACACGATCGCCACCGCCGAGTTGGCGGCATTTGCGGCACTGGCGGCGCACGAGGAGTTGGCGGTCGAACTGGTCGAAGGCAATGCCGCAGCATTGTCGCAGCATTTGTCCCGCGGACGAATCGATCTTGCGCTGACCGCGGCGCAGGGCGAGCCGGGGGCGGAGATGGAGCCGCTGCGCACCGAATCCTATGTACTGGCCTTGCCTGCCTCGCACCCGCTGGCGGGCGAAGCCGCAATCCAAGGCGAGGCGCTGGCGGGCGAGACCATGATCGTCCGACGCAATTGCGAGGCGCTGTCGGAGACCAGCCGCTATTTCACGCGGCGCGGCATCCGCCCGTTCTTCGCGCTGCGCACTACCAATGACGATCGCGCGCTGGAGATGGTCGCGGCGGGCCTCGGCGCAACGGTGATCCCCGAGTCGCACCGACATCCCGGCATCGCCAGCCCCGCACTACTTGGCTTCGGTGTCACGCGAACACTGGCGCTGACATGGGGTGATGACACCGCCGCGATCCGCGCGGCTGCATCCCCTCTTACCGAGGCGCTTCGCACCCAGTTCGGGGGCTGACAGGCCGCGATCGCGCGCTATGTGAGGCGCAAACAGGGAGAGCAGGCATGGCAGGACGCTATTTCAACGAATGGCAGGTGGGCGACCGGATCGTGCATGACCTGCGCCGCACGGTGACCGAGACCGACAACCTCCTCGTCTCGACCCTCACACACAATCCGCAGCCACTGCACCTCGACGCCGAATATGCCGGCGCGACCGAGTTCGGGCGGATCGTCGTCAACGGCACCTTCACCTTCGCATTGCTGATCGGCATCTCGGTCGGCGACACGACGCTCGGCACCCTCGTCGCCAATCTCGGCTATGATGAAGTGCGGATGCCCAAGCCGGTATTCATCGGCGACACGCTGCGCGCCGAAACCGAAGTGGTCGAGCTGCGCCCGTCCAAATCGCGCCCCGGTCAGGGCATCGTCACCTTCCGGCACACCATGCTCAACCAGCGTGACGAGGTGGTTTGCACCTGCCTGCGCAGCGCATTGCTGCAGGCGAAGGGCTAAAATACACGCTTACCGTTCTGGAAGAGCAGAACTTTCGATATACAAATTAGTCCCTACTCAGAACGATAATTCATTAACCTACCGGGCGTACAAACACTCCTGTAAACAGGGAGCAGTACTTATGCGCCTAGTTTCAGAAAGACGCGGCACAGCGATCATCGAGTTCGCGATCATGTTGCCTGTACTTGTTTCGATGCTTATGGGCATGATTTGCTACGGCCTTTACTTTGGCGCGGCGAATTCGGTCCAGCAGCTCGCCGCCGATGCCGCGCGCCATAGTATCGCGGGAGAAACGCTGGCCGAACGGCAGACAATGGTCACGACCTTCGTAAATACGAACGGGCCATCTTACTTTCTCGTCCGTCCCGAACGACTGACCGAGGTCAGTGCAACAGCACAGGCCGGGGGACGGCTGAGGGTCCGGATCTCCTACAACGCGACCTGGCTGCCGATCTTCGGCTTCTCGAATCTCCTCCCGCTGCCACCTTCGACGATCACCCGCGACTGCACCATTCTGGGGACTGCGACATGAGCCGTTCGCTTTGGCGCAACCGCAGCGCAACGGCCACGATGCTTGTCGCCGCGGCCCTCCCCTTCCTGTTGGCCGCGACTGCGGCTGCGGTAGACGTCGGCGCGGTCGCGCTGGAACGGCGGCGGATGCAGGGCGCGGTAGACGCCGCCGCGCTCTCCGCTGTCCAGGACCTCACCACCGCCGATGCGCGCGCCCGTGATGTGCTGACCGCCAACCACACGGAGGGCCCCGTGGCTGCGCAGGTGGCGACGGGAACGGTCGCGGGCACCGGCGACTCGCGAACCTTCACTGCGAGCGCGTCGGGCGACTCGGTCCGTGTCACCGCGACTTATCCCAACCCCAGCTACTTCCTGCGCGCGCTCGGGATGCGCTTCAACGACTCGCAGGTCAGCGCAGTCGCCGGTCGCCGCAATCTGGGCGCGATCTCGATCGGATCGTCGCTGGCGACATTCGACAACGGGCTGGTCAACAACCTGACCCGGGGACTCACTGGATCGAGCGTGGGACTGTCGCTGCTCAGCTATCAGGGGCTGGCGAGCGTCGACCTCAACCTGTTCAGTTTCCTCGATGCAGTCGCAGTCCGCGGCAATCTGGGCGTGATGACGTATGAGCAGTTGCTCACGCAGCAGATCCAGCTGCCCGTGCTGCTGCGCGCGCTCGACGATGTAAGTGGCGGCCAGGGTCTTGGCGCAGTCGCCGCGGGGATCGCCGGCACACCGAAATCGATCCGGCTGGGCGACCTGATCGGCCTCGACATGGGTGGCGCCGGAACGACGGGAAGCGCCGGCGCAGCAGCAATGCTCGCCAAGGTGCGCGCGAGTGATCTGCTCGGCGCGATGCTCTCGATCGCCAATCGCGGTAATCTACTTATGCTCGATCTGGGCGCGAGCATTCCCGGACTCGCTTCGCTGCGCACCGAAATCAAGATCGGCGAGGCGATGCAGTCGAGCCCGTGGATGCTGATCAACGATAAGGGCGGGATCGAGGTCAGCACCTCGCAGGCGCGGATCAACCTGATCGCCGAAGTCGGGCCGCTACTAGGTCTGGGCGTCAAGGTGCCGTTGGCCGTAGAACTCGCGCCCGCGCGTGCGATCCTCGACGCGGTACCCTGTGCCCCGCGCGATACTGCCGCGGTGCGTGCGCGCGCTGGCGTCGCGAAACTCGCCATTGCCGACCTGCCGGTCACAAGTTCGATCCCGGCTACCGCAGCCGCGCTGCCTCCGGCGCCGCTGGTCCGCGCGTTGCTGATCTCGGTCGACGCCAAGGCGCTCGGCGCGCTGGAGGCGTCGAACTGGCAAAACCTCTCCTTCACCAAGGCCGAGATCGCCGCGCACCAGGCCAAGTCCGTGGCCACCACCGACGGCGTCTCGACCCTGCTCGCCACCACGCTCGGCTCGGCCGACATCGACGTGACCCTGCTCGGCGCGCTCAACCTTGGCATCGGCCTGCCCGGCGAGAGCCAGATCGCGGCGCGCCTGCTGTCGGTCGCGCCGGTCCTGGAGACAGCGCTGTTCCAATTGCTCGGTGTTGCGGGCCTGAGCATCGGTAACGCGCATGTCCGCGTCGATGGCTATCGCTGCGGCAAACCCGTGCTGATGGTATGAACGAAGAAGAGAATCTGGATGGGCTGGACGGGATCTACCCCAGCGACATCCGCTTCTTTCGCGACCAGGCACGTGAGGAACGGCGGCGCGTCCGCCACGCCGACACCGAAGGCGGACAACGAGTCCATGCCGAGATGGCGGAACATTATGAAATGGTCGCCACTTTGCTCGAGGTGAAGGCGGGACTGGTTCCCCGCACAATCGGATCGTCGCTGCGACGGATGTTCGAATGGCTGCGGCGCTGAGTGGGGTTGGGTTTCGCACGGCAACCGCGCTAATGTGCGCGTCGCATGACCCGTTTCACCGTCAACAACCAGCCCGTCCAGTATAAGCTCGACGCGCGAACCCCGCTACTCTGGGCGTTGCGCGACGCCTCCAACCTCACTGGCACCAAATATGGCTGCGGCACCGGCGATTGCGGCGCGTGCACGGTCGATATCGACGGCGCGGCGGTGCGATCGTGCCAGGTGACGATCGGCGCGATCGAGGGCAGCTTCGTTACCACGATCGAGGGGCTGGCGGAGAATCGCGCGCATCCGGTGCAGCGCGCCTTCCTGGCCGCCAATGTCGGCCAGTGTGGCTATTGCATCCCCGGCATGGTGATGGCGGCGTCAGCACTGCTGCGGAAGAATCGCAACCCGTCAGACGAGGAGATCGCGGCGGCGATCACCAATTTGTGCCGCTGCGGCGTCTATCCGCGCCTGATCGAGGCAGTCGGCCGCGCGGCACGACTGGCGCGCGGCGAGGACGACAGCGGCCCGGAAGAAGAGGCCGAGCAGGCGCCCGCGGCCAGCGATTGAATCCTTTCGCAATGCTGTCAGCGCAATTCAGACATGTGTCAGCCGACTCGGGGCATTAGCGGATTATTCTGAACGCCGGCGCTCTGCCGGAGCGGAGGACCGAGATGAAGAAGTTTGTTCTGGCCGCACTGATCGGTGCGACCATCCTGACCCCCACTATGGCGATCGCGCAGGAGCGCGGCCAGTGGCGCGGCCGTGGCGGCGGAGAAGCGCGCGAACAGCGCCAGCCCGGCGCCGAGCGCCCGATGCAGCAGCAGCGCGAAGCTTTCCGCGCCCAGCGCGAACAGCAGCGTGCGCAGCAGCCGCAGTTTCAGCGACCGGAACGCCCCGAACGCCCGCAATTCCAGCGCCCCGAGCGGCCGGAACGCCCCGACTTCCAGCGACCTGATCGTTCGGAGCGCCCGGACTTCCAGCGGCCCGATCGCCCGGAACGCCCGCAGATCCAGCGGCCGGAGCGGCCCGAAGGCACGTCCCCGCAGTGGCGCCAGCGCCCTGACGGCCGCCAGGACTGGCGCCGCGACCGGGACCAGGACCGCCGGGATTGGCAGCGCGATCGCGATAATAATCGTGGTGACTGGCAGCGCAACCGCGACGACAACCGCCGCGACTGGCAGCGCGACCGCCGGGACGATCGCCGCGACTGGCGCGATGGTCGTCGGGACGGCGACTGGCGCAACCGGGGCGACCGGGGCGGCAACTGGAACCGCGGCTGGCGACAGGATCGCCGTTACGACTGGAGCGACTATCGCGCCCGCAACCGGAACGTCTACCGGCTGCCGCGTTACTATGCGCCCCGCGGCTACAATTACGGCTATCAGCGCTTCTCGATCGGGTTGACGCTGGGAGCGATGCTGTTCTCGTCGAACTACTGGATCAACGACCCGTACACCTATCGCCTGCCCCCGGCCGACGGCCCGTATCGTTGGGTGCGCTACTATAACGACGCATTGCTGGTGGATACCTACACCGGCGAGGTGGTCGACGTCGAATACGACATCTTTTGGTGAACTGAGGATCGTCACGCGGAGGCCCGGCCGGCAACGGCCGGGCCTCTTGCGTTTCACCGCGGCCTCGGCAAGTTGCGAGTCCATGAGCATTTTCGCGAAACCCAAACCCAAACAGGGCGGCGCATCGATCGTCCGCGCGCGCGCCGGCCAGCAGATCACGACGCGCCTCGAAGCCAATCCCGCGCTTCGCAAAGCGAAGGTCGATGCGGCACAAATCTATTATTATCCCGGCTTCTTGAGCAATGCCGAGTGCGACACGCTGATGCGTCTGATCGATCTCAACCGCCGTCCCTCGACGCTGCTCGCCGCCTCCGACGATCCAGCGTTCCGGACCAGCGAGAGCTGCGATCTCGACCGCTGGTCATCCGACGTGCGCCCGATCGACGAGCGGATGGCGAACCTGCTCGGCCTTCCGCCGGAACATGGCGAGACGATGCAGGGCCAGCGCTACGCACCCGGCCAGCAATTCCGCCCGCATTACGACTGGTTCAGCGAGAATCAGGACTATTGGGAAGCGATGAAAGCATCGGGCGGCCAGCGCACCTGGACGACGATGATCTACCTCAACGACGTCGCGGAAGGCGGAGCGACCTGGTTTCCGGAAGCAGGCATCCGCGTGACGCCGAAGCGCGGGCTGTTGCTTGCCTGGAACAACATGAAACCCGATGGAGCACCCAACCCTGCGACGCTGCACGAAGGCAGCCCCGTGGTGAAGGGTACCAAATACATCATCACCAAGTGGTTTCGCGAACATTCCTGGATCAACATGCCGATCAAGACATATTGATCTCCGTTTAGCGTCGCTGGTGCTGGCCGGTGCCGCTAGCCGCGCGAGCGGTACAAACCTAGAGCAGCATGCCTTCGCCGCCGCTGCGTAGCGCGAGCACGCGGCCGATCGTGTCGAACAGCGCGTCCATCGCCACCGGCTTGAACAGCACTTCATCCGCGCCGGCGGTCAGGCAGCGCTCACGCAGGTCGACCGCGGTGTCGGCAGTGACAACGATGATCGGGAGTTCGGCCTTAGCATCATCGCGGGCGCGGATGCGCTCGATCGCCTCGATCCCGTCCATGCCCGGCATGCGCAGGTCGACCAGAATGACGTCGAAATCTTCCGCACCGATTTTCGCCAGCCCCTCTTCGGCATGCTCCGCTTCGGCCATCGAGGCGCCAGCCACGTCGAGCATGTCGCGAACGACACGGCGGTTCATCGGGTCATCTTCGATAAACAGGATATTCATGTGCGGGCAGTGCCCATCTCGTTGGCGGCGCGAAATGAGGATATCATATGTGTGCTATCGTCTTAAGCCGCTTGTGACACAAGCCGGGTTGCGCCCGATGCAGCACAATTTTCTTCGCGCCCGGCCACCAGCGCTTCGATCAGCGCCGCTCCGGCGACGGGCTTGGCAACGACCGTACCTGCCCCGGCCTCTCTAAGCGACGAGAGCATCGCTTCATCGGGTTTGAGCCACAACACCGCAGTCCGCGCGCCTTTTACCTTTGCGGCATTGGCAAGCGCCGAAAGCACCGCGACGGCATCCTCCCCCGCCGCCTTGAGCGTCGCCTCCTCCGCAAGCAGCAGAGCGGGTCCGACGCCCGGCAGCATGCCGAGCGCTTCGTCCGGGGTCGTGGCGAACTGGACCGCGGCGAAATGCGGTTCGAGCAAGGTGCGCAGCATGCCGCGCGCAATCGGATTGCGGTCGAGCACCACAACCGACTCGCCCGGCCGATCCGCCGCCCCGGCGCCGGCGGGCGCCGCCGCCTCGATCAACGGAAGGTCAACGGTGAAGGTTGTGCCCTCTCCCTCGACGCTGGCAACCGAGACGTCGCCGTCCAGTGCACGCGCCAGATTGCGAACGATTGCGAGCCCAAGCCCGGTTCCGCCAAACTTGCGAGTCGTGCCGGCATCGACCTGACGGAAGGATTCGAAGATTTCCTCGTGCTTCTCAGCCGGAATGCCAATGCCGCTGTCCGACACGGCGATGCGAAGCCGCCCGTCCGTTGCCTCTGCCTTGACCGCGACTGTTCCCTTCTCGGTGAATTTGAGCGCGTTCGAGAGCAGGTTGAACAGCAATTGCCGCAGCCGCCCGGCATCGGTTTTGATCCAGAGCGGCGCGTCACCCATCTCCAGCTTGAACTCGAGTCCCTTCCCGCGTGCCTGCTCCTCCCACATGCGCGTGACGTCCTTGAGCATCGCATGCAGATCGGTCGCGGCAAGTTCGACTGAGAGATTGCCGGTCTCCATCTTGGCGACGTCGAGGATGTCGTCGACCAGCGCGCGCATCGTCATGCCCGCGCCGTGGACAATTCCCAGCCGATCGCGGGTCTGCTCCGGAACCGAGGGATCGCGCAGCATGATCTGGGTCATACCGAGAATGCCGTTCAATGGCGTACGGATCTCGTGGCTGGTGGTCGCAAGGAATTCGGTCTTGGCCTTGAGCGCCTTCTCAAGCGCTACGTTGGTCTGGCCGAGCTCGATATTGGCGGCGCGCACCTGGTTACGGCTGCGGCGAATCGTGAACAGGCCGATGCTGAGCAAGGTGATGATGACCAGAGTCGCGCCGCCGACCCCGAACAGCAAGGTGCGCTGGAATTCGGCCTCACGCCGCGCCTCGTCCGCCTTGAGGTTGGCGATACGCAGTTCCTGGTTCGCATAGTCGAACCGCGCCGCCATGAGCGCAATATTGGTCGATGTGGCGAGTTGAGCGGCTTCGTCACCCAGATTGCGGACGCGTTCGAGGTGGGTGAGCGCCAGCTTGCTCTCGCCTCGGGCGTTGTAGATCCCATAAGCGATCAGATGCGCATCGCGCATCGCGATCGGCGTGGTCGAGAGATCGACGCCCTTGAAACTGCGTTCGATCAGGTTCTTTGCCCGATCGAGGTCTCCGCGGTCGCGCGCGAGCTGGGCCGACACTGCGAGCAGCAACGGCTCGGAACTGGGTGACGCCCCGTCCGCGATCAGCCGCTGTGCTT
Source organism: Sphingomonas sp. GW821-FHT09B04 (assembly GCF_059418285.1). Taxonomy (NCBI): domain Bacteria; kingdom Pseudomonadati; phylum Pseudomonadota; class Alphaproteobacteria; order Sphingomonadales; family Sphingomonadaceae; genus Sphingomonas; species Sphingomonas sp. GW821-FHT09B04. The sequence goes on from NZ_JBWKPO010000004.1 coordinate 562,962, forward strand.
CAGCAATGGCCGTTTCCGCTTCGTCGATCTTCTTGTTGTGGTTGAGCGCGCGCGCAAGATTGATGAGGATGGGCGGCAGAATATTCGCACTGTTGAGTGAACGTGCCGTTGCCAGCGCGCGGCGATACTGCGCAACTGCCTCCGCAGGCTTCTCGAGCCGAAGCAGCACGTTGCCGCGATTATTGTAGAGGAAGAGCGACAGGCGCGGATCGCCCTCATAGACTTCGCCCGCCTGACGGAAATACTTGTCCGCGCTCGCGAGGTCATTCGCTTCGGTATACAGATTCGCAATCGACTGAAGTGCGATCGACTGACTGCGTTTCTCGCCCACCGCGCCAAAGATGTTGAAAGCTTCCTGCAGTGACGCCAGCGCTTCTGCTGGACGCATCTGCTCCTGCTGAACGCCCGCGCGCGCCAGAAGCAGGTCGCCGCGCAGCTTGCTCGGCTCCGGATAGGCACTGATCAGCCGCAGGGCACGCGCGATCCTCGGGGCGGCCCCGGCGGCATTGCGCGTACGGATCGAAGCTTCGCTCTGCAGCCACAAGGCGGTCGCCGTGGCGATTGCCCTGGAACGCGGATCGGCAATCGTACCCGCGCTGCGTTCAGCCTCGCCAGCCAGCTTGAGCGCTTCGCCGGGCTCCGCCATCATCGCCGCCTTGGCGCGATCGATCAGCGTATCGGCCGCGCGCTGCTGCGCGAATGCCGGGGTCGAAAGGCCCAGCATCAAAGCTGCAGCGATGGCGAGAAGCCGGCGCATCAACCGCTCTTGCGCCAGAAGCCCTCTGGCCGCGCGAAGGTCGGCCGGATCGCCGAGGCTGCCTTATGCCCTTCCTCGTCGAGGAAGCGGATAAAGGCGTCGAGCGCCACCGGCCGGCTGATCAGGAAGCCCTGCACCATGTCGCATCCCATCACGCTGAGTAGCGCCAGTGCCGCGGGCGTCTCCACGCCCTCCGCAGTCACTTCCATCTCAAGGGCATGAGCAAGGTCAATGGTCGAGCGGACGATCAGGGGGTCCCGGTTGCTGCTGGTGAGCTGCATCACGAACATCTTGTCGATCTTAAGTTCGGTCGCCGGAAGCTGTTTGAGATAGGCGAGCGACGAGAGGCCAGCGCCATAGTCGTCGATCGCAAGCGGAATGCCGATCTCCGAGAAGGATTGGAGGTGGCGGATCGCACTGTCCGGATCGCGGATCACCGCGGTTTCGGTGATCTCGAACCCAATCTTGGCGCCGGTTTCGCGGATGATGCGGCACGCTTCGGTCACGAATACCGCGTCGGCCAGCAAAACGCCCGAAATGTTGATGAATATGGGCATGTCGTGCCCGTGCGCCGCCAATATCCGCTGATCGGCAATCACCTGACGTAACGTCCACAGCGTCAGGCCGGCGATTTCACCGCCTTCTTCCGCCGCTGAGATGAAATCACCGGGCAGAATCAGGCCACGAACCGGATGACGCCAGCGCACCAGTGCCTCGGCACCAGTCACGGCTTCTTTTCGCACATGAACCTTGGGCTGATATTGCAGGAACAATTGCCCCGAAGCGATCGCGCGCGGAAGTTCACGGATCAGGGCCAGCCGGTCGAACGCGACATCGGTCTGCGACAGATCGAGCATCACGACCCGCGATTCCAATCGCGCCTGCGACAGCGCTGATTCGGCGGCTTCGGTCAGCCGCACTTCATCATCGTCGAGCGCGGGCGCGGCCGCGATACCCCAGCGGAGCTGAATGACGTGACGCTCACCATCGAGATCGACAGTCCGGGTAAATTCCCGGGCAAGCCGTTCGACCACTGCCGTCGCTGATTCGGCCGAGTCGGCTTCGAACGAGAGTTCGAGCAGCGAACGGCCCGCAGCAGCAAGCCGGACATTAGGTTCGATCCGTCCGATATGATCGGCCAGATCGCGGACCAGCGTGTCGGCACGCGGCCGCCCGAGATGCCGGCGGAGCGACTGGAAATTGGCGATCTCACACAGGGAAAGTGCCCGCCAAATCCCGGTCACCGGCCCTTTATCCGTCTCGATTCGCGAGACGGGAGAATGACTATGCGAGAGCGGCACCGGTAGCGGCGCATCAAGCCTGGCCGGAAGTCCAGACGACAAGCCTTCCCCGGCCTCAGACGGCGGGATCGTGGCAGCAGCGGGTTCGACACGCTCGGACATCAAATCCGCGAATAACCTGCACTCTTGAAGGAACTCTTAAGGACGAAACGACCGGCGCGGGCACGCGATCTGTCCAGCGCTGTCAGAAATGTTGATTCAAGGTTAAATTTCGATTAAGTATGCGGCCGTGCGCGTATGTGCACGATGGGAGAAAATAAATGTTCGATCTGTTGTTTCGGGAAGGCTACGGCGAGTCACTTCGTCCCTGGTAACCCCGGATAGCCCGGGTGGGCGGCGCCGCGGATGCTCCGCGGCTCTCGACCCGTCCGGGCTCTCTTCTCCGATTTCGTGACGCGCGCGTCCCCTTGGGATTGCGCGCTTTTTCGTGCGCGATTCCTCTCCATGGCCACCAGCCTGGAACCACATGGACTTGCTGTGTTGTGGGGTTGCGCTAAGAGCGCGCGGACGTTTGTCGAAAGGGTTTTGGCGTGCGTA